>NZ_JBJSWH010000002.1:0-873631 GCF_046087985.1 Aeromonas ichthyocola
GCTGGCGTCGTCCTCGTCCACGTCGCTGGTCGACAGATTGACGGTCACCTCGTCGATAGTGTCGGCGATCTGCGCCGTGGCGCTGGCGGTGCTGGTGTCCAGGCCTTCGTAGTTGCCACCGGCGCTGCTGGCGATACTGACTACGAAGCTGTCGCTGTCGAGGTTGGCATCATCGCCCTGGGCCGGTTGCGGCGCCGAACTGCCGACCGAGGCGCCGTCGGCGAAGTGGATCACCACGCCGTTGCTCAGGGTTACCGAGAAGGCGCCCTGGGTCGGGTTGTTCACACTGGCGGTGTAGGTGAGGGGCTGGTCTTCGTTCACCGTGACATCGTCGAGGGTCACAGTGGTGATGTCGATGGTGTCGTTGACGGTGATGGTGGCAGTATCGCTGATATCAGGTGTGCCAAGGTTGCCACCTGTGGCACTGGCGATGCTGACCGAATAAGCCTCGCCGTCGACAAAAATGTCATCTCCCTGCACAGCAAAGGCGCTGGATGTACCAGTGGTCTGGCCTACCAGGATGGTCACAGTGGCTCCGTTGGAGAGGATGATCTGCAGATTGCTTCCCGTTACAACCTGATCAACGCTTGCAACAATGCTCGCTGTGCCGCTGCCTTCATTTACAGTCACATCGCCCAGGGTGATATTGACCTGGCTCACCCCCAGGAAGTCCCCCACCACCAGGTGGTGGATGCCCGTCAGCTTGAACGCCAGCTCGGCCACGGCCGGATTGCCGCTGATATCGGCATAGACATAGGTGTTGCCGCCTTCGTGCTTGAACCACACACCGTAGGCGGTCGGGGTGGTTCCACCCCATTTGAGGTCGACGTCGTCTCCGAGCAGTTGGACCAGATCGATCTTGTCGGGGCCGCCGGCCGTGATCAGCGGGTTTGAGCCGAGATCCTTGATGCTCAGGAAGTCGGTGATGGTGTCCATCCCCATGGTGGTGGAGTCGGACCAGCTCTGCAGATCGTAGTGATCATAACCCCCATGCCAGCCGCCCCAGCCATGCCAACCGCGGTGAGAGTGCTGATTGAGCTCGGCGGTGAAGATGAAGGTGTCGGCGCCGCTGCCGCCACTCAGGGTGTCGGCCCCCAGACCGCCGGCGATCTCGTCGGCGCCGCTTCCCCCATACAGGCTGTCATTGCCTTTCTCACCGAAGAGCTCGTCATCCCCCCCTTCTCCATAGGCGGTGTCATTGCCGCTGCCGGCATAGATGGTATCGGCCCCTCCGGCACCGGCGCCTGCGAAGTTGTTGCCGTTGTCGCCGTAGAGCGTGTCGTTGCCCTGGCCGGAGAAGATGAAGTCATTGCCTGTGGCGCCAGCGAGGCCGGACGCCGAGTCCTTGCCATCGCCATAGATGATGTCGCCACCACTTTCGCTGAAGTAGCCGTGACGCCAGCTGTTGTCGTCATTGTTGCCGATGCGGTCGTCTCCCGAGCCGCCATACAGCAGATCGCGGCCATCAGCGCCGCTGATGATGTCGCCGCCTGCACCGCCATAGACGGTATCCCGGCCATCCCCTCCCTTGAGGGTGTCATCACCGGCGCCACCGTCGATCAGATCGTCACCGTCCTCGCCGTAGATGACGTCGTTGCCCCCTTCACCGAACACGGCGTCATTGCCGCCACCGGCATAGATCCTGTCATTGCCGCCGACAGTGCCACCCAACCCGCTGTCACCATAGATGTGGTCATTGCCACGGCCGGAGTAGATGAGATCGCTCCCCACTTCGTCTGCGCCACTCAACCAGGCGCCGCTGGCCGAGTTCTTGCCATCGCCGTAGATCACATCCTGACCGTTTTCGCGGCTGAAGTTGCAGCGCCAGGCATCGTCGACACCGATCACATCGTCCCCTGAGCCACCGTAGAGGGTGTCATTCTGGTCGGCTCCTACAAGCCGATCGCTCCCTTTGCCGCCGTAGACAATGTCGCGGCCATCACCGCCGTTGATGTAGTCGTTGCCATCGCCGCCATCGAGCAGATCGTCTCCCGCCTCGCCGTAGATGACGTCGTCCCCATCCTGGCCATAGACAGTGTCATTGCCTTCGCCGGCGAGGATCACATCCTTGCCCGCCCCGGCGAAGATGGTGTCGTTGCCACTCTCACCGTCGATGCTGTCATTGCCGCTGCCGGTGGTGATGTTGTCGTTGCCCGAGCCACCATCGACCGTGTTGTTGCCATTGCCCGCGTTGATGACATCGTTGCCGCTGCCGCCGTCGATCACGTCATTGCCGGCACCGGCTGTGATGGAGTCGTTGCCCGAGCCCCCATCGACAGCGTTGTTGCCTTCCCCCGCATTGATGGTGTCATCCCCGGCACCGCCATTGATCGCATCGTTGCCGGCAGTGGCGTTGATGATGTCGTTTCTGTTCGTTCCGTTGATATTGGCCATGAGCAAGTTCCTTTAAAAAGTGGGGGAAAGTGCGATATCGCTGAGGATCTGGGGGTGACAAGGGCGCATCTGCCTCGCACGCGGCGAGAGATGAGCCCCGTCTGTCTTACAAAGTGGATCTGGGCCAGCAGTCATGAGGAGCGGGCTGTTCTCTCCATAGCCCCCCTTCCTGAGCTGCGTGGTGAAATCTGTCGCCGTGAAGCCATCCTCTCCATTCAACGAGGGACGGCGATGGCCGCTGAGCACGGCGCGGGGCGCATTCGGCACGGCGCCATCCTGCGACCTGGCGGTGCTCGGAAACGGGGCATCAGGGCGAAGCGGCAGGCGATGGTTCTGCTGATGGGGATAAGGCGCGCTGGCGGGGAGAGTGGTTTGACGGCGGCCCTGGTGGCCGCGTTGGCGGATGCTCTGCTGGCAGCGCCTGGCGCAGGGGCCACCAGCGAGCCCGGCCTGCCCTGCCGCTGGCACACCAACGACAACAAGGCGCCGAGCCGGATAAGCCCAAGGTGTGGGGGCCTGCGCCAGCGTGCGCACAAGGCCGCTGCCGGATGGGATTGGATTGCGGGAGAGTGGCGGTATCAGGTCAGCTTGCGGTGACTCGGCGCTCACAGCGTCGAGGGCGGTCTCGACGGCGAAAGGTCTGCAACTGGCATCCCCTTCCCCGGAACGCCGCTGGCCGTCGATTGCCATGGGACACATCGGCCCCTGTGGCCAGATGTCGACGACACCTGACCCTAAAACATCGACCCCCATTTTAAACCCCTTAAATCCATTTAAGAGAGATAGTCAGAGTCAATCACCGTCATCCGTGATGCCTCTGCAAGGCACATCAACTTCAACCTGTCCCGGTCTTGAAAACGCACTCGCCATGGTGGCGCATTTATTTTTGGCTAAGCGTAGTTGCTGTCAGATTTGACAGTTGCGAATTTATTTTTTTGCTGCCTCTGGAAATTGGTGTTACGCCATTTTTCCCCGCCCGCGGGGCTCTGGGCAGCGGTGCTTGTTGCCTGTTTCACAACGCATTTTTTGTTTGCCGCTTTGCCCCCTGTGACAGGTGCGCCGCTCCGGCCCGGGTGTCAGGGCGTGCTTTATCCTGCCCTCCCCCGGGGTCGGTGAAGGCGGGGCAACCGCTAGGGGATGGTGGAGATGAACGCAGGAGGGAACATCGAGAGTCAGGGGACAAAGGGGGCCTGAGCCAGATCGGGCTGGAGAGAGCCAGCGGTCACATCAAATCGGTGAAGGGGTGATCCCCCAGCCACACACCTTGCTTCAGAGAACGTTTTTCCCTAGAATGCCGGCTCCCATCGAGGGGGAGTAGTCTCGCCACGGGTGCCAACCCGGTGCGCGATCCTGATCAACATACTTGGTGCCAACTCACCATGGTCAGGGTGATCCGGGCAATGCCGGATTTGACAAGACCTTTGACGGGCCAGTGCCAATACCGGGGACGGATGGCGCAGGCTTGTCTTTGGTTTATAACAATTCCGTCCCCCGGTCATATTTATGGAAGCCTTGTTAACCTCAACCCTGAGCGTGGCCATCGCCGAGATCGGCGACAAGACACAGCTCCTGGCGTTGCTGCTCATCTGTCGTTTTCGCAAACCCTGGCCCATCATCGCCGGCATGCTGGTCGCCACCCTGCTCAACCATGCGGGTGCCGCCTGGATAGGGGAGTTCATCAGCAGCTGGATGGACCCCAAGGTGATGACCTGGCTGGTCGCCGGGGCCTTCATCGCCATGGCGGTCTGGATCCTGGTGCCGGACAAGATGGACGATGAAGAGAGTTCCCTCGACAAATACGGCCCCTTCATGGCCACCTTCGTGCTGTTCTTCATCGCCGAAATAGGTGACAAGACCCAGATAGCCACTGTGCTGCTGGCGGCCAAGTACGACTCTCTCACTCAGGTCATCACGGGCACCACCATCGGCATGATGCTGGCCAACGTGCCCGTGGTGCTGCTTGGCAAGCTGGGGGCCGACAAGCTGCCTCTCCAGGGGATCCGCATCGCCTGCGCCATCCTCTTCGTGGGCCTGGGCGCCAGCACCCTGATCTTCGTCTGACTCGCCAGCAACGAGGGGATGGGATGGGCGTGAGCACCCATCCATATCCCCCCCTGCCCTTTATCAGAGCCCCCTCCTCCCGGTCGGGGCTTTTTTGTCGTCCGCTCCTGCCTCCCTGTCGCATCAGCGCCACCGGGGTCTGCCCCGGGACGCGGCGCCGTGCCATAATGCCTTACCATTCAGGCACGACGGCACCAGGAGCCTCGCCATGCTCGTCACCTCAAGACAGACCCTGCTCGACTGGGTCAGACGCGGTCGTCTCCCCCCGGGAGTCATTGCCCGCCGCCCTCGCCCTCTGCGATCTGCCCCCGGCCCCCGTGCGCTGGCAGTGGCTGTTCGACAGGCTGCTGCTCTGGCTCGGCTGCCTCTGCCTGGGGGCTGGCCTGGTGTTCTTCGTCGCCTTCAACTGGCAGGCGTTGGGCCGCCTCTCCCGCCTCGCCCTGCTGGAGCTGCCCCTGCTCGCCATGCTGCTGGTGCTCTGGCGCAAGCCCCTGGCCGATACCCCACGCCAGGCCCTGCTGCTGGCGGTGGCCCTCAACATAGGCGCCCTGCTGGCCCTGGTGGGTCAGACCTACCAGACAGGTGCCGATCCCTGGCAGCTCTTCGCCACCTGGGCCCTGCTGCTGTTGCCCCTGGCGGCGCTCGGCAGGAGCCCCCTGCTCTGGACGCTCTGCTGGCTGCTCGGCCAGCTGGCCCTGGTACTCTACTGGCGGCTCGGCCTCATCGATCTCTTCTTCTCCTTCAATGAAGAGGCCCTCGGCTGGTGCCTGACCCTGCTCAACGCCGCCCTCTGGGGGGCGCTCATCCTGGCCCCAGCGCGTCTCGGGCTCATGCCCTCCTGGCTCCCGGGGCTGGCCGCTGGGCTCGGGGTCACCCTGCTGGCCCTGCTGGCGCTGTTCGATGCCGCCTCCCCCTGGGTCTGGCCTGCCTGGCTCGCATGGCTTGGGGCCGCCTACCTGCGCTGGCACCACAGATTTATCGCCGGGCTCGCCATGGGGTGCCTGAGCCTTATCGCCGTCATTCTCGCGGCGCTCGGCAAGTGGATGGAGCCCGACATGAACGGCTTCCTGCTGCTGAGCCTGATTGCCATCGGCCTGTCGGTCGCGGCCAGCCGCTGGCTGCAACAACAACGGAGGTCCCATGCCTGAGCCGATCCTCTGGTCACCCCTGCTGGCCATCCCATCGCCATCGGACTTTCATGGTCATGGCCAGCCGCTGGCTGCAACAACAACGGAGGCAGCATGTCTGATCTGAGCCCCTGGGAGAGGCTGCGGGCCGCCCATCTGGTGGAGGGCGACGCCCCCCAAGACGAGCAACCTCACTGGTCGAGCCGCTTCCTGCTCGGCATGGTGGGCTGGCTGGCCGCCCTCTTCCTGCTGTTCTTCCTGTTCATGGCCTTCGAGAGCCTGATCCGCGAAGCGAACCACGCCCTTGTCATGGGCACCCTGCTGATGGCCGCCGCCCTCGGCCTCAACCGCCTGGCCCGGCGCAGCGATCTCTGGGATCAGTTCGTGCTGGCGCTCGCGCTCGCGGCCGATGCCTGGCTGCTCTATGGCCTCATCGACCAGATTGACCCCCACTCGGCCCCGCTCTGGCTGGGACTGGCCCTGCTGTCGCTGGCCATCGCCGCCCTGTTCGAGCACTGGCTGGTTCGCCTCTTCCACAGCTTCGCCGCCGCCATCCTGCTGACCATGGGGCTCGCCTGCCTCGGCCTGCAACTGCTGGCCCTGCCGCTGGTGATGGCCGCCCTAACCTTCTGCTGGCTGCAGGCCGAGCGCGACCCAGAACGCCATTCGCTCTATGAGTCCCTGACCCTGGGGCTGGCACTCTCCCTGCTGGTGCTGGGTCGGTTGCACCATCCACTCTGGGATGGCGGCACCAGCGCGCTCGACGAGCTCGGGCTCTCCCGCCTGCCGCTTATGCTCAATCCCCTGCTCTGCGCCGCCCTGCTGCTCGGGGTCATGGTGAAACTGAAACTGCCGTTGCTCTACGGCCTGCCCCTGGTGGTGATCAGCGCCATCATCCCCGGCATGGGGGCCGGCGCCCTGGTGCTGGTGCTCGGCTTTTATGCCGGGAGCCTGGGGCTCATGACCCTGGCCGGCCTGCTGCTGCTCGGCTTTGGCTCCCTCTACTACTACGATCTCGGGCTGACCCTGATGACCAAATCCTGGCTGCTGCTGGGCTCGGGGGCCCTGCTGCTCGGCGCCCGCCAGTTGTTGAACATCCTCGGCAAGGAGATCGCCTCATGAGACACTTTGCCCTCTTGCTGACCGGCCTCGCCACACCGCCGGGCTCCGGTCCCCTGTTATTCGGCGACGACCAAGGGTTCAAACACCTGCATGGGAGTATCCCCTCATGAGACGCCTTGGTTTCTTGCTGACCGGCCTCGCCACATTGCCGGGCTCCCGCCCCCTGTTGCTCGGCGACGACCAAGGGTTCAAACACCTGCATGGGAGGCTCCCCTCATGAGACGCCTTGGTTTCTTGCTGACCGGCCTCGCCATCCTGGTGGGCATCAATGTCACCGTCTGGCGCTTCGAGCATGCCATGAGCAGCGGCGAGACAGTGCTGCTGGAGCTGGCCCCGGTCGATCCCCGCTCCCTGATGCAGGGGGATTACATGCGCCTGAGCTACGCCCTCGCCCGTCAGTTGGGGAGCCCGCACCAGGAGGGTGCTGCCACCCAGACCCTGGTCATCCGCCTCGATGAGCAGCAAGTAGCGCAGCGGGTGGAGGGGGGCACCCCCGACGCCCTGGCCCCGGATCAGCGCCTGCTGCAGGCCCGCTGGCAGCAGGGCCAGTGGTGGATAGGGCCGGATGCCTTCTTCTTCGAGGAGGGGACAGCCGCCCAGTACGAGCAGGCGCGCTATGGCGAATTCCGGCTGCAGGCGGACGGCGCAACCCTGCTGGTCGGCCTTCGCGATCAGGCCCTCAAGCCCATAGGCCATACCCGCCCGGCCTGGTGATGGGCCGTCCCGGGAGCGCGCTGCCGCCCCCTGTTGCGCCACGCCTTGGCACAGCAACGGCGATAGCTCGCCCCTTCGGGTGGCGAAACCCCGCGGCTTGGCAACACTTGAAGCTGGGCACTCGGCAGCAGGATGGTCAGGATGAGCGCAGGAATAGGAAGGATCAGGAACAGAACCGCCCTCTTGGCCACACTCTTAGCCACACTCTGGGCCGGGCCGGGGGAGATGGGACAGGCCAGCGCCAGCCCGGCTCTTGGCAAGCTTCACTACCTCACCGAAGAGTACAAACCCTATAACTTCACCGGGGAAGATGGCACCCCAAGCGGCTTTGCCATCGAGCTGCTGCACCAGGTGTGGCAGAAGACGGGCACCCCGCCTCAGGAGATCAGCATCCTCCCCTGGGCCCGGGGCTACTACCTGCTGACCCAGAAGCCCAACGTGGTGCTCTTCGCCACCGCCCGCACCGAGGCGCGGGATCCCCTGTTCAAGTGGGCCTGCCCCATCGGCTATGCCGAAATCGTGCTGATGGGGCTGGCCAGCCATCCCCTCAAGCTCACCCGGCTGGAGGATGCTCAGCAGCACACCATAGGCGCCGTGCGCGCCGATGTGGGGGAGCAGTTGCTGCTCAACAGCGGCTTCGACGAGCAGAAGATAATGACAGCCAACCGCCTCCCCCAGGCGCTGCGGATGCTCACCTCGGGCCGGGTCGACCTCATCTCCAGCAACAAGGCCACCCTGATGGATCTCATCCAGGCCCAGCAGCTGGATCCCGCCCAGTTCGAGGTGCGCTGGGTGCTGAGCTCCGAGCAGTTCTGCTTCGCCTTCAGCCATCCGGTGGACGATGCCCTGGTCAAGGAGTTCCAGCACGGCCTGACCCAGGTGCTGGCCAGCAGCGAGTTCCAGCGGATCCAGCACAAGTACTTCCCGGCGCCCTAGTGCCCCTCGATGCCAGCAGAGAGGCCCGCCATGGGCCTCTCGCCTGCCGGGCACCGCTCTCTTCACTCAGCCCCGCCCAACCCTTGACCCCCATCACGAACACCATTGAATGTCTGACGCCGGTCGCCCCAAGGGGTGACAGGGGCCGCTATGGGTCCGTAAAATGACGCCGGGAGTCTGTTGACCCTCTCTTCGGGCAAGGGGACGGCGCACAATGGCGGCCAAGCCGTTGCGGCAGCGCCCCTGGTGGCGCGCACGACGGCAAGCCGCCGGGTACCCTTCCCCCAGGCGCCATCTCCCTATACCCCGGAGCCCATGGCACCGGCATCTCGTTTGAACAGATCTCGGTTTGCGCCCTGTTGATGGCGTGCGGCGGCGACAAGACCACGGGCAAGGCCTGTCTTGGCGCCAACAATGACTCTCTGGTGGAGGGGATGCAGGACAAATGCAAGGCGGGTGACACTGTGGCCACCAAGCACCCGGCCTATTTCTGCGACTTCAACTACGCCGTCGCCTACAACAGTTACAACTCCGCCATCTGCGTCTACTCGGGGGCATTGAAACCGGAGCGCACCACCGAGAAATCATGACTCGGGCAACCCTGCCAGGGGTTGCCATCAGGCAGCAGGGTGAGTGGCCCGAACCTTATGGTTTGGGCCCTTCGGGCCAAAAGGGGTCATTATTTGACCCGCATCAGACGGTGGCACTGCCCGCCAAACTCCAGCTGGACAACCTGGGAGCGGGCCATGGCATCGACCCGGGCCATCTATTTGACCCGCATCAGACGGTGGCACTGCCCACCGAGCTCCAGCTGGACAACCTGGGAGCGGGCCATGGCATCGACCCGGGCCAGCATCTCGGCGCTGTAGCCCTTGCGGTGCATCCACTGCATGGGCTCCTCGAAGCTGCCTTCGTTGACGATGAAGGTGTCTGTGTAGGCATTCTTGATGATGCTGACCACCCAGATGCGCTGCTGAAACTCGGAAAGCTCCGCAAAGAGGGTGGCCACTTTCGCCGCCAGGGCGCGGAACTGGCCGATAACGCGGTTTGCCATGGTAGAGGGTGCCTGTGTTGAGGGAGACGCATCCTAGCATCCCGGGCGCGGGGGCAACAATGCGCGGCATCAAAGCCGCGGCCCCTGGCCCCCTTGCCATGGGCAAGGGCGTCTCAGGTGCAACCTGCCCGTCCCTCCAGCGCGCGGCGCTGGCGTTTGACCGCATACATGCGCGCATCGGCCTGGCGCAGGGCGTCGTCTATGCTGGTGTGCGCCGGATCTATGGCCACGGCCCCCACGCTGGCGCCGGGATAGTCCAGCACCCGGGAGGGGATTGGCACTTGAAAAACGCTCTGCTCGAACAACCGGCGCTGGAAGCCCTGCACCGCCCCCTCGACCGTCTCATGCCCCTGATGAGGCCCCATGCCCACCACGACGAACTCGTCCCCCCCGACCCGCGCCAGCAGATCGCCGCCGCGCAGGGCCGCCGACAGTTGCTGCGCCATGGTGATCAGCAGCTTGTCCCCCGCCTCGTGACCGTGGGTATCGTTGATCTGCTTGAAGCCATCGAGATCGATAAAGGCGATGAGCACAGGGTGCCCGGCCCGCTCCGACAGGGAAAACAGGCGAGCCAGCTCCTGCATCAGCGCCCGCCGGTTCGGCAGGCCGGTCAGGGGATCGCTGAGGGCCTGGCGCGCCAGCTCCTGGTTGGCCTGCTGCAACTGCTGCAGCAACTGCTCCCGCTCCACATGCTCGGCGATGAGCCGGGCGAAGAAGCCGATAAGCTGCTCAGCCCCCTCCACCAGGGGTTTTCGCTCGGCACTGGCGCCACACAGGGTGCCATAGAGTGACCCCGAGGGAGTGCGAACCGGGCTGCTCAGATAGGTGCGAATGCCCATGATCCTGGCCGCATCCGAATCGCCCCAGCACTCGGCCACGTTGTCGGTGAACATGCGCCCCTCATCGATGGCGCGCCGGCACAGGGTATCGCTCCAGTCCACCGTGATCCCCTCCGGGATCTGCAGCCCGGCCACGTCGTTGGCGTTGTTGGCATAGCGGATGCTCTGCGTGCCCTGCTCGACATCAATCTGGGTGAGATAGGTCGACTCCAGCCCGGTCACCGCCTCGAGCATTTCCAGCAGGGGCCGGGTCAGGCTCTCCAGATCCCGCGCCTGCGTGACCCGCTCCGACAAGGTCTGCAATATCTTGTCCATGCCTCTCTCCACTGCCTGCATGTGATGGGCGACCACCTTAGCCAACTCGGGACACGCCAGACAAGTGCGAGAAAGGGGTAGGCCGGGGAAATATCGGCCCGTTCACACTTTGGCGGGCCACGCCTGAGGCCCCTCCCCACCCCAGGCGTGCGGCCGTAACTTTGAACCAGCGCAAAAAACCTGTCGATTCTGACACTTGGGTCAGCAATATCCATGGATCGGGCCCCGTCGGCTCCGTAGGATGGGGGTGGGTGCCCGTTGGACCCTTTTTCGTATGCCAGGGTCAGCGGCGCATTGTGGTAGCGAGAGCCAGGGGCGGTAGCGTCGTTGGCGGATGCCAGCCCGGCATCCCGCGCCTCGGCAAGGTGCGAGGGTTCCACCCTCGACGGGGTTTCCGACGACCCCGAGACAAGCAGGGTCGAGTAGCGAAGCGTAATCGTCCGCGGTAACAATCCCCTCGCCCCTTGCGGGAGAGGCGTAGGGTGCAATAAGCGGAGCGCATTGCACCACGGTAACCATCCCCTCTCCCCTTGCGGGAGAGGCGTAGGGTGCAATAAGCACAGCGCATTGCACCAGGGTAACAATTCCCTCTCCCCTTGCGGGAGAGGGGTAGGGTGCAATAAGCACAGCGCATTGCACCACGGTAACCATCCCCTCTCCCCTTGCGGGAGAGGGTTAGGGGTTGGGTAACTTGGGCACGGCTTCGCCATGCAGGACACGAGGACTCCGTCCTCGACGGGGTTTCGCCCGCCCTTCGGGCTTGGGCGAGTGACTTTGGAAAGACCCAAAGTCACCAAAGGTCTTCTCCCCCGCTTGTTCGCCCTCCTGCGTCGGGTTCCCTCGGTTCACCCCTTTGTCCGACGGCACGCGCCGATGGGCCATCCATGGCCCAGCGGCGCTCGCTCGGCGTCCTGCCTCGCGGCCTGGACAAACGGGCTCACCTCGACGAACAAGAGGGGGCAAAAAACCAAATCCTCAACTCCGAGGCCAGTTAACCGAACCCAATGTATTCGGGACAATGATCGGGAGGGTTGTTATCTCTGATCTGGCCCCTCGCCCACCGTATGGCAAGACCAAATTGTCGCACCTATGCAACAAGCACAATCGACATGGTAAAAATTAATATGAGTACAGCAACAAGCGGTACACCGTCCTATCGAGGAATGACCTTATATTAAAGGCCTGATAGTGAGTATTTATCCGTGATAACACCTTATTTCTAGCACGTCCGATTACGCTCCGCTGATCGAACCTATGGGCTAAAAACCCTATTTATAATCGACGGCATTAATTAACCTTATTTTATGAGAAGGTATGTCATGCTACTTGATATAGAATTAGAGAATTGCTATGGGATCAGCAAATTATCAAAAAAATTTAATCTTACAAAAACTGATTCTTGCTGTGGAGTTAACTCTCTATATGCGCCTAATGGCACATTAAAAACTTCCCTAACAAAAACCTTCAAAGATATTGAAAACCAAAAAACCACTAAAGATATTATTTTCCCTGAGCGTATAACTATTAGATCAGTAAAGATAAATGACACTGACATTACTGCTGAGCAAGTTCTAACCATTGACTCTTACAATGAAAGTTATAGCTCTCAACAACTGTCCACATTACTTGTCGATAACGGACTAAAACAACAATATGATATAGCATTGAAAGAAGTAGATGATAAACGGGAGTCACTAATAAAATCCCTGTCAAAATCCTCTGGAAAAGCAGCCAAAGGTATTCCAGAAATTATTTGCGAGGCATTCTCAAAACCAGAAAAGAAACTACTAGAGTTGCTGGTGGAATTATATGAAGAAAAGCATGATAACCTAAGTCACTTCAGTAATCTTAAATACAATGATCTTTTCAACCAAAAAGTTATTGAACTTATTTCCTCTGGAGACTTAAATCAAGAGCTAACTGAATATGTTGAGACTTATGAGAAGCTTATTAGTGAGTCTACAATCCTATCCAGAACATTTAATCACCAGAAAGCTGGTGATGTATCTAAAAATTTGAATGAATCAGGTTTTTTTACAGCATCGCACAGCGTCAACATTTCAATTAAGGGTGAAAAATGTGAAGTTACCTCACAAGAAGATCTAAATGCACTACTTCAGCAGGAACAAGACCAAATATTAAAAAACCCAGTACTCAAAGAAAAACTCAGCAAATTCGATAACAAACTTAAGACAAAAGACACTCAAACATTTCGTGATTATATTTCAGAGCATCAAGACTTGCTTCCAGAATATCAAAACATAAATCTATTCAAGAAAAAAATAATTTTAAGTTATCTACAATCACAACAAGTTCTTTGGCACGACTTAGTAGACACTTACAAAAAAAATCAAGAACTAATAAAACAAATTATCCAACAAGCCCAAGAACAAAGAACTACATGGGAAACTGTTGTTGACACTTTCAACAAACGCTTTGACGTACCATTTAAGCTTAGTGTTGAAAACCAAGATGAAGTCATTCTCAATGCAGCAACACCTACGATAAAATTCAGATTCAATGATGGTCGTGGTAACTCAGAAAATATAAATCATCAAAGCTTAATTTCCGCATTAAGCCAAGGTGAAAAACGCGCATTATATATCCTTAATGTGTTATTTGAGCTAGAAGTTAGAAAGCAAAGCACTCAACCTATTTTGATCATTGTTGATGATATTGCAGAGTCTTTTGATTATAAAAATAAATATGCAATCGTAGAGTATCTGCGCGATTTATCAAAGACAACTTGTTTTCATTTACTTTTACTTACTCATAACTTTGACTTCCACAGAATTGTTAGTAGCCGTCTAAATGCTAAGCGGCAGAATAGACTGATAGCTATAAAGTCCCTTGATGGAATAAAAATAATTCAAGAAAGATATCAGAAGGATGTGTTTTCAACCTGGAAACAAAATTTAAGTACCAATGAAAAATACATGCTGGCAAGCATTCCGTTTGCCAGAAATATTGCAGAGTATTGTGGGCGTAATGAACATTTCGAAAAACTTACATCTTTACTGCATCTAAAAGAAAATAGCGCAAACATCATCGTGAGTGATTTGCAATTTATTTACCGTGATATATTTAGTGACCTACCCAATTTATCACTACCAAATGGTCATGACTCCATAATAGATAAAATATTCCAACACAGTGACGCCCTAGTAATTGATAACCAAGAAACCCCTGAGCTTGAGTGTAAAGTTATTTTGGCTATGGCTATCAGGCTTAAAGCCGAAGAGTTCATGATAGATAGGATTTCTGACCAAGAGTTCGTAACCTCTATCACCTCTAACCAAACACGTGAGCTTTTTGACAAATATACAGCAGTATTTTCAACAGATTTAGAAAATATCGCTTTATTAGATCAAGTCAACTTAATGACTCCAGAGAACATCCATCTTAATTCATTTATGTATGAACCAATTTTAGATATGTCAGCTTGTCGTCTTTATGCGTTATATATTGACATTAAAAATATCATGCAAATGTAAAATACTATTAAATGTTAATTATGAAACCATGAAATGTTCATAGACAAAAACCGCAACCCTTTGGTTTCGATTTTTTATCTATCCAATTAAACCAACTCCAGCACAGAGTCACTGGTTTTGTCGGTGCTGTTTTCCTGTACAATTTTCATTTCAGCAGCGTTTTTATTGGCTCAACCTGTTGGCTCTAACAGAGCCACCGATCTTACGCACGGCGCCAGCTGGTCTTGCCGGCGCTGTCTTCCAGCACTATGCCCATCTCGGTGAGGCGGTTGCGGGCGGCGTCGGCGGCGGCCCAGTTCTTGTCGGCGCGGGCCTGGTTGCGCTGGGCGATCAGTTGCTCGATCTCGGCCACTTCGTCGTCCGCTTCACCACCCTTCAAGAAGGCGTCCGGGTCTTGCTGCAGTATGCCGAGCACGGCGCCCAGCTCGCGCAGACGGGCACCCAGGCCAGCGGCGACATTGATGTCTTCGGCCTTCTGGCGGTTGATCTCGCGCACCAGATCGAACAGGGCGGAGTAGGCTTCCGGGGTGTTGAAGTCGTCGTCCATGGCATCGACAAAGCGGGCCACCTGCTCGTCACCACCGGCGGCAGCGGCGGCAGGCAGGTCGCGCAGGGCGGTGTACATCCGCTCCAGGGCGGCGCGGGCCTGCTTCAGGTTGTCTTCCGAGTAGTTGAGCTGGCTGCGGTAGTGGCCGGACATCAGGAAGTAGCGCACGGTTTCGGCGTCAAAATGGGCCAGGACGTCGCGGATGGTGAAGAAGTTGCCAAGGGACTTGGACATCTTCTCCTTGTCAACCATCACCATGCCGCTGTGCATCCAGGTGTTGACGTAGTCGCCACCGTGGGCGCAGCAGGACTGGGCTATTTCGTTCTCGTGGTGGGGGAACTGCAGATCCGAGCCGCCGCCGTGGATGTCGAAGTGGTTGCCAAGGTGCTTGGAGTTCATGGCGGAGCACTCTATGTGCCAGCCGGGACGACCCGGGCCCCAGGGGCTGTCCCAGGTCGGCTCGCCGGGCTTGGACATCTTCCACAGCACGAAGTCCAGGGGGTTGCGCTTGGCTTCGACCACGTCGACCCGGGCACCGGCCTGCAGCTGCTCCAGATCCTGGCCCGAGAGCTTGCCGTAGTCGGCGTAGGACTCGACGATGAACATGACGTCGCCGTTGTCCGCCACGTAGGCGTGCTCTTTTTCCAGCAGGGTTTCGACCAGGGCGATGATTTCATGGATGTGCTGGGTGGCGCGGGGCTCGATGTCCGGGCGCAGCATGCCGAGGGCGTCGAAGTCCTGATGCATGTCGCCGATCAGGCGCTCGGTGAGGTCGTCACAGGTGACCTGGGTCTCGGCAGCGCGCTTGATGATCTTGTCATCCACGTCGGTGATGTTGCGCACATAGGTGAGATCGTAACCGGCGTAACGCAGGTAACGGGCCACCACGTCGAAGGAGACGAAGGTGCGGCCGTGGCCGATATGACAGTGATCGTAGATGGTAACGCCACACACATACATGCCCACCTTGCCCGGGTGGATAGGTTTGAATTCTTCTTTTTGACGAGTGAGTGTGTTGTATATCTTCAGCATCTTATGACCACTGCCTGTGAGTAAAATGGCCTGACATTCTAACCGCATCCGGTGGAGAAAACGAGGCAGAAAAAGCGCCGGATCCCCCATGCCATCTATGCCGCAGCTCCTTGATGGGCTAGAATTGCCACCACTTTAGGCCATAGCCCATGCAACAGCCGCGAGCCGGCTTCGTGCTCGCGCAACATTTGAAAGGACATATCATGGTTACTCTGCACACCAACCACGGCGACATCACCCTGACCCTGAACGCGGAAAAAGCCCCCGAGACCGTGGCCAACTTCCTGCAATACTGCCGTGACGGTCACTACGACAACACCATCTTCCACCGCGTCATCGACGGCTTCATGATCCAGGGCGGCGGTTATGCCCCTGGCTTCGAAGAGAAAGAGACCCGCGCCTCCATCAAGAACGAGGCGGCCAACGGCCTGTCCAACAAGATTGGCACCATCGCCATGGCCCGCACCTCGGAGCCGCACTCCGCCAGCGCCCAGTTCTTCATCAACGTGAACAACAACGACTTCCTGGACTTCAAGTCCCCCACCACCCAGGGCTTCGGCTACTGCGTGTTCGGTGAAGTCACCGCCGGCATGGACGTGGTCAACAAGATCAAGGGCGTCAAGACCGGCAACTACGGCCGCATGCATCAAGACGTGCCGACCGAAGACGTCGTCATCACCAAGGTGACCCTTGCTGAGTGATTGTCGCCTTCTGCGCACTGATATAACTGCGGCCCCGGCCGCAGTTTTTCCATCTGCGCAGGCCACCCCCGCCAACTGGCGCCGCCTCGACTATCTGGCCCAAGGCAATCCTCGCCAGCGCTCCGCCCATGCCTTGCTAAGCAGTGGTGTGTGGGATGCGCTTGAGCGCCTGTGCCAGGACCTGGCCCTGGTGAGCACTGTCGCCATCGGGCTCGACAGGCCCGGCAGCGATCTCGATGTGCTCTGCCAGCACCCTGAGCCCGCGCGCCTCGCCGCCCTCTTGCGCGAGCAGGGCTGGACGGCCAGCGACAAGGGGCACCAGGTGTGGCTGATGGAGCAGACCCTGACAGGCCCGGACCAGGCGCGCTGGCCGGTGGAGCTCTATGTCACCCAAGCCCGGCTTGAGACGCTCAACGGCTGGCGTCACCTCAGCCTGATGGCCGCCCTGCTGGGGCACTTTGGCCACGACTTCTATCAGGCCGTGCTGCGCCTTCGCCTCGAGGAAGGACTCAAGGGAGAGGCGGCCATCTGCCGTCTGCTTGGCCTTGGCGGCGATCCTTACGCCGCGCTGCTGACCCTGGAGGGGCGCGATCTTGCCGCGCTCCACTGGCAGGCCCATTCCCAGTGCGACTCGTCCACGCTGGCAGACTCCCCTGCCCCCCTTTGCCCGGATCCCATCAAGAGCACTCATCCCACATCATGAGCACCCTTTTTATCAGTGACATTCACCTGTGCACCCAGCGGCCCGACATGACAGCCGCACTGGTGCGTTTTCTCGAGCGCGACGCCCCCAAGGCCGATGCCCTCTATGTGCTGGGAGATCTGTTCGAATTCTGGATTGGCGACGACGATCCCAACCCGCTCCACAGCCAGGTGGCCGAGGCCTTCCTGGCCCTGAGCCGGCAGGATGTGCCCATCTACTTCATCCACGGCAACCGTGACTTCCTGCTGGGCAAGGCCTTCGCCAAACGGGCGGGCATGACGCTGCTCGGCGACCCTTGCGTCATCGATCTCTACGGGGAGCGGGTGCTGCTGAGCCACGGGGACCTGCTCTGCACCCTGGATGAGGGCTATCAGAAGTTTCGCCGCATCACCCAGCAAAAATGGCTGCGCTGGCTCTTCCTGCGCCTGCCGCTGGCCCGCCGCCAGCTCATCGCCTGCAAGATGCGTGGCCAGAGCCAGATGGAGAATGCCGGCAAACCACAGACCATCATGGATGTGACCCCGGCGGCGGTCGATGCGCTGTTGCGCCAGCATGGCTGCCAGTTGCTTATCCATGGCCACACCCACAGGCCCGCCGTCCATGACTTCATGCTGGACGGCAAGCCGGCGCGGCGCATCGTGCTGGGAGACTGGTTCGAGCAAGGGTCCGTGCTGAGCTGCTCCCCGCAGGGCCAGCGGCTCGAGAGTCGCCCCCTCCCCGAGTGACGGTCCCCCTCGGGGATGAGGGGTGCCCATATGACAACGTCTGTCCCCCTCCCCGAGCAGGATGCAACGCAGAACCCTGCATATACTCTGTGTCTGTGCACACAAATGAGGACTAAATGATGGGATTTCTTACTTGGGTTGTATTGGGATTGATCGTCGGCATCCTGGCCAAATGGATAATGCCGGGCAAGGATGGGGGCGGTTTCTTCATGACGGTGATCCTGGGGGTCATAGGCGCCATGGTGGGTGGTTACATCGGCACCCTGCTGGGCATGGGGACTGTCACCGGCTTCAACCTGCCGAGCATACTTATCGCCACCGTGGGTGCCTTGATAGTGCTGTTTTTCTACAACAAGATCCGCAGCTGAGCCGCTGAATCCGTTTTTTTCAGCACTCGATGTGTATGCCCCCGTGCCAGGATCCGAAACCTTGGGTTTCGGATTTTTTATGGGCGAGCCACTCCTTTCACCCCCGGTGCAGCTGGCAGGGAAAGTCGCCCTGCCAGGCGCCGGGGTTCTGGCGCGAGGCGCTGACGTATAGAGGTTGGCGGGTGCGGCACTGGCGCAGATCTCGCGCTTGCGCCTATGGGATCCCGTTATTGCCATACAGACAGAAGCCGGGGCGCTCGCTCAATCGCTTGTAGTAATCGCTCACCGCCGCGAGTGGCGGGCGCTCGAAGGGGGTATGGAACCAGCGATTCACCGACAGGCCGACGGGAATGTCCGCCAGCGAGAAGCGGCTCCCGGCCACATAGCCGCCGGTGGCCTCGAGCTGCCAGTCCAGGATCTGCATATACCTGGACCACTCGGCACAACTCGCCCCCATCGCCTGGCTGTCCTGATGGGCGGGGGAGTGCCTGACCAGCGACATGAAGGCGTAGCTCCAGGCGCGGTTCAAGTCCGACGACTGCCAATCCATCCATTGATCGACCCTGGCCCTTGCCCGCGCCTCGGCGGGATAGAGCGCGCCGTCACCATAGCGCGTCGCCAGATACCGAATGATGCTGTTCGATTCCCACAGGGTGAAGTCCCCATCTCTCATGACCGGCACCATACCGTTGGGATTCAACGCCAGAAACTCGGCACTCCGAGTGGACTGAAAACCGCTCCCCCACTCCTCCCGCTCGAAAGGGAGATCCAGCTCGGCGCAGGCCCACAACACCTTGCGCACATTGATTGACGACCCCTTGCCCAGTATAGGAAAAACAAAAAGGCCACTATCGCTAGTGGCCTTCGTAAGTCTTTGATTGCTTTCTTCAATAACTGGTGCCCGAGGCCGGAATCGAACCGGCACGACGCGAACGTCGAGGGATTTTAAATCCCTTGTGTCTACCGATTTCACCACTCGGGCACCGCAATCGGTATCAAGTCCGCGCCGCGGGCTTGTCAATATGGAGGCACGTTCCGGAGTCGAACCGGACTAAACGGATTTGCAATCCGCTGCATAACCGCTTTGCTAACGCGCCATGCAAAAGAGAGTTGGCTCTCTATTGTCTGAATTTGGAGCGGGAAACGAGACTCGAACTCGCGACCCCGACCTTGGCAAGGTCGTGCTCTACCAACTGAGCTATTCCCGCATCGGTCTGGCTGACTGCCTGACTACGAGAACGCATTCTAGCGATGTTCCTCGTCCAGTCAACCAAAAACATTTAATACTCTGATCGTTCGGGCATTTTTTGCCCTTCTCCCACACTTTTGCCACTCATGGCCGTTTCTCTGCCCCAACGGCAAGGAAACGGCCATTTGCCCATAGGCGAACTAGAAGCGGGAGTGGTAGGTCAGATCGCCCCAGGCGGCCTTCATGTACTGGAACATGGACCAGAAGGTGAGCACGGTGGCGACATAGAGCAGCACGTAGGCAAGCCACACCATCCAGATGTCGTATTGCCAGATGAGGCCGGTGAGCGACACCATCTGGATCATGGTCTTCCACTTGCCAATCCAGCTGACCGCCACCGAGGAGCGCTTGCCGAGCTCCGCCATCCATTCCCGCAGGGCGGAGATGATGATCTCGCGGCCAATCATGGTCATGGCCGGTATGGTGACCCAGATGGTGTTGTAGTGTTCGACGATGACCACCAGGGCGGCCGCCACCATGATCTTGTCGGCAACGGGATCGAGGAAGGCGCCGAAGGCGGTGGACTGGTTCAGCTTGCGGGCGAGGTAGCCATCAAACCAGTCGGTCGCGGCCGCCAGGATGAAGACAAGCGCAGCCGCCATGTAGGACCACTGATAGGGAAGGTAGAACAGGATGACGAAGACGGGGATGAGCAAAATCCGAAAAAACGTCAGCAGGTTAGGAATATTTGTCATTATTTTCAGCCACTTCTTGTATGCCGCTACATGGTAGCCCCAAGCCGATCACCCTTGCAACCGGACAGGCGCCCGCCTTGGTCTATTAATCCATCAATAACCTCAGGATGCATGCCATTATGGCATTTGCGGGCCCCCTGCGTCACGGCTCTTGTGCTGCCGGGGCCGGTTTGCGGGATCCACATCAAATGCCACCCACTCAAGGTGGCCCGGGTCAGACCCGCTCCTGGGTATCGCCTCTCCTGAACAGCAACCTTTATCCCGGGTCAAAGCGAGTGCAGGGCGGGGCGTCGTGAATGGACTGGGCCAGCTCCTGGCTGATACCGGGCACCTTGGCGAGCTCGTCTACCCCCGCCTTCTTCACCTCCTGCAGGCCACCCAGGTATTTGAGCAGTGCCTGCCGCCGTTTTGGCCCCACCCCCGGAATGTCCTCCAGGGTACTGGTGGTGCGGGCCTTGGCTCGGCGGGCCCTGTGGCCTGTGATGGCAAAACGGTGGGATTCATCGCGAATGTGCTGGATAAGGTGCAAAGCGGGCATATCTGCCGGCAAGTGCAGCTCTTCGTGACTATCTCCCAGGATCAGGGTCTCCAGCCCCGCCTTGCGGGTCACCCCCTTGGCGATGCCCACCAGCAGCGGGTACTTGCCGCCAAGAAACTCCAGCTGGCGTGTCAGGATCTCCTCGGCGCGGCGCAGCTGGCCGAGGCCGCCGTCGATAAACAGCACGTCAGGCACCTTATCCGGCTCCTGCTGCTTGCCAAAGCGGCGCTCCAGCGCCTGCTCCATGGCGGCGTAGTCATCGCCCCCCGTGATGCCGTCGATGTTGAAGCGGCGATATTCCGACGAAAGCGGCCCTTCCCGGTTGAACACCACGCAAGAGGCCACGGTGCGCTCCCCCATGGTGTGGGAGATGTCGAAACACTCCATGCGGGCTATGGGTCGCTCGAGCTCCAGCAACTCCTCCAGCTGGTCGTAGCGGGCTGTGATGGTGCTCTTGTGTGCCAGGCGCGAGCGCAGCGCCGTCTGGGCGTTGATGGAGGCGAGCTTGATAAAGCGCGCCCGTTCGCTGCGGGTGCGGCTTTGCACCCGCACCTTGTAACCGGCGGTCTGGCTCAGGGTCTCGGCTATCACCGCCTCGTCTTCCAGCGCCACATCCAGCAGCACCTCGCTCGGGATCTGCCTGCCCCCCTGCCCCGACAGATAGAACTGCAGCAGGAAGGATTGCACCACCTCGTCGAGGGGGGTATCGGCCGGCACCTTGGGGAAGTAGCTGCGGGAACCCAGCACCTTGCCCTGACGGATGAAGAGCACGTGGATGCACGCCGCCCCCTGATCGAAGGCCACCCCCACCACGTCCAGCTCGTCGAGCACGTTGCCACTCACCGACTGCTGCTCGGTGACCCGGCGCAGGGCCTGGATCTGATCCCGGTAGCGGGCCGCCTCCTCGAAGCGCAGATCGCCACTGGCGGACTCCATCTTGCCCACCAGTTCCCCTATCACCTGCTGGTTCTTGCCCGCCAGGAACAGCTTGGCCAGCTCCACCTGCTGGGCATATTCCGACTCGCTCACCAGCCCCGCCACGCAGGGGCCGGCGCAGCGCTTGAGCTGATAGAGCAGGCAGGGGCGGGTGCGGTTGGCATAGACGGCGTCCTCGCACTGGCGCACCGGGAAGATCTTCTGCATCAGGTGCAGGCTCTCGCGCACGGCGCCGCCGGAGGGATATGGGCCGAAGTACTCCCCCTTCACCTTGCGGGCACCGCGATGCACGCCGATGCGGGGATGCTGGTGCGCTGTGATGATGATCCAGGGGTAGGACTTGTCATCCCGCAGCAGCACGTTGTAGCGCGGCTGGTACTGCTTGATGAGGTTGTGCTCGAGGATCAGCGCCTCTGTCTCTGTGTGGGTGACAGTAACCTGGATGTCGGCTATCTGGCGCACCAGGGTGCGGGTCTTGATGCTGTCGACATTGGTGCGAAAGTAGGAGGCGAGCCGCTTTTTCAGATCCTTGGCCTTGCCCACATAGATGACGGTGCCGCCGCCGTCATACATGCGGTAGACGCCGCTCTGGTGAGTCACGGCACTCAGAAAGGCCTTGCTGTCAAAAAGGGGCTCGGGAGAGAGGGTCATCGGCAACTCGACTCAACGGATGAATGCAAAAAGACGGGGGAAGCATACTGCGCCCACAGACTGAAAAGCAAAAGGGGCTGAAAAAGCAAAAAGGCGGCACTCGCCGCCTTGGGTGGGCACTGATACTCCCTTACAGGGTGTCGGCATCCAGCATGCCATAGCGAATGGCCAGATGGGTCAGCTCAACGTCGCCATTGATCCCCAGCTTGCTGAACAGGCGGTAGCGATAGCTGTTGACCGTCTTGGGGCTCAGGTTGAGCTGCTCCGAGATGTCGGTCACCTTCTGCCCCTTGGTGATCATCATCATGATCTGCAGCTCGCGCTCGGAGAGGGACTTGAAGGGGTTCTCGTCCGCCGAGGCAAACTGGCTGAGCGCCATCTGCTGGGCTATCTCGGGGGAGATGTAACGCTGGCCGGAGTGCACCAGGCGAATGGCGTGGATCATCTCGTCCGGCGCGGCCCCCTTGGTGAGGTATCCGGCGGCACCCGCCTGCATCACCTTGGTGGGGAACGGATTCTCGGAATGAATGGTCAGCACTATGATGCGCACATCGGGGCGCAGCCGCAGGATCTTGCGGGTCGCTTCCAGACCGCCGATGCCCGGCATGTTCATGTCCATCAGGATCACGTCGGGGTGATGCTGCCGACAGAAGGCCACGGCGGTTTCCCCGCTCTGTGCCTCGCCCACCACCTTGATCCCGCGGACATCTTCCAAAATGCGTCTTATCCCTGTACGCACCAACTCATGATCATCGACCAGGAATACATTAATCACCCAAACACCCCGTTTTTTATCTCGTTATATGCCAGTTAGGGTTAACACGGCGTCTTGCATCATAACCAAACTCGATGATTTGGCAAACCATGGCCGGGAAAAGTTTGAAAACGCTCGTAAAAGCCGTTTTAAATCAACTTATTATATAAATAATCAACGAAAAAACGGCGCCTGAAGGCGCCGTATCGGTCAACTTTGGTGCCGCCAGCCTCAGGGGGCCAGCAGCGCACGCACCTTGTCCAGGTCCTGCTGGGTATCCACCCCGACCGGGGGGGCCTCCAGGGCCTGGGCCACGTGGATCTTCTCCCCGTACCAGAGCACCCGCAACTGCTCCAGCGCCTCTACCTGCTCGAGCGCGCTCGGCGCCCAGTCCACGTAACGCTGGATGAAGCCGGCGCGATAGGCGTAGATGCCGATGTGGCGCTGATAGTGACTGCCAATCTGCTCCCGACTCTGGGCGAAGCGATCCCTGTCCCAAGGAATGCTGGCCCGGCTGAAGTAGAGGGCATAGCCATCCTTGTCCGTCACCACCTTGACCGCATTGGGGTTGAACGCCTCTTCGGCGTCCTGGATGGGCACCGACAGGGTGGCCATGGGGGCCGTGGCGGCGGCCAGGTTGTCCGCCACCTGGCGGATGATGGCGGGCGGGATCAGGGGCTCATCCCCCTGCACGTTGACCACGATAGTATCGGCGGCAAAGCCGTAGTGACGGCACACCTCGGCCAGACGCTCGGTGCCGGATTGGTGATCCACGGAGGTCATGCACACCTCGACGCCAGTGGTCTGCAGCGCCTGCTGCACCCGCTCATCGTCGGTGGCGACTATCACCCGATCGGCGCCCGATTGCAGGGCCTTCTCCACCACGTGCTGCACCATGGGCTTGCCATGGATGTCCGCCAGCGGCTTGCCCGGCAAGCGGGTGGAGGCGTAGCGGGCCGGAATGACGACGACGAAACTCATGGCTTCAGCTCTTCCAGGGGCAGATGACGCGCCCGGTTCTCCAAGAGGACGGGGATCCCCTCCTCCAGCGGATAGGCCAGTCTGTCGAAGCGGCAGATGAGCTCATGGGCGGCCTTGTCCGATTGCGGTTGATAGTGCAGCTTCCCCTTGCAAACCGGGCAGGCGATGATGTCGAGCAATTTGATATCCAGTGCCAAAACGAAACTCCTTCAACGATGTCGAGCAAGCGACGATCTCGAGCGGGCTATGCTGCCGAGCAGTTTAATGGTCCATCGCCGGAGCCGGAAGCCGGCTCCTTGCAACGGCGCCGCACGGGCTATGATGCCGTGCAGGCGATGATCTTGTGCCATTCAATGTGCATGGTCAGGGCCCGGCGCTTGCGGCGGGGTCAACCGCTGCAGCAGGGCGTCGAGCAGTGAGGCGGGCAACTCGGCGCTCACCGGCAGATACCACCAGTGCGCCGGCGCGAAGGCCCGGCACTTGACCGCATCCTTCTCCGTCATCAGCAGGGGACGCTCGCCGAAGCGGGCGAGCAGCTCATCCCGATCAAAGGCCTGATGATCCGCATAACCGGCACTCTCGACCAGCTCATAACCGAGCCCGGTCAGGGTGGCAAAGAAGCGGGGGGGATGGCCTATGCCCGCCAATGCGTCCACAGGTCCGGCGAGGGGAGCCTCGAGGGGGGCATCGTCGCATACGCGGCGCGGCGCGGCCGCCACCAGCGCCATGGGGTATTCCCCCTGGGCCGGGGTCCCGCCGTTGCAGATGATGGCATCGACCCGCTTGAGGCGGGTCATGGGTTCCCGCAGCGGCCCCATGGGCAGCAGGCAGCCATTGCCAAAGCGCCGGGCCCCATCCACCACCACCAGCTCTATGTCCCGAGCCAGGGCGTAGTGCTGCAGGCCGTCGTCGGTGATGATGATGTCCACCTCGCCGCTTTGCTCCAGCAGACGCACCGCATCGGCGCGCTTGGGCGCCACCACCAGGGGGCAGCCGCAGCGCCGGGCGATGAGCACAGGCTCATCCCCCGCCTGGGCGGTGGTGCTGGTGGCGTCCAGCCGATAAGGGTAATGGGGCGCCTTGCCACCATAACCCCGACTGACCACGCCGGGGCGCCAGCCACGGGCTTGCAGCTGTTCCACCAGCCAGACCACCACAGGGGTCTTGCCGTTGCCGCCGACCGAGATATTGCCCACCACTATCACCGGCAGGCTGGCCCGATAGGCGCTGAACCAGCCGCGGCGGTAAGCGAAACGGCGCCCGCCGCTGATCAGGGCAAACAGCAGGGCTAGGGGGGCCAGCGCCCAGCGCCAGCCACTCTTGCCGTACCAGAGGCGCTCCAGCATCAGCCCTTGTTACTCACGGTGACGTTGCCAAACTGAATGGCCCGCAACTGGGCATACGTGCCCTGTTGGGCCATCAGGGCGTCATGGTTGCCGCGTTCGACGATATGACCCTCGTCGATCACCAGGATCTCGTCCGCCTTCTCTATGGTGGAGAGACGGTGGGCGATGACCAGAGAGGTGCGCGCCTTGCACAGCTCGTCGATGGCCGCCTGGATGTGGCGCTCGGATTCTGTATCCAGGGCCGAGGTGGCCTCGTCCAGCAGCAGCACGGGGGAGTCCCGCAGCAGGGCGCGGGCGATGGCGATGCGCTGACGCTGACCACCAGACAACGAAGCGCCGTTCTCGCCGATGACGGTGTCATAGCCTTCCGGCATCTTGCGCACGAACTCGTCGGCATGGGCGATGCGGGCCGCATGCTGGATCTCTTCCCGGCTGTACTTGTCTTCTGCCGCGTAGGCGATGTTGTTAGCCACGGAGTCGTTGAACAGGTGCACATGCTGGGAAACCAGGGCGTACTGCTTGCGCAGCTCGCTCAACTTGTATTCGTGGATGTTGACGCCATCCAGCAGTATCTCCCCCTGCTCTATGTCATAGAAGCGGGTCAGCAGGCTGGCGATGGTGCTCTTGCCGGAGCCGGAGCGACCCACCAGGGCCACTGACTTGCCCGCCTCCACCTTGAAGCTGATGTTGTGCAGCGCCGGGGTCTCCTTGGTCGGGTAGGTGAAGGTGACGTTGCGAAACTCTATCTCGCCACGGGCCCGCTCCAGGGTGCGGGTGCCGGTGTCCTGCTCCGGGGTGGAGTCCAGCAGACCGAACAGGCTCTGGCAGGCGGTGATGCCGCGCTGGAACTGGTTGTTCACGTCGGTCAGGCTTTTCAGCGGCTTGAGCAGCATCATCATGGAAGTGACCATGACGGTGAAGGTGCCCGCGGTCAGGGTCGCCTTGACCGAGTCTATGGTCGCCACGTAGAGGAAGACCGCCAGGGCGACCGAGGCCACCATCTGGACTATGGGGCTGCCGATGGCGTCGGCCGCCACCATCTTCATGGTCTGCTGGCGCATCCGGTTGCTGACGGTGAAGAAGCGCTTGTCCTCCACCTGCTGGCCGCCGAACATCAGCACCTCTTTATGGCCCTTGAGCATCTGCTCGGTGGAGGTGGTGATGTCACCCACCGCCTGCTGTATGTGACGGCTGATCTTGCGAAAACGACGGCTGATGAGACCAATCAGCACACCCACCACGGGGCCGACCACCAGGAAGATCACCGACAGCTGCCAGGAGTGCCAGAACATCAGGCCGAGCAGGCCGATGACGGTGGCCCCTTCGCGCACCAGGGAGACCAGGGTGGAGCTCGCGGCTGACGACACCTGACCGGCGTCATAGGTCACCTTGGAGAGCAGGTTGCCGGTATTCTGGCGGTCGAAGAAGCTCATGGGCATGGCCATCAGGTGGCTGAACACCTGCTGCTGCAGCCGCATCACCACATGGTTGCCGACCCAGGCCATGCAGTAGTTGGAGAGGAAGGCGGCGCAACCGCGCAGGGCGACGATGCCGAGCACGAAGAAGGGCATCCACTTGAGCACGCTGCTGTCGTTGCCGTTGAGGCCCTGATCGATGAGCGGCTTGATGGAGTAGACGAAGGTGGTATCCACGGCCGCATAACCCAGCATGCCGATGATGCCGCCCACCAGCCCCAGTTTGCGATCCCGGACATAACCGAGCAGGCGTTTGAAGACGGGCCAGCTCTCTTGTGAGGTTTCTTGTTGCATGAATAGCCGTTAATAAGGGAAATGACGGGGTATTCTAGCCAAAGCGCAGGATTACACCAAGCGTTGCCATAGCCTGACCATCTCCCTACCCCTTCCTCAAAGGGAAATGACGGATTATTGCCCTGGCCAAAGCGCAGGATTACACCAGGCGTTGCCATAACTCCGGCCCAATCCCAAGGAGAAATGACGGCTAAGGGAGTGGCCCTAGCGCCATAACCTGGGCTGCCACCAGTGGCCATTGCGCCTGTACCAGGGGCCCTGCTCGCGCTCGGCCCGGATCTTGAGCCCCCTCTCCCCCGCCTCGATCAGGATGGCACCATCCTGCCCCGTCACCCACTGACGGGCCCCCTGGTATCTTGCCACCACTTCGGGGCGGGGAAACTGCCACTGGTTCCTGTCGCCGGCGCTGTGGATGACGACATCCGGGTTCACCGCCGCCACGAAGCCCGGGGTCGAGGAGGTGCGGCTGCCATGGTGAGGGCTCACCAGCACTGTGCTGGAGAGGGTGCTGAGGTGAATGCTGGAAAACGTGCTGGCGAGTTCCTCTCCTTCTCCCTGCTCTTCCAGGGCCAGCAGGCGGCGCTCCGCCCCCTGCTCTATGTCGCCACTGAGCAGGATGCGATGCCGGCCATCGCTTATCTGCACCACGCAACTGTCGTTGTTGCGCCCCGCCCCCGGCCGCTCGGGCCAGAGCACGCGCACCTCCAGCCCCTGCCAGTGCCAGCGCTGACCGCGGCGACACAGCGCAGTGCTGCGCGAGAAGCCGAACGAGGAGAGCTCGCGGCGCACCGGCATCGCCTGCAGCATGGCGCGCCTGTTGCCCGCATGATCCCTGTCCTTGTGACTGATGATGAGGGCATCGAGCACCCGCACATCGAGGCGGCTCAGCACAGGCAGTATGGCGGCCTCCGCCATGTTGTAGCCGCCGGGATAGCTATCCCCGGTGTCATAGAGGATGCCGCGCTCGCCCCGGGTGACGAGCACAGACAAGCCTTGCCCCACATCCAGCACCCGCACCTGCCAGGGAGTGGGAGCAGGCCAGGCACCCAGCAGCAGGGCGGCCCCCACCGGGAGCAGCAAGCCGCGCCCTCCCGGCAACTGCCAGGCCCCCCACAGCAGCACCAGCAAGGCGCTTACGGGCATCAGCCAGCCGGGAACAGGCCACCAGAGCTGCAGATGGTCCGCCAGCAAGCCCCGAGTCCCCACAACACCCAGGTCAGCCCCAGATCGGACAGCCAGAAGAGAGCATGAGCCAGGGCGGTGGAGAGGGGCGCCAGCAGCACGCCGATCAGCGCCAGCGGAATGATGCCAAGGCAGAACAGCGGCAACGCCAGCAGATTGAGCAAGAGCGCCAACGGGGCCATGCCCTCGAACAGCAACAGTTGCAGGGGCAGCAGGCCGAGCAGTAACAGGCATTGCAACCGCAACAGTCCGGGGCGCGCGTGCAGCAGGCTCGCCAGCAACAGCAGGGCCACCGCCATGAAGGAGAGCCAGAAACCGGCCGAGTAGAGGGCGAAAGGATCCCAGAGCACGATCACCACGAAGGCCCACAGCCAGATGCGGTGGCTGGGCCAGTCCCGATTCAACCAGCGCAGCAGGCTCCACACCAGCACCATGATGAGGGCCCGCTCGGTCGCCACCGCAAATCCCGCCAGCCAGCTGTAGACGGCGGCAAACAAGAGGGAGACCACAATGGCCCCCCGCAACCCCAGCAGCCGCCCCAGCCACCAGCCGAGCACCGCCACCAGGGCGATATGCTGGCCCGAGATGGCGATGATGTGGGTCAGGCCGCTGCCGCGAAACAGATCCCACTGGGCATCCGTGATGCCCCCCTGCTCCCCGAAGCTGAGCGCCGCCAGCAAGGGGGCCTGCTCCAGCCCCTGCCAGGCGCTGCTGGCCGCGGCAAGCCAGCGCTCCCGCATCCCCGGGGCCGTCTCCTGGACCTCGACGATCCGGCGCAGGTTGCCGGTCGCCGTGATCCCCTTGCCTAGCAGCAGGCGCCGCCCGTCCATGCCCGCCTCGTTGGCCAGCCCATGGGCGGGCTTGAGGGAGCTCACCAGAGTGATGCGACTGCCGGCCGGCAAAGGGGGCAACCCTTGGTAGGAATTGATCCTGACCAGGGGGGATATGGTGAGGGGCTGCTCGTCCAGCGTCTCCACCCGCAGCAGCAGGCGGGCAAATTTATCTCGCGGTTTATCGCCCGAGGACTCCGTACTTTGCACCCGTGCGGTTATGATGTGGCTGGTCTGTGTCTCCAGCTTGTCCAGCCAGGCCAACCGATACTGCAGGTTCAGCTGCATCCAGAGCACGCCTAGCACCAAAAACAAGAGCCGCCAATGACGGCCATGGGCGAGCAGGATGGCGAGGGCCAGCAGCGCGCCGCCCCATGCAGTGGAGGGTAACCAGGGCCAGAGCAGTGAGGAGCTTGCCCCCAGGGCAAACGACAACAGACGCAGATCCATGGAGCAAGTATTTAGCAAGGTTTCAAACATGCCCAAACGACTCATAAAACGCTGGCTGCCCGATCAGGACAAGCTCAAGGAACACAAGCACTTGCGGCTGTTCGGCAAGCTGCTGCTCGATGCCAACCTCTGGCACCTCAACCGCCGCTCCGCCGCCGGTGCCTTCGCGGTCGGCCTCTTCATGGCCTGGATCCCCCTCCCCTGCCAGATGCTGCTGGCGGCCGGTGGCGCCATCCTCTTTCGGGTCAATCTGCCCCTCTCGGTCGCCCTGGTCTGGCTCTCCAACCCCTTCACCATGCCGCCGCTGTTCTATGGCGCCTACTTGGTGGGCTGCCAGTTGCTCGGGCACCCCGCCCAGCACATCGATATCCAGTTCACCTGGGAGTGGCTTGTCTCGGTATTTGAAACCCTGGCCCCGCCGCTGCTGCTGGGCTCCCTGGTGCTCGCGCTGCTGAGCTCCTTGATGGGTTACGCCTTCATCCGCACCTTCTGGCGCATCAACACAGTGCGCCAATGGCAGAAGCGCAAGGAGGCGCGGGCATGCTGAGCCGCTGGCTGGCCCGTATCAAGATAGACCCGGACACCCTGCGCCAGCAGAAGTGGTTCGCCCTCTTTGGTGAGCGCCTGCTGAACCCCCGCCCTCTGGCAGGGCGGCACCCGGGCGCTCAGCGGCGCCGTGGCCGCAGGCCTCTTCGCCAGCTGGATCCCCATCCCCATGCACTCCCTCGTCGCGGTCGGACTGGCGCTGGCGTTTCGCCTCAACCTGCCGCTGGCCCTGCTGGCGGTCTGGTTCAACAACCCGCTGACGCTGCCCTTCATGTATCTCTATGCCTATCGCACCGGCTGCCTGGTGCTGCACCAGACGCCGGAGCCCTTCCACCTCACCTGGTCATTGCACTGGCTGGAGCACGAGGCGGCGACCCTGGTGCCCCCCTTCCTGCTCGGCAGCCTGTTGCTGGCGGTGCTGACCGCCGCCACCGGGGCCCTACTCACCTTCATGATGCTGCAACTGGGCAGGCTGACCCGCGCCCGTTGAGCCCCCTGCCCTTCCTTCGGCTGCGCCACAGGGCGCAATTCGCGCCGCCTTGCCATCGTTTGGCTCTGCCACCACACTCCTTGTAGCCCTCAGCTTGCCGCTACCTGCAAAGACAAGGAGTTCACCATGGCCCAACCCCTGACGCTGGCCTATGCCAATGGCCAACCCATCTCACTGCTGCCCGCCATGGCCAACCGCCACGGCCTCATCACAGGTGCCACGGGGACCGGCAAGACAGTCACCCTGCAGGTGCTGGCAGAGGGTTTCTCCCGCCTCGGGGTGCCGGTCTTTCTGGCGGATGTGAAGGGGGATCTCAGCGGCCTCGGCGCCGCTGGCACCCCGTCGAGCAAGCTGGATGCCCGGCTGGCCCAGCTCGGCATCCCGGCCCCCGCCTTCGCCCCCAGTCCGACCCTGTTCTGGGACCTGTTTGCGGAGCAGGGGCACCCGGTGCGGGCCACCGTCTCCGACATGGGGCCCCTGCTGCTGGCCCGCCTGCTCGGCCTCAACGACACCCAGAGCGGGGTGCTGGAGCTGGTGTTCAAGGTGGCGGACGACGAGGGCTTGCTGCTGCTCGATCTGAAAGACTTGCGCGCCATGGTGCAGTTTGCCGGGGACAACGCCAAATCCCTCACCACCCGCTATGGCAATGTGTCCACCGCCTCCATCGGCGCCATACTGCGCAACCTGCTCACCCTGGAGAGCGCGGGAGGGGATCACTTCTTCGGCGAGCCCATGCTGGATATTCAGGATCTGCTGCAGACCGACGGGGCCGGCCACGGCCACATCAATGTGCTGGCGGCCGGCAAGCTCACCCAGTCCAGCAGGCTCTATGCCTGCTTTCTGCTCTGGCTGTTGTCCGAGCTGTTCGAGCAGCTGCCCGAGGTGGGGGATCCCGATAAACCCATACTGGTGTTCTTCTTCGACGAGGCTCACCTGCTGTTCAACGACGCCCCCAAAGCGCTGCTGGAGAAGATAGAGCTGGTGGTGCGCCTCATCCGCTCGAAAGGAGTGGGCGTCTATTTCGTGACCCAGAGCCCGGCCGACATTCCCGACAGCGTGCTGGGGCAGCTCGGCAACCGGGTGCAGCACGCCCTGCGCGCCTTTACGCCGAGCGACCAAAAAGCGGTGCGCATCGCCGCCAACACCCTGAGGGCCAACCCGGCCTTCGACGCGGCTGGCGTCATCACCGAGCTCGGGGTGGGCGAGGCCCTGGTCTCCCTGCTCGATGAGAAGGGGCGCCCAAGCGTGGTGGAGCGCGCCTTTATCGCCCCGCCCGCCAGTCGCATAGGTCCCCTGAGCGACGCCGAGCGGCAGGCCCTGATCCAGGGATCCGTGCTCCACGGCCGATACGAGACCCGCGAGGATCGCGAATCCGCCTTCGAGCGCCTCAATGGCGGGGCACCAGCCGCCTCGGATGATGCCTCCCAGACCCCGTCGGAGCAGGGGGGCGGTTTGCTCGACGCCCTCAACGGTATCCTGTTCGGGCGCACAGGCCCGCGCGGTGGCCAGCATGACGGCGTGGTGCAGACCGCCGCCAAGAGCGTGGCCCGCACCCTGGGCAACGAGGTGGGGCGCCAGCTGGTACGGGGCGTACTCGGCTCCCTGCTGGGGGGCAGCAAACGGCGCCGCTGATGCCGGGAAACAGGCATGAAAAAGCCCGCCGACATGGCGGGCTTTTTATTGAATTGCTTGTGTCTTACCGTACCTTGGCAGTGCTGTCACACAGGGGATCGATCATGGAACGAGGGACCTCCCACAACGCTCACTACACTTACAGCACCTTGGCAATGGCATCGCACAGGGGATCTATGTTGGCGCGGGTGATCCCGGCCACGCTGATCCGGCCGGAGCCGACGATGTAGATGGCAAACTCGCTCTTGAGACGCTCCACCTGATCCTTGGAGAGACCGGAGAAGGAGAACATGCCGTTCTGCTCGCGGATGAAGCTGAAGTCCTGGCTCACACCGAGGGCAGCCAACTTCTCTACCAGCAGTTCGCGCATCTCGCGAATGCGCACCCGCATGGCCGCCACCTCTTCCACCCACTCGGCATAGAGGGCCGGATCGCTGACTATGGTGGTCACCACGGCGGCGCCGTGTGACGGCGGGTTGGAGTAGTTGGCACGGATGACGGTCTTGACCTGGGTGAAGGCCACATCGGCAATCGCCTTGGTCGCGCTGACCAGGGTGAAGGCACCGACCCGCTCGTTGTAGAGGCCGAAGTTCTTGGAGAAGGAACTCGCCACCAGCAGTTCGTCATGGCACTCGGCGAAGATGCGCAGCCCCTCGGCATCTTCCTCTATACCACGGGCAAAACCCTGATAGGCGAAGTCAAACAGCGGCAGCCAGCCGGCGGCGGCGCTCTGTTTGGCCAGGGCGCGCCACTGATCAGCTGTGGGGTCGATACCGGTCGGGTTGTGGCAGCAGCCGTGCAGCAGCACCAGATCGCCGGCCTGCGCTTCGCAGAGCGAGGCCTGCATGGCGGCAAAGTCGAGACCCTTGGTCGCCGCATCGTAGTACTTGTACCACTTGACGGTGAGGCCGGCGGCCTGGAACACGCTGACGTGGTTGGCCCAGGTGGGATCGGAGATCCAGATGGTCTTGGCCAGACCGTTGCGCACCACGAACTCGGCGGCGATGCGCAGGGCACCTGTACCGCCCGGCGCCTGGGCTGTCTTGGCGCGGCCGCTGGCAATCAGGGCGGAATCCTGCCCGAACAGCAGTTGCTGCACTATGCGGCCATATTCGATATTGCCTTCAATACCGAGGTAGTTCTTGGTCTTCTCGTCGGTGAGCAGCTTCTGCTCGGCTTTCTTGACGCAATGAAGGATAGGAGTGGCACCGGTCTCATCCTTGTAGATCCCGACCCCCAGATTGATCTTGTGGCTGCGAGAGTCGGCACGGAAGGCTTCGGTCAGGCCCAGGATCGGATCCGCTGGGGCGGCAACAACCTTTTCAAACATGGTATTCCCTGTATTCCGTTGAGTTCATTGGCTGGCAAACTAGGTTGGCAAACAAAAGCGCTCCTTTGGCGAGCGCTCCGTCAACTCTTTATACCACTGCCTTCCATAGGGGAAAACCGCTTTCTCAAGGGTGATGACGGGCCCCCTCAGCCGATGGCATGCCAGCCCGATGCCAGGGCGCATACCTCGGCCGACAGGCCGCGGTTGGACTCCACCAGATCGCTGCACAGGGCCCGCAATGGACGGGGGATCCGGCTCGGCTCCCAGGGGCGAGCGTCCTGCAGAGGGGCGGCATAGGCCTCCTTGATGGGGGCCAGGTCCCGGGGCAGCCACCAGCTGGCCGGGCGCCCCAGCCGCTGGGCCAACACCAGGACTCTGTCGACACCGGCCGGATCCAGTGCTGTGAGGTGGCTCCAGAGGGTCTGGGGCGGCAAGGCGGCAATCAGGGGTTGCAGGGCGCCGGGATCCTGGGCAGGAAGCCAGACCAGCAAGGCGTCATCCGGGAGACTCAGCTCGGCGAAGACGCCGACGGAGTCGGTGCTGATCACCCGCTGGATCTCCCCCTCGCCCCAGAGGATCTTGCCAAGCCCCGCCAGGGTGCGGGCGGGCAGCGCCACCTCTCCCAGGGTGTGCAGCCAGGGGGCCGCATCGAGCAGGGTACCGCCGCTGAAGAACAGGCTGAACGGGCGAGCGGCCCGCAGGCGCAACGGCAGATCGCTGCACAGCCGTATCCCCTTGTCTTCGAAGTTGATCTGCTCGACCGGACTGAAGCTCGCCTCCCCCTTGCGATAGAGCGCCGCCAGCACCCGCTCGTTGACCCGCTCCCCCAGTTGCCAACCCTGGGCATGGAGCCACTCCTCGGGCTCGGGGGGGGCACAGGCCAGCTCGGCCAGCACCAGCTCACGGGTGAGATAGCGCCGTCCGGCCGGGGTCAGCTCATAGCGATGATTGCCAAGGGGGAGCAGCAACTGATTGTCCCTGAGCATGCCGATGAGGGGTTGCCACTGGCGACCGCGGATAACCTGGGGCGCCTCGTCCAGCAACTGCTGAGCCAGCGCTCGCCACTCGGGGTGACTGAAATCGATCACACGCATCCTTCCCTGTCGGCAGACCATCTTTCAACGAATTGAATAATCTAGCGATTTACGACTAAGGAGCCAAGGGCGGAAAAGAGACAACGTGACCTGGCGCAGGGCCAAACGGAGGGGAATGAGGAAGGCGAAAGACAGATAAAACAAAACGGCCAAGCAAGCTTGGCCGTTTATCAACTAAATCCGTACTAAGACTGGATTAGAAGTTGTATTGCAGGGCAACAGTGAACTCGTCGTCCAGGTTGTCGATACCCTGGATTTTGTACTCGGTGTACGCCTTCAGCTTGGAAGTGAAGGAGTACTGAACACCCAGCAGGGTTTCGTCAATTTTGTCAACATAACCAGTGTTGGCTACGTTGTTCTTGGCTTCTTTGAAGTTGTAGCCAGCCAGGAAGGTCCAGGCGTCAACGTTGTAGGAAGCAGCCAGCTCGTAGCCACGACCTTCACCCTTGTTACCATTGGCGTCATTCTTCAGGTCGCCTTCGGTGTAGACACCGGCGAAGTAGAAGCCGTTGATGGCGTAGTGTGCGCCCAAGGCCCACTCGGATTTCTCACCGCTGTCGCCAGTGGTCTTGTTCTCCAGGTCGGAGTAAGCATAACCGGCATTCAGGCCCAGACCGAAGTCGAAGTCGTAACCGGCAGCAGCTGCATAGCCGTATTTACGCTTGGTGTTGGGGAAGATAGTCACGTTGGTGTCGCTGCCAACATCGGACACTTCAACAGCCTCATCGTCGTTGGTCTGATAGGACAGCTTGCCCTTGAAACCGCCGTAGGTGTTGGAGTAGATGATCTGGCCTTCTTGACGACCGTCGTAGAAGTTACCTACGTCACCCCATTCGTTGAAGATATCGGTCGGCTCCAGCACGTCGTAGAACGCGGTGTCGGTCTGGCCGAAGATGATCTTGCCGTACTGGGTGCCGTCGAAACCGACATAAACGTGACGAGCCTTGAAGGAGTCGCCGTTCTTGTCGCTGATGTTATTGGAGTTCTCGGAAGCCACCTGCCACTCGGTCTTGGCGATACCAGACCAGGTGTTGTTCAGTGCAACTTTACCGGACCAGCCCAGACGGGAGGAACCAACCAGTTCACCATCAACGTCAGAGTAACCAGACGGAGCTTTATCATCAGCTTCGTTGTGGTCAGCATAATAGTTAGCCTGAACACGGCCGTAGATATCAAAAGAGGTACCGTCTTTGTCATAAACGACTGCGGCGTTAGCGGCAGATGCGAACAGAGCCGGGATAGCGATAGCCAGAATTGTCTTTTTCATAGTTGTTTCCAATGCCTACTGTAATTAAACACTAAGTCCTTGTTATTCCCTGTGTTAGCGATGTTCTTTGCATCACTATGCCGCCGAGACTATCACCGGGTTTTACGATCCGCAACGAAAAAACTTGGAACTTTTTGAGAAAACCATAGTCATAGGGAAAAAATTGTGAGCTGAATCCCATATTGTTTGCCCTCTCAGGGAAAACGTTTACAGCGATACTCGCTGCCTGAAACGCCCTTTTTTGGTGGTTTATTGCACGCACAATCCACCCCATGACATAAGTGCGGATCCCGGCCCATAACCCCTGCCTCACCTTGCCTCGACCCAGGCCGCCTGTTGCGGGTATCCTGTGACCATTCATTCCAGACACGGTCACGCCCCATTCATGCTATCGACTCGCCTCAAAGCCACCATTCGCAATACCTATCGACAGATTGCCGATGGTTTACCCGGTTTTGTGCCGCGCAAGGAGCAGAATTTTCTGGTGGCCGAAATCGCCAAGACCCTCACCGGAGAGTATGAAAAGAGTTCGCCGCATCCTGGTGGCCGAAGCGGGCACCGGCATCGGCAAGTCCCTCTCCTATGCCCAGGGCGCCATCCCGGTGGCGCGGCTCACCCAGAAGAAGCTGGTGATCTCCACCGCCACCGTCGCCCTGCAGGAGCAGCTGATCCACAAGGATCTGCCCTTCTACCATCGCCACAGCGAGCTGCCGTTTCGCTTCATGCTGGTCAAGGGGCGCCAGCGTTACTGCTGCGAGCATCTGCTTGAACAAGCGGCAAGCGGCGCCGATATGGCCAATTTCGAACTCGATTTCGGCAGCTTGAGCAAGCACAAGCCGTCAGATTCTGACAAGGAGCGCTATCAGGCGCTGTGGCAGGCCTATACCGAGGGGAAGTGGGACGGGGACAGGGACAACTGGCCCAAGCCGATTCCGGATCTGTGCTGGGATCGCATCGCCGCCGATCGCCACAGCTGCAACAAGGCGCTGAGCCACCACCAGCACTGCCCCTTCCACCGTGCCAGGAACGACATGGACGCCGCCGATGTGCTGGTGGTCAACCATGCCCTGCTGCTCTCCGATCTCACCATGGGCGGCGGCATCATACTGCCGCCACCGGACGAGTGTATCTATGTGCTGGATGAGGCTCACCACCTGCCGACCATAGCCCGGGATCACGGCGCTGCCTCTGCCAGCGTCAAGGGATCCCGCCGCTGGCTGGAAAAGCTGGTACAGAGTGCAGGCAAGCTGGCGCGGGCTCTTAATAAGGAGAGCCTGCTCGACCCCCAACTCAAACTGCAGGATGCACTGGCCTCCATCCAGCCTGATCTGAAGGCGGTCGAGCAGTGGCTCACCGGCAACGATCAGCTGTTTGGCTCCGAGCAGCACCACAGATTTGCCGAAGGGGTGCTGCCCGATCCCCTGCCCATGCTGGCGGAGAACCTGAAGGAGGCGAGCAAGAAGGCGCTGCGGGCGCTGGACAGGATGCAGGGTGCCATCGGCGAGGCACTCAAAGACGGCGAAATCCGTCGCAAGGAGGCCGAGCCCCTGCTGGCGGAGAGCGGTTTTCACCTGCAGCGGCTGGAGAGTTTCTGCGCCCTGTGGGAGATGCTGAGTCGCCACGTGCCGACGGGCAAGACACCGCTGGCCCGCTGGATGGCCAGGAGCGAGGATGGGGACATCTGGCTGCACGCCTCCCCCATAGAGGTGGGTTATCTGCTGGAGGAGTGGCTCTGGTCTAGGTGCCTCGGCGCCGTGCTGGTCTCGGCCACCCTCACCGCCCTCTCCTCCTTCAGCTATTTCCGCCACCAGGTGGGGCTCAAGGAGCACGACGGTACCCGCTATCTGCGGCTGCGCTCTCCTTTCGAATATCACAAGGCCGAGCTCTATCTGCCCAAGATGACCCATGAACCCAGCGCTCCCGGCTTTACCCAGGAGCTGGTCGATACCCTGCCCCGGCTGCTGGCGGGCAAGGAGGCGAGCCTGGTGCTCTTCTCCTCCTACCGGCAGATGAACGAGGTGGCGGTGGGGCTGCGGGCCAAGGGGCTCTCCCTGCTGGTGCAGGGAGAGGCGTCTCGCAACGCCCTGCTGACCTTGCACAAACAGAAGTGCGACGGCGGCCAGGCCTGCATCCTCTTTGGCACCGGCAGCTTCTCCGAGGGGCTGGACCTGCCCGGTCACTACCTCACCAACCTGGTGATCACCAAGCTCCCCTTTGCGGTGCCGAACTCCCCGGTGGAGGAGGCGACCGCCGAGTGGGTCGAGAAACGGGGTGGCAACCCCTTCCTGCAGCTGACGGTGCCGGAAGCGTCCCGAAAACTCATTCAGGCCTGCGGCCGCCTGATCCGCAAGGAAGCCGATCGGGGCCGAGTAACCATTCTCGATCGGCGCCTGCTTACCAAACGCTACGGCAAGGGCTTGCTCGACGCCCTCCCCCCCTTCACCCGGCGTATCGAGTGAGCCATGCCGGGTTTATTTGACAGATAAGTCAGCAAGCTGCCTGCCGGGCGGCGCCACAAACGGCTATTGCCGCTCTGGGGCAAACCTGTAAAAATGAGCCCCTATTTTTCAGTGGGCAATCGCCTGACTGTTCAAGGAGATGAAATGAAACTGACTGTTCTGGTGCCGGCTCTGGCTGGTCTGTTGTGGGCAGGTAGCGCCCTGGCTGATAGCCAACTGGAAATACAGAATCCCTATGTGGTGCAGTTGATCGATGGCGAGTCCATCAATCCCAAGTTGCTGGACAAGACCAGCAGCTTCCCCATCAGCGCCGGCAAGCACCAGCTGGTGGTGGCCTTCGAGGGCAACTACTCCAGCCGCAACGAGATCAAGCTGGTGACCGCCGAGCCCCTGGTGATCAACTTCACCTCTGGTGACAACCAGACCCTGGTGCTGGATTTCAAGAAGCCGCGCAATGAAGACGAAGCCAAGGCATTCGTGAAAGAGCAGAAAGTCGTCCTCAAGGACAAGGTCAGCGGTCAGGCCCTGGCCAGCGAGCAGTTCGTCATGCCGAAAGTGGATGGCTTCCAGCTGACCCGTGACTATCAGCAGGAGCTGCTCAAGATGGGCAAGGCCTTCAACCAGCCAGCGACCGTTGCCGTCTCCACCGCTGCCGTGATGGCCGCCGCCAGCGCGCCGGTCGAAGTGGCGCCGAGCAAGGCCCAGAGCAATCCGGAAGCCCTGACCCAGCTGCAGAGCTGGTACAACAAGGCGGATGCGGAGACCCGCAAAGCCTTCCAGATCTGGGTAATCCAGCAGCAATAAGGCGCAGCGCGTCGCTTTATGCATAGAGGGGAGCCTGGCTCCCCTTTTTCATATCAGTTCAGGCCGATTGCCATGTCCCTGCGCATCTTCTATCACCCCCATTACTCCTCCCTGACGCTGCCCGAGCGTCACCGCTTTCCCCTGGCCAAGTACCAGGCGCTCTATCAGATGCTGGCAACACAGGGCTATCCGCTGTCAGAGGCGCCCGCCGCGAGCCGCCAGCAGATAACCCGGGTCCACGACGCCGACTATGTGGCGGCGGCCCTTGCCGGCACCCTGGATGACGGCGCCATCCGCAGACTCGGCTTTCCCTGGTCACCCCTGCTGATTGAACGCACCCTGCGCTCGGTCGGCGCCACCATAGCCGCCAGCCGCCACGCCCTCGAGCAGGGCTGCGGCCTGCAGGTCTCCGGCGGCTATCACCACGCCCACAGAGACTTTGGCAGCGGCTTCTGCCTGTTCAACGATCTGGTGATCGCGGCCAGAGCCTGCCTCGACGAGGGGCGCTGCGAGCGGGTGCTGATCGTGGATCTCGATGTCCATCAAGGAGATGGCAGCGCCGCCCTGTGCACGGGGAGCCGGGATATCATCACCCTCTCCCTGCATGGGGAGCACAATTTTCCCCACCACAAGCCCGCCTCTCACCTCGACTTCCCACTGCCCACCGGCATGGAGGACGACGCCTACCTCGAGACCCTGACCCAGGCGCTGTCACTGGCGCTGCGCCTCTACCGCCCCGACCTCATCCTCTACCAGGCCGGGGTCGACGTGCACCAGGCCGATGAGCTCGGCTATCTCTCCCTGAGCGACGCCGGGGTGCGCCAGCGGGACGCCATGGTGTTTGACTGTGCGATAAGCCACGGCCTGCCCATCGCCGCCGTACCTGGGGGCGGTTATAGGCGCGACTGGCGGCAGTTGATCCCGCTGCACCTCTCCCTGTTCGAAGAGGCGAAAAAGCGCTACGGCTAGCGCCCCTTTCCCCCTCGCCAGTCTCTGATAACAACAAGGCGGCCCCGGGGCCGCCTCTTCTTATATAGGGCACAGCTGCGTTTTGCAGCACCTGTCACCAGAGACAGGGCAGGGCGTCATCCATGGCTCTCGACGCCTCTTTCCTTCAGACACTAGCCATCAGACACTCGCCATCAGGCATGTGCCACCGGGGTCGGATGCTCACCCACGGGGCGCAGCAGCATCAGCAGATAGATGAAGGACACGCTGGCGATCATGATAAACAGCAACTTGTCCGAAAGGTGCTGCATCAAGAGCGAGGTATAGGCCGGGCCGAGCAGGCTGCCTATGGTGTAGCTCAGCAGCAGCGCCTGATTCATCGCCACCAGTTGATGCTGCTCGACCTTCTCGCAGGCCCAGGCCATGGCCACCGGATAGAGGGTAAAACCGGCGGCGCCCAGGATGAAGAGCGCCGGGCCCATCGCCAGGTTACCGAGCATCGCCAAGGCGCCCAGGATGACCACCAGCACCTGCAGCCGCAGTACCGGCAAGCGACCGAACCTGTCTGCCAGACGGCCGGCAGGCCACTGCCCCAGGATGCCGGCGCTCACCATGACCGCCATCCAGTAGCCGATACCGGCATCACTCACTCCCTGGTGGTTCAGGTAAAGCGGCATCAGGCCATAGAGCGACCCCAACACTATGCCGGAGATGATGCAGCCATTGACCCCAAGGCGCGCCTGACGCAGGCGCAGCATGGGCCACACCCGGGTTGCCCCCTGCTGCTCGCCCTGCTCGTTGACAATGCGGGTAAAGAGCAGCGGCAGGATGGCGGCCAGTACCAGGCCAGTGACCCAGGGCAGCACATCCATCAGACCGGTCGGCAGCGTGCTGACCAGCAGTTGCCCGAGCACAGTCCCCATGTAATAGACCATCATGTAGGCGGCGAGCAGGCGCCCCCGGTTGCGCGCGTTGCCGCTGCACATCAGCGCACTCTCAACCACCACCCAGATCATGGCGCAGCCGATGCCGGCGATGAATCGCCAGATAAGCCAGCTCCAGAACCCCAGGGTGAGCCCAAGCCCGACACAGGCTGCGGCGAAGAGCGCAGAAGCCAGGTAGTAGCTGCGGTTGAACCCGGCATGCTTGATCAGCGCCCCCGCCAGCAAAGTCCCCAGCAGGTTGCCGCAAAAATAGGCGGAGCCGACCATGCCCACCTGCCAGGTCGGCAGCTTGTCATGGGCAAGCCAGAGCGGCACCAGGGTATTCAACACTGCTATGGCCAGGGTCAGTAGCAGCAGGCCACAGAGCAATAACTGCACTGGCCGGGAGTACCCGCCAATGCCATTGTCAATCGGCGTTAATTGGCGCAGGGGATGTTTTTTTCACGCCGGCAATAAAACCTCATTTGGCACCGCTCAGCAGCACTCATCAATGCCATTGCTAACGCTGAACGCGCGGCGCCATGAACATGATGCCGACGGGCAGCGGCATAACAAAAGGGGATGCGGGGGCGCTCACTACTATTTCTGACGCTTGCGGGCGTACTTGCGACGGGCTCTAGCCTGGCGCTCCTCTTCCCGCTCTGCCTTCTCACTTGGCTTTTTGCGCCGCTTCTTCTGCTGCCAGTATGATCTCGGCACTCACCATCTCAGGGGTCTCCAGGGAGATGCGCCCCAGCATACCTGAGCGGAACTCGTTGACCAGGATCTCGGAGGCCTTGTGCAGATCCGCCAGGCCGCCCTTGCGCACGAAGGCGCGCTGACGGGCGATCATCTCCAGCAGCTCGATCTCGGTCTCGGGCAGATCGGTTATCTGGTAGCGGGCCTTGATGCGCTCGGGGTAGGCCTTGATGAAGTAATCGGCGGCGAACATGGCGATGTCGGCGTAGTCGAAGACGGTGTCCTTGATGGCCGCGGTGATGGCCAGCCGGTAGCCGCAGGAGGGCGGGTTGAGCTTGGGCCAGAGGAACCCCGGGGTATCGGTCAGGATGACGTTGTTGTCCAGCTTGATCCGCTGCTGGGACTTGGTCACCCCCGCCTCGTTGCCGGTCCGGGCTATGATGCGCCCCGCCAGTGTGTTGATCAGGGTGGACTTGCCCACGTTGGGGATGCCCATGATCATGGCCCGCACCCCGCGCAGGTCGAAGTTGCGCTCCGGCAGCATCTCGTGGCACAGGGTCAGCAGCGCCTTGATCTTCTCCGGCTCCTGCTGGGTCAGGGGCAACGCCTTGATCCCCTTCTCTTGTTCCATGTGCGCCACCCACAGCTCGGTGATCGCCGGATCGGCCAGATCCGCCTTGTTCAGCACCTTGATGACAGGGGTATCCCCACGCAGCTCGGGCACCAGGGGGTTCTCGCTGGAGAAGGGGATGCGGGCATCGAGCATCTCGATGATGACATCGACCTGGGGCATGACCTCGGCAATTTCTTTGCGGGCCTTGTGCATGTGGCCGGGGAACCAGTTGATGGACATATCCGTTACTCTCTCATTGGGGATGCTGGCCCCCGCTGGGGGCTGCGGGCGCCTGGTGATGCGCCAAACCGCTGGCACTCATCGCAAGGGGGCGCATTTTACCTGCTGCGGCCCCGATTTGACAGGCCATTGTGGCCACAGGCGTTCACGGCCGCGGCGCCGGTGCCACCACAACGGCCTGGGGCAGAAGGGCAGACAGCCATCAATAAGTGGTTGATACAACATAACATTTATACGGTGCCTTCACCGTATTGTCATCCAGACTCACTAAAAGTGTCATCTGCCCCCTCTAGGCTGCGCTCAGGTTTTACAAGGAGCGAACCCCAATGAGAAACATGGCAGGACTTGCAGTGATGATAGGCGCCACCCTGGTCGCCGGCTGCAACTCCAACAATGACAGCAGCACCCCGGAGCCCAGCGCCAAAAACGTCATCTTCTTCCTCGGCGACGGCATGGGCCTCAACACCCTGACCGCCGCCCGCATCTACGGCGTGGGGGAAGAGGGCAGCCTCACCATAGACACACTGCCGGAAACAGCCTTCATCAAGACATTCTCCCACGACGCCCAGGTCACCGACTCTGCCCCCTCCATGGCGGCCTACATGACAGGGGTCAAGAGCAACAACGGCGTCATCAGCATGGACAGCGACGCCACCTATGAAAGCGACTGCAGCCAGAGCGCCGGCAAGCCGGTCACCACCTTGCTGGAGCTGGCCAAGGCCGACGGCCGCGGCACCGGCGTGGTCACCAGCACCCGGGTCACCCATGCCACCCCGGCCGCCACCTATGCCCACATCTGCAACCGGGATCTGGAGGCCGACATCGCCGCCCAGCTGGTGCCGGGCGGTGCCGGTTACAACGGCGCCCTGAAAGAGGGGCTGGACGTGGTGCTGGGGGGTGGCAGCAGCTTCTTCCTGCCCACCGCCGACAAGGGCAAGCGGGAGGATGGCCGCAACCTCATCAGCGAGATGCAGGCCAAGGGCTACCAGTTTGCCAGCAACCTGGACGAGCTGAACCAGGCCGAGACGGGCAAGCCGCTGCTGGGGCTGTTTGGCGCCAGCCACATGAAATATGACCTGGACAGGCCCGCCAGCGAGCCCTCCCTTGCCCAGATGACCCTGGCTGCCATCAAGCAGCTCAAGGATAAAGAAAAGGGTTACTTCCTGATGGTGGAGGGGGGCCGCATCGATCACGCCCTGCACGACACCAACGCCAAGCGCGCCCTGCAAGATACCCTCGCCTTCGACGACGCCATCAAGGCCACCATCGACGAGGTGAAGAAGACCGACCCCGAGCTGAAAAACACCCTGATAGTGGTCACCGCCGACCATGACCATACGCTAGTGCTGAACGGCTACGCCAAGCGCACCGGCAAGACCACGGCTGGCAACCCCGGCGTGCTCGGGCTGGTGAAGAACTACGAGACCGGCGAGCCGAGCAAGGACAGCGACGGCATGCCCTACACCATCATCGGCTTTGGCAACGGCTACAACCGGGTGGATGGCCCGCGCAGCAGCGTGGCACCGCTCGACGATGCCACCGTCTCGGCCGACGACTATCACCAGGAGGTGGTGGTCAAGGTGGGCGAGCTAGGCAACGAAACCCACGGCGGCACCGACGTCTTCCTCGGCGCCATAGGCCAGGGGGCTGACAGCTTCCACGGCTCCCTCGATAACACCGCCGTCTTCGGCAAGGTCAAGGCTGCGGCCAAGCTGTGAGGATCATTCCCGTGAGAAAAACCATGAACAAAACCCTGGTGTGCACCGCCCTGTTCGCCGCCATCGGTGGCCTGTCCCAGGCCCAGGCCAGCGACGCCAAGAACGTCATCCTCTTTATCGGCGACGGCATGGGCCCCAGCGTGCTCACCGCCACCCGCCTCTACAAGGTGGGGGAAGAGGGGGATCTCGAGATGATGAAGCTGCCACGCAGCGCCCGCATCAAGACCTTCTCCCACGACGCCCAGACCACGGACTCGGCCCCCTCGATGGCGGCCTACACCACAGGGGTCAAGATGAACAACGAGGTGATCGCCATGAGCAGCGACACCCAGGCCGTGGCACCGTCCAAGGATGCCAACGGCAACAAGGGCATCAACAACTGCACCGGCGACAACGGCACCCCGGTGCCGACCATACTGGAGCTGGCCAAGGCGGCGGGCAAGTCGGTGGGGGCCGTCACCACCACAGAGCTGACCCATGCCACCCCGGCGGCCACCTACTCCCACATCTGCCACCGTGACGCGGCCTACGCCATCGCCGAGCAGGCGGTCCCCGGAGGCGCCGGCTTCAACGCCGCGCTCGGAGACGGGGTGGACGTGCTGATGGGGGGCGGTGCCAACCACTGGACCCCCTACAGCGCCAGCAACAAGGGGGGCCGGGCCGATGGCCGGGATCTCACCGCCGAGCTCAGTGCCCAGGGCTATCAGTACGTCACCACCCAAGGCGATCTCGCCAAGATAGAGAGCGGCAAGGTGCTGGGTCTGTTCAGTGCCAAGTCCCACCTCGACTACGAGCTGGACCGCGTCGCCAAGGGGGCCGCCAATACCCAGCCGTCCCTCTCCGAGATGACCGCCAAGGCGATCGATCTCTTGAGTCAGAACAGCCAGGGTTACTTCCTGATGGTGGAAGGGGGGCGCATCGATCACGCCCTGCACGCCACCAACGCCAAACGATCCCTCACCGATGCGGTGGCGCTGGACGAGGCGGTCAAGACGGCGCTCGGCAAGGTGGACTTGACCGATACCCTGATAGTGGTCACCGCCGATCACGACCACACCATGACCATCAACGGCTACTCCGCCAAGGGCAACCCTGTGCTGGATCTGGTCAAGAATGGCGACGGCTCCACCCAGAACGACGTGGATGGCAAGCCCTTCACTACCCTGGTGTTCGGCAACGGCCCGAACCGCGCGGACCTGCGCCCCACCCTCACCAGCAACCAGGTGATGGGGGATGACTACCTGCAGGAGACAGGGGTCAAGCTGGGCTCAGAGACCCACGGCGGCGGCGACGTGATGCTGTTTGCCGATGGCGCCGGCAGCAGCCGCTTCAAGGGCACGCTGGATAACACCAAGGTGTTCGGCAAACTGCGGGAGGCGCTCGGCCTGTAAGCAGCAGGGGCCCGGTGCATCTGAGCAATATGCCGGCCCCCTGCTCTTTCGAGCGACAGATGATGATGCGACTTTTGCTTCCGTTATGGCTGCTTGGCAGCACCCTCGCCTTCCCCCTCCATGCCGATGACACGTCCCCGGATCTGGCCGCCCGCATCCGCTATCAGGACCGGGTCACCAGCAGCGACGGCATAGCCCGGGAGAACCACTGGCAGGAGAAATGGATACGGGTCGGCAACCAGGTGTGGAGCCAGCGATTGATCCCCCTGCCCCTGGCCCGCGCCTATCACGCCAGCCACGATGCCACTCCGGGCCACAAGCACTTCACCCACCAGATGGCGGCCCGCTGGGTCAGCCGCAGTGATGAGGGGGAGCTGCAACTTCGCTACGCCGACGCCTGGCACAACCAGTTGGTGGAGGTGCCGCCGGAGGAGTATGGCCAGGTGGCCTTTACCGCGGACTGGGCGCGCCTTCGCCATCTCGTGGATCCGGCCCTGCTGCAGGGCATGACCCCCCTCGACGAGGCGGCCCCCGAGCAGGCCCGCTGGTACGAAAAACGCGAGGGCGGGCAGCGCACCCGCATCCTCTGGTCGAGCCAATGGCAGTTGCCCCTGGTGGTGGAGTCCGCGAGCCTGGACGGCTATCGCAGCTACCGGATGGAGGTGACCCTCAAGCCCTTGCCAAGGCAGTTGCCCTGGCAGCAGCTGGGCAGCTACCAGCCCCTGGATCTGCGGGATTTCTTCGACTGACGGCCCAATCCCCCGAATGGGGCGGACTGACAACGCTGACAGGAATGTTACACTCTGAACATTCACTCTGGCTCACGACCTTGATGCGTACTTCCCTCTGCCTCCCTGCTGCTTACCGCCCTGCTCTTGCTGGTAACCCGGTGCCCAGGCCGTGGTGGTGGTGGCCGCCGAGTTGCCCCCCTATGTCATTCGCTCCCATCAGGGCGCCCAAGCGGCATCGCCATCGAGGTGCTGGAGGAGGCGGCCCGCCGCCTCAAGGAGCCGCTGACCATCGAGCTGATGCCGCTGGCCCGCGCCCTCAGCCAGACCCGCCACCGCCAGGATGTGCTGCTGATGCCGCCGGTGCGCAGCCCCCAACGCGAGCCGCAGTTCCTGTGGGTAACGCCGCTGCTCGATGACGAGGCCTTCGTGCTCGTCAGCCATCGCCAGTTTCGGCTCCCCATCACCGGCAAAGAGCGATCCGGCCAAACCTGATCGGGGTGTGCTGCGCTACTATGGTCAAGCATCTGCTCAGCTACCAGCAAGTGGAGCAGGAGCTGGTGGCCGAGAAATCCACAACGCCAGCAAGCTGGCGCATGGGCCGCATTGATGCCTGGGCCGCCGCGTGGAATGCCATCCTGTATACAACCAGCAGCAGGCCGGCTTGCCCTGGCGGCTGGTGCGCGGGGAACCCTGCTGAGCGGGCCAGCTCTATCTGGCCGCCAGCAAGGAGTTCCCCTGCAAGCCGAGGCGCTGCGCTGGCGCAAGGCGATCGAGGAGATGCGCCGTGATGGCAGCCTGGCGCGCATCATCCAAGCAGTACAACTATCAGGCTTCCTGAGTAGTCACTCAATCGCGGTTGCCAAAGCCGGCCAGAATGGTTATGGTATCCCCATGAAAGCGCTCGCTATTTTATCGCATTTGCTCACACCCTGCTGAGCCCCCGCCTCGCCCCGACAGCGAGTCGCTTGGGGGCATGGCATTTTCAATCTGTTTTTAAACCTGTTGCATCCATTTTTTCGACCAGTGTGATGGCCAACCCCGTCATCCTGGTCCTTTAACGCTATTGATAAGGAATACCCCATGCAACAGCCACATCTCGTCATCTCCAATCTGGATCTGGATCGCATCGAGCAACTGCTCGGCAACCACCCGCAACACCTGGCCCTGCAGGAGGAGCTGAACCGCGCCGAGATCCGCGACCCCGCCGACATGCCGCCGGACGTGGTGACCATGAACAGCACTGTGCGCTTCAAGATGCAAAACAGCGGCAACGACTTCTGCCTGACCCTGGTCTACCCGAAGGACGTGCAGGGGGACGAGTCGAAGATCTCCGTGCTGGCGCCGGTCGGCAGCGCCCTGCTGGGCTTGAAGGTGGGTGACAGCATCGCCTGGCCGGGCCCGGCCGGGCGCACCATACAGGTGGAGATACTGGAAGTGGTCTATCAGCCGGAGCGGGCGGGCGAGCTGCACCGCTGATCCTCCCGGGCACCCCTGTTGACCGGCCCGCAGGCCTGCCACGTGCCCAGCCCCTGATCCCGATCAAGCTTTGCCACCAGAAGCGCCCCGGTTCCCGCCCCTTTTCCTGCTGCTGCTTGAGCCTGACGGGGGCGGCAGGTATCTTGTTGGCCGCGCCAGCGCCCTGGCCGCAGATTTCAGGCTGACACCATGATAAAAATTGCCCTCATCGACGATCACCAGATAGTCCGCTCCGGCTTTGCCCAGTTGCTCAATCTCGAACCCGATCTGCGGGTCGTCGCCGAATTTGGCAGCGCCGCCGACGCCCTCGCCGGCTTGCCGGGCAGCGGTGTACAGCTGTGCGTGTGCGACATCTCAATGCCGGATCAATCCGGGCTGGACCTGCTCAGGCAACTGCCCGCCGGCCTCGCCGTGGTGATGCTGTCGGTGCACGACAGCCCGGCCCTCATCGAGCAGGCCCTGCAGGCCGGCGCCAAGGGGTTTCTCTCCAAGCGCTGCAGCCCGGAGGAGCTGATCGCCGCGGTACGCACCGCCGCCCAGGGTGGTTGCTACCTCACCCCGGACATAGCCCACAAGCTCGCCAGCAGCCACAGAGATCCCCTCACCAACAGGGAGCGGGAGGTGGCGCAACTGCTGGCCGGCGGCATGGAGGTGAAGGCCATCGCCGAGCGCCTCGGCCTCTCCCCCAAGACGGTGCACGTGCACCGCGCCAACCTGATGGACAAGCTCAACGTCAACAACAACGTGGAGCTGGCCCACCGCATGCTGGACAGCTGGTGATCTCCCGCCTTGCCAGCTATGTCGCCATCTCGCTGGCGGCCTGCTTCATCTTCGCCGCCGGCTGGTTCTGCCTCTGGAGCATAGGGCTGCATCTGGTGGAGAGCCCGGTGCTGGCGGTGTTGCTGTTCCCCTTCGGGCTGCGGCTGGGCCTGTTGTTGCAGAGCCCCCTCCCCTACTGGCCGCCCCTGCTGCTCTGTGAAGCCCTGCTGCTCCACTGGCTCGATCGGGAGGTGGGCATGCCCCTGTGGCCCCTCATCCTGGCTGGCAGCCTGCTCACCCTGCTGCCGCTGCTCATCGCCCGCCGCCAGCGGGTGCGCGACGACTGGCAGCAACTGCTGGTGCTGCTCGCCACCGTCACTGTGGCGGCGGCCCTGCAATCCCTGCTCTGGCATCTGGCGGGGGAAGATGGCCTCACCGCCCTGCTGCTCACCCTGACCGGCGGCCTGACCCTCACCTCCACCTGCATGCTGATCTGGCACTATCTGACTCGCGCCACCTGGGTGCCGCTCGGCCCTGCGCTGGTGGATCAGCCGGTGGACTGGCGCTTTCGCCATCTGGTCTGGTACCTGCTGCTGTTCGTGCTGAGCCTGGGGCTGCAGCTCGGCCTGCCGGATTCCCTGGTGCGCTTCACCCCGTTTTGCCTCGCCATTCCCATCATGGCCATGGCCTGGCGCTATGGCTGGCAGGGGGCCCTGCTCGCCACCCTGATGAATACGGTGGCCCTGATGGCGGGCCAGGCCTGGCACGAACATCCCCTGGATCTGCTGCTCTCCCTGCTGGCCCAGAGCCTGACCGGCCTGCTGCTGGGGGCCGGCATCCAGCGCCAGCGCGAGCTCAACCAGGCGCTGACCCGCCAGCTCGCCCACAACCGCCAGCTCACCGAGCGGCTGCTGGAAACCGAGGAGAGCATCCGCAAGGAGGTGGCCCGGGAGCTGCACGACGACATCGGCCAGACCATCACCGCCATCCGCACCCAGGCGGGTATAGTGCGCCGCCTCGCGCCGGACAACCCCCATGTCGGCCAGAGCAGCGCCCTTATCGAGACCCTGTCGCTGGGGATCTACGATGCGGTGCGCGGCCTGCTCGGTCGCCTGCGCCCGCGCCAGCTCGACGACATGAGCCTGGAGCAGGCGGTGCGCGGCCTGCTGCGGGAGCTGGAGCTGGAGCGGCGCGGAATCGTCACCCGGCTGGAGTGGGGGCTCGCGGATGAGGCGCTCTCGGACGCCCAGCGAGTCACCCTGTTTCGGGTCTGTCAGGAGGGGCTCAACAACGTGGTCAAACACGCCAATGCCAGCGCTGTCACCATACTGGCCCGCCAGCAGGCCGATCGGGTGCTGCTGCAACTGGACGACGACGGCTGCGGCCTGCCCGAGCAGACGCCCCAGGGCTATGGCCTGCTCGGCATTCGCGAGCGGGTGCAGGCGCTGGGGGGGACGCTGCGGCTCTCCTGCGTCCAGGGGACCCAGCTGACTGTCAACCTCCCCAGCCGCAAACGGGAGGAGTCCCATGACTGATCCAGGATCCAGAAGGCAGGGCGCCCCATGCTGAGCTTTATGAAGAGCCGCCCGGCGGCCCCTCTGGTGCGGGATCAGGCCGAGATCGATGCCAGCTATCGCCATTGGCGCCTCCACATACTGCTGACCATGTACCTGGGCTATGCGGTCTTCTATTTCACCCGCAAAAGCTTCAACTTCGCCATGCCGGACATGCTGGCGAGCGGCATCCTGGACAAGGCCGACATCGGCATGATGTGGACCCTGTTCTACCTCACCTATGGCTGCTCCAAGTTCGTCTCCGGCATCATAAGCGATCGGGCCAATCCCCGTTACTTCATGGGGCTGGGGCTGATGGCGACCGGGGTCATCAACATACTGTTCGGCCTCTCGTCGGCGCTCTGGATGTTTGTGGCACTCTGGATTGCCAACGCCTTCTTCCAGGGCTGGGGCTGGCCCCCCTGCTCCAAGCTGCTCACCAGCTGGTACTCGAGGACCGAGCGCGGCTTCTGGTGGTCGGCCTGGAACACGGCCCACAACGTGGGCGGGGCCCTGATCCCGCTTATCGTCAGCACCATAGCCCTGCAGCACGGCTGGCGCTACGGCATGATAGTGCCCGGCCTCATCGCCATACTGGCCGGGTTGCTGCTGTGCTGGCGACTGCGGGACACCCCGAACACCCTGGGGCTGCCCACGGTCGGGCAGTGGCGCCAGGACGCCCTGGAGATGGCCCAGCAGACCCAGGATGTCGGCCTGGATCCGCGCCAGATCCTGCGCAAATACGTGCTCGGCAACCCCTACATCTGGCTGCTCGCCTGCTGCTACGTGCTGGTCTACGTGGTGCGCACCGCCATCAACGACTGGGGCAATCTCTACATGACGGAGCAGCGCGGCTTCAACCTGATGAGCGCCAACTCGGCCATCTCGATGTTTGAGGTGGGGGGCTTTATCGGCGCCCTGGTGGCGGGCTGGGGCTCGGACAAGCTGTTCAACGGCAACCGTGGCCCGATGAATCTCATCTTCGCCATGGGGATACTGCTCTCTGTGGGGTCACTCTGGCTGATGCCCTTCTTCAGCTACGTGATGCAGGCGGCCTGCTTCTTCACCATCGGCTTCTTCGTGTTCGGTCCCCAGATGCTGATCGGCATGGCGGCGGCGGAGTGCTCCCACAAGGATTGCGCCGGGGCCGCCACCGGCTTCGTCGGGCTCTTTGCCTACATGGGGGCGGCGCTGTCGGGGTATCCGCTGGCCAAGGTGATGGAGATCTGGCACTGGAACGGCTTCTTCGTGGTCATCTCGGTGGCGGCCGGGGTCTCGGCCCTGTTGCTGCTCCCCTTCCTCAAGGCCCAGGCGCCGAGAACCGGAGAGCGGATGGCAGCTGACAAGCCACATCGCCAGCAGAAACAGCCTGGGCCCGGATCGCCGCGCCCTGCTTTTATTCCGGAATTGACCTGCATCAGGCTGCCAGCTGGCAGACCCGGTTCTTGCCCTCCCGCTTGGCCTGATAGAGGGCGTCGATCCGCCTGCCCGAACAGGGTGTCGAGTGCCAGCCCCTGGCAGTGCACCAGCCCCATGCTGACGGTGATGCCTGGATCCCGTCCATGTCCTCGCCGCCAGAGAGCAATGATCTGCTCGCAGCGCTGCTGCTGGCCCGGGCATCCCCCTCGGGCAGCAGCAGCACGAACTCCTCGCCGCCGAAGCGGCTGGCCACCAGATCCCCCTGACCGGCCAGATAGGCACCCACAGCCGCCAGCACCCTGTCCCCCGCCTCGTGACCGTGGCGATCGTTGATCTGCTTGAAGTCATCGAGATCCAGCACCACCAGCGCCCCCTGTTTGGGCGCAGTCACACAGCGCTCCATAAAGCCACGCCGGTTGAGCAGGCCCGTCAAAGGATCCTGGCTCGCCTGCCGGCGCAGGGCCAGGGCCCGGTACTGGGTACAGAGCAGCAGCACCCCGAAGGTGGAGAGGTAGTTGCCCATCAGCATGGAGAGGAAGGGCAACACATTGACCACGTGCGGATCCATCAGCACCCGCACCTCGCCACTGAGCAGGGCCCCCATGCGCACCAGGTTGAAGCCGTAGAGCAGGATATTGACCACGGTAAACACCAGCACGGCCGGCAGGTAGGCCGGATAGCCATGCCGCCAGATGAGAGCGTACAGCCCCCAGCACCATGTAGCTCAGGCAGGCCAGCAGCACCCGGGGGGCAATCCGGCCATCGAAGGCAATGACCAGCTCAGGATCAGCGGCAAACAGCAGGATGAATCCAGCCGCTGGCAGCCAGCCGGGCGGCTGGCGGAAGAAGCGCTGCAGCGCCAGCAGCATCACACATGAAAGACAGGAAGACATTGGCCAGCCAGATCCCCGCCATAGGGGGTCGGCATGAAGGCCTGCAGGGTAAAGAGGCTCTGACCCAGCATGGCAAACAGACTGGACCACCACCAGTACCCCGACGCCGGGAATATCGCTGTGGGTCGACGCGAATGATGGTGAGAGTGAGGAAACCGAGACAATAGCCACCAAGCGCCATGATCATCAGGGTGAATACATCCAGCTTGAGCAGTAGTGAGGCGTCCATACCAGTGCCATGTAGAGAAGGTAACTGAGTATATGAGAAGCGTTTGCCAAGACCCAGAGGTGTCTGAGCGTTTTCTCAATTAAAAACATCTGTTCGCCGGTTTTTCGCGCTGCTATATCACTCGCATCATCCCGTTTTTTGCAGCACTTGGTGGCCAGGTGAGCAACAATTGACAAGCCTGATGGCGGGCCCCATCATGTGTAACAAAATGTATTGAACACAATTTGGGCTTGAACCGGCCATTAGATAGATATGTTGTTTTCATGTGGTTTTATGAGCCGTGCCGCGAGGAAAAAGCGCCACTAACCTATTGAGTCGTCTGACACAATCGGATTTTGGTACATTTTTCACTCAATGAATGGGGAGTAGAATCTCATATGGGGCTTTTGCCTCAATCAAGACAATAATCCTGTCTTGCCTGCTGCCGGATGCAGCAGTCTCTTGTGCCATGGAGTCGCACGGAGCAGGTTCAAGGCCGAACACACTTTCGACAGAGACGTCACTTATGATCAAAAAACTCATTCTCTCTACCCTGCTGCTGTGCGGGCTCGCCAACGCCGCGCCCAGCTCCACCCTGGACGCCGTGCTGGAGCGCGGTGTGCTGCGGGTCGGCTTCGACGCCGGCTATCAACCCTTCGAGATGACCAACAAGCAGGGCCAGTACATCGGCTTCGATGTGGATCTGGCCAAGATGGTCGCCAAGGAGATGGGCGTGAAGGTGGAGTTCGTCAACACCGCCTGGGACGGCATCATCCCGGCCCTGCTGACCGACAAGTTCGACGTCATCATGGGCGGCATGACGGTCACCCCCCAGCGCAACCTGCGCGTCAACTTTGCCGACCCCTACATAGTCGTGGGCCAGACCATAGTGCTGCGCAAGGACAAGGCGGGGGAGATCAAGTCCTTCAGCGATTTGAACGATCCTAAGTACAAGATCGCGGTCAAGCTCGGCACCACTGGCGAGCAGGCGGTCAAGCGCCTGATCCCCAAGGCCACCCTGCTGCAGTTTGAAACCCAGGACGACGCCAAGCTGGAAGTGATCAACGGCAAGGTGGATGCCTTCGTCTACGACCTGCCCTACAACGCCATCTTCGCCTCCCAGAACACCGGCGCCGTGGTGCACCTCGACAAACCCTTCACCTTCGAGCCGCTGGCCTGGGCCATCCGCAAGGGGGATCAGGACACCCTCAACTGGTTCAACAACTACCTGCGCCAGATCAAGGGCGACGGCAGCTACGACCGTCTCTACAAGAAGTGGTTTGAATCCAACGCCTGGCTCAACCAGCTCAAATAACCTCTCAAGGGGCGGTTCGCCGCCCCTTCACGCAGACCCCACACAATAACGACAAGAGAGGTTGTGACAGTGATCAACCCCAAAATCACAAGACAGATGGAAAAACAGCCCAACCTGCTGCTCTGGCACGGGGTCTTCCTGCTGATGCTGCTGGCCGCCATCTTTGGCATCTACAAGGCCGTGCAGGCGGTGGATTACACCTGGCGCTGGGAACGCATTCCCCAGTACATCGCCTACCAGGCCGAACAGAAACAGTACGCAGAATTTGACGGCACAGTGGTGGCTGGCACCACTGCCGCAGAGAAGGGACAACTCTTCCTGCAAGACGATCTCGACCCCAACCGTCGCCAGGCCATCGCCAGCACAGGCGCCCAGGTTGCCGAAGGGGACACAGTCTTCATCGGCGATACGCTCGACACCCAACTGAGCTGGACCGCCGGCCCCATCGCCTGGGGCGTCTGGGTCACGGTCAAGCTTTCCCTGGTCGCGGGCATCTTCGCCATCCTGCTGGGTACCCTGGCCGGCCTCGCCCGCCTCTCCCCCAATCCCGCCCTGCGAAACCTGGCGGTCACCTATGTGGAGCTCATTCGCGGCACGCCGCTGCTGGTGCAGATCTTCATCGTCTATTTCTTTATCGGTACTGTGCTCAACCTCGACAGATTCACCGCCGGGGTAGCGGCGCTGGCCGTCTTCACCGGCGCCTATGTGGCCGAAATCGTGCGCGCCGGCATCAGCTCCATCCACAAGGGGCAGATGGAGGCGGGCCGCAGCCTGGGGCTCACCTCGGCCCAGACCATGCGCTACGTCATCCTGCCCCAGGCGTTCAAGCGGGTCTTGCCCCCCCTGGCGGGCCAGTTCATCAACCTCATCAAGGACTCCTCCCTGGTCTCGGTCATCTCCATCACGGATCTCACCAAGGCCGGGCGGGAGGTGGTCAGCTCCACCTTCAGCCCGTTCGAGGTGTGGTTCACCGTGGCCCTGCTCTACCTGGTGCTCACCGGTACTCTCTCTTTCCTGGTGCGTCGTCTGGAGGTGAAATATGCGCGCAGCAACTGATCCCATTATCAAGGCTAGCGGCGTGGAAAAATTCTACGGCACCGAGGTGCACGCCCTCAAGAACGTCAGTACCCAGGTAGCCGAAGGGGAAGTGGTGGTGATAGTGGGCCCGAGCGGCTCTGGTAAATCCACCTTCCTGCGCACCCTCAACCAGCTCGAGACCATCAACGATGGCCATATCGAAGTCGATGGCATCAGCCTGACCGAGCCGGGCGACGTCAACAAGCTGAGGGAAGAGGTGGGCATGGTGTTCCAGTCCTTCAACCTCTTCCCCCACTTGAACGTGCTGGACAACATCAGCCTCGCCCCCCAGAAGGTGCGGGGGTTGTCCCGCAAGGATGCCGAGGAGCGGGCCAAGGCCCTGCTGCTGAAAGTGGGGCTGTCGAACAAGGCCCAGAGCTACCCGTCCCAGCTCTCCGGCGGCCAGCAGCAGCGGGTGGCCATCGCCCGGGCGCTCGCCATGCAGCCTCGCATCATGCTGTTTGACGAGCCCACCAGCGCGCTGGACCCCGAGATGGTGGGTGAGGTGCTGGACGTCATGAAGGGCCTGGCCCGGGAAGGCATGACCATGGTGGTGGTGACCCACGAGATGGGCTTTGCCCGGGAAGTGGCGGACAGGGTGCTCTTCATGGAGAGCGGCGAGCTGCTGGTGGATGAGAAGCCCACCGACTTCTTCGACAACCCTCCCTCACCGCGCCTGCGCCAGTTCCTGAGTCAGGTGTTGTGACCGCAAGCTTCGACAACCCAGAGCGCCTGCGCCAGTGACTGCGTCAGGTGCTGCAAGGGAAAGAGATACAACAGAGGGAGCCCTGGGCTCCCTCTGTTGTTGAGGCCGATCGGAAGCCCCCCTCAGAAGCGATAACCGGCCATCAGCCCGGCGTAGTGTTGTTCGGGCAGCACTAGGGGGGCCAGGATCCAGCGATCGGTGGCAAAGGCGCCAAGCGCCGCTCCCAGCGCATTGACGCCCGCGTCCAGGGCAGAGAAGTCGCCGTTTCTCGACGCCAGCTCCCCCACCACCCCGATCCCGGTGGAGATCCCGAACCCTATCCAGCCTCTGTGCTCCCGATAGCCGTAGTGATCGGCCACAGCCGTGAAGCCTGCCCCCATGGCCGCGCCCCCCGCGAAATGACTCAGCTCGCTGTTGAAACTGTCATTGGCCTGCGCACTCGCGCTCAGCAGGCCGAACATGACACACAGATGAACCGCTCTCATTCTTCCCTCCACTGGCGACACCCTGCCGCCCCTGGCAACCTCGTTCTCCCAGTGTATGCGAGGCCCCGCCGGACGACGGGTACCGTCCAGAGCTGACTCATCCAGGGCTTATCGCCAACGGCCAGGCTTTGTCAGCAAAAACAAGCCATTGGATCTCGGTACCGGTAGCGGCAGGCACACCTGGGTCATCAAATGTTAATGAATTTTTAAATCCATTCGGTATGCTGGAACCCAACTGGTCCAACCGGATGCCTCACATGGATGTGCAACTTCTGCTGCTCTACCTCTCCCCTCTCTTTCTGGCCTTCGTCGGCTGGGAGATGCTCTATCTGCGCAAACACGGGGCAGCCTTTCCCACCGCCACCTACCAATGGCGGGACCTGTTCGCCAACGCCGCCCTGGCCCTGATGCACCAGGGGGGCGATGCCCTGGCGGCCATCGCCATCGCCTACCTCTATGAGGGTCTGTGGGGCTGGCGACTGTTCGACATAGAGCTGAACCTCTGGAGCCTCTTGCTGCTCTTCCTGCTGCAGGATCTCTGCTACTGGCTGTTCCACTTCGCCAGCCACCATGTGCGCTGGCTCTGGGCCTCCCACGTGGTGCACCACAGCTCGGAGCGGCTCAACCTCTCCACCGCCTTTCGCCAGAGCCTGATGTACCCTGTCTCCGGCATGTGGCTGTTCTGGATCCCCATGATCCTCATCGGCTTCCCCCCCGAGGCCGTGGTCGCCACAGTGCTGCTGAGCCTGGGCTTTCAGTTCTTCGTTCACACCCAGGTGGTGGGCAAGCTGGGCTGGCTGGAACGGGTCTTCAACACCCCCTCCCACCACAGGGTGCACCACGCCAGCAACCCCAAATACATAGACCGCAACTTCGCCGGGGTGCTGATCATCTGGGATCGGCTGTTTGGCACCTTCGTGGAGGAAGACTTGGGCGAGCCCTGTCGCTTCGGCATCACCAAGCCCGTCCACAGCTTCAATCCCCTCACCCTCACCTTCCACGAGTGGCGCGACATGCTGCACGACGCCCGCGGCCTGCCCTGGTCAGAGAAGATCAAGGTGCTGTTTGGCAAACCGGCGGGCCCGGGGGGTACCTGAGTCGCGCCACCCGCCACCAAAAAAGAGAGCGCCACCAGGGCGCTCTTTTCATCGGGTCACCACCTCACTCAGACATGGGCAAAGGACCAGATGGCCGGCACCAGGCTCACCAGGGTGATCCCGGCCAGCAGCCGCTCGCGCAGGCTGAGCCGCTGATCCGCCCCGAGCTGGCGGCGGCTGTAGAGAAACAGCAGCAGACCCGGCCCGTAGAGCAGCAAGGAGAGCAGCAGATACTCCACCCCGGCGGCATAGAGCAGCCAGAGACCGTAACCGCTCGACACCAGGGCCACCACCCGCACCAGGCCACTGCCCTGCCCGCTTAAGGAGAGCTTGAGCAGGAAGAGGCCGATCAGCAGGTAGGGCACCAGTATCATGGAGGTGGAGATGAGCAGCAGGTTGGTATACCCCTTGCCGAGCAGCCACACCAGCAGCAGGCAGCCCTGCACCGTCAGGCTGGTGAGCCAGAGCGAGGCTATGGGGGTGCCGTTGCGGTTCTGGCGCCGGAAGATGGCCGGGAAGGCGCCGTGGCGCGCCGCGCTGAAGGGCACCTCGGCCGAGAACAGGGTCCAGCTCACGTAGGAGGCGAGCACAGAGACGATGAGGCCGACGCTTATCAGCACCTTGCCCCAGGAGCCCGTCATCTGGGCCATCAGCCCCGCCATGGAGGGGTTGGGCAGGGCCGCGAGCTCGGGGCGACTCAATATCCCGAGCGCCAGCACAGAGATGAGCACATAGAGCAGCAGTGCCAGCACCACGCCGAGCACTGTGGCCGTGCCCACGTCCCGCTTGTTTCGCGCCCGGGCCGAGAGCACGGCCGCCCCCTCGATGCCGGTGAAGACCCAGAGGGTGATCAGCATGGTGTTGCGCACCTGCTCGGAAACCGGCACCGCCAGCGTGCTGCCCTGCTGATCCGCCACGAAGGTGACAGGATCGAACCAGTAGCAGGCGAACAGGATAAACAGCAGCAGCGGCAGGCTCTTGGCCAGGGTCGCCACCAGGTTGAACAGGGCCGCCTGTTGCACGCCGCGGGCCACCAGCAGGTGCACCGCCCAGAGGATGCAGGACTCGCCGATAAAGGCCGCCAGCGTATTACCGTCACCAAACCAGATCTGTTCGGGGGTATCGACAAAGCTGCCCAGCGCCGCGAAGGCGATCACCAGATAGCCCACCACGCCTATGGTGGCACAGAGCCAGTAGCCCCAGGCGGAGAAGAAGCCCACCAGGTCCCCAAAACCGGCGCGGGCATAGCTGTAGATGCCGCCGTCTAGCTCGGGTCTTAACCGCGACAGATAGAGGAAGCTCGCGGCGAGCGCCAGAATGCCCACCCCGGTGACAGCCCAGCCGATCAGCACGGCGCGGGCCCCCGCCACCTCGGCCATGTTCTGGGGCAGGCTGAAGATCCCCGCCCCCACCATGGAACTGAACACCAGTGCGGTGAGGGACCAGAGGCCTATCTTGCTCTCTTTCATGGACTCTCCTTAGCGCAGCCGGCTGGCCAGAGCCTGAATGTGTTCCGGGCCTATGCCGCAGCAGCCGCCGATAAGATTCGCTCCGACCGCGCGCCAGCGCTCGGCCCAGCCGAGGTAATCCCGCGGCCCCAGATCGGCGCGGATCTCGTCCAGCCCGTCGTTGGCGGTGGCCTCCTTGGGCTGGGGCGGGAAGGCGTTGGCATAGGCGCCGAGGCGAATGTCGGTGCGGCCCAGGGCCTGCAAGCCGGCGCTCGCCACCTTGAGCGCCCCTTCAATCACCTCGGGCTGGCAGCAGTTGAACAGGATGGCGCTCACCCCAGCCGACGCCAACGCGGCGACCGCATCGGCCACCCGCTCACCGGAGCGCAGTCTGGGTTCGCTCCCCGGCGCCTCGTCCTCCAGGGTGAAGGAGACCCAGAACGGCTTGCCATCGCCTGGCAGCAGAGCCTTGAGGGCCAGCGGCTCGGCAATCAGGCTCATGGTTTCGGCCAGCCAGATATCCACATGAGGTGAGAGGCCCCGGATAAGCGGGGTCGCCAGCTCGCTCACCCTGTCCGCCTCGAACAGGTCGGCACGGTAGGAGCCAAACAGCGGTGGCAATGAGCCGGCCACCTGCACGGCACCAGCCTGCCCGTCGGCCACGTCGCGGGCCAGCTGCCCGGCCAGGGCCGCAAGCGTCTCGCCATCCGCGGCGAAGCGCTCGTCACCGATATGAAACGGCACCAGGGCATAGCTGTTGGTGGTGATGATTCTGGCCCCGCTCGCCACATAGGCCTGGTGCACCTCGCGCACCGTCTCTGGTGCCTCCATCAGGGCCAGGGCCGACCACTCCGGCTGGCGAAACGGCGCGCCCCGCCGTGCCAGCTCACGCCCCATGCCACCATCCAGTACCCACAAATCCTTTGTATCCATCTCTGTCTCTCTGCGTGTCCCCGTCATGACGGGTGTTTATTGTGTGAAAAAACATTAAGCCATCAAAACATCTAGACGGCTATAAGTCTTGTGCATCATGGCGCAAAGCAGAGGGAGAGGCAATCGGGAACTAGGAACAAATCTGAGCAAGCTCAGGATGATAGCGGCAAAAGGAGGCGCCGCATCTCTGCCACCCAGGGCCCGAGTCCACAGGCCTGAACGACAAGAGGCCACCCCGTGGGTGGCCTCTTGTGAAGCATGGATGGGCTGGCGACTCAGCGCCCTGCCAGTACCCGCTTGGTCTGCTTGACCCAGTCGGAGACTCTCCCCTGCTGGGGGAATCCTTGCCAGATCTGCTCCCACTGGGCCGGACTCAGGGGGCGGCCCAGCCTGCGCTGCACACCGGCATAGAGGTAGTCGTGGGCCGTGGTGCGGGCCTGGGCCGAGGTGAGGAACTTGGCCACAGGGTCGGTCAGGCGCACATCCCGCATGCCGAGCAAGGGGTAATCGCTGTGCACCGCCGCCAGCATGGTCTCACGCATGGCCGACTCTATGTAGCCACGGGCGAACAGGGCGGTCACCGACTCCAGCGACCCCTGATCCGGACCATGGTACTCCTCATCGAACACCGGGCTCGGCTCCGCCACTGCGCTCTGCACCACGGCATCGGGGTCCGGCTGCGGCGCCACCACAGCGGCCTTGGGGGCCACGGGCTTGGGGGCGGCGGCGGGTTTGCGGGGAGCGCTCTGGCTGCAGGCCCCCAGCGCCAGGGCGAGCGCCACACAGCTCAACGCACGGGAATAAGACGGCATCTTCATGACTCCTTGGTAACTCCTTTCACGATTCCAGGGCGGGTTTCTCGGCCAGCACAGGCTCCACCCGGGTGACCAGCAACTGATCGATCTTGTAGCTGTCGATGTCGACCACTTCGAACTTGTAGCCCGCGTATTTCACCGAGTCGGTGCGCTTGGGGATCTTGCGCAGCATGAACATGATGAAACCGGCGATGGTCTCGTAGTTCTGGTTCCCCGGGAACTCCTCGATATCGAAGGCCCGCATCACATCGGAGATGGGGGTAACTCCGTCCACCAGCCAGGAGTTCTCGTCCCGCTGCACTATCTGCTCTTCCATCGCATGGGTGGCCCACTCGCCCATGACGGTGCTCATCAGGTCATTCATGGTGACTATGCCCACCACCAGGGCGTACTCGTTCATCACCACGGCGAAATCACCGCGATGATTCTTGAAGTACTCCATCGCCTCGTAGAGGTTCAAGGTGTCGGGAATGATGATGACGTTCTGCACCAGGGAGCCGCTGTTGAGATCTATGCTCTGGCCGCTGATGACGCGGATCAGCAGCTCCTTGGCGTCGACGAAGCCCTTGATGCTGTCGAGGTTGTGGTCACAGACCAGGAACTTGTTGTGGGGGTGCTCGGCAATCTTGGCCTTGATGCTCTCTTCGCCCTCCTGCAGGGTGAAGTAGATGAGGCTCTCGCGGGCCGTCATGGCGGAGGTGACGCCGAGGGACTGCAGCTCGAACACGTTCTCGATGAGCTGATGCTCCTCACGCTGGATGACGCCGGCCTCGGCGCCCGCATCCATCACCGCATAGATGTCGTCCGAGGTGATCTCGTCGTTGCGCACCATGGAGACCCGCAGCAGGCGGAACAGGGCGTTGGCCAGGCCGTTGAAGAACCACACCAGCGGCATCAGCAGGGTCACGCACAGCAGCATGGGGCGTACCACCACCACCGCAACCCGTTCCGGCATCGTCATGGCCAGGCGCTTGGGCATCAAGTCCGCTATCAGGATGAACATGCCGGTGACGAACACGAAGGAGGCGATCGAGCTTATCTGGGAGAGCCAGGGGCCCTGATAGAAGCCGGAGATCAACGACTTGATGGCGGGGTTCAGGGCGGATTCGCCCAGGATGCCGCCCAGGATGGCGACGGTATTGAGGCCTATCTGCACCACGGTAAAGAAGTTACCCGGCTGGGCCTGCAGTGCCAGCACTTTTTCGGCATGGCGATTGCCCTCGTCGGCCATCACCTGCAACTTGATCTTGCGGGAGGCGGCGAGAGAGATCTCGGAAAGCGAGAAGAACACGCTGCCGGCGACCAGCAGCATCAAAAAGAACAAACTATCGGCAAAACTCATGATTAACCTATTGCTACAGCCGCCTTAGCACAAGACGGCAAACTGGGCCCGGGAAACCGGACCGTGACTCCATCCGGGACTCACACAGGGGCCATATTCTAGCAGAAAAGCGCCCCGTGGGGCGCGTTATCTTAAGCCGCCCCCCAATGCAATAAAAAAGGCGCTCAAGGCGCCTTTTTATTCATTTCTGTCTCAATGCTTGCCCAGCAGGTCGCTCAGCTCGTCCGCCTTGGTGTGGCGCACGTCCTTGCCCTTGACGTAGTAGACGATGTATTCGCAGATGTGCTGGCAGCGGTCGCCGACCCGCTCTATGGCCCGCGCCGCCCACAGTACGTTCAGTACCTGGGGAATGGTGCGCGGATCTTCCATCATGTAGGTCATCAGCTCGCGGATGATGGACTCGTACTCCCTGTCCACCTTGTCGTCTTCCTTGTAGACGGCGATGGCCGCCTCCAGATCCATGCGGGCGAAGGCGTCGAGCACGTCGTGCAGCATCTTGATGGTGCGACGGCCCATGTTCTCGAGGGACACCAGCGGCGGCTGCGGCTTGTTGGCGTTGTCGGTCAGCATGCGGGCTATCTTGTCCGCCACATCGCCGATGCGCTCCAGATCCGTGATGGTCTTGATGATGGCCATCACCAGGCGCAGGTCGGACGCGGTGGGCTGGCGCTTGGCGATGATGCGGGTGCACTCCTCGTCGATGGCCACTTCCATGGCGTTGACCTTGTGGTCGTTGGCCACTATCTTGCGCGCCGCATCCAGATCCTGGATGTGAATGGCGGAGATGGCGTCCGTCAGCTGCTGCTCCACCAGACCGCCCATCACCAGCACCTGGTTGCGCACGTTCTCGAGCTCGGCATTGAACTGACCGGAGATGTGTTTATTGAGGTTCATATTGTCCATACAAATAATCCTTGTTGCTCCGATTATGCCTTAGCCGTTGAACCGACCGGTAATCTGTTTATTGATGCTCATCTTGTTCATACCAATAACCCTTGTTGCACCAACCATGCCTTAGCCGTTGAACCGACCGCCAATCTGTTTCTTGTGGTTCATGTCAGTCATCCTCATCTCTTAGCCGTAACGACCGGTGATATAGTCCTCGGTCTTCTTCTTGGCCGGGGTGGTGAAGATGGTATTGGTGTTCGAGTACTCGATAAGCTCACCCATGTACATGAAGGCGGTCTGATCCGACACCCGCGCCGCCTGCTGCATGTTGTGGGTCACTATCACCACGGTGAACTGGCTCTTGAGCTCGTTGATCAGCTCCTCGATGGTGAGGGTGGAGATGGGGTCGAGCGCCGAGGTCGGCTCATCGAGCAACAGCACTTCCGGCTCGATGGCGATGGCCCGGGCGATCACCAGACGCTGCTGCTGACCACCTGAGAGGCCGAAGGCGTTGTCGTGCAGGCGATCCTTCACCTCTTCCCACAGGGCCGCGCCGCGCAGTGAGCGCTCGGCGGCCTCGTCCAGGGTGCGTCTGTCGTTGATCCCCTGCAGACGCAGGCCATAGACCACGTTCTCGTAGATGGATTTCGGGAAGGGGTTGGGGCGCTGGAACACCATGCCGACCTGACGGCGCAGGGCGGAGACATCCACGCTCTTGTCATAGATGTTGTGGCCGTGCAGCTGGATTTCCCCCTCGATGCGGCAGATCTCCACCAGATCGTTCATCCGGTTGATGCAGCGCAGCAGGGTCGACTTGCCACAGCCGGACGGGCCGATAAAGGCCGTCACCTGCCCTTTCGGGATCTTCATGTTGACGTTGAACAGCGCCTGCTTGTTGCCGTAATACAGGTTGAGATCCTTGACCTCAAGGGCGGTCTGCTCCGGGCTCAGGTTGAGCAGGTCCAGGGCGGTATGCTGGGTCGAAGTCGGTGTTACGTTGATCATCTGTTACCTCAAATCTCTCTGGGGTGGCCGGATACATTCCGGCGACCATCATGCTGTTGATGGCGGCCGCTGGGCCGCGCATCTCTTGTCTCGGTCAGGTGGCCGGATTAATGCTCCAGCGACCGGAATTTCTCGCGCAGGTGGTTACGAATACCGATAGCCGTCAGGTTGAGGCCCACTATCACTGTCACCAGCAGGAAGGAGGTGGCATAGACCAGGGGCCGCGCCGCCTCGACGTTCGGGCTCTGGAAGCCGACGTCATAGATGTGGAAGCCCAGGTGCATGAACTTGCGCTCCACGTGCAGGTACGGGAAGTTGCCATCCATCGGCAACGTGGGAGCAAGCTTCACCACCCCCACCAGCATCAGCGGTGCCACTTCACCGGCGGCCCGGGCTATCGCCAGGATGAGGCCTGTCATGATGGCCGGACTCGCCATGGGCAGCACAATGCGCCACAGGGTCTCGGCCTGGGTGGCCCCCAGGGCCAGGGAACCCTGGCGTATGGTGCTCGGGATCCGGGCCAGCCCCTCTTCGGTGGAGACGATCACCACCGGCAGGGTCAGGATGGCCAGGGTCAGCGCCGACCAGATGACGCCGGGTGAGCCAAAGGTCGGGCTCGGCAGCGCTTCCGGGTAGAACAGCTGGTCTAACGAACCACCGAGCGTGTAGACGAAGAAGCCGAGGCCAAACACGCCGTAGACGATGGAGGGCACACCCGCCAGGTTGATCACCGCGATGCGGATGATCTTGGTCAGGCTGTTCTTGCCAGCGTACTCGTGCAGGTAGACAGCGGCCACCACGCCGAGGGGGGTCACTATGATGGCCATCAGCAACACCATGAAGACGGTGCCGAAGATGGCGGGGAAGACGCCGCCCTCGGTGTTGGCCTCACGGGGATCGTCGGAGACGAACTTGCCAATCTGGTGGAACCAGTGACCTACCTTGGCCATCAGGCTCATGTCGTTGGGCCAGACCACGTCCAGCACCTTGGACATGGGCATGGTCACCAGCTCGCCACGCATATCCTTGACGGTGATGGCGTCACGATCCGCCTGGGCGCGCAGGGAGAAGAGCTCCTTCTCCAGCACCAGATAACGATCGTTCAGGGCCTGGCGCTGGGCGGCGAGATCCGCCTTGAGCGCGTCGGTCAGCTCCCCTTCCAGCTCCGCCTTGCGCTCTTTCAGACGCAGTCGCTCCAGCTGGTAGTTGATGCCGCCGATGTCTCCCTTTTGCAGATCGTTGGCCTGCTCCGACAGGGCGTTGGCACGAGCCAGTACCCGTTGCAGGGCAGGATGCAGATCTGCCGTCAGCTCTTTGCCATCCTCTTTCACCGAGGTGATGTAGCCGTAGAAGTTGCCGTTGGTAGCACGCTCCACCATGGCGAGCTCGGCCGGCTGGCTCTGGGACTTGATGTCGGTCTCCAGCACCCAGCGAAAATCGAGGTCGACAAACTCACGGTTGCCGGTCTTGACCAGATAACGGGTCAGCAGCTCGCGCTCCTCCCCCTCCAGCGCCTGGCCCGCGGCGCGCAGCCGCTCCACAGGTACCATCTCGCGGTCGTTGATCTCGCCGATGAGCACGCTCTTGTTGCCGCTGGCGTCTTCAAGCTGCCACTCATAGATGGGGTGCGGCCAGAAGTAGACCAGACCACGCCAGCCGATCAGCAGCAACAGACCCAGTACGGCTACCAGACTCAGGCTGACGGCGCCGCCTGTCATCCAGATCCAGGGGGCCCCTGATTTAAACCACTTACCCATTGTTGATTCCTTGTCCATATACAGAACGCCGCTTTTTAAGAGAACGGCTCATTACAGAGAGCTGTATTTTTCGCGCAACCGCTGACGAATGAACTCGGCCAGGGTGTTGAACATAAAGGTGAACACAAAGAGGACGAAGGCCGCGAGGAAGAGCACCCGGTAGTGGGAGCTGCCCACTTCCGACTCCGGCATTTCCACCGCTATGTTCGCCGCCAGGGTACGCAGCCCCTGGAACATGGAGAAGTCCATGATGGGGGTGTTGCCGGTGGCCATCAGCACTATCATGGTCTCGCCCACGGCGCGGCCCAGGCCCATCATCACCGCCGAGAAGATGCCTGGACTCGCGGTCAGGATCACCACCCGGCTCAGGGTCTGCCAGGGGGTCGCCCCGAGCGCCAGAGATCCCTGGGTGAGATGCTTGGGCACCGAGAAGACCGCATCTTCGGCGATGGAGAAGATGGTGGGTATGACGGCGAAGCCCATGGCGATACCGACCACCAGGGAGTTGCGCTGGTCAAACTTGATGCCCATCTCGTGGGTCAGCCAGATGCGTGAATCGCCGTGCATGAAGGCATTCTCGATGAGCGGGCTCAAGGCGAAGGCGCCCCAACCAATCAGCAGCAGCACAGGAATGAGCAGGATGGCGTGCCAGCCCTCCGGCAGCCAGGACTTGCCGCGCTCCGGCAGGTAGTTCCACACCAGGGCGGTGAGCAACATGCCCATCGGCAGCAACAGCAGCAGCAGGATCACCCCGGGCAGCGCCCCCTCGATGATGGGCGCCAGCCAGAGACCCGCCAGGAAGCCGAGGATAACGGTCGGCAGCGCCGCCATGATCTCCACCGTCGGCTTGACGTATTTGCGCAGGCCCGCCGACATGAAGTAGGCGGTGTAGATGGCACCGGCCACCCCGAGCGGTACCGCAAACAGCATGGCGTAGAAGGAGGCCTTGAGGGTCCCGAATACCAGGGGCACCAGGCTCAGCTTGGCTTCGAAGTCGTTGCTGGCAGAGGTGGACTGCCACACATACATGGGCTCGGGATAACCTTCGTACCACACCTGCTGCCAGAGGGCAGACCAGGTCACCTCGGGGTGATCGTTCTCCACCTCAAAGACCTTGAAGTCATTCCCCTGCTGGGTCAGCAGCAGGTTGTGGCGGGGAGAGATGGCCAGGGCCGCCAGGGCGCCGCCTTCTATGGTCTCGCCGGAGCAGCTTGGCCTCGCCGGTGGCGTGGAAGAAGTTGATGGTGCCGTCTTTGGCGGCGCTGATGAAGCCCTTGCGGAAATGCTCCGGGGTCAGCAGCGCGACCGGGCCGTCGCCCTTGAAGTCACGAATCTGGGTGAACTGGCGCTTGCCGTCTTTTGCCACCTCGAACCACTGGGAGATGACGCCATTGTCATTGCCCACCAGCAGGGAGGAGGCGCCGGAGAGCAGGGCAACCTGGGTCACGTCGGCGTTGGGGGCATTGATCTCCATGACGTCGCGCAGGGAGATGTCGCTCAGGTTGTGGATGTCATAGACCGACAGGCGATTGCCTTCACGCACGAATAGGATGCGCAGGTTGGGGGTCAGCAGCATCTGATCCACGTGACGAGGCAGGGAAGGAATGGCGTAGTTCTGGCTGCTCCACTCGACTTCCCCGGAGAGGAAGTTCTCCTCACCGCTCATCACCGTCATCACGCCGCGGCCATCCTCGGTCACGGCGGCGGTGGCCATCTTGTCCTTGGTCGCCTCGAACACCATGCGGGTCAGCGCCTTGCCTTGGGGATCTATCACCACAGGCTCTTCGCCGAAGGGATATTGCAGGCTGGGCTCGATGACGCGCACGTCGTTCGGATAGGAGACTTTGAAAGAGGGCTGCACCACAGTGGCCTTGCCGTCGGCAAAGCCATAGGCGATGAGCTTCTGGCCCGGCGCCGGCACGGCGACGGCTGTGACGTCACCGGCGACAACTGGCCTGGCCCAGCACCAGGCCTACCTTGACGCCGCCATCCGCCTTGACGGCGAAGAAGCTGACCTGACCCTGGTCGTTAAAGCGATACCCTATCTCGTTCTGCTCCTCGACGCCGAGCCAGGCCGTCTTGCCCTGCGTCGGCAGGGTAAAGGAGGAGGTCGCCTCCACGCTGGCGCCATTGAAGATGGGTTTCACCACATAGAGCAGGTAGAAGAAGATAAGCAGCAGGGCCACCAGTACCAGGGCTCCCCCTGTGGTGACGCCGTATTTGGCCAATTTATCCTTGATCCGGCGTTTTCTACTGCCCGCCATGACCAGGTTTAACGATTCCGATGACATGCAAGACCTCAATGTGAGCTAGGCTTGGCGGCATTATATGGCGGTTGCATGACAGTTTTGTTACATCAAGAGCCTCTGTGAAGAGGTTATTTCAGGGGGGATGCAGGCAGGAGGGTGAGGGCAAGCAGCAGTGCCAACCCTCTGTTTTATATGAGGATATGTGAATAAATTCAGAGCGGGGGCAAGATGATGCCCCCCGTCCGCCTCAGAGGGCGGGGCCACCACTTTGTTTCAGCGCCTCTCTGGCCGCCTTCTTCTCGGCGCGCCGCCGCTTGAAGAAGTCCGACAGCTGGGCCGAGCAGGCCTCTGCCAGCACCCCCCCCGTCAACGCCACCCTGTGGTTGTGGCGCGGGTCCTGCAAAATGTCGAACACCGAGCCCGCCGCCCCCGTCTTGAGATCGCGGGCCCCGTAGACCACCCGCTTCACCCGGCTGTGGATGAGGGCGCCGGCACACATGCAGCAGGGCTCCAGGGTCACATAGAGGGTGGTGTCGAGCAGGCGGTAGTTCGCCAGCTGCCGCCCGCAGCCCGGATCGCCATCACCTCGGCATGGGCACAGGCATCGTGCTCGCTGATGGAGCGGTTCCACCCCTCCCCACCACCTGACCATCCAGCACCAGCACGGCCCCGACCGGGATCTCGCCAATCCCTTCAGCCCGGGCGGCCAATGCCATGGCATGGCGCATCCACTGTTCATCCTGCTCGGTTTGCTCTGTGCTGACTGTATCTCTGTGACCTCTGATGGTTTCACGCCCATCCCCTCTCTATATTGATTCAATTGTGCTGATTCCTGCTATCCATGCCATGTCGGATGAACCGGGTACATGACGCCTGTCCGCTCGGCCCGGATACAGGGCATCGGCACCGGGCGAGGTGGGCGGCGATTATGCCAAAACTCCCGCCAAGGCCCAAGTTGCATCTTGGTTGAGCAATAAAGAAGCAATCGGCATCTCCCTGATAAAAAAGGAGTTGCACCCTTAGGATCATCCTATTAGACTCCTTTCCCGTCAGCCGAGCTGACTCCGTCGGTGTGTAGCGCAGCCAGGTAGCGCATCTGCATGGGGTGTAGAGGGTCGGAGGTTCGAATCCTCTCACACCGACCATTTCCCCGAGAATAGCCCAGTCAAACGACTGGGCTATTTTTTTGCCTCCGATTTATCCTCCTGACGATGCCAGCCTACCAAGCACAAAAAACAGCTCAGAACCACTTGAATCTTTTTGATGAACTCATTAAGATGCGCACCTTTCCGCCGGTAGACAAAACAGGGAGGTGGAAACACGAGTGAAGGGATCACTGACCGGCTTGCGTGCAACACAGGACCAGGCATGCACCAGACCACCGATTTCACACCCGCAACTCCGCTTTATTCCGTTCCTCACGACACCCCTTGCAACAGCGAAAACGAAGATGAATATGTCATCCAGCTGGATGTGATTGACTTGGCCGAGCCAGATGATGACTATTGAGCCCGGCCAGATGGCCGCTCGATCACTGGGGCTACTCCCTCCGTTTAACGTCTCTTTTTCACACCACTTGGAGAAATCTGCAAAAAACGACAAACTGCTAATTCTATCAAGGATGGCAGTATTATTGAGCTAATGCGTCTCCCTCACCTCCCTGCCATTAGCCCCGACAATTGATACAAACCTACGTTATTGCGCTTCACTTTCCATCACTGCAACAGCTGGTGCCAACAGAGCCTGCGTCACCACACAAGTTTAAAACGCACGTTCACCAACTAGGTCTAGCAAAGGCAGAACCCTAAATGACATATTCAAACGCAATTTATACGGCTGTTTTGGCAAAGCCTGGAGTAAGGTCGGGATTTGTTTTTGCATTTGTAATTTTATTACGTAATAAGTTACAAAATGAGGGGCCGCAACGGCCCAAATTAGCCGTTGTCCGATGGGAAAAAGACAGGAGCATAACCATCTGCGTAGAGCTTTTATACCAATCACATAAAGCGATAAAAAACATCGACTTAAATATCCAAAAAACAGGTGTTTAAAAAAAACTGTTGACGTACTCAACAATATTTCGCACCTTATCAATCGTGTTATCCCGGTGTTACGGGAACGTTTCAGGAACAGGGATTCGACTTTAGTCGTAGTTAGTAGTAAAGTTCAAAATGTAATTCTCAAAGGAGTGAACCTTATGTCGGCACCGGCTCAGACCCACTGCAGCGCCCGCCTTCGCATCCAGGGCGAGATGCTGCCCGAATACGCGCAAATTCTGACGCCGGACGCGGTGGCTCTGGTCTCCGAATTGGTGGAACGCTTCGCTCCTCAGCGCAATGAACTGCTGAAACAACGGGTGGCTCGCCAGGCCCGCATCGATGGCGGCGAGTTGCCGGACTTCCTGCCCGAAACCGCCCACATCCGCGAAGGCAGCTGGACGGTGCGCGGCATTCCCGCCGATCTGCAAGACCGCCGTGTGGAGATCACCGGACCGGTCGAGCGCAAGATGGTCATCAACGCCCTCAACGCCAACGTAAAGGTGTTCATGGCGGACTTCGAGGATTCACTGGCTCCCGCCTGGAACAAGGTGATCGAGGGTCAGATCAACCTGCGCGATGCGGTCAACGGCACCGTCTCTTACACCAGTCCGGAAGGCAAGGCTTACACCCTCAATCCCGATCCCGCAGTGCTTATCTGCCGGGTACGCGGCCTGCACCTGCCGGAAAAACACGTCACCTTCGATGGCGACGCCATCCCCGGCGGCCTGTTCGACTTCGCCCTTTACTTCCTGCACAACCACAAGGCGCTGCTGGCCAAGGGCTCGGGCCCCTACTTCTACCTGCCCAAGCTGCAGAGCAATCTGGAAGGACGCTGGTGGAGCGAGGTGTTCGCCTGGACCGAAGACAAGTTCGGTCTGCCCCGCGGCACCATCAAGGCCACGGTCCTCATCGAGACCCTGCCGGCTGTGTTCGAGATGGACGAGCTGCTCTATCAGATGAAGGATCACATAGTCGCCCTCAACTGCGGCCGCTGGGACTACATCTTCAGCTACATCAAGACGTTGAAGAACCACCCTGATCGCGTCCTGCCGGACCGCCAGGTGGTGACCATGGACAAGCCTTTCTTGAGTGCCTACTCACGGCTGCTGATCAAGACCTGCCACAAGCGCGGCGCCCTAGCCATGGGCGGCATGGCCGCCTTCATTCCGGCCAAGGATCCGGCAGTGAACGCCGAGGTCTTTGCCAAGGTGAAAGCGGACAAGGAGCGTGAAGCCAACAACGGCCACGACGGCACCTGGGTCGCCCACCCCGGCCTCGCCGATACCGCCATGGCGGTGTTCAACGCCGCCATCCCGGCTGGCGCCAAGAACCAGATAGGCGTACTGCGCGAGCAGGATGCCCCCATCACCGCCGCCGAGCTGCTGGCCCCCTGCGAGGGCGAACGCACCGAGGCGGGCATGCGCACCAATATCCGGGTCGCCCTGCAATATCTGGAGGCCTGGATCAACGGCAACGGCTGCGTGCCCATCTACGGCCTGATGGAAGATGCGGCCACCGCCGAGATCTCCCGCACCTCCATCTGGCAGTGGATCCGCCACGGCAAGAGCCTGTCGAACGGCCAGGTGGTGACCAAGGCGCTGTTCCGCCAGATGCTGGCCGAGGAGCAGCAGGTGGTCAGACGCGAACTGGGCGAGACCCGCTGGCAGGCAGGTCGCTTTGCCGAGGCGAGCGAGCTGATGGAGCAGATCACCTGCGCCGACACCCTGATCGATTTTCTGACGCTGCCCGGTTACGAGCGGCTCTGAATCCGGGCCCCGAAAGGGACTCGTCCATAACAAATCAATGGAAACGTGAAATCAATGAAAGAGGGAACTGATATGGCACTGACCCGTGAGCAACAGATCCAGGCTATCGAGAAAGACTGGGCAGAAAACCCCCGCTGGAAAGGGATCAAACGCGGCTACAGCGCCGAAGACGTGGTGAACCTGCGTGGCAGCCTGCAGCCGGCACACACCCTGGCCCAGCGCGGTGCCGACAAGCTGTGGGAGCTGATCCACGGCGGCGCCAAGAAGGGTTACGTCAACTGCCTCGGCGCCCTGACCGGCGGCCAGGCGGTGCAGCAGGCCAAGGCGGGCATAGAGGCCATCTACCTCTCCGGCTGGCAGGTGGCGGCGGACAATAACCTCTCCTCCACCATGTACCCGGATCAGTCTCTCTACCCGGCAAACTCTGTCCCGTCCGTGGTGGAGCGGATCAACAACTCCTTCGCCCGTGCCGACCAGATCCAGTGGGCCAACAAGGTGGGCCCGCAGGATGCCGGCTTCATCGACTACTTCCTGCCGATAGTGGCGGATGCCGAAGCCGGTTTCGGCGGCGTGCTGAACGCCTTCGAGCTGATGAAAGGCATGATTGAAGCGGGCGCCGCCGGCGTGCACTTCGAAGATCAGCTGGCCTCGGTCAAGAAGTGCGGCCACATGGGTGGCAAGGTGCTGGTGCCGAGCCAGGAAGCGGTGCAAAAACTGATCGCCGCCCGTCTGGCCGCGGACGTCTGTGGCACCACTACCCTGGTGATCGCCCGTACCGACGCCAACGCCGCCGACCTGCTGACCACGGACGCCGATCCCTACGATGCCGGCTTCCTGACCGGGGAGCGTACCGCCGAGGGCTTCTACAAGGTGCAGGCCGGTATCGAGCAGGCCATCTCCCGCGGCCTGGCCTATGCCCCTTACGCCGACATGGTGTGGTGTGAAACCGCCAAGCCGGACTTGGACGAGGCACGTCAGTTTGCCGAAGCCATCAAGGCCCAGTACCCGGACAAGATCCTGGCCTACAACTGCTCCCCCAGCTTCAACTGGAAGAAGAACCTGGACGATGCCACAATCGCCCGCTTCCAGCAGGAGCTGTCCGACATGGGCTACAAGTACCAGTTCATCACGCTCGCGGGCATCCACAACATGTGGTTCCACATGTACGAGCTGGCCTACCAGTACGCCCGTGGCGAAGGGATGAAGCACTACGTCGAGATGGTGCAGCAGCCGGAATTTGCCGCCGCCGAGCGTGGCTACACCTTCGTGGCACACCAGCAGGAAGTCGGTACCGGTTACTTCGACAAGGTGACCACCGTCATTCAGGGTGGCCAATCGTCAGTGACCGCCCTGACCGGCTCAACCGAAGAAGATCAGTTCCACTGATAGACAGAGCCCCCTTGAGATAGCAAAACCCCGGCCTGAGGCCGGGGTTTCTTTTTATCTGCCATTTAAACGTCGGTCAGACACGCAATCGACAGCATTAGAGCTCGAGTATCTCTTTGACAAAGGGGATGGTGAGCTTGCGCTTGGCGCGAAAGGAGGCGTTGTCGAGCTGATTGAGGGTGGTTAGCAGGGTGCGCATGTCGCGGGACAAGCGGTTGAGCAGGAAGCGGCCCACATCTATGGGCAGTTTGAAGCCCCGCAGCTCGGCACGCAGCTGCAGGGCACTGAGCTTGCCTTCGTCATCGAGCTCGTCGAGATGGAAACTCACTCCCCAGTCGAGGCGGGAGGCGAGATCCGGCAGTCGCAGCCCCAGCTTGCGCGGCGCGCTGCAGCCGGTGACCACCAGGGTCCCCTCTCCCTTCTCCCGCCAGCGATTGTAAAAATCGAACAGGGCCCGCTCCCAGAGCCCATTGCCGGCGATGGCTTCCAGGCTGTCGAGACAGACCAGGGGCAGGCTTTCGAGGGCGTCGAGCATGCTGGGATCCAGCTGTTCGAACTGATCCAGGGAGAGATAGGCGGCGGCAGCGTCGCGGGCATTGACCTCGGCGCAGGTGGCGTGCAGCAGGTGGGAGCGTCCGGAGCCCTTGGCTCCCCAGAAATAGAGGAAAGGAGCGCCCTGACCGATGGCCGCATTCTTGAGGGCGGTGATCAGATGGGCGTTGTTGCCGGGATAGAAACTGACGAAGGTTTCATCATCCGGTAATTGTACGGCTAAAGACAGTTGGGCCGGTTGCTTCACTCGTTGGGCTTTGACTGTGATATTTGCGGGCAAGTGTATCACCAGAGCGGCAGATAGAGAACGGCCCGGGTCATGCCGGGCGGTAGACAAAAGCCTTATAAAATCAGGGCTGCGACCATTGGTAACGCAAACCGCTGCCATTATCGTCAACCTTGCGCAGGCGGCTCTCGAGTTGCAACGCTCGCCCCAGCTCTGCCGGATCCCCTTGCAGGGTGAAGTTGAAGGTCACCTGATCCCCCTCCAGCTTGCCGATCGCCACCTTGCTGACGCTGGCCATCCCCTGCAGCATTTTCTGCACGGCGATCATGCTGTCCACCTCGGAGAGCCCATCCACCACCAGGGTCTGGCTGGTTGCCGGACCCGAGATACGGGCGCCATAATTTTTCACCAGCCAGGCCGCCAGGGTATCGGCAAACCCTTGCGCCACCTCGGCCTGAGTGCCACTGCTGTTGCCACGGGTCAGCTCGGCCACTTCGCCAGCTGCTTTGGGGCCGTAGAGTCCCCAGTCGATGCTCCACTTGTCACCTTCCGGTGTCAGCTTGCCCAGCACCACCATCTCGGCGCCATAGCGCTGGCTCGCCTGCAGAATCGGATCGGCAAAACGGCCCCACACATCGGTGGTACTGACCGCCATGTTGTCGTCAAGATCCATCAGCGGAATGCTGATGGGCAGCCCCAGCATCTGGGCCTGCTCGCGCAAGGCTTGCGCCCAGCCATCGCTGGATTGATCCGCCAGCAGGCGACGCTCCCCCTGATCCATCACCAACCAGATCGCCATCTGGGGACGCGCCGGACCCAGCAGGGCAAACTGGCTCTCGGAGACCAGGCTGTTGACCTTGTCACTGTTGAACTCGGCTTTCAGATACTTGACCGGAGTCCAGATCCTGATAGCCATAGCTCTTTACATAGTCGCCCGGCGCCGCCAGCGCCTTGACCACCACCGGCTGGGTGAGGATGTCGCGCTTGCCGGTCACCTTGATCAGCACCTGCCCCAGCGCCTGAGACTGAGCGGCCGCCATGTCGCCGCTGGTCGGCGCCTTGCCCTGATAAAGGTCGGTCACCTGAGCGGCCGAGGCCATGAATGACAAGCCGCAGCAGAGGGCGGTCACAACACGTTTGAACATCAACAGAGTCTCGAAATGGGAGCGTGTGCTTATGGTAGCGGCAAGGCGCCTCTGCGGCAAGGCGGGCACAAGCGGCCACAAACAACAGAGCCGGCACAACGCCGGCTCAGATCACCACTCCCGATGAGGAAGCAGGTTAAAGACATCAACTTACTTGGTGCCGAAGATCTTGTCACCGGCATCTCCCAGACCCGGGACTATGTAGCCCTTCTCGTTCAGCCCCTGGTCGATGGAGGCGCAGAACAGCTCCACGTCGGGGTGAGCGGCTTCCAGCGCCTTGATCCCTTCCGGGGCGGCAACCAGCACCAGCACCTTGATGGACTGGCAGCCCTTCTTTTTCAGCAGATCTATGGTGGCTATCATGGAGCCGCCGGTGGCCAGCATGGGGTCGATGACCAGGGCCAGACGCTCTTCGATGTTGCTGACGATCTTCTCGAAATAGGGAACCGGCTGCAGGGTCTCTTCATCGCGATAGATGCCAACCACGCTGACACGGGCACTCGGCATGTGCTCGAGCACGCCATCCATCATGCCAAGACCGGCGCGCAGTATGGGCACGACTGTGACCTTCTTGCCCTTGATCTGGTCAACTTCCACTGGCCCGTTCCAACCATCGATGGTAACTTTCTCGGTTTCGAAGTCAGAGGTCGCTTCGTAGGTCAACAGACTGCCCACTTCCTTGGCCAGTTCACGGAAACGCTTGGTGCTGATGTCGCCTTCGCGCATCAGGCCGATCTTGTGCTTGACCAGGGGGTGTTTGACTTCAACGACTTTCATTATTATCTCCTCGAACCGGCGCCAAAAAATCGCGGAATCATACAACAAAAGCCACGGCTTGTAGAGCTTTTCCACGTAAAAACGCGCAAACGATTTTCTTTCTGCTTTTACCCGCCCACTGGTAGAATACGCCCCGAATTTTACCCTCCACTTCTCTATATGACGGGGAATACGCGTGACTGACAAAACCTCACTGAGCTACAAGGATGCTGGCGTAGATATCGATGCCGGCAATGCACTGGTTGAACGTATCAAGGGCGTGTCAAAGCGCACTCGTCGTCCTGAAGTCCTTGGTGGTCTTGGCGGCTTTGGGGCCCTGTGTCAAATCCCTGCTGGCTACAAGGAGCCGGTACTGGTATCCGGTACCGACGGTGTGGGCACCAAGCTGCGTCTGGCCATCGACCTGAAGAAGCACGACACAGTGGGCATCGATCTGGTGGCCATGTGCGTCAATGACCTCATAGTGCAAGGCGCCGAACCCCTGTTCTTCCTCGACTACTATGCCACCGGCAAGCTGGATGTGGACACCGCCGCCGCCGTGGTCACCGGCATAGGTGCAGGCTGCGAGCAGTCCGGTTGCGCCCTGGTGGGCGGCGAGACCGCCGAGATGCCAGGCATGTATGAAGGGGAAGACTACGACATCGCCGGTTTCTGCGTCGGTGTGGTGGAGAAGAGCGACATCATCGACGGCAGCAAGGTCGGCGAAGGGGATGCCCTGATCGCCCTGGCCGCGAGCGGCCCCCACTCCAACGGTTTCTCCCTGGTGCGCAAGATCCTGGAGGTCTCCCAGGCCGACGTGCATCAGCCGCTGGGTGAGACCACCCTGGCCAACGCCCTGCTGGAGCCAACCCGTATCTACGTCAAACCGGTACTCAAGCTCATCAAGGAGTGCGAGATCCACGCCCTGTCCCACATCACAGGTGGCGGCTTCTGGGAGAACATCCCCCGCGTGCTGCCCGCCAATACCCAGGCGGTCATCGACGAGCAGAGCTGGCAGTGGCCGGCGGTGTTCAGCTGGCTGCAGCAGGCCGGCAACGTCACCCGCCACGAGATGTACCGCACCTTCAACTGCGGCGTCGGCATGATCATTGCCCTGCCGGCGGATCAGCTGGACAAGGCGCTGGCCCTGCTCAAGGCCGAAGGCGAGAATGCCTGGCACATAGGCCATATCGCCAAGGCGGCCGATGGCGAAGAACAAGTCATCATAAAATGACCTCCCCTATGAAACGGATCCTGGTGCTGATCTCCGGCAACGGCAGCAATCTGCAGACCCTTCTCGACCACTGCGCCAGCGGCAAGATTGCCGGTGATGTGGTCGGCGTCATCAGCAACAGGGCCGATGCCTATGGGCTGGTACGCGCCAGGGAAGCCGGGGTGGCCACCGCCATCCTGGCCCAGCAGCAGTTTGCCAGCCGGGCCGAGTATGACGCCGCCCTGCTGGCGCTGATGGCGGACTATCAGCCGGATCTGGTGGTACTGGCTGGCTTTATGCGGATCCTGAGTGCCGATCTGGTGCGTCACTTCGCCGGGCGGATGATCAACATCCACCCCTCGTTGCTGCCGAAATACCAGGGCCTGCACACCCACCAGCGCGCCATCGAGGCGGGGGACAGCGAGCACGGTGCCAGCGTCCACTTCGTCACCGAAGAGCTGGACGGCGGCCCGGTGATCCTGCAGGCACGCGTCCCCATCTTCGAAGGTGACAGTGCCGACGAGGTGGCGGCCCGGGTCCAGGCCCAGGAGCACAGCATCTACCCCCTGGTGGTGCAGTGGTTCTGCGAGGGACGGCTCAAGATGCAGGAGGGCGCAGCCCTCTTGGATGGCGCCGAACTCGGCCCCGCGGGCTATGCCAGCGAGTAGCCGCTACTCGCTGCATGCAAAATGTAACAAGGGAGGCTTAGGCCTCCCTTGTCATTTCTACCTATTGCTGCGGTCACGTCCGATTACGCCGCTACGCGGCTAATCGAACCTACACCGGATTGTCGATATCGATAAAGGTCACATCCAGGCCATGTACTGTGGCCAGCCACTCCCCCAGCGCTTTGACGCCGTAGCGCTCGGTGGCGTGGTGGCCGGCGGCGTAGAAGTGCATCCCCATCTCCTGGGCGGTGTGTATGGTCTGCTCCGAGGCTTCCCCCGAGATGAAGGCGTCTATGCCCTGCTCGGCCGCCTGATTGATGTAGCTCTGGCCACCGCCGGTGCACCAGGCCACCGAGCTGATGAGCTCGGGGCCGCTGTCGCCGCAGTGGAGTGGCTCGCGGCCGAGGCGCTCGGCAATCAGCTGGCGAAGTCGCCGCCGCTCATGGGGGTTTCCAGCTTGCCCACCATGGCCACGCTCTTGCTGTTCCAGGGCTCCAGGCCGCGGCGCACCTTGATGCCGAGCAGCCTGGCGAGCTGGGCGTTGTTGCCCACCTCGGGGTGCACGTCCAGCGGCAGGTGGTAGGCGAACAGGTTGATGTCGTGGGTCAGCAGGGTCTTGAGACGGCGCTGCTTCATGCCGGTGATCTGGGGCGGTTCCCCGCTCCAGAAGTAGCCGTGATGGACCAGGATGGCATCGGCATCCAGGGCCACGGCTGCATCGATCAGGGCCTGGCTGGCGGTGACGCCGGTGACCACCCGGCGGATGCGCTCGCGCCCCTCCACCTGCAGCCCGTTGGGACAGTAGTCCTTGATGGCGTGAGGCTCGAGCAGGTGATTGAGCACGGTTTCCAGTTTGCGATGAGAGATCATAGGAGTCCCTTGTAAAGGCGCTGCTCCCCCTTGTCTGCGATCAGACTCTTGTCTGCAGTGACAACGGGGCCCAGGCTCATGATGCCGAGGGCCCCATGATAATCGAGCCGGGCCGGCAAGGCCATGACACCGGCAACAGGGGCTAGGCGGGCAGCTCTATGCCGGCGTCACGCATCTGGGCCAGCTTGTAGCGCAGGGTGCGCGGGCTGATGCCGAGCTTGTCGGCCACCTCCTTGCGGCTGCCGTTGCACTCCTGCAGGGTGTCCAGGATGATCTGGTGCTCCTGCTGCTTGAGCTCGCCGCCTAGCCCTTCCCCCGACAGACGCTCGAGGGGGCGCACCAGCTCCTCGTCCGTCTCCTCCAGGATCAGATGCTCGCAACCTATGAGCCCCTCGGGGCAGAGGATCAGGGCCCGCTGCACCACGTTGTCCAGCTCGCGCACGTTGCCGGGCCAGGGGTGGGCCAGCAGGCGCTCGCGCGCCTCATCGGCCAGCTGCGGCGTCGGCAGCCCCTGCTGACTGGCATGGAGCGCCAGCAGGTGCTCCGCCAGCGGCAGTATGTCGCCGGGCCGCTCCCAGAGGGAGGTCCAGCGCAGGGGGAAGACGTTGAGACGGTAGTAGAGATCCTCGCGGAACAGGCCATCCTGCACTGCTTTTTTCAAATCCCGGTTGCTGGTGGCGATGACCCGCACATCCAGCGGGATCATCTTGCGGCTGCCGAGCCGCTCCACCTCTTTCTCCTGCAATACCCGCAGCAGCTTGGCCTGCAGCCCCAGATCCATCTCGGTGATCTCGTCGAGCAGCAGGGTGCCCCCCTGGGCCTGCTCGAACTTGCCCGGGCACCCCTGCACGGCGCCGGTGAAGGCCCCCTTCTCGTAGCCGAACAGGGTCGCCTCCAGCATGTTTTCCGGGATGGCGGCGCAGTTGATGGCGACGAAGGCCTGCTCGGCGCGGCTGGAGTTGTCGTGGATGTAGCGGGCCAGCACCTCTTTGCCCGTCCCGCTCGGGCCTGTCACCATGACGGTGGCCTCGCTTCTGGCCACCCGTGTCGCCAGCTGGAACAGCTCGGCGGTCTTGGGATCCCCGTACACTACGGCACGCTTCTCCACCTTCTGGGCCGGCACATAACGGCTGACCTGGTTGAGCAGCACCTCGGGGGAGAAGGGCTTGGCCAGATAGTCGATGGCCCCTTCCCGCATGGCGCGCACTGCACCGTCGATGTTGGCGTAGGCCGTCATCAGGAGTACAGGCACCTGGGGATATTGCTGGCGGATGTTGGCCAGCAGGGTGAGGCCGTCCATGCCTCCCATCTGAATGTCGGAGATCACCATGTCAAAGCGCTGGCGAGAGAGCGCCAGCAGGGCCCGCTCGCCGCTGTCCACCTCGCGGCACTCGTAACCGCCGAGCAGCAGGGTATCCACCAGCGCCTCGCGCAGACCGTTGTCGTCTTCCACCACCAGAATGCGGGCCTGGGTCATGCCACACCTCCAACAACCGGCCCGCAGGCCTTGCACCACAGGGACAAGATGGGATTCATGCTACACCTCCAAGCTGCACCGCTTGCTGATGCAGGGGGAACGACAGGGTAAAACAGGTCCCTTCTCCGGGGACCGAGGCCACGCTGACCTCCCCCTGATGGGCACGCACCACGGATTGCACCACGGCAAGCCCGAGGCCTGTGCCCTGGGAGCGGGTGGTGAAGAAGGGTTCGAAGATCTGGCTGAGCAACTGGGCAGGCATCCCCTTGCCATTGTCGAGGATGCGCATCTCCACCCGGTTGCCGCTGCGCACCGCGCTCACCAAGAGCGAATCGGCTCCGGCCTGCTGGGCGTTGGCGATCAGGTTGTTGATGGCACCGGCCAGGGCGCTGCTGTTGGCGAGCAGGCAGAGATCCGGCTCAGGCGCCTCCATGTGCAGCGCGCAGCCCTGCTGCTGGCAGAAAGCCTCGGCACCGGCCTGCACCTCAGCCAGCAGCCCCTGTACCGAGACCGGGGCCACCACCTGGTTGTCGCCGTTGCGGGCAAACAGCAGTATGTCGTTAATCTGCTTCTCGAGATCCTGCAATCGGGCCATCAATTTTTGCTGGAACTGGGTGCGGGATTCCGGTTTCAGGGTGCGATTCGCGAGGTTGGCCGCATAGAGCATGGCGGCGGAGAGGGGGGTGCGGATCTGGTGTGCCAGGGAGGCCGCCATGTTGCCCAGGGCAGACAACCGTTTCATGTGGTTGACCCTGTCCTGCAACTGGCGCGTCTCGGTGAGATCCGTGATGAACACCAGCTGGCCGGGCTGATCCGGCAGCGGCTGGGTGGAGAGTTGCACCCGGCGCCCATCGCGCAGGGAGATCTCGTGGCCATCGTCTTCCCTGGGCTGGAAGCAGCGGGCGATGATCTGGCGCCAGGCCTGCCCCTCCAGCGGCTCCCCCAGCAGGGTCAGGGCGGCCGGGTTGGCGCGGGTGATCCGCCCCTCACCATCGAGCAGCAGCACGCCGGTCGGCAGTGCCGTGAAGATGGCATAAAGCTGACTCACTTCGTGTGACTGGAGCGGATTGTCCTGCTGCGAGATTGTCATAAAGCTGACCTCAAACTGGCGATTGGGTCAGCTTATTCAATTTCCATGCCAGTAAATTACTAGTTATATATCAATGCCTTGACTATAGCCGTCAAAGCATTGACCTCAGTTGTCCTTGCTCATGCCGTACTTTTTCATCTTCTCAACCAGGGTGGTGCGGCGCATGCTCAGCAGGTCGGCAGCCCGGGCCACCACCCCGTCCTGGGACTCCAGGGCCTGACGGATCAGCTCCACCTCGAGATCCGCCAGCATCTCTTTGAGATTGAGCCCCTCCTGGGGCAACTGCATGGGCAGCGGCGCGGCCAGGCCGGGATCCAGCACGGGAGGCGTCTGGAACACGGCGGCCAGGGCATCCCGCTCGTCCATCTCGGTGAGCCGCTCGTCCCTGGGCTCGCTTGGCAGCAGACGGTAGCGACCTGGCAAGTCCGCCACGTCGATGATCTGGTTCGGGTAGAGGATCAGCAACCGCTCGATGAGGTTCGACAGCTCTCGCACGTTGCCAGGCCAGGGGTACTGCATCAGGGATTCCATGGCCCGCTGGGTCAGGCGGATGATCCCCCTGTGCTGCTCCGCATGGCGGTTGAGCAGCTCCTGCAGCAGCAGGGGGATGTCGTCGCAGCGCTCGCGCAGGGGCGGCGTCTCTATGGGGAAGACGTTGAGGCGATAGTAGAGATCCTCGCGAAAACCCTGGGTACGGATCATCGCCTCCAGATCCCTGTGGGTCGCCGCTATGATGCGCACATCGGCCTGGATAGGCTTGCCACCCCCGACCCTGTCGAACAGCCGCTCCTGCAGCACCCGCAGCAGCTTGACCTGCATCGGCAGCGGCATGTCGCCAATCTCGTCGAGGAACAGGGTACCCCCCTGGGCCAGCTCGAAGCGGCCGCGACGGGCGGCGATGGCGCCGGTGAAGGCCCCCTTCTCGTGGCCAAACAGCTCGCTCTCCAGGAGCTCCGCCGGAATGGCGCCGCAGTTGATGGGCACGAAGGGGCCGGCGCTGCGGGCAGAGAGTTCGTGGATGGCGCGGGCCACCACCTCCTTGCCGGTCCCGGATTCCCCCAGGATCAGCACATTGGCGTCTGTCTGTGCCACCTGGCCTATGAGGCGGCGCACCTCCTGGATCCCCCGCCCCTTGCCCACCAGCAGTCGCAACAGGGTCTGGCCCTTGTCGTGCACCTGCTGACGGGGATGGAGGGAGATGAAGGCCTGACAGAAGTGCAGGTGACGTGTCAGGGACTCATAGGTATAGGGCTCGTCGCTGCCACCGATGAAGTTGCTGTTGGGGCAGCTCGGCCTCGACCAGCGAGAGGAAAGGGTTCCGGGGAATCCGGTCAGCAGCTCGCCCGGCGGGCGGCCAGCTTGCCCGTCAGTATCCCTTGCAGCGGGCCGGAGGATTCGATGGCCACATCGAGATCGGCTTCCACCACCTCCTGCCAGGGGATCCCCATGAAGGAGAGCACGGTTCCCAGTTGCTGACGCCGCTGTTCATCGGCATCAACGATCAACACCCCCATAGCCATCATAATTTATCTTCCTTACACACCTGACGCCAAGTTATTGTTTTTTAAGTGCTTATGATATTGAGCTATGCACTGTGTTGCAGAGGGCACAAAGTGCCAAAATTCTGGCGGTTTGTCAAAACTTGTCGCGATCAGCGCGGTCCGACCGGGATGGGGATCACACTCAAACAGCCTCTGTCGGCTAGGCGCCCTGGGACGGGGTTGAACGCGGTGCAGGAGGTGCAAGGCGCCGGCCACTGCCGGCGCCAGAGAGGGGATCAGTGCCTGGCCTGCTCCTGGGGGGCGGCGTAACGGCACTCGGGGAAACGGCTGCAGGCCAGGAACAGGCGGCCGGCATGGGGACCCTTTTTCGCTTCCCGCGCCACCAGGGGCGCCGCGCAGCGGGGGCAGTGGGGCGCAGAGGCGGAAGCGTCCTGCTCTTCATCATCCTCCGTATCGATGAAGGGGTTGTCCATCCCCCAGCACCGGCTCCTGCCGTCAAGCTGTACCTGCGTGGCTCGGCTCATGAACGGCGCCCGGGCGATGCGCTCCCCCGCCATGGTGGGACGGCACTTCAACATCCACACCATCGAGCAGCAAGGGATTGAAGGTCGGCTCGCGGCGCTCCCCCGGCAACGATCCTCCACCGGAAGGCTCGCTTTTGACCAGCAGCGGCAGCAATCTGCTCGCGCAGCTCGTCGACCTGATAATGGCTGCGGCCGGGATCTGCAGCAGCGGCAGACCGCGCTGTCGCAGGCGGTTTTGCAGAACCGAGTCGCGTACCTTGCGCTTCTGGTGACGGTGGGAACTGTCATCGAGCTCGATGGCACAGATGAAGAGAGATCGGCAGGGTGACACAGCAAATAGTCGAAATGCTTGGCGCTGATCTTGTTGAGGTGCTGCTGCCATTTGCTCTTTCCATGCCCCGCCTGCGGCGTCAGCACATCCGCCACCCTGCACCTTGGCAAAGACCCGAGCCTTGTCGCCCACCGCAATTTCCAGCACGCCGAGGAAGGCGCGCTCCGCCGGACTGAACAGGGTCTCCTGCAGATCATAGGGCAGACGCTCTTGCACCTTGTTGAATCTGCTCCAGAAGATCGCCAGCACCAGCAGCGCCAACAACAGCAATCCCGATACGACAAAGGTATTCATCAGAGCACGATCCAGTTCACAACACGAAAGGGGCACCACTTTACCACAGCCGCAACAGGGCAAGGCAGCAGTCAAGCGTTTGGAAAATGTCAAAGCACCGGATTTTTATCTATTGGTCAGTCTGCGGGGCTTCATATGACCAGCCACTGCAGGCACAATGGCAACAGGCATAACATCCCATTTCCAAGGAGAGCAGGATGCAAAAGCAATTGGTGGTCACCGTGATCGGTGCAGACAAACCCGGTATCGTCGAGAGTCTGGCTGCCGTTATCAGCCACGAGCAGGGCAACTGGCTGGGCAGTGCCATGAGCGAGCTGGCGGGCCAATTTGCCGGTATCCTCCACGTCTCTGTCCCCGAACACTATCGCAGCCTGTGCGAGGCGCTGGCCCTGTTACCCGGCCTCACTATCAGCTTTGCCGAAGGGACAGCTCACCGCAGGAACCGGCCCATCAGGTGATGATGACGGTCACCGGCAACGACCGCCCCGGCATCGTCCACGAAGTGGCCAGCATCCTGCGCCAGCTCAAGATCAACGTGGCCGACCTTACCACTGGCTGCGAGCCGGCCCCTCACTCCGGCGCCCCGCTCTTCTACGCCCATGCGCTGGTTGCCCTGCCTGACGGACTGGCGATGGACACCCTGATCACCGCGCTGGAGTCCCTCTCGGACGATCTGGTGGTCGACATCGATCACGATCTGACCGAATAACGCGGGTTGTCATAAATTTGTCATGGTTTGACGCCATAACTTCCGCGCAGACGCAACCTGAGTACAGAGGCACCAGATGAGCACCGACAAGCAGTATGAAGAGAAAGAGCTTAGCTGGCTCTCATTCAATGAACGGGTGTTGCAAGAGGCAATGGACAAGACGGTCCCCCTCATCGAGCGGGTCCGTTTTCTGGGGATCTTCTCCTCAAACCAGGATGAGTTCTTCAAGGTACGGGTCTCGGACGTCAAGCGCCGTATCCTCATCAACGAGGTGCACGGTGGCGATGACGAGGCCAAGGTGTTGCTGCGCGCCATCCAGCAGAAGGTGATGGCGCTCGGCGAGGCGTTTGACAACACCTACAAGGAGTTGCTGATCGCCCTGGCCCGCCACAACATCTTCCTGGTCAACGAGAACCAGCTCTCCGAGTCGATCCAGCAGTGGCTGCGGGTCTTCTTCAGGGAGAAGGTGCTGCGCCACATCATCCCCATCCTCCTCAACAAGGAGGTCAACCCGGTCAAGTTCCTCAAAGACGAGCACACCTATCTCGCCATCGAGATGAAGAAGAACGGCCAGGTGATCCAGTACGCCCTGGTGGAGGTGCCGACCGACGATCTGCCCCGCTTCTTCCAGCTGCCGCCGGAGGGGACCCGCCGCAAGAAGCAGATCATCATCCTGGACAACGTCATCCGCTTCTGTCTCGACGAGATCTTCAAGGGCTTCTTCGACTACGACGAGATAGCGGCCTATGCGGTCAAGCTGACCCGGGATGCGGAGTACGATCTCTCCGACCAGCTGGACCTGAGCCTGGTGGACAAGATGAGTGATGGCCTGAAGCAGCGCCTCACCGCCATGCCGGTGCGCTTTGTCTACGAGCGGGAGATGCCCGCGGCCATGATTAGCTTCCTGAAACTCAAGCTGCAGATCAGCTCCTACGACGCCATCATGCCGGGCGGGCGCTATCACAACTTCAAGGATTTCATCGGCTTCCCCAACGTGGGCCGGGACTATCTGGAAAACCCCAAGCTGCCGGCCCTCGATTGCCGCGATTTCGACGGTTTCGTCAACGCCTTCGACGCCATCACCAAGCAGGACATACTGCTCTACTACCCCTATCACAAGTTCCACCACTTCACCGAGCTGGTGCGCCAGGCGGCGTTCGATCCGGCGGTGAGCGCCATTCGCATCAATATCTACCGGGTCGCCAAGAAGTCGCGGATCATCCACTCCCTCATCGACGCCGCCAACAACGGCAAGAAGGTGACAGTGGTGGTGGAGCTGCGCGCCCGCTTCGACGAGGCGGCCAACATCGACTGGGCCAACATTTTGACCGATGCGGGGGTCAAGGTGGTGTTCGGGGTGCCGAGCCTCAAGATCCACTCCAAGCTCTGCCTCATCACCCGGCATGAGCATGGGGAAGCGGTGCGCTACGCCCATATCGGCACCGGCAACTTCAACGAGAAGACCGCCAAGATCTACACCGACTTCTCCCTGCTGACCCGCCACCCAGACATCACAGCCGAGGTGGAGGGGGTGTTCGAATACATCGAATACCCCTATAAACGCTACAAATTCAACCACCTGCTGGTCTCCCCCATCAACAGCCGCCGCCAGCTCTATCGTCTCATCGACAGCGAGCTGGCCAACGCCAAGGCGGGCCAGCCCAGCGGCATCACGCTCAAGATCAACAACCTGGTGGACAGAGACCTCATCAACCGCCTCTATGCCGCCGGCCAGGCGGGGGTGCCCATCCAGATGATCATCCGCGGCATGTGCGCCCTGCGTCCCGGGGTGCCTGGCCTCAGTGACAACATCCAGGTCATCAGCATCATAGACCGCTTCCTCGAGCACCCCAGGGTGATGGTGTTCCACAACAAGGGCAACCCCCAGCTGTTCATCTCCAGCGCCGACTGGATGAGCCGCAACATCGATGGCCGGATCGAGGTGGGCACCCCCATCTACGACGATCGGCTGAAACAACGCATCCTGGACATCCTCGAACTGCAGCTGAGCGACACCTGCAAGGCGCGCGTCATCGATGCGGACCAGAAGAACGAATACGTGAAGCGGGGCAACCGCCGCAAGATTCGCTCCCAGGTTGCGATTTACGACTATCTCAAACGTATCGAGTCAAACAATGGACAATAGTCTGTACGCCGCTGTCGATCTGGGGTCGAACAGCTTCCACATGGTCATCGCCCGCCTCAACGAGGGGCGGATGCAGATAGTCGATCGCATCAAGGAGCGGGTTCGCCTCGCCGAAGGGATGGATGAACAGCGCCGCATGTCGGCGGAAGCCATGGCCCGGGGGCTCGACTGTCTCGCCCTGTTCGCCGAGCGGCTGACCAACATCAAGCCGGATCAGATCCGCATCGCCGGCACCTACACTCTGCGCCGCGCCAGCAACGCCCGCGACTTCGTGCGCGAGGCGGCCGAGGTTTTGAACCATCCCATCGAGATCATCAGCGGCCAGGAAGAGGCGCGCCTCATCTATCAGGGGGTCGCCCATACCCAGCACATCGAAGGCCAGGTGCTGGTGGTGGACATCGGCGGCGGCAGCACCGAACTCATCATAGGTGAGGGCTTCGAACACAAGGCCCTCACCAGCCGCAAGATGGGCTGCGTCAGCTTCACCCAGAGCTTCTTTGGCAACGGCAAGCTGAGCGAGAAGGCCTTCAACAGCGCAGTGCTGGAGGCGCAGCATCAGCTCGCCCCCATCATCAACCAGTACCGCAAGCTCGGCTGGCAGAGCTGCCTCGGCAGCTCGGGCTCCATTCGCACAGTGCGCGACGTCTTGCAGGGGGAAGAGTGGACAGATGGCGCCATCACGCTGGCGGGACTGGAGCGGCTGAAAGAGGAGATGCTCAGGCACAAGCGGGTCGACCAGCTCAAACTCGCCGGCCTCACCGAGGAGCGCCAGGGGGTCTTTGCCGCCGCCGTGGCCATACTGCTCGGGCTCTTCACCTCATTGCCCATCGATCGGATGGAGTACTCCGACGGCGCCCTGCGCGAGGGGCTGCTCTATGAGTTCGAGGAGCGGCTGCAGCACCACGACATTCGCGAGCGCACCGCCCTGGCCCTCAGCTCCCACTACCACATCGACAAGCGCCAGGCCACCCGGGTGGAGCAGAGCGTGCTGGCCCTGTTTGATGCCCTGAGCGATCCCTGGGAGATGCCCATCGAGCCCTATCGCGCCATCCTCGGCTGGGCGGCGCGGCTGCACGAGATTGGTCTGGCCATCAACTACAGCGGCATCCATCGCCACTCCGCCTACATTCTGCAGAACACGGATCTGCCCGGCTTCAACCAGGACGATCAGGCCCTGCTGGCCGCCTTGGTGCGCTTCCAGCGCAAGGGGCTCAAGCTCTCCGAGCTGCCCGCCCTGCCCAACCACGACGAGCAGACGGTGCTGCGCTGCATCCGCATACTGCGCCTCGCGGTGGCCGCCCACCACAGGCGCCAGGACAACCTGCTGCCAGAGTGGCGAGTGCAGGCCGCCGGGGATCAGCTGGTGGTCACCCTGCCAACCGACTGGTGCGAGGAGAACCGCCTGCTGATCCAGAACCTGGAGAAGGAGCACCGCTATTGCCAGGAGCAGGGCTGGCCCCTGCTGTTCCAGCTCGGGTGATCGTTCACCTCAAACGAAAAAAGGCAGCCGATGGCTGCCTTTTCGCTTTCTGTCGTTGTCACTGCAGCTCGGGCAGCAGCCACTTGGCGATTTCGAAATAGATGATGAGGCCGGTGCCATCCACCAGGGTAGAGATGAAGGGGGCCGACACCACGGCCGGATCGATGCGCAGGCGACGCAGCACCATGGGGATGATGGAGGCGACCGTCGCGCTCCAGAGTACTATGGCGATGATGGTGAGGGTGACCACCATGCCGATCTCGGGGCCCACTCCCAGGCTCCAGGCCCGCACCCAGGCCGCGATGGCGATGGCCACCGAGATGAGCAGACCGGTGGAGAGCTCTTTTCTGAGCACTGTGCCAAGGTTTTTCAGGCTCACCTCCCCCACCGCCATGGCCCGCACTATGGTGGTGGTGATCTGGGTGCCGCTGTTGCCGCCGGTGCCGATGAGCAGCGGGATAAAGAAGGCCAGGGCGATAGCCGCCTCCAGTTGCTCCTCGAAGGCCCGCAGCACTGTGCCCGTATAGGCCTCCGCCACGAACAGGATCAGCAGCCAGCCCACCCGCTTGCGCCACAGCTGCCAGGGAGTGGCCTGCAGATAGGGGGTATCCAGGGGGGATGAGCCCCCCTGCAACTCCGCATCCTCGGTGGATTCGAGCTCCAGGATGTCGGCGGCGTCATCCACGTGGAAGACCCCCACCAGACGCCCCTGATCCTCCACCGGCAGGGTCGAGATGTCGCGATCGATCAGCAGACGGGCGGCCAGCTCCTGATCCGCCCGAGCATTGATCCGCACCGCCTCCCGCTCCATCAGCTCGCTCACCGGCCGCAGGGGATCGGCGATCAGCAGGGACTTGAGGGAGACGCTGCCGAGCAGGCGCCGCTCGCCGTCGACCACATAGAGGTGCTGAAACAGCTGGGCCTTGTCCCAGGCGTCGTGGATCAGCCGCTTGGCGCTCTCCACCGTGGTCCCCTGGTCGACGGTCAGGTACTCGTGGCGCATGTTGGCACCGACCGACTCGCTCGGCCAGTCCAGCAGGGCATCGTAGATGGCCTGCGCCTGGGTCGGGAAACGGGCCAGCAGCCTGGTGCGATCCTGAGAGCCCAGCTTGCGCAAGATGGCCACCATATCACGCCGGGGAATGGCCTCCTGCAGCACGCCCACTATGCTGCCATGCAGGCGCAGCAGCAGCTGGCCTGCGCTCTCCGCCGACAGGGAGGCGAGCAGGGCGGCTCCTCGCGGCGCAGGCAGGGTATCGAAGACGCAGTTGAGCTCTTCCGGGCGCAGGGTCAGCAGTTGATCGGCACGCTGCACCGGGTCCAGGTTATGGTCTAGCCAGCCCTGCAGGGCGGCGAGATCGAGCAGTTGATGACGGTTGAGCAGGGTGTGTGTTTTCTTCATCACAGATATCCTCATGTGATTTCAGGCAGGGCCTGAAGGCAACCGGCTCGCACCGGTCGCTGTCGACAAGAAAACAGCAATTTGATTGACGAGTAACAGGCAGGAAATGACGCCGTCCGGCGTGTCTTCATCCCCACGTACCAGCTTTAGCACTGCATAACGTATCCGGCACGCCGGAAGCCACTTGGGTTGACACCTTAATCCGATGAAAACTGTCCTGATCTTGGGCGTCTCTGGACGTCGTGAGATCAGTGGCCTGTGTTTATGCAGGAGCCTCGCCTAACGAGATGCTGCGAAAAATGCGCGCCACCTGGGTGGTGCGGGCGGCATCATCTATCCGGGGCCTCCCCGAGTCAAGGCCATTGGGCTGCTGGCAACGGGTTGTTACAAATTGGAGGGGAAAAGGGGCAGTAGGTAGAGCGGACTCCCCCTGCCCGGGGAGTCAGCCATCAGCGGATGTAATCGAACAGGGTCAGCTTGCTTATCTTGCCGAAGGCGAGCTGGGAGGCGCTCATGGCCGCGTCCTCCTTGGAGAGCGCCGCAATCACCTCGTACATGTCCGCCTCGGAGACCTTGGCCCGCGCCTGCTGGTTCAGGGTGCTGAGCCCGTCGTTCGACCCCATCACCTGCTCCAGGCTGTTCATCCGGCCACCCAGCTCGCCGAGCCCTCTGTCTATCTTGGTCCTGGCGTTGTTCATGTGGGTGGTGGCATCCGCCACCGCCAGCTGGAAGCCGTCAGCCGAGAGGCTGGGGTCGCGCAGGGCAGTGAGGAAATCGGACATGCCGTTGAGCACGCTGTCGTTCTTCGGCTTGTCCAGCACTAAGGTCTGATCCGCGCCCCCTGCCGGCAGGTCCAGGGTCAGCTCCAGTCCGTTGAAGGCTATCTTGTTGCCCGCGCTGTAGTCCCCGTCCTGGATCAGACCACCGCCGCTGTCCCGGATCTCGTACCTGTCCGGCGGTCCCACCTGAGTGCTCACCGTGAACTGGTTGCTGGCAAGAGACGAATCGTAGTTGTTGCGATAGAAGCTCTCGAAGTTCCCCTGATCCCCCACCCCTACCTTGATGTTGGCGCTGGTGCCACTGGCGGTGCGCCGGGTCGCCACCATCTCGAACAGATCGAAGCCGGAGTCATTGGCCGGGATCTGCACAGTGGAGGAGACCTGGATGCTGCGCTGCCCGGTGTCCCCCTGGAACACATAGTTGCCGCTCGCATCTTTCACGAAGGGCTGGGTCTTGCTCTGGTTGCCGCCGAAGATGAACTCCCCCTGGGAGTTCTTGCTGTTCATCAGATCGAACATCTGCTTTTGCAGCCCCTCCAGCTCGCTCGCGATGGCGTTGCGCTCCTCCGAGCCCATGGCCGAGCTGTTCGCCTTCTGGATCAGGGTCTGGGCACTCAGCATGGCGTTGTTGAGGGAGGTGAGCACAGTCTCCTCGTGGCCCAGGCTGTTCTCCAGCAGGCTGCCGTTGACGCCGTACTGCTTGAAGAGATCGATCTCCTTGGTCAGCGCCAGCTTCTGGCTCATGCCGGCGGGGTCCTCCCCCGCCCGGGAAAACTTGTCCCCCGAGATCAGCTGCTCATAGGCGGTATTCTGACGCTCGCTGACCTTGCCCATGGAGGCAAGGTTGCGGTCATAGATCATGTTGGTGGTGATGCGCATGACTTACCTCACGGAAGACAACAGGGTATCGAAGATGGTCTTGGCGGTATTGACTATCTGGGCCGAGGCCGCATAGGACTGCTGGAAGCGGATGAGGTTGGCCGCTTCCTCCTCCAGGTTGACCCCGGAGACGCTCTCGAAGATGGCGGTGCTCTGGGTCAGCTTGGCCTCATTGGCCTGCAGCAGCGTCTTGGCCTGGCTGGCCTTGTTGCCCACCCCGGTCACCAGGGCGCTGTAGGCGTCGTTGAAGGTCATCTTGTCGTTGCTGGTGGCGGCGTTGTTGTTCTTGCGCACCAGCTCCTTGTTCTGCAGCTCCGCCAGCGCCAGCCCGTTGCCGTTGTCGGCAAAGCCATCCTTGTTGTAGCTCAGGGTGAAGCTGTCGTTTGCCTCCACCTTGCCGGTGATGCTGAAGTCGTAGCCCGGGGTCAGGGCCGGCACTATGGGCGTCCCCAGCGGCATCTCGAGGGCGGACATCAGGTTCTGCCCCTTGCTGGAGGCAGGGGCCACCCCGAGCAGGTTGTTGTTCTTGTCATAGACCTCGTAGTTGCCGCTGCCGTCGATCTTGATGACCTGGGGAGCGTTCGGGTCCAGGCTATTGGTGCCAAAGCCAGACCCCGTGCCTGTGTTGTAGACACTGTTCACCTTGATCTCGCCCGAGCCCAGGTTCTGGGAATTCTTGTCCGCCTTGATGGGGGATGCCAGGGCAATGTCTTCCGGCCTGGTGGCGGCCTGCTCCATGCCGGCGGCGGCGTGCTTGGTGGGTTGCAGCACTATCTTGTCGCCCCCGACCGGGGTGCCGGACAGGTCGATCTCGATGCCGTGCCCCGCCACCTCGAACTTGGCGGGAGGGGTGGTGCCGGTCGCCACCGAGGTCCGCTGGCCTGAGCCGTCGATGGAGAAGACCTCATAACCGGTGGCGCTGTTGAACTGCACTTCGTAATCGAAGGTGGTCACCTCTGAGCCCTTGCCGGGCACGAAGTTCACGCTGGCCGCCCCGTTGCCCTGGTTGCCGGCATAGGGGAGCCCCTTGCTCCCCTTGAGGGAGAAGAGATCCCCCCCCAGCTCGTTGTCCAGATCCATGCCGAGGCGGTTCTGCTGGTTCATGGCATCGGCCATGGCGACCGCCAACTGGCCCAGCTCCCGCTTGGCGGGCTCCAGATCGTTGCGCGCCGTGAAGAGGCCGCCGATGGCGCCCCCCAGATCCTTGTCATTGATGTTGGCCTGGTTGGCCCCCAGGGTGAGTTGCAGCCTCGCATCCCGGGAGTCCGGGCTGCCCGGCACCACCTTGAACTGGGCCACGCCGCCGTCCAGCACCAGGGAGTGCCCCGTGCTCATGTTGACCAGCATGCTGCCGTTGGGCTGGGTCACGGTGCGGACTTCCATCTTCTCGGAGAGCTGGCGGATCGCCTCGTCACGCTGATCGAACAGCATCAGGTTCTCCTCCGGCGAGCCCTGGGTGCGGACTATGGCCTGGTTCAGATCGTTGATGCTGTTCAGCAGGCTGTTCACCCTGTCCGTCTCGTCCCCTATGGTGGAGTTGATGGTGTCGCTCTGCTTGTCGAGCTGGGCGGAGAGGGTGTGGAAGCGATCAACCATGCCGCTGAGCTCGCTCAGGGTGGTCTTGCGCCCGCCCACTTCCGCCGGCGATTCGTTGGCGGTGTGGAAGGCCTTGAAGTAGGAGGTGATGGTGGTGCCCACGCTGTTGCTGGCATCCCCCAGCAGGCTGTCGAGCTGGAATAGCTGATCGTAGCGCGAGCCTGCGGCATGGTAGGCGGAGGTATCGCGGCGCACCTCAGCCTGGGCGTAGGCGTTGATGACCCGCTCGCTCACCATGTCACCCGTGCCCAATCCGACGGAATTGGTGTAGATCAGGGTGCGTTCACGTACATAGCCCTGGCTGTTGACGTTCACTATGTTGTTACTGGTGGTCTGCAGCAGTCGCTGCTGGGCCAATACACCCGAAGTCCCGATTCCAAGCAGATCGCTTGCCATAGCTTACAGCTCCATCTCTGTGTTCCTGGTCGCAGCGTTGCCGGGCATCGAGTAGCCGGCGATGGCATCACTGCGCAACACTTGTTTAAGTTTGCTGGCGTACTGGGGATCGGTGGCATAACCGGCCTGCTGCAGCGCCTCGAAGTAGCGATCCGGGCTGTCCACCTTGGCCAGCGCCCCCTTGTAGCGGGTCCCCGAGGTCAGGAAGTCCACATAGTCGTTGAAGCTCTCTTCAAACGACTCGTAGGAGCGAAACGCCGCCTTCTGGCGTGACGCCACCCCTTGCTCGTACTCCAGGGTGCTCACCACGGCCTTGGGCCCTTCCCAACGGGGATCGGCCTTGATGCCGAACAGGTTGTGGCTCATCTGCCCTTCCCCATCCTTGATCACCCGCTTGCCCCAGCCGCTCTCAAGGGCGGCCTGGGCCACCAGCACCGCCGGGCTCAGTCCCAGCTTGTCCGCCGCCTTCTTGGCCAGCGGCATCAGACGCTCGACGAACTCCTCCGGACTGTCGAACACCTTGGCGCTCTCATCCAGGGCCGAGGCCCGCGGGCTGCTGCCCATGGGAGGCACGGTGCGATGGGGGCGTCTGGGCAGGTTCAACGGAGACTCGGCCCCATTCAGCTCACCCTTCATCTCACTCTTCATTTCGTTATCAGCAAAATCTTTGCCAACTTTGGAGGCTGCGATCAGATCGTTGGAGGCGCTGGGGGCTTCATAGGGTTTGTAGACCCGCTCGGTGCGCTGGGGCAGCTTGAGAACCCGGCCGTCGTTATGGGTGAAGGTCTTCTCGGGAGAGAACTGCTTGGCCACCATCTCGGCGATGCCAAGACCCCCCTTGCTCGACATATCGGAGACCCGCTGCTCGTCCAGCATCCCCTCGTAGAACTGGGTGTAGCTGCTGTTCATCGGGTTATCCTGGGTCAGCACCGAGTTGGCCTGGCGCATCCCCTTGAACAGGGTCTGGGTGAAGATGGACTCGAACTGGCGGGCCGCCGCCATCAGTGCCTCTTGCTTCCCTTCCTTGCTGTGGCTCATCTGGCGCAGCTTGTCCAGGTTCTGAACGTCCTGCACCATGCCAAGATTGATACCACTCTGGGTGTCGAACTCTGCCATAACCTTCCTCTTTGCCGCCCGTGGCAACCTCTTGCCGCTCAAGAAATGACTGTATTACCTATTGGCTCTCTGGGCTGGCTGCTGCGCCGCCAACCCAGAGACTCGCCGGGACAGCCTGTTACAAGATGACCAGCTGTCCCTGAATGGCGCCCGCCTGCTGCAGGGCCTCCAGGATAGCCATCAGATCCCCCGGGGCTATCCCCACCTGATTCACCGCCCGCACCAGATCGTCCAGGGTCGCCCCCGTGTCGAGCTTGAACATACGCCCCGGATCCTGCTGCACATTGATGGTGGAGTTGTTGGTGACCGCCGTCTCGCCCCCCGCCAACGGATTGGGTTGGGAGACCTGCTGGTTCTCGGCTATGGTGACCGTCAGGCCCCCATGGCTGATGGCGGCAGGCCGCAGCTTGACCTCGCTGCCGATGACTATGGTGCCGGTGCGCGAGTTGACGATGATCTTGGCGGACTCGGTGGCCGGATCCACTTCCAGGTTTTCGATGGTCGCGAGGTAGGAGACCCGCTGGCTCGGATCCCGCGGGGCAAACACCTTGATGGAGGTGGCGTCCAGGGCCTGGGCCGTATTGGGGCCCACCAGATCGTTGACCACGTCGGCCACCCGGCGGGCCGTGGTGAAGTCGGGCCGGTTCAGGTTGAAGGTGATGGTGTCCCCCTGGGAGAAGGAGTTTGGCACTTCACGCTCCACTGTCGCCCCGTTGGCGATGCGCCCCACTGTCGGGGTATTGACCACTACCTTGGAGCCATCCGCCCCCTCGGCCCCGAGACCACCGACCACCAGACTGCCCTGGGCCACCGCATAGACGCGGCCGTCCAATCCCTTGAGGAAGGTCTGGAGCAGGGTGCCGCCCCGCAGACTCTTCGCCTCGCCGATGGCGGAGACGGTGACGTCTATGGTCTGCCCCGGCTTGGAGAAGGGGGGCAGATCGGCGTGGATGGCCACGGGCGCCACGTCCTTGATCTTGGGCTTGATGTTGTCCGGCACCTTGATGCCGAAGTTGTTGAGCATGGTCCTGAAGGTCTGCTCGGTGAAGGCGTTGTTCTTCTCGCCCGTGCCGGGCAGGCCCACCACCAGACCGTAGCCGATCAACTGGTTGCTGCGCACCCCTTCCACCGAGCTGAGATCCTTGATGCGGGAGGCGTGCGCCAGCCCAAGCGGCAAGATACAGCACAGCAGGCCGAGCAAACGGAGTCGGTTCATGACATCTCCTAACTAAACCATTCCGGCCCCAGGTCGCCACTGACGACCCGGGGCCCGAGTATTAAATGGGCCACCAGGGACCGTTGAAGAAGCTGGTCAGCCACCCCTGTTCCTGGGTGTTGGCCAGATCGCCGGTGCCGCCGTAATGGATGCGCGCATTGGCGACCCGCTGGGACGAGACGCTGTTCTCCGAACTCACGTCCTCCGGGCGCACCAGACCGGTGATGCGGATGTATTCGTTGCCGTTGTTGAGCATGATCCACTTCTCGCCGCGCACCAGCAGGTTGCCGTTCGGCAATACCTTGATCACGCTGACCGAGATGTTGCCCTGCAGGCTGTTGCTCTGATCCGCCTTGGCCTGCCCCTTGAACGCGCTGCTCTGGCCGATGGAAGCCGACAGATCATAGGCGCCTGCCGTCACCGGCACCCCGCCCAGAGTGACGGGTTCCAGCTCCATCTTGTTGTTCTTGCCGCTCTGGGTATTGGCCTTCTTCGACGCCGAGGTCGATTCCGCCAGCTCTATGGTGATGATGTCACCCACTCTATGGGCCTTGATGTCCGAGTAGATGCCGTTGACCTGTTCGGGCTGGAAGATGGCCCCGGTCGGGCGCACCGACACCGGCTCCGACTCGCCATACACGGGGGCGAATTCGGGGTCGTCGGGTCTGGCGGTATTGGGGGTGCTGGTACAGCCTGCCAGTGTCAGCAGGCCCAGCATCCATAGGGCTTTCATCATGGGCCTCCGCTTATGTTTCAGGATTAGGTGCGCTGGGTCAGGAAGGACATCATCGAGTCTACTGCCGAGATGACCTTGGAGTTCATCTCATAGACGCGCTGGGCCTGGATCAGGTTCACCAGCTCCTCGGTCACGTTGACGTTGGAGGTCTCCAGCATCCCCTGCTTGACGACCCCCAGGCCGTCCGCGCCGGCCGTGCCCTGGATGGGGGCGCCGCTCGACTGGGTCTCGAGGAACAAGTTCTCCCCCATGGGTTGCAGGCCGGTCGGGTTGACGAAGTCGGTGGTGTTGATCTGGCCCACCACCTGTGACTGACCATCCCCCTTGAGCTGGACGGACACCTGACCATCCTCCCCCACCGTCACGCTCTGGGCATTCTCGGGGATCTGGATCTCCGGCTGCAGCGGGTAGCCGTTGCCCGGGGTCACTATGGTGCCCTCGTCATTGAGGGTGAACTGGCCGTTGCGGGTGTAGGCCGCGCTGCCGTCCGGCAACTGGATCTCGAAGTAGCCGCGGCCGCTTATCATCAGATCCAGGGAGTTGTCCGTGGTCTGGACGTTGCCCTGGCTGTGGTTTTTCTGGGTGGCGACCACCTTGGCCCCCGCCCCCAGCATCAGGCCGGAGGGCAGCTCGGTATCCGCCGAAGAGCGACCACCGGGCTGGTTGATATTCTGATAGAGCAGATCCTCGAAGATGGCGCGGGCCTTCTTGTAGCCCACTGTGCTGGCGTTCGCCAGGTTGTTCGAGGTGACCGAAATGTTGGTCTGCTGGGCATCGAGGCCGGTCTTGCTGATCCAGAGTGCAGGATTCATTTCATCTTCCTTAATTAGCGGATCTAGGGTGCAGGGTCATGTCATCTTTTGATGTGCGAATCCAGAGTGCAGAGTTCATGTCATGCTCCTTGATTAGCTGATACGCAGCAGCTGGGTTTGGGCCTCGTCATTCTCCTCGGCGGTCTTCATGATCTTGACCTGAGTTTCGAACTGACGTTGCAAGCGAATAAGGTTGGTCATCTCGTCGACCACGTTGACGTTGCTCCCCTCGAGGGAGCCGGCGATCAGGCCCACCTCGGCAGAAGCGGCCTCCTTCTGGCCATCCTTGCGACGAAACAGGCCATCCTGGCCCTTCTCCACCGCATCGCTCGGGGGATTGACCAGCTTGATGCGCTGGAAATCCTCCGGCAGGTTGGCGGCGGCCCCCTCGGGACGGCCGCTGATGGTGCCATCCCGGTTGATCTCGATCTTCTCCATGGGCAGCGGCAGCACTATGGGCTGACCGGCGTCATCCACCACGTTGAGCCCGGTGGAGGTCTGCAGATTGCCGGTAGCATTGAGCTGCAGATTGCCCATGCGGGTATAGGCCTCTGCCCCATTGGGATCCTGCACCGCAATCCAGCCCTGGCCGTCGACGGCGACGTCAAGATCCCGCCCCGTGGTCTGCAGCAGGCCGTGCTGCAGATTCTGACCCGGCCGCTCCGTCATGGCGAACACCCGCGTGGGCAGTCCTTCGCCAAACGCCTGCATGCTGCGCGCCTGCTCGAAGTCAGACTTGAAGCCTATGGTGTTGGCGTTGGCCAGGTTGTTGCCACGCACAGCCAGGCTGTTCATGTTCTCCTTGGCCCCGGACATGGCGATATAAAGCAGGTGATCCATGGGATCCTCCGTCAAACAGATGACTCTCGCAGGACAACTGCAAATTGAGTGCCAAGAGGAATGGGAAGGGCGAAACAGCGGAGGAAAAAACGCCGCGCCGAAAACGACAAGGGGCGCATGAGCGCCCCTTGCCACCGCGAAAAACCTTAGCGGATCTGCAGTATGTTCTGCTGCAGCGAGCTGTTCACTTCCAGCGAACGGGAGTTCGCCTGGAAGTTGCGCTGGGCGGTGATGAGGTCCACCAGCTCAGTGGTCAGATCCACGTTGGACTGCTCCAGGGCCGACGACTTGATGGAGCCGAAGGTGCCGGAGTTCGGGGTGCCCGGCAGGGCATCACCGGAGAGCAGGGACTGGCGCCAGGAGGTGTCCCCCACCTGGGTCAGCCCCTGGGAGTTGGCGAACTTGGCCATGGCCACCATGGCCACCTTGACGGTGGTGGCGTTGCTGTAGGTCGCCGAGACTATGCCGTCTGCGGTGATTTCAACCTTGGTCAGCCGGCCGACGGTGGAGCCATCCTGGGTCAATTTGTTGACTTCGAACGGCGAGGCGTACTGAGTCACTGTGCCGAGCTTCAGCTCTATATCCTGGGTGCCATCGGCGCCATTGGTGATGATGCCGGCGCCCGGGGTGCCCAGCGGCTCTGTCTTGATGACGGCTGGCGTGGTGGGGGTCTGCATCTTGCCGGAGGCATCGAAGGTGACGCGGGCACTCAAGGGGGCCTGGGTGACGCCGGTGGCCATAGTGGTAGCTTGCCCGCCCACGACGTCGATGGGCTTGTCCCCTTCATACATGTACATGCGCCAGGCCGTCGGGCTCGCAGGCTGGGTCAGGTTCGCGGGATCCGCTTCCTTGACGAAGTACTGGGTGATCACATGGGTTTCCCCCAGCGAATCATATACCACGACTGAAGTGGATGATGAGTAAGTTTTGGAATCCTTGGGATCAAACGTTGAGCTCGGTGACCACCACCAAAACCGGATGGTAATGGATCAGCGTTAGATGGCAGGTTGAAACTAGCGTCAATGTTGCTGGTTTGAATAGGTTCACCAGCTTTGTCCGGTATCTGGATGGTTTGGTTGCATTGATACTAACCGCTTTGGGCGTGCCATCAGCGTTGATTTCATACCCTTGCAGATAATGGCCCTGATTGTTGACCATATAGCTGTTTTCATTGAGCTTGAAGGCACCGGCACGGGTAAAGGTGCGATCCAGATTGGTCAGGCCATCGGAGGTCACAAAGAAACCATTACCCTGAATGGACAAGTCCAGGGCGTTGTTGGTGAACTGCAGCGCCCCCTGGTGAAACTGCTGTGCCACTGCACCGGTTGCCACACCGTTACCGACCTGGGTCTTTGCATTGACAAAGATGGAGTTGGCGTAACATCCGCAAACTCGGCACGAGACTCTTTAAAGCCAATCGTGTTAACGTTGGCAATGTTGTTGGCGGTGACATTCAGATCTTTTTGTGCCGCATTGACACCGCTCAAGGCATTGTTAAATGACATATCCAGCTCCTTAGATCGATGCTGTCGACGTGGTTTTTGACGGTGTTACCACCGGATTTGAATTGCTTCCTGAAATTTGCAGGATGCTGCTCAATAATGTGCTGCCAAGGCCTTTCACATTGAGCATTGTCGGATTGCTTGCATTGCCCAGGGCAACGCTATCAACCTTGCCATAGGCAAATGTTGCGATGCTTTCCGATTTGCCATCTACGGTACCGCTTGCTTTGAGGACATATTTTCCTGGCGCAGCCCGGTTTCCATCTTTGTCTTTGCCATCCCAGACAATTTCGACGTTGCCCTGCTTGTCTCCTTCGAGGGGAAATTCCTTGATAACCTGACCTTTCTCATCCTCTACGGTTATCTTAATGCTCGAATATTTATCCGACGTTCCCACAGCAACAACACCGGAGAGAGTGCTCCCCTTTCCAAATAACCCATATTGCTCTGCAACAACACGTTTTGTCCTACCAGGGCTGAAGCCTGCAGCGCCTGGCTGGAGGTCATCAGGCTGTTGAGGCTCTCCATCTGGGTGGAGAGGCTGCTGATCCCCTGGGACGTCGACATCGAGGTCATCTGGGAGAGCATCTGGGCGTTATCCACCGGCTTGAACGGATCCTGGTAGGAGAGCTGCATGGTCAGCAGCTTCAGGAAAGACTCCTGATCCAGCTCCTTCTTCTGGGTCGGGGTGTTGGTGGTATTGGTCTGGGGCTGCGGTACGGCTGATGCCGGGCGCCGTTCAGGTCGAACCCATGGTCGCGGTCATGCAGACCGTCACTGATCTCTCTCATCCGGGTTCACCTCTATCAGGACTTGCCGAGGCCGAGCGTCTGCTGCAGCATCTTCTTGGCCGCATCCGCCACCTGGACGTTGGTCTGGTAACTGCGGGAGGCGGCTATCATGTCCGCCATCTCCTCCACCATGTTGACGTTGGGCTTGAAGATGAAGCCATCCTTGTCCGCCATGGGGTGGTTCGGGTTGTACTCCTTGAGCAGCGGCGCATCACTCTCGACTATGCCCTTCACATCCACCCCTACCGAGGCCTGCTTGTCTGACATGGCCTGATCCAGCTGGGCGGCAAAGACTGGCCGCCTGGCATGGTAAGTTTTTTCCACGCTGGAGCTGACGCTGTCGGCGTTGGCCATGTTGCTGGCCACCGTATTGAGACGGACGGACTGCGCGCTCATGGCAGAGCCTGCAATGTCAAAGACCTTGAACAAACTCATTACTGATCTCCTTTCAACGCCTTGAGCAGGCCGCTTATCTTGCTATTCATGAATTCGAGGGAGGCCTGGTACTCGAGGCTGTTGCGCAGAAACTCGCTGCGCTCCTGCTGCACATCCACGGTATTGCCGTCACCTGTATCCGGTTGCAGGGGGTTGCGATACTGGGTCACGCCTGGCGCGTCCATATTCAAGGCAAAATGCTTTTCACTGGTCGTTGCCAGACCAAAACCCTGATGCGACTGGGCCTCCTGCAACGCCTGAGCGAGAAGTTGATATCCCTGGCTTTGAAGCCCGGCGTGTGGCGTTGGCAATGTTGCTGGAAAGCACTTCAGCACGCTTGGCGCGAACGCTTATGGTGTGTTGATGCACACCGAATGCCTTGTCAAATGAAATAGCCATAGCACACCTCCTGCTTGGTATATTTCTTTAGCAAGAGGTGTGCCATAAGCAGAACGCTTTCGATGATTTGAATATGAGCTCTTTTTCAGACCGAAAACGTCAGGTCGTGCCTACGGCCAGAGAGCGGCATCTGGCCAACACAGCGTTTCAACCACTTTTGCAATGGCAGGAGATGTCAGGTGAATAGAGAGATTGAGGTATAGATAAAGAAGACGATGCCGGGGTTGCACCCGCATATCAAGGCCTCGAACCTTGTCGGTGAGGCCCGCCACCCGGCCAATGACTCCGACGCACCCAACATCAGATATCCACCAGGATTGAGGCTGCTGGCAAACTGGTTGAGGATCTTGGACTTCACCTCTGGCGCAAAGTAGATGAGCACGTTGCGGCAGAAGATGATGTCAAACTTGCCGAGCAGGCTGTAGCTCTCCAGCAGGTTCAGGGGCCGGAAGCTGGTCAATTTTCTGACACGCTCCGATACCCGCATCTTGTTGTCGCCACAGGGCTCAAAGAACAGCCGCTTGCGCTCGGGTGACAGGCCGCGAGCCAGTGCCAGGCTGTCGTAGACCCCTTCCTTACACTGATTGAGCATGGTCGTGGAAATATCTGTCCCCACAATCTGAACGCCACCAGGCAAGGTACCCGGCTTTTTCATCTGCTGCTCCAATGCCGTCATGGCAATGGAATAGGGCTCCTGACCTGACGAGGATGCGGCCGACCAAAATCTGATGGGGCGGCCACTTTTCCCCAACTCGGGAAAATCTTGTCGGTAAGAAGCTGAAACGGATAGGTATCGCGAAACCAGAGGGTCTCGTTGGTCGTCATGGCATCCACCACGGCCATTTTCAGGTCACGCTCTCGCACACTCATTGCACGGGTAACCAGATCAGACAGACTCTCGATGCCAAACTGAGCCATCAAAGGTGAAAGACGGCTCTTGACCAGATACTGTTTGTTGTCACCCAGCACTATGCCGCTCTGCTGCGCCAGAAAATTGCTGAATTGCCTGTATAAGTCGTCCGAAAGTGTCTTCATGCAGTTGTTCTTCTTTATTAGAGAGCGCCTTGTACGGCCTTGGCCAATTCATCAGGCTGGAATTTGGCAATGAAGTTGTTCGCGCCAACTTTCTGCACCATGGCCTGATTGAACACCCCACTGAGGGATGTGTGCAGGATAACATGCAAATCCTTGAGGTTGGGATTGTTGCGGATCTCGGCGGTGAAGGTGTAGCCATCCATCTCCGGCATCTCGATGTCGGAGATAACCAGCGCAATCTGATCCTTGATAGGACCATTTTTGGTCATCTCCAGCAGCATGTTCAATGCTTCCCGGCCATCTTTTGCCAACACGCACTGCACGCCGATGGCCTCAAGCGCACGTTGTACCTGCTTGCGTGCCACCGAAGAGTCATCAGCGACAAGAACAGGACGCCCCAGAGTGGGGATGGTCGACGCTGGCCTCCACCAACTCCTCACTCACCTCGGTGCAACCGGCGAAATTTCGTTCAAATGCGTTCAACATCGAGATTTCGACCAACTCGCCATCAACCTCGGTCACCGCTGTCATGTAGTTGATGCGACCCGCACCTTTGGGCGGAGGCAGGATTGATTCCCAGTTCATATTGATGATGCGCTCGACCGAATGCACCAGGAACCCTGAATGGAGCGGTTGTACTCGGAGATGATAATGAAGCACTTGCTCAGATCTTCAATCGGGCGTTTACCCATCGCCATGCTGAGGTCGATGACCGAGATAGTCTGGCCACGAATATGTGCGACCCCACGAATGCAGGAGTTCAATTTGGGCATCACGGTCAAGGGGGGACACTGCAACACTTCACGCACTTTGAATACGTTGATGCCAAATCTTTGACGTCCATTGAGACGAAACAACAACAACTCCAGCCGGTTTTGCCCCACTAGCTGGGTACGTTGGTTGACCGAGTCCAGGATACTGGCCATAAACACTCCCTAAAAACGCTTGGCATTAATCATGCATGCGTGATGGATTGCGTCAGACTATCGATGTGACAACGAACAGATTCTGAAGCAATCATAGTTAAATATGGTGATATGCGTGAACAACTTATCGACCAACGAGCGAAAATGATTAACCGACTTTTACTCATCAGCCTCTTTTTGCAGCATATCTTCCAGCTACGCCTCGGACGTCACTACTTATCTGCAAGAAAAGGCACAAGAGTTCGTTTATAGCCAGCTGGATATTCCGTTGGATGCCAGAGCCGAGGTCACCTCTGCCACGCTGGATGAACGGCTCCCACTGACCCGCTGCGAAAACCTGCTCACTATCAGCTTACCAGCAAAAATGGAAATTCGCCGTAATACAACAGTTTACCTTAAATGTGAGGAAGACAAACCTTGGGACGTCTATCTCCCGGTGCGTGTCAGCATTCAAAAGCCCTATGTCACTGTGACCAACCCCATCGCCAAGGGGGACCTGCTGAGCGAAAGCCAGCTGGTGTTGGCCTATCAGGATCAGACCCTGATCCGCGGCGACTACCTGACTGACACGGCCCTCTTATCGGGGTGCGCAGCAAGCGGGAGCTAAAACCGGGGCAGCCCATCCGTTTGAGCCAGGTTTGTGTCGTGTGCAAAGGGGATCAGGTCACCCTGACGGCAGAAAACAGCAACTTCCAGATCAAAACCATGGCCCGAGCCTTGCAAGATGGCAGCTTCGGAGAGATCATCAAACTCGTCAATATTCGCTCCGGCAAAACCGTTGAGGGTAAAGTCAGTGCGGTAGGTGCCGTATCGGTCACGTTTTAAATCCGGATCCTTGACAACTTTTTTCTAAAGTTTTGACCTGCCGCACCGATAAACAGGTAAGCAAACCTTAAAGCAGACGAAGGTAACTAAAATGGCCATCAACAATATCAACAACTTGGCGAATAATCGGTTGCAAAATACCGCTAATAGCCAGGGGACAGGCAGCAAGTCAGTCACCTCATCGCCCGAAAACAAAGCGGCTACTGTCAAGCTGGACTCTGTCTCCTTGACCAGTGAGGCGCAACAATTGCAAAAGATGCAACAAAACCTCAATACCGCCTCCACCGGCAATGAGAGCAAGGTCGAACGGCTGAAAAAAGCCGTTGCCAGTGGCGAATATCAGGTTAACAGCGACGCTGTGGCCAAGAAGATGTTCAGTTTCGAGGCCAATCTGGACAAAGTTCTGGGATGATGGATTTACCTTCGTTACTGCACACCCAAGATGATTACCTCAGCCAGATGCAAGGCATTCTGGAAGAGGAGTTCAGCTTGCTCGAAGCAGCATCAGGCACTGGCCCTGCCCGCACTGACCGAGCGCAAACAGCAGTTGCTTGCTGCGATAGAAACCCTGGACAAGACCTGGCAGAGATGCCGGAACTGGCACTGCAGCTGGCAGCCTATCCCGACGAGATGGCGCAGCTTCGTGCAAAACTGGATGCTTGCCAGGCACAAAATGATATCAACGGTCGCTTGCTTGAATTGAGCATCGTCTCCAACCGTCGTCTGGCAACCTTTCTGAGTCAGCTGCGCGATCGCAACAGCCTGACCTATGACGCCAAGGGTAATACTCGCTCTGGCACCCGCTCCTACGGTATCAAGGCCTGACATCTCTTATCAGGCCTTGCATTTTTTATCTCCGTTTTAAAGCACCAGTCGCAACAGCTCTCGCCCGTCCTCACACGCATTGACGCGCAGTACCCCGTCCTCATAGCACCCGTAACTGGCAGGCAACTCACCGCGCGGGAAACAGATCGACCCCGGGTTCATCAATATCCGTTCCCCCTGCCACTCCAGCACCGGCACATGGGTGTGGCCGCTCAGAAACAGACTACCTGCCGGCAGCTGAACCTCGTCCGGGCGATAAAGATGGCCATGGCTGACAAACCAGCGCCGCTCATCGACCAGCAACTGGTTGTAGGGGGCGGTGATGGGAAAGTGCAACAGCATCTGATCCACTTCGGACTCGCAATTGCCCCGCACCGCGATGATCTGCGGTGCCAACTCATTGAGCCGATCGGCCACCGCGGCCGGGTTATACCCTTCCGGCAGAGGATTGCGCGGGCCATGGTTGAGCAGATCGCCGAGCAGCAGATAGTGATCCGGCTGCCAGGGCTCAAGTTGGGTCAGCACCCGCTCCAGCGCAATGATGCTGCCGTGGATGTCGGAAATGATGGCAAGTTTCATGAAATGCTCCTCACTGCGGGCTGAAATAGAGATCCTTGGTGGCAATCGTCCCTTTCAAATTCTGGCTGGGCAGCCCTCGCAGCGCGGGATCGACCAGTCTCATCTGATTGTAATGATACACGGGGAGGATCGGCGCCTCCTCAAGCAGCAACTGTTCGGCATGCCGGTAGAGTTCAACCCGACTCGCGCTGTCCAGCGTATTGGCTGCCTGCTCCAGCAGCAGATCAAAGTCGGGATTACAATAGCCGCTCTCGTTGCGCAGATCCTGACAACGGAAGCTGCCCAGCATGGCAGACGGCTCCACGTAATCGCCAAACAGGAAGCTTCTGGCCACCTGAAAATCACCGCTATCCTTGGCCACCTGATAGGCACCCCACTCCAGACTGTTGAGGGTGACCTGCACCCCCAGCTTCTGCCACATAGCGGCGATGGCCATCGCCATCTGCTTGTGGGTTTCGGCGCTGTTGTAGGTAATGCTCAGCTTGAGTGGATTCGCACTGTTATACCCGGCCGCAGACAGCAGGGCTGCTGCTTGGCCTGGCGGGTTGGCATATCCTCAAGCGCCACAGGCAATATCACCCGGGGATAACCCGGCATCTCCGGCAACAGCGACCATGCCGCCTGTTCATCCTGCCCGCTCACCGATTCAATGAGCTGCTGTCGATCAACCGCCATCGAGAGCGCCTGACGCACCCGCACATCCTGCAGTTCGGGGCGCTTCAGATTGAACGCATAGAGATAGGTGCCAAACAGCGGCAAGCCCCAGAGCCGCTCCGGAGATTCGCGCTTCATCTTCTGGTAATAGCCGAGGGAGACCTTGTTGGTGAGCTGTATTTCACCAGCCTCATAGCGCAGCCGTTCGGCATGTTGCGAAGTGATAGGCAGATAGGTGACCCGTCCGATACGGGTGTGAAGGTCATCCCAGTAGTGGATATTGCGCTCGGCTTCTATCCGCTCGTTTGGCGTCCAACTTGCCAGCCGGTAAGCACCATTGCTCACCAGCTTGCCGGGCTCGGTCCACTGCTTGCCAAATTTAGCTATCGCCTTCTGATTGACCGGCACAAAGGGGCGTTGACTGATGAGCTGCAGGAAATAAGGAGCCGGCCGCTCCAGGGTGATTTTCAAAATCTGATCGCTTTGCGCTTCAATGCCCAGATTGCCGAGCTCCAGCGCACCGGCATAGATGGATTGCGCATTGTTGATCCCCGTGGCCAGCAGCAATCCGGCAGAAGGAGAGTTGATGGCCGGATCGAGCAGACGGCGCCAGGCATAGACGAAATCAGCGGCCACCAGCGGCTCGCCATTGGACCATTTCAGTTGAGGGCGCAGGAAAAATCGCCACTCCAGTCCATCTTCACTCACCTCCCAGCGCTGGGCCTGAGCGGGGACAATATGCCCCTGCCCATCATCGCTGACCAGCCCTTCAAACAGATCGACCAGTACCGCCTCCCCCGGAAAACCGGATCGCACCAGCGCCGGATCCAGTGACTCCGGCTCGGCACCGTTGCCCTTGACCAGGGTTTGCCGATCGGCAAGCAGAGGCTGCTGCTCAACGGTGGTGGCATGGGCCAGGGGCCCAGCCAGCACGGCAAGCAATAGCGGGGAGAGCCAGCGTTGCGCCAGCTTGGGGAAGAAACCATACCTCATGAAAAAACCTCGAATAAAACACTGCAGGAGGGGAAGGCCGACGGCGCGCCTGATGAATGCCTGATGCCGCTCTTGTTATCCCCGAAAACGCCCCGTATTGTATCGGGCTTGCCCGGGAGATGGAGTCTTTCGGGTTAATTTTTTCAGGAGTTTTTATGGGTTATGAGTGGCTGGCCCTCGCGTCGGCCAGTTTATGGGCAATTGCAGCGCTAATTTCGGTCAAACCGGCCCGTCATCTCGGCGCATTTGCCTACAGCCGCTGGCGCATGTTTCTGGTCAGCCTGATGCTCGGCACCATGAGTCTGCTCACCGGTGGCTGGCAAGACCCTCACCGCAAGCGCCCTGCCCCTGCTCGCCATCTCGGGGCTGGTCGGCATCTTCGTGGGCGATACCGCGCTGTTTGCCTGCATGAACCGGCTGGGGCCAAGGCGCAGTGCCCTGCTCTTCTCCTGCCATGCGCTCTTCTCCGCCCTGCTTGGGCTCTGGCTCTTTAATGAACAGCTGACTGGCTGGCGACTGCTGGGGGCCGTGCTGGTCTTTGCCGGCGTGATGCTGGCGATCCTGTTTGGCAGACGCAATAGCAGCAACGAGTGGGAGCAGATCCGTGGCAATCTGGCGCTGGGAATTGGCCTTGGCCTGACGGCGGCACTGTGTCAGAGCGTGGGAGCCATCATTGCCAAGCCAGTGATGATGAGTGGTGAGGTGGATGCGGTGAGCGCCTCGGGTATACGGATGGGCAGTGCCCTGCTGGCCCATTGCGTCCTGCGGCTGGGGCGCTTGCCCCTGGCCATGCCGCTCAAACCGGTCAATCGCCATATCCTCGCCATGATTGCCACCAACGGTTTTCTGGCGATGGGGCTGGGGATGACGCTGATCCTGATGGCGCTGCGGCAGGGCGAGGTGGGCATGGTGGCCATTCTCCTCCACCACCCCGGTACTACTGCTGCCGCTGTTGTGGTGGCACTCGGGGAGCGGCCATCCTGTTGCCGCCTGGGCGGGGGCCCTGCTCGCCACCCTGGGCACCGCGCTGGTGCTGGGTTTCAGCACTCACTGACACCCGGCACCATCCCGAATACAAAACAGGGCAATCTCCATCGATAGCGGTCAGCTATTGTTCGCGGGTATTCACCACTTCCTCGGGTCAGCCAACTCTTCATCCAGTCTCGTCCAGCATCGACGCCGACCCGCTCGCGATGCAAGCCAACGACCTTGTTGCCGATGGAGGCAAACATCCGCTTGACCTGATGGTACTTGCCTTCGTGGATGGTCAGCCTGGCCTCGCACTCGCCCAGAATTTCCAGCTGGGCAGGACGGGTTTTATCGGTCTCGTTGCGCAGGTAGACCCCATCTTCAAACAGCGAGATGGCCTCTTCGCTCACGGGGTCGGCCAGCCAGACGTGATAGGTCTTGGCACACTCGTGGCGCGGCGAGGTGATACGGTGGGACCACTTGCCATCGTCGGTGATCAGCACCAGGCCTGTGGTGTCGAGATCGAGCCGACCCACCACGTGCAGCTTGCCCATGGCGGGCTCATCCAGCAGGTGGAAGACGGTGGCGTGATCGGGGTCCTCGTTGGAGCAGACATACCCTTCCGGCTTATGCAGCATGAAATAGCGGTTGCGCTGCTCCAGGCGTCAGCAGCACGCCGTCAAACTTGATCTGGCTCTGCTCATTGATATGAAAGCGGGCTGCTTGACCACAATGCCATCCACCATGACCTCTCCCCTGCCGGATCAGTTTGCCCGCCAGGGAGCGGGTCAAATCGGAACAATCGCAAAGAAATTTATCGAGCCGCATTCACAACCTCGGAGTCCAACGATAAAGGGGCGTCATTATATAGTCCAACCGTGACAACGCCACTGTTAAGGGAGCCCAATTATGACGCCACCGTCCATCCGATGTTACACTCTCCGACAGAGCAATCCGACACGACACCATAATAATAAGCGCAGGAAGCCCTTCATGAAGCCGAAGCCTCCCCCCATCCCGTCATTCCCGTCAACCAGTTGCAACCTGGCATGTACGTCATGGGCATCGCCAGCCAGACCGGTGCCATGGAAATCGCCCAGAGCGGGCTGGTCAGCAACGAGGCCAGATTGCAGCCTGGTGGTCAGGGGGTACTGACGGTACGCATCGATCTGGCCCGCAGCAACTGGGCAGTGCCAAGAGTGATGCCGTTACCTCCCCGACCCGTCCCACAGCGCCGGCTCGGCGCGTCCCACAGGCAGTGGCGAAGGGCGCGAGCTCAAGATCCGCCGTCTCTATCAGGAGGCGCGCGAGCTGCAAGGCAAGTTCATTCGCCACCTCAAGGCCGGGGAACCCATCGACATCACCCCGCTGGCGGCGGTCGCCGAGGAGATGGTGGACACCATGTTCACCCATGGCGACGCCATGCTCTGTCTGGCGCGGATCCGGGCCAAGGATGCCTACCTGATGGAACACTCCATGAACGTGGCCATACTGCTCGCCAACTTCGGCCGTTATCTCGGGCTTGAGCGCAACGTGCTCAAGGAGCTGACCCTGGGCGGCCTGCTCCACGACGTGGGCAAGATCATGACCCCGGACGAGGTGCTCAACAAGCCGGGCAAGCTGACCGACGAGGAGTTTGGCGTGATGCGCCAGCACGTGGTGCACAGCTACGACATCCTCAGCAATACCGCCGGCATCACCCCCACCATGCTGGAGGTGGCCGCCAACCACCACGAGCGCCTCGATGGCACCGGCTATCCCCAGCGGCTCAAGGGGGAACAGCTCTCCCTCTATACCCGCATGAGCGGCATCGTCGATGTCTACGATGCGGTGACGGCAGACAGGGTCTACAAGCAGGGGATGCAACCGACCCAGGCGTTTCGCATCCTGCTCAAAGGCATCGATCAGCACTTTGATGCCGAGCTGGTCACCAAGTTCATCAAATGCATGGGGGTCTATCCGGTGGGCACCCTGGTGCAGCTCTCCAACCAGCGGCTGGCGGTCGTGATGCAGCGCAACGAACAGCAACCGCTCAAGCCGGTGGTCAAGGTGATCTATCACGCCACCCAGCGCCACTACCTCGAGGTGCAGTGGCTGGATCTCGCCAGAAACGGGGGGCAGGAGAGCATAGAGAGCACGGTCGATCCCAAGGAGTTTGGCATCAACCTGGCCAACTTCGTCTAGCGAGCCTGGGACTCAGGTGCCTGCTCGCGGCAGTAGCGGAGGAGAAACTCCTCATCCAGCGGGGAGAGATCGAAGCGGACGCAGGCCTCTTCGATGGCCCGGATGTCGTGTTCATGGTGTTCGCTGAGCCAGCGTACGGCGCGGCGCAGATCCTCACCATGGGGCAGCAGGGTATGGTCGCTCATGGTACACCTCCAGTCAGCCATAGAAACCCGCCCGTCACATCGGGCGCTCTCCTACTAGCTTAGTCCTCCCCCGACATGCCGCCCTCTCCTCCCGAACACCCGGCGCGATCGCACGCCACCCCGCTTGCGGCTTGACGCCGACCACCCCATCGCGGGTATGCTCGTTGCCTTCCGGCGCCATCTCATGGCTCTGCTTCTCACACAAGGACGCTGTATGCAAGCCAAGGACAAGTGTCTGGCTGCCCTGGTCATTCTCTGCTGGGGACTCAACTTCGTGGCGATCAAATGGGGGCTGGAGGGCATACCGCCGCTGCTGCTGGGAGCGCTGCGCTTCGTCGGCGTTGTCTTCCCCGCCATCTTGCTGGTGCCCAGACCCGCCATGCCCTGGCGCTGGCTGCTGGCCTATGGCGGTGCCATCAGCCTGGGGCAGTTTGCCTTCCTGTTCTGCGCCATGAAGTTCGGCATGCCGGCGGGCATGGCCTCCCTGGTGCTGCAATCCCAGGTGGTGTTCACCCTGCTGTTCGCCATGATCTGGCTGGGGGAGCGCTGGCAGCCCCACCACTGGGTGGCGCTGCCGCTGGCGGGGGCCGGCCTCTATCTCATCGCCACCAACGGCGAGGGCAACCTGACCCTGCTCGGCTTCGTGCTGACCCTGTGCGCCGCCGCCTGCTGGGGCCTTGGCAACGTCATCAATCGCCAGATTGGGCTGCGCTATCAGACCTCATTACCCAGCCTCATCGCCTGGGGCGGCCTGGTGCCCATACTGCCCTTCTTCGCGCTCTCCTGGCTGTTCGAGGGGCCCGACGTCATTGCCACCAGCCTGCTCAACTTCAGCTGGCAGGGGCTCTTGTGCGTGCTCTATCTGTCGCTGGTCGCCACCTGGCTTGGCTACGGCCTCTGGGGGCGGCTGCTGATGCGCTATCCGGTGGCCCAGGTGGCGCCACTCTCCCTGCTGGTGCCCTGCGTCGGCATGGTGGCGGCCGCCCTGCTGCTCGATGAGCACCCCACGACCCTGCAGTGGCTGGGCTCGGGTCTGGTGCTGCTCGGCTTCGTGGTCCATCTGCTGGGCGGAAAAATGAGGCTGTTCAAGGCACAAGCCGAACATTGACCTCGATGGGGAAACTTCCCATGATGGATCAGGCCCTCACGGGCCTCACAGCTTGACCCCGGCAGGACGCCAACCATCAGGAGAGCAAGGACATGCTGCACAGTTCACCCTCGGTCATCCCCACTTTGCCGCGTGTCATGCGGGTCGCGGCCGTGATGCTCCCCCTCTGCTGGAGCGCCTTCGGCTGGAGTGCCACCCTGCCGGCGGATCTCAAGTGGGAGAGCAACGACACAGACCCCGTCTATGCCGATCCACAGGCCAAACGGGGCGGCACCTTCCGTGACTTCATGTCGAGCTTCCCGCTCACCTTGCGCAAGTACGGGCCCGACTCCAACGGCAGCTTCGCCGGTTACGTCCGTGAAACCAATCTGCCCCTGCTCGCCACCCATCCGGTGACCGGCAATCCCATTCCCATGCTGGCCAACCAGTGGGCCTTCGGAGCCGATCACAAGACCCTCTATTTTCGCCTCAACCCCAAGGCGCGCTGGTCGGACGGCCAGCCCGTCACCGCCGATGACTGGCTCTTTACCCTCAAGATGATGCGCAGCAAGGAGATAAGCGATCCCTGGTACAACAACTACTACAGCACCCAGATAAGCGAGGTGACCAGGTTCGACGATCACACCCTCGCCATCACCAGCGGCACCGAGAAGAGCCGGGAGGATTTGCTGGAATCCCTGCCGTTCAGCCCGGAGCCGAGCCATGCCATCAAGCTCACGGCCAACTGGGTCAAGGAGTACAACTGGAAGGTGCTGCCGGTCACCGGTGCCTACCAGATTGGCGAGCTGAAGAAGGGCAAGTCGGTCACCTTCAACCGGGTCAAGGATTGGTGGGGTGACGGGGAGCGCTACTTCCAGCACCGCTTCAACCCGGACCGGATAGAGATCAAGGTGCTCAGGGATCAGAACATCGCCTGGCAGCACTTCCTGCGTGGCGATCTCGACAGCTTCCCGCTGGTCATGCCCAACTGGTGGCACGACAAGAGCAAGACAGCCGAATTCGAGAAGGGCTATATCGAGCGGCTCTGGTTCTACAACCAGACCCCGCAGTCCCCCATGGGGCTTTACCTCAACACCGCAGACCCGCTGCTCAAGGATCTCAATGTGCGGCTCGGCATCCAGCATGCCCTCGCCCTCGACAAGATGATCGCCACCCTGCTGCGGGGAGACTACCAGCGCCTCAACAGCTACGGTTCGGGCCAGGGGGCCTTCACCAACACCGACATCAAGGCACGCCCCTTCGATCCCAGGCTCGCGCGGGACTACTTCGCCAAGGCGGGCTTCACCAAGACGGGGCCGGATGGCATCTTGCAAAATGACAGGGGCCAGCCCCTCTCCCTCAGCATCACCTACACCACGGCGGAGCATGCCCAGCGCCTGACCCTGCTGCGGGAAGAGGCGAAGAAGGCGGGCCTCAATCTGGAGCTGAACCTGATGGATGCCTCCGCCGGCTTCAAATCCATGCTGGAAAAGAAGCATCAGAGCGCCTGGATGGCCTGGAGCAGTGGCCGCTATCCCGCCTACTGGGAGCACTTCCATAAGGTCAACGCCAACAAGCCCCAGACCAACAACATCATGAACCTCGATGACGACGCCATCTCGGCCCTGGTGGAGCAATATGACAAGGCCTTCGACTTCGGCAAGAAGGCCGAGCTCTCACGGCAGATCCAGCAGCGGCTCTATGAGCTGGCCAGCTTCGTCCCCGCCTATCAGGTCCCCTATACCCGGGCAGGCGCCTGGCGCTGGATAAAACTGCCCAAGATCCCGGCAACCCCCCAGAGCGATCTGCTCTACTGGCCCCTGGATGGCGCCAACTCGGGCTACAGCTTCGGCGGCCTGCTCTGGATTGACGAGGAGCTGAAAGCGGAGACCAAAGCCGCCATCAAGCAGGGCAAGACCTTCCCTCCCGTCACCCTGATCGACACCCGCTATCAAAAGCCCTGAGCCCTCTCCACGCTCTCGCTCGGCACAAACAAAAGACCCCGCACTGTGGCGGGGTCTTTTTTGTGGCAGCAGCGCCTGGGCGGGACTTAGCCGCGCTTGGCCTGCTTTTGTGCGATGGCGTCGGCCACGTCGGCCGGATCCAGCACTATGCCTTCCTGCTCCGGGGTCGGGAACACGGCCACGCAGAGCTCGTCCTGCTCCATGCCGTCTACCCAGCGATCCAGCCACACCTTGAGGGTGATGGACTGCGGCTTGCAGTCTGCCCACTCGCCTTCGGCCCACGCCTTGGCGTATTCCGGATGCGGCCAGACCGGGATGCAGTCTTCGTCTTCGGTGGTCAGCATCATGACGCCGTGCTCGTCGGTCAGAACAAACAGCTCTTCGTGCTCGACCAGTTTGCTGATGAAGTGATCAAAGCGGTAGTCGGCGTTCAGTTGCAGCGCGGCATTGCGCTCGGTGTCGCTAAGTTCATAGCTCATTGGTCAAGTCTCTCATTCAATAAAGGGCGACATGTTCACATCTTGCTGGCGCCTTGTCCAGCAAGAGTGCTCAGTCACTCCTGTTTCGGCTATCTCAGCCCAGCACCGGGGTCACCAGGGTGATCTCCGCCGTCTCGCAGAAACGCTGGCGCAGCCAGTAGGCGGACTCCACCTCCACGAAGCAAAGCTGGGCCCGACCGGCCCAAGGCCCAAGCCCCTGCCATGATCTGCTCGAAGCGTCTCTGCTGCTGCTGCTCCCAGGCGACCGCCAGCTTGGAGCCATGGGCTTCATCCACTACCCCACGGCGCAGCTCGAACAGGTTATCGGTGATCGGGCTGTTGATCTTGCCAGGGCTGTGCCAGTACATCAGCAGGTTGTCCAGCATCTCTTCGTCGTAACTCGCCAGCGCGTCCAGCTCGGGAGTCTCACCCTCGCCGCCAGCCCCGAAATCGCACCATCCCGCCGCCAGAGGAGCCAGACTTTGCGCCTCGCGCCCCTTGGCATGTTGGCGCAGGGCGGTGACATCCGCCCCCTTGATGGATGGCAGCCAGAGATCCCCCTGATGCTCATCGAGCAAGGGGAGCAACAAGGAAGGTGCATAAACAGGAAAGCGGGGACCTAGGGTGTGCAGCAGAGATACCAGAGTGACAGTGATCATGAGACGCGCCTTGAGCTGGAAGACCTGGGTTCGTACCTGGCCAGGAGGACAAAAGAGAGACTATTCTACCATGTTTGCTGGCACGCAGACTCTGCTCGTCCAACCAGCCGGGGCATGACGCTTCCGGCCAAAAAAGCAGCGTTCAGGCAAAGCCGGCCCAGAGAAAGCCCAATACTTTGAGCCAGCGCCCACTAAAGTCAAACCGGGAATGCTAGTTTGCATACATCTTTAGCGTAAGGAGTGCATCCATGAGTGGGATCGACCAGGTTTCTGACGATTTTGTGAATGAGCTGAAAATACTGGCATGCTTTGATCCGGCGAACATGAGTCTGGGGATCAAGTTACGCAGCGACATGTCTGAAGAGTTGTGCCTCGCGGCGCAGCGTCTGCATCAACAAGGCATGATCAGTGCCGTCGATGGCGGCTATCTGACCCCCTTCGGCATGACCATGCTGGAGCATCTTCAACACCTGCTGGTGGCGCTCAAGCCGAATTGAGTTCCTGCGGCGCCCAGAGCGAGAAGTTGAGCAATTCCCAGCGCTTTCCCTGCCGCAGCAGACAAGCAAACAACAAAGGACCTTCGGGTCCTTTTACCTTGCCATCGATCAACCACTCCCCCGCCCGCTTCGGGACAGGCTGCGCCTTGATCTCCTCGGGCTGCTCAGCCTTGCCCAAACGGACCTGCACGAATTGCTGGCACACTGTCACGGCCTCGTTTGCCGCGGGATCCGGCACGGTGGTATTGGCAAGCGCCACTGTCAGCAAGAGTGATGGGATCATGATGATGGTCATTGGCAAACGTGGTTTATGAATATGCCATAAAACAAAAAGCCGTGGCACCAGATGTACCACGGCTTTCTTAAATTCTGTAAGAATTACAGAGCAGTTACGTTCTCAGCCTGCGGGCCTTTCTGACCTTGGGTCACGGAGAACTGTACGCGCTGACCTTCAGCCAGGGTACGGAAACCGTTACCGCTGATAGCGCTGAAGTGAACGAAAACGTCCGGGCCGTTTTCTTGCTGGATGAAGCCAAAACCTTTGGTTTCGTTGAAAAACTTAACGGTACCGGTGATCATGTTAGACATATCTTTAACCTGTATTCAAAATAATTACTTATGCTTTTCAGCGGATAAAGCTCAAAAACGGGATTAACTTATGAACAACAGGAAAAGATGCAAAACATCATATTCATTGACATAACTAACGCCCTTTCAAGCTGGTTTAGATTATACGTGCCTTTGTCGATTACGCAACCAAATTTGCACCCCGCCGGGGGCAGGGTGCAATCACTTACGCATCCGCCGCTTCCAGTGCCTGAACCAGGGCTTTGAGGAAGCGCGCTGCCTCCCCGCCGGTACAGGCTCTGTGGTCAAATGTCATCGACAAGGGCAGTGCCCGGACCGGCCGCGCCTCCCCATGGATGAAGACCACTTTTTCGAACAGCTTGCCCGCCCCTATGATGGCCACCTGGGGTGGCGTGACGATAGGACTGGCATAACGGCCCGCGATGGCGCCAAAGTTGGTGAGGGTGATGGTCGCCCCCTGCAGCATCTCCCGCGGCACGGCGCGCGCCTTCACATCGGCGATCATCCGATCCAGCCCGTGCCGAATGTCCGCCCTCTCCCGCTCGGCCACGTTCTCCATCACCGGCACATAGAGCCCGTGTTTGGAGTCAACGGCGATGGCCACGTTGACCTCCCTGAACAGCCGTCTCGACAGGGTATCCCCGTCAAACCAGGCATTCATGGAGGGCTCGGCGCGACAGGCCACACCGATGGCCTTGATGAGACGCACCGTCACGTCTTCGTCTGCCCGCCAGTGACGCAGGTCCACCTCGTCGGTGATGCTGACCGGCACCACCGACTGATGGGAGTGCTCCATCGCCTTGGCCATGGCCCGGCGCGAGCCCTTGAGGAACTCGTTGCCGCTGCTCTGCAACACTTCGAAGGCGCTCTGCACGTCCTGCTCGGTCACCATGCCGGCGCTGCCAGTGCCTTTGAGTCTATCGATGTCCAGCCCCAGCTTTTGCGCCAGCAGACGCACCGCCGGCATGGCCTGCACCAGGGCGCCACCGGGCGCCATGGCACCCACCACGAAGTGATCCTCGATGTGCTGTTGATGGGCGCTGACCTTGCCCACCACGGTGCCGTCGTCCTCACCCCCCTCAAACTCCACCAGGGGAGCGCCGATGTGGAGTATGTCTCCCTCCTGGCCGCACAGCCTGGCGATCACCCCCGCCACTGGCGAGGGCACATCCACCAGCGCCTTGGCAGTTTCCACCGACAGCAGCACCTGATCGACACTCACGGTATCGCCGGCACTGACCTTCCATTCGACTATCTCGGCCTCGGCCAAGCCTTCGCCCAGATCCGGTAATTTGAAAAATTTCATGACCAGTTCTCCATCCGCGGGAACATCACCAAAGATTGACCGACTTCATGGCTCTTCCTTGCTCGGACGCCTGGGCGCCAACAGTTGAGAAACGTCATAGCCACTTGTTCTCCATCAGTTGGTGAGCCGCATCCGCGATATCCTGCTCGGTGATGAGGTAATACTCCTCGTTGCGGTAGTAGGGGACGGCGGCATCCACCCCGGTGAGGCGCTTTGGCGGCGCCTTGAGGGAGGTCAACGCCTCCTCGGTGACCCGCGCCACGATTTCGGCACCGACCCCGAAGCTGCCACAGGCCTCGTGCACCACCAGCAGACGCCCGGTCTTGCGCACCGAGGCCAGGATGCTCCCCATATCCAGCGGCTTGATGGTGGCGAGATCCAGCACCTCGCACTGGATGTCCTGCTCCGCCAGCAGGGCGGCGGCTCTCATCGCCTCCTGGATGCAGGCCCCCCAGGCGACCACGGTGAGATCCCGTCCCGGCCTCAGGGTGAAGCAGACATCCAGCGGCAGGCCGACGCCGTCATCTACCACGTCCGACTTCATGGAGCGGTAGATGCGATCCGGCTCGAAGAACATCACCGGATCCGGGTCGCGAATGGCCGAGAGCAGCAGGCCATATGCCCGTCTCGGGCTGGAAGGGATCACGACCCGTAGCCCGGGGATATGGGCAAACAGAGCTTCGACGCTCTCGCTGTGGTGCTCGGGCGAATGGATGCCGGCGCCATAGGGGGAGCGGTAGACGATGGGACAGGAGAGCCGGCCACGGGTACGGTTTCGCATCCGCGCCGCCTGACAGATGATCTGCTCCATGCCGGGGAAGATGAAGCCCTGGAACTGGAATTCGGCCACTGGCTTGAGCCCCTGGGTCGCCATGCCGACCGCCACCCCGGCGATCAGCCCCTCCGCCAGCGGCGTGTCTATCACCCGCTTGAAGCCGAACTTGTCGCGCAGCCCCACTGTGGCACGGAACACACCGCCGTTGACCCCCACATCCTCACCCAGCACCACCACGTCGGGGTCGTGCTCCATCTCGTGATGCAGCGCCAGATTGATCGCTTCCAGCAAACTGATCTCACTCATGGCCAACCTCCTGCTTCATCCCCTTGGCAATCACTCGCTCGCGCTGGGGCAAGAGTTCGGCGGGCAGGCTGGCGTAGTGATAATCGAGCATCGCCTCCGGCGGCTGGGGCGCCATCGCCTCATAACGGGCGACCGCCTGCTCTACCTCTCGGGCGGCCTCCGCCAGCAGGCTCTGCTCCTGCTCTTCATCCCACCAGCCTTGGCTGTGCATAAACTGGCGCAGCCGCTTGACCGGCTCTTTGGCCCAGGCGGCCTCGACCTCGGCCCCATCGCGATAGCGAGTGGCATCGTCGGCCGTGGTGTGATCGCCGAGGCGATAACTGACCGCTTCTATCAGGGTCGGCCCCTTGCCGCTGCGGGCCCGTTCGACGGCACTGCGGGCGGCATCGTAGACCGCCACCACATCGTTGCCATCCACCTGCAGGCTGCGCACCCCGGCGCCAATCCCCTTCTGGGCCAGCGTAGGAGCGCTCGATTGCAGCTTGCGTGGCACCGAGATGGCCCACTGGTTGTTGTTGACGATGATGACCATCGGCAGGTGCCAGACACCGGCGCAGTTGAGCCCCTCCAGAAAATCACCCTTGGAGGTGCCGCCATCGCCGATGGTGACTACGGCGACCCGCGGTTGATTACGCAGTTTGAAGGCCGAGGCAATGCCGCAGGCGTGGGTGATCTGGGTGGCGATGGGGACGCAGATGGGGGAGTCTTCAGAGGGAGTCCCATCGGGTTTGAGAAATAACTGCCCCGCTCGTCACCGCCCCAATATTGCAGGTTCTTCTCCATCGGCACGCCCCGCACATAGAGGGTGGGCATGTCCCGATAGTAGGGAACGTAGACATCCTGCGGCTGCATGGCGAGACCAATGCCAATCCCCACGGCTTCTGCGCCGAGATGGGAGGGAAAAGTACCGAGTTTGCCGGTTCGTTGCAGCGCAATCGCTTTTTTGTCATAGCTGCGCACCATCACCATATTGCGGTAGAAGGTGTGCAGTATCGCCTTGTCCAGCCAGGTCGGTAAGGTGGCGACCGGGCACCCTTCCGCATCGAGGTAACGAAGGAAAGGGATGTCGACATGGGTCATAACTGGCTCCTTGCCGTTGTGAGCGTCACCGATGCTGGTGACACCTAGATGTAAATACCTTGTTAAATAAAAAGCAAAGGGATTTACTCAGGTAAGACCAGTAGAAACTTCTTTAAAGTAGCGAAGGAGCTGAATTTTCGACGCGCCTCGATGAAGCGGGTCATGTCGTTCTCGCCAAAGGGACGCACCTTGCCGAGCTCCACCGTGAAGGCATGGGCGCCATGCTGGTGCGAGCTGTAATAGCTGAAGGTGGTGGTCGGGCCGCTCGAGAGCAGTATGGTGCGCACCCCGCAGGCCCCGAGGAACTGCACCTGCTCCTTGCAGTGTGGCCGCTCGTGGGGGAAGGGGTAGACCGCAAACTTCTCGTGGCGGGAGCCGCGAATGGCAGTGTGCAGATCGTAGTGATAACGGGGCCGGGCGGGATCGGCAAAGAAGCGGCTCACATACTGCTCCAGGCGCATGGCCCGAATGCGCTCCCTGTTGCACAGCCCCTCCCCCTTGCTGTGGGCTCCAGAGAAGAGCCGGTTCATGTTCTCCTCCACCTCGCGCGCGCCCTGATTCATGGCGGCCGGGTTGCCAAAGAGGAAGAGCACCCGGTGGCGGGCCTGAAGCTCCCCGCCGAGCAACCGGGTCAGCAACTGGTTGCAGATCTCGATGGGGGCAGTCTCGTTACCGTGAATGCCGCAGGAGAGCACTATGTCCTTGCGCCCGCCAGGCGACTCACCCATGGGCTCCAGGCAGAGCACGCCGGTGTCCCACACGCTCACCCGGGTGCCGTTGGCCAGGTCGAAGGCAAAGGGCTCGAGCTGCCACTCGTGGCGGCGGGTCAGGGCCAAAAAGTCATGCTGGGGAATCATCCATCTCACCCTCTTGTCTGGAATGCTATGGCCGGATTATACGCAAGGCAGGCGGGCTTAAAATCAATTTTTAAACAAATTCAAACAGTAAGGATACAAAGTTGGCGAGGGATGATGACAACTCATGCCGCAGGGGGCAAACGGAAGGAAAAACAGACAAGGGGAAATGACAGGAAGCGGCAACAGGGGAAGAGTCAGGCCCGTTATGGGGCAAAGAGCATCAGGCAGAGCCGTTCAGATCAGCAAGAAAACGAGGCATCCATGCCCGGTATATCAACCACGCCAGAACGGCTTGGTGGTCTCTTGATAGCGGTCAGCTTCGTTCAGACCAATGTCCTTGAGCAGGTAGGCGGGCAGCTCGGAGAGCTGGCGACGGCTGCGGCTGCGTTCCAGCCAGGTCAGGACGGTCATCTTGACGCGAGCAACCAGATTCGATTCGCTGGAATCCTGGTAACCGGCTTCGGTATAAGTCATGTTGGCCATGATATGGCTCCTCTCTCTAGTTCTGCGCAAGGCTCGGATTTGATGCGCAAAGCTTAGTCAGGGCGAGGAGGCGCCTCAATTGACGAATTTTGATACATGAGATTAGTAAAAGTAATGGCTGATCTCGCCATGGGGTAAAATACAACATATTGATTTATATGTGAAATATTAGCCAGAGATTCCCTCCCCCAGCCGTGCAGCATTTTCTCCTGCCCCATCGGCTTCTAACTATGCAGTTTCCCACGTTAGCTATGCAGAGCCCGAGTTCGAGACAGGACGCTGCCACCCCTGCCGCACCGCCAATTGTTAACCGTTGGATCACTTAAAGATCGTTATTTAACAGGATGATACAGACAGGCAACCCCCGAAAGACGGCCACGGCAGCCGCCCTTGCACGGCGCTTGAAAGGCGGCACTTGGCGCCTTCCCGCCATACTGGTATGGTTATTTATACAGTGGTTTAATCATGCCCCCCGATCGCCGCCTTTAGGGCGACGGATTGGGGGAACACACAGGATATGCCGATGGACACCTTTACCCCCACCGCCGCCCTGCGTCAACAGATGGACGCGCTGGAAGAGGCCCTTGCCCGTCTCGCCAGACTGCTCGGCCAGCTCGAGTTGCTGGAGGCCCATGTCTATCCCCTGCCCGCCGTGCCGCAAGGGGAAGAGCATGACCCTATCGAGGCCATAGAGGTGGGTTATCTCTCGGGCGAGGCGGCACTGGCCGCGGCCGTGACGGCCTTTCAGGATCACAGCGCCCGCCCCGGCTGCTCCACCAAGGCGACTCACCGGCTGCCTGGCTGGTTGCGCTTCCCCGCCACCAGCGCCCCCTTGCTGCAGCCGCTGCTCGATGAGATCAACGGCCACAAGCTCGCCTTCAAGGCCCTGGTGCAGGCCGCCGGTGGGCGAGACGAGAAGTTCGAGCTGGTGCACAGCGCACTGCCCGGGGTCATCACCCTGCAGGTCTATCGCAAGCTGACCCTGCTCACCGGAGAGCTGCATTCCCTCGGTTTCACCTGGGCCGACAAGCAGAGCATCAGCCGCCTCAGCCGCGAGCAGGTGCTGGAGATGCTGGAGCGCAGTCGCCGCTATGTGCCGGCGCTCTCCAGCAACGAGGAGTGGAGCAAGATGGTGGATCAGGAGGTGTATGACATTCGCCGCCTGCCTGCGGATGCGCAGCTGCGGATCCGCCGACCGGTCAAGACCCACCCCATGATCAACCTGCTCTGGCTGGACAGGGAGCCCCGCAAGCAGCAGCTCAAGGCGAGCCTGCCCCTGCTGCTCTGCTCGGACAACCCGCCCAGCGTCACTCACCTCGGCCACTATCCGCCCAAGCTGCGCCAGGCGCGGCGGGATCGCAAGATTGGCGGCGAGGCCATCATAGAGCGGCTGCACCTCTATCGCTATCAGGGCTAGCGCCTCTTAACCAGACCCATGAGAGGGGCCCCAGACGCGGGCAATGAGCCCCTGAAACAGAGAAGGGGGATGGCCACCAGAACCATCCCCCTCTCGCACCCAGGCAGGCAGCACCGCTCCTAGCTCATCAGCAGGGCGCGCAGGCTCTCCACATCCAGGCCTCGCACCTCGGACTGGCCGCTCAGCAGGCCATCGGCCAGGGCCCGCTTCTCGTCGTGCAGCGCCACTATCTTCTCCTCCACCGTCTGCTCGCACACCAGTCGATAGACTGTCACCGGCTGGGTCTGGCCCATGCGGTGCGCCCGATCGCTCGCCTGATCCTCCACCGCTGGGTTCCACCAGGGATCCAGGTGCAACACTGTATCGGCCTGGGTCAGGTTGAGGCCTGTGCCCCCCGCCTTGAGGCTGATGAGGAACAGGGGAACCGGTTCATGACGAAAACGCAGTATGGACTCCTGGCGGGACTTGGCGGAGCAGCCCCCGTCCAGGTAGCAGTAGTCCCATTTTTTGAGCTCGATGCGGGCTCGCAACAGGCTCAGCAGATCGACGAACTGGCTGAACACCAGCACCCGGTGGCCACCATCTATGGCTTCTTCCAGGAGCGCCATGGCCTCGTCCAGCTTGCTGCTGGTCTGTGACCACTCCGGCATCACCAGCTCGGGGGAGCAGCAGAGCCGCCGCAAGCGGGTCAGGCCGCTCAGCACGTGCATCAGGGCGCGGCCATCGGCGCTTTGCACCTGCTGCACCACCTCGCGCCTGGTCGCCTCGTAGAGCTGACGCTCTTCGGGGGAGAGACTGATGTGGTGGATGATCTCGGTCTTGTCCGGCAACTCGGTCAACACCTGCTGCTTGAGGCGGCGCAGGATGAAGGGGCTGATCACCGCCCGCAGCAGCGCCATGTGCTGGGGATCCTTCACCGCCTTGCCGAAGCGGCGCTTGAACTCGCCGAGGCTGCCGAGCAGGCCCGGGTTGATGAAGGTGAACAGGCTCCACAGCTCCCCCAGGTGGTTCTCGATGGGGGTGCCGGAGAGGGCCAGGCGAAAATCCCCCTCGAGCTGGAACAGCAGCTTGGCACGCTGAGTGCCGGCATTCTTGATCTGCTGCGCCTCGTCCAGCACCATGCTCGCCCAGCGGCGGGACTTGAGGGACTGGGCCAGACTGCCGAGCATGCCGTAGTTGACCAGGATGATCTGGCCCGCCTTGGCCTCCTGGATCAGGGTCTCCCGCTCGGCGGGATTCTCGAACACCACCACCTCCAGCTCGGGGGCGAACCGGGTCACCTCCTCCTGCCAGTTGGTGACCACGGACTTGGGCACCACTACCAGAGCGGGGCCGAGGTGCTGGCGCATGCGCAGCACCATGAGCGCCTGCAGCGTCTTGCCAAGACCCATGTCATCGGCGAGACAGGCGCCAAAGCCATGGTGGGCCAGGGTCGCCATCCAGCGCACCCCGTCCTTCTGATAGTCCCGCAGCGCCGTCAAGAGCTCGGGGGCACACTCCACCTCCTGCTGCCACTCCTGCTGCAGGGAGTGCCAGGCATCATCCCCTGCCGTGGTCACCGCCGACAGCAGGCGGGCCAGGGGGTAGGCCAGCTTGTTGTTGATGCGCTGCTCGGTGTCCAGCATGGCCCCCAGCATGGTGAGGCGCTCCACCAGCTTGTCGCTCAGCATCAGGCTGGTCTTCTCGTCGAGCTGAACGGTGCGCTGGCCCGGGGTCAGCTGGCGCAGGATGAGGCGCAAGTCGAGGATCTGATGTTCGTCCAGCGCCAGTGCCCCCTCCACCTGGAACCAGTCCTGGCGACGCTCGATGCGCAGGCTCAGGGCCGCCTCGTCGAGGCTCTTGAGACGGGCGCTGTCCTGATGCCAGTGAACGACCACTCCGGCGTCCACCAGCTCGGGCAGCGCATTGACCAGGGTCAGTGCCTGCTCACCGTCCAGCTTCCATTCGTTGCCCGGCAGGCCTATGGGCAGCTGGTTGCGCAGCAACTGGGCCTCGGCCTTCTCGGCAGCCAGATCCCGTTGCCAGTAGTGATAGTCCCTGACGCCCTGGCGCACTATGGCCTCCCCCTTGCCAAGGGGCAGCGGCGGCAGCTCCCCCTCCCGGGTCACCAGCTGGACCAGCAGCTGACCATCCTGCCAGTCCAGCTGGACCGAGGGCACTCCGGGCCAGGGGGTCAACTCGGCATTGCCACTGAGCCCAACCACCTGGCTGTGCCAGGGCAGCTCGGGAATGGCATCCAGGGTACGTTGCAGCTCGGCGAGCCCGTCCGCTGGCAGCAGCGGAATGGATTCCAGCGCAGGCAGTCTGTCCAGCAGGGCCTGCGGGGTCAGGATGAGCTGCCACAGATCCTGGGCAAGCGGCACTATGTGCGCCCCTCGCGCCGCAGCGGCCGGGCTCAAAACGGCGCTCATGCCCTGCTCGGTGGCGACCACCTGCAGCAAGGGGGCGCTAATGGCCAGTTGCAGCTTCTGCCCCTTGGCGTTGAACAGGCGCGGATGGCTGGCCAGGGGAGCCCAGGCGTCCCGCGGCAGCTTGCTCATGCCCCTTGGCAGGGTGCGCACCAGAGCCCAGTCCGCCTCGTCGAGCAGGGCGGCATACTGGGTGGAGAGCAGGGCAGGATCGACCCGGCGCCCGGCGGTCCACTCCCCCTTGGTGCTCTGCTTCTGGATCTTGCACTCGAGCTCGGGCCCGTCCGCGTGGAGCAGCCATACCAGCCGCTCCTGCGCCTTGCGCACGCCGCTGGAGCGCCCCAGCCCCTGCAGCCAGTTGAGCCAGCTGGCCGAGGCGGGGGTCTTGTCCTCATCCTCTGCGTCGCTGGCCGCCTCGGGGATCGGGGTGGCACGCAACTGCTGCAACGGGGGACGCTCGGCCCCCTCTCCCAGCAAGAGGCGCAACAGATCCTGGCAGAAGGCCATCAGGCGATGACGGGGCTCGGCCTCCAGCACATGGGAGAGGTCCCACTTGTGCAGTATGGCGACCTGGGGGCTCTGCTCGCCGTGGCGCGCGAGGGCGCAGAGATCCAGCCAGAGGTAGCCCCAGTGGAGCTCCTCCAACGGCAGTTGCAGGGTATCGAACAGGCCTATCGCCTGACCGTGGCGATCACCGGCCCACTGTCCCAACAGATCCGAAAGCAGGGGAACTGGCCGGTCAGGCTGCGCTGCCACTTCTTGCGCTGCTCGCTGGCGAGCACGGGATCGGCCTGCTGCAACCAGCCAAGCCAGAGCAGGGCGCTGAACACGGGGCCAGGGCCCGGCATGACCCTCACCGTTGCCTGCCACTGACCCAGCGCGCCGAGCAGCCGCTCCGCCAGCGGGCTGCTCTGGCTCTGCTGGGCCAGCGCCTGCAGGGCCGGCCAGTGGGTGGCGGCACCTCGCCGGCCAGCGGGCCAGCTCTCACCATCCCCGCTGAGCCAGCGCCACTCGCCTCGGCTTGCCGGGCTGTACCTCGGGGGCGCAGCACCGCGGTCACGGACGCCAGCGGCCAGCGCTGCTTCATAGGGGGCATCGAGCAGGGTCTGCAGGGCGAAGTGCTCCAGCAACAGTTGCTGCCAGGCGGGGCTGGAGCCCGCCAGCAGTTGGTGGGCATCCGGGGTATCCAGCAGGGTCAGCAGATCGCGCGCTCTGGAAGTAGGTCGGGATCTCCCCCGCCTTGCCCCAGGCAGAGTTCGCGCACCACCCCTTGTGCCATCTCCTGACCCGTGACCGAGGGGACCCGGGTCCAGTCCGGCATGGGGCAGAGCCCCGGCACGCACCGCCAGGATCAAGGCCAGGGTGCCCTCCGCCGTCAGGCTCCACTGCTGCTCGTTGCGCAGCCGCAATCTCACCAACCCGGCAACTGCAGCGCGTCCGTCAGCGCCTGCCAGGGCATGGCCAACCGCCAGCGTATCTTGCAGCAAACGGGTACTGGCGACGCGCTGCAATTGCAGGGTCGCTGAGCAGGGCATAACTATCCGAAGAGAGGGTGGAGGCAGACATCAAGACTCACGGGCAGGTGCAAAAGCGGAATTTTAACGGTAAAGCGTCGGCGGCTCGACCCTTAACCGCGAAATAACTCAAAAAAAACGGCCATAGCGGGATTCCCGCTTAGCGGGATCGGGTCCCCGCATCCACCTCGGTCACATCGTCGAAGCTGCACAGCCGGTTGGTGCGCGAGCGCAGCTCGCCCGGGGTCTGGGGGCCCCGCAGCAAGAGCTCGCAGATAATGCCGAGCTCCTGGGCGCTGAACTTCAGTTCACCAAACTCGGTGTTGCAGAAACGGTGCTGATAGCGGGGCACCCGGGCATTGAAGCCGGCGGTGTTGACCACCAGACGGCGGCGGATCAGCTCGTCGATGACGGCGCGGATATCCAGCTCGGCGAGCTCGAGCACGGGTTCGCGATTGCTCTTCTGGTTGCAGGCATTGACCAGTGCATTGAGAGAGAGAGGGTACTGATCCGGCGTGCAGATCTCTTTCTCTATCAGGCAGCCGATCACGCGAGCCTCTAATGGGCCTAGTACTATCTCCATTTCATACTCCCTTGCCAAACAAGACGTTAAGACGGTTATCTTAGCCAAGGCGCTCTCGCCGTCCAGCACAGAACCGCATTTTTGCGAGCCGATGAAACCCTTGATGAAACATCGTACAATCCGGCCGCAACCAGGGGCTAGCCCCTGGCATCATACCGCCAGGCAGCCCCCTAGACGGACTTGTCGACCCGGGTATCCGTTCCCGTGGTCAGGATGCGCACCTTGTCCCCCTTGTTGAACGTGAGCGCGGGCTCCTGATCCTGCACGACGCTGAGCAGTTTTCCCGCCTCGGTCTTGATCAGCAGCTCGACCGTCTGCTTGCCCTGCACGCTCTGCTGGTTGCCCTGACGGCGACGGGAAGCCTCGGCCCCCGCCACTGCCCCCACAGTGGTGGCGACAGTCTGGCCCGAGCCACCACCAAATTGGCTGCCGACTGCCGCCCCCAGGGCCGCGGCCCCTATGGTGCGAAGTGGCCGGGTTCCGCCCTGCTGGGGCGCCGCCTCCTGGGTCAAAATGCGGCTCTCTTGCACCGTGCCGTATTCCACCTGGGCGCTGGTGCCTGCGAGGGCCGGTGTGCCCATCAGAATGAGCAGGCTGGTAACCATGAATGCAATCTTCTTCACTATGTCGACTCCGATGACGACTGAGACCCGATGGCGCCGGCACCGCACCTGCGCGGCCCCGCCATCCCCATTCGGGAGACTACACCGCCGATCCTGACTGTGAGCTTGCCTGAGGTGGAAATGATCACGGCCGCAAGGCGGCCGTGATGGGAGAAGGGAAAGCGGTGCCCGGCCCGCTCATGAGGAGGGCTTGGGCTCCAGGGTAGCGGCGACCGACTTGGCCGCCGAGGCGGTGAGCAAGGGCTCACCCGGATAGAGCATCAGCGCCTGGGTGCGCAGGCGGTCGGCCTCCTCGGTCCGCCCCAGCGCATTGAGGGCAATCACCATGTTGGCGTAGATGTTGGCCCTGGGGGTATGACGCACGAACGCCTGCCCCCAGTCGAGATAGGCTTCCAGCTCTGACTTGTTGTTGGCCTGCAAGCCCACCATCAGGCGCACCGCGTTGACGTCGAACTCCACCCGGGTCAGCCAGGCCATGGGGTTGACGATGTCGAGCAGCAACGCAGGCTGCTTGTAGCCGCCGCGCTCATACTTGGTCACCACCCAGGCGGTATGCAGAGCCGTCAGCATGAAGGGGACGACGATCAGGGGAATGCCAATGGCCAGGAAACGCAGCAAGAGCCAGGGGCGGTAGACATACTCCCGCCAGTTGGCGTGGCCAGCCGTTCCCCCCTCCTCCACTTCCGCATCCAGCACATGGATGAGCAGCAGCAGCGCCCACCACAGGGCGATGGCGTGGTAGAAGGGATACTCGGTCTGGGTGTGCAGCAGTATGGGGATCACCAGCGCCAGCAAGGCTGCCCCCTTCACCCAGCCAGCCCTACCCAGTCGCCACAGCAGAGCCCCGCCCATCAGCGCCATGCCGAGCATGGGGGCGAGCCCCCCTTCCACCGCCCAGTAGAGAAACTCGTTGTGGGGGTGATCCAGGTTGTACTCGATCTGCACCATGGCGGGATTGAGCGCCTTGTCCGCCATGTAATGCTGGAGGAACACGGACTCGAAACTGCCATAGCCCCAGCCGCTCCAGGACGCCTCGGCGATAAGCTTGGCGGCATAAGGCCAGTAGATGGATCTCATGCCGCCGGACTGATATATCTCCAGCCCCCGCCTGACCCCCGCCATCCAGTACTGGGATGCCAGCCCGAGCGCTATGCCCAGCCCAACCAGCCCCAACACCCGCCCCAGTTGCCGCTCGCGATGCAACTGCGGCAGCAGCAGGATCAGGGCCAAGGCTCCGCCCAGCTGGCCCACCCTGGACTGCAGCACCACCAGCAGCAAGGCGGTCGCCAGGATCACGCCATGACGCAGCCCCTTGAGCCAGGGGTTGGCGTGCCCTCGCATCTGAAGCCAGATCGCCAAAGCAAACCCGGTTGCCATAAAGGTCGCCATCACGTTGGGTTGCTGGAAAATGCCATAGGGGCGATTGGTCCTGGTGTCATAGCCTATCCAGTTGCCCGGCACCAGCAGGTAGTACTGCACCAGGCCGAGCAACGCCTCTATGGCCACCGCCCCCAGCAGCAGGTAGAGCAAGCGAGCCCGCATCTGACGGTCCAGTCGCCATTGATAGAGACAAGCGAGAAACAGCAGACCGGCAAAGAGCCCCAACAGGCGGGGGATGGCATAGTCCTTGAGCTCGAAGCCCGGATATGCCATGGGCAACAGCAGCAGCAAGGCCCCCAGCCACAGGACCGTCAGCAGCGGCGAAACCACCAGCCGCTGGCTGAGGGTGACCTGCCACAGTCCCAGCGCCATCACCAGGCTCGCGAAGATCCAGCCCCAGGCGTTGAAAGGCAGATAGAGCCCGGCCCCGCCCGGGTTGTGCATGAAAAAGTGCATGCCCAGTAGCCAATAGAGGATGCTGAGCATGCCGAAGATCCCTGTTGTTGTCCTCATCGTCCCTGATCCCTGCAGTGTCATTTCCATGTGTCGTCACCAAGCAACCAATACGTAAAAGGGGGCAATCGCCCACTTGTTCACTTCCTTGCCATCATGCCGACTCTGGCCTGCGAAACATATGACGCACCAGCACTATGCCCACTCCCAGCATGCCGCCGAGCAAGGTAGCCAATACCACGACCAAGGGACGCTTGGGCTTGTCACGGCTCTGGGGCTCATCGGGTGCATCCAGATAAGAAAATGGACGGAAGCTTATCCCTTCCAGAGAGATGCGCTTCAAATGCGCTATCTGTGCCTGCAACTTCTGCAATTCGGGCTGATAGAGCGCCAGATCGAGTGACTTCAGCAAGGCCAGTTTCTCTTCCAGCGCCTTGGAACCCTGCACGATGGAGAAACGCTCCTGGCTGCTGGTCCTTTCCAGTGGCGTACTCACACCAGCCGCCTTGGCCACACTGCTAGCCAATGTTATCTCGAAGATTTCCTGCTGCAGCGCACGCTTGGCCTCTTCCTGCATCACGGTATAGCGCGTGTTCATCTCTTCCAGTTGCAGATCACGCTGTGCTCCTAGTCGCTCGATCAACTTCTGCTGTTGCAAATTGACGATGTAGCCGACATATCCTTCCAACATCGCCAACGACGCTTCAGCGGCTGGAGCCGCAAAGGTAATTGCAATCCCTGGCTCTTCGCCCTTCTTATCTACAGGTTTAGCCGTCACCAGATTGGCCCAGTCACGCAGCCAACGTCTCTGAGCCTTGGCATCCAAAGCTGATTCCTTTATCTGCGCAGCAAATAGCGGGCTGGCTTTCAGATAATCCCGACGATTTTCATAGGCGTTGAACTCTTGTACAAATTCCTGATAGAGTTTTTTTTCATCTGGAAACCCTGTGAGCCCTAGTGCAGAGGCTTGTACCGATATCTTTTTCATCGGTAGCAAATCTTCCGGCTTGGGCTCCGCGATCACTGCCTTGGCGGACCACTGCTGGGGAGCTGTCAGCGCATAACTTACACCAACAGCGGCAAATAACACCGCAATAAGCAGAATAAGCACTTTCTCACGCCACAGCACCAGGATCAGCTCGCGCAGATCGATCTCGTCACCGGAAGAGGCTTGCCAGCCCTGTGGTAAATGAGCTTCAGATTTGGGGGTTATCTCTTTGTTGGTCATAACAACTGTCATTTCCTAATCAGTTTGGAGAGTTAATAAAAGGGGCCTGACGATCCTTGTCAGACAGGACCAAGGGTATATTTTCCATAAGCGGCCAGGCAAAAGCCTGTGTGGGAGAGCCCCAATTTAGTTAGGCTCACTGGCAGTTTTTGGCTTAATTTTGGCGAGAATACGCCAGATATTGTTAAGCAACTGATAATAGAGAACAAACACCAGAGAAAATAACAACAAGCTGACCCACTCCGGCACTGAGCCATATTCGAGTGCAATGCCCACAACAGCCAGCAGGGCCGCAGTACCGCAAATCACCACCAAGGCTTGATGGGATGAAAGTCCAGCCCGCAGGCAGATATGATGCAGATGCTCGCGATCCGGCCTGAATGGCGAGACGCCTTTACGAATACGCCTAACCATGATGCAGGTCATATCCATCAGCGGAATGCCGATGAGCCACAATGCAGTGACCGGGTTCATCTGTGCCTTTGGCCCTTGGGTTCCCTGCAACAATACCCAAATCACGGTAAAGCCGATCAACATGCTGCCTGCATCCCCCATAAAAACCTTACGTCGAGTTCCAAAAGGGAAACCTAAATTCAGAACAACATAGGGGATTACAACGATCATCATTAACAAACAAAAACGAGCCAATAATAACTGTTCATCAACATAATTAAGGTAAGCTAATCCTCCAAAAGTGACCAGAGTGAGCCCACCTAGCAAGCCATCGATACCATCTACCATATTAAAGGCATTGATTGCGCCAAGAACAGCAAAAACAGTCACAATATAACCAAGAGGTCCTAATACAATTTCGTGACCAAAGGCCAGCCCCCCCAAACTCTTGAGAGAAAGACCTGCACCAAATATCATTGCACAAGAAATTAATATCTGCACGACTAAGCGAATGCGATAGTCAACATCATATTTATCGTCTATTGCTCCCATGATAACCAAGACGGAGGCACACAAAACATAGATATCTGAACTAGTTAATAAATCAGGTTTAAACCATAACGCCAACATCAAGGTCAGATAGATCGCGATTCCGCCCACCAACGGGATCACCCCTTGATGCTGCTTGCGCCCATTAGGGCGATCAACGAGATTGATTTTTTTTGCCAGCTTGCGAAGTAAAAACAAAAACAAGAAGGCTGTAATAAAAAAATAGATATATTCCATTTTTTTCATCCTAACAGCACATGCATACAATGTACTGAATAAAATTCCAAGGCATCTTCTATCAGGTCTGATTAATCGCTACCGAACAGATCGCGGGTATAGATCTTATCCGCTACATCGGCCAGTTCCGGATCCATACGATTGGTCAGGATCACATCACAACTCTCTTTAAATTGTGCCAAATCGGTAATGACTTTGGAGCGGAAAAACTCGGGTTCGCTCAAGGTGGGCTCATAAATGACCACTTCAATCCCTTTCGCCTTGATCCGCTTCATGACCCCTTGAATAGCAGAAGCTCGGAAGTTATCGGACCCCGCCTTCATCACCAGTCGATATACACCCACTCGTTTTGGATTCTTGCAGATCACCGAGTCGGCAACAAAATCTTTACGCGTGGTATTGGAATCAACAATCGCCCGGATCAGGTTATTCGGTACCTTGTTGTAGTTGGCCAATAGCTGTTTGGTATCTTTAGGCAAGCAGTAACCACCATAGCCAAATGACGGATTATTGTAGTGGCTACCAATACGGGGATCGAGACCGATACCATCTATAACCTGGCGACTATCAAGACCATGCAGCTGAGCATAGGTATCGAGCTCATTAAAAAACGCAACTCGCATGGCTAGATAGGTATTGGCAAACAGCTTGATAGCCTCGGCCTCGGTGCTGTTGGTAAACAGCACGGGCACATCTTTCTTGATCGCCCCTTCCAATAGCAAATTGGCGAACACTTGAGCCCGCTCGGAACGTTCACCCACCACAATACGAGACGGGTGCAGGTTGTCGTAAAGGGCGCGCCCTTCACGCAAAAACTCCGGTGAAAAAATAAGATTGTCACACCCCAACTCTTCACGCAGCCGAGCGGTAAAGCCGACCGGAATGGTCGATTTGATCACCATCACCGCATTGGGATTAATCGCCATCACATCCTTCACCACAGACTCCACCGTGCTGGTATTGAAGTAGTTGGTTTCGGGATCGTAATCAGTTGGCGTCGCAATGATAACGAAATCAGCCCCTTGATAAGCCTCTTCTTTATTAAGGGTGGCTCGCAGATTCAGATCATGGCTGGCCAGATAGCTTTCAATCTCTTTATCGACGATGGGGGAGCGGCGCTGATTGATCAGTTCAACCTTGCAGGCAATCACATCGACAGCCACCACCTCGTGGTGTTGTGCCAGCAATATTGCATTGGAAAGACCCACATATCCCGTACCACAAATAGCAATTTTCACAACTAACCTCGCTTACTGCTGAACTTTATAATAATTTTTATACCAATCAACAAATGCCTGAACACCCTGTTCAACTGACATGGCGGGTCGATAGCCCGTGGTTTTGAACAGATCTTCGGTATCGGCCCAGGTTGCGTATACATCACCCGCTTGCATCGGCATCATATTTTTGATTGCCTCGATACCAAGCGCCTTTTCAAGGGCATCAATAAAGCTCATCAATTTGACTGGGCTGCCGTTACCGATATTGAAGATACGATAAGGGGCGCTGCTGTCAGCGGGCGAGCCGTTCTCTGACTGCCAGCCAGGATTAGCCACCGGAACTACATCAGCAATGTGCAAAATCCCCTCAACGATATCGTCGATATAGGTAAAATCACGGCTCAGTTGGCCATTGTTATACACATCGATTGGCTGGCCAGCTAGCATGGCTTTGGTGAACTTGAACAGCGCCATGTCAGGTCGCCCCCAGGGGCCATAGACTGTAAAAAAGCGCAAGCCGGTGGTCGGTATACTATAAAGATGAGAATAGGTATGTGCCATCAACTCATTGGCTTTTTTCGACGCCGCATACAGGGAAACTGGGTGGTCAACAGCATCAGCAGTAGAAAACGGCATTTTAGCGTTCATGCCATACACTGAGCTAGAAGATGCATACACCAGATGTTTAACACCAGTGTCACGACACCCTTCAAGGATAGAAAGATGCCCGATGAGATTACTATCGACGTAAGAAAATGGACTCTCTATTGAATAGCGGACACCAGCTTGAGCAGCTAGATGAATAACTCGATCAAATTTTTCTTCAGCAAATAACTTGGCGATCAACTCACGATCACTTAAATCCAACTTGTGAAAGGAAAAATTTACCTCATCACTTAGTTTATCTAAACGTGCCAATTTCAATGACACATCATAATAGTCATTTATATTATCTATACCGACGACCTTATGCCCTTGCTCGCAAAGCCTTTTACTTACAGCGCCCCCTATAAATCCAGCAGCACCGGTTACAAGATATTTATACAATTAACACTCCTTAATGATCTTGGTTGTGACTAACAAATCACCACCTCTAATTAATATACAAAATACTGAAAGTGTATAGAAGTATGGTATGGCTGTCGTCCCTAAGGAAAGAGATGAAAATAAAAAAGGAAAACAAATTACAAAAAAGTATCGTCCCAGCTTAGCTAAAAAAATAAAATTTGAAATAATGAAAAACAACAACCCAAAAACTCCAGTTTCAATCATAAGGGATACAATGATGTTATGAGCCCCCATACCTATTTCCATCTCAGCGTTTCCTAAACCAACGCCAAGAAGGAGCGTTAGTAAATCAGCATTACTCAGATATTCATTAGTAAGATGAAGGATATGAAACTTACTACTAAAACTAATATCATTTGAAAAATAATCACTTACTAAATACCCCCCTAAAAAAACAAATATAGGAAAAAAAAAACAAAAAATATAAAAAGCTCTCTCTTTGTTACAAAGGAAATTCATCAATAAAGCTAATATAATACCTAAATATGCAGAGCGAGAAAACGTCAGGAATGTAGAAAAAACTAGTGTAAGAAAAACAATTTTAAAAAAAAACGCATCTTTACGAGACATTTCTATATTATTAAAAACATACAGAAGCACAGAAAAAAACATAACGCATTGGATTCCAACAAAATTAGAATCCGCATACATAAATGAGTTAACCTTATATATTTGGAATCCAACACCAATTTCTTCAAGCTTATCTATATGAGTTAGATCAGGATTGAGGAATCTCCAAATTCCATCTAGCCCGAATAATAAAGAATACATACCAAGCATAAATAAAAAATGATATAACTTTATAGTTCTATTCCTGAAAAGTACAACCACTATCAGAACGGATGATATAGATATAAAATAATTTATTGATAAAGATAACGGAGAATATGTAGCCAAAACAAAACCGAAAAAGCAAAAAACAAAAACAATAAATATTGAGAGTGGGAAATGCTTATTCTTATTATAGGAAAAAATCAAAAGAGCATATAAAAAAGTTATAAAATAAGCAACATACACTGGGCTAACAAATGTTACTTGGGTTAAATAAAACCCACATAAATAAAACCATAACAGCCCAAAAAAACCAACTCCATTATATTTCATGCGGCTATCATGAGTGATTTTTTCTTTGAGACGTACCATTCTTTAAAACCTCATAAACGTCTACAGTTTTCGAACTAATAATATCAAAACTATTTTTTTCAATAACACTATCTCTTCCCTTAGCGTTATCAGATAAATGTTTCAACAAAGAAAAATCATTCCGCTTCTCTACATTAAAACCTGTGACGCCATCATCAATTAACTCTTCAGTAAGACCATTCATATCAGAAAGAATAGGATAAACTGAATATGCCATAGCTTCTAGCACAACATTAGGCATTCCTTCACTTCGAGAAAGGTGTATGAGAAAGCGAGCTCTACGAAGTATGTCCAATGTCTTTTCATGCGATATTTCACCAAGGAATATCACATTGTCGTCCTGATGGTTTTTACATTCATCAAAATACTCTGGAGAAAAACCGTCCAATCTAGGCGAGCTAGGACCAATTATAAATAGCTTATAACCCAATCCTCTGAGATTTTTATTAAAGAAAAAAATCCCTTCAAGAACTGATTTTCTGGGGATAATTGCAGAAACAATAACAGCCAAGTTTATTTTCTCATCAACATTAACTATTGATGGAATATTAACGCCATTTGGAATTGTCACCATTCGCTCAGGCAATAAGAAATTTTTATGTTCTTTCCGGATCTGATGTGTCAATGTATTATTCATATCAATAAAACGAGTCAAAAATTTTTTTATGATACCAAATCGTCCAGAAAAAAGGGAGGTAAAGTCATCAGAGCCATAAAGAGTCGTCTTCCAGTAAACTTGAATGCCCATTAATTTGCATACAATAAGCATTAAGAAGTCAGCCCCATGGAAATGAATAATTTCCGGCCTATATAGAATTATAACTTTCAACAAACTATATATTTTGGATATAGAATGAGGCTTTGAGGAATACACAATAAAATCACTTTTGTCCCCGTCATCATGCTCACACACCTTGCTCTTAAAGGTAAAAAAACGCTGCTCAATATCAGGGTGTGCAGCAGAAATACCTTTTGCAATATTTTTGGCTTGGCGACTAGCCCCACTGAACCCATAATAATTATGCACAAGATGGAGAATTTTCATTTATATATTCCAAAACAGCCAAACAGAATTCATTTTCAAGATTGCTTTTCGTAATTATTACCTCCCATTCACCTGAGTCATCTCGAGCATAATATAAGCCCGACTCACTTAAAGTAACTGGACCCACATGTGTAAATTGGAACTCGATAAGGTAGGCTACATTATTAACAACACAGACATCCAAAGAGTATATGTGCGATCTGAAACTCCCTCTAAACTCATCAGCTTTGTTTAAAACAATAAGTAATTCTTTATCGTCTAAAGTCAAATCTCTTGCATGAATCCCACTCCCACTAGCTCTGAAATCATTTTTAGCTACAAAACGTTTCAAGACATAAAATTTCTTTCCAAAAATAAGAACTTTGTAATCATACTTCAGGTTTGGGATGAATTCCTGCAAAACAAACCTTTTTCTACCAAAAGAGATATATTCTTCCCAATGGCGATTATACTTTTTCGGGAAAAAATATTTCTTTATATTACGCTTCAGGTCCTGAATGGTATAAGTATTCACATCATTTAAAATTTCAGTAAGTTGTCCCACATCATGAACTATAGAGACTCCAGTTGAAGATGCTCCGTTAGCTGGTTTAAAAACACATGGGAATGAGATATCATCATCAATTTCACTAATATCAGAATAATATTTTGAAGGGATTAGACTCAAATTATATTTTTTGTCTAAAATACACTGAAACCCTTTATTGTCATGAGCCATGAAAGCCTCAAAACTAGGTACTAATACATTATTCTCCTGCAATAAAAAAACAACATCCTCAATGTATTTTTTATGTTCAACGCGTTGAGAGCTAGTATATATAATAATATTTTCAGTGATGCCATTTATATTTTCACATAAGTAATTAAAATCAACAATATCAACACTAAAACCAGCATCACTGAAAAAATCAGCTATTACCCTAACATCCATACTACTCCACGGCATCTTGTTTTGTGCAAAAAAACCTGTCGAGGTAGTAACGATCAATATATTACGCATTTCTTTTCCCTGTATAAATAGCATAACTTATTATATATAGGTTAAACACCATACCAACAATAGAATAAATGTATATAAAACATATGAAATCAAAACTAAAAAAACAACTAAACAATAAAACAGCTACACGTGAAATCAACAATAAAAGGTCATACCAAAATAGAACCAAAAATCTTGTAGCTACAGTCAAATATGAGACGGCGATTATATTAGCAAAAGCTATCATTAACCATAATGATAGACCGGATGCTATGTCCCCAGAAACTTCCCAAGACGGCCCCGCATAAAAATAAAAGAATTTTGTTGAGAATAAATTTATTAAAAAAACTCCCAACACACCTAACCCTAGGAGAAATGAAGACCCTAAAGTTAGGATTCTTTCTGTAGTTCTAGGATTATCTTTATACTTATTTAGTTCACCAAGGACATATGGCCTTATCGCATTAGTAAAAAAAGTAATTGGCAGCTGAGTAAGTCTGACGGCAAGGCTGTAATAACCCAATGCCGTCATTCCAAATAGCATGGGAATAACCAATACGGGTAACTGAGATGATACTGAATTAGCGAGAGACTGCGCTGAACTAAGAACTGCGGTTCTAAAATCAAAAAAATTAGGGCTTGTTATAATCTTATAATCATATTTAGAATAATAAAAATACATTATCGCTAGCAATGATAATAACTGGGAAATCAACAACCCAACGACTAACCCAAAAGCCCCAAAGGAAGCCAGTGCGTATTGTGAGAATATCAATGAAAAGGACCTAATGAGATTACCCTTAACTATAAAATCATAATCTCCTTTTATACTGGCCAGAGATGCATATAACTGATACAAAGAAAATGAAAATACCAATGGAGCTAGAAATAGATATGATATATTCATTGATACAGAGAGAAATAACAATATAGATACAATGAACACTAAAAATGAAATAATACATGAGATATATAAACCATTAGTGTAGCATCTAGCATGATCGTTATGTTTTACAAAGCTATATATCAACTGGTCATAGCGGCCAGAACCAACAACACCTAAAACCATGACAATAGAGGTAACTATAGCTAAAACTGCAAATTCTTGAGGCTCATAGACTCGAGTAAGAAATGGCGTACCAATAATAACTATTATTTGGGAAAATGCATTCCCTCCAACTATCTTCAGTATCTTATTTAATTTTTCTTTTAACATCACTCACTACTTTTTTTATTAAGAAGCGTATAGCGCTTTTTACATGCCAAATGAAATGAATTGAAAATAATCTTCTATTTGCATGCTGAGCCAAATGTACTGCCTTTAATGAGGGAAAGTACATTAGCCCATGGCCAGCACATTGAGCTTTGTAACAGAGATCAATATCCTCACAATACATGAAATATTTAATATCAAACCCTTCTATTTTTTTGTAAAGAGATGCTCTAATTGCCAAGAATGAGCCCGCAGCCCAATCTACCAAACAATCCTCATTAATTTTAGACTTATCTAGTATAGTCTTATTACCAAATCCAAGATAACTAGATATAAAGGTAAGAAAATTAGGGAATTTTCTTACCGAATTATCATACGCTACCATATTATAATCTCTATATAGATTTATTGTAGCTAAATCTATATCATTAGCATCCATCTTCGTGGCAACAGATAGTATGGTCCTCCATTCAATATCCACATCAGGATTAAGAACAATGAAAATATCATTCTCTCCCATCCCCAAGTAGTTTACACAATAGCTAAATACAATATTATTATTCTCCCCAAAACCCATCACTACTGATGGATTAATATATATAATTCCATGTTCAGAACAATACTCCTGAATATCTTCATTAACATTAGATCTAACTACAACATTGCAATATAATGCTAATCTCTTCAGTACCCCCATGTTTTTAATCATGTTGGCATGGTTGTGAGAGATAACACTTATAAATATTTTTTTCAATTCACACCTTTCAAACTGTATACGTCAAAATATTTCTTTGCCATTATATCTGTTGTGTAAAATTGTAGGCATCTTGAGTAAGCATTATTAGAATATGTATCGGAATGCTCAACTGCATTGAAAATTGCAGTAACGAGTGAGCTAATATCCTCAAGATTGAAGTAAGATACTTCATTTTCAGAAAACATAGATTTAAAGACATCAATATTTGAACATACTACTGCTTTTTTGACACTGACTGCTTCTACCATTGCTAAACCAAAGCCCTCGGAGCGGCTTGGCATCATGTATATGTCAAATAAATCTATATATTTTTTCGCATTTTCCCTAAACCCTATAATTAAAAACCTATCACTCACTCCCAATGACTCAGCAAGTTCGCTCAGCTCATTTTTAATTGGTCCATCACCAACCACAACAAAGCAAAAATCCTTTAATATAGGTAATGCACGGATGATTTGATCTAAACCTTTTCTATGATTAAACAAACATACTGAACCTAATATTTTCTTTCCCTTTGAAAAATCATAAATTAGTTTTCTATCCTCTTTAGGAATACATACAGGGACTTTTGATATCGCTACACCATTATTTATGACATGTAGTTTATGATTTAACAAACCCAGGTTAAGATAGTAATTTCTTGCTACATCAGTCAGAACAACCAATCTATCAAAACGCTTCCATATATTCATCCAAGTAGGAGAAATAAGAGATGAAATAAACTTACCATGAGTAAAGAACACATCTTCCTTAACCATATTATGAATGGTGGTTATTTTTTTTCCTCTATAAAAAGGAAGAACTGCGGTTATAAAATCAGGTCGTAGCATATGGCTATGGATTACATCAAATTTATATAACGATAAAATATTTTGCCATGTTAGTTTCTTGGTAATACATGGAAACACGAAACCAGATGACTCCTTTATATAGAAGACAGTAAAATCAATTTCACTAGAAAGTGATGATACCAAATCAAACGCGACCTTTACGGGGCCCACATTTTTCAATGAAGGAAGTACTATAGCTACCTTCATTCTTCACCTCTATACTTTCTAAGTGCCCTTTTAAACATAAGTCGCCTATATATATCTTGGATAGTATATGGACTAATCAATGACAAAAAGAAATATACATACTTTTTATAGCTATTTCGTCTCTCGAATCCAGCACTCAAAAATTTTGATGATAGAAGATGAATGCGATTCATTAAATATGTAACTTTCAACTCATCCACTTCATTTAAGTCCATATGGTTACTATTATTTATAGCACCTAGCTTATATAATGAATATAAGTAATTAAATGCTTTTCTTTGTTTCAATGAAGCGACTGATAGTGTATTCCCCTGCCTTAATCGAATAAATGCACCGTAAAAAGGAATGTTTGCAACTTTCAACCCCTTCGCAATACAGCGGAGAAGAAAATCATAGTCTTCTGCTGGGTTGGTATTGCGATAGCCTCCCAAAGAATCATATACAGACTTTCTTGCCATCCATATATGCAATACAGGGGATGTCCATTGAAGCATACTTGTGATGGCTGCATGGTCACATGGATACTTGCATTCAGCAATAATATCTCCGTTCACATTTATATTTTTTACCCAGCAACCGACTAATGCATGGTCTCGATTTTTTTCTAAAAAATCATATTGTTTTATGAGCCGTTCTGGAGACATAAGGTCATCACCATCAACTCTAGCTATATATTCACCAGTACATACTGCTAGCCCTTTATTTAAGGCTCCTGATATACCCAAATTCCTTTCATTCTTTATAAATTTAATTCTTGAGTCAATTGACCTATATCGATCAACCACACTAACTGTATTATCAGTAGATGCATCATCGATTATAACCAGTTCAAAATCGATTGAACTTTGACTTAAAATACTATCCAATGTTTCTGAAATATACTCTTCAACATTAAACACAGGCATCAACACACTAACACTTACCATATAATATCCGAAAAATTTGATTCCATTATCAGTAAAGCTCACAAAGGGATAGAGTATCTGCATTTCTATCCTTTATAGACAAGGAGATTAAGACATCAATGGATGGCCAATCTATTGCCATATTCACATCATCCCATCTGATCGAGCCTTCATATTCTGGTTTATAATAATTTGTTGTTTTATATAAAAACTCTGCCGTTTCACTCAGCGTTAAAAATCCATGAGCAAACCCTTCCGGGATCCATAACTGTCTCTTATTTTCCCCTGAAAGGTGTACCCCTACCCATTGTCCGAAGGTCGGTGAACTTTTGCGGATATCAACTGCCACATCAAATACTTCGCCAGCTACACATCGCACCAGTTTCCCCTGAGCATGGGGTGGCAACTGGTAGTGTAATCCACGTAGCACGCCTTTCGACGACTTTGAGTGATTGTCCTGTACAAAGGTAACAGGATATCCTACAGCCTCTTCAAACTGCTTATGATTAAAGCTTTCAAAGAAAAAACCACGCTCATCACCAAATACCTTGGGCTCCAAGATAAGCACATCAGGAATTGCTGTCTTGATTACATTCATCTGTCTATCCATATTTAATTTGATCTTTATTGTGGAAGCATATTCCCTCCCCCAATTTCACATCAGTCTTTCGAGACCATCTTCAACAGATATTGCCCATAGGCATTTTTTGCCAATGGCGAAGCCAGCTCACGTACCTGGTCGGCAGTAATAAATTTCTGGCGATAGGCGATCTCTTCCGGGCACGCCACCTTCAACCCCTGACGGGTTTCGATAGTTTGAATAAAGTTGCTCGCTTCAATCATGCTTTCATGGGTACCGGTATCAAGCCAGGCATAACCACGGCCCATCATGGCTACCGACAAGTTCCCTTGCTCAAGGTAGATTCGATTTACATCGGTAATTTCCAGCTCACCACGGGGCGATGGCTTCAGACTCTTGGCAATCTCAACCACGCTGTTGTCATAGAAATAGAGACCGGTGACCGCATAATTGCTCTTGGGTTCCAGCGGTTTCTCTTCCAGAGAAATAGCGGTTCCCTGCTTATCAAATTCCACTACCCCGTAACGTTCAGGGTCGTGTACGTGGTAGGCAAAGACAGTAGCACCTATCTCTTTGGCGGCGGCAGCTTCCAGTTGCTTCTGCAGGTCGTGGCCATAGAAGATGTTATCGCCCAGCACCAGCGCACAGGGGTCTGAACCTATGAACTCCTCACCCAGAATAAAGGCTTGTGCCAACCCGTCCGGGCTTGGCTGCACCTTGTATTGCAAATTCAGGCCCCACTGGCTGCCATCACCCAGCAATTGCTCAAAGCGAGGAGTATCTTGCGGCGTACTGATGATCAAAATATCGCGAATACCGGCCAGCATCAGGGTGCTCAGTGGATAGTAGATCATCGGCTTGTCATAAATGGGCAGTAACTGCTTGCTCACTGCCATGGTCACCGGATAGAGACGGGTGCCAGAGCCACCGGCCAGAATAATGCCTTTACGTTTGGTCATGATGCTTGTTTCTTATTTTTAAATTGCAAAAGAAAAGAGTGGTTTGATGGCTCACATTTACGTTTAGCCCTTGCCACTGATTTACTTGCCCAGGATCTCGGTCAACATCCGCTCCACACCAACGGTCCAATCTGGCAATACCAGATCAAAGGTGCGCTGGAATTTGCTGGTATCTAGGCGTGAGTTACGTGGGCGCTTGGCCGGGGTAGGGAAGGCGCCGGTGGATACGGCATTGACTTGCGTGACCGCCAGTTCAACCCCGGCAGCCCTCGCTTTGGCAAACACCAGCTGGGCATAGTCAAACCAGGTCGTGGTGCCGGAAGCGATCAGATGGTAGAGACCTGCAACCTCAGGCCTACTTTGCGCAGTGCGGATCGCGTGAGCGGTGCAGTCGGCCAGTAGTTCGGCCCCGGTCGGAGCGCCAAACTGATCATTGATAACCGACATTTCACTTCGCTCCTTGCCAAAACGCAGCATAGTCTTGGCGAAGTTGGCGCCACGGGCGGCATACACCCAACTGGTGCGGAAGATAAGATGGCGAGCACAAAGCGCTGCAGCCTGTTCCCCAGCCAACTTGGTCTCCCCATAGACGTTGAGCGGTGCAGTCTGATCGATCTCGACCCAGGGGCGTTCGCCACTGCCATCGAATACGTAATCGGTGGAGTAGTGAACCAGCCAGGCACCCAGCGCCTCGGCTTCTTTGGCAATCGCAGCCACACTGGTGGCGTTGAGCAGTTCGGCAAACTCCCGCTCGCTCTCGGCCTTGTCGACTGCGGTGTGGGCCGCTGCATTGACAATCACATCCGGCTTGAGCAGGTGTACCGTGTCGGCCACGCCGGCCGGGTTGCTAAAATCACCGCAATAGTCGGTGGAATCGAAGTCAACTGCGGTGATGCGCCCCAGTGGCGCCAGGGCACGCTGTAGCTCCCAACCTACCTGGCCATTTTTACCAAACAGCAGGATATGCATCAGGCACGCTCTCCGTAGTTCTGCTCGATCCAGGATTGATAGGCCCCGCTCTTCACGTTGTTGACCCACTGTTGATTTTCCAGGTACCACAGCACGGTTTTGCGGATACCGGATTCGAAGGTCTCTTGCGGCTGCCAATCCAGCTCGGCGCTCATCTTGCTGGCGTCGATGGCATAACGACGGTCGTGGCCGGGGCGATCGGTCACATAGGTGATTTGATCGCGATAGGAGCCGGCTTTCGGCACCATCTCATCGAGCAAATCGCAGATGGTATGCACCACCTCCAGGTTCTGCTTCTCGTTGTGACCGCCGATGTTGTAGGTCTCACCCATCACGCCAGTGGTGACCACGGCATAGAGCGCGCGGGCATGATCTTCCACATAGAGCCAGTCACGGATCTGGTCGCCCTTGCCATACACCGGCAGCGGCTTGCCATCCAGCGCGTTGAGGATCACCAGCGGGATCAGCTTCTCGGGGAAGTGATAGGGGCCATAGTTGTTGGAGCAGTTGGTGACTATGGTTGGCAGGCCGTAAGTACGGCGCCAGGCGCGCACCAGATGGTCGCTGGAGGCCTTTGAAGCAGAATAGGGGCTGCTGGGGGCATAAGGAGTGGTTTCGGTGAACAGTGGCAGCGCTGTGCCGGCAGCGACTTCATCTGGATGAGGCAGGTCGCCATACACCTCGTCGGTAGAGATATGGTGGAAGCGGAATGTTGCCTTGCGACTCGTATCCAGCGTATTCCAATAGGCGCGTGCCGCTTCCAGCAACATATAGGTACCGACAATATTGGTCTCGATAAAGGCCGCAGGACCGGTGATAGAGCGATCAACGTGGCTCTCGGCGGCCAGATGCATCACGGCGTCTGGTTGGTGGGTGGCAAAAACTCGATCCAGTTCGGCGCTGTTGCAGATATCCACCTGTTCAAAGGCATAGCGCTCACTGTTTGCCACACTCGCCAAGGATTCCAAGTTGCCCGCATAGGTCAGCTTGTCGAGGTTGACGACAGAATTTTGGGTGTCACAAATGATGTGGCGAACCACTGCCGAACCGATAAAACCGGCACCACCGGTTACAAGGATCTTCATTGAAAGGTTCCCGATTGCAATCTAATGAAAAGGAAGATTTTCGGTTAGGGTCTGCAGTTGCGTATCACTCTGGTTTTTTCTTCGTAGAGCAGAATGATTGCACTGAGACCACGAATGCTTGAATTCCAGACCAGGCTCCTCGTTTAGGCATGTATATTTATCTGCCTATGCTAAGAAATGGCCCTCAAGGCGAGAGGATTAACCGTGATAAACCAGAGGAAGATTGAAATGCATAAATGATGACGCTACCGCCCCTGAGTTACAGCTCCCAACATGCTGCTTTTAACCTGATTGTGCGTGCTGTTGGCCATAATATCCTCCAGCTTGTTGTTTTGATTGATGTTTAACAATGTTGTTGCATTACATTGCACACCCAGGCAGTCCGCAGCCTGCATTGCTCACATCTTGGGCAATCTATGCCCCAAACCCGATTTTGAGCCAGATTCTATCTCGTTTGACGCAGGGATGAATAGTCAAAACCGCAGAAAACCTCTCGTACGGTAGGGATTCAAAACCCCCCCCCATTCAGCCTTCCGGCCTTTCACGCTCAACATTCCTCTCTGCACCACGCTCGGAGCTATCCCCAATCATCCGAGCCAAACAATAAAACTGAATCCGTTCAATTGATTACAACAGTATACCGACTTCGGCCTAACGACCGGAATGACTGGTACCAAGTCGTGATGACAAACACAGCACAACTCATATCCATCCCCATCAGTGCGATCAGAACAGTCGCAAGTAGTCACCAATGGAACCCCAACAGTCCTCATCTGATTCGACAGCATGACTCACAATAAAGCACGAAAGGCATGGCTGCCGATGCAAGGACGGGTAGAGGAGACAAAGGCTGACATGATTCAGTCCCGATACAGGGGGGTTATGTAGGATCCTCGTTGACTCTCCCCCTTAGACACCCTCTAATTGACAGCCTGGACCCTTATCATCATGCATCTTATGAAAATCCTACTGGTCGAAGACGACAAGCTGCTCAATCATCACCTCACCACGCTGTTGACCGAGGCCCAGAATCAAGTTCACAGCACCGACAGTGCCCAGGTGGCGCTGCACTATGCGGCCGACTACCCCATCGACGTGGGCATCATCGATCTGGGCCTGCCGGACATGGACGGCCTGCAGCTCATCAGCCGGCTGCGCGAACAGCAGATCCCCTTCCCCATCATAGTCCTGACGGCCCGGGGCAACTGGCAAGACAAGGTGGAGGGTCTGGAGGCCGGCGCCGACGACTATCTGGTCAAGCCCTTCCAGAAAGACGAGCTGCTGGCCCGCCTCAATGCCCTGGTTCGCCGCAGCGCCGGTTTCATCTCCCCCCGGGTGAAGGCGGGTGACTACGAGCTGGATCTCTCCCGCAAGGAGCTCACCGTCGCCGGCGAAGTCACTGTGCTCACCAGTTTCGAGTATCTGATCCTGGAATACCTGATGCGCAACGCACGCCAGGTGGTTTCCAAGCAACAGCTGCTGGATCAGCTCTATGGTGATGGCGAAGGGGATCCGAACACCATAGAGGTGATGGTGAGCCGACTGCGCAAGAAGCTGGATCCGGAAGGGGTCATATCACCCATCTCCACCATCCGCCGTCAGGGTTACATCTTCAACCTCTCCTGCAGCTGATGCCCCGTTTCATGCTGCACCCCATGCAACTGATCCGCCGCTCGCTGCACCTCAAGCTGATGCTGAGCGCCATGCTGGTCATCGCGCTCATCATGACCTTCTCCGTCTATATCCTCTATCTTGGTCACGCCGAGGAGCAGGCGCAGAAGGCCAGCATCCGCATGCAGGAGAATCTCTCCAAGCTCTTCTCCTCCAAGCAGCCCGATCCCCATGCCATCACGGATCTCGGCAACATCACCCCGGATGCCATCGACCCCAATCTCGACACCCTGATCTGCCGCTCCGATGGTGAGCTGAGCTGGTCCAGCCTGCACATGCCCGAGGTGATCACCATGAAGGGGACCATCTGCCGGGATCTGATGAAATACCTTGGCGGCCTGGATCAGGACTATTTCTTCAAGCTGCACACCATCAAGAACGGTGAGAGCTACTTCATCTACAGCCTGCGCTTCCTGCGCAACCATGGCGACGGCCCCACCACCTACTACGTGGTCATGGTCGATTCCGCCAAGCGTTACCAGGCCCAGACCCGGGAGTATCTCTACCGCTGCATTCGTCAGGCGCTGCTCTCTTATTGCCTGCTCGGGGCCCTGCTGCTGCTCACCAGCTTCTGGAGTCTCTCCTCCCTGCGCACCATGGCGCGGCAGATTGACGAGATCCGCGCAGGCTCCCGGGAGTCGCTCTCCAACGACTACGAGCGGGAGCTGACACCGCTGACCGAGTCGGTCAACCAGTTGCTGGAGAACGAACGCCAGCAGACCCAGCGTTATCAGCACGCCCTGAACGATCTGGCCCACAGCCTGAAAACCCGGCTGGCACTCATCCAGATCACCGCCCAGGAGCTCAAGCTCGGCCACGATATCCATGACAACATCAGTGAGCAGATCACCACCATGGATCAGATCATCCAGTACCAGCTGCGCCGTGCCGTCACCGGACGAAAACGCCTTGCCAGCAAGGGTACCGAGCCTGTGCCCCTCATCGAGAAGCTGCTGGCCAGCCTCACCAAGGTCTACCGCCACAAGAAGCTGCAAACCGTCTTCCAGTTTGATGACGACGTCTTCTTTCACGGTGAACAGGGCGACCTAATGGAGTTGATGGGCAACCTGCTCGACAACGCCTGCAAGTTCGCCATCAGCGAGATCCAGGTGCGGGTCAGCCGCCAGGGCAGCGGCCTGCTCATCGTGGTGGAAGACGACGGTCCCGGCATAGACCCCGGCAAATCGCAGCAGATCTTCCAGCGCGGCGTGCGGGCAGACAGCTCCCCGGGCCAGGGGATAGGGCTAGCGGTGGTGACCGAAATCGTGCACAGCTATGGCGGCAAGATCCGGGTGGACGAGTCACCACTCGGCGGTGCCAGGTTCCATATCACCCTCCCCTGACACCCCAGGCCCCAGATATGGGGCCGAATACCAGAGGTGATTTCCAGACCCATTTGGTCTCAAAAAATACATATTTATCATCTGGCTGCATTAGAAACTTAACCAAGGTTGTGGCATAACTTAACACCATTAACTAACGCACGGATGCGATAGCCACGGTCAACAAGCCTGCCAACCCGTTCTTCAGGCCCCAACAGCAGATGCTGGCGTTGGAGCCGCGCATTCTGTTTGATGGCGCCGCCGCCGTCGCCGCCGAGCATCAGAACCAGGATAACCAGGCCACCCCGGCTGACGCCCCGGATCATGGGGCGCCTACGCAGACGGCCCAGCCTCGCCAACTGCTGGTCATCGATTCCCGCATCGAGCAGGCAAGCCAGCTGACCAAGAACCTCGACAGCCATGTCAGCCTGCTGCTCATCGACAAGCAGACCGACGCCCTGGCCGCCATCGGCGCCAAACTGGCGGAGCTGGGTCAGGTTGATGCCGTCCAGATCCTCTCCCACGGCGCGGCCGGCCAGTTCACCCTCGGCAACCGCACCCTGACGGCCGACAACCTGGCCAGCATCAGCCAGCAGTTGCAAGGCTGGCAATCCCACCTGAGCGAGCAAGCCGACATCCAGCTGTATGGCTGCCGGGTCGGTGCCGGGGAGTCGGGACGAGCGCTGGTCAGTGCCCTCGCCAAGTGGACCGGCGCCGATGTGGCGGCATCCAGCGATGATACCGGCGCCAGCAGCAAGGGGGGGAACTGGGAGCTGGAGGTGAGCAAGGGCCTCATCAGTCAACCCCTTTCACTCGATCGGGCGGCGATGCAGAGTTACGATCGGCTGCTCGCCAACGCCGACCCCAGCAGCAGCCTGCCCCTTGGCAGCGCCAATGTCCTGCTGGGCGAGCAGTTCGAATTCACTGTCACCGTCAGCAACGAGGCGAGCCAGACCGGCTATGCCCCCTATCTGGATCTCTACCTGCCCGGCACCGGCAAGGATGGAGACGATGGGGTCAGCTTCATCAAGGCCAGCTATCTGGGCCAGGCACTCAAGACCCACAGCGTGGTGTTCGACGCTTCTGGCAATGCCACCCATCCCCTCGCGGTCGATGACAGCGGCAACCCCCTCGTCATCCGGGCGGCTGACGTCGGCCTGCGTGCCGGTGACACCCTGGTGGTCGTCGAGATCCCCTTTGGCAGCGTCAATCAGGGTCAACCGGATATTCCTATCCAGATCACCGCCCAGTTGAGCAATCTGGCCGACACCAGCTACTCGGCGGCGTCGCCGGATCTGACCATCGGCATTCGCAGCGGTTTCCAGTATGGCAATGACGCCCTCAACAATCCCCTCGACGATCCCAGCCTGGTCGAGGGGGACTTGCACAGTTTTGTGGTCAAACCGACCGTCATCCGCTTCGAGCACAGCCTCGACATGCCCGAAGGCGAAACGGCGACCGGCCCCAACTTCAACCACACCCTGGTCCTGACGGCCATCCCGGCCGATGGCCAGACCCTGAACAACGTCGTCATCAGCCAGACCCTGCCCGCCACCATCCAGGTCACCGCCATCACCCCGGGGCAGAATGGCATCCTCACCTCGGTCACCCTCTCGGATGGTCGTGTCCTCACCAACCCGGCCCTCATCACGGCGGCCATCAACAGCGACAGCCTCTTCATCCAGGCCTTTACCGTGACCTACAGCAGCCTCGCCGCCGCCACCGATACCCTGGTCAAGTTCTACGTACCCGAGGCCGATGCCAACGGTCAGCAAGTGATCAACCCCAACAGTGGGGATGCGGTACAGATCACGATCGCGGCCCCCACCGCCAGCGGTGAGTGGACCCCGCTCGACAGCCGGGATCTGACGCCTCCCGCCACCAGCATCGACTTCGCCGGCCAGGGTGACCCCATCGGCTTCACCGCCCGCTCCATCGCCCTGCAAAAAGAGGTCAGCCTCGCCATCGACGGCGGCAAGGCCGGGATCTCGCCGGGCGATACCCTGGGTTACAGCATCAAGATGACCCTCTCCGACTACTTCGCCTTCGGCAAGAATCTGTTTGGCGAGGGTCAGTTTGTCGTCACCGATACCCTGGGGGACGGCCAGACCCTGACCGGCACCCCCACCCTGACCCTGACGCGCAATGGCACGAACGAGACCATAGCCCTGGTCTACACCACGACGGTCAATGCCGACGGCTCCACCAGCATCAGCTTCGACATCGGCCAGTCCCTGGTCAACGCCTTCCCCTTGCTGAGCTGGCTTGCCGGGGATCTTGCCTTCGATGACGACCAGCAGGGGGCCACCCTGGCGCTGCTGAGCTACAGCGCCCTGATAAGCCAGAGCTACACACCGCCGGCCGGCAACCCCCAGAGCGAGATCAACGAGGGGGATACCATCGGCAACAGCGCCAGCGTCACCGCCAGCGTCCTTGAAAATGGCACCAACCTGACCGGCGGTACCGAGTCAGACAGCTCCCAGACCACGACGCGCATCCCCACCAGCCAGGTCGACATCGCACTGACCAACATCAATGGGGTCGGCAGCCCGGGGGGCGCCATCGAGCTGCGCCCGGGGGATCAGGTGACCTTCCGACTCAGTTACGATCTGGTCACCGGGGACTATGAACAGTTCAAGCTGACGGCTTACCTGCCCTTGCCGCTGTTCGATCTGACGGGCATCAACTGGAGCGAAGGAAGCGGCGTCGGCCAGTGGCACTTCGGCAGCGGTGACACCAACCTCGGCAATCTGGTCAGCATCAGCAATGGCCCCGGCAACTCCCTCGTCTTCGATTTCGGCAGCTATGCCACCAGCGCATTGGGGGGCAGCCGCATCGAGGTGGAGTTCACCCTCAGGGTCGGCGATCAACCCTTCGCCGATCAGCGCACCCTGGACGTGCTGGCGCAATCGAGCCAGGTGACCACCCTCAACAAGACCCAGCTCAGCAGCTCTGACGTCACCGTCATCACCTCCATCGCCGAGCCGGATCTCGCCATCGGCCACGGGGTCGTCTCATCGAGCAACGGCACAGTGACCGGCACCACCGGCAGCTGGCAGGCACCGGGCAGCGGCGGGGTCCCCTTCACCGGCCCGATCACCGACATAAATGCGGTGAATGGCAGCGTCACCGACATAGATGGCGCTGATAGGCTGCGCCTGGCGACGGCCATCGAGAACCGGGGCGGTGGCGGGGCCTTCGATGTGGTCACCAGCATCACCCTGCCCGCCGGCCTCTCTTTCCTGAACGGCTCGCTGGCGGCGGCCAACCTGCAGATCTATCGGGGCGATGGCACCCCGCTGGTGCTGGGGACCGACTACCAGGTGAGCGGCAACACCATCAGCTTCCTGGATGCCGGCAATGTGGCGACCTTGTTGCCGGGACGGGATGGCACTGCGGCAGCCAATGCAGGCAGCAATCTCATCGTCATCACCTATGAGGTGGAGGTCGCCAGCGACATCCGGGCCAGCAGCACGCTGGAGACCAGCGCCATCCTCAGCAATTACGCCAGCGTCAACAACGGGCAAGACTTCACCCCCGTCGATCTGACCGACAAGGGGAACGCGCAGATCGCCGCCCCGACCCTCACCATCGACTTCAGCAATGGCGATGCCGCCTCCGCCTCCAGTGCGGGCCACACCTCGGGGGCCAATCTGGTGATTGGCGAGAGCATGGGCTATGACATCCGGGTGACCCTGCCGGAGGGGAGTACCCAGCAGCTCAACATCAGCGATCTCATTCCCCCCGGCTTCAGGCTCGACACCAGCTTCAACGGCGGCAAGGGTTATGAGCTCATCACCACCGGCTTTGCCGGCAGCATCAGCGAGCCAATCCTGGGGGGCGCCGGGGTCGGCACCAATGGCGCTGATGCCCTCTTCAGCTTCAGCGCAAGCGGCGCCAACGCCGACAACAATGAGGGCAACAACAGCTTCACCCTGCGGCTGCGGCTGGTCGCCGACAATGTCGCGTCCAACCAGGCCGGCACCGGCCTCAGCAATGGCGCTACCCTGCACTACCTGGATCCCGACGGTGACGTCGCCGGCGGCAGCGCCCTGACGCGAGAGGTCACCACGGCCCCCGCTCCCTCCGCCTTCATCCAGGAGCCGGTGCTCACCATAGCCCAGAACCTCATCACGACCCCGCCGCCCTACGGCTTTGAAGAAGGGGATGCGGTCAGCTTCAACATAGTGATCAGCAACAACGGCCCCCTCGACGCCTTCGACATCCGGCTAAGCGATCTGCTGCCCGGCCAGCTGAGTGGCTACAACCTGGTATCGGTCATCTATGATGGCGTCGATGTCAGCAGCCAGTTCGAACTGGTAGGCAATCAGTTGCAGACCAGGGCCGATGCCAACCTGGATATCGCCGTGGGCAAGCAGCTGACCCTGGTGCTAAGCGGTGTGGTCAATGCCAGCGCCACCAACTTCGCCCAGTTGACCAACCAGGCCGAGGTGCAGTGGACCAGCCTGAACGGCAACCTCGGCACCGCGGCCGATCCCGCCGGTGAACGCACCGGTGCCGACGGCCTGCCCGCCAGCCAGGTGCTCAACGACTACCGCGCCATCAACCAGTCACTGATCCCCATCGCCAGCGGCATCCTCATCTCCCGGGTCGGCGGCGTGGATGACACCGGGGGCGGTGCCACCGATGCCAGCCATGAGCAGGTCACTGTCGGCGAGATCATCCGCTACAAGGTGGTGGCCCTGATCCCCGAGGGGGAGAACGACAACTATGAACTGAGGGTCAGCCTGCCCAAGGGGCTGAGCTTCCTCGACAAGGAGCAGGTGCGCCTCGCCCTCATCTCCAGCGGAGGGCTGACCAGCAGCCTGAGCGGTAGCGCCATCACGGGCGCCGACGTGGCGGGCAACGAGACCAGCAGCGCCGCCCAGGCCATCTCTTCGACCCTGGCCAATGGCTTGCAGGGCCTGCTCGACGCGGCCCAGATCGAGATAGTGACCGACGCCAATGGCAACCAGACCATCATCTTCCGGCTGGGAGATATCTCCAACCTGGATGCGGACGGCGACCTCGAGGGCATTGCCATCGAGTTCAACGTGCGGGTCGACAACAGTGCGGGCAATCAGGCCGGCACCCAGCTCGGGGTCTTCGCCAGGGATTATGTGGGCGCGGATCCGGACAATCTGATCCAGCGCGGGGCCAGCCAGACCCTCTATCAGGACATCATAGAGCCCAGCCTGGGTGGCCTGGACAAGACGGTGATCGCCTTCGACCCCAGGGCCATCGACAGCAACACCGGCCGCGCCCAGGTCCAGATAAGCTTCGCGCAGTCCGGGGGCCTGGCCGCTTTCGAGCCGCGCCTGACCGACGGTTTCCCCGGCGGCAGCAACTATGCGCTGACCAGCCTGACCATCACCCTGGGGGGGACCCTCTATACCTACGACAGCGGCGACAGTGCCAACAACTATGGCCTGCCGCCGGGCGTCACCGTCATGGTCACCCAGGGCGCCAGCTTCGCGGTCGACTTCTCCCGGCTCGATGGCGGCGCAGAGGTGACCCTGGTCTATAGCGTCGATCTGCCCAATGGCGCCACCATTGCCGGCACCGACGCCACCCTGACCTGGTCCAGCCTGCCGGAAGACTTCAGCGGCTGGGGCGGCTCCACCGTCGGCACGGACGGCAGCGCCAGCGGCGAGCGCACCGGCCAGGATGGCCAGGGCAACACCCTCAACAACTATGTGCTCGCCAGCACAGCCGGGCTTGGCCTCGTCAGCGGCACCCTGTGGAACGACACCGCCAGCGCCACCGCCAGCACCCAGCCGGATGGACCCGGGCTCGCGGGCCAGACGGTCACCCTGGTCTGGGGCGGGCTGGATGGGGACCTCGCCACCGCCGGGGACAACCAGAGCTTCACCACCACCACGGATGGCAGTGGCCGCTTCTCCTTTGGCATCTTGCCGGCGGGCGTCTATCGACTCGATGGGCCGGCGGGGAGCACCGTCACGGATGCAGGCTATGGCACCTTGCAGGTTCGCATCGACAGCGACGGCGGCACCCTGGGGCAGATCGGGCTAGTGCTCACCGAGGCCGGCATCGACGCCGGCCAGTTCGAAGCCGGTGCCAACATCGGCTATGTGGAGCTCAACGATGCGCCCACCCTGGGCAACACGACCCCGGCCCAGAGCGTGGATGAAGATCAGGATCTCCAGCTGGTCGGGCTCTCGGTGGCCGACATGGACGCGGGCAGCGGTACTCTCACCCTCACCCTGACGGTGACCCAGGGCGTGCTCTCCCTGGGGAGCGCAACCGGCCTGAGCGTGGTCACCAACAACGGCGGTGGCCAGCTGGTCTTGACCGGCAATCTGGCCGCCCTCAATGCCGCCCTGCTGACCCTCAATTACCGTGGCAACCAGGATTACAACGGCAGCGACACCCTCTCGGTGCTGATCAACGACAACGGCCAACTGGGTGACAAGCTCAACGGCGACGGCATTCCCGGCAATGCCGAGGATGCCCTGACGGCCACCACCAGCGTCCTCATCACCCTCAACCCGGTCGACGATGCCCCCGTCGCCCAGAACGACACCACCACGGCGCGGGAAGCGGGCGGTACCGCCAACAACCTGCCCGGCACCTCGCCCCAGGGCAATCTGCTGCGCAATGACACCGACGTGGACATCGCCACCAACAGCGACATCCTGCACCTTGGCCAGGTGACCAGCACGGCCACCGGCAACAGTGCCACCACCAATTCGGTCGATGTCGAGGCCAGCATTACCGGCAAGTACGGCACCCTCTATGTGTTGCTCGGGGGTGGCTATCGCTACGTCCTCGACAACGACAACCCCGATGTGGAGAGGCTGCGCCTTGGCAGTGACACCCTGACCGAGCAGTTCGACTATCAGGTGATCGATGACGAGGGCGTCAGCAATCAGGCCAGTCTCATCATCACCATCCAGGGCGCCAACGACGCCCCCTTGGGCAGCGACGATGCAGGCAGCGCCACCGAGCAGGGGGTCGGCCAGGCCGGCACGGATGCCATCGGCAATGTGCTCACCAACGACACCGACATCGATGCGGGAGACGGCAAGGGGGTCAGCAAGGTCGCCCTGGGACCGGACACCAACCTCAGCCAGATAACCGATGTGCCCGGCGGCAGCACCAGCGCCAATGGTGCCGTCATTGTCGGGCTCTACGGCACCCTGACCCTGGGGGCCGACGGCAGCTATCGCTACCTGGTGGACAACAGCAATGCCGCCGTCCAGGCCCTGAGGCAGGGGGACACCCTCACCGAGACCTTCAGCTACAGGGTCACGGATCTGGGCAACCTCCACGACATCGCCGCCCTGGTGATCACCATCAACGGCAGTAATGATGCCCCTGTGGCGGTGGATGACACGGGCACCGCCGTCGAGGCCGGGGGACTCGGCAACACCACCCTCGGCAGCAATGCCACCGGCAACGTGCTCGCCAACGACGGCGACCCCGACGCCAGCAACCCCGATGAAACCCGGCATGTCGCCACTGTCCGCACCGGCACCACAGGGGGCACGGGCACTGCTGGTACCCTGGGCTCCCAGTTGCGGGGCGACTATGGCTGGCTGCTGCTCAATGGGGATGGCAGCTACACCTATGTGATCGACAACGACCTGGCGGCGGTGCAGGCCCTGCGTCTGGCGACCGATACTCTGGCCGACCGCTTTACCTACTCCCTGGTGGATGCCGCAGGCGCCAGCAGCCTGGCCACCATCACCATCACCATCCAGGGGGCCAATGATACCCCCACCGCCGTCCCGGATGCGGCCATCGCCATCGAAGGCATCGATCAGGCAAGCGGCACCAATCCAGGCGGCAACGTCCTCACCAACGACACGGATCCCGATCGCAACGGGGAGCAGTTCACCGTCACCGGCGTCAGCTTCGGGGCCACCAGCGGCACCGTCGGCAGTGCAATAAGCGGCCTCTATGGCACCCTCACCCTCAACGCCGACGGCAGCTACACCTATGTACTGGACAATGCCAATGCCACGGTGCAACGACTGCTGCCCGGCGAGAACCTGGTCGAAGCATTTGACTATCAGATGCGCGACCTTGGCGGCCTCGTCAGTGCCCAGACCCTGACCATCACCATTCAGGGGCGCAACGACACCCCGCTGGCGGTGGCCGACACTGGCACCGCCGTCGAGGCGGGGGGGGCCAACAACACCACCCTCGGCAGCAACGCCACCGGCAACGTGCTCGGCAACGACACGGATCCCGAATCGGGCAACCCCGACGAGCGCAAGACGGTCAGTGCCGTGCGGACAGGCACCGGCACCGCCGGCACTCTCGGCAGCCAGCTGAGAGGCAACTATGGCTGGCTCACCCTCAACGGGGATGGCAGCTACACCTATGTGGTCGACAACAGCCTGGCGGCGGTTCAGGCCCTGCGCCTGAGCAGCCATACCCTGACCGACAGCTTCGGCTACACCATGCAGGATGCCAATGGCGCGACCAGCCAGGCCAGCGTCACCATCACCATCCAGGGAGCCAACGATGCCCCCGTCGCCACGGCCGATACCGCCACCGCCATCGAGGCCGGCGGCCTGAACAACGGCCTACTGGGGACAGATCCCACCGGCAACCTGCTCACCAACGATACTGATCCGGATCGCAACGGGGAGCAGCTCACCGTCACCGGGGTCAGCACAGGCGCCACCAGCGGCATCATTGGCAGCGGGCTCAACGGTCTCTATGGCACCCTCACCCTCAACGCCGACGGCAGCTACCGCTATGTGCTGGACAATGCCAATGCCGCAGTGCAGCGACTGCTGCCGGGGGAAACCCTCACCGAGCAGTTCGATTACCAGATCACGGATCTCGGGGGCCTCGTCAGTGCCCAGACCCTGACCATCAGCATCCAGGGGCGCAATGACACCCCGGTGGCAGTCGCCGACAACGGCACCGCCGTCGAGGCGGGGGGCGTCAACAACAGCACCCTGGGCAGCAACGCCACCGGCAACGTGCTCGGCAACGACACGGATCCCGAATCGGGCAACCCCAACGAGCGCAAGACGGTCAGCACAGTGCGGACCGGTGCCGGCACAGCCGGCACTCTTGGCAGCCAGCTGAGGGGCAACTATGGCTGGCTCACCCTCAACGGGGATGGCAGCTACACCTATGTGATCGACAACAGCCTGGCCGCGGTCCAGGCCCTGCGAACCAGTGCCGACACACTGACCGACAGCTTCGGTTACGGCATGACGGACGCCAACGGTGCCAGCAGCTCAGCCACCCTGACCATTCGTATCCAGGGGGCCAACGACACCCCCGTGGCCAGCAACGACATCGGGATCGCCGTCGCCGACAATGGTGCAGGCAATGTGGTCAATCCCAACGGCAACCTGCTGGGCAACGATACCGACATCGACAGCGGCGACAGCCTTATCCTCAGCGGTGGGCGAGCGGGAACTGAAGCCGCAGGCGGCACGCTGGCCGCCGTCACCCAGGTCCTTCCCCTCACCCTGACCGGGCTCTATGGCACCCTCACCCTGTATCAGGATGGCCGTTACCAATATGCCCTCGATACCGGCAATGCCACCGTTCAGGGGCTGGGGCCCCTGCAGACCCTGAACGACCACTTCACCTACCAGGCGCAAGATCTGGCGGGTGCTGTCGATCTTGCCCAGCTCACCATCCTCATACGGGGGCGCAACGATGCCCCGGTCGCCAACCCGGATCAGGCCCAGGTGATCGAGGCGGGCGGGCTCAATAACGGGCAACCCGGTCTGGATCCCGGCGGCAATGTGCTCGGCAATGACAGCGATCTGGAGGGCGATGCCCTGACGGTGACGGGCGTTCAGCATGCCGATGGCCAGAGTGCCGCCCCGGGGACTGTGCTGCAGGGGCGCTATGGTGAGCTGGTGATGAATGCCGATGGCAGCTGGCACTACCGTCTGGACAACAGCCTCGCCGAGGTGCAGGCCCTGCGCGGGCCTGACCAGACCCTGACCGAGCTCTTCAACTACCAGATCGCGGATCTCTGGGGCGCCGCCAGCGCCAGCACGCTCACCCTGACCATTCGCGGCAGCAACGACACGCCGATCGCCGTGGATGACAAGGCCAATGCCATCGAAGCCGGCGGCATTGACAACACGGCGGCGGGGCTGGATCCCGTCGGCAATGTGCTGGACAACGATAGCGACGTGGACAGCCAGGCCAATGGCGAGACCAGGACAGTGCTCACCGTCAGCGACGCGCTCGGCAACAGCGTCAATGCGGGTCAGGTTTTGCAGGGACGCTATGGCCAACTCATCCTCAATGCCGATGGCAGCTACCAGTACCTGATTGACAATGACAACCCCGAGGTCGAGGCGCTGCGACTGGCCAGCCAGACCCTCACCGAGGTGTTCAGCTACCGCATGCGCGATCAGGGGGGAGCCCTCTCCGAGGCCCGCCTGACCGTCGTCATTCAGGGGGCCAACGACAACCCGGTCGCCCAGGATGACAGCGCTGTGGCAAACGATCAGGTGCAGGCCCCCCATGCCTCGGGCCAGGTGTTGCCCAACGATGGTGACGTCGATGGCGATGATCCCCTGCGCGTCACCGGGGTGCGTAGCGGCACCGAGGACGGCAGCGGCAATGGGGGCACCCTCGGCCAGCCCCTGGCCGGGCGCTACGGCTGGCTGACCCTCAACCAGGATGGCAGCTATAGCTACACCATAGATCTGACCAACCCGGAGGTGCTGGCCGCCGCCGGCCTCGGCCAGGTGCTGCAGGATGTGTTTACCTACACCCTGGGGGATGGCAGCGGGGCCACCGATCAGGCCCAGCTGGTGATCCACCTGGACATCTCAGCCCCCTATGTGCCCCCGCCCGACACCAAAGGGGCCGGCCCCCATGATCTCGATCAGGGGACTGTGGGGGGTCTGGGTACGCCGCTCCCCGACCTGACCCCGGCCATCTTCGTCACCCCAGTGGTGCAGAATATCAACCGGCTGCTCGGCGCCAGTTCAGAGCGCACCGACGGCAGCCTGCTGTTCTTCGGCCTGACCCCGGAGATCCACAGCCAGAGCATAGGCCAGGGCCTGGGCCAGCTGGAGGGGACCTTCGTCAGCCAGAGCGTGCAGGAGAGCTGGCTGGCCCAGGAACAGGATCTGGCCAGCTTCCTCGGTCGTCACGGCCGGGTCAGCCTCAGCGCCGACGGCCTGCTCAGCGATGAGTCGGTGTTTGCCATGACGCCACAGGATATGCGGCCCCATGGCGCCCCCGATCCCGCTGGCAAGGCCAGCAGTTTTACCAGGCAATTGCAGGATGCGGCAGGCCGCGCCATGACAGGCACTGCGCGCACAGCCACCCTTGCCACCAAATCAGGCACTTGATTCTAAGGACAGATGATGCCCAGACTCGCTCCCCGCCCCTTGACCCTGACTTCCAGCCTGCTGCTCTGTGCCTGCAGCACCCTGCCACCCGAGACCTACACGGAGCAGGACAAGACAGACCGGATACGCTTCGATCGTCAGCTGATGTACGATCAGCAAGAGCCCGTGATCCACCCCCTCACCTTCTATGAAGCGGCGGCCAGGGCCCTCAAATACAACCTGGACTACCGCCTCAAACTGATGGAGGGCGCGCTCGCGGCGGATCTGCGGGATCTCTCCAGCCACGAGATGCTGCCCCAGCTGGTCGCCTCCGCCGGGCTGGCCGGACGCAGCAACGACTCGGGTGGCACCTCTATCGGGATCGAGGACGGTGAGGAGAGCCTGCGCGCCTCCACCTCCCAGGAGCGCTACCGCGATCTGAGCGGTCTGGGGCTGAGCTGGAGTCTGCTCGATTTCGGCGTCGCCTATTACCGCAACCAGCAGAAGGGGGATCAGGTGCTGATGGCCGAAGAGCGCCGTCGCAAGGTGGCCCAGAACGTGCTGCAAGATGTGCGCAGCGCCTACTGGCGTGCCCTGGGGGCACAGCGCCTGCTGCCCGAGGTCGACAAGCTGCTGGCCAGAACCCGGGTGGCGCTCGATTCTGCCCGCCAGGCCGAGACGCAAGGCTTGTTGCCGCGCCAGCAGGCGCTAGCCTACCAGCGCGCCCTCATCGATTCCGTTTCCCTGCTCAATCAGCGCCGCCAGGATCTCGAGTTCGCCCGGGCCGAACTCGCCGCCCTCATCTCCCTTCCCTCCGGCAGCAAGATGGTGCTGGCCGATGATACCCCCGAACCCCAGTTGCCAACCCTGGCCCAGAGCATCGACAACCTGGAGCTGATGGCGCTGGAAAACCGCCCCGAGATCATGGAGGAGTGGTATCGCAAGCGCGCCAACCAGCAAGACATCAAGATAGCCAAGGCCGAACTCTGGCCCAACGTGAGCCTGAACTGGGGCTACAACTACGACTCCAACCAGTACCTGTACAACAACCACTGGTCCGAGACAGGGTTGCAGGTCTCCATCAACCTGCTCAAGTTCCTGCGTCTGCCCGCCATCCAGAACCTGGAGGTCTCCCAGAAGGTCACGGATGATGCCAGACGTGTCGCCCTCTCCATGGCCGTGCTGACCCAGGTCAGGGTCGGGGTGCTGCGCTACAACCTGGCCGCCCAGGAAGTGGCCTTCGCCGACGAGAGCCTGCGGGTCGACGAGAGCCTGCTCCGCTATGCCCAGGCCGCCCGTACCAGCGATCAGGGGTCCGAGCTCGAGGTCATCCGCACCGAAGGGCGCTACCTGCTCTCCCGCTATCAGCGCGAGGCCGCCTACTCCCAGGCCCAGGCCGCCTGGGGCCGGCTCTACAACTCGGTCGGCCTGGACGTGCAGCCAGAGGCCATCGCCCAGCACGACGTCCAGACCCTGGCGAAAGCCATCGAGCAAACCATCAAGAAACAGGAGAACCAGGCCTTGCTGACTTCCAATGGCGGAGTGCCCTATGCCCTTCCCAACTAACACCAGCCCCTGGTGGCTTCTGCTGCTGCCGCTGGCCGCGCAGGCCAGCCCCGCCCTGGCTCCGGCCACAGGCACCTTGCAGGACGATCCCAATGCCATTCGCATCCTGCTGACCGCCAACCTGGAGACGACCCTCTCCAGCCAGATGAGCGGCACCCTGGGTAAACTGCAGGCCAGTCTCGGCCAGCCCGTCAAGCAGGGGGCCCTGCTCGCCCGTTTCGACTGTCGGGAAGGCGAGGCTCAGGCCCGCGTCGCCCAGGCGGAGTTGCAGATGGCCCGCCAGGATCTCGCCGCCAAACGCAACCTGCGCAAGCTCGATGCGGTGGGCGATCTCGAGGTGGCCATCGCCGCCACCGGGGTACAAAAAGCCGAGGGCGCCCATGCCCTGGCCCAGGCGCGCACCAGCTACTGCGACGTGCGGGCCCCCTTCGCGGGTCGCATCGCCCAGGTGCAGGCCAAGCCCTATCAGACCATGACCGCCGGCACCCCCCTGTTCGATCTGGTCAGTGACGGCCCCCTCAAGGTCCGCCTCAACGTCCCCTCCCGGCTGCTGTCCGGGCTGCAACAGGGGCAGGCCCTCGAGATCAACGTGCTGGAGACGGGCAAGCCCTACCAGGCCAGGATCAGCCACATCAATGCCCGGGTCGACGCCGTGGCCCAGACAGTCGAGCTGGAGGCCAGACTGGACGCCCCTTATCCCGAACTGGTCGCGGGCATGAGTGGCGTGGCCCGCATTCTGGAGTCCCATGACTGAATCGCTCCCGCCGCCTCAACTGCTGCTGGCCTTGCATGCCCTGCGTGACCGGGCCCTGGCCGCCCGAAGTCTCAATGCCCTCGCCTTCTCCATGGCCAACGATCTCTATCAATTGCTGCCGTTTCATCAGGCGCTGGTGTTTGCCCGCCATGGCCAGTCCCAGGAGCTGCTCTGCGTCTCCGGACTGGCCAGGCCCAGCGAAGACTCCCCCTATCTCATCTGGCTCGGCAGGATGAGCCGCTGGCTCGATGCCCAGATCTCGGGTCATGACCCCGTCTGGCTGGCGCGCGAGACCCTCTCCCTGCCGGAGGATCTGGCCGAAGGCTGGGCCGAGTGGTGGCCGGAGGGGGTGTTCTGCGTCCCCATCCAGCGCGACGATGGCGAGCGGCTTGGCCTGTTCTGCCTGCTGCGCGAGAGCGAGCCACCCGCCCCCCTGCTGCCCCTGCTGCAAGGTCTCTGGCAGACCTGGGCCTATTGCTGGCACAGCCTGACCCACAAGCCGCCCCTGCTCGGCTGGCGGCCCAGTCGACGTCAGCTCATCCTGCTGGCCCTGGCCGCCGGCGTCATGCTGCTCATCCCCACACGCCAGAGCGCCCTGGCGCCGGCCGAAGTGGTCTCCCGTACCAGCCTGGTGATCAGCAGCCCCCTCGCCGGTGTCATAGAGCAGATGGCGGTGCGCCCGAATCAGGCGGTGGCCGCGGGGGCTCCCCTGTTTCGCCTGGACGAGACCACGCTGCGCAACCGGGCTGAGGTGCTGACCCAGGAGGTGGCCGTGGCCGATGCCGAACTGCTCGCCGCCAGCCAGCGCGCCTTCGACAATCCCCAGAGCCGGCGCGAGCTGACCCTGCTCACCGGCCGGGCCCAGCAAAAGCGTGCCGAGCTGGCGGGGGTCGAGCTGCAACTGTCCCGCAGCCAGGTGACGGCCCCCCGGGACGGGGTCGCCGTGTTCAGCGATGCCAACGACTGGCTCGGCAAACCTGTGGTGACCGGGGAGCGCATCATGCAGCTGGCCGATCCCCACCAGCCCGCCATGCGCATCTTGCTGCCGGTGGCCGATGCCATCGCCCTCGAACCCGGGGCCGACGTCACCCTGTTCCTGAGCGCCTATCCCCTGGATCCCCTGCGCGGCAAGATCCTGGAGACCAGCTATCAGGCCCAGCCGGGGGCCGACGGCGTGGTCGCCTACCGGCTGCTCGCCACCATAGAGTCGCCTCCCTCCCATGCCCGTCTCGGCCTGCACGGCACCGCCAAGCTCTATGGCGAGCGCGTGCTGCTCGGCTACTACCTGCTGCGCCGTCCCCTGGCGGCCCTGCGCGCCTGGAGCGGCCTCTGATGCTGGATCCCGCCGATCTGCCCCTGCCGAGCCTGCGCGATGATCTGCGACTCTGCCCGGCGGACAGAACCGCCAACGGCGAGCCGGCCTGGCTCATTCAGGACATGGTGATCAACCGCTTCTACCGCATCGGCTGGTTCGAGTTCGAGTGTCTGGTACGCTGGGCCGGGCAGACGCCCCGCCGCCTGCAGCAGGCGCTGCAGCACGAGACGGCCCTGCATCCCGAGGTGGAGCAGATCCTCGCCTTCAGCCAGTTTCTCGAGCGCCATCAGCTGGTGCGCCCCAGCCCCCAGGCAGTGGACAGGCTGCGCCAGGCGAGCGAAGGCCGGGCCTGGCTGAAGGGACAGTGGTGGTTGCATCACTACTTGTTTTTCCGCGTCCCCCTGCTACGCCCCCAGGGCCATCTCCAGCGGCTGGCGGCACGGCTTGACTGGCTGTTCAGCCCCCTCACCGCCTGGCTGGTGGCGGGGGCCAGCCTGCTCGGCATACTGCTGACCCTGCAGCAGTGGGACAGCTTCACCCACGCCGTGGTGGAGTCCTTCTCCCTCGACGGCCTGCTGAGCTTCGCCCTCGCCCTGATCCTGGCCAAGACGCTCCATGAGCTGGGCCATGCCCTGGTCGCCACCCGGCTCGGGGTGCGGGTGGCCCACATGGGGATCGCCTTCGTGGTGCTCTGGCCCATGCTCTACACGGATACCAGCGAGAGCTGGAAGCTGGCCCGCTCCCGCCAGCGGCTCGCCATCGCCAGCGCCGGCATACTGACCGAGCTGGCCCTGGCCGGGCTGGCCACCCTGGGCTGGGCCCTGTGTGCGGAAGGGGCGCTGCGCAACGGCCTGCTCTACCTCGCCACCACCAGCTGGATCCTCTCACTCGCCCTCAATGCCAGCCCCTTCATGCGCTTCGATGGCTACTTCATCGTCTCGGATCTGCTCAACTTCCCGAACCTGCACGAGCGGGCCTCGGCCCTGGCCAGGGTGGCCCTGCGCCGTTCCCTGCTCGGCCTGATGGAGCCCTGGCCCGAGCCCTTTGCGGTGCGCCAGCGCCGGGCGCTCATCGGCTTTGCCATCCTGACCTGGCTCTATCGCCTGGTGCTGTTCCTCGGCATCGCGGTCGCCGTCTACTTTCTGTTCTTCAAACTGCTGGGGATACTCCTGTTCATGGTCGAAATCGGCTGGTTCATCCTTCTTCCCGTCTGGCGGGAGCTGACCCATTGGTGGCGGGCTCGCGCCAGGGTGACCCGTCCACGCCGGCTCGGGCTCGCGCTGGGGCTGCTCACCCTGCTCATCCTGCTGGCCCTGCCATGGCATAGCCAAATCAAGGGAGTCGGGGTCGCGCGGGCGGAGCGCCAGCTGCAGGTGTTCACCCCCTTCCCCGCCCGCCTGGAGAGCCTGCGGGCCGCCGGGCCCGTCAAGGCGGGGGAATCCCTGCTGCAACTGGTGGATCCCGATCTCGACTGGAAGGTGCAGGGCAACACCCAGAGCATCCAGACCTATGGGGCGCGCCTGGGCGGCATGCTGGATGACCCCTTCGGGCTCAGTGAACAGATAGCGACCCGTGAGCGGCTCAGGGTGCAATACAGGGAGGCAAATGCGACACGGGCTGAGATAGACAGGCTCAGGCTGGCGGCCCCCTTCAGCGGCCTCTGGCTGGATGTGGATCCCGAGCAGCGGCCCGGCCAGTGGCTCAACAGCCAGCACCCCATAGGCGTCCTGATCGATCCCGGCCAGTGGCAGGTCGATGCCTATGTGGCGGCGGATGAGATAGCGCGTCTGCGGGTCGGCGATCCGGTACGTTTCTATCCGGACGGCGCCCTTTCGCCCCTCCATGGCACCCTGGTCGATCTGGGCACCACCCGGGTCGCCAAGCTCAAGCACCCCATGCTGAGCGCCCGCTTCGGGGGCCCCATCACCACCAGCCCGCAAGGGGAGGAGCTGCAACCAGCCCATCCCCTGTTCCTGGTGCGGATCCGGCTGGATGAGGCCCCGGCCACCCTGCGGGAGACCCGCGGCACCCTGGTGCTGGAGGGGAGCCGACGCAGCCTGCTGGCCGAGGGGAGCACCTGGCTGCTCGCCGTGCTGCTGCGGGAAAGCGGCTTCTAGGCCCCATGGATGAAATGGCGGACATAAAAAAACCGGCCGCAAGGGCCGGTGAAACAGTTCAGGCTTGTCAGGTGACAATTCGCACCCAGCGGATGAAGACAGCTTCCAATTCCCTGTGAAACCCTGCCCTCTTGAGTACGTGATCTCACTCTACGCCAGGGTCACTGAATCGGGACTGAACCATTTGTGCATTCTTTATCCGCCTCAGAGGCGTATCCCGAGGGACTGGCGCAGATAGGCGCCCGCCCCCAGCAGGCCGGGGCCCTCATGGGTGATGAGGAACACCGGGATGTCCTTCAGATAAGGCTTGAAGCGACCCTTGTCCTCGAAGGCGACCCGAAAGCCGGAGCCGATGAAGAACTCCTGGAAGCGGGGCACTATGCCACCGGCGATATAGACGCCGCCGAAGGTGCCCAGGTTGAGCGCCAGGTTGCCGGCAAAGCGGCCCATGAGCACGCAGAACAGGCTCAGGGTGCGGCGGCAATCGAGGCAGTCACCCGCCAGCGCCCGCTCGGTGATGTCTTTGGGGGCAAAGGGCTCGGGTTCGCGGCCGTCGGATTTGACCAGGCCGCGATAGAGATTGACCAGCCCCGGGCCTGAGAGGAAACGCTCGGCCGACACATGGCCCAGCTCGCCACGCATCACCTGCAGCACGGCATCTTCCTCTTCCGTGTTGGCGGCGAAATCCACGTGACCGCCCTCCCCCGGCAGACTGAGCCACTGCTCGCCCGCCTGCACCAGGTGCGCCACCCCAAGGCCGGTACCTGCGCCATAAATGGCGATGGGCTTGCCAGCCACCGGGGCGGCGCCGCCGAGCTGGATGCGGTCACTCTCACCGAGCACGGGCACCGCCATGGAGACGGCGGTGAAATCGTTGATCACCTGCAGGCGATCCAGGCCGAGGTTGCTCTGCATCTCGCGGATGGAGAACTCCCAGCTGTGGTTGGTCATGGCGACCCAGTCGCCATTGATGGGACAGGCGATGGCAATGCAGGCCTCGCCCACCTTGACGCCATGCTCCTCCAGATAGAGGCGCACCACGGCCTCGAGGCTGGGGTGGGCCAGCCCGGAATAGGTCTTTGCCTGGGAAATGGCGCCGGTCGCCAACTCGCAGAGGGCCAGCCGGGCATTGGTACCGCCTACGTCGCCCACCAGCGCATGGGTATGCTGCATAACAAACTCCTTCGTTACCGACTCGGGGCGGCCCTTACCGTCCCGACATTGTTATTTGGTTGCAATACTACCCGAGCCCCTTCCCTTGCGGCGCGTCGGATGAATGCAACTGTGCGCCCGCTCACAGTGTTGTTGCTTTGCAACATTTGTAAGCGTTTTCAAGGGTCGGATGGAAGTTTGTAACCAAAAGCACGAAATAATTAGACATGAGTCATACTTTGTGGGGACGAGATTAGTTCCGATAAGCGCTTGTCTTGTATAGTCATCAAGTAGATTGGAAACCTGCTTGAGCTGTGAATTTAGTGCACAGACACTGAAGTTAAATTACAAAAATGCCTGGTGGTAATGATGAATACCCTCGATAAAATTACGAACAATTTGGAAAGCTTCAGTAAATCAGAGCGTAAGGTGGCTGAAGTGATCCTGGCGTCGCCCCAGACCGCCATTCACTCCAGCATTGCCACCCTCGCCAAGCTGGCCGATGTCAGCGAACCGACCGTCAATCGCTTCTGCCGTCGTCTCGATACCAAGGGCTTCCCCGACTTCAAGCTGCACCTGGCCCAGAGCCTGGCCAACGGCACCCCTTATGTGAACCGCCACGTGGAAGCGGAAGACGGGCCCGACACCTATACCGCCAAGATCTTCGAATCCACCATGGCCTGTCTCGATGCCGCCAAGAACAGCCTGGACATCTCCGCCATCAACCGCTGCGTCGATATCCTGACCCAGTCCAAGAAGATCAGCTTCTTCGGCCTGGGCGCCTCTTCCGCCGTGGCCCGCGATGCCCAGAACAAATTCTTCCGCTTCAACATTCCCGTGGTGAGCTTCGACGACATCGTCATGATGCGCATGAGCTGCATCAACAGCAGCGAAGGGGATGTGGTGGTGCTGATCTCCCACACCGGCCGCACCAAGGCGCTGGTGGAAATCGCGGCCCTGGCCCGTGAAAACGATGCCACCGTCATCGGCATGACCGCCAAGGATTCCCCCCTGGCCCGGGAGTGCAACCTGGTGCTCTCCATGGACGTGCCGGAAGACACCGACGTCTATATGCCGATGGCGTCCCGCATCGCCCAGCTGGCCCTGGTGGACGTGCTGGCAACCGGCTTTACCCTGCGCCGTGGCATGAAATTTCGCGAAAACCTGAAGAAAGTCAAAGAAGGTTTGCGCGAATCCCGCTTTGATACCCCACATAATTCCTGAATCATTCGGGGGTCCGCCCCCGACTGTCTATGCCACCGGGCTTGGTGTAGTATCGTAATTTAATAACACAAGGCCACCCAGATGGCCTGCAAGCAGGCGCCATGCCACATGCTTGACGGGGCAGTATTTCAAGTCATATCAACTTCACATTGGAGTCTTTCATGCCAAGACGTACAAAGATTGTAACCACACTCGGTCCGGCAACCGATCGCGACGGCATCCTCGAGGGGATCATTCGCGCCGGTGCCGACATGGTGCGGATGAACTTCTCTCACGGCACTCCTGAAGATCATATCCTGCGCGCCAACCAGGTGCGTGAAATCGCCGCCAAGCTGGGCCGTCATGTGGCCATCATGGGGGACCTGCAAGGCCCCAAGATCCGCGTTTCCACCTTCAAGGATGGCAAGATCTACCTCGCCATCGGTGACAAGTTCATTCTCGATGCCGCCCTCGGCAAGGGGGAAGGCTGCCAGGAGCAGGTCGGCATCGACTACAAGAGTCTGCCAAACGACGTGGTGGCCGGCGACATCCTGCTGCTGGACGATGGTCGCGTGCAACTGAAAGTCGAGCAGGTCGAAGGCACTCGCATTCACACCACAGTCACAGTGGCCGGGCCTCTCTCCAACAACAAGGGCATCAACAAGAAAGGGGGCGGCCTCTCCGCACCGGCCCTGACCGAGAAGGACAAGGAAGACATCAAGACCGCCGCCCGCATGAACGTGGACTACCTGGCCGTCTCCTTCCCCCGCAGCGGCGATGATCTGCGCTACGCCCGCGAACTGGCCCGCGAAGCCGGCTCCAACGCCAAGATAGTGGCCAAGGTCGAGCGCGCCGAAACCGTCGCCAGCGACGAGGCGATGGAAGACATCATCCTTGGCTCCGATGCCGTCATGGTGGCCCGTGGCGATCTCGGCGTCGAGATCGGCGACCCCGAGCTGGTGGGTGTGCAGAAGAAGCTCATTCGTCACTCCCGTCGCCTGAACCGCGTGGTCATCACAGCGACCCAGATGATGGAGTCCATGATCAACGCCCCGCTGCCGACCCGTGCCGAGGTAATGGACGTGGCCAACGCCGTGCTGGACGGCACAGATGCTGTGATGCTCTCCGCCGAGACCGCCGCCGGTCAGTTCCCCATAGAGACGGTCACCTCCATGGCCAGCGTCTGCGTGGGTGCCGAGAAGCACCCTAGCCTGAACGTCTCCAACCACCGCATGAGCTACACCTTCACCTCGGTGGAAGAGGCCGTGGCCATGTCCACCATGTATGCGGCCAACCACCTGGAAGGGGTCAAGGCGATAGTGGCACTGACCGAGTCCGGCACCACACCGCTGCTGATGTCCCGCATCAGCTCCGGCCTGCCGATCTTCGCCATGTCTCCCCACAACAAGACGCTGGCCTGGACCAACCTCTACCGCGGTGTCACCCCTGTGCTGTTCGACGGCGACGAGAGCAAGCCGGTCTACGAGGTGTGCCGCGAGGCGCTGGACGTGCTCAAGGCCAAGGGCCTGGTCCAGAGCGGCGACATGGTGCTGCTGACCCATGGCGACAAGATGGAAACCGTGGGCAGTACCAACACCTGCAAGGTGATGATGGTCGAGTAATCCCTCGCTTGGACATCGACAACAACGGCTCCCGCGGGAGCCGTTCTTTATGGCGCCAAACCAGATTCAGCCACGAAACAGCTCCACCTTGTCCCCATCCTGCAGGCTGCCGGCGCCGCGTACCACCACCCTGTCCCCCTGCTTGAGGGCACCGCTCACCGCCACCTGCCGGTTGTCCCCGAACAGCACAGTCACCGGCACCCGGTTCACGGTCAGCGCCTCGCCGCGCTGCTCCACCTGATAGACCACGCTCCCCTCGGTGCCGAGCACCAGGGCATCCCGCGGCAGCAACATGGTCTGCTGCTCCCCGAGCGGCAGCGCCACCCGCACCGGCGAGCCGATGATGAAACGGCCCGGCTCTGGCCTGAGGCGCAGCTCGATGAGGCGCGACTTGGGATCCGCGCTCGCCGCCCGCTGGTAATAGACGGCGTGGCCGCTGAGCTGATCCCCCTCCACCCGCAACCTGGCCTTAGCTTCCAGCTGGCTGGCCCAGACGATGGGTGCCCGCAACCGGATGTCAGGCTGCGCCGGGTTGACCAGCTCCAGCGCCCGCTCCCCCGCGTCCACATGCTCCCCCGGCTGGATGAAGTGCTCGTTCACCACACCGTCGAAGGGGGCGAAGATGTGGGTCCTTTGCAACTGAGCCTCGATCTGGCGCACCTGTACCCGGGCCAGTTGCTCCGCCAGCTCTGCCTGCTCCACCTCATAGCGCGCCTTGTCGTACTGGCTCTGGGAAGCACTTTTCTGCTGGTGCAGCCGCTCGAGGCGCTGGAACTCGGCGCGAGCATAGTGCAGCTTGCTCGCCTCCCTCCCCTGCTCGGCCCGGGACTGCTCGAGGGAGAGGCGCAGGGTGGCGGCGTCCAGGCGCAGCAGCTCGTCCCCCGCCTTCACCCGGCTGCCGAACTCGGCAATCCACTCCACCCGCCCGCTTACCTCGGCGCTGAGGGCCGCCTGCTGGCGGCTCGCGACAGTGCCGCTGACCCAGATGCTGGCCCCCGCCTCCCCCTGGGTAACCTCCGCCAGGGTCACCATTTTTGCCCCGGCAGGTCCTGCTGCCAGCAGGGCCAGGGTCATCATCATCCTTGTGAACATCTGCATCATCGATAGGCTCCTTCTCAGGCCCGCTGCCGGATGGCGTGGGGGGCGTCGACCCGCTCACCCAGCCGCAGGAAGGCGGGTAACAGGATCAGAGTAAACAGGGTGCTGCAACTCATGCCGCCGACGATGACGGTGGCGAGCCCCCGGTAGATTTCGCTCCCCTCGCTCGGGCTCAGCATCAGCGGCAGCATGCCGAAGATGCTGGTGAGACTGGTCATGGCGATGGGCCTCATCCGGCTTTGCAGGGCATCGGCCACCGCCGACTGGCGGCTCATTCCTTCCCGCTCGGCCATGCGGGTCTGGTGCACCAGCAGGATGGCGTTGTTGACTACCAGCCCCAGCAGGATCACGAAGCCGATGAGGGTGAGTAGGTCCATCGGCAGCGGCACCAGCAGGCCGCTCAGGTGCAGCGCCAGCACGCCGCCCACTGTGGCGAGCGGCAGGGTCAGCAGCACCAGTACGGCATCCTTGAGGGAGGCGAAGACCCCCCACAGCAAGATGAGCAGTATCATCACGGCGAACAGGAAGATGCCGCCGAGGTTGTCCAGCGCCTGCTGCAGGCTGTCGGCATTGCCGGCAACCCTCAGCTCGCCCCCGACTGGCAGCAGCGGCCGGATGGCGGCGAAGCTCTTGGTCTGCAGGGTCTCCAGCACCTGCTCCATGCTCATCCCCTCAGGCGGGGTGATCTGCAGGCTGATGCTGCGCCGCCCGTCGGCCCGAAAGATGCTCTCAGGCCCGAGGCCGGGCTCCACCCGCAGCAACTCGCCGAGGGGGACTATGCGCCCGGACGGGGTGGCGAGCGGCACCGCCTTCAGCTCGTCCGGGTTGGCGGAGGCCTGGCCCATCAGCAGGATGTCGAGCCGCTCCTCCCCGTCGAAATATTCCCCGACCCGCAGGCCGTCGCCAAAGGTCTGGATGATGGCGGGCAAGGGGCTGCGATCCCAGCCCACCTCGGCCAGACGCCTGTCTTGCGGCACCAGCCGCAGTTCGGGGGCGCTGAAGTCGAGCCCGGGCTCAGGCCTTATCTGGGCCCCCGGCAAGTCGCGCTGCACCATGGCCATGCTCTCTCTGGCTGCCTGATAGAGCGCCGGCAGCTCGCCCCCCTGGATCAGCAACGAGATGCCGTTCTCGCTGTCGAAGCCGCCAAACAGGGAGCCCTGACCGCCGAAGGCCCGGGTATCGGGTATGCCCACCAGCAGCTGTTTCATCAGGAGCTGCTCCAGCGCCTTGATCCGGGTCTCGTCCCTGGGGCGCACCCCGATCTGGGCGCCACCCGGGTAGCGCAATATGTAGTAGTTCTTGAGGGCAGGCTCTTTCTCCCCCTTCATGTAGGGGTCGAGGCGGGCGATCAGGGTATCGATCACCTCCTCCCGCTGGGCCTTGAGGTTGACCCCTGGGGTGAAACTCATCCAGACGTCGATGGCATCCCGCTTCACGTCCGGCAGATAGTTCATCTTGGGCAACAGCAGCCAGCTGGCCAGCACTGGCCCGCTCATCATCAGGACGATAAGGGTCCAGCGTCGGGGGACCGTGCCGGTCCAGCGGATCACATGGCGGGTAGTGCGCTGCCACAGTGATTCATAGGGATCGACCAGCCGCTCGCGCCCCATCCAGCGCGCCGCCACGGCGGGCAGCACTGTCACCGCCACCAGCATGGAGACGGTGACGGCACAGGCGATGGTGAGTGCGAGATCCGCAAACAGCTGCCCCTCCACATCGTTGAGCAAGAGCACCGGCAGGAAGATGGCGACAGTGGTGAGGGTGGAGGCCACCAGGGCGGTCCACACCCGGCTGGTGCCTTCCAGCGCCGCCTCGGCCTTGCCGAGATCCCCCCGCTCATGGCGCCGGTAGATGCTCTCCAGCACCACTATGGCGGCATCCAGCACCATGCCGACCGCGAAGGCGATCCCCGCAAGGGAGATGATGTTCAGCGTCCTGCCCATCACCTTGAGCAGGCAGAAGGTGAGCATGATGCTGATGGGGATAGCGACCGCTATCATCAGGGTCGCCTTGAGCTGGCGCAGGAAGACCCAGAGGATGGCGCAGGAGAGCAGCACCCCCAGTCCCAGGTTGGCGGTCACCATGCCCACCGCCCGGTTGATGTAGAGGGAGGCATCGAACGACTGCTCCATGTGCAGCCCGACCGGCTCCAGCACCTTCAGGTTGAGCTCCTCCACCTTGAGCTTGATCCCCTCCAGCGCCGTCAGGGCATTGGCCCCGCTCTCCTTGAAGATCTGCGCCGCTATGGCGGTGTTGCCGTTCTGGATGCGCAGCACAGGGTTCTCCTCCCGGGCAACCCTGACTTCCGCCACGTCCCGCAGGTAGATGGGCAGGCCGTCGCGCCAGTCCACCACCTTGTCCCCCAGGGTGGCCACGTCGTAGCGACCGGCGAAGCGCAACTTGTACTCCCAGCGTCCTATGTCGAGGGTGCCGGCCGACACGTCCCAGCCAGTGGTTGCCCGGCTGGCGAGCACGGGTATCTCCACCCCCAGCTCGGCGGCGCGATAGGGGTCGAAGCGGATCTGGATCTGACGCTCGTTGATCCCCTCCACCTCCACGGTCGACACCCCGGGGATGCGCTCAAGCTCAGGCTTGACCCTCGCCTCGATCAGCGCCTGGTGATCGTCGATCGCCCCCTTGGCACCCGGCAGTTGCTGGATGAAGAAGAAGGTGAGGGTGTCGTTGCTGCTGTAGTTGTTGACGTAGGGGCCGCCGATCTTGTCCGGCAGGCCGGAGACCCGGTTCAGGCGCGAGATGACGTCGAGCTGGGCCCGCTGCATGTCTGTGCCGAGGGCAAACTCCATGTCGATTTCGGTAAAGCCGGGATAGCTGTTGCTGGTGAGGTTTTTCAGCCCCTGTACCCCCTGCATCTCCTGCTCGATGGGGTCGGTTATCTCCGACTCCATCTCCTGGGGCGAGGCCGAGCGCCAGTCCACCGAGATGTTGAGGTGAGGACGATCGATGTCGGGAAACAGCTGGACAGGCAGTCCCCGGATGCTGAGCAGGCCCAGCAAAAAAATGAGCACGACCGAGACCGCCACCCAGATGGGGCGTTCGATCGCCGTTTTGGCGAGGTTCATTCACTCTTCCTGAGTTGTTGTTATCGGCCATTCCGCTGGCCTTGCTTCCTGCCCCAAGGGTGGGGGCCATTGCATTTAACTGGAATTAATCGAGGTTGTAAATGCCTGGTTAACAAACAAAAAAACCGGCCACATGGGCCGGTTGTCGGTTTACTCTCGGGATCAGGCGGCGTGCACAACCGGGTTCGGTTGAGACAGCCCTTCCAGCTCACCCGGGGCGAAGTTGTCCACCTGAATGGCCTCGTAGCGCAGGGCATCGGCGGCCAGCAGCTTGTCCGCCTCCTCCTTGCCGAGGATGGACTGGGACAGGGCCGCGGCCACCAGCTCCGGCAGGGCCATCTTGCGGGGCAGTTTGCCCTCTTTCTGGGCCTGCACCAGCTTCTTCTCGATGGGTTGCACCGCCACCATGGCCTGGAAGGCGCGCTCCATCAGACCGACCGGATCAGCGTCATCCTTGCCCACGTAGCAGAGTGCAGTCAGACGATCGCGGAACTCGCCCGGGGTCATCATGGCCAGACAGATGGCGTGGCAACGCTCGTCTGCCGGCATCTTGTAGCCCACGCCAAACGGGAAGACCACGCGTTTGAGCACGGCGCCCACCACCTTGTTCGGGAAGTTCTGGAAGAAGCCCTCGAACGCCTTGCCAATGAGATGGAGGTTGCGCTCCACCGCGTACTGCACGAACGGCAGATCCGAGACCATGCGGCCCTGATCCTCGTAGTGCTTGAGGGTGGCGGAGGCCAGGTAGAGGTGGCTCAGCACGTCGCCAAGACGGGCGGAGATCATCTCCTTGCGCTTGAGATCGCCACCCAGCATCAGCATGGAGACGTCGGCGCACAGGGCCAGCCCTTTACTCATGCGAGAAAGCTGCTTGTAGTAGCGGGCGGTTTCGCCAGCCACAGGGGCATTGTTGAACTGACCCAGGGTCAGCCCCTGGAACAGGGCGCCGAAGAAGTTGCCGGTACCGAAGGCGATGTGCTTCATCAGCAGGGCATCGAACTTCTCGAGGCCGCGCTCCACATCGGTGTCGGCGGCGGCTTCCAGCTCGGCAAATACGTAGGGGTGGCAGCGGGTGGCACCCTGGCCGAAGATCATCAGGTTGCGGGTCAGGATATTGGCCCCTTCCACCGTGATGGCGACCGGAATGCCCATGTAGGCGTAGCCGGTGTAGTTTTTCGGACCGAGCTGGATGGCGCGACCGGCGTGGATGTCCATGGAATCATCCATGATCTGGCGCGCCATTTCGGTCATGTGGTACTTGGAAATTGCGGTGACAATGGCCGGGGCTTGACCCAAGTCCAGGGAACCTGCGGTCATGCGACGGGCCCCTTCCAGCTGATAGGTGAGGCCGCCGATGCGGGCCAGCGCTTCCTGCACCCCTTCAAACTTGCCGATGGACATGCCGAACTGCTTGCGCACATAGGAGTAGGCCCCCACGGTGCGGCTCGCCATGTGACCGCAAGCGGTGCCGAGGGCAGGCAGCGAGATGCCGCGACCGGCGGAGAGGCATTCGACCAGCATGCGCCATCCACGGCCGGCGTAATCCGGGCCACCGATGATCCAGTCGAGCGGAATGAACACATCCTTGCCGAAGGTCGGGCCGTTCAGGAACGCCAGCCCCATGGGGTAGTGGCGATCACCGACCCGCACGCCCGGGTGGCTGGTGGGGATCAGGGCGCAGGTGATGCCGAGCTCTTCCTTGTCACCCAGCAGTTTCTCCGGGTCATAGAGCTTGAACGCCAGCCCCAGCACTGTGGCGCGGGGCGCCAGGGTGATATAGCGCTTGTTCCAGTTCAGGCGAATGCCCAGCACCTCTTCACCCTTGTACATGCCCTTGCAGACGCTCCCCTTGTCCGGGATGGCGCCCGCGTCCGAGCCCGCTTCCGGCCCGGTCAGGGCGAAGCAGGGCACTTCCTTGCCGTTGGCCAGCCCCGGCAGCCAGAAGTCCTTCTGGGCCTGGGTACCGTAGTGCATCAGCAGCTCGCCCGGGCCAAGGGAGTTCGGCACCATGACGGTGACCGCCACGCTCAGGCTCTTGGTGGCAATGCGGGTGACTATGGTGGAGTTGGCAATCGCAGAGAATTCGCGGCCGCCGTAGGATTTCGGGATGATCAGGGAGAAGAAGCCTTCCTTCTTCAGATAGTCCCAGACCGGCTCTGGCAGGTCTTTGGTTTCGTTGACGATCTTGAAGTCGTCCACCATGGCGAGCAGGGTCTCGACCTGATTGTCGATGAAGGCCTGCTCCTCGGCGCTCAGTTCGGCCTTGCCGTAACCGTGCAGTTTCTTCCAGTCCGGGTTGCCGCGAAACAGCTCGCCATCCCACCAGACGGAGCCGGCTTCCATGGCCTCCCGCTCGGTGGCCGACAAGGGCGGCAGTATCTTCTTGAAGATGCCGAACACAGGACGGGTCACCACCTTTTTACGGATGGCGGGCACGCCGAGTACCACGGCTATCGCCAGCACCAGCAGGACAAGCAATGTGATCATACCGAAGTTCCTTCTATTTCACTGTTTCCGTTGATTATTGTTAGGTGTTACACGGCCAGGGAGAGCCTGGTCGACTCCACGGGCGCCCCGACACCGGACGCCAGATAAGGAATAACGTTGCGCACCAGCCCTTCCACATCGAGCTGCTGGCCAAAATCGGCCTGGGCGATGTCACGCAGGGCATCGGCGGAGGCCATGGTGAACACCACTGTGCCCAGGGTGAAGTGCAGGCGCCAGAAGAGATCCGCCGGCGACAGGGCCGGGTTGGCCTTGGAAATAGCCTGGGTGATCCCGTGCAGGGTCGCCCCGTAGTGGGTGGTGATGAAGCGGCGCAAGTGGCCCTGGCTGTCGATGTAGCCGCGCCCCAGCAACTGCATGAAGAGCGCCGGGCCGTTGGCCCGCACCGCCACCAGCTTCATCAGGGGCTCGACGAAACTTTCGAACACCTGCAGCAGGGTCAGCTGCTCCTGGGCCATCAAGGTCTGCAGGCGAGCATCCAGCTCAGGCATGAAGATACTCAGGTAGCGATCGAGCACCGCCTGGATCAACTCCTTTTTGGAGCCGAAGTGATAGTTGACCGAGGCCAGGTTCACATCGGCCTCGCTGGTGATCAGACGCAACGAGGTATCGGCGAATCCCCGCTCGGCAAACAGCACCTCGGCGGCATCGAGAATACGGTTTTTGGTATCGATTTTACTCACTGGACACCTCACTTAAACGAATGTTTAAAAAGTACGTTTCACGCCCAGTCATGTCAAGAGAATGTGAACAGGTGTTGGCGAAATGTTTTCAATCAAAAAAGCGGGAACAAGATGGGAACTTAGCGGCCAGGCAGGACTCTATATCTATGCCACTGCAATTAAACATTAAGTCTCGCCCAACTTGCGCCATGCTAGTTGGGCATTTTTTTATCCGGATGGCGGCAAGAATTGCGGGCGAAAAAAAACCGTCGCAGGGGCGACGGTGGGGAAAAGTGAGTCGAATCATCCAGTTTCGACTCATCGATGAGAGTTCAGGCTTGCATCGATGGGGCTATGCTCGCAGACAAAGATGGTCAGACTTTGTCAGTCCTAGCGTAATTTGTGACAAAGTATGGCAGGCCGCCACATGGCCCGACTCCGCCAATCTTGCTATGCTGGCCCCTCATGCCAGAGGGGAGAAAAGATGAAGTACCAGGTCGATACCCACACGCACACCGTCGCCAGCACCCACGCTTACAGCACCATTCACGATTACCTGCCCATTGCCAAGGCCAAGGGGATCAAGCTCTTTGCCACCACGGATCACGGTCCCGACATGGCCGATGCGCCCCACTTCTGGCATTTCGTCAATCTGCACGTCCTGCCACGGGTGGTGGACGGGGTCGGTATACTGCGCGGCATCGAGGCCAACATCAAGAACATAGACGGCGAAATAGACTTCCCCGAACGCTACGAGTCGCGCCTCGACATGATCATGGCCGGCTTTCATGAGCCCGTGTTCCCCCCCTGCGATCAGGCAACCCATACCCAGGCCATGATCAACGCCATCCGAAGCGGCCGGGTCGACATGATAAGCCACCCCGGCAACCCCGCCTTTCCCATCGACATCCAGGCCGTGGTCAGGGCCGCCGCAGAATACAGGGTGGCATTGGAGATCAACAACTCCTCCTTCAGTCACTCCCGTCCGGGCAGTGAGGGCAACTGCCGCGCCATCGTCGAGGCGGCGAGGGATCTGGGTGCCTACCTCACCTTCGGCTCAGACTCCCACGTGGCCTTCAGCCTGGGGGATTTTGACCACTGCCACCGGCTGGTGACAGAGGCCGGCTTCCCCGAGGAGCGGATCCTGGCGCGCTCCCCCCGTGCCCTGCTCGCGTTTCTCGAGAGCCGTGGCCGCGCCCACATTCCGGAATTCGTCGATCTCTGAGGTGTGCCCGTAACTCCATGAGCAGGCTCATAAAAACAGTCCGGGCTCATTGACTTGCCAGCACATTTTCGGGAATCTAGAGACAAGCCGGTGTAGCTCAGTTGGTAGAGCAGCGCATTCGTAATGCGAAGGTCGCAGGTTCGACTCCTGTTTCCGGCACCAGAAATGAAAAGGCTCGCAGCGATGTGAGCCTTTTTCTATTTCGGTCCGGGCAAGCCTAGCGTTAGAAAAACGGGCCCTGCTTGGCAACAAGGTATTCAGACAAAGCCGGGCCATTGACACCTAAAAAAACAGGGCGAACCAGATGGTTCGCCCTGTGGCTGTCACGCTGTCAGCGAGAGAGACTAGCCCTGCCCTTCAAAGGCCGCCGGGGCCTCCTTGGGTGCCTGCCAGCCGCCACCGACCGCCTTGTAGAGGGCGACCTGGTTGCTGAGCTGGGCCAGGCGGGTACTGATGAGCCCCTGTCTGGCACTGAACAGAGAACGCTGGGCATCCAGCCTCGTCAGATAGCTGTCCACCCCTTGCTCGTAGCGGAACTCCGCCAGCTTGAAGTAGGTCTGGTTGGCATCCACCAGATCCTGCTGGGCCTGCAGCTGCTGCTGGTAGTCCGCCTGGGCGCCGAGGGTATCCGCGACCTCCTTGAAGGCGGTCTGGATGCTCTTCTCGTAGCTCGCCACCGCCTGCTTGGTGCCGACCTCGGCCACGTCCAAATCTGCCACCCGCTTGCCACCGTCGAAGATGGGCAGGTTTATCTGGGGCATGAAGGTCCAGGTGCCGGTGCCGCCGTCAAACAACCCGCTCAGCTGGTTGCTGGCGGTACCCGCCGTCGCGGTGAGCGAGATGGTCGGGAAGAAGGCGGCACGGGCCGCGCCTATATTGGCGTTGGCCGCCTTCAGGCTGTGCTCCGCCGCCAATATGTCGGGTCTCTGTTGCAGCAGGCTGGAGGGGGCCCCCACCGGGATGGCCGCCAGTTTCACCTCGGCCAGGGTCGCCGGTTGCCCCTCCAGTACCGGCACTTCTGTGCCGAGCAGCAGGGCCAGACCGTTTCGGTCCTGTTTCACCTGACGCTGGTATTGCGCCTGGCTGACCCGGGCGTTCTCAAGCGCCGTGCGCCCCTGCGCCAGCTCCATCTCGGAGGCCGCCCCCAGCCGGTACTTGTGCTGGGTCAGGGCATAGCTCTCCTGCTCGGTCACGAGCGTCGCCTGGCTCAGCGCCAGCAGCTCCTGATCCGCCAGCAGGGTGAGGTAGGCATTCGCCACCGAGGCGATCAGCGCTATCTGGGTGCTGCGCTGGGTCTCGATTTGCGCCAGGTAGTTCTCCAGCGCCTGATCTTTCAGGCTCTGGATCCGGCCAAACAGGTCCAGCTCATAGGCGGTGATGCCGATGTCGGCGCCGTACTGGCTGCTGATGCTCCCCTGCCCCGTGCTGCTGAGATCGTCGGATCCCTGCTGACGGGTGCCGGAGCCGCTGGCGGCCAGGGTCGGCAACTGGGCCGCCCGCTGGATCCGGTATCTGGCCTCATAGGCCTCGACGTTGAGGGCCGCGAGCCGCAGATCCCGGTTGTTCTCAAGGGCAGTGTCGATCAGCTTTTGCAGCGCCGGATCGAGGAACTGTTGCTGCCAGGGGGCCAGCGCCCCCTGGGTGGCGAGATTCTCTTGCCAGGAGGCGCCTTGCGGCACCTCGGGGCGTTGGTAATCGGGGGCCATGGAGCAGGCCCCCAGCAGCAGCGTCACACTCAGGGCGACCAGGGTCTTAGTCATGTTGGGTCTCCTTGGTCAGCGCGGCGCGCTCCTCGACTGAACTCTGCTTGGTGAAGTAACGCATCACCAGCACGAAGAAGAGCGGCACGAAGAAGATGGCGAGCACTGTGGCCGTGATCATCCCCCCCATGACGCCGGTGCCGATGGCGTTGCGGCTGCTGGCGCCGGCACCAGTGCTTATCACCAGCGGCAAGACGCCGAGGATGAAGGCGAGGGAGGTCATCAGGATCGGACGCAGACGCTGGCGGGAGGCTTCCACCACCGCATCGCCGAGCTTCATCCCCTTGTCATGGAGCTCCTTGGCGAACTCCACGATCAGGATGGCGTTCTTGGCCGAGAGCCCGATAGTGGTGAGCAGGCCCACCTGGAAATAGACGTCATTCTCCAGGCCCCGCAGGGTAGCCGCCAGTATGGCACCCAGTACCCCGAGCGGCACCACCAGCATGACAGAGAACGGAATGCTCCAGCTCTCGTAGAGGGCCGCCAGACAGAGGAAGACCACCAAGAGCGAGATGGCGTAGAGCGCTGGCGCCTGGGAGCCTGCCTGACGCTCCTGGAAGGAGAGCCCTGTCCACTCGATGCCGATGCCTTCCGGCAGCTGTTTCACCATCTGCTCTATGGCCGCCATGGCGTCACCGGTACTCTTGCCGGGGGCCGCTTCACCGACTATCTCCATGGCGGAGACGCCGTTGTAGCGCTCCAGACGGGGCGAGCCGAAGCTCCACTCGGTGCTGGCGAAGGCGGAGAAGGGCACCATCTGGCCCGCGCTGTTACGCACGTACCACAGCTTCAGATCCTCCGGGTTCATCCGGAAGGGGGCATCCGCCTGCAGGTAGACCTTCTTGACCCGGCCTCTGTCGACGAAGTCGTTCACGTAAGAAGAGCCCCAGGCCGCCGACAAGGTGTTGTTGATGTCGCTGATGGAGAGCCCCTGAGCCAGCGCCTTCTCGTAATCTATCTTGATGTCGAGCTGGGGGGTGTCTTCCATCCCGTTCGGGCGCACCCGCACCAGGTTGGGATCCTGCGCCGCCATGCCGAGCAACTGGTTACGGGCCTGCATCAGCTTCTCGTGCCCCAGACCACCGCGGTCCTGCAGGAAGAAGTCGAAGCCGGTGGCCGTGCCGAGCTCAGGAATGGGAGGCAGGTTGAAGGCGAACACCTGCGCCTCCTTGATGCTGAACAGATAGCCCATGGCGCGGCCTATGATGGCATTGGCACTGCGCTCCTCGCCTTTACGCTCGCTCCAGTCCTTCAACTTGATGAAGGCCATGCCGCTGTTCTGGCCGCTACCGGCGAAGCTGAAGCCCGCCACCGTCAGCACGGAGTCGACGTTGTCCTTCTCGTTCTTGAGGAAGTAGTCGCGCATGTCGGCCAGCACCACCTCGGTACGCTCCTTGGTGGCCCCCACCGGCAGCTGCACCATGGACATGATGACCCCCTGATCCTCTTCCGGCAGGAAGGAGGTGGGCAGGCGCATGAAGAGCACCGCCAGCACCGCCAGCATGGCCAGGTAGATGATGCTGTAACGGGTCCCCTGCTTGATCACCTTGCGCACGCCGTTCTGGTAACGGTTGGCATTGGTGTCGAAGAAGCGGTTGAACCAGCCGAAGAAGCCACGCTGGGCACCGAACTCCCCGTGTTTCATGGGTTTGAGCAGGGTGGCACAGAGCGCCGGGGTCAGGATCAACGCCACCAGCACAGAGAGCACCATGGCCGAGACGATGGTGAGGGAGAACTGGCGATAGATGGCGCCGGTCGAGCCGCCGAAGAAGGCCATGGGCACGAACACCGCCGACAGCACCAGGGCTATGCCCACCAGGGCGCCGGTGATCTGGGTCATGGACTTGCGGGTCGCCTCAAGCGGGGAGAGTCCCTCCTCGCTCATCAGCCGCTCCACGTTCTCCACCACGACGATGGCGTCATCCACCAGCAAGCCGATGGCGAGCACCAGACCGAACATGGTCAGGGTGTTGATGGAGAAGCCGAAGGCCGCCATGACCCCGAAGGTACCGAGCAGCACCACGGGCACCGCTATGGTCGGGATCAGCGTCGCCCGGAAGTTCTGCAGGAACAGATACATGACGCAGAACACCAGGAAGATGGCCTCGATCAGCGTCTGCACCACCTCCTCGATGGAGATCTTCACAAAGGGCGTGGTGTCGTAGGGGTAGACGATCTTCATGTTGGCCGGGAAGTAGCCCGACAGCTCATCGAGCTTGCCGCGCACCTCGTCCGCGGTATCCAGGGCATTGGCCCCGGTGGCCAGCTTGATCGCCAGCGCAGCCGTGGCCTGACCGTTGTAGAGGGCGGAGGCATCGTAGCTTTCGCCGGCGAGCTCGACCCGGGCTACGTCCTTGAGCAGCACCTTGGAGCCATCCTGATTCACCCGCAGCAGTATGTTGTTGAACTCCTCCGGGGTGGAGAGACGGGTCTGCCCCATGATGGTGGCGGTGAACTGCTGATCGTTCACCGCAGGGGTGCCCCCCAGCTTGCCGAAGGCCACCTGGGCGTTCTGGGCCTGGATGGCGGCCTGCACGTCTCCCGGGGTCATCTGTACCCGGTTGAGCTTGTGGGGATCCAGCCAGACACGCATGGAGTACTGGCTGCCGAACAAGGTGATGTCACCCACCCCATCCAGTCGGCTCAGGGGCTCCTTGATGTTGGAGACCACGTAATCGGCGAGATCGTCGTTGGTCATGCTGCCATCGGTGGAGATGAAGGCGGCCACCATCAGGAAGCTGCTGGAGGTCTTCTGTACCCGGATCCCCTGCTGCTGCACCTCTTGCGGCAGCAGTGACATCGCTTGCTGCAGCTTGTTCTGCACCTGCACCTGGGCGATATCGGGATCGGTCCCCGGCTGGAAGGTCAGGGTCACCGACACCCGACCCGCGGAGTCAGACTGGGAGGACATGTAGAGCAGGTGATCCAGCCCGGTCATGTTCTGTTCGATGATCTGGGTGACCGAGTCTTCTACCGTTTGGCAGAGGCCCCCGGATAGCTGGCAGAAATACTGACAGCAGGCGGTGCAATGCTCGGATACTGGGCGACCGGCAATTTGATGATGGCCAGGCTGCCCGCCAGCATGATCACCAGCGCGATCACCCAGGCAAAAATGGGTCTGTCTATGAAAAATCGAGCCATGAAGCGACTACTCCATCCTACTTGTTGGCCGGGGTGTTGGAAGACGCTTGAGCAGACGGCGCATCAGCACCCTGCTCAGCGGGATTAACCACGGCGCCCGGTCGTACTTTCTGCAAACCAGCCACGATCACCCGCTCGCCGGAGGTGAGCCCTGACTCCACCACCCAGTTGCTGCCGACGACCCGGCTCAGCTGGACGTTGCGCAGCTCCACCTTGTTGTCAGTGGTCACTACCATCACGGTGGCGCCGCCATTGGGGGTGCGGGAAACCGCGGTTTGCGGCACCAGCAGTCCTTGCGCCCGCTCACCCTCTTGCAGGGTGGCGCGCATGAACATGCCAGGCAGCAGCAGTTGATGAGGGTTGGGCACAATCACCCGCAGGGTCACCATGCCGGAGGTCTCATCCACGGTCACGTCGGAGAACTGCAACGAGCCCTCTTCGCCATAGGTGCTGCCATCTTCCAGCTGGAAGGTCACCTTGGCCCCTTTCTGCTCGTCCTGAGTCAGCTTGCCCTCGGCGACCAGTCGCTTGAGGCGCAGCAGATCGGCGGTGGACTGGCGCACATCCACATACATGGGATCGAGCTGCTGGATGGCAGTGAAGCTATCCGCCTGCTGGGCAGTCACCAGCGCCCCTTCGGTCACCGCTGATTTACCGATGCGGCCGCTGATGGGGGCTGTGATGCGGGTGTAACCGAGATTGATCTCGGCGGTACGCAGGGCAGCCTTGCTCGCCATGATCTCCGCCTTGGCCTGCTTCCAGCTGGCGTCGGCGTCGTCATAGTCCTGACGGCTGATGGAGTTGACTTTGAGCAGCTCCTGATAACGTTTGGCTTTGAAGCGGGCACTCTGCTCGTTGGCCTCGGCCTTGGCCACATTGGCCCTGGCGCTGGCGACCGCCGCCTGATAGACAGCCGGATCAATCTGATAGAGCAGATCGCCCGCCTTCACATCGCTCCCCTCGGTAAAGAGGCGCTTGAGGATGATGCCGCTCACCTGCGGACGCACTTCGGCCACCCGCAGCGGGGCGCTGCGACCGGTCAACTCGGTGGTCAACATCAGCGGGCCACTCTGCAGGGTCACCACGTTGACCGCCGCGGGGGGCATGCCGCCCTGTCCCTGGGGTGCGCCCCCCTTGTCACCACAACCTGCCAGCAAGCCTGTAGCCAGCAAGGCAAGACCAACTGAACGAGCAAGAATATGTTTATGCATGAAACACCTGAGCCTTTGCCAGTCAATGAACAATCAGGGCCGCATGGGCCCTGTTGGTAAATAGTCTAAAGTTGAGGCAATATACATACATTCATAAATGTATGTAAGTGACTTTTTGCTTGCATGAGGCATAGATTTCAATGGCCAGACGAACCAAAGAAGAGGCGCAGCAAACCCGCGGCCATATCATGAACACGGCGCTGGATCTGTTCTGCTCTCAGGGCCTGGCCAAGACCAGCCTGACCGACATCGCCAGGGCGGCAGACCTGACCCGTGGGGCCATCTATTGGCACTTCAAGAACAAGGACGAACTCTTCATTTCGCTCTGGGAGGAGCTCTGCAGCCCCCTCGCCCACCAGCTCGATGCCTGCCTCAATCCAGACGAGCCGGATCCGCTGGGGCAACTGCGTCTCTTCTTCGAAGGGGTGCTCCACAGCTTCATTCACAATCCGGCCCAGCGGCAGATGTTCACCATCCTGTTCAATCTCGAATCGCTGGAGGGGGAAGCCATCTCCTTGCGCGAACATATCCGCAGCCAGTCCGGCCAACTTTTTCGGGATCTGGAGACAACCCTGGCCAACGCGATACGACGGGGCCAGCTGCCCGCCGACCTCAACCTGCAGCGCGCCGCCACCCTGCTCCACTGCACTCTGGATGGCTACATCATCAACTGGCTCCACTTTCCCGGGCGGATAGACCTGCAGAGCGAGTCCGGCTTCCTGATAGAGAGCATGTTCACCATGCTGGCCAGCCCCACGGGCCTGCCTGCGGCCACTAACAGGTTCCGGCAATCCCAACACATCCCTGCAAATCGGGGCCTGAGCGCACGCTTTGGCAGTCAGGCCCCGATTTGTTAAAGTGTGCGCCCCCTGCTTGAGGTAACCCCTGTGCCACACTCTGACGCCATCCCCGCTTCCCTGCCCATTGAACGACCAGCACGCCCGTGCTCGGGCAGCCTTTGTGGCGCACCTCAAACCCGGCGCTCACCTGCTCAATGGTCAGTGCGGTACGGGGGAAGATCTGCGCTGGCTGCGTTCAGAAGGATATGTGGTCACCGCCTGTGAAGCTGTGCTGGCCGACGCCAAAGTCGCCTCGCAGCAATCCGGACAAGCGGTGCGGGTCGGCACCCTCGCGCGGATGCACTCGGTGCTCCCTTACGATGGCATCTGGCTAAGCTCGCCCGCTTGATAGCGACGCGGCCACCCTGTCCCCCTGTTGCAACAGCTGGCGACCCTGCTCAAAGCGGGCGCCCCGCTCTGCTTCCCCCTGCAGCCAAGCGGCGAGATGAGCCACGACCAGCTGACGCAGCATCTGCAGCAACTGGTCACCACATCCGGGATAGCGCTGCAACTGGCGCCGATGGGGGCCGTATCAGCCAACACGTCACCATTCACAAGCTCAAAACGCCAGCCACTACGTCATGTTGCTGCGTGGCGATCATCCGGCCACCTAACGGGCTAATTCATCACGGATTTTTCGTTCAACGCCAAACCGACAGCAAGTCTGCTCTCATAGCTTTCGACAATATTTAACTCGGCGTTAACGCAGCAAAGGCAGACATAACACGGTTTCTGTGTTAAAAAGTGTGATTAATATCAAAATTTAATAACAAAACAGACAATACAACCAACTCCGGATTCCCCCATGAAACTCGTCCTCAATCTGATTGCCGGCATCCTCGCCGGTCTCCTGCTCGGCCTCTACGCCCCGGAATGGGTCGCACGGGTGCTGTTCACGGCCAAGACAGTGATAGGTCAGCTGATCACCTTCACCATTCCGCTCATCATCCTGTTCTTCATCATGAGCGGCATCGCCAGCCTGCCGAAGAACTCCGGCAAGCTGCTCGGCAAGACGGTGGCCCTCTCCTACTGCTCCACCATACTGGCGGGCCTGTTCGCCTTCACGGTGGCGAGCCAGCTGATCCCGCAGCTGACCACGGCCGCCGAGCCCACGGCGCAAGCCGCCATCAAGCTCAGCTCCTACATCAATCTCGAGATACCGCCGCTGTTCGGGGTGATGTCGGCCCTGGCCGCCGCCTTCGTGTTCGGCATCGGCATCAGCGCCACCCAGGCCACCGACCTGCGCCGGGTCGCCGATCAGGGCCGTGACATCATAGACCGCCTGCTGGCCCGCGTGATCATCCCGCTGCTGCCCTTCTACATCGCCGGCGTCTTCGTCGAGATGACGGTGGAAGGCACAGTGTTCGCCACTCTCAAGACCTTCGGCGTGGTGCTGGTGATGGCCATCGTCATGCACTGGCTCTGGCTCTCCGTGCTCTTCATCGGCACCGGGCTGGCGCTGGGCCGCTCCCCCACCATGCTCATCAAGAACATGCTGCCCGCCTACTTCACCGCGCTCGGCACCATGTCCAGCGCCGCCACCATCCCGGTGGCACTGCAGGCCAGCAAGAACAACGGCGTGAGCGACGGCATCGCCAACTTCACCGTGCCCCTGTGCGCCACCATTCACCTCTGTGGCTCCACCATCACCCTGGTAACCTGCGCCACCGCTGTGATGTTCCTCTCCGAGCACCTGGCCATCCCGGGCTATGGCACCATGCTGCCCTTCATCATGATGCTAGGCGTCATCATGATTGCGGCGCCGGGAGCCCCCGGTGGCGGCGTCATGTCGGCGCTCGGCCTGCTCACCTCCATGCTCGGCTTCGGAGAGGCCTCCATCGCCCTGATGATCGCCCTCTACCTGGCCCAGGACAGCTTCGGCACCGCCTGCAACGTCACAGGTGACGGCGTCATCGCCCTCTGGGCCGACCGCTTCGCCCAGGGCGAAGAGACCCTGGCCGCCCCACAGCGGGACGCCGCCTGAGGGCCTGCGCCGCAATAAAAAAACGGGAGCCACTGGCTCCCGTTTTTGTTGATGACTGCCTGTGATGGAAGGCTCAGCCCCGGCGACGGATAACCCCCTCCTGCGCTGTGCTCGCCACCAGCACGCCGTCACGGGTGAAGAACTGACCGCGTACCAGACCACGGCCGCCGCTGGCGCTCGGGCTGTCCACCACATAGAGCAGCCAGTCATCCAGCCGGAACTCCCGGTGGAACCACATGGAGTGGTCGATGGTCGCCACCTGCATGTCCGGCTCCCAGTAGGAGACCCCGTGGGGCTGCAGGGCGGTCAACAGGAAGTTGAAATCAGAGGCATAGGCCAGCAGGTAGTTGTGCACCCGCTGGTCATCCGGTATCTGCCCATTGGCCTTGAACCAGACGTGACGCAGGGGCGCCTCTATCGCCGGACGGATGGGGTCAACCAGGGTCACCGGGCGGATTTCGATGGGCTGCTCGCAGAGGATCTTGTCGCGCAGGGTGGCCGGGATCAGCTGCTCGTAGGGACGCACCAGCTCCAGCTCGCTCTTGAGCAGTTCAGGCGGGGTGATCCCCACCGGCATTTGGGCCTGATGCTCGAAGCCGCTGGCCTCCACCTGAAACGAGGCATTGAGGTAGAAGATGGGCTTGCCGCCCTGAATGGCCTTGACCCGGCGGGTGGAGACTGTCTGACCGTCGCGGATATTCTCAACGTCATAAACGATGGGACGAGTCACATCCCCGGGGCGCAGGAAGTAGGAGTGGAAGCTGTGGACCTGGCGATCGCTGGCCACCGTCTGCTTGGCGGCTGACAAGGCCTGCCCCATTACCTGTCCGCCAAACACGGCCCGCAGACCGAGATCCTGGCTCTGGCCCCGAAACAGGCCCTCCTCGATCTTCTCCAGCGCCAGCAGTGCCAGCAGCTCATCCAGTACCTTGCTCATTCTTATCTCCTGTATTTCAGTGCGGGAAAGGCTAACAAGCCCGCCCCGCCAGGGCAACCTTGCTGACGCCCATTCTCCCGAAGCCACCCTTTTCCGACCTCCTCCTTCAAAAGGGGGAAGAGAATCGCCAGAAACAAAAAGCCCGCACCAGAGGGTGCGGGCTTTTGCCTGGCCCGGGCCGACCACGTCATGCCACAGGCATAGATAGGCTTACTTGCTGCCGGTGCCGGAGTTGCGGGTCGAGGCTTGCGGCTTGCGACGGGCTGTGGTGCTGCGAGCGCGCGGCTCCTTGCCCTGCATATCCTTGTGGCGCTTGACGGCACGACGGATCTGGGCGGCCTGCTTGTGGCGGGTGCTCTTGCCATCCTGCTGCAGGTCGACCTTGGACTCGGTCTCGTTGGGCAGGTTGACCAGGCCGCGCAGGTAGTTCACCTCGGGCAGTTTGAGCTCCTGCCAGCCACCGCGGGGGATGCCGCGATCCAGGGTGACGTCACCGTAGCGGATGCGCATCAGGCGGCTCACCTGCACTTCCTGGGATTCCCACAGGCGGCGCACTTCACGGTTGCGACCCTCGGTCAGGGTGACGTTGAACCACTGGTTCAGCCCTTCACCGCCGGCCGGCTTGATCTTGTTGAACTTGGCCATGCCGTCTTCCAGCTGCACGCCCTTGCGCAGGCGCTGCAGCATGGCTTCGGTGATCTCGCCAAAGACGCGCACCGCGTATTCCCGCTCCACTTCGTGGCTCGGGTGCATCAGCCGGTTTGCCAGCTCACCGTCGGTGGTGAACAGCAACAGACCTGAGGTGTTGACGTCGAGGCGGCCGACCGCAATCCAGCGGGCCCCGTCCATCTTGGGCAGACGATCAAACACGGTGGGACGACCTTCCGGATCGTGACGGGTACACATCTCCCCTTCGGGCTTGTGATACGCCAGCACGCGGCAGATCTGCTCCTCGGCCGCACGGGTCTTGACCTGGTGACCATCCACCCGGATCACGGCGTTCACTTCGACGCGATCCCCCAGCATGGCGACCTTGCCATCCACGCTGACCCGACCTGCGGTGATCAGGGCCTCCATCTCACGACGGGAGCCTTGACCCGCGCGGGCCAATACTTTTTGCAGTTTTTCACTCATCGGGTTTACCTGATTGTTGATCGCTGCCCGCTGACATAGCGGACAACATTGACTCCTGTGACGCGCCCTCTGGGCATCGCCACCACGTTAATGCGCAAGACGGCCTGCCGCTTATTGACCGTCGCTCCCCTCGCCCAGCATGACCGGCAAGGGGGAGTGCAGCTCGGGATCCAGCTCGGGGAGCTGCTCCAGACTCTGCAGATTGAAATAGTCCAGAAATTCTCGGGTGGTGGCGAGCAGCTCGGGGCGACCCACCACCTCCTTGTGACCTATGCTGCGCACCCAGCCGCGCTCTTTCAGGGTATTGATGATCTGGCTCGATACCGCCACCCCGCGGATGGCCTCTATCTCGGCCCGGGTGATGGGCTGACGATAGGCAATCAGGGTCAGCGTCTCCAACACGGCACGCGAATAGCGGGGCGCCCGTTCACTCCACAGGCGCGACAGCTCCTCGGCATACTCCTGGCGGGCCTGGAAGCGCCAGCCGGAGGCGACCTCCTTGAGCTCCACCCCCCGCTCGCTGTAGTCCTGCCTGAGCTCCGCCAGCAGCAGCTGCACATAGCGGCTGGTCACCGGATAATCCGCCAGTACGCTGCTTTTCAGCTCGCTGACATTGAGCGGACGACCGGCCACAAACAGCGCCGCCTCGATCAGGGTTTTTAAGCGTTCAGCAGGCAGCGCCATCACGCATCCCTCCCTGAATCAGGGTCTTGAGTCGTTCAGTGGGCAGCGCCACGGTTGCCCTCCCCGTCCGGACTGCCCGGGGCGAACCGCCACTCAGTGTACCTGCTCATGCTCTCCCCCTTCCCCCTGGCTCGCCAATGCAAAATGGATCGGCCCCAAGGGCTCGGCCTGCAGGATCCAGATAAGCTGCTCCTTGCACAGCTCCAGCAGGGCCAGGAAGGTCACCAGCACCCCCATGCGTCCCTCTTCGGCCCGCAGCACCTGCTCCAGCCGCAGGGTCTGGCCCAGGGAGAGCATGGCGAGGATCTCCGCCATCCGCACCCGGGTCGGGATCTGCTCGCGGCGGATCTGGTGATGTTCAAAATGAGTCGCGCGTTTTACCACACTTTGCATGTAAAGGGCGAGCTCAACCAGCGAAACATCGGGGGTCAGCGGCTTCAAGGCGCCAAAATCCGGTGGCAGGGCGGTGGCGATGAAGATCTCCCGCTCCAGCCTCGGCAAGGCGTTGACCCGCTCCGCGCCCAGCTTGTAGCGCTCGTACTCCTGCAGCCGGCGGATCAGGGTGACGCGAGGGTCTTCTCCCTCCTCCTCGTCTTCCAGCTCCGGGGCCTTGGGCAGCAGCAAGCGGGATTTTATCTCCGCGAGCCAGGCCGCCATCAGCAGGTATTCCGCCGCCAGCTCCAGATTGAGCCCCTGCATCAGCTCCACGTACTCCATGTACTGGGCGGTGATCTGCAGGATAGGCAGGTTCAGGATGTCGAGCTGCTGACGCCGGATGAGGTAGAGCAGCAGATCCAGCGGCCCCTCGAAGGTGTCGAGGAACACCTCGAGCGCATCGGGCGGAATAAACAGATCCTGGGGCAGCTCATGGTAGGGCTGCCCCAGCACTTTGGCGATGGGCGAGGGGGCCATAGGCGGGGGAAGCAGGCCCTCCCCCGTCGCACCCGGCGCGATCACCGCCTCGGGTACGGGCTCGGCAGTATCACTCAAACGGCGTCGGATCCCCGGCACCGCGACGGCGCAGCACGGGCTCGTCGTCGGAGAAGTCCACCACAGTGGTGGGCTGCTCGCCCAGATAGCCGCCGTTGACCACCAGATCCAGCTGCTTGCCGAGCTTGTCGAAGATCTCTTCGGGATCGAACTCCGCCATCTCGGAGCCCGGCAGGATCAGGGTGGTGGAGAGCAGCGGCTCACCCAGGGCCTCCAGCAGGGCCAGGGCTATGTTGTTGGCGGGTACCCGGATGCCGATGGTCTTCTTCTTCTCGTTCATGAGGCGGCGCGGCACCTCCTTGGTGGCCTTGAAGATGAAGGTGTAGGGGCCTGGGGTGTTGTTCTTCACCAGCCGGAAGGCGGTGTTGTCCACCTTGGCGTAGGTGGAGATCTCCGAGAGATCCCGGCACACCAGGGTGAAGTCGTGGTTCGGATCGATGCGGCGGATGCGGCAGATGCGCTCCAGCGCGTCCTTGTTGCCCATCTGGCAGCCCAGGGCATAGCCGGAGTCGGTGGGATAGACGATGACGCCGCCGTTTTGCAGTATCTGCACCGCCTGACCGATGAGGCGAACCTGGGGATTGTCCGGATGTACGTAAAAATGCTGACTCATATGCTCTTCTCGCGATAGGGGCACACCGGGTGCCCACTTCATGGTCACGGGCCGCCTGGCCCATGACACTACCTTAACCTGTTTGGCACAGACTCGCCCGTACCAAAGACGCGATCCGACCGGATCGGCCTCCTCCTGTCAGCGGCTGGCCAACAGGCTGGCATGCTGCTCCTGGCTGAGCCCGAAGTGATCGGGGTGGCCGAGCCAGAGTGGCATGCCCTCCTTGGGCAGCCACAGATGGCGGCCCAGCTCGGTCCAGTTGGAGGGGAAATGAAAATCCGATCCCACCGAGATGTAGAGATCGTAATCCTTGGCCCACTGGCCGAGATTGGCCCGCTCCTGGGGGCTCTGCTGGGGCAGGGAGACCTCCATGGCATCGCCACCGGCCGCCTTGAAGGCGACCAGCAGCCGCTTGATCCACTTGGCGGTGAGGTTGTAGCGGCTGGGGTGGGCCAGCACCGCCAGCCCGCCCGCGGCGTGAATGGCGGTGATGGCCTCGCCCATCTCGGGCCACTCGGCGGGCACATAGCCCTTGTTGCCCCGGCTCAGGTACTTCTTGAATACCTTTTGCATGTTGTCGGCCACCCCGCGCGCCACCAGCACCCGGGCAAAATGGGCCCGGGTCACGGCGGCGTCACCGGCGAGCTGCTTGGCCTCTTCATAGGTGCCCGGGATCTGGCACTTCTCCAGACGACGCCCTATTTCCAGGGCGCGCGCCTCGCGGCGGGCCCGCTGACCGGCCAGGAAAGCGACCAGCTGCGGATTTTTTTCATCCACCCCGAGCGCCACTATGTGGATCTCGTGGTGCTCCCAACCGCTGGAGATCTCGACCCCGCTCACCAGTCGCAGCGGCAACTGCTCGGCTTTGATCGTTGCGCGGACTTCATCAAGCCCGTCAAGGGTATCGTGGTCAGTGACCGCTAACACTTCCACCCCTTTCTCGGCGGCGCGGCGCACCAGATCGGCGGGACTCAGCACGCCATCCGAGGCCGTGGTATGACAGTGAAGATCGAATCTCATCAGCTTGTTTCGCTCTCATCAGGGGGCCTGCTTGGGAAAAAGAAGGCAAAAAAGCGACTTGACTTGGCCGCGGCTTTATCGTTTTCTGTAGGCACTTCATTGCAAACATCTTTTTACAGGACTCTATCATGCAAACGACTTCCATCCTGACCATCTGGTGGTGGCACACTCCCTGACATGCGGGCGTGTGGTCGTTGCTGTACCTGTAATCTGACAGCAAATTAAGAACCCAAAGAAAAAGCCCGCTGACCCCAGCGGGCTTTTTTATTATCCGGCAAATGGACCTGTGATGAAACCGACAATTCAGACAAGTGCACTGACATGGCGATGGCGAACTCGCTGACGTGACGAAAACCCAATCCAATTCGAGAGAAACGCCATGACCATCGGTTACACACAACACATGCAAGGGAAGGCATTATGACAGGCAACAAGACCCGGTTACCCCTGGGCGAATTCGATACCATCCGGCTCAATGCCCCTTATGTGACAGATCCCCTGGCGCTCTACACCCGGCTCTGCCAGCACAACCCCAACAACCTGCTGCTGGAATCGGTGGAGATAGACTCCAAGGCCGGTACCCAGAGCCTGCTGCTGGTGGATGCCTGCCTGCGCATCGAGTGCCGTGGCCGCACTGTGCGGGTCCGCGCCCTCACCCGCAACGGCGTCCAGTTGCAGCGCCTGCTCGAGCAGCGTCTACCCGCCATCATCACCCAGACCCGGGTGGCGGACGAGCTGCAACTCGACTTCCCGGCCTCCGATCGCACCCTTGACGAAGACAGCCGCCTCAAGGGCAGCAGCGTGCTGGACGTGCTGCGCACCCTGCAACAAGAGCTGCAGTGCCAGCAGGGTAAAGAGGCCCTCTTCATGGGAGGCAGCTTCGCCTACGATCTCATCGCCTCCTTTGAGGATCTGCCCGAGGTGCCGGAAGGGAGCAACGACTGCCCCGACTACTGCTTCTATGTGGCCGAGACCCTGATCACCATAGATCACATCAAGCAGAGCACGGCGCTGCTGGCCTGCCTCTTTGGCGGCGAGCAGGACGAGAGCCAGCTCGATGAGCGTTACGCACAGCTGACCGCGCGCCTCGAGGCCTTCAAGCAGGCCTGCCAGCAGCCGCAACCGGGGGCGCAAGGCGCCAAGCCCCTCACCGGCAATCTCCATATCGACAAGAGCGACAAGCAGTTTTGCGCCGAAGTGGAGAAGCTCAAGGGCTTTATCCGCCGCGGCGACATCTTCCAGGTGGTGCCGTCCCGCAGCTTCTCCCTGCCCTGCCCCGACCCGCTGGCCGCCTATCGCCGCCTCAAGCAGACCAACCCCAGCCCCTACATGTTCTATGTGCAGGATGAGGGCTTCACCCTGTTTGGCGCCTCCCCGGAGAGCGCGGTCAAGTTCTGCGCCGCCAGCCGCCAGGTGGAGATGTATCCCATCGCCGGTACCCGCCGCCGCGGCCTCAACCCCGATGGCAGCATCAATCTGGATCTGGACGGTCGCATCGAGCTCGAACTGCGCCAGGACGAGAAAGAGGTGGCAGAACACCTGATGCTGGTGGATCTGGGTCGCAACGACATCGCACGCATCTCCGAGCCCGGCACCCGCTACGTGAAGGATCTGCTGAAAGTGGATCGCTACAGCCACGTGATGCACCTGGTCTCCCGGGTGGTGGGCCGCCTGCGCTCGGATCTCGATGCCCTGCACGCCTATCAGGCCTGCATGAACATGGGCACCCTGACCGGCGCCCCCAAGCTACGGGCCAGCGAGCTTATCCGCATGGTGGAAGGCAAGCGCCGCGGCAGCTACGGCGGCGCCGTGGGCTACCTCAACGGCGCGGGGGAGATGGACACCTGCATCGTCATCCGCTCCGCCTTCGTGAAAGCGGGTCTGGCCCATGTCCAGGCCGGTGCCGGCGTGGTCTATGACTCCAAGCCCCAGGCCGAAGCGGACGAGACCCGCGCCAAGGCGGCCGCCGTGCTGGCCGCCATCGCCGCCAGCCATGGCACCTCCCTGCAAGCTCTGAGTGCCCAGCAGGAGCAACATAAGGACGTGAGCCATGACTAACATCTTCCTGCTCGATAACTTCGATTCGTTTACCTACAGCGCCCCGGCCGATCAGTTCCGCACTTCGAAGGAGCAGCATCATGACTAACATCTTCCTGCTCGATAACTTCGATTCGTTCACCTACAACCTGGTGGACCAGTTCCGCACCCTGGGCTATCCGGTGCGCATCTACCGCAACAGCCTGCCGGCGACCCGCATCATGCAGGAGATAGAAACCTGTGACGGCGATGCTGTGCTGGTGCTCTCCCCGGGACCGGGTGCCCCCCATGAGGCCGGTTGCCTCATCGATCTCATCAAGCTGGCCCGCGGCCGGGTGCCCATCCTCGGCATCTGCCTCGGTCATCAGGCCCTGTGCGAAGCCTACGGCGGCACAGTCGGGGCGGCCGGAGAGATAGTCCACGGCAAGCGCTCCCTCATTGAGCACAACGGTCACGGCGCCTTCGCGGGGCTGCAAAGCCCGCTGCCGGTGGCCCGCTACCACTCCCTGGTGGCGACCTATGTACCCGAAGAGCTGACTGTGATTGCCCACTATCAGGGCATGCCCATGGCCATAGAGCAACGGGACGAGCGGGTGCTGGGATTCCAGTTCCACCCGGAATCCATCATGACCTCGGAAGGGGCCCGCCTGCTGACCCAGGCGCTCGCCCACATCACCCGTCCAGAAAGCCACGTGCGGTAAGGAGACCCCATGCATCATCATCTCAACACCCTCTATCAGGGGCAGTCTCTGACCCGCGACGCCGCCCGCGACGCCTTCGGCCAGGTGGTCCGTGGCGAAGTGGATCCCATCGTCCTCGCAAGCTTGTTGACTGCTCTCAAGATCAAGGGGGAGACCCCGGAGGAGATCGCCGGCGCCGCCGAGGCGCTGCTGGCGGAGGCCCGTGATTTCCCGCGTCCGGACTATGGGTTCTGCGACATCGTCGGCACAGGTGGCGATGGCCTCAACACCATCAACGTCTCCACCACCTCGGCCCTGGTGGCCGCCGCCTGCGGCCTGAAAGTGGCCAAGCACGGCAACCGCTCCGTCTCGAGCAAATCGGGTTCCAGCGATCTGCTGGACAAGATGGGGATCAAGCTCGACATGAGCCCGGAGCAGGCCCGCCGCTGTCTGGACCAGCTCGGCATCTGCTTCCTGTTCGCCCCCCAGTACCACGCCGGGGTGCGCCACGCCATGCCGGTGCGCCAGGCCTTGAAAACCAGGACGCTATTCAACGTCTTGGGGCCGCTTATCAACCCCGCCCGCCCCAGCTATCAGCTGATGGGGGTCTATGCCCCCGAGCTGGTGCGTCCCATTGCAGAAACCCTGCTGGCACTGGGGCTGAAAACCGGTATGGTGGTACACGGCGCCGGGCTTGACGAAGTGGCCATTCACGGACCGACCCAGGTGGCCGAGATCCGTGACGGCGAAATTCGCGAGTACCTGCTCACCCCGGCAGACTTTGGCCTCGAGACCTATCCGGTCAGCGCCATCCAAGGGGGGGAACCGGAGGAGAACCGCGCCATCACGGACGCCATACTGGCGGGCGAAGGCACAGCGGCCCACAACGCCGCCATCGCCGCCAACGTGGCGCCGCTCTTGGTGATGGCGGGCAAGGCCCCGGACTTCAAGCAGGCGGCCGCGCAGGTGCTGGCCAAGCTTGCAAGCGGTGAAACCCGCCTGCTCGCCCAGGCACTCGCCACCCTGAGCCATCAGGAGGCATGATGTCAGTCACCACTCACGGCAGCCAACAAGGCAGTACCACTCTTAGCAAGGATATCGAGATGCTCGACCCCCTCTCCTCCCCCGATGCCTTCCTGAATCGGGCTTCCATCAACCAGACCATTCTCGGCAAAATCGTGGCCGCCAAGCAGGAGTGGGTCGCGGCCCGCAAGCTGGCCCAGCCCCTGGCGAGCTTCCAGGGCGCCCTGGTGCCAAGCGATCGTGACTTCGAGGGAGAGCTGCGCGCAGGCTCCACCCGCTTCATTCTGGAGTGCAAGAAGGCCTCCCCCTCCAAGGGCTTGATCCGCGACGACTTCAGCCCCGAGGCCATCGCCGACATCTATGGCAACTACGCCACCGCCATCTCTGTGCTGACCGACGAGCAGTTCTTCCAGGGGGATTTCGCCTTCCTGCCCAGGGTACGCGCCCGGGTCAAGCAGCCGGTGCTGTGCAAGGACTTCATGATTGACCCCTATCAGGTCTATCTGGCCCGCCACTATCAGGCGGACGCCATACTGCTGATGCTCTCGGTGCTCACCGACGAGGGCTATCGCGCCCTGTTCAAGGTGGCGAAAGAGCTGGGCCTCGGGGTACTGACCGAGGTGAGCAATGCAGAGGAGCGGGATCGCGCCCTGGCCCTCGGCGCCCCCGTGATTGGCATCAACAACCGGGATCTGCGGGATCTCAGCGTGGATCTCGCCCGCACCAAGCAGCTGGCCAAAGATATTCCGAGCGATCGGGTGGTGATCAGCGAGTCTGGCATCAACCACCGCGCCCAGGTGGCGGATCTGCGCGCCCATGCCAAGGGCTTCCTGGTGGGCTCCTCCCTGATGAGCGAGCCGGATCTGGAGGCGGCGGTACGCAAGCTTGTGCTGGGCCAGAACAAGGTGTGCGGCCTCACCCGCCCCGAAGATGCCGCCGCCGCCCATCAGGCAGGTGCGGTATTTGGCGGCCTTATCTTCGTGGCCAAGAGCCCGCGCTACGTGGACATTCCCGCCGCCCGCGCCGTCATGGCCGGGGCGCCGCTCTGTTACGTCGGGGTGTTTCGCAATGCCCAGCCCGCAACCATCGCCAAGACGGTGGAGGCCCTGAACCTCGCCGCGGTGCAACTGCACGGGGATGAAGACGGCGCCTATATCGAGAGCCTGCGCCCCCTGCTACCCGCCGCTTGCCAGATCTGGAAAGCCGTAGGCGTCACGAGCGGCGAGCCGCTGCCCGCCCTCGACTACCCGGCGGATCGTCTGCTACTGGATACGAAAGTCGGCAGCCAGAGCGGCGGCACAGGTCAGGCGTTCGACTGGGCCATGCTGGCCAATCTCGATAAAGCCAAGCTGATGCTGGCAGGGGGGCTCAATCCCGACAACGCCCTGCAGGCCGCCCAGGTGGGTTGCCTCGGCCTTGATTTCAACTCCGGGGTGGAGAGTGCCCCGGGCCAGAAGGATGCGCACAAGATAGCGGCGGCCTTTGGCGCCCTGCGCCAACTGTAAGAGTGCCCTGCGCGCCCTCTGAACATGCACCAAATTAATGAACTGCATTTGCCTATAAGCACAAGGAATAATCTATGACTCTGCTCAACCCGTTTTTCGGTGAATTTCGTCGATGACATGTATGTGCCCCAGCCATACGCCTCAGCCCGCCAAGGCTCATACCTGATCTCAATTGCAGAATGTAAAGGAAGATAACCATGACCCTGCTCAATCCGTTTTTCGGTGAATTTGGTGGCATGTATGTGCCCCAGATCCTGATCCCCGCCCTGCTCCAGCTGGAGAAGGCCTTCGTCGATGCCAAGGATGACCCGGCCTTCGTGGCCGAGTTTGGGGAGCTGCTCACCGAGTATGCCGGTCGCCCGACCCCCCTCACCCTGACCCGCAACCTGACCAAGGGCACCAAGACCCGCCTTTACCTCAAGCGTGAAGATCTGCTGCACGGCGGCGCCCACAAGACCAACCAGGTGCTGGGTCAGGCCCTGCTCGCCAAGCGCATGGGCAAGAGCGAGATCATCGCCGAGACCGGCGCCGGTCAGCACGGCGTCGCCACTGCCCTGGCTTGTGCCCTGCTCGGCCTCAAGTGCCGGGTATATATGGGTGCCAAGGATTGCGAACGCCAGAAGCCGAACGTGTTCCGCATGAAGTTGATGGGGGCCACAGTGATACCTGTGCACTCCGGCTCATCCACCCTGAAAGATGCCTGCAACGAGGCGCTGCGTGACTGGGCTGCCAACTACGACAGCGCCCACTACCTGCTCGGCACCGCCGCCGGCCCTCACCCCTTCCCCACCATAGTGCGGGAGTTCCAGAAGATGATCGGCGAGGAGGCCAAGGCCCAGTGCTTCGAAAAAGAAGAGCGCTTGCCCGACGCCGTGATCGCCTGCGTCGGCGGCGGCTCCAACGCCATCGGCATGTTTGCCGACTTCATTGACAACAAGGAAGTGCGCCTTATCGGGGTCGAACCCGGTGGTCACGGCATAGAGAGCGGCGAGCACGGTGCCCCCCTGGGCCACGGCAGCAAGGGGGTCTTCTTTGGCATGCACTCCTACCTGATGCAGGACAACCAGGGTCAGATTCAGGAGTCCTACTCCGTCTCGGCGGGGCTCGACTTCCCCTCCGTCGGCCCGCAGCACGCCCACCTGGCCGCCATCGGCCGCGCCGAGTATGTCTCCATCACCGACAAGGAGGCGCTCGACGCCTTCCAGGAGCTGGCCAAATCCGAGGGGATAATCCCTGCGCTGGAGTCCTCCCACGCCCTGGCCCACGCCCTCAAGATGGCCCGCAGTGAACCTGAGAAAGAGCAGGTGCTGATCGTCAACCTCTCCGGCCGTGGCGACAAGGACATCTTCACCGTTGCCGACATTTTTGAGAAAGAAGGAACCCTGTCATGAATCGCTACGCACAACTCTTCTCCCGGCTGGATGCCGTCAATCAGGGCGCCTTCGTGCCGTTCGTGATGCTGGGTGACCCCACCCCCGAATTGTCCCTGGCCATCGTCGATGCCCTGGTCGAAGGGGGCGCCGATGCGCTCGAATTGGGCATCCCCTTCTCCGATCCGGTGGCGGACGGCCCCACCATCCAGGGGGCGGCCCTGCGGGCCTTTGCCAGCCACACCACCCCGGACGACTGCTTCACCCTGCTCGCCCGTATCCGCGCCAAGTACCCGCAGCTCCCCATTGGCCTCTTGGTCTACGCGAATCTCGTTTATGTGCGCCATATCGACGGCTTCTACGAGAAGTGCCAGCAGGCAGGGGTGGACTCGGTGCTGGTGGCCGACGTGCCGGTGCAGATGTGCGCCCCCTACAAGGCGGCGGCCGACAAGTTCGGCATCGACAGCATCTTTATCGCCCCGCCCAACGGTGACACCGAGACTCTCAAGGCAGTTGCCGAGCTTGGCTCTGGTTACACCTATCTGGTGAGCCGCGCCGGCGTGACCGGCGCCGAGACCAAGGCCGGCATGCCGGTGGATGGCCTGATCAATACCCTGCGCGAGTTCAAGGCCCCCCCCGCCCTGCTCGGTTTTGGTATCAGCGAACCGGCCCAGGTGCGCGAGGCCATCAAGGCCGGCGCCGCCGGTGCCATCTCCGGTTCGGCCGTGGTGAAGATCATCGAGACCCACCACAAGAACCCGGAGCATATGCTCACCCGTCTGAAAGAGTTTGTGGAAGGGATGAAGGCCGCGACCAACCGTTAAGGTCGGGTATGGGGTCAGCTGGTTGTGACCCTGAATAGCCAATCACATATCCGTTATCAAGGGAGCCTGACCGGCTCCCTTTCTTTTTATCGTTTCTCCCCGCTTGCAGCTCTGGGCGTGTTGCCCCCTCTCCCTCCGGGAGAGGGCTGGGGTGAGGGTAGCTTTGCGTTTCCTGCCAAATAAGTTGATCACTCAGCGCACGTCTTAATGACTAATTTATTGATCCAACACAGATTCCCATCACGGCCCTCTTCTCAACTATCACCCTCACCTTTAAGATAGCCAAACGACAATCAACCTCTCGGGCACACCATGGCAGCGATCGTTGAGATCTCGCAGGTTAACAGCAGCGGACTGGGAGCTAAAACTCAGGGGCGGTAGCTTTGCCGGTACTTGCCATAGCTGGCTCCTTAACTGTTTCTTTATTCAATATTAAATAGTGGAGTTGAAAGACGAGGCCAAGCGAGTATGTTCAGGTATCAAGGGCTAGTTTTTCATGACATGTTTTATTTTTCTCGTGGCAACATCAGGGCAGGGGGGACTTATATGGAAGACTCTGTCATCGGATCAGTACCGCCTCTCATCTGATTACTGTTAGACCACCGGCTATCTAAAAAAAGGATTGATAATATGAATTTTGAAGAAAGAGATCTGCGAGCTTTAGAGAAAGCTGTAAATTTATTAGAGCAGAATACAATTACAGAAAAAATGACTAAAGTTGTCGGAAAACCATTAGATTACTTGATGGGTAAGCTTCCCAAAGGCGCAGAAAAACAGATTCACAGTATAGTAGAAAAGGCGCTTCACAAAGCTGCAGATGCTGCACTGTGGAGTTTAGATAATGAGCCTAATCGAGAAGCCTCAACTAAGACAAATAAGCTTTTTGCTGCAATATCAGGGGCTGTTGGAGGAGCTTTTGGTTTTACAGCATTAGCGATTGAGCTACCAGTATCAACGACAATTATGCTTCGTTCAGTTGCTGATATAGCAAGAAGTGAAGGCTTTGACCTAGATAAAATCGAGACGAAACAGGCTTGTTTAGAGGTGTTTGCCTTGGGTGGACCGTCTGAGGGTGATGATGCTGTCGATACTGCATACTATGCGACAAGGAGCTTCACTGCTGAGGCTATGCAGGTTTTATCCAAGGAACTTGCGGAAATCGCTGCGAAGCAAGCTTCTGCAAATGCAGTCAAGAACCTAACACCGGCACAAACAGGAAAGTGGTTAGCTGCTTTAATAGAAAAAATTGCAGCAAGGTTTGGTGTGGTTATTACGGAAAAGGCAGCAGCTCAAGCTGTACCTATTATAGGAGCAGTTGCAGGGGCCACATTAAATACAATGTTCACTGACTACTATCAAGATATGGCTCGCGGACATTTTATTGTCAAAAAACTTGAAAAGAAGTATGGCTTTGAATTGGTAAAAGCTGAATATACGAGAATTTCAAATCCGGCTATGGCCTAACAAAGCATTTCAGCGGAGTTAATCTGGTGGCGCGGCTTCGCCACGCAGGACGCGAGGGCATCTCCCTCGACAGGATTTCGCCCGCCTACGGCGGATTCCCTCATCTCGCTCTCTGGGTCGGACAGTACGCCGCAGATGGTACATCCCTGTACCAACTGCGGCTGCGCCGTCATCCCTGACGGCGCCCCTGACCCATTGAGCTCGACTCGGTGGCTTGGAGGGGGATCAACACAGTGCCAGCCCTCAGCTACCGAGTAACTGCAAACAAACGCCCTCTCCCCTTGGGAGAGGGCTGGGGTGAGGGGTATTTCCACACAACCCACTAACCCAACAGCCCACTTAAAACAGCAGCTAATCACTAATTGGTTGAACCAGCTCAGATTTCTATCAACATTCTCTTTCCATGCCTCGTTCAGGGCCCTTAAGATAGCCAAACGACAATCCATCTCTAGGGAGAGCCCCATGACAGCAATGGTTGCTATCTCGCGGATGAAAAGCAGCGAACTGGGAGCTGAAACTCAGGGGCGGTGGCGTGGTTTTTGTAGGTTGGCGCAGAGCGAAGCGAAGCCCAACAGGCGAGCATTATTGCGCCAACCAGAACAGGGTAAACAAGGATGTGGCAGACCCGTATAACAGATTTACAGATATATTTTTCAGTAAACGTTGGGCTTCACTTCGTTCAGCACAAAACTACGATTTTTAGCCCAAAATACGAGATGGTTGATAATTGGCTTTGGCAATGTCGTCTATCAGACCGTACTTCCTTCTAGCTTAAACTCTTCAATCAAGTTTAGAGAAGTGTTCTCTTCTTTACTATTTTATTTTGATTTACCTTTTGGTTATGTTATTAGAATCACAGAGACTTTAACAAGTCACGAGTTGGTTGAAGGTAGAGAAACCCCTATTTAATCATCATTCGATAAATTAGAAATGAAAAAAGAGCACATAGGGAATTCGTTTAATTAACTGGGTATGAATTATCCGTAGAAAGCTAACAAATACTTCAAGAGGGACAGCCAAAAGCTGCGCTTTTGGCTGTCCCTCATCTTAATCTTTAGGGTAATTTTTATGATTGAGACAGTGTTCAATATTTTTTATTTCATCTCTGACGATCAACAGTCAATTGTGGAACTTGGTGTAGTCGCCCACAAACTCTCGGGTTCTGATGAAGATAAAATTAGTTTTTTGCAGCAAAACATGCAAAACGATTCGTTAGTATGCATGCGTTACCCAGTACCAACTGGTTTAGCTGATAAAGGTGGCAAGTTATCCATGGCTCAGTTCAATTCTATGATCCGATTAGGTCGAAGCATTGAGCTTTTTGAAGATATCTTTAAAACACTAAAAGCGCCTAAGACTGTTCTTTATATTTCAACCCCTGTAGTCAACGATACACCCACATACGATATCCAATCAGATCATGGTGTTTTATATCTTACTGACCACCAAGGTCACCCAAAATTAGGCGCTGGACATATGAGTGATTACCTAGAGCAGTACTTTGTTGATGGGAGGTTCGATATTGCTTCGTTAATTCATAACGATCATTACGTTGCGATAAAGCTACTTTTTAATAGCCAGCATTACCTCTCTTCTATGAAATTACTTGTCTCGTTCGTAGACACCATGGGGTACCTAGACTTTGGCGAAAGCGGTAATGTTTTTGTTCTATGGTTGAGAAAATATGCAGTATTAGCTGACTTAGATATTACAGAGGAAGAGCTCTGGGAGTTTCGTAACTCCATTTTGCACATGACAAATTTGGACTCTCGTAAAGTGAAACATGGTAAAGTGGAAAGAATAAGCTTTGCCATAGCACTGAGTAGAACCAAATCTTTTAAAGATCATGATACTAAGTATTTTAATTTTGTGGATTTGATTACTGAATTACAAAAGGCTATGGAAAGGTGGTTACTCTCATACGTTGAGACACCACAAAAGTTAGTCGACTTTGTAACGCGCTATGATCGTGTTGTGGCCGATAGTCGCTACGCAGAATTATCCTAACAAACTGTTAAAAAAGGATTCGCAACGCGTGGCATTCCACCATGAGTTAATTTTTGTGATTAAGATGGTGTACGAAAGTATTTTATTACGTTGCTCATCACTTAAGCGGGCGTTACACAAAAATTAGACGTCCACGTTTTTCATCACTTTTAATTCCAATCTTATCAATGTCGTCGGGACCTCCGTTTCACTGACGTTTCATTACGGCCCCTAAGTACAGCGTTATGTATCATCACTTATGGAGATAACTTTATGCCCGCAATGCAATGGTTTACGCTAGGAGGCTTGCTCACTATATTCCTTTTTGCTTTTTGCTTTTTGCTTTTTATCAAATGATAAAAGCAGCATTGGACTTTCGTAGAGATTATCCACGACACCGAGGAATTTACTCTCAACTAGAAAGTTTTGAGAAGCACTGCTTTAAATCTGGGTTGAGCTTGTTTTTTGTAATTCCAATCATAAAAAATAGTAAATTTTCGCAAGACTATATCTTTCAAGTAGTTTCAGAAATAGGTACTGCTCTGGCTGGAGGTATGTTCCTAATTGGAGTTATTGCCTTTATTCGAGAGTTACATAACTCAAGGCATAATACATAGCAAGCAGCTAAAACGGGACTTCCAACGTGCGCTATTTTGGGGTTTAATGGTTTTTTAGGTGACAACAAATCAGGACACCCACCGTTCTGATCAAGCCGTGCTATAGCCAGCACAAAAAAGGGGAGCGTCCCAGTTTCTTTACATTTATCTATTAGGCAAATAATGATTGTATACCTGCTTTTACTACTTCTATTTTCAACCCATACCCTGGCACTTGATCCCGTATCAGTTGCAATTTCACCTGATCAGAACCATACCGTTTCACTAGCCAAGCAAGTGCAGCTGAGCCAGCAAGAAAAAAAGATAACTCTACGCTGCGCCAATCAAATGCTCACTTTTGAGCAGGATGGTATGGGGGATATCAAAAGTACCGTGCAACGCTACGACTATCCGCGCTTTAGTCTGCTGACACTCCCGGTGAGCTCGGGTTATGGCGGGGTAAATATCTTCTACCGTCTGGTGAGACTGATTGGCAGCGATTGCTCGCTCGCGACCGATAATGAAATTGCCAATCCAGAACTGATGTCAGACAAGATTGAGAGTTCGATGAAATCTGGCCCCAGATATATTGATCGTACCTATCAGCTCAACGCTGACGGTGAGATGACGCTTGTCAGCGAGCGGGAGAATTACGCCAATTTCTGTATCGAAACTCTACATCCGGCCGAGATTGCCGCTATCGACTGCAATAGCAAAAAACCGGATATCTACCTGACAGTCGGTGTGCCACGAGCCTCTTTTTATGCCAGCGCCGAGAGCGAGAACTCACGAAAGAGTTACCTCATCAAGGGTGATCGGGTACACCTACTTGATTTCAGTTTTCCGTATGCCCGCTACAAAGTGGCGTTTCACGGCAAGAGGGTCACTACCGGCTGGATTGCTGCTGCGGATATCGATTTACCACAATGAGTCGCAACAAAATCAATCCCGACATCAAGGCTACCCCCGGCAGCCAGACCCAGTAGAGCTCGGAGAGGATCACCGCTTCACCTCGGGCGGTGAGATAGGCCTCCAGCTTGAAGGGGGCGACCCTGATCACCTGCCAAGGGGCAAAGAAGCGCTCATCACGCCACGGCCAGAGCCACCCACCCCCTTGCCGCCGGTGGTGAGGGAATCGAGCTGGCGGTGGGGGGGCAGAGAGACCCGACGGTGGCGGAATGCTTGGAGTATTCCTATGGACAGGCAGGCTCGTCTCCATTCGTGGCTCAAAGCGCTTGCCATGGGTATCCATCTTACGCATTATTCACAATCTATAGAGTCATACGAAAACGGAATGGTTATGAAAAAAGGGTTATTCCTGCTTTTAATGCTGTTGCAAGCACAAGTTTTAGCCGAAGGCACCCCCCTGAAAGCCAAAGACCCGCTCGATTTTATCCCCAAGGGATATGTTGTCTTTGAGAAAATCGAGGGGGATTTAAACAAGGATGGCCAGAGTGATATGGTCATCGTCGTCAAAGGCACTGACAAGCGCAATGTCATTGTTGACGAATACCGTGGTGAGCTGGATCGTAATCGGCGAGGTCTTATCATCGCGTTCAATAAGGGGGATCACTATGAGCTGGCTCTGGACAATCCAAACTGTTTCTCCTCGGAGAATGAAGATGGTGGTGTCTATTTTGCCCCTGAGCTTTGGGTCTCCGTAGAAAAAGGGATCTTGCAGATCCACTATGGCCATGGACGTTATGGTTACTGGTCTTACAAATTCAGATATCAGAACGCCGGTTTCGAATTGATTGGCTATGACATGAGCGAGAACCGCGGCCCCCTCGTCGAGCGGGTGACGAGCATCAACTTCTCGACCAAGAAAATATTAATAAAGGAGAACATCAATCAGGATGCGCAAGAAGATGGTGACGAGATTTTCAAGGAAACCTGGAAACGATTCACCCTGCCAGCACCGTTTACCCTAAAAACGGTTGCTGACTTTGATGATTTTTACTACGACAAACTGTACAAAATAATTTCCTAGATACCTTTTAGGGTATCTGGATGAAAAGACTACATATATAAAAAACGGTAAATCCAAGCAAAGGTAGCGTATACCCAAGGCTTTGTGAGAATTTGTACATACAAGGAACAGTAATGAATACAAATCAATTTTAGATGAATATCCACAATCAACAGATTGCTTGGAATGTTCCTATAATAGAACAATGGGGACTACTCCACAAAGAATTCACTGAACAGAAGCAGTATAATGACTGTTTCTACTGGTATAATGAACGGGCTAATGTAAGCGCCTTTTCAGGCGCTGTTTGGAGAAGTGGCGGAATTGCCTTGGAAGAGTACTCCAGCCAAAAAGGTAACATAGATAACACGGTTAACGGCCGTGTTGAACTGTATTTTTCAAAGCAAGCTAATATCGCTATTGCTGAAGCAAAGATGGAATGGCTTTATTTTGGTGAACGAGCTAAATCAGACCTAGAAGAAAAAAATAAACTTGGTGGCGGGAAAGGCAAAGGATGATATAGAACATAGCCTAGGCCCCAGCGCTTATCACCTCGGCATAGGACTTTCCTTTATCGCTCCATATTGGCGAAAAATTATGATGGTTCACAAGATATGCTGTCACTTAGGGCGTTGATAAGGTCATACGACTGTGCCTTCTATGCAATATTTGAGTCCAGTCGTGATGTTATCAGTAGCAAAGGCAATGTTTGCAATGCAATAGTTCTTATTGGCACCATGCATGTAAAGTCAAAAAACATTGTATAGACATATAAACACTGTTATTTCTTAAAGTCTGGTTGCATGGCCTGTCCACAAAAATGTGGCCTCCCACCTCGCTCTATAACCAAATATCATCATATAAAATGAAAAGGAAATTCTTGTGAGCTCTGAATATATTGAGGTAAGCAAACAGTTTTTTGTTGGGTGGGGAACATTGATGTTAATCAATGCTGTCCTCGCCCAAGGGAAGAATCGTAGCGGTTTAGTCTGGTTTTTCATTTCATTATTCTTAGGTCCTTTTACAACCTTGATATTGGCTTTGGTACCGAAGCTACCTGAAAATCAGTAAAAACATGGCAACCCCCGTCTTTCGGAGCCGGCTATAGCTGCTGCCAGGGCAGCAACTGTAGCCGGGCCTTGTCCACCTCATGGGACGCAACCCAGCCTTGAGCCCATGGCGGGCATTGCCTACAATGGCCCACTTTTTATCAAACTCAGGTCTATAAAATGAGCGACAACAAACCTGCACTGCCCGACCGTCTGGCGGCCAACCCGCGCAGCCCGCACCACGTGGCAGAGTGCTTCGAGCACGAGATCGGCATTCGCGTGAATGGCAAGGAGCGCACCAATGTCGAGGAGTACTGCATCAGCGAAGGTTGGGTGAAGATCCCCTCCCCCAAGGCCAAGGATCGCTATGGCAACCCCATGCTGATCACCGTCAAGGGCACCGTCGAGGCCTTCTACGCCTAAGCTGCGTATGGCCGCGACGCCCCGAGCAGGGGCGCGACCTTGTTATTTCAGAACACCGGCCATGCGCCGGTGTTCTGCTTTTTGGGGCTGGCCCTGGCCCACAGGCGCCTCTCTTTCTTTGCTCTCTTTTGCCTTCCTGTTTCTTCCTTTCCCTCCCTTTCTTTCGCCTTTCCTTTTCGCCAGGGCGTGATCCGGCTGTCGTGCGGTGTCACCCATCAAGGCAAGGGCGGCGCTCTTATCACCCCGGCCTGCGGGTTTATCCACGCCATCACAGCTCATCCTCGGGAGCGTGGCTTGCCAGTCTGCCAGCGTTGCAGTGCGGCACCCGCCAGCACCAGCAGGATGCCGAGCAGATCACTCGCGGCCAGCCGTCCGGCCAGGGCATCGAGCAGTGCGCCCCCCATCAGCTGGCCTGCGACGATCAGCAGGGCGCAGGCCAGGGCCCCGACCCGGCCTATGGCCCAGCTGCTGATGGCGACGAAGAGCGCCCCCAGCACACCGCCGAGCAGCAGCCAGGGATCGAGCCCGGCGAGCCGCTCCCAGGGCGCCCCCTTGAGGATGAGCAGGGCGCCAAGCAGCCCAAAGCCGAGCAGGTGGTTGGCGAGGGAGGCCGTCATGGCGCCCCGGGCGCTGGCGAGGCGGCCATTGAGGGTGCGCGACAGGCTCACCGCCACGCCGTTAAGCAGTCCCAGCAGGATCAATATGGTCATAGTGTTTCTCCTAGCCGAGTACGATGAACAGGGCGCCGGCCATCACCAGCAAGGCGGCGAGCAGTCCCAGCAGGATCAGAAGGGTCATGGTGTTTCTCCTAGCCAAGTACGATGAGCAGGGTGCCGGCCATCACCAGCAAGGCGGCGAGCGCGTCCTTCCCCGAGGGGCGGCGGCGGGCCAGCCCGAACCAGCCTCTGGCGTCGCACAGGGCGCCAAACAGCAGCTGGCCGAGCAGCAGCAGGGCCAGGGTGCCCGCCATGCCGAGGGGCGAGTTGAGGCAGAGGGCCGCCAGCACCACGGTGAGCGCCCCCGGCAGGCCGCCGAGCCAGGCCCAGGGCGGGGCAGCTTCTGGCTGTGGGGGGCGTGGGGCCAGCCACCACAAGAGCGCGGCCACCAGGGTGCCGACCCCGTGGGCCAGCCAGCTCCCGAGCCAGGGATCGGTGGCGCGGGCCAGGGCGCCATTCTGGGCGATCATCAGCGCCAGCAGCAGGCCGGCGGCGAAGGCCGCCAGGGCACCTATGGTCTGGCCAAGTGCCTGGCCGAGGGCGAGGCGTCCGGGGCGGCGGTCGATAAGAGGGGGGATCATGGGGTCACTCCTTGGTTGAACAGAGAAGCAGGGTAAATTGTTTTCGATATGGGGATAATCTACCCTTATGGAACAATATTGTTTCCACATTGAGAACAGCATGAACCAGGATGCCTTCGCCCTGCTCCCCGCCTTCGTCGCCGTGGTGGAGGCGGGCACTTTCTCCGGCGCCGCCCGCCAGCTCGGCCTCAGCAAGTCGGTGCTGAGCAAGAAGGTGAGCCAGCTCGAGCAAACCCTCGGTTGCCAGCTTATCTACCGCACCACCCGCTCCCTCGCCCTGACCGAGGCGGGGGAGCGTTACTTCGAGACGGTGCGCCATGCGGTGCGCCTGGCAAGCGAGGGGGAAGATGCCATCGGCGCCCTGCAATCGGCGCCCCGCGGCCTGCTGCGGGTGACTGTGCCCATGGTCTATGGTCGGCGCCACATAGCTCCCCTTATCCCCGAATTTCTCGCCCTCTATCCCGAGCTGCAGTTGCAACTGGAGATGAGCGACGCCCTACAGGATCTGGTGGCCGAGGGGTTCGACGTGGCGGTGCGCATCGGCGAGCTAGAAGATTCGAGCCTGGTCGCCCGCCGCCTCGCCCCCTGTCACAGCACATTGTGCGCCGCCCCCGCCTACCTGGCGCGGGCCGGCACGCCCCGCACCCCGGCCGATCTCGAGCGCCACAACTGCCTCTTCTACTCCCTGTTTCGCGGCGGAACCCAGTGGCGGCTGCAAGGCCCCGAGGGGGAGGTGGCCATCACCCCGCGCGGCAATTTCGAGGTCAACAACAGCGACGCCATCCACACCGCGCTGCTGGCGGGGCTCGGCATAGGCAACATGCCGGACTTTATCGTGGAGCGGGATCTCGCCACCGGTCGGCTGGTGCCTCTGCTGCCAGACCACGCCCTGCCCGAGCACGGCATCTGGTGCCTCTATCCGAAGCGCCGTCACCTGCCCGCCAAGGTGGAGGCCTGGCTGGGGTTTCTCCACGAGCGTCTGGGTCTGCGCTAGGGGGTTACCGGGATAACCGAAGCGGTTCACGTTTTTTTCATCGGGAAAGGAGTAGAGTAGACAATTACCAAGCGCCTGTTTTAATTGAAAAAGGCTCCAGGGGAGCATGCCATGGCATAGCGCCCCTCCCCCTAGGTGGAACGCCATGATGAAGAAAACTGCGATTGCCCTGACCCTGGCCAGCCTGCTGGCGCTGCCGGTGGTCACCGCCTCCGATGCCTGGGCCGCCCCGGTGCGCTCCCTGCAAAAAGAGCAAAATTACGACCAGTACATCAGCAAACGCCAGGTGGTGGACCAGCTGCTGGCGGATGCCGCCCGCATCTTCCACTCCCCCGCCCGGGTCTCAGATGCCGGTTTCACCGCCAAGATGCCGAGCAACATGGAGCAGGTCACCGAGCTCCTGCTGCAGGCCCATCAGCTCGAACCCTATCGCACCGATCTGCTCATCTCGGCGGCCAACGCCCAGATCTACAACGGCAACGTGGACAGAGCCATCGCCATGTTCGAGCAGGCCCTCAGCACGGCGCCGGACGATCTGGATCTCAACACCTATCTGGCCACCTGGCAGCGCTTCAAGGGCAACCAGGCCAAATCCGATGGCTACGTCAAGCGGGTCGGCGAGCTCAATGCCGGTCGGGCCGCCGATCTGCAGCGGCTGTTCGACACCGTCGACCGGGTGATCGCCACCCCCCTCAAGGAGCAGCAGGGACGGGGCGAGAAGAAGGGCCGCCGCGCCATCGTCACCCTGGGCTATGCCCTCAACCCCGATGGCTCCATGCACGAGATCCTGCTGGGGCGCCTCGAGACCACCCGCGCCCTGGCCCAGGCCAACCCGGCGGCCCTCATCATCCTCACCGGCGGCGTGCCCCAGAACCGCCAGACCGAGGGCAAGCTGATGGCGGACTGGCTGGCGAAGAAGGGCATCGACCGCTCCCGCATCATCGAGGAGAACTACGCCACCAGCACGGTGGAGAACGCCCTCTACAGCGGCTATGCCCTCGCCCGCCACGAGATTGAATACGCCACCCTGGTGAGCTCGGCGAGCCACGTGCGCCGGGGCCAGACCCTGCTGGAAATCGCCTGCTGGCAGAGCGGCCCGGCCAATATCCGCATCGACAGCGTCGCCTACCCGGACAAGCCCCTCTCGGCCCTGGCCAAGGCGAGCCCGGAGGAGCTGCTCGGCATCTACCGCGATGCCCTGCGCACCTACGGCCTCTGGAGTTACCGCTCGGCCCCGCTGCTGGAGCGCTGATCCCCTCCCCGACCCAGCAAAAAGCCCGCCGAATGGCGGGCTTTTTCATCATCTGACGGGCTTTTTGTGTCGCTGACGTGGTTTCAGCTCTTGAGCTCCAGCACTGTGGTGAAGCCCCCGAAGATCATCCGGGCGCCATCGAAGGGCATGGTCTGGTGCATGGGGCTGGCCGGATCCATCCTGGGATCCTTCATCATTTTGGTCATGGCCTCATCCCGTACCGCCTTGCTCGGCCACTCCACCCAGGAGAAGACCACGCTTTCGTCCTCCTTGGCCGCCACCGCGCGGTAAAAGTCGGTCTGCTTGCCGTGGGGCACGTCATCCCCCCAACACTCCAGCACCCGGGTGGCCCCATATTCGAGAAAGATGGGGTCAAACAGCCCCGCATGGTCGATCAGGGCCTGCTTGTTGACCGTGGGCACGGCGATCACGAATCCGTCCACATATGACATGAGCCTTTCCTCCTGTGATTGAGGATCTCAGCATAGCAGCCGTGCCCCTGGCTGCCCTCAGAGGGCCACCAGCCGCTCCAGATCGCTGCGGGTCAGGCGCTTGCTGTCCACCTTCACGTAGAGGGAGTGCTCCTCAGGCACCAGCAGCACGTCGCTCACCCCGTCGCAGGCGCGGATCCGCTGCTCCAGGGCGGGGGTCGCGGCCACCCCTTCCGGCAGCACTATGCGCAGGCTGCTGACGTAGGGAGGCTCGGCCATGGTGAGGCTGACGCCAAACCAGAGCAGGGCCAGGACGGCGCAGCCACCAAACACCAGAGGCCCGCCCCCCAGGCTGTAGAGCAGCCCCCCCAGGCTGCCGCCGATGGCGACACCGAGGAACTGGCTGGTGGAGTAGACCCCCATGGCGGTACCCTTGTAACCCGGGGGCGACTCCTTGCTGATGAGAGAGGGCAGCAGCGCCTCCATCACGTTGAAGCCGACGAAGAAGAGTTGCAGCCCCAGCAGCAGGCCCCAGAGCTGCAGGCCTGCCTGCCACAGCACCAGCTCGGCAACCAGCATCACCAGCACACAGGCCTGGAACACCCGCTTCATCTGGCGGTGCTTCTCGGCATAGATGATGAAGGGCACCACGCTCACGAAGGCGATCAGCATGGTGACCAGATAGGCCTGCCACTGGTGCTCCCGGGCCAGGCCCGCTTGTTCGAGCAGGGGCGGCAGCGCCACGAAGCTCGACATCAGCAGGGTGTGGACGCAGAGGATGCCGAGGTTGAGCTTGAGCAGACGCCCGTTGGTGAGCACGGTGCGAAAACCGCCGCGCACCATGGCGGACTCGCGATTTTGCAGGTGGGCCGCCGGGGTCGGCACCACCCAGATCACCATGGTGATGGCCGCCAGCGCCAGCAGGGCGATGAGCCAGAAGAGGCCGGATAACCCCACCGCCTGGGTGATGAGGGGGCCTGTCACCATGGCGATGGCGAAGGTGATGCCGAAACTCACCCCGATGAAGGCCATGGCCTTGGTGCGGTTCTGCTCCCGGGTGAGATCCGAGAGCAGGGCCATGACGGCGGCGGAGATGGCGCCGCTCCCCTGCAGGGCGCGGCCGACGATGACCCCCCAGATGGAGTCGCTCAGGGCGGCGATGACGCTACCGAGGGCAAACATCAGCAGGCCGCCGACGATGAGGGGCTTGCGGCCGATGCGATCGGAGAGCAGCCCGAAGGGGATCTGGAACAGGGCCTGGGTCATGCCGTAGATGCCGATGGCCAGACCGATCAGCGCCTCCGAGGCGCCCGCCAGGGACATGCCGTAGGTGGTCAGCACCGGCAGCACCATAAACATGCCGAGCATGCGCAACGAGAAGACGGAGCCGAGCGCCCAGGTCGCGCGGCGCTCGCCCCTCGTCATGGTGAAATCATTCATGATGGCCTCGATAGGTCAGAGAGAGGAGACACAAAGGGGCGGATGACAAGGCACGCCACACCCGAAAAAGCCGACAATGCGCCCCGTGGGGCGGGCCTCATAATAACAGAGCCGGGAAGGTTCCCGGCTCTGGATTCTATTGATTTTCCTGCGTCATATCGCAGTGACTCAAGGCAGCATGCTCACCAGCACGGGAGTTGCATCCGGCTGGAAGTCCACCGACATCATCACGCTCAGGCAGGTAATGGTGACGATGGAGAACATGAACAGCTTGCGGGCCCAGAGGGAGTCATCCACCGCCGCCTTGTAGCCAGACAGCGCCATCCCTAACCACCAGACGCTCACCGCGATGGCGACTATCAGGTACTTGTAACCGGCGTAGCCGCCGAGGAACAGCATCAGGGTCGGCACCATGAACGCCAGTATGTAGAGGGTGATGTGGTGCTTGGCCACAGAGATCCCCTTCACCACCGGCAACACAGGGATGTTGGCGGCCTGGTAATCCTTGAAGCGGAAGATGGCAATCGCATAGGAGTGCGGCATCTGCCACAGGCTGAAGATCGCCAGCAGGATAAGCGCCCCCGAGTCGAACTGGCCGCTCACCGCGCAGTAGCCGATGACGGGTGGTGCGGCGCCGGAGAGGCTGCCGACCAGGGTGCCATAGACAGAGTGACGCTTCATGTAGAGGCTGTAGACCCCCACATAGACCAGGAAGCCCAGCACCGCCAGCAAGGCGGCCAACGGGTTGGCCGCGAAGTAGAGCAGTGCAATGCCCGCAACGCCCAGCGCGCTCGCATACCAGAGCGACACACCGGGGGCGATGAGCCCCCTCACCAGGGCGCGGTTCTTGGTGCGCTCCATGATGCAGTCGATGTCCCGGTCGATGTAGTTGTTGAACACACAACCGGAGGCGACCACCAGTGACACCCCCGCCATGGTCAGGATGAACAGGGGCACATCCAGGCTCCCCTTCGAGGCCAGCAGGAAGCCGCCGATAACCGAGATGAGGTTACCGAAGATGATGCCCGGCTTGGTCACTTGCAGGTATTGCTTCATCATCACATCAAGCCGCTCAGTGAACCATCATGTTGATGTTGAGGTTGTACATGATCCACAGGGAACCCACGACCACGATGGCGATGATGAGCACGGTAAAGACCAGTGCCACCAGGTTCCAGCGCTCCTCGGAGGAGGTGTTCATGTGCAGGAAGTAGATCAGGTGCACGAAGATCTGCACCACCGCCATGGCCACTACGGTGCCGAGCACCATGGCATGGGAGGCGGAGCCGTCCATCACCATCCAGAACGGGATCGCGGTCAGGATGAGTGACAGCACGAAGCCGGTCATGTAGGACTTGACGCTGCCGTGGCTGGCGCCGTGATTGTCAACGGAATGAGTGCTCATTTACATGACCCCCTTCAGATAGGTTCTGACACTGTCGTGGCTGGCACAGTCAATATTGTCAACAGAATGACTCATTTACATGACCCCCATCAGATAAACCACGGTGAAGACGCAGATCCACACCACGTCCAGGAAGTGCCAGAACAGGCTCAGGCACATCAGGCGCGTGCGGTTGCGCTCGGTCAGCCCCTTCTTGCTGATCAGTACCATCATCACGATGATCCAGATAAGGCCGCTGGTCACGTGGATACCGTGGGTACCGACCAGGGTGAAGAAGGCGGACAGGAAGCCGCTGCGATCCGGGCCCGCATCATTGACGATCAGATGATGGAACTCGTAGATCTCCATGGCGATAAAGCCGGCGCCAAGAATGAAGGTGACCAGCAGCCAGGTGTTGACCGCCGAGACCTTGTTCTTGTTCATGGCCAGCATGCCGAACCCGAAGGTGATGGAGCTCAGCAGCAGCAGCATGGTTTCGGCGAACACGAACGGCAGTTCGAAGATGTCCTTGCCGGTGGGACCACCGGCGGTGCCGTTGACCAGGACTGCATAGGTCGCGAACAGGGTCGCGAACAGGATGCAGTCGCTCATCAGGTAGATCCAGAAGCCGAACACCTTGGTGGCACCGGCATCATGGTGCCCATCCTCATGGGCACCGTGAGAGTGATGTAGAACGTCAGTCGCCATGGAGTTAAGCCACCTTGTTGATATTGTCGAAATGCTGACCTTCGATGCGCTCGATCTCGTCAACCTGTACGTAGTAGTCCACATCGTCGTTGAAGCTGTGGATGATCCAGGTGGCGATCATGCCGACGAAGCCGGCGATGGCCATCCACCAGATGTGCCAGATCATGGCAAAGCCAAACACCACGCTGAAGGCGGCGATGATGACACCGGCACCGGAGTTCTTCGGCATGTGGATGGGGGCGTACTTGGCCGGCTGGCGATAGGCGCTGCCGTCCTCTTTCGCTTCCCAGAAGGCGTCCAGACCGGTCACCTTGGGCTCGATGGCGAAGTTGTAGAAGGGGGGCGGAGAGGAGGTGGCCCACTCCAGGGTACGGCCACCCCAGGGATCGCCGGTCCAGTCACGGTTCTTCTCGCGGTCACGGATACTGACCACGACCTGGATCAGCTGGCACAAAACGCCGAGGGCGATGAGGCCGGCGCCGCAGGCGGCGACCACCAGCCAGCCGTGGAACTCGGGATCGATGTTCTGGCTGACACGACGGGTCATGCCCATGAAGCCCAGCACGTAGAGCGGCATGAAGGCCACGAAGAAGCCGGTGATCCAGAACCAGAAGGCACGCTTGCCCCAGACGTCATCCAGCTTGAAGCCGAATGCCTTCGGGAACCAGTAGGTGATACCGGCGAAGCAACCGAACACCACGCCGCCGATGATGACGTTGTGGAAGTGGGCGATCAGGAACAGGCTGTTGTGCAGCACGAAGTTGGCGGCCGGTACGGAGAGCAGTACCCCGGTCATGCCACCCACGGTGAAGGTGATGATGAAGCCGACGGTCCACAGCATGGGCGAGGTGAACTCAATGCGACCGCGGTACATGGTGAACAGCCAGTTGAAGATCTTCACCCCGGTCGGGATGGAGATGATCATGGTGGTGATGCCGAAGAAGGCATTCACGTTGGCACCGGACCCCATGGTGAAGAAGTGGTGCAGCCAGACCACGAAGGAGAGCACTGTGATGGCCACGGTCGCCCACACCAGGGAGGTGTAGCCGAACAGCTTCTTCTTGCAGAAGGTCGCCACCACTTCGGAGAAGATCCCGAACACCGGCAGCACCAGGATATACACCTCGGGGTGACCCCAGGCCCAGATCAGGTTGATGTACATCATCATGTTGCCACCCATGTCATTGGTAAAGAAATGGGTACCCAGGTAGCGGTCTGCGGTCAGCAGGGCGATGGTGACGGTCAGGATCGGGAAGGAGGCGATGATCAGGATGTTGGCGCACAGGGCGGTCCAGGTGAACACCGGCAGACGCATCATGGTCATGCCGGGGGCACGCATCCGGATGATGGTGGCAAAGAAGTTGACACCGGTCAGCAGGGTCCCGAGACCGGAGATCTGCAGACTCCAGATCCAGTAATCGACCCCGACCCCCGGACTGAACTCCAGCCCCGACAAGGGCGGATAGGCCAGCCAGCCGGTCTGGGCGAATTCACCAACCCCGAGGGAGACGTTGATCAGCACCACGGCCGCGGCGGTAAACCAGAAGCTCAGGTTGTTCAAGAAGGGGAAGGCGACGTCACGGGCACCGATCTGCAGCGGCACCACTATGTTCATCAGACCGATCACCAGCGGCATGGCCACGAAGAAGATCATGATGACGCCGTGGGCGGTGAAGATCTGATCGTAGTGGTGCGCGTTCAGGTAGCCTTCGCTACCGGCGGAGGCCATGACCTGCTGACCACGCATCATGACCGCATCGGCGAAGCCGCGTAGCAGCATGACCATCCCCAGGATGAGATACATGATACCGAGGCGCTTGTGGTCCACCGAGGTGAGCCACTCTTTCCACAGATATTGCCACTTGCCGTAATAAGTGATGAGACCGGCAATCGCCAGCCCACCCAAGATGATACCGGCTATCGTGACCATGATGATGGGTTCATGGTACGGAATAGCCTCGAGTGTCAATTTTCCAAACATCGATTATTCCTCGGATCCTGCTTTCACACTCTTGTCAGCCATAGACGTGGCCATGTGTCCGGCATGCTCGTCATGACTCATGGCCGCGTGGTCCATGGTCTCTTCTTTCGCAGCGTCATGGTTCATGGCCTGGTGGTCCATGCTCCCTTCTTTTGCAGACTCATGGTTCATGGTCTCGTGATCCATGGCGCCCTCTTTTGCAGCGTCATGCTTCATGGCCTCGTGGTCCATGGCGCCGTCTTTTGCGGACTCATGGCCGCCATGGGACATGCCACCCATGAACTTGTTGATCACATTGACGAACAGCTTGGGATCGGCGCTGGCGAAGTACTCAACCGGGTGGTTTTCGCTCTTCTTGGCCAGGGCATCGAACTCACCCATGGTGCTCAGCATCTTGGGAGACTGTTTCACCTTGGCGACCCAGGCATCGAAACCGGCCTGGTCCTGGGTGGCAATCGCCTTGAACTTCATGCCGGAGAAACCGGCGCCGCTGTAACTGCCGGAGATCCCCTTGTACTGACCCGCCTCGTTGGCAATCAGGTGCAGCTTGGTCTGCATCCCGGCCATGGCGTAGATCTGACCGCCCAGCTGGGGGATGAAGAAGGAGTTCATCACAGTGTCAGAGGTCACCCGGAAGTTGATCGGGGTGTTGACCGGGAAGGCCAGCTCGTTGACCGAGGCGATCCCCAGCTCCGGATAGACGAACAACCACTTCCAGTCGAGGGAGATGACATCAACCTGGATCGGCTTGACGTCAGATTCCAACGGCTTGTAGGGATCGAGGGAGTGGGAGGTTTTCCAGGTAATCACTGCCAGGATGGCAACAATAATGACGGGCACGGTCCAGACGACCGCTTCAATCTTGTTGGAGTGAGACCAATCCGGGGTGTATTTGGCAGTGGTATTGGATGCTCTGTATTTACGAGCAAATGCCACCGTCATAATAATCACAGGAATCACCACGATTAACATCAACCCCAGTGCGGTCAATATCAGTGACTTCTGCTCCAGACCAACCTGCCCCTTGGGGCTCATCAGAGCCATGTCGCAGCCACTCAGCAAGCCAGCGGTTGCCATCAACAGCAAAGCGCCCAAGCCCCTCTTTACTTCAAAAGGTCTCATGCAATGTCCTCATCGTTTCAAGGCTTATTGGTATAATAAAAATGCCGCATTTTATTGCATCAGACCGGCATGTGAACAACATGAAAAATTAATCCCAAAAATGTTCCAAGGGTGGTGAAAAGAGGTATCAGATGTTAATCCCTTGACAGCGACCAATTTATTAAATTCACAGACCTTCGATTCATCTCCCGTTAATTTATCTCCCCGCCAAAATCGTTCACCAATTAATCAATCAGGCCCATTACCCTTATTTTCAGAGGGAGAAACAGGGCAAAAAAGAGCCATTCAGACCTTTCTTGATGCACAGGTGCCCTCTCCATTCCTTGATCTGGATGCGTATATTCCAAGGGGGAATAAAAAAATAATTAATCAAACGAATGTATGATTAACTTCCCGGGGCCGGCGGAAGCGCAGAAAGAGCTGCCCTGTCCGGGGCCCACCATGAAAAACGGGCCTCAGATAGGCCCGCTTGAGACGACTCCCCATCACAGGGTCTCCCTCAGGGGTGTTTATACTCCATTCGGGTCGCCACTGCGATGCGGTTCCAGGCGTTGATGGTGACCACCTGCATCAGGCACTGGGCCAACAGGGTTTCCCCCAGCAGGGCCAGAGCCTGCTGGTAGCTCTCCTCGGTGAGCCCTCTCTCGCCGATCAGGGTCACCTCGTCGGTCAGGGCCAGCACCGCCCGCTCCCGCTCATCGAACAGCGGGGATTCGCGCCAGGCGGACAACGCCAGCAAGCGCTGGGGGCTGTCACCCTGCTTCATCGCCACCTCGGCGTGCATCTCGATGCAGTAGGCGCAGCCGTTGAGCATGGAGGCCCGCAGCTTGATGAGCTCCTTGAGCGACAGCGGAATGTCGGTCCCGCCGAGATAGGACTCGAGGCCCATCATGGCCGAGATGGCGGCGGGCACCTGGCTGGCAAGCTGGATACGTTCTGACATGGCAATACTCCCGTGAAGAGGCCCTCAGGTGGGCGATGAGCACATTGTTCACGCTTTCATCCATGGATAGAATACCGCCATAACCTGCAACAGTTTTGCATTTACCGCAAAGGTGCTCCCATGCTGGATCGCGTCCGTATCCTGGCTCAGGTGGTGGAGTCGGGGAGCTTCTCCCGAGCCGCCCGCGCCCTCAACCTGGCCCCCTCCTCGGTGACCCGCACCATAGATGCGCTGGAGCAACAGCTGGGGATCCCGCTGTTCAAGCGCAGCACCCGCCAGCTGGTGCTGACCGAGCAGGGGGAGTACTTCCTTGCCCGTTCGGTGCGCCTGCTGGAGGAGGCGGATCAGCTGGTGCAATCCCTGCAACCCCTGCCGGTGGCGCCAGAGGGCCCGCTTCGGGTCTCGGTGTTCGAGAGCTTCGGGACCAGCTGGCTGGCGCCGCGCCTGCCGGCCTTCCTGGCCCGCTACCCCGGGGTGCGGCTCGAGATCGAGCTCGACAACCGGCTGGTGGATCTCGACGCCGAAAACGTGGACGTGGCGGTGCGCATCGGACGCCCGGTGGACAGCGGCCTCCATAGCCGCCACCTGCTCACCAACCGGACCCTGCTGGTCGCCTCCCCCGCCTATCTGGCCCGCCATGGCGAGCCCGCCCATCCCGATGAGCTGGCGCACCACAACTGCCTGATCCGCGGCCATGGCCGTCAGCGCCAGCACTGGTATTTCCGGCAAGGGGCGCAGCGGCACAGAGTCGCGGTGCGGGGCAACCTCGCCTCGGTCGGCGGCACGCCGCTGCTGTGCGCGGCCGAGGCGGGTTCCGGCATACTGCTGCTGTCGAGCTGGATGGTGCAGCAGGGGCTGGACAACGGCACCCTGCAACCCCTGCTGTCAGAGTGGCAGGCCTCCCCGTACGAGGATCGGCATGACGAGATCCATGCGGTGTTTAGGGGCGGCCGCTTCTTGAAGCCCCAGACCCGCGCCTTCATCGACTTTCTGATAGAGGTGATGAAGCCCTTGCAAGGGCCGCGCTGATAGCGGCGCTCTCTCTGGCCTGAGGGAAAAGCAGACGCCGGGCAAAGTGCCCGGCGCCGGAAGTGAACGACAGCGTCAAGAGAAAGCGGTCAGCGAGAATTGCGCCCATCCGGGGTCTGGGCCGCGCCTCTATAGTCCCCGTAAGGAAAGACGTCGCGCAGGCGCTGGGCCACGGGCTCCGGAATGGAGCGGGAGAAGACCAGCCTGACCCCGTTGCCATCGCGCTGGCCCAGGATGCGCCCTCGCACCGGCTCCTGCTGCAAGATCTGTTTGGCCTGGGCCAGGAAGCGCGGCGGCACAGAGCCTCGCTTCACCTGCACCTTGCCAGGGGCAAGCCGGATCTCGAACAGGGCGCCGCGCCCCAGGGTCATCAACCACCCGATCAGGGCGACTGCCACCAACAACGACAACCAGGCCATCTCTCTCTCCCTTTGCCAGCCTCGATGTGCGTCAGTATATGTGGCGACGGCCGGCGAGGAGTGGGCGGACATCACGTTTTGCCCATCCCCGAGTCAGCAATCCTTGCCCCAGGCCACCAGGGTGTCGCGATAGAGCGCCAGCAGGGCCTGATCCCGCACCGCCACCCCTACCCGCTGGGCCGGGTAGTCCGCCCACTCATCGTGGGGATGGGACTTGCCGTCGAACTTCTGCAGGGTGTGGCCTATGGCGGGGCCATGGTCGATGACCCGCACCGGGCCCTCCCGCAGGGTGAACAGCTCAGGATCGATCACATAGGCGATGGCGGACGGATCGTGCACGTGGCAGCCATTGAGGCCGATGCGCTCCGAATAAAAGCGCAGGTAGAAGCGGCTCACCGCCCACAGGAAGCGACCGGGCTCACCGGCGTCGTCCCGCAGGGCATCCAGGTAGGCGCTGCTGAAGAAGCTCTGCTGGGTCACGTCCAGCCCGATGATCACCACGGGCCAGGGGGCGGTGAACACCCGATCGGCCGCCTCGGGATCGTCGTGAATGTTGGCCTCGGCATAGGGGGTCACGTTGCCGCGATGGCCGTTGACGCCAAAGGCGCCCCCCATCACCACCACCTGCTTCACCAGCGAGGTGATCTCGGGGGCGGCCTCGAGCGCCAGCGCCAGGTTGGTGAGGGGCCCTATGGTCACCAGGGTGATCTCGCCGGGGTTGGCCTTCAGCGTTTCGACTATGTATTGCCAGGCCGGGCGGGGATCCGGGGTCAGGGTCACCTCCCCCGCCTCCACATCACCCAGTCCGCTCGGGCCGTGCACCACAGTCGTCGGCCCCACGGGCTCGCGCAGCAGCGGCGCGGCGGCGCCCTGGGCTACGTCCGCCTTCATGCCGTATTTCTGCTTGAGCCAGAGGGCGTTGCGGGTCCCGTTCTCTATGGTGGCATTGCCAAACACCGTCGTGATGGCGAGCAAGTCGATGGCGGGGTGGGCCTCGGCAAAGAGTATTGCCATGGCGTCGTCGATACCGGGATCGGTATCCAGAATGATCTTGTGGGTCATAGGGCCTCCATAGGGCAGAAGTGCCAGTGTAGCGACCTCGGGCCCGTTTAACAGCGTCAGGATCACAGCCTCGGCGTTTGGCCTGCCATCCCCCCGCCAACCGGCGACATCTTGAGCACCTCATCCAGGGCTCGTCAGGGTCAGGGGCCGCAGTGGCGACATTCTGGGCAGTCGACCCGCCCCCAGGCCCCCGCGCCTTGTGGGTAGGCCTGCGGGATGGTATCACTTGGCCTCACTCTCTCCATTCCTCGCCGAGGCGCCAACGTGATCACCCTGATTAAAGAGTCTGACCAGCTGAAGATGCCCTGGAAAAACAAGCAGGGCACCACGGCCCAGATCCTGGTCTCCCCCCCGGGTTCGAGCCTGGAGAAGCTCGACTTTGACTACCGGCTGAGCTCGGCCCCCATCAAGGCGGCGGGCCCCTTCTCCAAGTTTCCCGGTTATCAGCGCATCCTGCTGCCCGTCAGCGGCGCCGGTTTCGTGCTCAACGGCCACCCCTATGCCACCTTCGAGGCGGCCCACTTCAGCGGGGATGACGAGACCCACTGCGAGCTGCTGAAAAAAGAGGTGACGGATCTGGGGCTCATCTACGATCCCGCGCGCATCCGCGCCAACGTGCGGGTGCTCAATGTGCCCTTCCCCCTGACCCTCACCCTGGAGGCGGACAAGACCTACCTCTGCCACCTGCTGAGCGGCCAGCTGACGGTGGCAGGCCAGGCCGTGGCCATCAACGAGACCTTGGTGGTCAAAGGGGAGGAGAGCATCCGCTTCGAGTGCGGGAAAAAGACCACACTAGCCTTCTTTACCCTGCAAGCCCGGTAAGGGAGACACCCGCGCAGGCCCTGGAGTCTGGCTCAACGTTTGGGTGCACGGCCCCCGCTGTCGAGACAGGCCTGCATGCTGTCGTAGGGAACATAATGCTTGGTGCGACCGTAGTAGGTGCCACCCTGGGGGTGGCAGATGCCGTTGCGGCTCTTCTTGACCGGGGGCTCTGCCGCCAGCGCCAGGGCGCACACCAGCATCAGGCAACAGCCGACTACCCATTTTACTGCTCTCATCACTTAAATCCGTCCAGTCGGTATTCGGGCTAACAGGCCCGTTTGCGGCTGATTTTATCCTGTCTGCGCCGCAACCACCCCTCTCAAGATCACGAAACGCACCATTCATCCAATCGCTTGGCTCCTCTGTACCGCGCGATCGACACCAGGTATCCGCATCATAAAAAAAGCCGGGATATCCCGGCTTTTTTCTTCATGACCACCCAACAAGCGGCTTAACCGACCTTGAAGGCCCCCTTCATCATGGCGAAGTGGCCAGGGAAGGAGCAGAAGAAGGTGAGATCCTTGCCGGCCAGTCCCTCGGTCTTGAAGGTGACGCTGGTGCTCTCGCCACCCCCCACCAGCTTGGTGTGCGCCAGTATCCTGGCATCGTCCTTGGGCAGGTAGTCGTGATCGGCGCCGGCGCTCATGCCAGCGGTGGCGACGGCCTGATAGTCGGCGGTGTTGGCCAGCACCCAGTTGTGACCCATGTTGGCCACCGGCAGCTTGCCCGTGTGATTGAGGGTGACAGTCACCTCCTTGCAGGTGGCCGGTACGCTCATCTCTTTGAGGTTGTACTGCATGGCGTCATTGCCTTCGATGACCAAGGCGCACTCATCGGCCAGGGCCGGGGCAGCCAGGGAACTCAGCAGCAGCAGGGTTAACACCTTTTTCATCATCTTCTCCTTTGATTGACGAGGAATGGCAGCGACTTGGCGGATGCGGTTAACGCACTTCGCAAAGATGCCGTCTAAATCGACCTTCATTTTACTCAATTGTCTTCAATCGGCTATGGCTTTTGCCAAAGCTGCGGGCCAGGTCACCAGACGGTGCTGTACTCTTCGATCAGTCTGTCTGGATGGACGATACGACCCACTACAGCCACAGGTTCAAAACTGTTTAATTTTTTCTGCCCTTTTCCCTCTGATTGCTCCTATCAGGGCTCGCCCGGCGGGCGCCCCTTGGCTAAGCTAGCGCCCCGATATGAACCTTCTCCAGATGAGAGCGCCGGATGATTGCGATAACCCCCGTGGCGGCCCTGCGCGGCCTGCTGCTGACCCTGCTGCTGGCGCTGGCCGGCTGCCAGCCCACCCCGCCTGCCCAGACCCGTATTCAGGGCAAGACCATGGGCACCTACTATGTGGTGACCCTGAGCGATAGCTACCCCGGTGGGGAGCCCGCCCTCAAAAGGGACGTAGAAGCCTGCTGGCCCGGATGAACAAGGAGATCTCCACCTACGATCCTGGCTCGCTCATCTCCCGTTTCAATCAGGGGCCCGCCAACACCCCGTTTGCCATCCCGCCCGCCATGGCCATCATAGTCCAGCAGGGCATTGATGCCGGTAAGCTGACCGACGGCAAGCTGGATGTGACCGTGGGGCCTCTGGTCAATCTGTGGGGCTTTGGCCCGGACAAACGCCCGGTCAAGCGGCCCGATGAAGCAGCCATCGCCGCCGCCCGCCACAAGGTGGGCATCGACAAGCTGACCCTGACCCCGCAGGGGGATCACTTCCTGCTCGGAAACGATCCCGGACCTTTATCTCGACCTCTCCACCCTCGGTGAAGGGGCTGCCTCCGACGAGATTGCCGCCCTGCTCGAGCACAAGGGGGTACACAACTACCTGATCGAAGTGGCCGGTGCGGTGCGCAGCAAGGGCAACAACAGCAAGGGCTCGCCGTGGAAAGTGGCCATCGTCGAGCCCTCGGACAGCCGGGGGCATCGAGGACGTGGTCACCCCGAACGGCATGGCCCTCAGCACCGCCGGCAGCTATCGCAACTATTACGAACTCGATGGCCGGCGCTACTCCCACATCATCGATCCCGCCACTGGCGAGCCCGTCACCCACAAGCTGGTCTCCGCCAGCGTCATCACCCCCACGGCGCTGGAGGCCGATGCCCTCGACACCGCCCTCATGGTGATGGGGCCCGAGCAGGCGATGGCCTTTGCCACCGAACACAAGCTGGCGGTCTATCTCATCATCAAGACGGAGCAGGGTTTTGCGGCGAAGTACACCCCGCAATTTGCCCCCTACCTGGTGGCGCTGACAGCGAAGAAAAAAAGCGAGTGAACAGAGGGCTCCGTCAACAGGGCCCCTCTTTCACTGATGCGCGGGAACATGAGGTGACAAACGGAGTACGCAATCGACAACTTGGCCAATTGCCTCAATTGCCTGTCTGCGCGCTTTGGTGGCACACTTTCTCCCATCAGCCCGCAGCGCCTCGACCCAGACAGATGCAGACACCGGATCCCGCACCAGAGAAGAAAGCCCAGCCCAAACCCAGACGCATCCTGCTGGTCAACGAGCAGCGTTCCTTTCAGATGATGATGAAGGCGATGCTGATCAACATCGGCATCAACCGCATCACCTACATCAATTCCGCCGACGAGGCGCGCCGCCGCTGCCAGAAGGAGAGCTTCGACATCTATCTGCTGGACTACGAGCTGGGGGCGGGCGAGAACGGTCGCCAGTTGCTGGAGAGCCTGCGGGACCAGCAGTTGATCCCGCCCCAGAGCGTGGTGATCATGGTCAGCAGCGACAGCTCCCGCGCCATGGTGCTGAGTGCGCTGGAGGCCGAACCCGACGAATACCTGATGAAGCCCTTCTCCCAGGAGCAGTTCTCGTTTCGCTTGAAACGTGCCCTCGCCCGTCGCCAGTCTCTGGAGAGCGTCTTCATCGCCCTCACCCAGAACGATCTCCCGGCCCTGGTCGAGGCCTGCGCCAGACAGGCCGATGCGGTGCCGCGCTTCGCCAACTTCTGCCGCTGCCTGCAGGCCGATACCCAGCTCAAGCTCGGCCTGGCCAAGGAGGCACGCAGCCTGATGCGCCAGCTGCTGGCCGGCCAGGAGAACAGCTGGGCCAGGTTGACCCTGGGCAAGGCCTGCTACCGTCTGGCGCTCTATGACGAGGCGGTGAGCCACCTGCAGGCGACCCTGAAGAACACTCCCCTGATGGTGGAGGCCCACCTCTGGCTGGCGGAGTCCCTGCTCTCCCTTGGCAAGGAAGAGCTGGCCCAGCAGGAGCTGCGCCGGGCGGTGGACATCTCCCCCCAGTCGGTGCAGCTCTCCCGCCGGCTGGCAGAAGTGTGCCTGCTGCGCCACGACTATGGTCAGGCCAAGGATGTGTTGCTCTCCCTCATCGATCTGTCGCGCAACTCCATCCACCGCACCCCCCACTACCTGGGGGCCTACATCCAGACCCTGACTCTCTACGCCCTCAACAGCAACGACGGCTATCACATCGCCAACCTGCAAAAGCAGGTGAACTCGGCCCTGTCGCGCATTCGGGATTCCCTGATGATGTCGGAGTTCAACTACCCGGTGTTCGAGCAGATCTGTCAGGCCAGGGTGCGGATCGCCCTGGGGGAGCTGCTCAAGGGCAAGAAGATGCTCTATCGCGCCAACCAGAACTGGCTGGACAAGCCCGAGACAATGCCCCCCGCCCTGCTCGGCGAGACCATACTCGCCCTCTATCAGCTCGGGGAGTTCGAGTACGCCGAGAGCCTGCAATCCCTGCTGGCGGAGGATGAAGACCGGCTGCTCACCACCTGTATCCAGGTGACCCGGGACGACAAGACGGTGCAGGAGCGCCGTCAGCGCTACCAGCAGCTCAACGATCTCGGCATCAAGGCCTACCAGAGCGGGGAGCTGGAGCAGGCCCTCGGCCATTTCCGCGAGGCCCTGCGCCGGGCTCCTGCCAATACCGGCGCCGCCCTCAACAAGATCCAGGTGCTGCTGCAACTGATGCAGAAGAACCGCAAGAGCCCGGAATTCGGCGCCGAGTGCAAGGAGACCCTGGAGGTGCTGGAGGGCATCCCCCTGAATCCCGCCCAGCAGGACCGCTTTCGCAAGCTGCGCCAGGAATTTAACCAGATAGCCTAGCCAGCGGCGCCTCTCCCTCACCTATGCTGATACAGACTCAGGCAAGGAGGGGCGACAGCATGGCGATGTGCCGATACCTGGTGGCAGATGGCCGCCACTGCAGCGAAGAGGCGGGGGATCACGACCTGTGCCACTGGCACGACCCCCATGCCTCCCACTCATCCCCGGACACAGCCGCAGCCTTGGAACACTATGTGCGCCAGGGGGGCCTGTGCCACGGGTTGCAACTGGCCCGCGCCGATCTCGCCGGTCTCAACCTGGTGAACAGAGAGGGCCCCCAGGGATTCCTGCTGGAGCAGTGCAACCTCTATCGCGCCAACCTGCGCGGCGCCCACCTCTATGGCATTCGCATCAAGGGCGGCAGCCTGATGAAGGCCGACGTCAGTGACGCCAACCTGCACTGCGCCGAGTTGCACGACGTCAACCTGCTCGGCATCCGCTGGAAGAACACCCGGCTCGACAACCTGGATACCGGCAAGCGGCTGATGCAGGACAGGAAGGGGCGAAGCGAGCGGGACCCGGCACAGGCCCGCGTCTGGTTCAAGGAGGCAGAGGAGACCTATCGGGATCTGCGCAAGGCCTCGGAGGCCCAGGGGATCTTCACCATGTCAGGCCGCTACATCCAGCAGGAGCTCACCATGCGCCGCCTGCAGATGCCGTTCTGGTCCTATCAGCGCTTCGCCTCCTGGATAGTGGACTTGTTCTGCGGCTACGGCGAGGCCCCCATGCGGGTGGTGCTCTTCTCCCTGCTGCTCATCTTCATCTGCAGCATCTTCTACTTCTTCTGCGGCCTCAACTTCGCGGGCAACCACCTCATCTATCGCCCGGAGGCGACCCTCGAAGAGAACGCCATCTTCCTGCTCGAATGCCTCTACTACAGCGTGGTGACCTTCACCACCCTGGGCTACGGCGACTTCACCCCGGTCGGTCTCTCGCGGATCTTCGCCGCCTTCGAGGCCTTCACTGGCAGCTTCACGCTGGCGCTGTTCGTGGTGGTGTTTGTCAAGAAGATGACCCGCTGAGCACGCTGGTGCCGCTGCGACGGCCCGGCCCGGTTCCCCTGAGCCGGGTCAGGCATAGCCACCCGGTCCCTGAACTTGCATCCAGACCGGATTCCTAGTCCAATAGCGACTAATAAAAACGACATGAGCATCCCTGACATGAAGATCATCTCTTTCAATATCAATGGCCTGCGCGCCCGTCTTCATCAGCTGCAAGCCATCATCGACAAGCATCAGCCGGACGTGATCGGCCTGCAGGAGATCAAGGTGCACGACGATGAGTTCCCGCTGGCGGACGTGGAGGCCATGGGCTATCACGTGGCATTCCACGGTCAGAAGGGCCATTACGGGGTCGCCATCATGAGTAAGCAGCCGCCCCTCGAGGTGCAAAAAGGCTTCCCCACAGACCCCGAGGATGCCCAACGCCGCATGATCATGGCCAGCTTCAAGCGGGAAGACGGCTCCCTCATCAAGGTGATGAACGGCTATTTCCCGCAAGGGGAGAACCAGGCGCACGAGACCAAGTTCCCGGCCAAGCAGAAGTTCTATGAGGACCTGCAACACTACCTCGAGACTCACCACACGCCGGACGATCAGCTGGTGCTGATCGGCGATGTGAATATCTCCCCCACGGATCTCGACATCGGCATCGGCGAGGCGAACCGCAAACGCTGGCTGCGGGAGGGCAAGTGCTCCTTCCTGCCCATAGAGCGGGAATGGATGGAGCGCCTCAAGGGGTTCGGGCTGACCGACACCTTCCGCGCCGCCAACCCCACCGAGTGCGAACGCTTCTCCTGGTTTGACTACCGCTCCAAGGGCTTTGACGAGAACCGGGGCCTGCGCATCGACCTCATCATGGCGTCCGACGCCCTCAAGGACAAAGTGACCGAGACCGGCATCGACTACGAGCTGCGCGGCATCGACAAGCCCTCCGATCACGCTCCCATCTGGGCCTGCTTCGCCTGATCCCGGCGCCAGGCACCCCCTCGCAAAGAGAGCCAGCCCCCGCCCATGCGGGGGCTTTTTTGTTCACTACCCCCGCCCTTTCTTAATCCACATCAACTCTTTGGCTGACGGGTTTTGCCAAACCTTGACCTTCTCCTTTAGGCAAGGTTTACATTCGACTCATCCGTCACAGGGAAACCGCCCATGTTGTCATCGAGATTGCCCACAGTGCTCATCGCCCGGCTGTTGCTGGCGCTGCTGCTCGTCTGCAATCTCACCCTCTGCATCAGCTGGCATAGTGCGGCGGCAAGGGAAGAGGCGACTTCTTCCTCCCTCGCCATGACCAGTGCCGACACTATGCCCGCGGCCATGCAGGGGCTCTCCTGCCACGATGGCGGTGATGGCTACGCTGCCGCCGACCTCAATCAGGACGAGTGCCAGATGCACGGCGGCCTCACCTCGCCAATGGGTACCGGCCTGCCGCTGCTGGCGGCCCTGCTGACCCTGTTCGCCCTGCCGCTGTTGCTGCTGCCCCTCAGGACGGCAAGCGGCGCACTGGACAACTGGCTGCGCGACCCCTTGCTGCGTATCCGCGGTACCCACCCTCCCTCCTGGCCGCGCCGACACCTGATGCTGTCGGTGCTGCTCCACTAGAAAGCCCTTCTCTCGCGGCGGCGGCAAGCTTGTGCTTGCTCGTTTCCTGCCGCCTTGCCTGACCCTGTGACCACTGGCCCTGCCAGCAACAGGGAGCCGAGCGCACGCTGACGTTTATCGCTGCGCCCCGTTTGCCGCCAGCCCCTGGGTGATGCCTTGCCCATCCGGCGGCCTGTACAAGAGAAGACGTATCATGTCACCAGCCAACTTTGTCGCCTTCGCGGGCGCCCTCTCCTCCTGCCCTGCCCGTGCCGGAGGCCAGTCATGAACAAGACAGTCCTGATGTCTGCCCTGCTGCTCGCCCTCGGCGCCGGTGGCGGCTACTGGGCCGCCAAACAGAGCACAGATGGCGCCAGTACCAAGGAGAAGACGCCGCTCTACTGGGTCAACCCCATGGATCCCCGCGACAAGCGCGACGGCCCCGCCAAGGACAACATGGGGATGGACTTCATCCCCGTCTATGAGGAGCAGAAAAACGGCTCGCCGGGCACCGTCACCATCAGCCCCGAGATCCAGCAGAACCTGGGGGTGCGTCTCGCCAAGGTGGAGATGCTGCCCCTTCAACAGCAGGTCGAGACGGTGGGCTATGTCGGCTATGACGAAGACAGGCTGGAGGCCATCAACGCCCGCATGGCGGGCTGGATCCGCACCCTGGCCATCAAGAGCGAGGGGCAGAAGGTGAGCCAGGGGAGCCTCATCTACGAGCTCTACGCCCCGGATCTGGTCAACGCCCAGCACGAGTACCTGCTGGCCCTCAACACCAGCAACCCCCTGCTGCTGCGCGCCGCCGAGGGCAAGCTCAAATCCCTGCAGGTGCCGGCGGATCAGATTGCCGCTCTCAAGCGCAGCCGTCAGGTGCGCGAAACCATTGCCATCTACGCCCCCAGCAGCGGCTATGTGTCCGAGCTCAAGGTGCGAGAAGGCCAGTATGTGGAGCCCGCCGCTGCCCTGTTCAACATCAGCACCCTCCAGCAGGTGTGGGTGAGCGCCGAGGTGTTCGAGCGCCAGGCCGCACAGCTCAAAGTGGGGGATCCGGTCACCATGACCCTGGACTACGCCCCGGGCCGCCGCTGGCAGGGGCGGGTGGACTACCTCTATCCGACCCTGGATGCCACCACCCGTACTCTCAAGGTGCGGCTGCGCGTTGACAACCCGGACGAGTTCTTGAAACCCAATATGTTCGCCAAGGTGAACATTCACACCGGTAAAGGAGAGCCACAGCTGGTGGTGCCGAGCGAAGCGGTGATCCGCACCGGCAGCCAGGACAGGCTGGTGCTGGCCCTGGGGGATGGCAGCTTCAAGTCGGTGGCCGTCACCCTGGGCCCCCAGTTTGGCGACAAGGTTGCCATCAGGGAGGGAGTCGAAGCGGGGGACAGCATAGTCAGCTCGGCCCAGTTCCTGCTCGACTCCGAATCGGCCATCGACTCGGACTTCCAGCGCATGACGGCGGTGCGTCCCGCCCAGGTGTGGACTCAAGGGGCTGTACAGAGCATCGATCTGGCCAGTCGCACCCTGATGGTGGCCCACCAGCCCATCCCCGAGTGGCAGTGGCCCGCCATGGAGATGGAGTTCACCGTCGCCGAAGGGGTCGATATCAGCAAGCTGGCCGAGGGGCAAAGCCTCCATCTGCAGGTGATGCAGGAGGGGGACGAGTACCGCATCACCACCATTCATCAGGAGAAAACGCCAGCAACCGGCGACGCCACCAAGCCTGCGGCAGATGAGATGGAGAAGATGGAAGGCATGGACCATAGCCAGCACGATATGGGAGCCAAGCCATGATCCCTTCCATCATTTTCTGCTTGGCAGGCAACCGAACTCCGCTCTCTGCCCCCTTTGAGAAAGGAGCCAGATCATGATCCCTTCCATTATTCGCTGGTCCGTGGGCAACCGCTTTCTGGTGCTGCTGCTGACCCTCATGCTCACCGCCTGGGGGCTCTGGTCGGTGAAACAGACCCCGGTGGACGCCCTGCCGGATCTCTCCGACGTCCAGGTGATCATCAAGACGGCCTACCCGGGCCAGGCGCCCCAAGTGGTGGAAGATCAGGTCACCTACCCTCTCACCACCGCCATGCTGGCGGTGCCGGGGGCGACCACGGTGCGCGGCTACTCCTTCTTCGGCGACTCCTTCGTCTATGTGCTGTTTGACGACGACACCGACCTCTACTGGGCCCGCGCCCGGGTGCTGGAGTATTTGAGTCAGGTGGCTCCCAATCTGCCCGCCTCCGCTCGCCCCCAGCTCGGCCCCGATGCCACCGGGGTGGGCTGGGTCTACCAGTACGCCCTGGTGGACAGAACCGGCAAGCATGACCTCAGCGAGCTCACCTCCCTGCAGAACTGGTTCCTCAAGTACGAGTTGCAGACGGTGGACGGCGTCTCCGAGGTCGCCACCGTGGGCGGCATGGTGCGCCAGTATCAGGTGCGGGTCGACCCGGACAAGCTGCGCGCCTACGGCATCCCGCTCTCCCTCATCGAGACCGCCATCCAGCAGGGCAATCAGGAGACCGGCGCCTCCGTCATCGAGATGGCGGAGGCGGAGTATATGGTGCGCTCGAATGGCTATCTGAAAAGCGTGGAGGATCTGAAACAGATCCCGCTTGGTACCAATGTGCGCGGTGCTCCGCTGCTGCTGGGTGACGTGGCGGATGTGGTCACCGGGCCCCAGAGCCGGCGCGGCATCGCCGAGCTCAACGGCGAGGGGGAAGTGGTGGGCGGCATCATCGTCATGCGCTATGGCGAGAATGCCCAGCACACCATAGACGGGGTCAAGGCGCGGCTGGCAGAGCTCAAAAGCAGCCTGCCAGAGGGGGTGGAGATCGTCATCGTCTACGATCGATCCGACCTTATCCAGCGCGCCATCGACAACCTCTCCGGCAAGCTGCTGGAGGAGTTCGCGGTGGTGGTGCTGGTCTGTCTCGCCTTCCTGTTCCATCTGCGCTCATCTCTGGTGGTGGTCATCACACTCCCTATCGCGATTTTGACCGCCTTTATCGTGATGCACCTGCAGGGGATCAACGCCAACATCATGTCGCTGGGGGGCATCGCCATCGCCATCGGCGCCATGGTGGATGGCGCCATAGTGATGATCGAGAACGTCCACAAGCATATGGAGCGGGAGGCGCTCACCGACAAGAACCGCTGGCGCATCATCACGGAGGCGAGCATAGAGGTGGGGCCCGCCATCTTCTTCTCCCTGCTCATTATCACCATCAGCTTCCTGCCGGTGTTTGCGCTGGAGGCGCAGGAGGGGCGGATGTTCCACCCGCTGGCCTACACCAAGACCTATGCCATGGCCGCCGCCGCCGGGCTCGCCGTCACGCTGGTGCCGGTGATCATGGGTTACTTTATCCGCGGCAAGGTGCTGGCGGAGCAGGCCAACCCGCTGAACCGCTGGTTGAGTCAGGGCTATGTGCCGCTGCTCAAGGCCGTGCTGGCCCGTCCGAAAACCACCCTGGCCATCGCCGCAGTGGTGACGATGGCGGGCTTCTGGCCGCTCAAGTACCTGGGCTCCGAGTTCATACCGCCGCTCGACGAGGGGGACATCATGTACATGCCCACCACAGCGGCCAATATCTCGGTGGGCAAGGCGCGGGAGATCTTGCAGCAGACCGACAAGCTCATTCGCACAGTGCCCGAGGTGCAGAACGTGTTCGGCAAGGCGGGGCGCGCCGACTCGGCCACCGACCCCGCCGATCTGGTGATGATGGAGACCAGCATCCAGCTCAAGCCTCGGGAGCAGTGGCGCCCCGGCATGACCCCGGAGAAGCTGAAAGAAGAGCTCGATTCCCTTATCCGCTTCCCCGGCCTCACCAATGCCTGGGTGCCTCCCATCAAGACTCGCATCGACATGCTGGCCACCGGCATCAAGACCCCGGTCGGCATCAAGATAGCGGGGCCGGATCTCAAGGTGATCCAGCAGCTCGGCCAGCAGCTTGAGCAAGTAGTCGGCAAGGTGGAGGGGGCCGCGTCGGTCTACGCCGAGCGGGTGGCCGGTGGTCGCTACGTCAAGGTGGACATCGACCGGCTCAAGGCGGCCCGCTACGGCCTCAACATCGCCGACGTGCAGGCGGTGCTCGCCACCGCGGTGGGCGGCATGGAGGTGGGCCAGACCATAGAGGGGCGCGAGCGCTACCCCATCAACCTGCGCTACCCCCAGAGCTATCGCGACTCGGTAGCCAGCCTGGAGCTGCTGCCGCTGGTCACCCCGAGCGGTGCGCGCATCGCCCTGGCAGACGTGGCCCGGGTCTACATCAGCGACGAGGCCCCCATGCTGCGTAGCGAGAATGCGCGCCTGAACGGCTGGGTCTACGTGGATATTCGCGGCCGCGACATCGGCTCCTTTGTGGCAGAGGCCAAGGCACAAGTGGACAAGCAGCTGGTGCTGCCGGCGGGCTACGCCCTCACCTGGTCCGGGCAGTTTGAGTACATGGAGCGGGCCAAGGCGCGCCTCGCCTACGTGGTGCCATTGACCGTCGCCATCATAGTGCTGCTGCTCTATCTGGCGTTTCGCCGCTTCCAGGAGGTGCTGCTCATTCTCACCACTCTGCCGCTCGCGGTGGTGGGCGGGATCTGGACCCTCTGGCTGCTGGACTTCAACCTCTCGGTGGCAGTGGGGGTGGGCTTTATCGCCCTGGCAGGCGTCGCGGTGGAGACCGGTGTCTTGATGCTGGTCTACCTCAACCACGCCTGGGATGACCTCGTCGCGAGCGGCAAGCCGGACAAGGCGGGCCTGCACCAGGCGGTCATTCACGGCGCCGCCCTGCGCCTGCGCCCCAAGATGATGACGGTGGTGACCATCATCGCCGGCCTCTTGCCTATCATGTGGAGCCACGGCACCGGCTCAGAGGTGATGCAGCGCATCGCCGCGCCGATGATCGGCGGCATGGTGAGCGCCCTGGTGCTGACTCTCCTGGTGCTGCCCGCCGCCTACTACCTGTGGCGCAGCCGAAGCCTTGGCAAGACCGAAACCCGGCAAGCCGACTGACCACCACTGTTGAATCAATGAGAATGAGGAGTAAAAACCATGAACTACAAGACGCTGACCCTGACCCTGCTGCTTGGCCTTGCCACCCACACCGGCCTGCAGGCCGAGGAGATGATGAACCACCAGGGCCATGACATGGGCCAGATGGGACAAATGGACGGCATGAACGAGATGGGCGAGATGACGATGACCAAGGGGGTCATCAGCCGCATCGACGCACCCAACGGCAAGGTGGGGATCAAGCACGAGGCCATCGCCAACCTCAAGATGCCCCCCATGAACATGGTGTTCCTGCTGGCGGATCCGGCCCTGCTCAAGGATCTGAAGGTGGGGGATGCAGTCCTGTTCCACGCCGAGAACCCGGCGGGCAAGCTGACGGTGACCCAACTGCAGAAGCAGTGAGTGCTGGCCACGGTAATAAAAAACGGCGGGATTATCCCGCCGTTTTGCTATCCGGATCCTAGCAATCTAGGCCGTTCAGCCGCGGATATGGTCGATAAAGGCGTCAATCTGCTCGCGGGTGCAGGCGGGGTTCATGAATACAGCCTTCTCCCCTGCGATGTAGGAGTACTTGCCGCGGGCGTCGTACTCCGAATGCGCCACCGCCTCCACCCAGTTGGTGTAGAGTCCCACCTTGCCGCGCGCCTTGAACAGATTGCGGTGGTAGTCGGTGTTGCGGGCCAGCCGCGCCTTGTAGGCCGCATCCGGGCTGCGGGCCAGCTCGAAGGCGAACTCGGCCTCCGGATCCTGCACCCACTCGGGGTTGTAGATCTTGAAGCCCACGCTCGGCCCCTGGTTCTCCTGGGCCACCAGCTTGACGTTGCCAAGCTGGCTCAGACGGAAGCGGAAGTAGTTGGCGTTTTGCAGGCAGTGGGCCAGCACGGTGCGATAGCCCTCCACCCCCAGGTAGTTGAGGGCCGCGTAGGCGCCGAACAGGCCGCTCGCACCGCGGGAACACTCTATGGTGGACTGCAGGTGGGTCTGGCCCTGGATGTCCCGCTCGAAGTAGGAGAAGTTCTCAGGGTCATTCTCCATCGCCTTGAGATCCTCCTGCTCCTTGATCATCACCAGACTGGAGGTGTAGGGCACATAGCCCCACTTCTGGAAGTCGACGGTGAAGGAGTCGGCATATTTCAGCTCGGCGAAGCGGCTCACGTTGCGCTCTATGCCCGCCAGGGTGGCGGCATTGATGGCCAGCGGGTTGGCGGCAAAGTCGTAGTCCAGGAAGAAGATCATCGACCAGCCGATGGCGGCATCCACGTGGATGTGGGGCTTGACCGCCACCTCGAACCGCTCGCACAGCCGATCCCGCAGTTCCACCACGGGCTTGACCCGATCCACCCCGAAGGTGTCGGTGGTACCCATGGTGAGCATGATGGTGGGCACCACGTGCTTCAGGGCGAAGCAGGCGGTCAGGGTGCGCTCGAGATCCGCCAGATCGATGTCGTTGTTCTCCCCCACCTGGATGCGGATGGTCTTGTGCTCTATGTCCACCCCGAGCAGGGAGAGGTTGGTGATGTTGGAGTAATGACCGCCCTGGGAGTTGATGATGCGGTAGTCCTGATAGTGGCCGAGCCCCTTGTGCTTGGCCTCGGGCAGACTCTTGCGAATGCCGAGCAGGTAGCCGTAGAGGTTACAGAAGGTCCCCCCCTGGGTGAAGATGCCGGTGGCGCGGGCGGGATCGTAGCCCGCCAGCAGAGCTATCTGGCGCACCACCTTCTTCTCCAGCTCCTCTGCCACCCCGGCGTATTCGGAGTAGACCAGATTGGGGTTGGCCAAGATGCCCATCTGGGCGCCGTAGATGGCGGGATCCGCCGACATTGTAATGACGTTCTCGACGCTGGAGGGGTTCTCCCAATCCTTCGACAGGGCACCGGCGAACAGCAGCTCCGTCATGGGCTCGCCCGGGGTGCGCATCTGTGCGGGCACCGGCATGGTCTCGCAGAGATCGGCGAGACGGGCGCGGCCATCTGGCCAGGCGTTCAGCCGGGCATCCGGCGCCAGGCCACGGGCGCGAAACTCGTTGAGGGTGGCAAAACCGGGCTCGCGAAACACCGGCCAGAGATCGGGATTGCGGGAGAAGAAGTTGGCTTTGACGGTGGCGAAACGGGCGGAGAACTCGGGGTGGACGGCGTTGACGCCGTCATCTTTCAGATAGACAAGATCGCTCATGATAAGACCATTGGTACTGCAAATGTGCCCCGGTTATACCCCCAGGGCGGCACTTGAGACAGCGACAATAACTAATGGCCTGCCCTACTTTTTATCATGGCCACGGCAGTCGGGGGCTGGCGGCACCCTGGCGCCGGATCCCGTGCTCCGTTTCGTGATCCCGGTCATGACTCTCAGCGCAGGGCCGCCACCAGCCAGGCCTCCAGCTCCGCCAGCTCATGGGTCCTGGCCGGGAAATCACCCATCAGCGAGCGCAGCAGCGCCGCCATCGCCTCTGGCCGGTAGGGTGTCCCCACCAGGCGCTCGGCCAGGGCATCCAGGGGCGCCGGATCCAGGCTGTCGCTGAAGATCTGCGCCCGCCCTATCACCCCCTTCTCCACGTCGAAGTGGAGCTCCACCCCGCCCCAGCCGAAACGCTCGTCCAGCTGATGGCTGAACGCCGGGGCATGGCCGAAGTTCCACTCCCAGCTGCGCTGGCGGGCGAAGGTGTCGGCGAAGCCGGGCAGGTCCGGCATCTGTTCGGGGGAGATATGCTCGGGCGCTACCCGCTCACCGTAGTAGTGGAAGAAGGCCTCGATGAGGGCGTCATTCAGCTGCTGGTGATCTATCCCCGGCAGCAGCTCGCAAAGATTGGCGACCCGGCTGCGCACCGAGGTGATGCCCTTGGCCGCCAGCTTCTTGGGGTCGGGATTGAGGTAGTTCGCGAGTCGGCCGAGGTCCGCATCCAGCAGCAGGGTGCCGTGGTGAAAGCCGCGATCCTGGGTCTCCCGGTAGGCCGAGCCCGACACCTTGCGATCACCGTCCGCCGTGGCCACCAGCAGATCGTTGCGCCCGGAGGCAAAGGCCGCTATCCCCAGCCGACTGAGAGCATCTAGCACTATGGCGGTAGAGACGCTCTTGTCATAACCGGGCTTGCCCGCCATGAAGGTGAAGCAGCTGTTGCCGAGATCGTGAAACACGGCACCGCCCCCGCTGCTGCGCCGCGCCAGGGTCACGCCGTCCTCTTCCATGCGGCGGGTGTTGCACTCCTTCCACGGATTCTGCGCCCGGCCTATCACCACCGTATTGGCGTTGCGCCACAGGAAGAGCACCCGCTGGGCGGGATCCATCTGGCGGAAGATGCACTCCTCCACCGCCAGGTTGAACAGGGGGTCGTGAGAATCGGAGACGAGCAGGCGTAACGGAGACATGGGAGGAGACATAGGAGGACCTCGTTGGAAAAGGGGGAGACTACCATATCACCCTGCTCCCGGGGCGTCGTCCCCTGACATCTGGCCCCTGACCGCCTGCCGCAGCGGCGGCGCAAAGAGACGCTCCGGCGGGCAGCCACTACTTCGTGCTGTTCGCGGCGCACGGCGCTCGCCTAGTCACCCCGCAGGGCGACCACGGGGTCCAGGCGCACCGCCCGCAAGGCGGGAGCGACCCCGGCCAGCAAACCGACCAGGGCGCTGCACCCCAGGGCCAGCAGCAGATAGAGGGGATGCAGGCTGAGCGGCAAACCAGCCGCCAGCAGCGCGAACAACAGCTTGAGCCCGCCGAGCAGGGCCAGCCCCATGGCTCCCCCCAGCAGTGCCAGCACCACGGCCTCCAGCAGGAACAGCAATAGAATGCGGCGCCGTGGGCAGCCCAGCGCCATCAGCAGCCCCACCTCGGGGATCCGCTCCTGCTGGGCGATGCTCATGATGCTGAAGATGCCGACCGCCCCGATCAGCAGCGAGATGATCCCCAGCCCACCGACCGCCAGCTTGATGATGGAGAGGATCTTGTCGAGGCTGGTCAGCATGTCCTGCTGGGAGGTGAGGGTAAAATCCTCGGCGCCGTGGCGAGCGATCAGCACCCGCCGGATCTGGGCGGTGATCTCGGCCTCCGCCCGCCCGGCGCCATAGATGACGTCTATCTCCTGCAGCCCCTCCTTGTTGAACAGCGCCTGGGCATGGGCGGCGGGCAGATAGATCATGTCGTCCAGATCGAAGCCGAGAAATTGCCCCTTGGGAGCCAGCACCCCGGCCACCCGAAAGCGGCGATCCCCGGCCCGCAGCAAGCTTCCCGGCGCATCGCCGCCGGGAAACAGCTCAGCCGCCACCTTGGCGCCCAGCACCGCATAGGCGCGGGGCATGGCACTGTCATCTGCGGGCAGAAAACGCCCCTGCACCAGGGTGAGCCGCCAGCCAGAGAGCGCCGCCGAGCCTGTGCCCAGGATGGCGGTGCTGCGGGTCAGCCCGCGGCTGCGCACCTCCCCCTGCCCCTGCACCACAGGGAGCGCCGCTTCGACGCCCTGCAATCTGGCGAGGGCATCGGCATCCTCCAGCAGCAGGGGACGGCTGCTGGAGAGGATGCCGGGCGGGCCGCCGGCGGTTTCGGTCTTGCCCGGGGTCACGGCGATCAGGCGGGTACCGAACTGGGAGAAGCTGTCGAGCAGATAGAGCCTGAGCCCCTCGCCTATGCCGGTGAGCAGGGTCACAGAGGCGATCCCGATGGCGATGCCGAGCGCCGACAGCAGGCTGCGACTGCGCCCTGCCAGCAAGGCGCGCCAGAGCCAGAACAGCAGATCAGCGAGGCGCATCGGCCACCACGCCATTGTCCGCTACGTTGGTCACTGGTTCGCGCCCCATCAGATTCATCAGCCTCAACTCCATTGCCCGCTGCGCAGACTGGTGACCGGATCCTGCCTGGCCGCCCTGGAGGCGGGCAGCCAGCTGAAGAAAAGCCCGGTCAGCAGGGCCGCCGGTATGGTGCAGAGGGTCGCGAGCCAGGGCACGGCCGCCGGGAAGCCGGGCCAGATCAGCCCGGCGAGGGCCACCAGGGCATAGCCCAGCAGGGTGCCGATGAAGGCGCCACCGCCGCTCAGCAGCAGCGCCTCCCACAAAAACAGCTGGCGGATCTGAAGGCTGTCGGCCCCCAGCGCCTTGAGCAGGCCGATCTCTCCGGTGCGCTGGCGGGTGCTGATGAGCGCCAGATTCATCATCATGATGCCGGAGACCAGCAGGCTGATGGCACCAATGCCGGCGACCGCCAGGGTGAGGGTGGCCAGAATGGTGGAGAAGGTGGCCAGCATGGCATCGCGCCTTACCAGAGTCACATCGAGCACCCCGTGACGCGCCTGCATCAGCTGCTCCAGCCGCTGCACCAGCGGGGGCACAGCCTGCCCTCCCAGCAGCTGGATCAGCAACCGAAACAGCCCCTCGGTATTGAACAGCCCCATGGCGCTGCCCACCGGGATCAGCGCCGCCTCGGCCATGTCCATCCCCAGATTGCTGCTCTGGCTGGTGAAGACCCCCACCACCCGAAAGCGGCGATTGTCAAAGCGCAGCCACTGGCCGAGGGGATCGGCCTGACCGAACAGCTCCCGAGCCGCCACTTCCCCGAGCAGGGCCACCGGCCTGTCCTCCCCGGCGTCCCCCGGCAACCAGCGGCCGGAGAGCAGCTCAAGTCCGTGGGTATGCCGCAACCCGTTGCTGCTGCCAAGCAGCATGGTCTGGCGCACCCGGGCCCCCTGCTTGGCCTCGGCAAAGCCCATCACCAGCGGCACCAGCCTGAGCTGGGGTTGATGCTGGCCCAGGTAGTGCATGTCATCCAGGGTGATCTCCCTCAGGCTGTTACCGGTGACCGGCGGCAGCCCGCCCGTGGTCTCCTTGCGACCCGGAAACATCACCAGCAGATCCTTGCCAAGGGAGCTGAACTGCTCGGCCACATAGCGCCTCGCCCCCTCCCCCAGCGCGGTGAGCAGCAGCACCGAGGTGACGCTCAGACTCACCGCCAGGATCAGCACCAGCGCTCGCGTGCGCTGGCGCAGCAGGGCCACGGCGGCGAAGCGGAGGGCATCGGGGCGCCGCATTCAGCCCCCGCCGCTGTCGCTGCTGATGCGGCCGTCATCCATCGAGATCCGCCTGCCCGCCCGCTCGCCGAGGCGGGGATCGTGGGTCACCACCATCAGGGTGATCCCCTGCTCCCGGTTGAGCCCCTCGAGCAGGGTGATCACCTCCTCCCCGGAGCGGGAGTCGAGATTGCCGGTGGGCTCGTCCGCCAGGATGAGGCGCGGCGCCATGGCCATGGCCCGGGCTATGGCCACCCGCTGGCGCTGACCGCCGGAGAGCTCGGCGGGCCTGTGGTCGGCCCGGTTGTCCAGCCCCAGATCCTCCAGCAGGCGCTGGCTGCGGCGATGGCGCTCGGCGGGGAGGACGCCGCACAGCATCAGCGGCAGCTCGACGTTTTCCCGGGCGGTGAGGCGGGGGATGAGATGAAACGACTGGAACACGAAGCCGATGCGATGGCCGCGCAGCTGGGCCAGCGCCGGTTCTGACAGGGTGGCAATGTCCTCCCCTCCCAGCCAGTATTGCCCCTCGTCTGGCCTGTCCAGCAGCCCCAGCACGTTGAGCAGGGTCGACTTTCCGGAGCCCGAGGGGCCCATCACCGCCAGATACTCCCCCTCGGCGACCCGAAGAGAAACGCGATCGAGGGCCGCCACCTCAGTGCCCCCCAGAGTGAATCGACGGCTGACGGCATCCAGGCGAATGAGATCACTCATCCATCTGCTCCGTGGCGGCACTGAAGGGCCCCTCCCCGACTATCTGGCCGGGCTGGGCCGCCAGCTGGTCACCGGCGGCGAGCCCCTCTGCCACCTCAATCCAGTTCCAGTTCTCCACGCCCCAGCGGGGCAGGACCCGCACCAGCTTATCTCCTTCCAGCCGCAGCACGCTGCCATCGTCGGCCCGGCTGCTGGCCGCCACCCGCAGCACATCGGTGGCGCGGGTCACCTCGACCTCGAGATCGGCGCTGTAGCCGATAAGCAGGGGCACGTCGCCGGGCGGGGCTGTGAGTACCGCCTCCACCTCCACGGTGCGGGCCTGTTTCTCCAGCTCCTTCACATAGGGGGCGATGCGGGTGACGGTGGCGGCAAAGTCGCGCCCGGGCATGGCGTCGAGCAGTACCCGGGCGCGCTGGCCCACCTTGAGGCGGGCGGCATCCACTTCATCTATGGGAGCTGAGACATAGAGGCAGTTATCGTCGATGAGATCGATGACGGGGGGCATGGCCACCCCTGGGGGTGAGGGGGTCATGTATTCACCCAGCTTGCTGTTGACCTCGGCCACCACGCCGGCAAAGGGGGCCTGCAGGCGGCGCTCGGCCAGGCGGGCCTCCACCTGGGCGACCAGCGCCTCGTCGACCCGCTCCTGCTGGCGGGAGGCGCGGCAGATATAGCGGCGGGTATGGGCCAGGTTCTGGGCCTGTTCGGCCAGGGTGCGGGAGGTGAGGTTCTTGGCGAGCAGGGTGGCCAGCCGCTGGGCCTCCCGCTCGTAGTAGGTGGCCTCGCTGCAGCGCTCCTCGCGCTGGGTCTTGCCGAGGGCCTGCTGGGCGCGGGCGCGGCTGAGATCGGCGCGAATGTCCTCGCTCCAGAGGGTCAGCAGCAGATCACCCCGGGCCACCCTGTCCCCGGCCTTGACGGCGATCTGCTCCACCACACCGCCGCCGGGCAGACTGAGCCCGGCCCGCTGGCACGACTTGATGGTGCCGGCCCGGGTGTTGACCAGGGTGACCAGCACATCCCCCCGCCCGACCGCCACCAGCTTGACCGGCGTCGCCTGCGGCCACCACCACAATGCCAGGGCCGCTAGCGCCACCCCGGCGCCCGCCGTCCACCACAGCCAGCCTCTCTTCATCACGCATCCTTTCGCTATCGACCCCCGTCACGGCTGACGGGAGAGCAGGGCATCATTTCGCCTTAGCTAGTGACTCCCGTCATCAGCGTCGGGAGAGCAGGGCGTAATAGAGCAAGGGTATCACCACCAGGGTGAGCAGGGTGGAGACCAGGATCCCGAAAATCAGGCTGATGGCCAGTCCGTTGAAGATGGGATCATCGAGGATGAACAGGGCACCTATCATGGCCGCCAGCGCCGTCAGCATGATGGGTTTGGCCCGCACCTGCGCCGCCTCGATCACCGCCTGCTCGAACGCCATCCCGGCTCTTCGCTGCTGCTCGATAAAGTCCACCAGCAGTATGCTGTTGCGCACTATGATCCCGGCGAGCGCTATCATCCCTATCATAGATGTGGCGGTAAACTGGGCCCCCAGCAGGGCGTGGCCCGGCATCACCCCGATCAGGGTGAGCGGGATGGGCGCCATTATGATGAGCGGCACCAGATAGGAGCGGAACTGGGCCACCACCAGCAGGTAGATGAGGATCATCCCCACCCCGTAGGCCAGCCCCATGTCGCGGAAAGTCTCGTAGGTTACCTTCCACTCCCCGTCCCACAAGAGCGCCACTTCACCCAATTTATCGGGCTGCCGCACGTAATACTGGGGCAGCGAGATGTCGGCACCGGCGGCAAACATGCCGTAGAGCGGGCTGTCGGTATGGCCGCCCATGTCGGCCACCACCATCACCATGGGCTGCATGTTCTTGTGCATGATATAGCTGAGGACCACCTCATCACGGCGACTCACCAGCTCGGAGACCCGCACCAGCTGGCCGCTCTGGCTGCGCACCTTGAGGGCCAGTACGCCCGCCAGATCCCGTTTGTCACCGGGAGCCAGTTCTATGCGGATCGGCACCGGATACTTGGCGCCTTGCCCCTGCAGCCAGCTGGCATCCTGATAACCCACCCCGCCATTGAGGGTGTTCACCAGATCCCCGAGCTCGACCCCGAGCAGGGCCGCCTTGCTGCGATCCACCACCAGCCGCCACTGGGGCTGGGGGTCGGTCAGATATATATCCACATCCACCAGATCCGCGGTGGCCACGAAGCGGGCTTGTACGGCGCGGGCCGCCGCCTCACGGGCGGCCGGCGTCGGGCCATACACTTCTGCAACTATGGGGGACCAGACCGGCGGACCGGGGGGCACCTCCACCACCTTGAGGTTGCCCCCTGCCGCACTGGCGATAGCCTGCAGCGGCGCCCGGACCGACTGGGCGATCTGGTGACTGCTGTGATGGCGCTCATGCTTGTCCACCAGATTGACCTGAATATCCCCCACGTTGGCGCCGCTGCGGATAAAGTAGTGGCGCACCAGGCCGTTGAAGTTGATGGGGGCGGCGGTGCCGGCGTAGATCTGGTAATCCTTCACCTCCGGTACCTTGGCAAGCTCTCGCCCGACCGCCAGCAGGGTACGCTCGGTATGCTCCAGCGTCGCCCCCTCCGGCATATCGAGCACCAGCTGGAATTCCGACTTGTTGTCAAAGGGGAGCATCTTGAGCACCACCCACTGCACCACCGGCATGGCGGTAGCCGCCCCGACCAGCAGCAACACCCCCAGCCAGAGTTTGCGTCTGGCACGCTTGGCGCCGTCACCGATCAGGAAAGGGGTCATCAGCCGGTGAAAGAGGCCTGCCTTGGCCTCACCGTGGGCAGCATGCACCTCCCCCTTGAGCAAATGGCTCGCCAGCCAGGGGGAGAAGATAAAGGCCACCAGCAGGGAGATAAGCATCCCCATGCTGGCATTGATGGGGATGGGGCTCATGTAGGGGCCCATCAGGCCGCTGACAAAGGCCATCGGCAGCAGGGCCGCAATCACGGTCAGGGTCGCCAGTATGGTCGGCCCACCCACCTCGTCCACCGCCCCCGGAATAAGATCCTTGAGTGACCCCTTGCCCAAACCGCGATGGCGGTGGATGTTCTCCACCACCACTATGGCGTCATCCACCAGAATGCCGATGGAGAAGATCAGCGCAAACAGCGACACCCGGTTGAGGGTAAAGCCCCAGGCCCAGCTGGCAAAGAGAGTCAGTGCCAGGGTGATGACGATGGCAACGCCCACCACCAGTGCCTCGCGCCAGCCCATGCTCACCAGCACCAGCAACACCACTGCCGTGGTGGCAAAAATCAGCTTGCCGATCAGGGTGTTGGATTTGGTCTCGGCGGTGACGCCGTAGTCACGGGTCACCGTCACCTCGACCCCAGCAGGGATCAGCCGGTTTTGCAAACTCTCGACCCGCGCCTCCACCCGCCTGGCCACATCGACCGCGTTCTGGCCCGGCTGCTTGCCGATGGCCAGGGTCACCGCCGGATAACTGGCTTGCCCCTGCCCCATCCAGCTACGCCTGGTCGGGGTCTCCTGACCCAGAGAAACCTTTGCCACATCGCCGAGATAGACAGGCTTGCCGTCGTGCAGCCCCACCACCAGTTCTCGGGCCTGCTGCTCGCTTTGCAGGAACTGCCCCACCTGTACCTTGATCTCGCTGTTGTCTTGCTCGATAGCCTGTGTCGGGCCCACCTGATTGGCGGCCGCCAGTCGCTGACTCAGCTCGCCCCAGCTGATGCCGTGGGCGCTCAGGGCCGCCGGATCCGGCATCACCCGCAACACGGCGCTCTGGCTGCCGAGCGTGTAAATATCGCGAGTACCGGGAATGCGCTTGAGTTCGGTCTCCAGCTCATGGGCGACCCGGGTCAGCTCGGGGGCACCCAGTTGCTTGCTCCCCTCTTTGCTCCATAAGGTCAAACTGACGATGGGGACATCATCGATCCCCCGGGGTTTCACCAGTGGCTGGCCGACCCCAATCCCCTGTGGCAGCCAGTCCCGGTGGGAGTCGAGCTGGTTGTTGAGCTCGACGATGGCCTGCTCGCGGCTTACCCCCACCTTGAACACCACCACCAGCAGGGCGCCATCGGGTTGGGAAAAAGAGTAGAGGGTATCAATTCCCTTTATCTGGGAGACCACCTGCTCGGCAGGGGTGGTGACGAGGGACTCCACCTCTGCCGGAGTGGCCCCCGGGAAGGGGATATAGACATCGGCGAAGGTGACATCGATCTGCGGCTCCTCCTCCTTGGGGGTCACCAGCACCGCAAACAGGCCGAGCAAGAGCCCCACCAGCGCCAGCAGCGGGGTGATGGCCGAGCCCTGAAACAGCGCCGCCAGCCGACCCGCGGGCCCCAGCCTCTCCTTGTTGCCGTTCAGCTCGCTACTCATGGGCCAGCTCCTGCTGCTGCGCCCAGGCATCGGGGGCCAGCTTGTCACCAGCTTGCAGCCCGGCCAGGATCTCGCACTGCCCCGCGATACAGTGGCCGACCCGCACCGGCGTCAGGGCCCAGCCAGCGGGCTGCTGCAGATAGACGCCGTTGAACTCCCCTTGCCGCAGCAGGGCGCGATCCGGCACTTGCAACACCTGACGCTCACCCTGTTTGAGCTGCACCTTGAGCCACATGCCGGGCAATACCCCGGCGGTTTGCGGCGGCAAGTCGAGGCGCAGCCTGAAGGCGTGGCTCTGGCTGTCGGCATAGTTGAAGCGGGTCAATTTGACCGGGATAACCCTCTTGCCATCGGGCAGCAGCACCTGCACATCCGCAGGCTCACGAGCAAGTGTCAGGGCGGATTGGGGCAACTCCACCTCCACCCGCAAGGTGTCGAGAGAGAAACCCGACAGCAGCGGGGTACCGGGGGCCACCGTCTCCCCCAGCTCCACCAGCCGTTTGGTCACCACTCCGGCGTAGGGGGCCAGAATACGGGTATAACCGTAGGTCTCGCGGGCCTGGGTGAGGGCCGCCTCGGCCGCATTCACCTCGGCGCGGGCGGCGCGATCCGTCGCCTGGGCGTTGTCGAGCTGGGCGCGGGTGATCACCCCCTTGGCGATCAGCGCCTGAAAACGGGCGAGCTGGCGCTCGGCCTCCACCTGCTGGGCCTGCGCCCTGGCCAGCCGCGCCTCGGCCCCTGTGACGGCGGCAAACTGCTCTTTGCCGCTGATCTCGAGCAGCGGTTGCCCCGCCTGCACCTCGTCGTTCACATCCACCAGCATGCGGGAGACCCGGCCGCTGGTCTGGGCCGCCACCGTCCCCTGATTGATGGCACTGACGGTGCCATCCAGCGTCAGCCAGTCGGTCACCGGCTGTGGCGCTACTGTCAACGGGGCCTGACTCTCCCCTTCTGCAGCCAGGGCGGATGTCATGGCCTGCGATGTCATCACCAACATGGTGATCCCCAGCAACCGGATCTTTTCCATCATCACTCTCCTTCCCTGGCGTAATCAGTCACTTCACCGGCTCAGGCGGTATGGGACTGGCGAGCCTTGTTCCGTGCGCGCACCAGCCCCCGGTCGACCAGCAGGATCCCGGCCACCATGGCCGCTATAAACAACAGTATCATGGGCTGACCGCTGGAAATGAGGCTCAAAGCCGGCCCGGGACAGATGCCCACCAACCCCCAGCCTATGCCAAACAGCGCGGCCCCACCGATCAGACGGCGATCCAGCCTGGGGGCCGGTACGGCGACTATGGGCTCCCCCAACAGACTCCGGCGACGGGGTTTCACCAGCAGAAAATAACCCGGCATAAAGACCAGCAGGGCGCCCCCCATCACGAAGGCGAGGCTGGGATCCCAGACCCCCGCCAGATCGAGAAAACCGGTGACCCGGGCGGGATCCACCATGCCGGAGATGGCCATCCCCAGCCCGAACAGCAGGCCCGCAAGCAAACTTGTCAGCAATCTCATGGCAATCAACCTGTCAGAAAATGTGGTGGGTGAAAAAGACGGTGATAAAGCCCGCCGCCATAAAGGTCAGGGTCGCGACTATGGAACGCAGGGAGAGCCGCCCCATGCCGCAGATGCCGTGGCCGCTGGTGCAGCCATTGCCAAGACGGGTACCGACTCCGACCAGCAGACCGGCCAGCAACACCACCGGCCAAACGGGCAGGCTGGTGAATGCAGGCATGCTGGCCCAACCCAGGGTCAGCGCCAACCAGGCGCCGGCCCCCAGCCCCAGCAGAAACAGCACCCGCCAGGGCGCGCGGTGTTGCAGGGCACCGGCCAGAATGCCGCTGATCCCGGCTACCCGGCCGTTGAACAACATCAGGATCAGGGCCGACAGCCCCGCCAGCATGCCGCCGCCCAAAGAGAGCAGCCATTGGCTTTCAATCATCGAATTTCCTCATCTGCGTGACAAAAATGGGTTTGCAGCGCCCCCAGCACATCGGCGGCCGCCTCGCTCACCAGGGAGTAGTAGATCTGCTGGGAGACCTTGCGCGAACGGATAAGGCCACGGCGCTTTAGCACCGACAACTGCTGGGAGAAGGCCGACTGCCCCAGCTGGCTGTGGGCAAGCAGCTCTCCGACCCCCTTCTCCCCTTCCACCAACTGGCAGAGCACCATCAGGCGTTCGGGATGAGCCAACGCCTTGAGCAGGGAGGCGGCGGCCGTCGCGTGTCCGTTCATCTCGTCGAATGGGCTCATAAGCATAAATTAGCAATTGCTGATATTTAGTCTATTGTATAAATCAACACTAAATTAGCAACTACTAAATAATAGAGAAAAGGGAGAGAGACATGACAGTTGATAACGGAGTCAGAGTGGTCGCGGGCAGCATCTTGCTGCTCTCGCTGCTGCTCACCGCCTGGGTCCACCCGGGCTTCGTCTGGCTGAGCGTCTTTGTCGGGGCCAACCTGATCCAGAGCGCCTTCACCGGCTTCTGCCCCGCCGCCATGATCCTGAGGCGCCTGGGCATGAAATAGCACCGAGCGGACGATAATAACGAGGGAGCTCGGGCTCCCTTTTGCTAAAACCTCATTTTGTTTCAATATGTTGCTGCCGGGGACCCAGGGTTTACCCCGGCGGCCGTATCGGCTACCATGTCGCCTCTAATCAATAGCGGAGACCGTCGGTGGGCAACTCATCAAGTGACAGATCCACGCCGACTCCTGTCGTCGGCACCCAGGTCGCGAGCTAGCCGCAGAGTCCCTCTGCCGCAACTCGCAGCCCTGCGAGAAGCGGAAATCCACTCCCCTCTTCTCTTTTTACACTTGACGTCGGGTGACTCCTGGTCAACTGCCATGAGCGCCTTGCCTGCATAGTTTCTGCTTCCCACAAGGAGGCTGCTATGCGTTTGATATCAACCCAGTCTGTATCGACTCACCCCCTGCTGAACAAGCTGGGCCTTGGCATGCTGCCGCGCTGGCTGCGGGGCAAACGGCGCCAGCACCACTACCGGCTGCAGATCCGCTGCGAGGATCGCGCCGATCTGGAGCAGGTGCTGGAGATGGTGAGCCACACCCTGCAACCGGCCGTGCTGCACCCGGTGCAGTCCATGACACCGGGTCGCAGCGGCGGGCGTGAGCTGGTGCTCAACCTGCGGTGCACCCCGCCCCAGCGCCGCTATCTGGTGCAGTTTGTCCATCAGGTCGGGGCAGCTCACCCGGTTCGCTGGGAACTGCGCCCTCGCGGTGATGATCCCGAGCGCACCTGACAGCACCATACTCTGTCAACCAGCGTTCAGGGGGCCGGCCATGCTGGCCCCCTGAACTGTCAGCGGCGCCCTATGGGGCATGCGCAGGGGATGCCCGCACGCCTTGTTTCATTTTTTGTTGGCCAGCAGCGCAATCATCGCCGGGTTTTTCAGCCCTCTTGTGCGGCGTTTCATCATGGATTGCGCGCAGCCATCACTCATCAGAAGGAGTACCCCATGAGAATGTGGCAACAATTTGATCTGCTTGCCCTGCTCGACACCCTGGCCAGCCTGCTGCTCGCCTTCGTGCTCGGCAGCCTGGTCGGCCTCGAGCGCCAGTATCGCCAGCGCACCGCCGGCCTTCGCACCAACGTGCTGGTCGCCGTGGGGGCGGCCCTCTTCGTCAACCTGGCCCAGCGCATCTATGACCTGCACGGCGGCAGCTATGGGGTGGTGCACGTGGTGGCCTATATCGTCTCCGGCATCGGCTTTCTTGGCGCCGGTGTCATCATGCGCGAGTCCGGCAACATCCGCGGCATCAACACAGCCGCCACCCTCTGGGGCGTGGCGGCTGTGGGGGCGGCCAGCGGCGCCGGCTTCGCCATGGAGGCGGTGCTCGGCGCGCTCTTTGTGCTGGCGGCCAACACCCTGCTGCGCCCCCTGGTCAATCAGATCAACCGTCATCCGGTGGACAACACCGACACCGAGGTGACCTACCGCGTCACGGCGCTCATCCGCCGGACTCACCAGAAAGAGGTGCTCCCCTGGCTGGAGCAGAAGCTGGAGCAGGCCAACTACCCCCTGAGCGAGCTGGATATAGAGCCCTTCGGGGAGCAGGACATCGAGATCTCGGCTGTGCTGCTCGCCACCTCCATCGACGGCGACGAGCTGGACGCCCTGATGAAGACGCTGGGGGAGCATCCCCGCATCAAGCAGATCTTCTGGCGTGCCAGCACCACGGATTGAGCCCGCCGCCAGCAGCAAAAAGCCCCGCCAGTATTGGCGGGGCTTTTTCATATGAGACGTGATGGATGACTAGCGGCGGCTGCGCCAGCGCACCCTGGGGAGGATCACCTGGGCGGTCTGTGCGGGGGGATTGCCCGCGATCAGTTGCTGCATCAGCTCGAAGGCGGCCCGGGCCAGGGCCGGACAATCCTGGGCCACGGAGTCGATGCGCATGGGAATGCAGTCGAGCAGATCGTGATCGTCGAAGGTACAGAGCCGCATCCCCGTCTCCATCAGGCCCGCCTCGTTGAGGTAGCGCAGCACCCCTTCCAGCAGAGTAAAAGAGGCGGTGAATAGCCCGCGGGGGGGCGCTCCCAGCTCCTCCACCAGCTCGGCCATCAGCTGATAACCCGAGCGCGGCTGATAGTCGCGATGCCGCACCCGGGCGGCATCCGCCTCAAAACCGGCGCGATGGAGCCCCAGCTCATAGCCAGCCAGCCGGTGGCGACTGGGGGAGAGATCCAGCAGGCCGCCGAAGTAGTAGATCTCCTCGTCGCAATCGATCGCCATGTCCTGCACCAGCTCGGCGGTCGCCTTGCAGGCGTCCGAAATGACCATGGGCAGGCGCGACTCGCCGATGTGGCGGTCGAGCTGCACCACCGGCAGGCGGTCGTGAATGCGGGCATAGATGTCGTCGCTGTGACCGCTGGAGGCAACGATGAGGCCATCCACCTGACGGCTGATGAGATTGTCCACCACCCGCTGCTCCAGGGTAGGATCATCTTCGGAGCAGGCGATGAGCAGCTGGATGCCCGCCTCCCGGCAGTGGGCCTCGAGGGCGCGCGCTATGCTGGCGAACCCGAAGTTGGTGAGATCGGGGATCACCAGCCCCCAGGTGTAGCTGCGGGTCTCGCGCAGGGAGCGGGCATGAAAGCTCGGCTGGTAGTGGCACTCATCCGCCACCGCCTGGATCCGCTTGCGGGTATCGTCGGCAATCCTGTACTCCGCACTCTTGCCGTTGAGCACCAGACTGGCGGTCGCCTTGGAGACCCCCGCCAGTTCGGCTATCTGGGCAATCGTGATCCGTTTCTTCTTCTCCACCTGGCCTCCCGGCTGACTAGCACCGGGCTATTGTACTAGGCAAGCCGCCAGCGGCCAGTGATCAAGGCAAATTTTGCAGCCATCATCGCCGTTACCCGATGAAAGTTGCGGCTTTTCCCCGGGGAAGTAGCGCGCCGACAGGCTCTGGCGACCCTGATCCACGAAACACTCCAGGCTGGAGCTGTCGCAAAGGACGGTGATCTTGCCTCCGAGCCAAGGGGCGGCTCTCTCCTCCCAGGCCCCGCTCTGCCAGTTCTGGCGCCGCAGGATGATGCGCCCCGGCTGCCACACCAGCTCGGCCACGGCGCCAAACCAGAGGCTGCCCTCACCGCCAAGCGCCAGATCGAGCCAGGCCGAGTCGATGGCCAGCCCCGGAAATTCACCGAGCGTCCCCTCGAAGCGGGTCTGCTCCCCCTTCAATGCCGCGAGCTCCGCCACTGGCCGCTGGCAGAGCCAGTCGTCCTGCCAGAACAGCTCTCGCGGGCAGCTCATCTGATGGATCCAGCCGTGAGCGATAGTGGGCTGGCTCATCTCGTTCTCCTCCGGCAGCCCCAGCCAGCCGAACAGCAGGCGCCGCCCCTGGCTGTCTTGGGTGGTTTGCGGCGCATAGAACTCGAAGCCCCTGTCCAGCTCGTGGAAAGCCCCGTGCTCGAACTGCTCGCCGTCGAAATCGCCCGCCAGCCAGCCGCACTGATAGAGGTTGCGATAATACTCCCCTTGCGGGGCAATCCCCTGGGGGCAGCAGATCAGCAGATGGCGATCCCCTAGGGGGAAGAGATCCGGGCACTCCCACATATAGCCAAAGTCCCCGAGACCGCCGCGCCCGCTGCCGGCGATGGGGCCCACCAGCGTCCAGGCATCCAGCCTGTCGCCGCGATAGAGCAGCACCTCCCCCCGATCGTCCAGGGTGCGGGCCCCCAGCACCATGAGCCACTGCTGGCCGTCGTGCCACACCTTGGGGTCGCGCACATGGCCGCTGTAGCCTTGGGGCAGATCCAGCACGGGGCCCAGCTTGTCGAAACCACCCCGTCCATCGTCGCGGGCCAGACACTGGAAGGCGGTGCGGCTGCCATCCGGGTATTTGACGTTGCCTGTGTAGACGAGGGTCAGGCGCCCCTGCTCGTCGCTCACCGCCGAGCCGGAATAGCAGCCGTGGCTCTCATAGTCCTCGGTGGGCAAGAGCGCCACCGGCTCGTGCTGCCAGTGCAGCAGATCGGTCGAGGTGACGTGACCCCAGCCCTTGTTGCGGTGCTCGCAGCCCAGCGGATTCCACTGGTAGAAGAGGTGGTAGCGCCCGTCGTGCTCGATAAAACCGTTGGGGTCGTTGAGCAGCCCCACAGGGGCTGCCAGATGCCAGCGGGGCCTATGGGGATCGGCCGCCGCCTTGAGCTGTCCGGCCAGCAGGGACCGGACAATCTGGTTGAGGAGATAAGCGTCCTTCATCACTCCACCTTGTACTTGAGCAGGTAGGAGGCGACGAAGGCGGCACCAAAGGCGATAACCAGCCCGATGACGTAGTGGATGAGGCTCATGGGCTGGACTATTGCCATGCCCGGAATGCCGGTCAGCCCCACCGCCGTCATCCCCACCTTGGCCGCCACCACGTAGGCGCCGCCGCAGGCACCGCCGAACAGACCGGCCAGGAAGGGTTTGATGTAGCGCAGGTTGACGCCGAAGATGGCGGCTTCCGTGATGCCGAGCAGGCAGGACATGGCTGCCGGCACGGTAATCGCCTTGATCTTCACATCCCGGGTCTTGAAGTAGACCGCCAGGCAAGCCCCGCCCTGGGCCACGTTGGCCATGGCCCAGATGGGCAGCAGGAAATTGACGCCTATGGCCGGGTTGGTGAGCAGCCCAGCCTCTATGGCGTGGAAGCTGTGATGGATGCCGGTGATGACGATAAGCGAATAGGTGCCGCCAAACACCAGCCCCGCCAGCCAGCCCGCCTGCTCATAGAGGGCGCTCAGACCAAAGGAGATGCCATCCCCCAGTACCCGACCCGCCGGGCCGATAAAGAGCAGCGCCACGAAGCCGGTAATGATGACGGTCAAGAAGGGGGTGAGGATCAGATCCAGGGCGTCCGGGATGCGCTTGCGCAGCTGCTTCTCCAGGTGCGACATGAACCAGACCGCCAGCAGCACTGGGAAGACGGTGCCCTGGTAGCCGATCATCGCCACATCCAACCCGAAGAAGTCCATGGTCTTGAACCCCCCCGCCACGCCCCAGGCGTTGGTCAGGGCCGGGTGGGTAAGAATGCCGCCAAGGGTCGCCCCCAGATAGGGGTTGCCGCCAAACTCCCGCGCCGCGGTAAAGCCGATCAGGATCGGTAAAATGATGAAGGCCGCCGAGCTGAACATGTCGAGCATGACGAAGAGGGCGCTGTCGGCGTTGACCCAGCCGTAGGTGCGCACCATGCCGAGCAGCCCCATCAGCAGGCCGGAGGCGACGATGGCCGGAATGATGGGCACGAAGATGTTGGAGAGGGTCCGCGCCAGGCGCTGGGCCACATTGAGCTTGGCCGTCGCCAGGTCGGTCAGCTCCGCCTTGCTGGCGGTGCCGGTGCCGGTCAGCGCCACGAACTCGGCATAGACCTTGTTGACCAGACCGGTGCCGAAGATCACCTGGATCTGACCGGCGTTGCTGAAGCACCCCTTGACCCCCTCCAGCTTGTCGATGGCGGCCTTGTTGACCTTGCTGTCGTCCGCCAGCACCAGCCGCAGCCGGGTGGCGCAGTGAGCGGCGCTGACGATGTTCTCCTTGCCCCCGAGCAGGGGCACCAGATCCTTGGCTATTGCACTGATATTCATAATCTTCCTCTTATGACCCGCCGTCTGGCGGGCCCTTGTCACATGAGAGTAGGGGCTGTTGAGCCGGGCTTCTAGCCGCAGATCAACGGCCGCTTGCGCTCGATCGCAAAAATTCATCTAGCTGGGTGCGGGTGGGTAGCGCCGTCATGGCCCCCTTGGCGGTGGTGGCGAGCGCCCCGCAGCCGTGAGCCTGAGCCAGGATGGCGGGCAGCTCGGCCAGCGTCGGCAGTGACGAACGCCCGGCCAGCGCGGCCAACAGTCCAGCAACGAAGGCATCTCCCGCCCCCGTGGTGTCGAGCGGGGTCACTTTCTGCCCCACCCACTCCAGCAGATCGCCACCCAGACGGGCCACCACACCGGCCGCCCCCCGGGTCACCAGCACCAGGGCCGGGCCCGAGAGGGTGGCGAGCCCCGTGAGCAGATCATCCTCGCCACTCAGCAGTTGCAGCTCCTCCACCGAGAGCTTGACCACGTCCGCCAGGGCCATGGCCGCGCTAACCTGCGGCAGCATCTCGGCGGGGTTGCCCCACACCTCGGGGCGCAGGTTGGGGTCGAAGCAGACCCGTCCTCCGACCGCCTTGATGGCGGCCATGGCCTGCAGGCAACTGTTGCGCACAGGTTCGTTGGCGAGCGCGATGGAGCAGCTGAGCAACCACTGACCGGCCTCGAAGCGGGGCAAGTCAGCCGGTTCGAGGAACTGGTCGGCACTGGGGCGCACCATGAAGGTGAAGCTGCGCTCCCCTTCTTCATCGAGCTCCACCAGCACAGTGGAGGTTCGGTGGGCCGGATCCTGAGTCAGATGACGGATATCGACGCCCTCTGCCACCAGGGTATCGGCCATAAAGCGGCCGAAGGGATCGGCGCCGACCCGACCGATAAAGGCCGATTCACCGCCGAGCCGTGCCACCCCCACCGCCACGTTGGCGGGTGCGCCACCCGGACACTTGAGGTAGTGCAGCTCCCCTTCCGGGATAAGATCCACCACCGCATCCCCCATTACCCACACACGATTCCCCACCTTGCTACTCCACTGCTGCATCGGATCCACTGCCAGAGCCGGGCTCTGTTCTCTTGGTCGGCATTATCAGCTAAACCGTTTTAGCTAACCAACAGATCCCGGCGCCGTCTGCCATTTTTGTGATCGGGATAACGAACTAGAACCAGGTTTCCATCTGCACGCCAAAGTTCCACTCGCCACCGGCGGTGAAATCGCTCTGGCCCATGGCATCTGTGCTGGCGTAGTTGTCGAGCTCGGAGGACCAGTCCATCCAGGTGGCGAATACCCGCAGCTCGGGCCGCTCGAAGAAGCCGGCGGTCTGCGCCTTGAAGGTGGGGGCGAAGGTGAGCTTGGTGAAGTTGCCGCTCACCGCCTGACGCCCCTTGTAGCCCTTGGGATCCAAGTCCATGTACTGCCAGGCGGCCTCGTAGACCAGCTCGACGTTCTGGCTCAGCACCTGGGCAACCCGGGTGTTGAGGGTCAGCCACTGATACTCGTCCCCCTTCACGTAGCGATCCTGGCTCTGCTCCGCCAGCAGGGCCGGAGCAAAACGCCAGCGCGGGTTGAGATCGGTGGCACCAAACACGGCGACCCGCACCGCGTCGGCATCCGGCAGCAGCTCGCTGTCGGAGCCCAACCCCTTGAGCTCGGCCCCCAGGCCATGGCCGTAGAGCACGGCGGCCTTGGAGAAGCCGGGATTGATGCCGAAGAAGCTCTCGCCGTGGTAGGCCAGCAGGGTGTGCGCCCCCTTGTTCGCCGCCTCGCTGCCAACGCCGCCGTCGTTGATGCGCGCCTCGTTGTCCTTGGCGGAGAGGCCGCTGAGCATCCACTGCCAGTTGCCGAACCTGTTGTTCATGGTGAGGATGTAACTCTCTATGTCCGAGAGACCGCTGGCGCTGATGTCGCCGTAGTCACGACCGTAGAGGGAGAAGTTCGCCTTCCAGCTGTCGGCCAGCTGCACGTCGTAGACGCCGCCACCTGTCCCGGCCAGGAAGACCATGTCCGAGTCGAGCCAGTGGATGTCGAAGTTGTCCCGATCGAAGCGCTTGCCCGCCCAGAGCACAGAGTGCTGGAAGGGGCCGCTGAAGCTCGCCAGGTCGCCGATTTCGGCAAACACCTGACGGGTGTTGAGGCTGGAATCGCTGGCGGTCCAGTCGTTGCTGGTCTCCACTCCGTCCGCCAGCATCAGCTTGTAGCGGGCCCAGCTGCCGTCATCGAAGGTCTGGGTCTTCAGCAGATTCGCTTCCATGTAGGTGTCGTCTTCGTTGCCAAGGCGACCCACGGCCCCGCCCACAGAGCCGGCCGGCGTCACGTAAGGGCCGCCGCGCCCGCCGTTGCCGTTGCTGTTGACCAGGAGGCCCGAGCGGGCATAGCCGTGAAACTCGAAGCCCTGGGCACCGGCGGTCTGCTTGTCCACCTTCTCGCTCTGGGCCTTGGCCACCACGGCTGTCTCCCGGGCTTCGCTCGCCTTGCTCTGGGCCTCGTCGGCCCGCGCTTCGGCGGCGGCGGCGCGGGACTCTGCCGCCTGCACCCGTGCCTCCAGCGCCGCCAGACGTGCCTCTATACCGCCCTGTGCCGCCCACAGCGGGCTGCTCATTCCCAATCCCAGCGCTACCGCCAGCGCCAACTTGCTCTTGAACATCGTCATCTTCCTCACCTGTCATCTGCCGCCCGTCCGGGCGCTGTTGTTATGGACGAGCAGAGAATAGCTAAACCGCTTTAGCTAACTCAATATGCCAGCTAAACCGTTTCAGCCACTTGTGATCAGAGTAACGTTTGCACAGGAAAAACCGCCGGGAGTTGTGAGGAGGATCCCTCATCGGGATCCACTCAATAGGGCGGATCCGGGGCAAATGGCAGGCAAAAAGAAAGCCGGCACTGAAGGCCGGCTTGCATCACGCTTGCGGTGATTACTTGGTCAGATCGTCGAAGAAGCGTTTCACCCCTTCGAAGAAGCCTTCGGATTTCGGCTTGTGGGTCTTGGCGGCGGCACCGCTGAAGGACTCGTCCAGCTGGCGCAGCAGATCTTTCTGGGTCTCGGTCAGCTTGACCGGGGTCTCGATCACCACCTTGCACATCAGATCCCCCACCTGGCCGGAGCGCACGGACTTGACGCCCTTGCCCCGCAGGCGGAACAGCTTGCCGGTCTGGGTTTCCGCCGTGACCTTGAGCTTGACCCGGCCATCCAGGGTCGGCACTTCGATCTCGCCGCCCAGCGCCGCCGTGGTGAAGCTGATGGGCACCTCGCAGTAGAGATCGTTGCCGTCACGGACGAAGATCTCGTGCTCCTTGACGTGGACCTGTACGTAGAGATCCCCGGCCGGTGCACCGGCCTCCCCCGCTTCCCCTTCGCCGGAGAGACGGATGCGATCGCCGGTATCGACGCCCGCCGGGATCTTCACCGACAGGGTCTTGGTCTTCTGGTAGCGCCCTTCCCCATGGCACTTGCGGCACGGATCCTTGATGATCTTGCCGCGACCGTGACAGTGGGGGCAGGCCTGCTGCACCGCGAAGAAGCCCTGGCGCATCTGCACCTGACCGGAGCCGTGGCAGGTCGGGCAGGTATGGGCCTGGCTGCCGGTGTGGGCACCGGATCCGTTGCAGACCTCGCAATGGACCTGGGTCGGGATCTTGATCTCCTTGGAGACCCCGCGCACCGCCTCTTCCAGGGTCAGCTCCATGTTGTAGCGCAGGTCGGAGCCACGGGCCGGGCCGCGACGACCACCCCCACGACCGCCGAAGATGTCACCAAACACATCGCCGAAGATGTCACCGAAATCGGCACCACCGCCGTGGCCGCCGCCCTGGCTCTGATCCACGCCGGCATGACCATACTGGTCATAGCGGGCACGCAGGTTCTCGTCGGTCAGGACCTCGTAGGCTTCCTTGACCTCTTTGAACTTCTCTTCCGATGCGGCATCACCCTGATTGCGATCCGGGTGATACTTCATCGCCAGACGCTTGTACGCCTTCTTGATCTCGCGCTCGTCGGCACCTTTCGATACCCCGAGCACTTCGTAGAAATCGCGCTTCGACATACTCATCCTGTTCTACTTGAGCCGTTATGCAGACGGGCGTTGGTTACCCAACGCCCGTGAAATCATTGACTGAGCCGATGGGCAGAGTCTGCTCTGCCCATCTGGGTTGGGCTTATTTCTTGTCGTCTTTCACTTCTTCGAACTCGGCGTCGACCACGTCGTCGTCAGCCTTGGCGGAAGAAGAGGAGTGACCGGCCTCGGCACCGGCGCCTTGCGCCTGAGCCTGCTGCTGGGCAATCTCCATCAGCTTCTGGGACGCTTCCATCAGGGCCTGTTGCTTGGCTTCGATGGCAGCCTTGTCGTCACCCTTGATGACGGCTTCCAGCTCGGACAGTGCGGTTTCGATCTTGGTCTTGTCGTCGGCAGGCAGGGCGTCACCGGCTTCGGTGACCTGCTTGCGGACCGAGTGGACCAGACCGTCAGCCTGGTTGCGGGTCTGCACCAGCTCTTCGAACTTCTTGTCTTCCGCCGCGTTGGCTTCGGCTTCGCGTACCATGCGCTCGATCTCGTCATCAGACAGACCAGAGGAGGCCTGGATGGTGATCTTCTGCTCCTTGTTGGTCTCCTTGTCTTTCGCGGAGACGTGCAGGATGCCGTTGGCGTCGATGTCGAAGGTCACTTCGATCTGCGGCAGACCGCGCGGTGCCGGACGGATGCCTTCCAGGTTGAACTGGCCCAGGGACTTGTTGTCGCTTGCGCGCTTGCGCTCACCCTGCAGCACGTGAATGGTCACGGCAGACTGGTTGTCTTCGGCAGTGGAGAACACCTGGGACTTCTTGGTCGGGATGGTGGTGTTCTTCTCGATCAGCGCAGTCATCACGCTGCCCATGGTTTCGATACCCAGAGAGAGCGGGGTCACGTCCAGCAGCAGTACGTCTGTCTTGTCACCGGACAGTACGGCACCCTGGATGGCAGCACCCATGGCCACGGCTTCGTCCGGGTTGACGTCTTTACGCGGCTCTTTGCCAAAGAAGTCGGCAACGGTCTTCTGAACCAGCGGCATACGGGTCTGACCACCCACCAGGATGACGTCGTCGATCTCGCCAACCGCCAGACCGGAGTCTTTCAGGGCGACACGGACCGGCTCCAGGGAGTCTTTCACCATGTCTTCCACCAGGGATTCCAGCTTGGCGCGGGTCACCTTGATGTTCATGTGCTTCGGACCTGTGGCATCTGCAGTGATGTACGGCAGGTTGACGTCGGTCTGCTGGGCGGAAGAGAGCTCGATCTTGGCTTTCTCGGCGGCATCTTTCAGACGCTGCAGAGCCAGCTGGTCGTTGCGAAGATCGATGCCCTGCTCACGCTTGAACTCGTCTACCAGGTAGTTGATGACGCGGTTGTCGAAGTCTTCACCACCCAGGTGGGTGTTACCGTTGGTCGCCAGTACTTCGAAGGTGGTTTCACCTTCCACTTCGTCGATCTCGATGATGGAGATGTCGAAGGTACCGCCACCCAGGTCATAGACGGCAACCTTGCGCTCGCCCTTGACCTTGTTCACGCCATAGGCGAAGGCCGCAGCTGTCGGTTCGTTGATGATGCGTTTTACATCCAGACCGGCGATGCGACCGGCATCCTTGGTGGCCTGACGCTGGGCGTCGTTGAAGTAGGCCGGTACTGTGATGACCGCTTCGGTCACCGGCTCGCCCAGGTAATCCTCGGCGGTCTTCTTCATCTTCTTCAGCACTTCGGCAGAGATCTGCGGCGGTGCCATTTTCTTGCCTTTGACTTCTACCCAGGCGTCACCGTTGTCAGCCTTGGCGATGGCGTACGGCATGATCTTCAGATCGCGCTGTACTTCTTCATCTTCGAAACGACGGCCAATCAGACGCTTGATAGCGAACAGCGTGTTCTTCGGGTTGGTGATGGCTTGGCGCTTGGCCGGCTGACCAACCAGGATTTCGCCGTCATCGGCATAGGCAATGATGGACGGAGTAGTACGGTCGCCTTCCGCGTTCTCGATCACGCGAGCATGGTCGCCATCCAGAATAGCAACGCAGGAGTTGGTAGTACCCAGGTCAATACCGATGATTTTACCCATTTGACGAATCTCCAAATACTTTGAATAAACTGGCGAGGGGCTCGCCTTAAATACGTTAACGGCTAGGTGGGGCCTGCCACTGTGGCTTTCAAGCACCCGACATCAAATTCTTTCCGTGTCACCTAAGTTTCCATGCCACTGAAATCAGATGCCGCCGTGGCCTTGCCACCTATATGGGGTCTCGAGCCGACGCTTCAAGCCCTGACCTTAAAAAACCGCGCATTCTTGCCCCTTGGGCGCAAGAGTGCTTGCCAAATGGCGCCAGAAAATACGCTGATGGCGCCGCTACCAATAAAAAGCCCGCCGAGCGGCGGGCTCAGCACAGCGACGGGACTCAGGCCGGGGCCTTGGAGACCATCACCATGGCCGGACGGATCACCCGACCGTTGAGTTCATAGCCCTTCTGCATCACGGCGATGACGGTGTTCGCCGCCACTTCGGCATTGTCGATCATGCTGATCGCCTGATGGGCGTTGGGATCGAACGGCTGGTTCAGCGGATCCAGCGGGAGCAGGCCAAACTTGGCCACCGAGCTCTGCATGGATTTCAGGGTCAGCTCGACCCCTTCGATCATCGGCTTGAGCGCCTCATTTTCCTTGTCGGCCAGCTCGATGGCACGCTCCAGGTTGTCCAGCACCGGCAGCAGCTCGCCGGCGAACTTCTCCAGCGCGAACTTGTGGGCCTTCTCCACGTCCTGAGCGGCGCGGCGACGCAGGTTTTCCATCTCGGCGACGGCACGCACGGCGCGCTCACGCTCTTCCAGGGAGGCCTGCTGGGCTGCCTCCAACTGGGCCTCCAGCTCGGCAATGCGGGCCTGCTCGGCTGTCACTTCACTGTCTACATCGGTCGGCTCGACTGGCTGGGCTTCCACTTGCTCCATCGCTTCAACCTTTTGTTCTTCGTGGCTCATGACATCTCCAATATTCAGGGGTTACTTACGAGGGGTTGCTGACGTTCAGGTAAGCGACACGCGTCAACGGACCCTGTGTTGGCGCTATTATGGGGACGCAGCCCCGTCTTTCAAGGGGAAAAGGGCATATCAGGCGCAATGCCTCTCGCCAGCCGGCCAGGTTGCCGCTTTTCGGGGCCGATTGCGCCAAGGGCCATGGAGACAGACAAATCCCCGGCAAAGCGCGGTATACTCCCCGCAAGACTTCCCCAGACCCGATAACCTATGGATTCTCCGTTCAAAACCGTTGCCCTCATCGGCAAGCCCCATCATGAAGGGGCCAACCAGACCCTCAGCGGCCTGCATCAATACCTGAGTACCCGCGGTTTTCGGGTGCTGCTGGAGAGCCGGGTCGCCCAGACCTTAGGGCTCTTGGGTGACAACGTGATGGATCTGGTGCAGCTCGGTGAGCAGGCGGATCTGGCCATAGTGGTCGGCGGTGACGGCAACATGCTGGGGGCGGCCCGGGTGCTGTCCCGGTTCGATGTGGCTGTGATAGGGGTGAACCGGGGCAACCTCGGCTTCCTGACCGATCTCTCCCCCCAGGATTACCTGCTGCCCCTGGAGCAGGTGCTCTCCGGCCACTTCAAGAGCGAGCACCGCTTCCTGCTGGAGGCCGCCGTCTATCGCCACGGCGAGCGCAAGTCGAGCAACCTGGCGGTCAACGAGGCGGTGCTGCACCCGGGCAAGATAGCCCACATGATAGAGTTCGAGGTCTACATCGACGGCAGCTTCATGTACAGCCAGCGCTCGGACGGCATCATAGTCGCCACCCCCACCGGCTCCACCGCCTACTCATTGTCGGCGGGGGGCGCCATCCTCACCCCCAAGCTCAACGCCATCACGCTGGTGCCCATGTTCCCGCATACCCTGAGCAGCCGCCCCATAGTGCTGGACGCGGACAGCGAGGTGCGGCTGCTGGTCTCCCCCGACAATCAGGATGACGCCATGCAGGTGAGCTGCGACGGCCAGGTGACCCTGGCGGTTCACCCGGGGGACGAGATCCTCATCAAGAAAAGCCAGCACAAGCTGCATCTGGTCCATCCGCTGGATTACAGCTACTTCCACGTGCTGCGCAACAAGCTCGGCTGGGGCAGCAAGCTGTTCTAGCCAGCGGGCCCGGGCCGCAGCAAGGCTGAAGGCGAGGGGCTAGCCCTCGCCGCCCTCAACCAGCCGAAGCGGTCCGGGTTCGAGCTGCAGAAGCACGCCATTTCGCCCCGCCGCCTTGACCCTGTACATGGCCTCGTCGGCCTTCGTCAGCAAGTGCGCCAACCCTGACTCAGCGCCCGCGCAGACGCCACCCACACTGACAGTCACCCCCTCGCACGGCGGGCAGGCCCCCTGACGGGAGCCCGTCTCTATCTGGCGGCGGATCCGGTCGCAGATGTCATGGGCCATCTGGCCGTTCACCCCTCCCATGATGATGGCGAACTCCTCGCCACCTATGCGTCCCACCAGATCATCCTTGCGCGCCTCGGCCACCAGCACCCTGGCCACGAACCGGATCACCTCATCACCACAGCCGTGACCAAATCTGTCATTGACGCTCTTGAAGTGATCGATGTCGAGCACCACCACGCAGCGCACCTGCCCCGGCAGTGCCCGCTCCCCCTGTCTGAACAGGCCCCGCCGGTTGAGCACCCCGGTGAGGGGATCCCGCTCCGAGAGGGCCAGCAGCGCCTGCTCCGCCTCCACGTAGGCCACCAGGGGCAGCAGCAATACCGAGCCTATGGTCAGCACCATGTGCATGAAGAAGATGCCATCGAGCAGCCAGTCTCCGTTACCCATGGGACTATCAGGCCCCAGCAAGAGCAGCAACCCCTGGCTCAGCAATATGGTGAAATGCAGCAGGTAGATGACGGCGACGGCATGAAGTACCCGCTTCTGGTGGCGGCTGAGGGAGACGATGAGACAAGCACACCAGAGGTAGACCACAGACTCCATCAGGGCCAGCACCATGCGCACCTCGAAATGGCTCGACAACCCCAGATAGGCAAGCAGCAACAGGGCAACCCCTGCCCACAGGGGGCGGGGGCGCCAGGACAGGCCGTAGAGGGCATAAAAGCCGGCCAGCAACAGCAATATGCTCATGAGGGAGACCAGGCCACCGACCCTGATCCCCAGGGCCGGATGGCCACTCCCTATCCCCAGACTGAGCAGCAAGATGGAGAGGGAGAAGAGGAAGGCAGACAGGGACCAGAACAGGAAGTTGCGCCGACCAGGCTTCAAGAAGTGGATGAACAACATGAGCAGTGCCGACATCAGATTGATTGCCAGGGAGATCAACAACAGGGTCGGGGTGTGGATCATCTAGACGCATCCTTGGTGAAGAGCATGGTGGCCTGCCCGTTGAACCTGAGCCTAGCCTGTCTCGAGTGTGTCTCAGCCACCCCGACTCCACAAGTTCACTGCCTCGACAAGACCCCAAAAAGGTGAACGAATACAGGCTGATCGCGCGCCAGCCCTCCAGGATAAAATCACCCATGGGATGCCATGACGGCTCTGTGCCTCTCCCTGTGCGACCCCCTCGCACAGCCCCTCATCCCCTTGCCCGGCAAAAAATCCCGCCCCGCACACTTTACTGTATATAAGACCAGTATATACTGGATGCATACACAGTAATGTTGACCCATACAGGATGAGACCATGCTGACCCAGCTGACCGTCAACAACTTCGCCATCGTCAAGTTTCTCGAACTCGATCTGCAATCCGGCATGACCTGCATCACAGGGGAGACGGGGGCAGGCAAATCCATTGCCATCGACGCCCTCGGCCTCTGCCTCGGCGAGCGGGCCGAAGCCAGCATGGTGCGGCCGGGCAGCGACAAGACGGAAGTCAGTGCCCGTTTCCTGCTGGACGGCAACCCTGCCGCCCGCGCCTGGCTCGCCACCAACGAGCTGGAGAACGATGGTGAGTGCATAGTGCGGCGGGTACTCTCCGCCGAGGGGCGCTCGCGCAGCTACATCAACGGCGTCCCCGTCCCCCTGGTGCAGCTCAAGAGCCTGGGTCAGTTGCTGGTCAACGTTCACGGCCAGCACGCGCATCAGCTGCTGCTCAAACCCGACTATCAGCTCGCCCTGCTGGATGGCTATGCCGGTCACCACCTGCTGCTCGATGAGGTGCGCCAGCACTATCAGCTGTGGCGCCAGCTGCAAAACGAGCTCAACCGCCTCAAGGCCGAACAGCAGCAGCGGGAAGCCCGTCGTCAACTCATCGAATATCAGGTGCAGGAGCTGGATGAGTTCGCCCTGCAACCCGGGGAGTTTGAGGCCATCGAAGAGGAGCACCAGCGCCTCGCCAACGGCACCGAGCTGATGCAGGAGTGCGGCTATTGCCTCGACCTGCTCTATGACAACGAGGAGACCACCATAGCCGGCCTGCTGCAGGTGGCGGTGGACAGGGCCGAAACCCTGGCCGGCATGGATAGCCGCCTTGGCAACGTGCTCGGCATGCTGAACGAAGCCCTGATAGGGGTGCAGGAGAGCCACAGCGAGCTGCGCAGCTATCTGGATCTGCTGGAGCTGGATCCCGAGCGTTTCAACGAGCTGGAGGCCCGCCTCTCCAAGGCGATCAATCTGGCCCGCAAGCACCACGTCAAGCCGGCGGATCTCCCGTCGCACCATCAGGAGCTGGCCAATGATCTCGCCCGCCTCCACTCCGATGAGGAGCGGTTAGAAGGGATGGAGGATGAACTGGCCGAGGCCCGTCAGGCCTTTGTCCAGGCGGCAGAGGTGCTCAGCCAGAGCCGTCAGCGCTACGCCCAGGAGCTGGCCACCCAGGTGACCGCCAGCATGCACGAGCTGGCGATGCCCGATGGCCGCTTCGCCATCGAGGTGCGCCCCGACGCCCAGAGCAGCCTGTCGCCACTCGGTATCGATCGAGTGGAATTCATGGTCACCACCAACCCTGGGCAGCCCATACAGCCGCTGGGCAAGGTGGCCTCCGGCGGCGAGCTGTCGCGCATCAGCCTCGCCATAGTGGTGATCAGTGCCCGCAAGATCTCTACCCCCACCCTGATTTTCGACGAGGTGGATGTGGGGATCAGCGGCCCGACGGCGGCAGTGGTGGGCCGCCTGCTTCGCCAGCTCGGCGAATCCACCCAGGTGATGGTGGTCACCCACCTGCCCCAGGTGGCCGGCAAGGGCCACCAGCACATGGTGGTCAGCAAGCACACGGACGGCAAGACCACGGAGACCCAGATGCAGGCGCTCAACCAGGGTGCCCGCCTCAACGAGCTGGCCCGTCTGCTGGGCGGGGATCAGATCACCGACAACACCCTGGCCAACGCCCGCGAGCTGCTTGCCTCCTGAGAATGGCACCGCAAGACATCAAGGCCGCTCGCAGCCCCTGAGGCGGCGAGCCATCAGCCTTCGGCCACCTGACTGGATAAGCGAGTAGCAAACCTCTCCGGCAACCTGCCCGGAAAGGCGAACCATCCCCTTTGGCGGCATGCCCGTAGAGGCGAGCCTTCAATCCTTTCGGTGACCTGACCGGGAAGACGAGTGGCAAACCTCTCAATTAACCTGCCCGGAAAGGCGGACCATCCCCTTTGGCCGCATGCCCAAAGTGGCGGGTCTTCAATTCCTTCGGTGATCTGCCCGAAATCACGAACCCAAACACTCCCACTCCGTCACCCCATGCCCCGGACCCGCCGCCAGCGGCCCTGATCAATGACGGCGGTGCACCCTCTCCTTCTCCGACTCTCGGTGCCCCAGGCCAGAGGCCAGAGCCTGGCCGGATTTGCCCCCATCACCGCCAGACAGTAGAGTGGAACCGACTCGGGCCCCATGGCCCTCTCTGGCCCGGCGCCGCGACATGCGGCCGAGCCCATCACCCCACATCAGGAACCGCCTCATGCTTCATGTCTTTGGCCACAAGAATCCCGACAGCGACAGCATCTGCACCGCGCTGGTCACCGCCGACTGGCTCAACCGTCAGGGTCGCACCGCCCAGGCCTATGCATTGGGTGACCCCATTGCCGAGACCCGCTTCATCCTGGAGACGGCGGGCGTGGAGGCCCCCCCGGTTCTGACGGGCAGCGTCGCCAACAAGCCGGTCTTTCTGGTGGATTTCAGCGAACTGGAGCAGGGACCTGAGGGGTTGGCCGAGGCCGATGTGCAAGGCCTCATCGATCACCACCGCATCGGCACCCTCATCACCTGTGGCCCCCTCGATGCCTGGGTGAGGGCGGTCGGGTGCAGTGCCACCGTACTGCTGGAGCTGATGGGCCATGACAATCTGTCCCGCGCCCAGGCCAGGTTGTTGCTGGGGGCCATCATCAGCGACACCTTCAACTTCACCTCCCCCACCACCACGGCAGAGGACAGGCTAGCGGTCGACCGGCTGCTGCCCATCGCCGATCTGGCCCTGGCCCCCTTTGCCCAGACCTTGCTGGAGCGGCGCACCCAGTTGGGCGATACCCCCCTGTGCGAGCTGCTCGTTGCCGACGAGAAGGCTTACCAGATAGCGGGTCATTCACTCATGGTCAGCCAGATCTGCGTGATGGACCCGAGCCAGATCCACAGCCGGATGGAGGAGCTGCATCAGGCCATGGCGCAGAGGCTGACCCTGGACTCGCTGGATGGCTATGTCTTGATGCTGACCGATCTGGCCAAGGGGAGCAGTGAGCTCCACTTTGCCAGCAGGGGCATACTGCCCGCCGAGCCGGTCCAGCTGGCGGGGGCCCTCAGCCGCAAGAAAGAGGGGCTTCCCTGGTTGACCCAGCAGCTGTCAAAAGTACCCCGCTAAGCCCTGTCACAGTGGCGGCCCGCCGACCGCCACTGTGATTGCCCGCCCTTAGACACCAGATCCCGGCACCTTGGCTTGAAGCCGGCGAGCAGCATGATCACCAGGCACATCCAAGATAAACCCCACTGCTGTGCTGCCCATAGACCATTTTCCCATCTCATTCCTCCATCAAGGGAGCCATGGGCGGCATGTCTTCATTCTCCGTTCAACTGCGTCTGTTATGCTGATGTAAACGAAGATGATCTTGCGCGCCCTCACCGACAAAGGATGACGTCTGGCGCTCACAGACAGACAAGTGAGTACCATGCAATACAGAGCGGGATCACTGTGGTAGGGGACAGCTCCTTTGTCCCCGGTGACCCGCGCCATGCCAAGGAGAACTGCTTATGACCCACACCAACATAGTGCTGTTGCTGGAAGGCAAGGATTACGAGCAGGAGACGCTGGCCAAGGCGAGCCGCCTGGCACAAGGGCTGGGCGGCGACTTGACCCTGCTGCACCTGACGCACAGCAGCAAGGTGCGCCGCAAGAGCCTGTCACTGTCCGAGGAGGAGCGCAGTGCCCAGGGCACGCTGGATGCCAAGGCCATCATCAGCGAACTCATCACCCTGCTGCCTCATCCGGTGGATTACCACTGCCTGGTGGTCGATGACGTGGTCAGGGATCTGGGCCAGTGGCTGAACGCCCACTCGACCTCGCTCCTGCTGGTCGGCAGCCGCCACCACTGGATGGAGGGATCGCTGGCCCGCCTGCTCATCTACAAGCTGCCCGTCGATATCCAGATCTGCCACGAGCCCTATGCCGAGCAGCTCAAGGCCGTCAGCTGAGTACCCGGGAGCCCGCTCAACGAGCGGGCTCCCTGCATTTATCCCCTCGTAGACCTCCCAAGCCCCTTGCTCCGCCCAGCGGGTATCATGCAGGTCTGGCCTTCCCTCCCCCTGCTGACATTCAGCACCTCCTAATTGACAACTTCATCTACATGATTTCTTACACATTGCTCGCTTCTTTTTAAGTGCCATTTGCTGCAGGATATCGCCCTTGCACGCCTTCACTCGTTTCGTTCAGGTGATAAATGAAGACTCTTCCAAAACCAGGCAAATATGCCCTGCTTGCCCTGGCACTGCTGGCCCTAGTGGTCTGGCTGGCCTGGCCCGGCAAGACCCCGGACCCCGTACTGACTGCGACCGTGACCCGTCAGGACGTGGAGCAGACGGTGCTGGCCAGCGGCGCCCTGCAGGCCATAGAGCAGGTGGATGTGGGGGCCCAGGTCTCGGGTCAGGTCACCTATCTGGCGGTAGAGGCCGGGCAACAAGTCAAGCAGGGGGATCTGCTGGCAGAGATAGATCCCCTGATAGCCCAGAACAACCTCAAGACCGCCGAGGCCGAGCTGGCCAGCCGCCGTGCCCAGCTCAAGATCAAGCAGGCGCAGCTCAAGCAGAACGAGCTGGCCTGGCGCCGCCAGCAGCAGATGTTCAGGCAGGAGGCGAGCTCCCGGGCCGATCTCGAGAGTGCAGAGGCGCAGCTGGCCGTCACCCGGGCCGAGTTGCAGAGCGCCCAGGCGGACATCGACAACGCCCTGATCAAGGTGGAGCGCACCAAGACGGAGCTCGGCTATAACCGCATTCAGGCCCCCATGGATGGCACAGTCGTCAGCATAGTGACCCGCCAGGGGCAGACCCTGGCCGCCAGCCAGACGGTCCCGACCCTGCTCAAGCTCGCCAACCTGGACACAATGACGGTCAAGGCGCAGATCTCGGAGGCGGACGTCACCAAGGTCAGGGCCGGCATGCCGGTCTACTTCACCCTGATCGGAGACCCGGACCGCCGCTATCACGGCACCTTGCGCACTGTCGAGCTGGCCCCCACCAACATCAACGAGCAGAGCGCCAACACCACGACCACCAGCAATGCGGCCATCTACTACTACGCCCTGTTCGATGTGCCCAACCCCGACCATCAGCTGAGGGTCGCCATGACGACCCAGGTCACCATAGTGCTGGGTGAACGCAAACAGGTATTGGCCATCCCCCAGACCGCCCTCGGCAAGAAGCTGGGGGAGAACGAATATGAGGTCACCCTGCTCAAGGAGGGCGGGCAGAAAGAGACTCGCCGCATCAAGACCGGCATGAAGGATGACATCAAGATAGAGGTGGTGAGCGGCCTCGACGAGCAGGACAAGGTGACTCTGGAGCAGGGCAAGCCCGTCCAGAACGACGAGATGGAGATGGTTCCGTGAGCGAGCCCCTGATCCAGCTCAAGGGCATAGAGCGCCGCTACCAGAGCGGGGAGCACGAGGTGACTGTGCTGCACCCGCTGGATCTGACCATAGCGGCGGGGGAGATGGTGGCCATAGTCGGTGCCTCCGGCTCCGGTAAGTCCACCCTGATGAACCTGCTGGGCTGCCTCGATCGCCCGAGCGGCGGCCAGTATCTGTTTCGCGGTCAGGACACCGCCGGCCTGGATGCCCTGGCCCTGGCGCGGCTGCGCTGCCACCACTTCGGTTTCATCTTCCAGCGCTACCATCTGCTGCCCCATCTGGATGCGGCCGCCAACGTGGAGATCCCCGCCATCTATGCCGGCACATCCCGCCCCGAGCGCCAGATACGTGCCCGCACCCTGCTGACCCGCCTGGGCTTGAGCGATCGCAGCCACCACAGGCCGGGCCAGCTCTCCGGCGGCCAGCAGCAGCGGGTCAGCATAGCCCGGGCGCTGGCCAATGGCGGCGAAGTGATCCTGGCCGACGAGCCCACCGGCGCCCTAGACAGCCACAGCGGCAAGGAGGTGATGGCCATCCTGAAGGAGCTGCACGAGCAGGGTCATACCATCATTCTGGTGACCCACGACATGGCGGTGGCCAACCACGCCAATCGCATCATCACCCTGCGGGACGGACGCGTGGTGGAAGACAGCGGCCAACCGGCTGCCAGCCCCGTCATCTCTGCGAGCCAGGCCCACGGGGAGGAAGAGAGCCAGCAGATCCCGCAGGCCGCTGTCGATCAGGTATCTTCCGGCCTCCCCGGGCAAGCAGCGAAGCAGGAAGTGCGCGAGCCGGCGCCGGACCGGATCGCCACAGCCTCCGTCGCAAGGCGGGGCAGCCAGGGCTGGGATCGCTACCGGGAGGCGGGTCGCATGGCCCTGCACGCCATGTTGGCCCATCGCATGCGCACCTTCCTCACCATGCTCGGCATCATCATCGGCATCGCCGCCGTGGTCAGCGTGGTGGCGCTGGGCCAGGGGGCCCGCGCCAAGGTGATCGACGACATCAACGCCATGGGCACCAATACCATCGACATCTTCCCCGGCAAGGATTGGGGCGACGAGAAGGCCGCCAGCATCCAGACCCTGAACGAGCGGGATCTCGACGCCCTGCTCGGCCAGCCCTATCTGGAGGGGGCCAGCCCCCAGATCGCCACCTCGGGCCAGCTGCGCTATCGCAACAAGACCAGCAGCGGCAGCGTGGTGGGGGTCGGCAGCGACTTTTTCCGGGTCAAGGGGATGACCCTCACCCAGGGCCGCCTGCTCGATGAGCGGGACATCCGCAGCCGGACGGCGGTAGCCGTGGTGGATGGCAAGACCATAGCCAGCCTGCTCGGCAAGACGGATCCCGTCGGCCAGGTGGTGCTGGTCGGCACCCTGCCGGTGCGCATCGTCGGGGTGGTGGCCCAGGAGACCGGCTTTGGCCCCAGCAGCCAGTCGGTCAATGTCTGGCTGCCTTACAGCGCCGTGATGAGCCGCCTCATCTCCCAGAATCACTTCAGCCAGATCACCATAAGGGTCAAGGACGGGGTCCAGCCCGCGCTGGCCGAGCAGGCCGCCGTGGCGCTGCTGACCCAGCGCCACGGGGTGAAGGATTTCTTCACCTTCAGCAGCGACAGCATCGTCAAGTCGGTGGAGAAGACCACAGCCACCCTGACACTGCTGGTCTCCGCCATCGCGGTGATCTCCCTCATCGTCGGCGGGGTCGGGGTGATGAACATCATGCTGGTGTCCGTGGTGGAGCGCACCCGCGAAATAGGGATCCGCATCGCGGTCGGCGCCCGTCAGTCGGACATCCTGCAACAGTTTCTGATCGAGGCTGTGATGGTCAGCCTGCTGGGGGGCCTGCTCGGCATCGGCCTCTCCCTAGGCATCGGCGCTGATCTTCTCCCTGCTCGTGGAGAGCTTCCAGATGCGTTTCTCGCTCTTCTCCATCCTGATGGCCTTCGGTTGCTCCTCGCTCATCGGGATCCTGTTTGGTTACCTGCCCGCCCGCAATGCGGCCCGGCTCGATCCGGTCGAGGCACTGGCGAGGGAATGATGATGCACAAACTTATCCTGGCTGGCTCTGCCTCACCCTGGCGCATGGCCCTCAGCGGCTGCAGCCAGCAGAGCACCTATCAGCGGCCCGAGCTGGCGCTGGCCCCACTGGCAACAGCAGACGGCGCCCGACTGGCTGCAGCAGGCTGGCCCCTGGTGGCAAGGCTTCCACGACCCCAGCTCGACACAGCTGGTCGAGGCGGTGCTGGCCGCCAACCCGGACATGCAGGTAGCCGCCCTGCGCCTCAAAAGCGCCCTGCTCGGCGCCGAGCAGGCCGATACCAACCTTACCCCTTCGGTCAATGGCTCTATCGGCGCCAGTGGCAACAAGGATCTGAAGAGCGGTAAATCGCCAGCAGTATGGGTCCCTCGCTGAACCTCAGTTACGAAGTGGATTTGTGGGGCAAGCTCGCCTCGGTGCGGGATCAGGCAAGCTGGGAGGCAGCGGCCAGCGAGCAGGATCTCGCCAGCACCCGCCTGATGCTGATCGGCAATAGCCTGGAGCAGTATTGGCAGCTCGGCTATCTCGGCTCCGCCATTACCTCGGCGAGCAACAGCTGGCCAACCTGGCGCACCGAGCAGCTGACCCAGACCAAATACCAGGCTGGCGCCATCACCCGGCTCGATCTGGCGCAGGCACGCCAGCTACAAGCAGGCAAACAGGCTGAGCTGGCCTCCCTCAAGGCGCAGCAGGAGCAGGCCCGCAATGCCCTGCGGTCTGCTGCTCGGCCGCAGCCAGCGGGCCGCTGGAGTATGCACCCGCTTCCCTTGCAAAGCAGACCATTCCTGAACTCGCGGTCGGCATTCCGGCCGATGTGCTGGCCGCCGCCCCGATGTCAAGGCGGCCGAGCTGCGGCTGCGCAGGACCCTGGCAAAAGGGGACGAGATCCGCACCAGCTTCTACCCCAGCCTGACCCTGACCGGCAGCGCCAGCACAGCATCGGACAGACTGGCGCAGGTGCTGCAAAATCCGGTCGGCACGCTGGGGGCCAGCCTTGCCCTCCCCTTCCTTGAATACAACCACACCCAGCTCGCCATCGAAAGCTCCGAGCTGGATTACCAGATTGCCGAAACCGAGTTTCGCAAGCAGCTCTACACCGCGCTGGTGGAAGTGGAAGGACAATCTGACCGCCCGCCACTATGGCCAGCAGCGACTCAGCTACCAAAGAGCAGCTGGACTATGCCAGGAGGCCGAGCGGCTGGCCAAGGCTCGCTTCCAGGCAGGGAGCGACCGGCGTGCAGGCCTGGCTCGATGAGCAAAACCGACTGTGGGATGCCCAGCAGAGCCTGCTGGCTCAGCAAAAAGAGCAGCTCACCACCACCGCCAAAATCTATCGCGCCCTGGGTGGCAGCGATCGCAGCTGACCGGCCTTGCCTGATGCCCTCGCACCATGCGGAGCCGTCAGCCGTCTCCTTATTTCTCCCGTTATGTGCCTTTTCCCCTCGGCCAGGGTCTGACTGCTGGCACACAAAGCAATTGATAATAATTTTCATTTAATGAAAAATGGGCACCATCAGTCAGGAGTATGCCCATGTCCCAGTCCGCCCCGGTCAATCGTCCCCGTCTGCTCGCGGTCAAGCACATTCAGGATGTGAGCCCGCACCTGCGCCGGATCTGCCTGACCAGCCCGGACTCGCTGACTACCCCTTCACCTGTGGCGGCGCCCATATCAAGATCATGCTGCCCCAGCCGGGCCAGGCCCATGCCGTATTGCCAACCCCGACCCCCAAGGGTCCCCGTTGGGAGGATCCGAGCCAGAAGCCCATCATCCGCACCTTCACCATCCGCGCCTTCCGCCGCGAGGCCCTGGAGATCGACATCGACTTCGCCCTGCACGGTGATGTCGGCCCCGCCAGCCGCTTCGCCCTCCACGCCAAGGCGGGGGACAGGCTCGCCATCTCGGGTCCGGGCGGCCCGGACCCCATGCTGCAGCTGGCCGATCACTACTACATGGCCGGCGATCTCACCTCCCTGCCCGCCATCAGCGCCATGGCCGAGGTGATGCCGGCAGAGGCCCGGGGCCATATCGCCCTGCTGGTGCCCCATCAGCAAGATGTGCAGGATCTGCCGCTGCCCGAAGGGGTCAGCCTACGCTGGTTTGTCGGCACGCCGGACCAGACCGGCCCGCTGGTGGAGTACTTTACTGCCCAGCCTATGGCTGCCTGAGGAAAGTTATTTCTGGTTCGGGCGGGGAAGAGGGTCTGGTGGTGCCCCTGCGCCGCCACGTTCGGCGCACGCTCGAGGTGGATCGCACCCGGGTCTACGCCGTGCCCTACTGGCGCCACGGCAAGGATGAAGGCCTATCACCACGCGCGTCATGACGTGATGGACAGCTGAATCAGCTGATTTTTTCCTGAAATATCAAGCTCATTCTACCACCCATGGGCTTGTTGCCATTGGTCCTCTGCCCCCGCCTGCCCGCCCCCCCATCTCTGGTGATCCTCTAGGTAGTGCTTGCAATTGAGACTGGCAGCAAGATAATGATAATCACTCTCAAAAAGGATGATGTGTCCTGGGCGCAGATCCCCTGCTCCAGACACCCGAGCGTTACGGGCCCATCGTCGACCCCATTTGCACAGCAAGGTAATCCCAGATGGCTGTTTTGAATTCGGTAATGCGCGCCTTCGCGGTGGAGGCGCTCCCCACCCCTGCCGACCTGTTGGCACAGCATCCCTGCTCGGCCGATATGGCGCAGCACATTGACCAGCACCGCCACCAGGTGCGCCAGATCCTGAGTGGGGCAGACGATCGCCTGCTGGTGGTGATAGGCCCCTGCTCCATCCATGATCCCGTCGCCGCCCTCGACTATGCGAAAAGGCTGGCACGGCTCGCCACCGAGTATCAGGAGAGCCTGCAGATAGTGATGCGCACCTATTTCGAGAAACCGCGCACCACTGTCGGCTGGAAGGGGCTGGTATTCGACCCTCATCTCGATGGCAGCAACGACATCGGTCACGGGCTCCACCTGGCCCGTCAGCTGCTGCTCGACATCAACCGGCTGGGGCTGGCCACCGCCACCGAGTTCCTCGATACCACCAGCTTCCTCTATCTGGCGGATCTCATCAGCTGGGGGGCGATCGGTGCCCGCACCACCGAATCCCAGGTACACAGGCAGCTGGCCTCGGCCCTGCCCTGCCCGGTCGGCTTCAAGAACGGCACAGACGGCAACATCCGGGTGGCCATCGATGCCATTTTGGCCAGCGAGGCCTCCCATCTGTTCACCGCGCCTGGCAGCCAGGGGGGCATGGTGGTGATCAAGAGCGAAGGCAATCCGGGCGGCCACATCATCTTGCGCGGCGGCACCCTGCCGAACTATCACCAGAGCGACGTGATGGACGCGGCCGAACGCCTGGCGCGCCAGGGGCTCAACCCTCGGCTGATGGTGGATTGCAGCCACGGCAACAGCCAGAAGCTGCACCAGAACCAGCTCCTGATCGCCGGGGAGCTCTGCCGCCAGTTGCGAGGCGGGAGCACTGCCGTTGCCGCCGTCATGGTCGAGAGCTTTCTGCAAGGGGGCAGCCAGAAACCGGCGCCACTGAGCGAGCTGCAATATGGCTTGTCGGTCACCGATGCCTGCCTCGGCTGGGAAGAGAGTGAGAGCCTGCTGGCCATGCTGGCCGATGGGGTCATGGCGCGCCGTCAATTTGCACACAGTCGCCCCATTTCCCTTCGCAATGATCTCGGCCAGCCGGTCAGCTGACCTATTTCCTATTTATTCACAGCGGGGTCGCCAGGCCCCTATTCAATCTCCAACCCGAGAAATGACATTCACATATTGTCTGAACAGGGGTGTCAAATAGGGCAGTCATGGGGAAAGAAAAATAGTGCGAGCGGGACAAGCATTTCCCCATTGATAGAAAAATGGGCGACCAGGCAAAGCGGGAAGCATGCCCGCAAATCTATCTATTTCATCCCACAGCGACGGGCCATTATTTGTCATCTTGTGTCATCAGAGATAACAAATGGGCTGTATGAGTCCTCATTGTGTCACAGGGGAGGTGCGACAGCGATTGGCTTACCGCCAATGGATAGTTTTTATTGGCCCATGATGGTCATGGCTATTGTGGACGGGCGACCCAAATTAGGTGGCTTCCTGGATGGGCAATAGATAGACAGGATCCTGAAAATAATAATGCCGCCCCTTGGGCGGCATTATTGACGACGCTATCCTGGCAATCAGATCAGGAAGTCGTTCAGATCCTTGCCCAGCGCAACTTGCTCGGCAATGGCTTTGGGCATGCGGCCCTGGCCGGTCCAGGTCTTCTCCTGGCCATCTTCCTGATACTTGTATTTGGCAGGACGCGGAGCACGCTTGCTCTTGGTCGCGCCAGCAGCGGCCGGAGTGGCCACGCTGCCGATCAGCTCGCGCGGATCTATGCCAGCCTGTTGCAGCATCTCGGTAAACTCGCTCAGCTTGCGCTGACGCTCTTCCTGCTCGGCCCGCTCTTGCTCTACGGACTCGGCACGCTCGTTATATACCAGATCAAACTTTTCTTTCGCTTCTTGCAGTTGCTCAAACGGCAGTTCACGAATGGCAGCGCGCAAGCTGCGAATGTTCAGCAGAACCTTCAGAAACTCGTTCATTACTTCCTCACAGAATTATTTTTGTATGTCACAGGGATAACTCATTTTGAGAATAGCATGTCCACTCGATAACAACATAATGATTTTATAGCTGACAATCCCATGGTCATTATTCACTGTGGTTAATTCACATCAGGGATCTTATCGGATCACCGCTCAACTGACATTATTTCTTCAACATGGGTTAATCGGCCCCACTTTCCCAGGTATTTGTTACAGAGATAAAAGGGGTGTCATCCAAGCACCTGCATTCATATATAACAAGCCATAGCGCAGCCCACAGCCGCCAGCACAGAATGTACAAATATTGGCCGCCTCATTCTAAGGTCGAATGAAATGAGAGCGAGACCGGGCAGCACTCTGTATCCCTCTCCCTGATTCAATCAATTTCCTTTGCCTGGGCGCTTATCCATTCGATGAATGCCTGGATCTTGGGGCACTGGCGATGGGGGAGCGTGGCCATGTAGTAGCGTTGATTGCAGCGGACCGCCTTGCCAGGGAAGGGCTCCACCAGCTCGTTTCGCTCCAGCCGCTGGCGCACCAGGTTCTTGCGGCCCATGGCCACGCCGGCATGATTGATGGCAGCTATGATGGCCAAGTCGGAGCGATCGAAGCCCATGCTCGACTGACAGGCTTCTAGGGAGATCCCGGCCTGGCGAGCCCAGCTGCACCACTCATCGGTGTCGGAGTCATATCCCCAGGCCTGCCTGTCGTGCAGCAGGCGGCAGTGGTTCAAGTTATCCGGGTTATCGAGCAACTGGTGCCGCTCGGCATATTCGGGGCTGCACACCGGCACCATGTATTCATCCATCAGCGGGTGGATGGCGAGCCGCTCCGGCACCTTGTCGTCGAAATAGATCGTCAGGTCTATGCCATAGCCGTGCAGGTTGACGTTCTCGTTGCCGGTCATGATGTTGAGGTCGATCTGGGGGTGCAGGCGGGAAAAATCCGCGAGCCGCGGCACCAGCCAGCACTGGGCGATGGAGGGGCGGGAATAGACGGTCAGGGAACCGGAGAGCTCCTGATTCTTGATCTCCAGGATCTCCTGATTGATGAACTCGAGCGACGACTTGAGTGCCCAGAAGACCCTTTGCCCCTCAGTCGTCAGCATCACCTTGCGGTGAAAGCGCTGGAACAGCTTGAAGCCGAGCTCCTCTTCCAGCGCACCTATCCGGTGGCTCACCGCGCTCGGACTGAGCGCCAGCTCATCCGCCGCCAGGGCGAAGGAGCTGTGGCGGGCCGCCGCCTCGAAGGTGTGCAGCTTGGAGAGCTGATAGCCGCTCAGCAGCTTGTTTCTCGATACGTAGTTGTCTTCGGTATACATCCGCCTTCCCCCTCACAGGCTCAACATCGCCTGTCATGATATCCCGGACGACCCTATTTAGGATGATGTAACCGAACCCAAGTCACATAAATACCGCTAAATGTGATGAATGTGGCACCTTTGCATCAATTCAGCTCACCCAAGAGGCCATTTTCATCATTTGTCAGCCCGGCGCCCTTGCCGTTCAATAGGCCCATCATTCATCTCTTACCATCCTTGTCGAGGCGCAGTATGAATTCTGAAGTGTGGGTCGTCGGTACCTTGCTGACTAGCATCATTCTGATTGTCTTCACCATAGTGAAGGGCAAGGTGCATCCTTTCCTCGCCCTGCTGCTGGCGAGCTTCTATGTCGGCACCATGATGGGGATGAACCCGGTCAAGATGGTCAATGCCATGGAAGAGGGCATAGGCGGCACCCTGGGCTTTCTCGCCGCCGTCATCGGTCTTGGCACCATACTCGGCAAGATGATGGAGGTGTCGGGGGCGGCGGAGCGCATAGGTCTCGCCCTGCAAAAGTGCCGCTGGCTCTCGCCCCAGGTCATCATGGTGCTGGTCGGTCTGGTGTGCGGCATCACGCTGTTTGTCGAAGTCGGTGTGGTGCTGCTCATTCCACTGGCCTTCTCCATCGCCCGCAAGACCAAGACCTCGCTGCTGACCCTGGCCATTCCGCTCTGCACCGCACTGATGGCCGTGCACTGCATAGTGCCGCCCCACCCCGCTGCGCTCTATGTCACCAATCAGCTGGGTGCCGACATCGGCTCCGTCATCGTCTATGGCCTCGCGGTCGGGCTCTTTGCCTCCCTGGTGGGCGGCCCCCTGTTCCTGAAACTGCTGGGCAAACGGGTGCCGTTCAAGGAGGTGCCCGCCGCCTTTGCCGACATCAAGGCCCGGGATGAGGCAAGCCTACCAACCTTGAGCGCCTCCCTCTTCACCGTGCTGCTGCCCATACTGTTGATGCTGGCCAAGACGGTGGCCGAGCTCAACATGGATCACGCAAGCCACCTCTACACAGTGCTGGAGTTTATCGGCAACCCCATCACCGCCATGTTCATCGCCGCCTTCACCGCCTACTACGTGCTGGGGATCCGCCAGAGCATGAAGATGGAAGGGCTGCTGGACAAGACCGAAGAGTGCTTCTCCTCCATCGCCAACATCTTGCTCATCATAGGGGCGGGCGGCGCCTTCAACGGCGTGCTCAAGGCCAGCGGCCTGGGGGACAGCCTGGCGACCATACTCTCCCAGCTGGACATGCACCCCATACTGCTCGCCTGGCTGGTGGCCATAGTGCTGCACGCCGCCGTGGGCTCCGCCACCGTCGCCATGATGGGGGCCACCGCCATCGTCTCCCCCATCATGGTGCACTACCCGAACATCAGCCCCGAGATCATGACCCTGGCCATCGGCTCAGGCGCCATCGGCTGCACCATGGTGACCGACTCCCTGTTCTGGCTGGTCAAACAGTATTGCGGTGCCACCCTGAATGAAACGCTCAAGTACTACACCAGTGCCACCTTTGTCGCCTCCCTGATGGCGTTGGCCGGTACCTTCCTGCTCTCCTATATCGTGTAAAAGACAGAGACATCCCATGAAAAACATCGACGTCCAACAGCTCATTACCCAATTCCCGCTGGTGCAATCCCTGATAGCACTCGAGCCTGTCACCTGGTTCAACCCCAATGCCACTACGCTGGCGGTCGGTCTGCCCTATGTGGGGCTCGATAGCAACGATGTGGCGGATGCCTCCGCCCGGCTCGCCCGCTTCGCCCCCTACATGTGCGACGCCTTCCCCGAGACCCGTGCCAGCAAGGGCATTCTGGAGTCCGAGATAGCGGCCATTCCGGCGATGCAGGCAACGCTCAATGCGCGTTATGGGGTCGAGCTGACCGGCAAGTTGTTGCTCAAAAAAGACAGCCACCTGCCCATCTCCGGCTCCATCAAGGCCCGTGGCGGTATCTACGAGGTGCTGACCCACGCCGAGCGGCTGGCCATCAAGGCCGGATTGCTCTGTGAAGAGGACGACTATCGCAAGTTGTTCACGGACGAGTTCCGCCACTTCTTCGGCCAGTACAGCATTGCCGTGGGCTCCACCGGCAACCTCGGCATGTCCATCGGCATCATGAGTGCCAAGCTCGGCTTCAGCGTCACAGTCCACATGTCCGCCGATGCGCGGGAGTGGAAGAAGCGCAAGTTGCGCGAACACGGGGTGATCGTGGTCGAATATGCCGAAGATTACGGGGTAGCTGTGGAGCAGGGGCGCAAGGAGGCCGAGCGCGATCCCAACTGCTTCTTCATCGACGACGAGAACTCCCGCACCCTCTTCCTCGGCTACTCGGTGGCCGGCGAGCGGGTGAAAAAGCAGTTCGATGAGATGGGCATAGTGGTGGATGCCGAGCACCCGCTGTTTGTCTACCTGCCCTGCGGCGTCGGCGGTGGCCCGGGGGGCGTGGCCTTTGGCCTCAAGCTCGCGTTCGGGGACAACGTCCACTGCTTCTTCGCAGAACCCACCCACTCTCCCTGCATGTTGCTCGGGGTCCACACCGGATTGCACGACGCTATTGCGGTGCAGGATCTGGGCATAGACAACCTCACCGCCGCCGATGGCCTGGCGGTGGGACGCGCCTCCGGCTTCGTCGGCCGCGCCATGGAGCGGCTGCTCGATGGCTTCTACACCTTGAGCGATCAGGAGATGTATGACCTGCTGGGGCTGCTGGCCCGGGACGAGCAGATCCGCCTCGAGCCCTCCGCCCTGGCCGGCATGCCGGGCCCCTGGCGGGTCAGCGCCGATGGCGACTGGCAGGCATCGCACGCTCTGGATGCCGGGCGCATGGCGCAGGCCACCCACCTGGTGTGGGCTACCGGCGGCGGCATGGTACCCGCCGAGGAGATGGCAAAATACCTCGCCACCGCCCACCTCTGATCTTTTTTTCAACCGAAAAACCCGCCACCCCGGCGGGTTTTTCTCTTCTGGGATCAGCAAGATGGCATGCTCTTTGCCCAAGCTTGGCTACCCCCCGTGCCCCTCCCCTTGCCGTCAATCCCCCCAAGTTGGTTATTTTGTGATACGATAGAGGCCGTTTTTTGACATCTGCGCCCCGTTGTCGCCTTGATCCTGCAAGATCACCACCCAGTCCGGTGGGCACAACGAGCTTGGGCGCAGCACCACAAGTGACCCGGTTGAGTCAATGCTGGCGGCCTGTGCCGGCGAACGACACCAGGGGCACCTTAGATAAGGAGATCGGGCTATGAAACAGTATCAAAGCTGGCTTGGACAATATCTGATGAGCCGTCGCGATGGCGATCACGCCATGGCTTCCGAACTCGCCAACTCCATCTGCGAGTTCTGGCAGGCGCAGGGGGATGAGGCCGAAAGCAGCAAATGGCAGCAGCTCTACCAGCAGCACGTGGAAAAGACCACCTGAGGGCGGCATCTTCAGGCTTTCTGGCCTGTCACCCATAAAAAAACCGGCGCTCATGGCGCCGGTTTTGCTTTTTCGGATTTCCGATCACATCTGGTCGACCATGTCCTGGGCGAACTGGGAGCAGGAGCGCAGGGTGGCGCCTTCCATCAATCGCTCGAAGTCATAGGTGACTGTCTTGTTGGCGATGGCAGCTTCCATGCCCTTGACGATGAGGTCGGCCGCTTCGGTCCAGCCCAGGTGGCGCAGCATCATCTCGGCGGAGAGGATGAGGGAACCCGGGTTCACCTTGTCCTGACCTGCGTACTTGGGCGCAGTGCCGTGAGTCGCCTCGAACAGAGCCACGCCGTCGCCGATGTTGGCGCCCGGGGCTATGCCGATACCACCGACCTGAGCGGCCAGGGCGTCGGAGATGTAGTCACCATTCAAGTTCATACAGGCGATGACGTCATACTCGGCCGGACGCAGCAGTATCTGTTGCAGGAAGGCATCGGCGATGACGTCCTTGACGATGATGGTCTTGCCGGTCTTCGGGTTCTTGAAGGAACACCAGGGGCCGCCGTCAATCAGCTGGGCATCGTACTCTTTCTGGGCCAGGGCATAGCCCCAATCCTTGAAGGCACCTTCGGTGAACTTCATGATGTTGCCCTTGTGCACCAGGGTCACGGAGTCGCGATCGTTGTCGATGGCGTACTCGATGGCGGCACGGACCAGACGCTCGGTACCGGCCTTGGACATGGGCTTGATGCCGATGCCGCAGGACTCGGGGAAGCGGATCTTCTTCACGCCCATCTCGTTTTGCAGGAAAGCGATGACCTTCTTGGCTTCATCACTGTCCGCCTTCCACTCGATGCCGGCGTAGATGTCTTCGGCGTTCTCGCGGAAGATCACCATGTCGGTCAGCTCGGGGTGCTTGACCGGGCTCGGGGTCCCTTCGTAGTAACGGACCGGGCGCAGGCAGACATAGAGGTCCAGCTCCTGGCGCAGGGCCACGTTGAGGGAGCGAATACCGCCACCGACCGGGGTGGTCAGCGGGCCCTTGATGGCCACGCAGTATTCACGAATGAAATCCAGGGTTTCGGCCGGCAGCCAGGCACCTTCGCCATAGACATGAGTCGATTTCTCGCCGGTATAAATCTCCATCCAGGCGATTTTGCGCTCGCCCTTGTAGGCTTTCTCGACCGCAGCGTTCACCACGTTCAGCATGGCCGGGGTCACGTCCACACCTATGCCATCCCCTTCGATAAACGGAATGATGGGGTTGTGGGGAACGTGCAGCTTGCCGCTGGCATCGACTGTGATTTTTTGACCCTGGGTCGGGATAACTACTTTGCTTTCCATCGGCATCTCCTAACTTCCGTTTGTTATCAATCTGATCGTTGCGCGCGGCCATCTTAGCCCATCCATTTGCATAATCAAATGGCGGGCGTGCATGTCCGACCATAGTCGGGGACTGGATCACAATGCGCCACTTCTGTCCGCGCCCCATGAGGCTCAAGCCCGTGCAGTTCCGCCATGGCGAGCGCCGCCGTCATGGCGTCAGGCTCTCGCTCTGCCCCTGGGGCTGGCTCAGGGCGCGGTACTGGGAGGGGGTCAGCCCTGTCTTTTGCTTGAACACCCGGCAGAAATAGTTCACATCGCTGTAACCACAGCGGCTGGCCACCTCTTCCAGCCGGAAGCGGTATTTTTTCAGCATGAACTTGGCCCGATCGATGCGAACCCAGCTGATGTAGTCCGCCAGGCGCATGTGTCCCTGCTCGCGAAACAGGTGGGAGAGATGGCTGGCCGAGACGTTGAAGCGGTGGGCGATGGAGTCACGGGTGATGGGGCGGTGAAAGTTCTCCTGGATATAGATGCAGATGCCGTGAAACAGGTCAGCCCCTCTCGGCCGCTCGAAGGTGGACTCCGCCAGCAATTGACGGGCACTGGTGAGCAGCGCCTGCAACAGGTGGTTGTCGGTGGGGGAGCGGCCTGGATCTTCCACCAACACGTTGAGGGCCGCCAGTATGTGTTCATTCACATGGCCGGCCCGGGCCATGATGCTGTGCTTTTGCACATCGAAGAAATCCGGGTCTTCCCGGCGCTTGCTCACCAGGCTGAAACCGAGCTGGCGCTTGCCAAACAGCAGGCTCAGCACAGAGCAGTCCGTGGTCCAGAGCGGCTTGTTCCAGCCGTTGGGGGGTATGTAGAGCGCCTGCCCCGGCAGCACGCTGACCTCCTGGCAACCCGACTCCCTGTCCCAGATCTGGTTGAGGTATTCGCCGCTGAATACCAGCTCGAGGCGGGGAAAGTTGACCTGGTAGCTGAAGCCGGGCGGCACCCCCTGATCCTGGGCAAACCAGATCTGTTCGAAGGGAACCTGGTCGTGGAGGGCGCCGTCGAGCAGCTGGCTGAAGATGAGTGACATGATGATCCCGATCAAGAGAGAGGCAAGCGATTGCGGCGGCAAAGGCCGCCCATGTTATAGTCCGGGCCGGACCGTCAATTCCACCCTTTTCTTCAAACCACTTTCTTCACGACAAATGAGGCGTCCCTTATGAGCAGTCGAGATCTGCCCTCCTTTCTGTTGATGCAAAATCCGATTCAAGGTTATGACTGGGGCAGCCATGACGCCCTCACCACCCTGTTTGGCATCCCCAATCCGGCTGGCAAACCCCAGGCGGAACTCTGGATGGGGGCCCACCCCAACGGCTGCTCCGAGGTGACCCTGGCGGGAGGTGTGCAGAAACTCTCGACCCTGATAGAGAGCGCCCCCGCCGCCGTGCTGGGGGGACGCCACCGTCGCCCGCTTCGGCAGCCTGCCCTTCCTGTTCAAGGTGCTGTGCGCCGAGAAGGCCCTCTCCATCCAGGTGCACCCGAGCAAGGCCCAGGCCGAAGCCGGCTTTGCCAAAGAAGAGGCCGCCGGCATCTCGCCCAAGGCAGCCAATCGCAACTACAAGGATCCGAACCACAAGCCGGAGCTGGTGTTTGCCCTCACCCCCTATCAGGCGATGAACGGCTTTCGCGCCATTCCGGCCATACTGGCGCTGTTCGATGCCATGGCGCTGCCGGCGCTTTCCGAGCTGACCGCGGCGCTGCGCCAGTCACAGGATGAGGCTGGCTTGCAGCACTTCTTCCACCAGATGCTGATCCTGGACGGCGCGCGCAAGGAAGAGGCCCTGACTGGTCTGCTGGCCTATGCCGCCGCCCGTCAGGATGACGAGACCTTTGCGCTGATCACCAGCCTGGCCGCCCAGTACCCGGGCGATGTCGGTCTCTTCTCGCCGCTCTTGCTGAACGTGGTGACTCTCAAGCCGGGTCAGGCCATGTATCTGGACGCCTGCACCCCCCACGCCTATGTGCGCGGCACCGGCCTTGAGATCATGGCGAACTCCGACAACGTGCTGCGCGCCGGGCTCACCCCCAAATACATAGACGTGGCAGAACTGCTGGATTGCACCCGCTGCCTGCCCAAGCCGGACGATCAAATCCTGCTGGCCCCCCACCTTGAAGGGGCTGTGCAGCACTTCGAGGTGCCGGTACCTGACTTCACCTTCAGCGTCTACCCGGCCGGTGAGCATGCACTCACCACCGCCAGCGCCGAGATACTATTTGCCATAGATGGCACAGTGACCCTCCAGCAAGGTGAGCAGTCACTGCGCCTGGAGAAGGGGCAATCCGCCTTCGTCCCCGCCGCCACCGGCAGCTACCGGCTGCTGGCCGAGGGGCGGGTCGCCCGCGCCGGCAACCGCTGCTAAGGGGTTCCATGACCCCCTGAATCCACAAGGGCCATCTTCGGATGGCCCTTGTCGTTTCTGCCCCAAGGAAGAGTGGCCGGATCCCGACTAGGCTCTTCTCCATCGGTCAGGACTTCAAACGAGTCACTGACTACTTGACGAGGGCACGAGAGAAGGAGAGCAGAGTGTTTATAGTGACCAACAACCGTGTGGTGAACGAGGGGAGCAAGAGCCCCCTTGGCGTCTTCGGCGACAGGCCGGAGGCAGGCCCGAATGAGTTGCGACTGGCGGAGGCCAGCCGCCAGGGAGACAAATGGCAGCTGGACTTGCTGCCCGACCAGATCACCCCCGAGATGGCCGAGAGCGTGGGGCTGGATCCCGCCGCCAGCTACCCGGCCAGCGCCTATGTGGCCCGCAAGCTGCTGGAGCGCTGTGCCGGCACAGGGACGGGCAAACAGAAGCTCAAGACCGGCAAGCACCTGCTGCTGTTCGTCCATGGCTTCAACAACGATCTGAAGGATGTGCTGGAGCGGGCGGCCGGCCTCGAAGCCCAGTATGGGGTCGAGGTGCTCTGCTTCAGCTGGCCCGCCAATGGCGGAGGCGCCCAGGGGGTATTGAGCTACAAGAGTGACAAGCGCGATGCCCTGGCCTCTGCCGGGGCTCTGGATCGGGTGCTGGAGAAGATGAGGTTGCTGCTCGAGGAGTTCAATGCCCAGTATGTGACCGAGCTGGAGGGCAAGGCGCAGAAGAAGTTTGCCGGCAACGGCGAGGCTTGGGATCGCTACTTCTCGAAGGAGGTGAACAAGCGCTGCCCCTTCACCATCAACCTGATGCTCCACAGCATGGGCAACTACCTGTTCAAGCACCTGCTCGGCAGCAGCACCTACAACGCCAATCACCTGCTGTTCGACAACGTCGTCATGGTGGCCGCGGACACCAACAACGAACACCACGCCGAGTGGGTCGACCGGATCCAGTGTCGCAACCGCCTCTACATCACCATCAATGAGAGAGACAGCGCCCTCCTGGCGTCACGGATGAAGATGGGGGAGCAGCAGAAGGCGCGGCTCGGTCACTACACCAAGCAACTGGACTCCAAGACGGCCACCTACGTCGACTTCACCGATCAGCCCCAGGTGGGGGACTCCCACGCCTACTTCGAGGGGGACGCCATCACCAACAAGAAGGTGGCGGCCTTCTTCCACACAGTGCTCAACGGCGGCACGGGGGAGAGTGCGGCGCACTTCGACATAGCCCAAAACCACCGCCCTGAGTCAGGGCGGTGGTATTTCATTATCTGCTCAACCGATGGCCATCATGGCCGTCGGGGGCTAGTGTTCTGCCGCTTCCGGCTGGGGAACTTCCGAGCGTTCCCGCTGCAGTTCATCGACCCTGGCTTGCCATTTGTCATGGGCCTGTTTTTGCCCCTGTGACTCAAATTCCTGGCGCATGGTGTCGATTTCTTGGTCAAGTTTTTCCATCAGGATGTCTCCTTACATCTCGGGTTACACACTGGCTGACGGCACTGTTGACCATACTCACAGAGTTATCTCCCTCCCAATTAATGACAATAAAATCACTTAAGGCGCCTGCTATTTGCCAACCAGCTCACACTATTGAGCCATAACAAATCACACAAATATCCATTCCATCACGGCAAATTCATCATCGACCTGGACACTCAAATAAGATTCGGCACGAAAGGCATAGACACAATTATTTGATATTAAAGCAATAAACTGAATTTCACATCACGTTGAATAGATGTACTAAAACGAGATGGCGGTCACAGCTCATTCTTGTCAGCACAAAAATCCAGTAAACGGCACATTTGTCCGATTTCGGCACCGCGCCAACGGGAGAACAATATCCAGGTCAATTGTTCCCCCCATCATGCGGCTCGGCAACGGAGCCAGGAGAGAATATGTTACCCACCATGACCAACGGCAGACTCATCTGCCTGGAGTTGAAGGCCACCAGCAAGGAGGCGCTATTCGACGAGATGGCACAGATGCTGGCGCGCGATGGCGCCGTGTCTGATCAACAGCAATTCGTCAAGGATATCTGGGCCCGCGAACAGCTGGACTGCACCGGCTTCGAGCAGGGTGTCGCCCTGCCCCACGCCAAGAGCAAGGCGGTCAGCCGTCCGGCCATTGCCATCGGTGTCAGCCGCCAAGGTATCGAGTACGGCGCCGAAGATGGCAAGCCGACCCAGCTGATCTTCATGATCGCCTCCCCGGATGGCGGCGCCAACCACCATATCGAAGTGCTGGCCGAGCTCTCTACCCGTCTGCTGGAACCCGGTTTTATCGAGCAGATGAAGGCGGCCACTACCGTCGAGCAAGCCCTGACCCTGCTCAAGCAAGGCCCGAAAGCGGAAAAACCGGCGCAAGCCGCCAAACCGGCTGCCACTGCAACCCGCGTTGCCCCCGAAGATCGCACCTTCAAGGATCGCCTCAATACCATGAAGCAGCACCTGCTGTTTGGTACCTCCCACATGATCCCCTTCATCGTGGCGGGCGGTGTGCTGCTGTCCTGTCGGTGATGATGAGCGGCAAGGGCGCCGTGCCGGAAGCGGGCTTCCTCAAAGACATGGCCGACCATGGGTATCGCCGGTCTGACTCTGTTTACCGCCGTGCTCGGTGGCTACATCGCCTACTCAATGGCGGACAAGCCAGGCCTGGCCCCCGGCATGATCGGCTCCTGGATAGCGGTGCAGCAGTACCACACAGGTTTTCTCGGCGCCATTCTGGTGGGCTTTATCGCCGGCCTCATCGTCAATCAGCTCAAACGCATAAAACTACCGGACTCCATGAGTTCGCTCGGCTCCATCTTCATCTATCCCCTCATCGGCACCTTCCTGGTGTGCGGCATCGTCATGTGGGTCATAGGTGCGCCCATCGCCGCCATGATGGAGGGGATGAACCACTGGCTCTCCAGCATGGCAGGCTCCGGCAAGGTGATGCTGGGGGCCATCCTCGGCGGCATGACCGCCTTTGACATGGGCGGCCCAGTCAACAAGGTGGCTACCCTGTTTGCCCAGACCCAGGTCAACACCCAGCCCTGGCTGATGGGGGGTGTCGGCATCGCCATCTGCGTGCCGCCCCTTGGCATGGCACTGGCGACCCTGCTCTCCCCCCGTCGCTACAAGAAGGAGGAGCGTGAAGCGGGTAAAGCCGCCGCCATCATGGGCATGATAGGCATCAGCGAGGGGGCCATTCCCTTCGCCGCCGCCGACCCGGTGCGCGTCATCCCGGCCATAGTCGCGGGCGGCATCGTCGGCAACATCACAGGCTTCATGATGCACAGCATCAACCACGCCCCCTGGGGCGGCTGGATAGTGCTGCCGGTGGTGGAAGGCAAGATGGGCTACATCCTGGGCACAGTGCTCGGCGCCCTGACCACGGCCCTTATCGTCAACCTGCTGAAAAAGCCGGTGACCGACGAGGAAGAGGTCACCACCCCGGATGGCGGTTATGACGTCATCGAAGCGGAAGGTGAGGCAGAAGTGCTCGCCATCACCGCCTGCCCCTCAGGGGTGGCCCACACCTTCCTCGCCGCCAAGAGCCTGCAAAAAGCGGCCGCCAAGGCAGGCATCAAGCTCAAAGTGGAGACACAAGGCGCCAACGGCATCATCAACCGCATCACCCCCAAAGACGTGGCCAACGCCCGCTGCGTCATCCTGGCCCATGACGTGGCCATCAAGCACAGGGAGCGCTTCGCAAATATCGAAATAATCGATGTCAAAACGAAGGAAGCTATCCACAATCCAGATGGATTATTGGCCCGCACCCTGGCTGGCAGCAGCAAGGTCGCCTGACGACGCCGGGTTTGCCGTGCTGAACATAAGGGGCCGCCAGGCCCCTTTTTGCATGTCAGCATTCCCCCCCTCTAGCGAGGCGAAACTGGCTCTCTTAAAGTACCGCCAATATGGCCGGGCAGCCGCAGAGCATCACCTGAGGCTGTCATATCGGCGTCTGGTCGGCAGCCTGGCTGCCTGCGATCGCCCCAGGTGGGGATGGCAGTATCCCTTGCCGGGTCGCTAACATACTGACGCCGTCCTTCCCCCATTCGGAGCCCCTGCATGGACCTGTTCTTACTGTTTGGCCTGCTCGCCATGGGGGCAACGCTTTATGCCGTGCGTTTCTGGGACAGGCGGCATGGCCATCCCGACTGGCAACGGTTGCCTACCCGCGTCGAGTATTTGAGCACCCACCCTGAGAGCGCCACCGACGATGAACTGGGAGCCCGCTGCTGTGCCTGCGGCTCAGACAAGGTACTGGGCGGGCCACCCCCAGAGCGGCTGGTTCGACAACCGCTTTCGCCATACCTGCCTGGCCTGCGGCAAAGCGCTGTATCGTACCGAAAAGCCTCGTTGAATAGCCCCAACCCCTCGTTCTTTCTTCATTGATATGGCACGAACTGGAACTCATGAAGAAATGAACACAACCCAACTCACTTGAGACAGAGAGTCGTCACATGGAGATAGATTTAACCGCCTTGAAGCGGAAATGGCTTAAGAAACATCTGCAAGAGCTACGAGCCGCAAATAACGAAGAGGAAGCGAAAGGGGGGATTCTGGGGTTTGTCGGCATTCTTTGCGCGGCAATCCCGCTTCTGACTGCCGCCGTGTATTTCGTGGGAATGCGCTACTACCACGGTTATGTCGGCCAATTTGGGCTCGGTAGCACCGAGTTCTCGCTGCCCGCTGACACCACGCTTCATCTCGGGTTTTATCTACTGATCAAGCTATGTCTGCCGTACGTGCTCCCCCTTGTTTTGACCGTAGGGGGATTGCTTATCATGCTGAGCATTCTGTTTTTCAAGGCGAGGTGGCGACTGACGCTTTCCTGGTGGCTGTTCCGCTTCTTCGTACTGCTTCCCGTCGTACTGAAAGGGGTAAAAATTGCCCATCGGTATCCCGCCCCATTTACCTTCAACTGCTTGATTTGGCTAAAAAGTGCCTACTTGAAATTCGCCATTTTCATCCTTCCCCCCTTGCTGGTCATCATGGCTGCCGAACACATCAACTCGATGGGGGAGAAGCTGGCCCGCAGCCAGATTTCCAGCCTTGAGCAAGGCACCTGGCCAGTGACCGAGGCCCATAGCCAGTCGCCCCTTCTGGGGAATGAACCCCATATCCGCATCGCCTGCAACGGCACCTACTGCGCCTATCGCCTCAAGGAGGGGGATACCCTGCTGCTGCGACACGATCAGATTGAGCAGACCCGCTACCGGCCTGAACCTCCCCTTACGGACGAAGCCAAGGCACCTGAAGCGCCCGTACACCCTTGACCCAACCCCCTTGCCAACCCCATCAAAAATCCGGCGCCAGTGACTGGCTCCGGATGATTGTCCCTCACGGGCGGGCGGCATCGGCCGTGTCACCCGTCCGTTCGCGGCGCGATCGGACGCTCGCGCCTGGTGCACCGCCGGATTAAGGGGTCGGCTTGACCAGGGTATCCAGCCCGTTCACCGTCAGGGTGCCTCTGCCTCGGGTCATCTTGTGGAAGTTGGTGCCTTGCTGGGAGGGGTTGTCTGTCCGGGTCAGCAGGGTGGCCCCGTTGTTGTAGTTCTGGATCTCGGTGGCGGTGAGCGGCCGATCAGACAGGATCAGCAGCAGAGTACGAAACGCCCTCTGCGAGGTGGCCGCGCTCGGCACCCTGGGCTTCTGGTCGGCCGGGATCAGGGCATAGGCGTCGAGGCTGGCGGGATCCGTCATCTCGGAGGCGTCCATCAATCCCATCAGGTAGAGCTCGATGTCGGCGTAGTTGGCACTCACGTTGTTCAGCTGGCCGACGATACCGAGCCAGGGAGCCCAGTGCCCGGTAACGGGTGGCACCACCCAGTTCGCCCAGCGATGGGCCATCTCGTGCAGTATGGGGCCATAGGTCGAGGTCGACAGGTACTTCTTCTTGTAGAGGAAGAAAACCCCCTGCAGCTTGCCATCCGAGTGAAACGCCGCCGTCTCATCAAACATACCCAGGCCTATGCCCGCCACATCGTTTCTGACGTGGGCATATTCACCTGTGGGCATGTCCGCGGGGACATCGTCGTTGTTCATCACCACAGTGATGAAGTCGAAGGCATCGCTGAACTGGTTGTAGACCTGTCCGGTCAGATCCTTCAGGGCACTCTGCCCCTCGAGGGAGTTGATGGAGGTCGTATTCCAGAATGCAAAGGCTTCCGGGCTCAGTTGCAACGAGGCCAACTGGTTTTGCCGTGGCTCGATGATGATGGGGGCCTCGGGGGCCGTCGGCATCACGCTCAGCCGGGCCGCCGTGCTGGTGACGCCCCCCAGGCTGGCGCTGATGAGTGCCACCCCCTCGCTCAGGCCGCTCGCCTCCCCCCGGCTGCCAGAGGCATTGCTGATGAGCGCGATGGCGGGCGCATCGGAGGACCAGAGGATGGCGTCGTCGTCCGTCACCTCCTGGTTGCTGCCATCGGAGAGGCTGGCCATGGCCTGATATTGCACCTTGTCTCCCACCATGACAGAGGCAGCCGCCGGCGTTACCTCCAGGTTGGTCACCACGGCGGATGAGACGGTCACCGGGGCCGAGGCGGTGAAGGCGGTGCCGTCGAGGGTGCCGCTCGCCATTATGGTGGCAGTTCCCACCGTCTGGCCCGTCACCAGCCCCTTGCTGCCCGCCTGGTTGCTGACGCTCGCTATCCCGGGTTGATTGCTTTGCCACTGAATAAGGGCGTTGTCGGTGACATCGAACGAGGTGCCATCGGTGAGATAGGCCGTGGCGACATATTGTGTTTGCAGACCAGCCGCAATGGCGCTCCCCATGGACTGCACCTCAAGCCCGATGACGGCGGCCGAGCTCACCCTGAGCGGCTCGGTCGCCTCGAGGGAGACACCGTTGATCATGCCGCTCACCCCTATGGTGGCACTCCCCGGAGTCAGCCCGGTGACCAGCCCTGTCTCGCTGATGCTCGCCACCGCCGGATCGCTGCTGTGCCAGGTCAAGGCGTCATGCTCGGTCACCTCTATGGGATCACTGTCATCGGACAGGGTGGCGAAGGCGTGCAACTGCGCACTCAACCCCATGGGCAGCGGATCCTCGGGGGCATGGATGTCCAGCCCGGTGATCACCGCATCCGTCACCGTCAGCGGGGCCGACGCCTGGAAGGAGACGCCGTTGAGGGTGCCGCTGGCCTCAATGTTCGGCTCCCCGACCGCCACCCCGGTGGCGAGACCCTTGTTGCCGGCCTCGTTGCTGACCAGGGCGCTGCCCTCGTCACTGCTGCGCCACTGCAGGCCTGCGGCCTTGGTCACGTCTCGCGACTGGCCGTCGGAGAAGGTGGCGATGGCCACGAAGGGCTGGTTCAATCCCACCGGCACCCTGGCCGTGACCGGGGTCAGTTGCAGCTCTGTCACATAGGCATCGATCACCTCCACCCTGGCGGTGGCGATATGAGACTCACCATTGACTGTGCCCGTGCTGGTCAGGGTGGCCGTGCCCGGGCCGACCCCCGTGGCGAGGCCCTGCTCATCCACCCTGACCACGGCGGTGTCGCTGCTGCTCCAGACAATGTCGGGATGCCCGGTCACATCCTGCACGGCGCCATCATCCCAGGTCGCCTGTACCTGGAACTGCTGCTCGACGCCAACGGGCACCCTGATCTCTTCCGGACTAATCCGCAACGAGGCGAGGGAGGGCCCCTCCCCCGTTGCGCCCTCCTCGTCATCACTGCCACACCCCAGCAGCGCCAGCGCTGCCAATCCTGCTATCAACCACTTGCCCACTGCCATGCCCATTTCTCCCTAAACCATTCCCTTGCCCGGTGCGCTTAGCCTGCCGGGGCCGCCTGTCGCTGCGGCTGTTTGAACCTGACGGGGAGTAGAGCAAGGGGGTATTTTACCGTCCACCGAAAGCCACGGCGCAGACAGCCTGGGTTAAGAAAACCGTGATGAAACCCGGCAACCCGCCCCCAAGTCCCTGACCAGCCGCCCTTTATCCGTCGCCGAACCGCGGCATACGCCAAGGAGTGAGGCCCTTTCGGGCCCCTGTCATTGCCTGCCCGGAGTCATGGCGCCGGGCGCAGGCTGAGGGTCATGCCAAGGCTCATGCGATCCCCTCGGTCGAGCAGGCGCAAACCGGGGTGACCGGCCAGGTGGTGGGCATTGGCGGCGTGACTCTGGGGCTCCAGGCAGACGAAGCCGCTCCCCTCATCGGGCTGATAGAGCATCAGGAAGGCGCACTCGCTTGAAACCAGCAGGCGCTGCTGGCGGGCAGGTTGGTCAATCTCGGCCTGACCGCGCCAGCCGCCATAACAGTGGTTGAGCCACCCTTGTGGCCGCTGCCACTGGCGAAAGTCGAGGTTTGACAGCAATTCGCTGCTCCAGCTAGTCGGCAGATGATCCGGCCCCTCTTGCCAGACGCCGCTCGCCAGAAAGCGGATGCGGGTCTGCTCGTCACGCCAGAAGAAGGGATGGAAACCCGCGCCGTAGAGGCAGGGCACCTCCCCCAGATGGGTCAAGCCGAGGCGCGCCACCAGGCTTGGCCCCTGCAGCCGATAGTCGATCTCCGCCAGATAGTGAAAGGGGCCATTCTGGCTGGTGAGCTGCAAGGTCATCGAGCTGTCGGTCAGCGCCACCGGTTGCCATGGCTGTAGCCAGCCATCTCCATGCAAAAAGAAGTCGGGATCGCGCTCGCTTTCGGGCAACGAATAGTCCTCTCCCCACAGTTCGAACCGGTTGCCGGCCACCCGATTGGCCAGGGGCAGCATGGGAAACAGGGCGCTCTGCCCGGGATGCCAGGGCTGCGCCGGGTCTGTGTCTCGCAGCAGCGGGCGCCCTTGATCATCCTCCAGCCCCAGCAGGCAGGCCCCTTTTGCAGAGACCCGCATCCGAAGATGCGGGTTACCCAATGTGTATACAGTCATACCGCCGTGCTCACCTTGGCGGGGGTCAGCTCGACCTTGCCCTGAGCCAGCTGGGCTTCCAGCGCTTCCAGGGTGACCCCCTTGGTCTCGGGCACCTTGCGATAGATAAAGATGAGACCGGCGAAACAGATGAGGCCGTAGAGCAGGAAGCTGCCAGCGGCGCCCAGCCCGGCGTTGAGCAGCGGGAAGGTGTAGGTCAGCACGAAGCAGGCAATCCAGAGCGCCAGGGTGCCCGCCGACATGGCCAGCCCGCGCACCCGGTTCGGGAAGATTTCCGAGAGCAGCACCCAGGTGACAGGCGCCAGGGTCAGGGCATAGATGGCGATGGCCGTCAGCACCAGCAGCAGCACCGGCAGTCCCAGCACGCCGCTGGCATAGGCCGCCGCCATCATGCCGTAGATGATGGTGAGACCGGCCGAGCCAATCAGCATCAGCTTGCGACGGCCGATCTTGTCCACCATGGGTAGCGCGATCAGGGTAAACAGCAGGTTGATGAGGCCGGTGGCGACGATGGATTTGAGAGTGCTGTTGATGTCAAAGCCGGCGGAGGCGAAGATCTCCTGCGCGTAGTTGAAGATGACGTTGATGCCGCACCACTGCTGGAAGACCGCCAGCACAATGCCGATGATGAGGATGGGGCGCACCGAGGGTTTGCCCAGATCCGACAGCGACACCTTGTGGGTCTCACCCACCAGGGTCTGGCGGATCTCGGCCAGGGTCTGCTTGGCATAGGCATCGCCGCCAATCTTGCCGAGCATGCGGGAGGCCTTCTCATACTGACCATCTTTGGCCAACCAGCGCGGGGACTCCGGCACGAAGAACATCAGCACCAGAAACGCCAGGGCGGGCACCAGTTCGGCACCGAACATCCAGCGCCAGCCGGACTGGCCATTCCAGGTCGCCAGAATGTCGGCCTGGGTGGCGTTGCTCGCCACCGGATCGGCGATCATCAGGTTCACCAGCTGGGCCGCCAGCACCCCCAGGACTATGGTGAGCTGGTTGATGGCCACGAACTTGCCCCGCTTGTCGGCCGGGCTTATCTCGGCGATGTACATGGGGGAGAGCGCCGAAGCCAGACCTATCCCTATGCCGCCTATGATGCGATAGACCACGAACAGATCGAAGTTGCCGGCTGCGGCCGTGCCCCAGGCCGAGATGGTGAAGAGGATGGCGGCCAGGATCAGCGGCTTCTTGCGACCGAAGCGATCGGCGGTCCAGCCGGAGATGGCCGCCCCCAGCACGCAACCCACCAGCGCCGAGCTCATGGCCCAGCCGGACTGGGCCGGATCCGTGATGGCGAAGTAGGCCTCATAGAAGGGCTTGGCCCCGCCTATCACCACCCAGTCGTAGCCGAACAGCAGGCCACCGCAGGCGGCCACCAGGCAGATCATCCAGATGTAGCCCATATTGAGCCCACCCGTATCCAATTGATTTCGCGAACTTTTCATGACGCACTCTCTCTATCTTGTCGATTGTAGGGTACTGGGGCGCTTCGCACCGTGGCGAAGCGCCGGTTTTTGTTATGAGTGTTATGAGTTGAGTGAAAGATCACGGCAGATCAGGGCAAAGAGGTGCCCCTTGTCGTGGGCCGGGTTCAGGGTGAGCAGCTCTCGCAAGCTCTGTTCACAGCCATAGTGCTGACCCAGCCCCAAGAGGCCGAGCGCCCTGACCAGCAGGCAGTGCTGGCGGTGTTTGTGCTGGGGGTCGTCATCGAGCACGATGAGATCGGGCAGGGAGACGGCGAAGAAGTCCGCCTCGACCCGCTCGCCCATGGCCTGCTCGGCCCAGCCGACCATGCCTTCAAACAGACGCTGCGCCTCCGCTACCCGACCAAGACGTGCCAGCGCCATGCCCTGATAGAAGAGGTAATCCACCGGCTGATCGTTGTAGTAACGGCTGGCCCCCAGCGACCCCTGACCGAGGCAGGCCTGTTGCAGGCACTGGGCCGCCAGACTCTGGTTGTCACAGGCGAGGTGGCAGAGCGCCAGCAGGTAGTGGATGTCGTTGTCGGTCTGCCCCACCAGACGCCCCTCCCCCAGATTGAGGGGGTAGTGCAGCGCCTGTTGCAGCAGCGGTATGGCCTGCTCGTGACCTCCTTGCGCCATCAGTGCCAGCGCCCGGCGCTGCTGGTTGATGAGGTACTGACCTGTCACCTTGCCCTCGCCTCCCTCCCAGGGATGGAATTCGCGCAGCCGCAAGATCTCGGCCGCCGCATCCATCTGGCCGGTGATGTGATAGAGGCTGAGCAGTTCGGCAGTCAGATCGTCGCGCTTGAGGGCCACCTCACTGTGTGCCTCCAGCAGCGCCAGCCGCTCGGCGGGTGCCATGGCGCCGCGCTTGTGCAGCTGATCCAGTTCGAACAAGAGGCGGGCATCATCCGGCTTGAGGGCGAAGGCGCGACTCAGGCACTGCGCGGCCGCCGCCAGATCGCCGCTCTTGTTGAAGTGATAGATGCCAAGGTTGCGCAAGGCGGGGGCGAACCCGGGCGCCTGCTCGCACACCTGCTGCCACAGGGCGATGGCCTGCGGGTAGCTGCGCTTGCTGTAGTGGAAGCAGCCCAGCAGATAGCGGGCAAACCAGCTGTGGGGCAGCTGTGCCAGCATGGCCACCTCCCCCAGGGTATTGGGGAAGCGCACCTTGCGGCCAAAGGCCTGCTCGGCCCGTTGCAGCAGGGCATACTGCGCCTCACCTTCCGGCAACAGACTGGCCAGGAACAGCAGCGGCAGGGTCTCTTCCACCGGCAGCAGCGAGAGCAGTTGCTGCGCCAGCTCGGGGCGACCCAGCGCCAGCAGGTCACTTGCGAGGAAACAGAGGTTCACCCCGCGCCCGTTGCACAGGGTGCGCAGCGCCTCGAGATCCGCCTCCTGTTCGCTCGCCAGCCAGCGCAGTAAGGCCAGCTGATAGTGGAGCGGATAACGGATTCGCTGCTGGTCGATATAGGCAAGGGCCGCCTCCCGCTGACCGCACTCCAGCAGCGCCAACCCTTTGAGGGCGATGGCACCATAGTGGGTACCGTTGACCGCGAGACTCTTCTCGACAAAGGGCAACGCCTGCGATGGGTCACGGCGCACCATGGCGATGCGGGCCAGCCCGAGGAAGCCGCCGTCGCGGCAGTTGCCGCTCCAGGTCGCCTTGTAGAAGTCGTCGAAGGCGGCATCGAACTGGCCCAAACGCTCCTCAATGTGGGCCCGCAGCAGGCTGGCCTTGCCACACTGGGGGTTCTTGTTGAGCCGATGGGCACGGACCAGCGCCTGATTGACGTAGACCAGCGCCTGCTCATAGTTGGCGCGGTTGTACTCCAGGGTCGCCAGCGCCAGGTTGCAGCGATAGTCGCCACTGTCGAGTTCCAGCGCCCGCAGGTAGTAATCAAAGGGCGAACGGCTGGCGTGCAGATACTGCTCAAGGTGCTGGCCGATGAAGTAGAGCTCGTCGACCGAGTCGAGATTGACGGCAGGCTCAGGCGCCGTGGCCGGATCCGGCAGGGCCTCGCCCGCGGGCTGATGCTCGAGATAACTCAGGATCGGCTGGCCCTGCTCATCCAGCAGCCGTACCTGCAAGCGTCCCTCGCTGGTGATGGCGAACGGCTCAAGCCAGGCCTGACCCGGTTGCAACTCCAGCGTCTGGGTGAACAGCACGCCGCCCTCGTCACTCACCTCGAAGCGGGCGTGGCACAGCGGCGCGATCGCGTAGGCGCCGCACAGCAGGCCGTCATCGGTGCGCTCCAGCTTGATGGCGGCGCGGGTATTGGCGTTTTGCAGGGTGCCCAGGGTGTTGTAGGGCAGGAAGTTCTGTACGAACACCTTCTCCTCCCCCGCATCCAGCCAGGTGAAGTCGGGCTGGTTGTCGGTGTAGACCCCTGTCATCAGCTCTATATAGGGGCCGTTGTCGTCGGTCAGGTTGCGATCCCAGGCCAGACCGAAGTCGCAGTTGCCCCAGCTCCACTGCTTCTTGCCGGGGGATACGTGATGATCCGCCACGTGCAACAGGCCGCCCCGCTCGTCATGGCAGTAGGCACCGACGAAGTCGTAGTCGGACTTGTCCGCCATGTAGGAGGTGGGCACCGGGATGTTGCGGTAACGGGAGATATCGACCCCGGCGGAGTAATCCACCTTGTAGTAGGTGCCACGGGCGATGGGGAAGGCGCTCACGTCGCGCTTGCCGTGGTCATAGACGGCGGTGACATCGGGCGGGAAGACGCTCTGGTGGGCATCGCCCCCCTTCACCGCCGGATTGGACCACCAGAGGAAGTGACGCGGGGTGTCGTTGCCGTTGAACACCTTGCCGGTGATCTCGATGAGCGCCTTGTCCGGGTAGAGGGTAAAGCCCGCCATCACCTGCAAGCCGCGCATCGCCTCCACCTCGCCGAGCCAGACGGTCTTGGCGCCGCCCTCGTGCTCCTGGATGGTGAAGTCCACCGGCATAAAGGTGGTGGGCCTGTGGTGCTGGGGCCAGTTGAACTCGATGCCGCCGGAGATCCAGGGCCCCACCAGCCCCACCAGCGCCGGCTTGATCACCTCGTTGTAGTAGACAAAGTCCCGCTGCATCACCTTGTCGTAGGCGCGGTGGATGCGCCCGCCCAGCTCAGGTAGCAGCATCACCTTGATAAAGTCATTCTCCAGCCAGACCGCCTGATAGGACTTCATCTGCTTCTGGCCGGTGAGGGTGTCGATCACCCCATAGGGATAGACGGCCCCCGAGGAGCCCTGATAGACCCGCTTCTCGAGAAACATGGGGTTGGGATCTTCGGCACCGACCTCGTAGGTCGGCAGGGTGACGGCTTCTACCCAGACTCTTACATCAGCTCTCATCAATCTCGCCTCATTCAACATTTATTAGTAAACGTTTCGATGAGGCCAGTTTAAGATGGCGATGACAGCGATTTTCGCTTAAAGATCACGCAATACAGTAAGCGGAGTTTAGTGAACTGATGATCATTGGCCTGAACAACCAGAAGGTACGCCACCACAACAAGCAGGTGCTGCTGGCGCTGCTCTACCAGCTCAAGGAGGCGAGCAAGTCCACCCTGGCCCGCCACTGCGAGCTCTCCATCCCGGCGGTCAGCAAGATCCTCGACGAGCTGGTGGCCGATGGTGCCATCAGCCACAGCGAGCAGAACCTCTCCCTGCGCGGCATCAACGGCGGCAGCTACCGCATCGCCAGCGGCAAGGGAGCCATCCTCTGCCTCAACATCAGCCCCACCAGCCTGGAGAGCATACTGGTGGACAACCTGATCACCCCGCTGGATGAGTTCAGCGGCCAGAAGATAGCGCCGCAGACCCCGGAGGAGCTGCTGCGCCTGATCGAGGCCCACTACTACCAGCACAAGCGCCGCCACAAGGGGCTGGCGATCCGGCTGGCACTGGCGGTGCACGGCCAGGTCAATCCGGCCACCGGGGTCTCCCAGACCATGCCGCAGGCCCCCTGGCACGCGCCGGTCGAGCTCAAGTACCTGCTGGAGGAGCGCCTCGGCTGCGAGGTGATGGTGGACAACGACTGCATCATGCTGGCGCTGGCCCAGAAGTGGCAGGGCCGGGAGAGTGGCGGGGATTTTTGCGTCATCAACGTCGACTACGGCATAGGCTCCGCCTTCATCATCAACGGCCAGATCTACAGGGGCGCCCTCTTTGGCAGCGGCCAGATAGGTCACACCATCATCAACCCGGACGGCAGCGCCTGTGCCTGCGGCCGCTACGGCTGCCTGGAGACGGTCGCCTCGCTGTTTGCCATCAAGAAGCGGGCCAGGGTCTTTCTCAAGCAGCAAGCCAGCGCCGACAACCCGGCGCCAGCGGGCGGGGAGCTCGACACGGCCCAGTTGCTCGCGCTCTACCATCAGGGGGATGCCATGATCCGCGCCCTGGTGGACGAGGGGGCCCGCGCCATTGGCCTGAGCCTCTACAACTTCCTCAATATCCTCAACATCAACCGCATCTATCTGTATGGCCGCAGCTGCGACTTCGGCGAGCCCTGGCTGCAGACCATCATCAGCCAGACCGGTGCCAATCCGTTCGATTGCAGCGATGCGGTCAATGCGACCCAGTTGCGCTTTGGCGAGCTCAGCCGCCCCCAGCAGGTGATGGGCATCGGCTATCTCTATGTGGAGCGGGCATTGGCGCAGCGTGATGCGGCAGGCTTTAGCCAGTGAAAACGGGTCGCCCCTGCCCCGACAAAGAAAGGGTCTCCCTCACTCAGTGGACCAACACCACATGGGGGTAGGAGAGCCAAGCGGAGAGGAATATGATGAGCGCACTATCCAGAACAGGAGCCAGTGCATCATGACAGCCCAGCGTGAACAGCAAAAACAGAGTGAACAGCAGGAGCAGAGCGAGATCCATCCCTGCGACAAGTGCGGGGAGCGCACCCGCCATCTGGTGGTGCTGGTGCCCCGCGACCACAGCCAGGATGTGATGCCCAAGGAGCCGCGCAAGGCCTTCTGGCACGCCTTTCGCGCCAGCACGATCACCAACTGGGCATTTGGCTCGACCCTGGCCTACCAGGCCACCCATGTAAAGCACCTGATTTGCGAGCGCTGCGGCGAGACCTTTCTCGAGTATTGAGTGACGACAAGGCCCCGAGGGAGGTCCGCCCCGGACAGTCACCAGCACAGATAAAGATAGAAGAGGGATAAAGATGAGGTTTGTCGAGATAGACCCCGACCAACTGCCGCTGGCGCTGCTGCTGGAGGCGGATCCGGCTGAGCAGCGCATCGCTGCCTATCTGCCCGGCGCCTGGGGCTTTGCCGCCCTGGCGGGCAACAATGGCAACGAGGTAGTGGGAGCCTGCGTGGCGGGTCTGGTGGGGGAGAAAACGGCCGAGATCTTCAATATCGCAGTTGCCCCCAATCGACAGCAGCAAGGCATCGGCTCCGGCCTGCTGCGCTTCGTGCTGACGAGCCTGGCCGAGAAAGGGGTATGCCGCGTCGAGCTCGGAACCGGCAGCTTCGGCCACCAGCTCACCTATTACCAGCGTCACGGCTTTCTCGTCGATGCCGTCGTGAAGGATCACTTCCTTATCCACTACCCGGAGCCCTTGATGGAGCACGGCATCCAGCACAAGGACATGCTGCGGCTATCGCTGGTGCTGGACCACACTATCTCGACCCAAAACAGCCAGTAACCTGCGGGTACGGATACCGCCAGGCGGCAGCCAACCCACCGTCCTTATCAAGTAATTTATTGATCTGCTGCTAGTTATTAAAAACTTCCTGTTTTACATCACCCCCCACCTTAGTTACCATGTCTCAGTTGGCAACTAGGCTTCGTTCGGAGGGCGCTGTCGGCTTAGCAACCAAGCCACCAAACTGCTATCCCCTTACGTCATATCGCCGGTTAACAGCAGCAGCTGTGGAGGCTGTCGTCCAGGGGCGGTAGCGTTCCTGCAAGAAATTAAATCCAGTCATAACGCTCTCGCGACAGTCCAATCACGCTTCGCAACTCGCAACTCGCAACTACAACCATTAGATCACCAAGTCTGAAAAAATATTATGGATTAAATAATAATGGGACATAGAAAAGAATTAATATGTGTAGCCTCCGGGATCATCAATTCATTTTCAAGTAGAAACAATGATATTGATGGATATTGGGGATTGGGAAAGCTTTACAAAGCTATTGAACCTGTAGAGTCGAAAGTCGTTTCTATAGAGTTGATTACAAAAGTCGCAACTCCAGATATAGATGAATTGAAGGTCATGTCTCTATCATATTCAGAAATGCTTACTAAATTAGTATGCAATAAGAAAATACCTATCCACTGGATAATATCTGTCACAATAACATCTGAATTTGAAGCAAAATATCAACACCACCATTTCTGGCGTCGTGATCTTGGTAAACCTTGCAACCTGACTTGCACTATTGTTGATGATATGGGAAACAATTATACGGCTAAGGCATATGTTAATTGCTTGCCACACAATTCACATAAAGAGTTGAGAAGTACAAGAGTTAAATGATTTTTAAAAAGCCTGTGTAAATATAAATTTGAAAACCGAGACAAAACATTATGAAAGCACGCGTAATTTTCTTATTATTCTTTCTCGGATTATCCAGCCAAATCACTTTTGGTAGCGAAGTCGGATCTCAACAGCAACCTCGGCCAGAGGACTACCCGGCACCAGAAGTATATAAAGGTAAGCCAGCCAAGGTTTTACTAGACTCTGAATTGGCCAGAACATTCCGCACCCGACTTACCGCAGCATTGTCGCAGAAACCAGTATATGCTGGTGAATATGTACTAACAGGTTGGGGATGCGGTTCATCAGGTTGTTATAATCAAGTCCTTGTCAACAAGCGCACGGGTAAGGTACTGGATACGGTATTTAATGCTTATAGCTCATATAATGTGAGTGATGATTCTGATACCCGTGTGGGAGAATGGATAGAGTCTCCCCAGATTGATAGCCGTCTTCTTATAACGACCAAGGTTGAGAATAGTAACGATGATACATCATTTATTTACTACACCAATTATTACATTGTTGATAAAAACCAGCTCACGCTCATAAAAACGGTCCAAGACAGTAAATAAACTACGCAAGCAACACTTTACAAAAATTCAAGTGGTAGAGTAAATCAACATGAAATTCCTTATCATCATCACAACTTTATTACTATGCTTCTCCATCTCTGCAAGAGCAGACTCCACATTTATAATTGACGGAGTGAATATAGAGATTAAAAAAGAAGGTGAATGCTTTTACTTACTAACGGCAGGAAAAGAAAAGCAGCGACTTAAATGTATTGATGATAACTTAGAGTCTGATATTATCAGACAGGACTTCAACTTTGATGGTTATAAGGACATTGCCATTACCAACTATCTTGGAATGGTAAATAATATTTTTTATGTATTCTTATATGACCATGTAAAGACTGCATTTAAAGAGGTAACAATTGCAGACTCAAAGGCACCAACATCTGCCTGCGAAGATCTCTATAACCTTTCAGTTCGATTAGATGATCTTTCTTTGGTTAGCTCTTGCCGCTCCGGCCCTGTTTGGTATTACGACACTTACCGATATAATGCCCAAGGTGAACTCTGGCTATATAAGACAACTGAGTATCAGATCCAAAACGCCGAGATTGATACATTCCCTCTCTACGAGCACACATTTAATCAGAAGGGAGAGAAGCTGGACACCGTTGCGATTGACTTTGATGGTAAGAAAATTCTCTGGCCAGTCACTTCCGAGAAAGCCTTTCTCTACTCATCACCTGAAAAAACATCAAAAACCAAAGCCTATCTTATTCATAACGACAAAGTAGAAATTCTCGAGCAGAAAGATGACTGGATTAAGATTCGGTTTGCCTCCAGAAAAGGCCCCCTTGTCCGCTGGCTTTACCTTCCAGAAGCAATAGCCAAAAGTTAACTTGCAAATTTTAATATCCAATCGCACTTAGACATTCACATCATCCACTCGGTATTGGTGCAATAAGCGCAGCGCATTGCACCTCTACCTTTCTGCCACCACACAAGCGGTGCAATTCACTTCGTTCATTGCACCCTACGGCGCTGGGCGGTGCTACGGTTGCCCCCACAAATCCCGCTCGCCAAGCCCATTTCTCCAGCTTGCACTCCTCCAAGCTCCCCTGATGACAGCCATTTATGTGCGCTGGCTCACATCTCGCCCATCATAAACCCTCACAAATTTACAGAAGAAGCTTCTCTCTCCCGTCCAGACTGGTAGGGCCACAGCAATATAGCCGCAAGGGAACGCCAGATAACCACATGATTTTATATGTAAAAACCAATTAAATTCACTAATTGCGCCCAATTCCTCGCTTTGAGATCCCGCTCACACTCGGGATTTTACCGCACAAAAATCCAGTCATTCGCACATTTGTCCGATAGGGTTGCTTGCGCCCCGGCGCGATAATAGTCGTGTCAATTTTGTCTGCATGCCGTGTGCACGGCATGCCAACAGGCTCCATCAAGGGAGCAGGGAGAACGCCATGATCACCACCCTTATCAACGAGCAACTGATCGCGCTCGATTTAAAGGCCAGCCGCAAGGAGGAGGTCTTCAGCGAGATGACCCGCTTGCTGGTCGCCCAAGGCAAGGTCAGCGACGAGCAGCAGTTCATCAAGGACTTGTGGGCCCGGGAAGAGCTGGACAACACCGGCTTCGAGGAAGGCGTAGCCCTGCCCCACGCCAAGAGCGCGGCGGTGAGCACTCCGGCGGTGGCCATCGGCATCAGCCGCAGCGGTATCGATTACGGCGCCGAGGATGGCAAGCCGTCCCGGCTGTTCTTCATGATTGCCTCCCCGGCGGGCGGCGCCAACCACCATATCGAGGTGCTGGCCGAGCTCTCCGCCAAGCTGATCGAAGAGGGCTTTATCGACGCCCTGCTGGCGGCCAAGAGCCCCGCCGCCGCGCTGGCACTCTTGCTTGAGAAGAGAGAGGAGCAAGCCGCCCCCGCCGCCGACAAGGGCCTCATCATAGGTGTCACCGGCTGCCCGGCCGGGATCGCCCACACCTATCTGGCGGCAGAATCCCTGGAGCGTGCCGCCAAGGAGCTGGGCTTTGAGGTGAAGGTGGAGACCAATGGCTCCATCGGCGTCAAGAACAGCCCGACCGCTGCCGAGATTGCCCGCGCCAGCGCCATAGTCGTGGCCTGTGACAAGCAGGTGGACATGGCCCGCTTCAACGGCAAGCCGCTCATCAAGACCGGGGTGAAGGCCCCCATCAAGGATGGCAAGGGACTGATCGAGCAGGCCCTCAAGGCCCCCGCCTATGTGGCGGACAAGGATGAGCGCAAGAGCGAGGAGAAGAGCGCGGGCGGCAGCTCGGATCTCTACCGTTACCTGATGAACGGCGTCTCCCATATGATCCCGTTTGTGGTCACGGGTGGTTTGCTGATCGCCCTGGCGCTCGCCATCGGCGGGGATCCGACCCCGAGCGGCATGCAGATCCCGGCAGGGAGCATGTGGAACCAGATCCTCAACGTGGGCGTCGCCGCCTTCACCCTGATGATCCCCATTCTGGCGGGCTATATCGCCTACGCCATCGGTGATCGCCCCGCCCTGGCGCCGGGCTTTATCGGCGGCTGGATAGCCAACAACGGCAGCTTCTACGGCGCCGACGCCGGCACCGGCTTTATCGGTGCCATCATCGCAGGCCTCTTGGTCGGTTATCTGGTGCGCTGGATAGCGACCCGCCACTACCACAAGATGGTGCAGCCCCTGGTGCCCATCCTGATCGCCCCCATCGTCGGGTCGCTCTTTATCGCCGCCGTCTTCATCTTCATCATAGGTGCGCCCATCGCCGACATGATGACTGGTCTGAACGCCATGCTGCTCTCCATGAGCGGCGGCAGCCTGGTGCTGCTGGGCATAGTGCTCGGGGGCATGGCGGGCTTCGACATGGGTGGCCCGGTCAACAAGGTGGCCTTCCTGTTCTCGGTGGGCATGATTGCCTCCGGCCAGACCCAGTTCATGGGGGCCATGGCCTGCGCCATACCGGCGGCGCCGCTCGGCATGTCGCTCGCTACCGTGCTCGGCCGCAAGCTCGGCATCTTCGATGCCTCCGAAATCGAGGCGGGCAAGGCCGCCGGTGCCATGGGTCTGGTGGGGATCTCCGAGGGCGCCATTCCGTTCGCCGCCCGTGACCCGCTCGCCGTCATTCCCGCCAACGTGCTGGGCAGCATGACAGCCGCCGTGATGGCCTTCCTGTTTGGCATCACCAACAGCGTCGCCCACGGTGGTCCCATCGTCGCCCTGCTGGGCGCGGTCAACAAGCCGCTGCTGGCGCTTCTCTGCATGATCTGTGGCGCCATAGTCACCGGCGTGGTGGCGGTTGCCCTGAAAAAACTGCGAGTGAAGAAAACCGACCAGGTGGAACTGGCCAAGGCCGCCTGAACCTTGTCCACCACAGGCACTTGAGATGACAGTAGGCCACCCCCGGGTGGCCTCCTTGTTTTTTGCGCGCTCGCCCCCTTTTTGCGAGCCTGACGGCGCCTGCCCCTGCGGCGGCGCCCCCATCCAGGCTCTCGGGCTCTTGAGCAAACTCTGTGATCCCCTTCACGCTTCACGGCCACAAGCCGCCAAACTAGGAAATTTTCCTAATCCCCCTAGGCATGGCTCTCACGCCATCCACAGCCCGCCTCTTTACAGTCGACCTACCTGATGTAGTTACCCGGCACGCCATGGTGCGTTCGGGCATGGGTTCAATCGACAGGGGAGCGCTCTGCAGTTCGCCCTCTTCCTGTCGCCCTTCCCGTGGCGTGACCTCCCATAACAGATTGAACGAGTTCAATACACAAATGAGGAACGCGGCGGGAATAGCGTCTATCTCGCAGAGGATGAACGAAGATGTTTAAACTGCTCGAACAGGTCCGGATCCCCACCCTGGACCTGCCGGTCGAAGCCCGGCGCAAGCTCTGGTTCAAGCCATTCATGCAATCTTATCTGGTTGTATTCATTGGCTATCTTACCATGTATCTGATCCGCAAGAACTTCAACATCGCCCAGAACGACATGATCCAGGAGTACGGTCTCTCCATGACCGAGCTCGGCATGATAGGCCTCGGCTTCTCCATCACCTACGGGGTGGGCAAGACGGTCGTCTCCTACTATGCCGACGGCAAGAACACCAAGCAGTTCCTGCCGCTGATGCTGATCCTCTCCGCCCTCTGCATGCTGGGCTTCAGCGCCAGCATGGGGGGCACGGGTTTTAGTCTCTACTTCATGATCTTCTTCTATGCCCTGAGCGGCTTCTTCCAGAGCTGTGGTGGCTCTTGCAGCTACTCCACCATCACCAAGTGGACTCCCCGCAACAAACGCGGCACCTACCTCGGCATGTGGAACCTCTCCCACAACGTGGGCGGCGCCGGGGCGGCCGGTGTGGCGCTGTTCGGTGCCAACTACCTGTTCGATGGCAACGTGCTCGGCATGTTTATCTTCCCCTCCATCATCGCCCTCATCGTCGGCTTCGTCGGCCTGCGTTTTGGCAGCGACTCGCCGGAAGCCTATGGTCTGGGCAAGGTAGAGGAGCTGTTTGACGAAGTCGCGAGCGAAGAAGATATCGCCACCGAAGAGCAGAAGTTGACCAAGGGTCAGATCTTCGTGAAGTACGTGCTGATGAACAAGGTGATCTGGCTGCTCTGCTTTGCCAACATCTTCCTCTACGTGGTGCGCATCGGCATCGACCAGTGGTCTACCGTCTATGCCCACCAGGAACTCGGCTTCTCCAAGGAAGTCGCCATCCAGGGCTTCACCTTCTTCGAAGTGGGCGCCCTGGTCGGTACCCTGATGTGGGGCTACCTCTCGGATCTGGCGAACGGTCGCCGTGGTCTGGTGGCCTGCGTGGCACTGGCGCTCATCATCGCCACCCTGGGGCTCTACCAGCACGCCACCACCCAGTTCATGTTCCTGGGCTCCCTCTTCCTGCTGGGCTTCCTGGTGTTCGGTCCGCAACTGCTGATCGGCGTGGCCGCCGTGGGCTTCGTGCCGAAACAGGGCATCAGCGTGGCCGACGGCGTCAAGGGGACCTTCGCCTACCTCATCGGTGACAGCTTCGCCAAGCTGGGTCTGGGCATGATAGCCGACGGCACCCCCATCTTCGGCCTGACCGGCTGGACCGGCACCTTCGCGGCGCTGGACATGGCCGCCGCCGCCTGCCTGGTGCTGATGGCCTGCGTGGCCGTGGCCGAGGAGCGCAAGATCCGCCGTATCAAGCGGGAACTGAAAGCCGCCGAGCTGGCCACACAGTCCGCCTGAACCCGCGTTAACTGAATGCAACCGGCCCCGCCTTCTGGTGGGGCCGGTTTTTTATTGTCGCCCCATCAGAAACAGATGAATCCACACTCTTGCCATCCCCTGTGCACGCAGGCACCACAGGGCGGCCAAGATCCCACTTTCACCCCGCACCTTTGGCAAACCCGCGCGCTTGGCGCTATCTTGTGGCCCCATCCCTACTTGCCTAGAGAGCCCATGAAGATCCTCGCCGTCACCGCCTGCCCCACCGGCATAGCCCACACCTACATGGCCGCCGAGGCGCTGCAAAACGCCGCCGACAAGCTGGGACTGAAAATCAAGGTGGAGACCCAGGGCGCCATGGGACTGGAGAACGTGCTGACCGCCCGGGACATCGCCAGCGCGGATCTGGTGCTCATCGCCTCCGACATCGAGATAGAGCAGAAGGAGCGCTTCCTCGGCTGCACAGTGCGCCAGGTATCCCTGGAGTCCGTGCTGCTGGACGCCGCCGCCGTGCTCAAAGCCGCCACCCCCGGCGCCTGAATGCTCCGCCGCGAGCTCACCTTCTGCTGCCACCAGGGCTTGACCATCACCCAGGCCAAGCAGCTCTGTCGACTGGCCGGGCTGTTCAAGTCCCAGATCCTCTTCATCAACATCAGCCGTCGCCAGCGGGCAGAGGCGAGCAGCCAGCTCGCCCTGCTCACCCTGGCCACCCAGCCCGGGGATCTCTGCCAGCTGCTGATCGAAGGGCTGGATGCGGAGCTCGCCCACATGGCCTTCACCTGCTGGTGCGTGGAGCTGGGCCAGCCGCTGGGGCGCCCCGCCACCTCGGCCCGGGCCGAGCAGCGTCTCGCCGCCGCCCTGCCCGACTACGGTTTTTCCCTCGCCCAGCTCGGCCACAGCTCGGCGCCCCTCGACAAGGCGCTGGCGTTGCAGGTCCTGGTGGATCTGCTGCCAGGGGAGCGGGTGAGTGACAGAGCCGCGCTGGAGCAGGCCATAGCAGCGCGGGAACAACTCGCCGCCACCATCATCCGGCCAGGGCTGGCCATGCCCCATGTGATCTGCCCCGCCATCACCAAACCCGCCCTCTCGCTGCTTGGCTGCGATGAGCCCCTCGACTGGGGATCGGCACTCGGGCCTGTGCAGACCATCATATTGCTGGCCATTCCGGCCGCTCTGGCCCCCGAGCAGTTGCGCCCCCTCACCCGGCTGGCCCGCGCCCTGATGAACGAGGTGGTCAGCACGGCGCTGCTGCACGCAAGCTCGGCCCCCGCCCGCCAGGCCATCGTCATCGACAGCCTGCTGAGCTGAATCTCCCGGCCCCCTATTCCTGCGAAGGAGAGGCAGGGAGGGGGTCTGCCAAACCCTTTCCCTCTATACCCCTATGACCCAAGGCGGGCGCCTCCGTGATACACTCCGGCATCCCCTGTTTTTGGTATGCATGCGATGAAACCTGCCCGTCCCCGCCTCTCCCTCTCCGGCCGCACCAGCGCCTCTGGCCGCCCCACACAGGATGAGGCCCACAAGCCCGGCCTTGCCCGCTCACGGGCCGGTACCCGGCAGGCGAGCGACGCCAGAGTGGCGGGGCAAAAACCAGAGGTGGCACCGGCAGATCGCAAGCTCTTGCTGCTGAACAAGCCCTACATGGTGCTCTGCCAGTTCACCGACGAGGCGGGGCGCGAAACCCTCAAGGATTACATCAAAGAGCCCGGCATCTATGCCGCAGGGCGGCTCGACCGCGACAGCGAGGGGCTCTTGCTGCTCACCAACGACGGCAAGCTGCAGGCGCGCCTCACCCAGCCGGGGGAGAAGACCCCCAAGACCTATTGGGTACAGGTGGAAGGGATGCCGAACGAAGAGAAACTGGCCGCCCTGCGCGCCGGGGTGGAGCTCAACGACGGCATGACACTGCCCGCCGGGGCGCGCATTATGGATGAACCCGAGCTGTGGCCACGCAACCCGCCCATACGGATGCGCAAGGAGATCCCCACCAGCTGGCTCGAGATAAAAATTGTGGAGGGGCGCAACCGCCAGGTGAGGCGCATGACGGCCCATATAGGCCACCCCACCTTGCGCCTCATCCGCTACGCCATAGGTGACTGGACCTTGGGTAACTGGCAAGAAGACGGTCTGGCACCCGGCCAGAGCCGCAGCCTGCCCGCCCCCGAGCTGGCACCGGCCAGGCGCCAGCCGTCATCACCCCGAGCGAGTGGCAGCGCAGCCAAACCGGCAGGCGAAACGCCGCGCCGGGCGAGCCAGCCCCAGCAACGGGACAAGCCCCGCGGCACGGGCAAACCCGGATCACCCACGGCGGGCGAGAACAAACCCCGCAGCAGCGGCCAGGGCACGGCCCGCCGACCCGCCCGTCATCCCGGCGACAAGGAGTCATCATGATCGAACACCCGCCCCTGCCCGCCCGCCTGACGGTGGCCGCCCTGGTGCACTGGCAGGGTCGCTTCCTGCTGGTGGAAGAGGAGATCAAGGGGCAGCGCCGCTTCAACCAGCCCGCCGGCCACGTGGAGCCGGGGGAAAACCTGATTGAGGCGGCCTGCCGCGAACTGAAAGAGGAAACTGGGCTGACTGCCGCCCCCAGCGCCTGGCTCGGGGTCTATCTGTTCAAACCGGCGGACAGCGAGGCCACCTTTGTGCGCACCGCCGTCATCTTCGACCTTGAAAAGGCGCCGGGTCAGCACCATCCAGAGGATCCTGACGGCGATGTGCTGGCCTGCCACTGGCTCACCCTGGAGGAGATAGCCGAGTGCAAACCGGCCCTGCGCAGCCCATTGGTGTGGCAGTGCATCCAGGATTATCTGGGGGGCACTCGCCTGCCCCTGTCGGCGCTCAAGGCCTTTATTTGAGAACCTGCCACGATCTTGCTGCGAGGCCGTGATCAAGGCTCATGTGCTGCTCGCTTGTTTGTAATCAGGAAAGCTCATGTGTATTTACACACTCCGGTTCCTGCGCTGCTATTTACCGAGCTTCCGACCTCTCGTGACAGCTCCTGAACAGGCCATTTAGGATCATTTGGCACCATTTATTTCATCATGGTGCCGACAAACAGAAAAACGATTTCCCGCCGCAGGGCTCCCGAGGGGAACGACGGCAGGGAGATGTGACCGGGGGCGCAAAACTCTGGTAGAATACGCCCCGTTTAAACGAACTGGTAACTTCGACTAATGACAGACAACAGCCAAATCAAGGTGATCGTCGGCATGTCCGGCGGCGTGGATTCTTCCGTCTCGGCCTACCTGCTCCAGCAGCAGGGTTATCAGGTCGAAGGCTTGTTCATGAAGAACTGGGAAGAAGACGACACGGACGAGTACTGCTCCGCCTCCCAGGATTTGGCTGATGCCAAGGCCGTCTGCGACAAGCTGGGCATGAAGCTGCACACCATCAACTTCGCTGCCGAGTACTGGGACAACGTGTTCGAGCACTTCCTGGAAGAGTACAAGGCGGGGCGCACGCCGAACCCGGATATCCTGTGCAACAAGGAGATCAAGTTCAAGGCGTTCCTCGAGTTTGCCGCCGAAGAGCTGGGTGCCACCTACATCGCCACCGGCCACTATGTGCGCCGTGACGACAGCACAGGCCGCCCGCGCCTGCTGCGCGGTCTCGACAACAACAAAGATCAGAGCTACTTCCTCTACACCCTGAGCGAAGCCCAGGTGGGTCAGAGCCTGTTCCCGGTCGGGGATCTGGAGAAGCCGGAGGTGCGCCGCATCGCCGAGCAGCTCGAGCTCATCACCGCCAAGAAGAAGGACTCCACCGGTATCTGCTTCATCGGTGAGCGCAAGTTCAAGGACTTCCTGGCCAAGTTCCTGCCCGCCCAGCCCGGCCCCATCGAAACCGTGGACGGCAAAGTGATAGGCGAGCACCAGGGCCTGATGTATCACACCCTGGGCCAGCGCAAGGGACTCGGCATCGGCGGCATGAAGGATGCGACCGAAGAGGCCTGGTACGTGGTGGACAAAGAGGTGGAGCGCAACACCTTGGTAGTGGCGCAGGGGGAGCATCCCCGCCTCTACTCCGATGGCCTGATCGCCAGCCAATTGCACTGGGTGGATCGCACCCCGATCCGGGCGCCGCTTCGCTGCACCGTCAAGACCCGTTACCGCCAGCAAGACATCCCCTGCCTGATCCAGCCCATCGACGATGAGACCATCAGGGTCATCTTCGACGAGAAACAGGCTGCGGTGACCCCGGGCCAGTCCGCCGTCTTCTATGACGGGGAAGTCTGCCTGGGCGGCGGCATCATAGAACAGCGTTTCAGCCATCCGGTTTGAATCCTTAACAGAAGGCAGCAGACGTGAGCGACAAATTCCAAGACAGAACAATGGCTTTCGCCGGCATCTGCCAGGCGGCCTATCTGGTGCAAAAAGTGGCCCGTGACGGCAGCTGTGACGAGGCCTCCCTGCGCGAGAGCCTGCAAAGCGTGCTGGTGACCAATCCCAAGCAGCCGCTGGAAGTGTTCGGCAGCCACCTCGCCATCCGCGACGGCTACCGCGCCCTGGTGGAGCAGCTGGGGGCCGACGGCAGCCAGAAGAACGCCGAGCTGACCCGTTACGTGGTGAGCCTGATTGCGCTGGAGCGCAAGCTGGCCAAGCGCAAGGACATTCTCAACATGCTGGGGGAGCGGATCGGACAGATCGGCCGCCAGCAACAGCATTTCGATCTGCTCGACGAGCAGATCCTGGCCAACATGGCGAGCATCTACAGCGATCTCATCAGCCCCATAGGGCCGCGCATCCAGGTAGCGGGCACCCCGCTGTTCCTGCAGCAGCCCCTGGTGCAGCACAAGGTGCGCGCCCTGCTGCTGGCAGGCATCCGTGCCGCCGTGCTGTGGCGTCAGCTTGGCGGCAGCCGTACCCAGATCATCTTCGCTCGCAAGAAGATGGTGGAACTGGCCAAACGTTTTTAAGTTTCTAACCCCCCACACACATCAGGAGTTCACCCCATGGAGCTGTCCGCGCTGACTGCTGTTTCCCCGATTGACGGTCGTTATGGCGACAAGGCCGATGCCCTGCGTCCCATCTTCTCCGAATTCGGTCTGCTGCGTTTTCGCGTCGAAGTCGAGGTGCGCTGGTTGCAAAAACTGGCCAGCCACGCCGGGATCCCGGAAGTCCCTGCCCTGAGTGCGGCCGCGAGCGCCCTGCTGGACGACATAGTCCTGAACTTCAACGAAGCGGACGCCGCGCGCATCAAGCAGATAGAGCGCACCACCAACCATGATGTGAAAGCGGTGGAGTACTTCCTGAAAGAAAAAGTGGAAGTGAACCCTGAGCTGGCCGCCGTCAGCGAATTCATCCACTTCGCCTGCACCTCGGAAGACATCAACAACAACTCCCACGGTCTGATGCTGAAAACCGCCCGCGACCAGGTCATCAAGCCTTACTGCGAGAAGTTGATCAGCGAGCTCAAGCGCCTGGCCCATGAGTACCGCGACATGCCGCTGCTGTCACGCACCCACGGCCAGCCCGCCACCCCGAGCACCATGGGCAAGGAGATGGCCAACGTCGCCTATCGCCTGGAGCGCCAGTACAAGCAGATCATGGCGGTGGAGATCCTCGGCAAGATCAACGGCGCCGTGGGCAACTACAACGCCCACGTGAGCGCTTACCCGGAAGTGGACTGGCACCAGTTCTCCGAGGAGTTCGTGACTTCCCTCGGCCTGACCTGGAACCCCTACACCACCCAGATCGAGCCCCACGACTACATCGCCGAGCTGTTCGACGCCATGGCCCGCTTCAACACCATACTGATCGACTTCGACCGCGATGTGTGGGGCTACATCTCCCTGGGTCACTTCAAGCAGCGCACTGTGGCGGGCGAGATCGGCTCCTCCACCATGCCGCACAAGGTCAACCCCATCGACTTCGAGAACTCCGAAGGCAACCTGGGGCTGGCCAACGCCGTGTTCCAGCACCTGGCAGCTAAGCTGCCCATCTCCCGCTGGCAGCGTGATCTGACCGACAGCACAGTGCTGCGCAACCTGGGTGTGGCCGTGGGTTACTCCCTGATCGCCTATCAGGCGACCCTCAAGGGCATCTCCAAGCTGGAAGCCAACGCGGATGCCATGGCCGCCGATCTGGACGCCAACTGGGAAGTGCTGGCCGAGCCCATCCAGACAGTGATGCGCCGCTACGGCATCGAGAAGCCCTACGAGAAGCTGAAGGAATTGACCCGTGGTCGCCGTGTGGATGCCGAAGGGATGCGTACCTTCATCGACACCCTGGAACTGCCCGAGGCCGTCAAGGTCGAACTGAAGAAGCTGACTCCGGCCAACTACCTCGGTCAGGCCCAGCGCCTGGTCGATCTGCTGAAGTAAGCGGCTAAACCGAACCGGCGGGGGCTCTGTCATGACGGCAGGGCCCCCGTTGATTTTGGCCCATTCGATAGCGTCATAGCCTATCGGGCCATTTCAGAGCCCTTGCCCAAGCCAAGTTTGGGCAAGATCTCTCACAAGATACGAGAAGCACCATGTACGAACTCAATCTGGATATCGCCCACTTCCTCGAGCATTACTGGCAGAAGCGCCCGCTCCTCATCAAGGGTGGCTTCAAAGACTTTCAGGATCCCATCAGCCCGGACGAGCTGGCGGGCCTGGCCATGGAGGAGGTCATCGAATCCCGCCTGGTGACCCGTTTCGACGGCAAGTGGGAGGCTGCCCACGGCCCCTTCGAGTCTTATGATCACCTGGGGGAAGAGAACTGGACTGTGCTGGTGCAGGCCTGCAACCACTGGGCCCCCGAGGTGCACGAGCTGGCGCTGCCGTTCCAGTTCATCCCGGGCTGGCGCTTTGACGATGTGATGGTGAGCTTCTCCACCCCTCACGGCGGTGTCGGCCCCCACATCGACAACTACGATGTCTTCATCACCCAGGGCCAGGGCAAGCGTCACTGGCGGGTCGGCGATGCCAATCCCCTCAACGAGTTTGCCGCCCACGCCGCCCTGCTGCACTGCGAGCCGTTCGAGGCGATCATCGACGCCATCATGGAGCCGGGCGACATCCTCTACATTCCGCCTGGATTCCCCCACGAGGGCTACGCCATCGAGCCCTCCCTGAACTTCTCCGTGGGTTTCCGGGCACCGGACGCCAAGGCGCTCATCTCGTCGTTTGCCGATCACCTGATCGACAACGATCTGCGCACCGAGCGTTACGGCGATGGGGACCTCAAGCCCCGCGCCCGTCACGGCGAGATCCAGCCCCATGAGCTGCACCGCCTGCGGGAATTGATGCAACAGGCTCTGGATGACGAGACCCTGTTCAAGGAGTGGTTCGGCACCATGATCTCCGAGGCCAAGCACGATCTGGACGTGAGCCCCATGGAGCCTGACTACAGCGCCGAGGAAGTGGCCGATCTGCTGACCCAGGGCGAGCCCGCCATCAAGGTGCCGGGCCTGCGCTCTGTCTGGTTCAGCGGCGAGAGCCGTAGCTGCTACATCGACGGCGAGGCCTGGACCCTGCCAAGCGAGGACGCCGCCGCCATCTCCCTCTTGTGCGACAAGGACATCATCACCCAGGCCGACATGGTGGAACTCGCCGATCAGGCCGGCTTCCTGCAGCTGCTCACCCGTCTCATCAACCGCGGTTACTGGTTCTTCGGCTAAGCCTGCGCAACAGGCGCGCCGCCTGCATGGGCGACGCGCCTGGTCGGATGCTGACGCCTCTCCTGCGTTGTGGCGGCCCAATGACTACACTGGGTGACGGCCAGAGGGGGAAAGGGGCCCAGGTTCCCTCGCTGACGGTCTCATCCCTTGTTGGTCATTTAACTACATGGGATCAGGCCATCGAGGGGGCGAGAAATGGGAACCAAATGGCCTCACTCGCGGAAAATCAATTATTTTAGCCCCTAAAATCAGCTGTGAGCGAAAACGTTATCTTTCAAATTGAGGCGTTTTTAGCTCAAAACGTTGTTTCTGGATCATAAAAAGTATCCAAAAACTGGTGTATATTGCACGGCGGAAACTCCTTAACCATGAAGACTGACATGAAAAAGACCAAAATCGTCTGCACCATAGGTCCCAAGACCGAATCCAAAGAAATGCTCGGCAAGATGCTCGACGCCGGCATGAACGTCATGCGCCTGAACTTCTCTCACGGTGATTACGAAGAGCACGGCACCCGTATCCGCAACCTGCGTGAAGTGATGGCCGAGACCGGCAAGCACGCAGCCATCCTGCTGGATACCAAGGGTCCGGAAATCCGTACCATGAAGCTGGAAGGTGGCAACGATGTCTCTCTGGTCGCCGGCCAGACCTTCACCTTCACCACCGACCAGACAGTGGTTGGCAACAAGGACAAAGTCGCCGTGACCTACGCCGGCTTCGCCAACGACCTGCGCGTCGGCAACCGCATCCTGGTGGATGACGGCCTGATCGGTCTGGACGTCATCGAAATCACCGAGCGTGAAGTCATCTGCAAGGTGCTGAACAACGGTGATCTGGGCGAGAACAAGGGCGTCAACCTGCCGGGCGTCTCCATCAAGCTGCCGGCCCTGGCCGAGAAAGACAAGCGTGACCTCATCTTCGGTTGCGAGCAGGGCGTGGACTTCGTTGCCGCCTCCTTCATCCGCAAGAAAGAAGATGTGCTGGAAATCCGTGAGCACCTGAAGGCCCACGGTGGCGAGAACATCCAGATCATCTCCAAGATCGAAAACCAGGAAGGCCTGGACAACTTCGACGACATCCTGGCTGTCTCCGACGGCATCATGGTTGCTCGTGGCGACATGGGTGTGGAAATTCCGGTTGAAGAAGTGATCTTCGCCCAGAAGATGATCATCACCAAGTGCAACAAGGCACGTAAAGTGGTCATCACCGCCACCCAGATGCTGGATTCCATGATCAAGAACCCGCGTCCGACCCGCGCCGAAGCCGGTGACGTGGCGAACGCCATCCTGGATGGTACCGACGCCGTCATGCTGTCTGGCGAATCCGCCAAGGGCAAGTACCCGCTGGAAGCCGTGACCATCATGGCCACCATCTGCGAGCGTACCGACGCCGTGATGCCGTCCAACCTGTCTGCTGCCAACGACAGCAACAAGCTGCGCATCACCGAAGCCGTCTGTAAAGGCGCCGTCGAGACCTCCGAGAAGCTGGATGCCCCGCTGATCGTGGTTGCCACCGAAGGCGGCAAATCTGCCAAGGCCATTCGCAAGTACTTCCCGAAAGCCTGGATCCTGGCCATCACCACCAACAAGAAAACTGCTGCCCAGCTGGTCCTGACCAAGGGTGTGGTTGCTCACGTGGTTGACAGCATCGCCTCTACCGACGATTTCTATCGCATCGGCAAAGAAGCGGCACTGCAAAGCGGCATGGGCCTGAAGGGTGACGTGGTCGTCATGGTCTCCGGTGCCCTGGTACCGAGCGGTACCACCAACACCGCCTCCGTTCACGTACTCTAATCAGTCTTGAACCGATAAAACGGCGCCTTGGGGCGCCGTTTTTTTTATCTCTCCCCCCTGCTGCCTCTCTCGCGCCGGTGCTAGAATCCACGCGGATTTCCCCCCAGTGGGAAACCTCCCGAATCTCGCATAATCACCCGGACGTTTTATGCCCTCAATACAGTTCAGAAGAGCCTCGGCCACCCTGTTGCCGCTGCTCTGTTTACTCATCAGCCTCTGCGCCCCCCAAGCCATGGCGCAGGATCTACCCCAGCGCGCCACGGTACAGCGGGCGCTCGATGCCCTCGGCAAGTCAGAGACCCTGACCGTCAGCCAGCAGGCGGATCAGAAGTTGCTGACCGATACCTTAGCCCTGCTCGACAGCATCGAGAAGGAGCAGGCCAAGGCCAAGGCGCTGACACAGCGGGTACGCTCCCTGCCCGGCGAAATGAAAGAGATAGGCGCCAAGATAGACTCCCTGGCCCAGGACAAGGGTCCCGAGCAGCTCAAGAGTGAATACGCCAGCATGAGCCTGGCGGAGCTGGAGAGCCGTCAGCCGGAAGTGCTGGCCAACATGCAGGATGCCCAGGAGGCCCTCGGCACCATAGGCAGCCAGATCACCAGCCTGCAAACCCTGCCGGAGCGGGCCCAGGCCAACATGAGCCGCGCCTATCAACGCAGCCAGGAGATCCGCACTCGCCTGAACTCCGGGGATGGCGTGAGCAGCGCCGAGAAGATGAAGCTCAATACCGAGCTGGCGTTGCTGGACCTGCAACTGGCCAACCTGCAAAAGGATCTGGACAACCGCACCAGCATGCAGGATCTGGCGGTCAAGCAGCGCGACTACCAGAGTGCGCGCCTCGCCCATGAAGAGCAAAAACTGCAGGCCCTGCAGGAGCAGAGCAGCGCCAAGCGCCTCGGCGACACCGAGAAGGCCGCCGAGCAGACCGGCGAACTGGTCGCCACCCAGGACAACCCGCTGGTGCAAAAAGAGCAGGAGATCAACCACCAGCTCAGCCAGCAGCTCATCAGCGCCACCACCAACCTCAACCTGCTCGCACAGAAAAACCTGCAGGCCAAGAGCTGGCTGGAGCGCGGCACCCAGACCGAGCGCAACCTGAACGAACAGGTGCAGATGCTCAAGGGCAACCTGCTGCTCTCCCGCATCCTCTATCAGCTCTACCAGCAGCTGGAGGCCGCCCCCTCCACCCTGGTGAAGAACCTGGAAGAGCAGATAGCCGACCTGCACCTGGCCCAGTTTGAACTGAGCCAGCAACGGGATCAGCTGTTCCAGAAGGGCCAGTATCTGGACAACCTGATCGCCAACAGCAGGGAGACCGTCAGCGAAGAGGACAAGGCTAACCTGGTCAAGCTGATCGATACCCGCATCAGCCTGCTGGATCAGCTCAACCGCCAGATGGATGCCCAGCTCACCAACGCCATCAGCCTGCAGCTCACCCAGCAGCAGCTGACGCGCATCTATGCCTCCATCGAATTCACCCTGCAACAGCACATCTTCTGGGTCAGCAGCAACAAGCCCATCGATGGCAAGTGGTTCATCAACTGGCCGGGTCATGCCTACAAGCAGGTCTCCGACTGGGTGCTCAAGCCGGATTGGCAAGGCTGGGGCGACATGCTGCTGGCGGTCTCCCTGCTCGCCTTCCCGCTGCTGCTGGTGGGTGGCCTGCTGCTGTGGAAACGTCCGACCCTGGTCAAGCGCCAGCAGAAGATCGCCAAGGATCTCGGCCGCTTCCGCCAAGACAGCCAGTGGCACACCCCGCGCGCCCTGCTCTACACCGTGCTGCAGCGCCTGCCGGGTACCCTCTTCATCCTGGCCGCCGGCCTGCTGCTGGCCTATTGCGGCCTGCTGAGCCCGCGCCTCATCTTCCAGATCACCCTGAACCTGGCACTGGGCTACCTGGTGTTCAGCGTCTACCTGTCGGTGATGCGCCCCGGCGGCATTGGCGAGAGCCACTTCCGCATCCCGCGGGACGAGCTGCAGGCCAAGCGCACCAGCATGCGTTACCTCTGGCTGCCCCTGCTGCCCCTCATCATGCTGTCGACCAAGGCGGTGGTGGAACCCTCATCGCTCGGCAATGACGTCATCGGCCAGGCGCTGACCATGCTGCTGCTGGGGCTGACCGCCTACCTGGTGCTGCCCATCTCCCGCGCCCGCATCAAGGGCGAGGCCAGCATGCTGCAGACCATGACGGCAGTCGCCCTGGCGCTGGCGCCTGTGGCCCTGATGGTGCTGGCGGCGCTCGGCTACTACTACACGGCCCTGAAGCTGACCGGTCGCCTGATCGAATCCTTCTACCTCATCATCATCTGGAGCCTGGTTTATCGCACCGCCCTGCGTGGTCTGGAGCTGGCGGCCCGCCGTCTGGCCTACCGCCGCGCCGTCGCCAAGCGCGAGCACAAGCCTTCGGAAGATGCGGAAGGGGGCGAGGCCATCGAAGAGCAGCCCATGGATCTGGAAGAGGTCAGCCAGCAGTCCCTGCGCCTGACCCGCATCATGCTGCTGCTGGTGTTCGGCGTCGCCTTCTACTGGCTCTGGTCCGATCTGGTCGCTGTCTTCACCTACCTCGACAGCGTGGTGCTGTGGCACAAGAGCGAGGGCACAGGTGCCAACGCCGTGCTCTATCCCATCAGCCTGAGCGATGTGCTGACCGGCCTCTTCCTGTTCGGGGCTGCCCTGTCGCTGGCCCGCAACCTGCCAGGCCTGCTGGAGGTGCTGGTGCTCTCCAAGCTGCGCCTCGCCCAGGGCACCGCCTACGCCTTCACCACCATGCTCAACTATGTGCTGATCGGGATGGGCTCGCTCACCGCGCTGGCCATGCTGGGGGTCCAGTGGGAGAAGCTGCAGTGGCTGGCCGCCGGCCTCTCGGTCGGTATCGGTTTTGGCATGCAGCAGATAGTCTCCAACTTCATCTCGGGCATCATCATCTTGTTCGAGCGCCCGGTACGGATCGGGGATACTGTGACCATTGGCACCATCTCGGGCACGGTCAACAAGATCCGCATCCGCTCGACCACCCTCACCGACTTCGACCGCAAGGAGGTGATCATCCCGAACCAGCAGCTGATGATAGAGCGACTGATCAACTGGTCCCTGTCCGATACCGTCACCCGGGTCATCGCCCGGGTCGGGGTGGCCTATGGTTCGGATCTGGAGCTGACCCGCAAGCTGTTGATGCAGGCGGCCACGGAGAACAGCCGGGTCTTGAAGGACCCTGCCCCCATCGTCTACTTCCTCACCTTCGGCCCCAGCACCCTGGATCACGAGCTGCGCTTCTTCGTGAGCGAGCTCGGGGATCGCAACCCGGCCATCGATGAGCTGAACCGCCGGATAGACGTACTGTTCCGTGAACACGGCATCGACATCGCGTTCAACCAGATGGACGTCCACATCAAGAACCGGCAAGGGGACGAGCAGAAGATAGAGTCCCGCCCGGCCCTGCCGCCGCCCAATGGTGGCAAGCCGGCCTGATGCCGACCTCCTGCCCCTGCAAACAGGCTCCATATTGGAGCCTGTTTTTTTACCCGGGCCGCCGGACTTGAAAGCGGGAGCAGGCCCCCAATATAGGGAAGACAACGGAATGTCACCCACGAGGATCTCATGGACTATCTCTACGCCGTGGTGCTCTTTGCCATCTCGGCATCTGTCACCCCGGGACCGAACAACATCATGGTGATGAGCGCCGGCGCCAACTTCGGGATCAGGCGCAGCCTGCCGCTGCTCATGGGGATCTGCGTTGGCTTCACCCTGATGCTGTTGCTGGTGGGGCTGGGTTTCGGCCAGCTGTTCACCCTCTTCCCCAGCCTGCACTTCGTCATCAAGTGTGTCGGCACCCTCTATCTGCTCTATCTCGCCTGGCTGATTGCCCGCTCCGCCGACGAGGTGACGGGAGACGCCTCTGCCCGCCCCCTGGGGTTCCTCAAGGGCGCCCTGTTCCAATGGGTCAATGCCAAGGCCTGGGTGGTCGCTACCGGCGCCATCGCCGCCTTCACCAGCGCGGGGGCCGACTTCCACCAGCAGAACCTGACCATAGCCCTGACCTTCTTCATCGTCTCTTTCCCCTGCGTCGGGCTCTGGCTCCTGTGCGGCACCCTGCTCAAACGCTGGCTGACCAATGCCCTCGCCCGCCGCCGGTTCAACCATGCCATGGCGGCCCTGCTTGCCCTCTCGGTGGTGCCCGTCATACACGAGATCCTGAGTCGGCCCTGACGCGGCGCCATGAGGCTGTGGATGGCGGGCGCCATCCATGGGACCATGTCTTATCTCCCTGCCCCTCGCGGGGCACTCTTTTTCTCTGGAGCGTGCAATGGAACAAGTGGTGTATGTGGCCAACCCGGTGAGCGGGTTGATCCATGTGTTTCGACTGGAAGAAGGCGAGCTGGCCCCGCTGCAGCAAGTCCAGACCGGCGGCGAGGTGCAGCCCCTGGTCATCAGCCCGGACAAGAACTGGCTCTATGCGGGGGTGCGCCCCGACTTTCGGGTGCTGAGCTACCCCATAGCCGCGGATGGCCGGCTCGGAGCGCCCTCCTCGGCGCCGCTCTATGGCAGCGCCTCCCACAGCTGCACCGATGGGGCCGGGCGCCTCTTCTTTGCCGCCTCCTACGCCTTCGACCATGTCAGCGTCTCGCCCATGGACGACGCTGGCCGGGTGCTGGCACCCCACCAGCGCATCGACCGGCTGATGGCTGCCCATTCGGTGACCCTGTTGACAACCGAGCAGGGCGAGCAGGAACTGCTGGTGGCTTGCCTCAAGGAGGATGTCATTCGCCGCTTCACCCTGGGAGAGGATGGTCAGCTGAGCCCCCATCCCCTGGGTGACATCCACACGGCCGCCGGCGCCGGGCCCCGCCATCTGGCGCTGCACCCCACCAACGGCGATCTCTACTGCCTGAACGAGCTCGACTGCACCCTCAACCGCTACCACAGGGAGGCGGATGGTCGCATCGGCGCGCGGGAGAGCCTGGACATGCTGCCCGAGGGTTATCAGGGAGAGCGCTGGGGGGCCGACATCCACCTGACCCCGGATGGGCGTTATCTCTACACCAGCGAGCGGGCCAGCAGCCTGCTCAGCCTGTTCGGGGTCGACGAGGAGGACGGCGCCCTGACCCTGCTGGGCCACTTCCCGACCGAATCCTGCCCCCGTGGCTTTGCCATCGACCACAGCGGCCACTATCTGATCGCCACAGGGCAGAAGTCCCACAGCCTGGCCGTGCACCGCATCGCGGCGCAGACGGGGGAGCTCAGCCTCTCATCCCGCCAACATGTGGGGGAAGGGGCCATGTGGGTGAGGGTGCTGACGCTGGACAAGCACGCCTAGGGAGGTTCAAGGCCGCAGAAATGCACGCGGCGCTCTGATGAGCGCCGCGCAGTGAACATTAATCTCTGGGCCTTATTGGGTGCCGTTGAGATCGTCATCCGGCCAGTATTTGTAGCCCTGCATGGTGGCCTGCACCGCCACCCCCTTCTCGGTGAGCTGGTACATCTTCACCTTCTGGAAGTCGGCATTGGCCGCCTCGCTGACCACCACCTTGCCATCGTCCGCCGACTTGGCGGCCAGATCCGCCTGGGCGCTGGCATCGAAGCCTGTGGTAATGAATCTGTCCAGGGCGGCGGCATCGTTGAAGATGATCACGGCCTGGAATTTCTTGATCCCCATGCCGATCCCCATGCCGGCGGTCGCCATCTTCATGTAGGTATCGCGACCGGTGCGGTTGTCACGAAGCACCCCATAACCACTGCCAGCGCTCAGTACCAGCAGGTTGTTGTTCACATTGGTGAAGACGGCATAACCCTTGGATCTTGCCACCTCCTGTCTGGTGCCCGCATCCTGACCATACAGGGTGGAGAGGGTCTGCTGGCGCATCTGTTGAATGTGGTTGCGTTGCTCGGCGGGGGTATCCCCCTTGGCACAACCAACCAGCAGCAGAACGGCCAGAATATGAGTCCATAGACGCATGTCATTACTCCTTCGTGTCTCGTGTGCGGGGGGCTGAGGGGGCCTCCCGCGCCAGAATCGGGTCAGAGGCCATCCCTGTGACCCGTTATCAGCATTCACCGTCCGGTGCCCCGGGGGCGCTGGCCAGATACAAGTACCTCATCGAGTCAGTATAACCAGCGCCACTGAACTTCTGCTGACCCGGCAAGCAGTGGTGCCCAGCCACGCGGGGCCATTGGTGGCATGATCCCGCTTCGCCGCCTAAGGCTGCCCTACCCCTTGGTCACCTCGCCGAGAAACTCGGTGAAGCGCCGCCAGGACTTGGCATCGGCATCGGCGCGGTAATTGTCCGAGCCAAAGACGCTGAAGGCATGGGGGGCGCCGCTGTAGCTGGTCGCCTCATGCCGGATGCCAGCGCTCTCCAGCTCGGTGATGAGGGCCGCGAACTGGCCCAGCGACACCGCCTGATCCGCGCTGCCATGCTGGATCAACAGGCTGGCCCTGGTCTGCTCGTAGTTCTGACCGGCCGGGGTCTCCAGCCCCCCGTGGACGCTGACGATCCCCTTGAGGCTAGCGCCGCTGCGGGCCAGCTCCAGCACGGCGGCGCCGCCGAAGCAGTAGCCCATCGCCACCGCATTGTCGAGCCGGCCGCCCTGCCTGCCCGCCTCGGCGAGCCCTGCCTGCAACAGCTTGCGCATCCTGGCCCTGTCCTGATAAAGCGCCCCGGTGAGCTTCTTCCTCTCTTCCACGGCGGTCGGTCTGACCCCTGCCCCGAACAAGTCCACCGCGAACACGCTGTAACCGAGCGCCACCAGCATCTCGGCCCGCTTGACCTCGTAATCCGTCAGCCCGTCCCAGTCGTGCACCAGCACCACCAGGGGCGCCTGCTTGTCGGCAGCGGCCAGGTAATATCCTTCGAAGGGCTGACCGTCGACCTGGTAGCGCACAGCACCGGCCTGGGCCGCGCCCCCCCAGATAAGCCCAAGCAGGGCCAGGATCCATCTCGTCTTCATGTTCGTCTCCTTGACTGTGAACAACGCCACTGATTGTAGTCGCCGGGCCGAGCCCCGAGGGATCAAGGCCCTCCCGGCCGGGTGCTACAAAAGCAGGAGGCCACCCAAGGGTGGCCTCCTGTCATCGCTGTGGCTGAGGGGTCGTCGCTCAGTCCGCTTAGTCCTTGGCCGACTCCATGGCACCCTCTTCGGAGTGCTGGGGCAGGATGAGGTTGAGCAGAATAGCGGCCACCGAGGCCAGGCCGACACCGGCCAGGGCGAAGTCACCTATCTTCATCTCCAGCGCGCCGACGCCGACCGTCAGGGTCACGGCGACTATGGCGATGTTGCGGGCCAGCCCCAGATCCACCTTGGACTCCACCAGGGTCTTGAGACCGATGGCGGCGATGGATCCGAACAACAGCAGCATGATGCCGCCCATCACCGGCATGGGGATGGAGGTGAGCAGGGCGTTGAACTTGCCGAAGAAGGCCAGAATGATGGCGAACACGGCGGCCCAGGTCATGGTGACCGGGTTGAAGTTGCGGGTGATCATCACGGCACCTGTCACTTCCGCATAGGTGGTGACGGGGGGGCCACCGATGAAACCGGCGAAGCAGACGCCGATGCCGTCACCGGCCAGGGTGCGGTGCAGGCCGGGATCCTTGGTGTAGTCCTTGCCGGTCACACCGCCGATGGCCAGCACGCCACCTATGTGCTCTATGCAGGGGGCTATGGCCACCGGCAGCATGAAGAGGGCAGCGGCCCAGTTGATCTCCGGGGTCTCGAAGTGGGGCAGCGCCAGCCAGGGGGCGTTGACCATGCCATCGAAACTCACCTGACCCATCAGCACGGCGGCCACATAACCGGCGATGACGCCGGAGAGGATGGGGATGAGCTTGATCCAGCCCTTGCAGAACACGGCCGCGATCAGGGTCACCGCCAGGGAGATCCCCGCCAGGGTCAGCGCTGTCCCCGCAGGCCACCACCTGCTCACTACCGGCACGGCCCATCGCCATGTTGCAGGCAACCTGCGCCACAGAAGGCCGATCACCATGATCACCGGGCCAATCACCACCGGGGGCAGCAATTTGTGCACAAAACCCATCCCTTTTGCCCGGATCAGCGCCGCCAGAATGAAATACATGAAACCGGCGGCAAACAAGCCGAACATGGTGGAGGGCAGGCCCCAGGTCTGGGTGGCATAGATGATGGGGGCGATGAAGGCGAAGCTGGAGCCGAGGAAGATCGGGACCTGGCGACGGGTGCAGAGCTGGAACAGCAGGGTGCCTACACCGGCGCCAAGCAGGGCCATGGAGGGGTTCAATCCGGTGAGCAGGGGCACCAGAACCATGGCACCAAAGGCAACAAACAGAATTTGCAGCCCGGCGACGCTTTGCTTGACCAAGGAAAACATGGGTATCCTTAATTTTTTGATAACTGACAGGGATAATTGACACTTTTCAGTCATCACAAGACTTTTTCAAGGCATGAGATGCGCCATTCGGCGTCATTCGTTACCTTTCACTGCTTGGGGAGGGCATGAAACTGGCTTTTTAGGCGGGATTCGTTGCTACAAGCATCGAGTATGCGATTTTACGCATTATTGTGACGAACGCCAATCGTTTTTCCATCATGTTTATTGTGTTTATGGTCAAAAATGCCGCCACCTGGGGGCGCTCTATAATGGATCCTGTGAATCAAGATGGACAAGGAGTCCCCATGTCACAGCCCCCATTCAAGGCCAGCCAGCGCAGATTGCTTATCGGCTCGGCCATCGCACTCGCCCTGTTTGCAAACCCGTTCAGTTATGATTTCGCCCACAATGAGTGGCAAATGAATCAGGCCTATGCCAAGTCCTGCTTTATCGCCGGCACCCGCATCACGATGGCCGATGGCTCCACCCGCCCCATCGAAACGCTCCAGGCCGGTGAACAGGTGCTGGATCAGCATGGCGGCAGTCAACCGGATCCTGGCGGTCGAGCGCGTCATCCTGGGCAAGCGGAGACTCTACGGGATCAATGATCTGCCCCCGTTCTTTACCGCAGAGCACCCTCTGCTGACCACGCGGGGCTGGGTGGCCATCTCACCCGCCATGACCCGAACCGAAAACCCGCAACTGGCGGTGCTGCCGCTATTTACCGGCATGCAGATAATGTGTCGCCCCGGCACCTACGCATGGTGACGGGCAATCTGGCCCTGCGGCCCAGCCCGCCGAGCTGCTGGTTGAGTCACTCTGCTGGATCGACAGCCCGCCCACTACCGCACTCTTCAACCTGCTGCTCGATGGCAGCCACAGCTATATCGCCAATCGCTGATCGTTCACAACAAAGGGGGTGACGGCGGAAGCGGCGGCAATAGGGCAGCGGGGGGCAGCAGTGGTGGTGGCGACAGCGGTGGAGGCGGCAACAGCGGCGGCGGTGGCAGCAACAGCGGCGGTGGCAGCGACAGCGATGGGGGCAGCGGCGATGGCACAGCGGCGGTGGCAGGACAGCGGCGGAGCATGACAGCGGCGGAGAGCTGCATGGTGACAGAACGGCATGCTGGTGGACAAGCGATGGGGGGCGATGAGAACGCCATGGGGGTGGCCGCGGCAATGGGTGATGACAACGGCATGGATGCGGTCGATGCCAATGGCAACAAGGGGGTGGGCGATGGCAATGGCGATGACAACGGTGTGGATGCCGTCGATGCCAATGGCAACAAGCTCAGAGGCGATGGCACATCGATGACAACGGTGTGGATGCCGTCGATGCCAATGGCAACAAGCTCAGGGGCGATGGCACCATCGATGACAACGGCGTGGATGCCGTCGATGCCAACGGCAACAAGCTAAGAGGTGATGGCACGGTCGATGACAACGGTGTGGATGCCGTCGATGCCAACGGCAACAAGCTCAGGGGTGATGGCACGGTCGATGATCGCCAGCAAGTGCTTACCGATGAGCAGGAGCGGGCGCTGCTCAACAACGGTTTTCGCCAACAGGGGCAACCATAATGCGATATCTGTTACCACTCCTCCTGCTCGGCCTCACTGGCTGCGCCACGGTCGACACCCCGCCGCTTTACCATCAGATGGATAAGGCAGATGTTCAACTGGCCAATCAGGCCCTTGCCAAGGCGCTGGAAACCCGCACCAAAGGGCAAAGCCTCACCTGGTTCAATCCGGCTAACCGTCACTCGGTAGCGTCACCCCGCTACGCACCTTCCGCCATCCCAGTGGGGAGTGGTGCCGCGACTATCGCGAGCAACTCTATATCGGCAAGGCGAGCCAGCAGTGGCAGGATACCGCCTGTCGCAATCAGCAAGGGCGCTGGCGGCCATTGCGAACTTAGTGAATGCCACGGGGTAAACGAAGGGGGTAGCAGCGCTACCCCCTTGTCATCTTTACCGACCCGTTATCCGGGCGGTGAATACGCGGTTATACCCGACGATAGGGCAGGTAAACCGGCTCCCACATGTGGTTGAGGATATGCTGCTGCAGATCCTGACCGATCAGCGGGTGGGAGGGATCCGGCGCACGATATCCTTGAGCACCGCGGTCGCCACATGCACCGAGATGCTGCGCAGCTCGCGAATGCGCGGATAGACGGCCCCTTTCGCCAGGTCAACCTCACTCACGCACTCGGCCAGCGCAAAGGCGGCGGTGGTGAAGACATCGGGTGTGATCTCGCGGAGCTGGCTGACGATGGCCGCCAGACCTACACCGGGGAAGATAAAGACGTTGTTGCCCTGCCCGACCCGGAACTCCTGCCCCTCGTAGCTCACATCCTTGAACGGACTGCCGGTGGCGACGATGGCTTTGCCCTTGCTCCAGCGGTAGATATCCTCCGGCAGCGCTTCACAGTTGGCGGTCGGGTTGGAGAGCGGGAACACCATGGGGCGCTCGCAATGCTGCAGCATCAGCTGGATGTGCTCTTCCTGGAAGGCACCGCCCGAGCCGCTGGTACCCAGCAGCACGGTAATGGGCACATGACGCAGCACATCGGCCAGATTGGCCTTGCCGGGCACCTCGGTGTCCCAGCCGGCCAGCAACAGGCCCGGCTTGGCGTAGCGGCGCTTGTATTCATCCAGCCCCTCGCGGTTGTCGCACACCAGCCCCTGGGTATCCAGAATGTAGATGCGATCCCGGGCCGCCTGCGGGTCCAGCCCCTCGCGGATCATCCCGGCGCAGATCTGATCCGCCACCCCGACCCCGCCGGCCCCGGCCCCATAGACCAGGTAGTGCTGCTGGCCCAGGGTCTCGCCCTTGGACTTGACCGCCCCTATGATGCCCGCCAGCACCACGGCCCCTGTGCCCTGGATGTCGTCGTTGAACGAGGGCAGCGTCTGCTGGTAGCGGGAGAGGTTGTTGAAGGCGTTGGACTTGCTGAAGTCCTCCCACTGCAAGACGGCGTTGGGGAAGTGGCGCTTGACCCCGGCCACGAACTTGTCGATGAAGTCGTCGTACTCCTTGCCGCGAATGCGCTTGTGGGGCTGACCCAGGTACATGGGATCGTCCAGCAGCGCCTGGTTGTCGGTGCCCACGTCCAGCGCTATGGGCAGACAGCAAGCGGGATGGATCCCAGCCCCCAGGGTATAGAGGGAGAGCTTGCCGATGGGGATGCCCATGCCCCCCACCCCCTGATCCCCGATGCCGAGGATCCCCTGGCTGTCGGTGACCACTATGATGCGCACCGCCTTGGCGTCCATGTGGCGGGCGAGGGAGCCCATGTCATCGACGTTCTTCGGGGTGATGTAGAGACCGCGCGGCTTCTGGAAGCGGTGGCTGAACTCCTGACAGGCCTTGCCCACGGTCGGGGTATAGATGTAGGGGGTCATCTCCTCCACGTGGCGCGACAGCAGGGCGTAGAACAGGGTCTCGTTGCGATCCTGCAAGGCCCGCAGGTTCTGGTACTTCTCGATGTCGCTGCAGGCGCTCAAAAAGCCCTGATAGACCCGCTCCAGCTGGGCTTCGAAGGTCTGCACCTGGGGCGGCAGCAGGCCGTCGAGCTCGAAGTCGGCCCGCTCCTGTTCGGTGAAGGCGGTGCCCTTGTTGAGATTGCGATCGTTGAGCAGATCGGTGCCTGTCAGTGCAACGGGGCGAAAATCCTCTCCCTGTGCGTCTTTCCACAGCAGATATTGTCCGGTAGCCATAGTCATTCTCTTTGATTTACATGATGTTGCCATTAGGCAGGAGAGCAAGACTCAGATTGCAGGGGATCATATGACGTTTGGGGATTCGGTTTTGTGAGCTTGGGCATACCCTGCGGCCAAATTGCCGCCGCCCGCCACGACTGGGTGCTGTTCGTGCCCTGTGACGGCCCCGCCCTGCCACGGGATCTGATGGCCCGTTTTCGCGCCGCCATGACGCCGCAGACCGAGCTGGTGGTGGCCCACGACGGCCAGCACCTGCAACCCGGTGGTGGCCCTGCTGCACAAATCCTTGCTCCCCTCCCCTCCCGCCGCGCTGGCCGAGGGAGAGCGCAAAATCGATATCTGGTTTGCCCGCCACCAGATGGCGGTGGGGCGGCTTCGCCGACCAGCCGGATGCCTTCATCAATCTCAACAGCCCGGACGCAGCTGGCCGCCTACGAGGCGCGCCTGCCAGACTCCGCGACCGGACAAGGAGCCACCTCATGACCCCGGCCCCCACCCTGCCCCTGCTCGGCTTTGCCGCCGGAGCGGCACCGGCAAGACCACTCTGCTCGAGCAGATCATCCCCCTGCTGGTGAGCCGCGGCCTGCGCCTCGGGGTGCTCAAGCACGCCCACCACGACTTCTACATCGACCAGCCGGGCAAAGACAGCCACCGCCTGCGCAAGGCCGGTGCCAGCCAGATGATGGTGGCCTCCCGCCGTCGTCACGCCCGCATCGTTGAGACCGATCTGGGTGAGGCCGATTTTCGGAGGCGCTGCTGGCCAGCTTCGACAGCGCAGCCTCGACCTGCTGCTGGTCGAAGGGTTCAAGCACGAGCACTTCCCGAAAATCGAGCTGCACCGCGCCGCCATCGCAGCTGCTGCTGTTCCCGCTTGATCGCGACATCATCGCCGTGGCCAGCGATCAGCCCACATAGACCACCCTGCCCCGACTCGACATCAATGATCTGGACGCCATCGCCGACTTCGTCTGCGCCCGGCTGCCCCGGGATGCAAGCAACCAGCCCCCTTTGTCGCCGCCGCTGCGCCTGCTCGCCCTGGCCCTGGAGGCCATTGCCAATCCGGCGGGGGAGGCTTGCCTGCCCGGCCACCTCAGCCAGGATGCCAGCGGCTGCTTGCAGGTGACCTGACATGAGACGACTCCCTTGCGCCTGAACACGCCGCTCTCCCGCTTCGATCTGCTGATCTATGGTCGCTACCGCCTGGTTCACGGCCTGCGCATCGCCCTGGCCTTCACCCTCACCTTCCTGCTGACCCGGGAGCTCAAGCTGCCGGAGAGCACCTGGCCCCTCATCACCCTAGTGGTGGTGATGGGCCCCATCTCGTTCTGGGGCAACGTGCTCTCCCGGGCGCTGCAACGGGTGGTCGGCACCATCTTCGGCGCCGCCTGCGGTGTGGTGGCCCTCTATCTGGAGCTCTACTCCCTGCCGCTAATGCTGGTCTGGTGCTGCGCCATCATGTTCCTGTGCGGCTACCTGGCGCTCGGCAAGCGCCCCTATGTGGGGCTGCTCATCGGCATCACCCTGGGGGTCATAGTCGGCGGGGTGCCGGGAGACATAGAGACGGCGCTCTGGCGCAGCGGCGACGTCATCCTGGGCTCCCTGCTGGCGCTGCTCTTTTGCAGCATCTACCCCCAGCGGGCCTACAGCCACTGGCGGCTGCAACTGCACCAGATCCTGCAGCAGTCGGGGCGGCTCTACCACACCCACCTCTCCCCCAATGTGCTGGAGCGACCCGCGCCTCAAACACAATCTCTCCCAGCTGCTGGCACAGACCGGCAAACTGCGGGCCCTGCTGGCCCCGGCGGCCAAGGAGACGCGCCACAGCGTCGCCCTGTTTGATGCGGTGCAGGTCACCATGCGCAACACCCTCTGCACTCTTGAGATGCTGGCCAACACCTACTGGAACGATTGGCAGAGCCACTTCCTGATGCAGAGCACGGCTGCGCTGCAAGCCTGCCATCTGGCCACCGAGGAGGCGATCAACCAGCTTGCCCTGATGATGCAAACCGGCGACGGTCGCGGGGCCGATGCCGCCATCGCCCGCCTGCACGAGGTGGCGACCCAGGTGTCGCTGCCGCCCAACGCAGAGGCGGCCATCAATGGCTACCTCTGGCTCAACGTCCAGCTGACCGAGCAGCTCACCCACCTGCGCCGCCTGCTGGGGCTGGTGATGTACCCACCCCGCCCCATCGCAAGCAGCCGGACTAGACCCAATGCAAAACGCCCCGCAATGCGGGGCGTTGTCATCGTCTACTGGCCGCTTGGGCCATGAAGGCAGCAAATCTTAACTGGCCTGCGCCAAGGGCTGCTCGGGGCTGAGGTAGAGGGAGAAGTCCCGGATCCCCGCCTGAAGGGCGGCGAAACAGTCGGGATCGATGGCGCTGCCCAGATGCTCGGCCATCATCTCCAGCGCCTGGGGCACGGGGATGGCGTCGCGATAGGGGCGCTTGGCGGTGATGGCGTCGAAGATATCGGCGGTGGTGATAATGCGTGTCTCCAGAGCAATCTCTGCGCCGCTGAGCCCCCTCGGATAGCCCTTGCCATCGAGCCGTTCATGATGGGCCCCGGCCACCTGGGCCAGCTCCCTGAACGCCCCTATGCGGCCCAGGATCTCCTCGGTATAGGCGGCATGCATCTGCACCGCGGCCCACTCCTGCGCATCTAGCTTGCCCGGCTTGTCGAGGATGGCGTTGCTCACCCCGAGCTTGCCCACATCGTGGAGCAGGGCACCCCGCTTGAGCCAGCGCCGTCTCGATTCAGGCAGCCCCATCTGGGCGGCAAGAATGTCGGTATAGAGCGCCACCCTGCCGCTGTGGCCCGCGGTATAGGGGCTCTTGGAGTCCACCACCTGACCGAAGGCCGCGGCTATCTCGTCCAGATAATCTTCATCGAGCGCCACCTCCCCCTGCCCGGCCGGGTGGTCGAAGACCCACTCGGTCAGCCTGGGGTCCACCAGCCCCTGCCAGAAATCCTCGTCCGCCAGCGCTTCAAACTCGCCGACCAGGGCAGGATCAAACCAGCTGCCGCTGCGCTCGCGCAGCTCCCTCTTCGCCGCATCCGGGCCTGCGGCGGCGTGAAACACATCCACCACCTGACAGAGCAGGGCGATGCGGGAGAAGAGGGGGATAGCCTCCCCCGCCAGTTGCAGCGGCCGCCCCTTGCCATTCCAGTGCTCATCGAGGGAGAGGATGCCGTTGGCCACCTCGTCACTGAAGCGCAGCTGGCGAGCTATGTCCGCCCCCCGGTGACAACGGGTCTGGATCAGCTCGTTGGCTATCTGATCGCCGTTGCGAAAGATGTGGAACAGGCTGCGAAAACGGCCGAGCAGATCCGCCTGCAAGCCGGTGTGACCCAGCACGAAGTTGACCACCTCGGAGAGGGAGCCATCCACCAGCTTGAAGTCGCGCTTGAAGTGAAGATCGTCGGTGAGATAGAGCTCGCAGATGCGGGCGGCATTGCTGCTGCACCCCAGATCCTTAAGCAGAAGGGTGTAATAGAGGTCATGGCGCTGCCGGGCATCCAGTCCCAGCCGCTCCCCCAGACGGGCACCTATCCAGCAACAGCGGATACAGTGCCCCCGTGGTTGACCCTCAGTCATGTCCAGGGCATGGCTGAGGGAACCAATCAATTCAGCCAACCGCAATCCGGTCACCGTCATAGCCTGCTCCCTTAGACATGCATGGCGATTTTGCCAGCAGCTTAGGTATACCCCATCTGAAGCTGGAACAGCTTTCTGATTCAGTTGAATTTAGGCTGCAGCCTTCCCCTGATTCGCCCGCTCTTCCAGCTCTGCGCGGCTCAGGGTAGAGACAAAGCGGCCATCGAAGTAGATATCCATCAACTCGCCACGCTTCTCGCCACGCATCATGCCGCGATGACCGTCGATGTAGTGCTCCATCTGGGCCGTGCGCTCGTCCGGGTAGCTCACCTTCAACTCGCGCACCCCTTGCGGCAGCATGGCGAGCGGCACCTTGTTGAGGGCCGGATCCAGATGCTGGTTGACCTTGATCACCGCATCGGCCTTGTGATCCACCAGGGCCGGCGACTTGCCGGTGATGGGGTTCTTGCCCGACCAGAATTCGATGGTGTTGAACACGAACAGATCCGCCGTCGCCGCCAGGCCATAGACGGGGGAGAGCAGCACGAAGACACCGGCACGGCCGTAGCGATTGTCCACCACGCTGAGGTTGCCCTTGGTCACCATGGAGGAGAGGCCCATCTGCCCCATGCAACCGCTGAGCCCCATGCTCGCTACCGTAACCAGCAGGGCCATTGCCCGCCCCTTGTTGTAATGCCATTGTTTTGTTCCTGCTCAATAGAAAATGAGGCGGCAGCCTAAACAAGGGGCCAGAAGAGCCACAATTCACAATGGTCGGGGTCATACAGGAGGGGTTCAGATTGGCATATCAAGTGCTCAATAAGCAAGCACCGATGGGATTATCATCGTGGTGTGCCTCAATAACCAGAACCGTCAGGAGTCCGATGGAGATTGGAGACTGTCTCGGTCACATTGATGGCTTCCTGGTGGATGTCGCCATCACGCCACTCACCTCGCCGATCTGCTCCTTGCCACGCTGGGCGCTGGTGGCCACCTCATTGATGTTGCCGGTCACCCTGGCCGTCAGCTCGCGGTTCTTCTGAACCACCTTGGCTATCTCGCCGGTGGAGAGGGAGGTGCGCGCAGCCAGCTGGCGTACCTCGTCGGCCACCACCGCAAACCCGCGCCCCTGATCGCCGGCCCGGGCCGCCTCGATGGCCGCGTTAAGGGCCAGCAGGTTGGTCTGGTCGGCGATGCTGCTGATGGTGGAGACGATGGCTTCGATGCTCTTGGACTGCTCGTTGAGCTGACCAATCAGGCCGGATGGCGTCACCTGCTCACTGACAAGGGAAGAGGCAACCATGCCGCCAGCAGTTCAGACCCGGCCTCGGCAAAGCGGGTGGTCTCCTGCGCCGTGGCTGGGCCACCTGGGCCGCCTCGCTCACTGGCATGACTCTTGGTCACCCGCTCGTCATGTCACTGGCGAACTTGATCACCTTGACCACCTTGCCGCTCTCGTCCCTGACCGGGTTGTAGGTAGCCTCCAGCCAGATGGCATTGCCATGGCTGTCACGGCGCATGAACAGCCCGGATTTGAACTGGCCGTGGGCCAACTCGTCCCAGAAGTGGGGCTGCTCGCGATAGAAGGCCTCATCGCAAAACAGCCTGTGATGCTGCCCCTTGAGCTGCGAAAGGGAGTAACCCATGCAACTCGAGGAAATTGGCATTGGCGTCACTATCTCCCCGTCGGGGTGAACTCTATCATGGCGAGGGAGCGATCCAGCGCCTGGGAGATCGCCTCCTGACTCAGCAGGCGCTGGTGATGCTCGGTAACATCGCTGGCCATCTTGACCACCTGGGACCACTCGCCCCTGTTGCTTCACCGGGAAATAGCTCGCCTCCAGCCAGCGGGTCTCGCCCTTCTGGTTGACCCGCTGGAAGATGCCAGACTGGGGCTGACCCTGGCGCAGGCGGCTCCAGAACTGCTGATAGTCGGTGGAGCCGGTCCAGCCCTTAGGGCAGAGCAGGCTGTGGTGACGCCCAAGCAGCTCGCCAGCGCCATATCCCATCAGGCTCAGGAAGGGGTCGCTGACCTCCAGGATCTCCCCGTCCGGACTGAAGATGATGGTCGCGGCACCGCTCTTGATCCCCTGGGCGAAGCCCTGCTCTTCATCTAGCCGGGCCTGACAGGCCTGCAACTGCGCCTTGAGTTTGTGATTGAACATGACACTCCTACCTCGTTGACGATCCGGATCGGCACCACAGCCTCCCCCACTGACTGTATCGGCCCCGCAAGTCCCAATAAGAGTGGTCAGATGACCTTGGGTCATGGGGGGCGCGCAGTGTATAGAAAAGCGACTAGGCCGCCAAGGGCTGCCAGTACGTAAAAGAATCTGCCGAGGATCACTGCGGCTAGTTCAGGGGGCGGGACACCACTCCAGGCAGGCCGGATTGGAAACAAAACCGAGTCGCTCGTAGAGCGGACGCCCCTGCTCGCTGGCGTGCAGCCACAGCTTGCCCAGTCGCTGTTCCCGGGCATGGGCTGCCATGGCATCGAGCAGGGCGCTCGCCATGCCCCGCTTGCGCCAGGCCGGCAGTGTATACATGTTGAGCAGATAGGCCTCGCGCCCCGACAGGTTGCCCGGATAGGGTGGGCGCACGAAGAGGGCCAGGGTGCCGCACGCCACCGCTTCTCCCTCGACCTCCACCAGCCAGGATCGGGCGCTGCCATCCGCCTGTGCCGCGCTGAAATAGGATTGGGTCGCCTGCCACAGCGCATCGCTCGCCTGCGGGTCATCGAGCTCCCCCAGTTCACCAAACAGCGCCATGCGAAGACGCACCAGGGCGGGAATATCGGCGGCCAGGGCCTCGCGAACCATCATCTTTTTCTCCTCGGGTGGCATGACAAGAAGGGGCCCGCAGGCCCCTTCATCTGACAGCCACGTTAATGGCCGCTGCGTCCCCTGGCAAGGCGCCAGTGATCCAATGACAGGGGGCCTGCGCCCCACACCGCCAGGGTCAGCAGCATCCAGCCCCACAGCTGGTGATCGTGGAAGCCCGCCGCCCACAGGGTGGGATAGGAGATGACCGCCATGGCGTTGAAGCCAAACAGCAGCAAGGCGACCGGGCGGGTGAAGAGTCCCGCCAGCAGGAAGAGCGGCAGCAGCAGCTCGGTCGCGGTGCCCGCGTAGGCCGCCCACTGCCAGGGCAGCAGGGGCACCTGATACTCGAACTCGAACAGGTAGAGGGTGGAATCCCAGGCCGTGAACTTGAGCCAGCCGGATCGCAGGAAGACGGCGGCGACCCAGAGTCTGGCCAGCAGCAGCAGGGCGCCAGCTGCACCTCCAGCGCGGCAAATCACCACTCGAGCTGGCCAGCGCCAACCATTTGTTTGCCATCATGGCATTACCTCCATGTCCACCAGCAGACCAAGGATTATCAGGCGAGTGAGATGTTCACTGGCCGCAGGGTCGGCCGCAAGCAGCTCAACCAGCGCCGTACCAGCGAGACATCCCTGTAGCAGCGCCCACTCACCCGCCGTCAGGGGCAGGGGCAACCCGGCAATCCGGCTGTTTCTTCAATGCCAGCCAGACGGGGGCATCAAGCACCTCCACAGCTTCACCACAGTGCAGTGCCATCTGCCACAGGGCTAGTACCGGATAATCGCTGGCAACCAGCAGCAGATCCGTGGCTGGCAAAGAGTGCAGCACCGCTCCCATTGTTGCGGCGATAATGCGGCCAGACGCTCGGCTGGCCAGCGTCTCCAGCGGCGCCAGACTGGCGCGCTCCAGCAGCCATTCGAACTGAGCCAGCTCCTCCAGCCAGGGCAGTCCGGTTGTAGTTGGCAAGCGGGCCAACCATTGGCCAAAGCCCTCCCCATAGTGCATGACGCTCCCTTTCTGCAGGGGCTCGGCCAGCACGAGCCACGGGCCGCCGCTGCAAAAGTCATCCCCGACCATGGCCGCGACGGCGGGGTAGCTGCTGGCGAGCACCTCGGTGAGGCCGAGGATGACGTTGTTGCGATAGACCTGCAGCACGGACTCGGCAGAAAAGCGCCCAGGCTGATGTGAGGGGAAATGGCGTCAGGCGCCCCCAGCAGACCCTCGGCAAAGTGCTGTTGCAGCTGTGCCAGTTCAGCCATGGGCCACCTCCCGTGGCGACACTCATGGCGCACTCCTCATCCAGAATGGCGCCGGCCTGCGCCGCCTCTGCCAGCAAGACCGGCAGCGGCGGCATTCGAGGTCCCACTCAATCAGGGTCGGAATGGCCTGCTTGCGGCAGATTTGGCGATAGAGTTCCAACAACCGTGCGACCACAGGCGCTGTGGGTGTCGATATAGAGAGAGCCTTCCGGCAGCTGCTTCTCGGTATAACCGGCCAGTGGCATCTCCCCCGACGGTGGCGAGGTCGATCGCAGCCAGATACTCATCGCAGAGAAACCGTGATTGAAGGCACTGACATAGAGATTGTTGAGGTCGAGCAGGATGGCGCAGTCGCTGCGCTGCTGCAGCTCGGCCAGAAATTCCCACTCGCTCATCTCCCCCGGCAGTTGCAGGTAGGAGGAGGGATTTTCAATCAACATGCGGCAACCCAGGGTCTCCTGTACCTGCATGGATTCTTGTCGCTCATGTTGAGCAGGAGGCGCGGGTATAAGGGACTGGCAGCAGATCGTTGAAGTGGCGCCCGCCAATGCTGCCCCAGCTGAGATGTTCCGAGATGCGTACCGGTTTGATGGCGCGGCCAGTGTCGACAACTGCTGCAGATGGTGCGGATCGAGCGGGTCGGCAGAACCGAGGGACATGCCAACGCCGTGCAGGCTGACGGGGTAGTGCTGCGCCAGTTCGGCGAGCACCTGAAAAACCCCGGCTGTGCCGTTCGAAGTAATTTTCACTGTGCACCTCCAGCCAACCGGCTGCCGGCAGGGTTCGCCGGATCTCGTTCTTCGTAATGGGGAGTGCGTAATCCTATGCCAATCAAAGGGTTCATCGCAAGACTCGCTTTCGCCAACCAGAGAAGATGCAGGGGAGCGGCCCGTTGGCCATCCCCTGCCCGATGTCTACTTGGGTTGCAGCGAACCGCCGACCAGCTTCTCGCACAGCCCTTTGGGCATCACCACAAAGGCATCACCCTGAGCATCTTCCTTGGGCAGAACCGCGCAGGAGCTGCTCTTGGTCGCACAGTCATTTTTGCTGGCCTTGACCACGCCGTAGCACTTCTCCTTTTCATCGGCAGCCATGGCTGGTGCCGCGATAAATTGGGCGCCCAGCGCCAGCAGACCCGTCATGGCAGAGGCGATGGCAGTACTCTTTTTCACGTTCATATCCATATTCCTTGTTGTCTAGAGTGGTGTCTCCGGCGGATGTCATCCGGTTACGTCCAATAGAACCGGCCCAGGGGAGAAAAGATTTCCCAAAAATTGAAAAAACCTGAAAAAAAGCCAACAGAAAACAAGCAAGCAATTGTTTTTTAATGAATATTAATTTAATCAAAAGGCTCAGGTGGTCTTGACACACTTTTGCACGAAGCTGTTCTTGGCCGCCCCGGCAAGCTTCTTGTCGGCCGCTGCCTTCTCGCACTGAGCCGCCTTGTCGGTGGCGGCGTCCGTCTTCACGCACTTCTGGATAAAGCTGTTCTTGGCTGCCCCCGCCAGCTTCTTGTCGGCGGCAGCTTTTTCACACTGGGCTGCCTTACCGTTGGCCGAGGCATTCTTGACGCACTTGCCCACGAAGCTGGTCTTGGCGGCGCCCGCCAGCTTCTTCGCCGCGGCCTGCGCCTCGCACTCCTGCTGCGCCGCGCTGTGGGCAGTCCCCATACCGAACAAAAATACCGTCATCAGGATGGCAATGAATTTCATCTGGCAAACCCTCGTTGTTGATTTGATTGTGGTTCTGGCGACAAAGGGACAAGGCTCAGCGCCCCTCTCCTTTCAGGTTGCACTATAGTCGCCCCGTTTGAAGACAACCAAGCTGCCCCCCTGTGTTCCACCAGAGACGGGAACGGGCGCACCTGGGGGGGGAGTGACCAGAATGCCCGCTCTTTTAGTCTCTTTTGCGAACAATGGCCCTATAGTGTCTTGAGTCCCTCTACCCAAAGGTGCCCCATGAACGCTCCTCGCCCTCCCAGATGCACACTGTCGCTCCCCATCTTCATTCCCGGCCTGCTCTTTATCCTGGGGCTGCTGGCCGTCTGCTCCCTGGCGCCGGAGGCGGCCGCCCGCTTCTTCGGCAGCGGCCAGAGCTGGATCGCCGAGCACTTCAGCTGGTTCTATGTGCTGGTGGTCGGCATGTTCCTGATCCTGCTGCTGGTGCTGGCCTTCAGCAGCTACGGCAACATCCGGCTCGGGCCGGACGACGCCAGGCCCGAGTTCAGCTTCACCTCCTGGCTCGCCATGCTGTTTGCCGCCGGCATGGGGATAGGGCTCATGTATTTCGGGGTGGGCGAGCCCATGACCCACTTCGTCTCCCCGCCCCAGGCGACGCCCCTGACCCCGGTGGCCGCCCGCGAGGCCATGGTCACCACCTTCTTCCACTGGGGCTTTCACGCCTGGGCCATCTACGCCATCGTCGGCCTGGTGCTGGCCTACTTCGGCTTTCGCTACAACCTGCCGCTGACCATACGCTCAGGCCTCTACCCCATCTTCAAGGAGAAGATCCACGGGCCGCTCGGTCACGCGGTGGACGTCTTCGCCCTGGTGGGCACCATCTTCGGCATCGCCACCACGCTCGGTTACGGGGTCTTGCAACTGTCGGCGGGGATCACCCGGCTCACCGGGATGGACACCTCGGGGGAGCTGTTCCGCTTTGGCCTCATCGGGGTCGTCATCGCCCTGGCCGGTCTGTCGGCGGTCACCGGGCTCGACAAGGGGGTCAAGCGCCTCTCCGAGCTGAACCTGTTTCTCGCCATAGTCCTGTTGCTGTTCGTGCTGGTGGCCGGCCCCACCCAGTACCTGCTGGGGGCCCTGTCAGAGAACATAGGCAACTATGTCTCCTCCTTGAGCCAGCTTACCTTCCGCACCTTCACCTACAGCGAGACCCGCCAGGCGGGCTGGTTTGGCAACTGGACCCTGCTCTACTGGGCCTGGTGGATCTCCTGGTCCCCCTTCGTCGGCCTCTTCATCGCCCGCATCTCCCGCGGGCGCACCCTGCGCGAGTTCATCCTGGGGGTGCTGTTCGTGCCCACCGCCTTCAACCTGCTATGGATGACGGTGTTCGGCAACGCGGCCATCTGGGCCAGCCAGCAGGCGGGGGGCCAGACCCTGATCGACTCGGTCGGCAACATAGACACCCTGCTGTTCAACTTCTTCGATCTGCTGCCTGGGGCCGACATCACCTCGGCGCTGGCGGTGATCCTCATCAGCGTCTTCTTCGTCACCTCCGCCGACTCGGGGGCCTTCGTCATCGACAACATCGCCACCCAGGGCAAGGAGGGCTCCCCCATCTGGCAGCGCCTGTTCTGGGCCCTGCTGCTCGGTGTCACCGCGGGCACCCTGATGAGCACGGGGGGGCTGGCGGCCCTGCAATCCATGACGCTTATCGCCGCCCTGCCGTTCGCCTTCATCATGGTGCTGCTCTGCCTCGGTCTGGTGCGCGGCCTCATCGCGGACAAGGAGCACTCGGCCAGGCGCCTCTCCCCCGCCACCGACTTCTGGAACGGCAAGCAGTGGCGCACCCGCATGGATCACCTGCTGAGCCCCTCCACCGAGGCGGACGCCCGCCGCTTCCTGAGGGAGACAGCGCTGCCTGCACTGACGGCTCTTTGCCGGGAGTTCGAGGCCCGCGGGCTCACCAGCCGGGTCGAGCAGGATGCGGATCAGTGCCACCTGCTGGTGCCTCAGGAGGGACGGCGAGACTTCTGCTACGGGGTACGTATCGAGGCCCGCCCCGCCCCCGCCTTCAACCCCCTGGAGGCGACCCACAACCACGACCCCGAGGCCCGCATCTTCGAGCCCATCACCTTCTTCGCCGACGGCCGCGCCGGCTACGACATCCAGTACCTGACCCGGGACGAGCTGAGCGCCGACGTCTTGCGCCAGTACGAACGCTATCTGGTGCTAAGTCAGGACCAGGGGCAGGATCTGCTGAGCGGCGCCCCCGAGCATACCCCGCCCGAAACCGGGGCCTGATGGATCTGTAATGGGCAAACGGGTAGCGCCCAGGGCCCAACAAGTCGGTCACGCTGGCGCCCAACCCGAGCAATAAAAATCCCCCATCAAGGGGGATTTTTATTGGCGGCCATTTGGCTAGTCGACGGCGCCCCAGAGGGCAACCCACGACAAAGTAGCCGACACCTTTACCCGACAGCTACCAACGACCGAGATAGCAGACCGCCGTTCGCCACGACCGGATCCCAAATCTGCGTGGCCTTACTCGACATACAATCTGGGACATCCACCTTTCTGAGCCAGCCATTACTCGGCTGGCTCACAACTTAGCTCCCCTCCTCCAACCAAAACTCCCGCCCAATCCCCACCCCGGCCACAAAGTCGGGATCGTGGGAGACTAGCAGCAGGGTGCCCGGGTAGTCGGCCAACACCTGAATAAGCAACTGGCGCGAAGGGTGATCCAGGTGGTTGTCCGGTTCGTCCAGCAGCAGCAGGTCGGGCAGTTGCGCCAGCACCATCAGCAGACCCAGCTTTAGCCGCTCGCCACCGCTCAGACCATGGCAGGGCATCAGGGCGCGATCACCGCGCAGCGCTATGCCCGCCAGTCGGGTTCTTGCGTCGCTCTCGGAAAGAGTCGGTGCAACCGCCAGCAGGTTGGCCAGCGGGCTGAGGTCTCGCACAATCAGGCTGAGTCCCTGATCAAGGCAGGCCAGCCGGCCATTGATGCGAAAGCTGCCCGCATCAGGCACCAGCTCCCCGCGCAGCATCTGCAGCAGGCTCGACTTGCCGCTGCCGTTGCGACCGGCCAGCAAACAGCGTTCGCCCCGTTGCAACACCAGGTCTACCTGCTGATCGTGCCAACGCCTGTGGCACGCAGCCGTGATCACCAGCGGCTGGGCCGCCCCCTTGCACTCGCTTCCCGCCGGCCACTGCATGATCAGCGGCTGCACCGCCGCCAGCGCGGCCGCGGCTTCGGCGCGAGCCTCCATCTGCGCACTGTGGCCCCGCTCGTGGCGATCCAGCACCTTGCCAAGGGATTTGCCCGCCTGATCCGCTTTGAAATCGAGCAGGATCCTGGCCTGGGAGCCGCGCTCTCGCCGCCCCTGACTGGCCCGCTTGGCCGCCTGCTCACGCACCTTTTGCAAGCTGCGCGCCGCCGCCTTTTCACTGCGCTCCGCCTGCGCCAGCCGGGCGCTGCGAGCAGCCTGCAGTTCGGCCTGCTGCGCCAAAAATGCCTCAAACGACAGGTGAGAGCTCTGCAGCCCCTGCTCGCTCAGCTCCAGAATCTGTCTGGTCTGATTGAGCAGGCGCCGGTCGTGACTCACCAGCAGATAGCCACCACTGTGGCTGGCCAATCGCTGGCTCAGCCACTCGATGCCACTGGCATCCAGGTGGTTGTCCGGCTCATCGAGCAGCAGGAAGTGATCTGGCCTGGCAAACAGTGCCAGCAGGCGCAAGCGGGTGAGCTGGCCACCGCTCAGGGCGCTGACCGGGGCATGGACATCGAGTCTGAGGCCCGCCTCTGCCAGCAGGTCGGCAAGATCGCTGCGCAGGTTCCAGCGATCACTCAGCAACTCAAAATCGTCTAGGGCGCAGCTCCCCTGCTCAATGCGCTCAAGGGCCCGCAGCGGCTCGCCCCAGCCGATAACGTCGGCCACGCTGGCTGCGCCGTCATGATCTTGAAGGGGTGCAAACTGGGACAACCAGCTGATGGGGGTCAGCCACTCGATCTTGCCCGCAGCGGGGCGGCGCTGGCCCGCCAGCAATTCGAGCAGCAGGCTCTTGCCGATGCCGTTAGGGCCGATCAGGGTGCAGCCCGCAGTGGGCAAAGTGAAGGTAAGGGGCACAGTGCAGGCGCCGAAGGGCAGCTGCAAGGCATTGATATGACATGCGATATGGGTCATCTGAACTCCTGTGGGCCAGTGCGAGAGCCGCAGGCCAAGAGCCAAGCCAAATGACAGGGACGCGTGTCCACGAATGGGAAAACAGCAGAGGAATCAGCATCAACCTGTCACGGTAAGACGCACCCGAACTCCCAGGCGGGAGAGGAATCAAAAGCGGGGTGCGGACAGGTTAAATGCGCATCGGAGGAAGTACTCTTGGGATCAGAAGAGCGGTAACGGTAACCAAATGCCCCAACAAGATCAACCCGTGCGCCACGGCGACTAACCTGGAGAGCGAGCCGGAGCCCCGATCCAAGGGCTAGCTATGGGCGCGAGCGGACCAAGGATCCAGCCAGCTGTGGCGACGTTGAGCCGCAGGGGTTATGGGACTGCCACCAACAGCGCAGTGCCATAGGAGTTATCTATGGTACAGCGCCACTGCCCATCGGCTTCCTTGCGAAACACATAGGTGGCGCGGCGAGTCTCGTCCACCAGGCCGCCTTGCCCGTCTGGGTAGCGCAGCCGGGTCTCCATGATCACCAGGGCGTTGTCGGCCCCCTCTATCACCTCCATGGCCCCCTGGGTCACCTCAAGCTGGCCGTCAAAGTAATCGGAGATGGCGGTGAAGGCGCGGCGAATGGCGGGGATGCCGCGCACCACCATGCCGGGTTTGATAACCAGGGCGGCGTCCTCGGCGTAGAAGGCCATCAGGGCGTCGAAGTCGCGCCGGGAGATGGCGGCGTCACAGGTCTCGATCAATGTGCGAAGGGGATGCTGACTCATACTGTGATCCTTGTTTCAGGGTGATCATCCAGGGATGGATTCCCCGCCCTATGCCGGAAATAAAAAATCCCCCGTTCTTTGCAAAAAGGCGGGGGATTTTCATTTTTCATGGGTGCTTAACCGAGCAGGAAGGCCTTGAGGCGGCCAAAGTCTGCGGGCAGGTTGTGGGACAGCAGCGGCAGGACTGCGTGTTTGGCAAGGGGCCCCGGCAGCGGCACATCCAACCCCAGGATCTCGTCCACCGACTCCTTGAACTTGGCAGGATGGGCGGTGCAGAGGAAGACCCCTACCTCGTCCTCGGCGAGCTGCTCGTTCAGCAGATCCCAGGCGATGGCGCCGTGGGGCTCGCACAGGTAATCGAGCTGGTGCAGGCGTTTGAGTGCATCGCGAGTCTCGGCATCGCTGCGCATGCCAGAGCCCAAGGTCTCCAGCGCCCAGCCTTCACGGCGGCACAACTCTTCCACGCGCGGCCAGTTGTTGGGGCGGCTCACGTCCATGGCGTTGGACAGGGTCGCGACCGTCTGGTGCGGCTCCCAGCTGCCGGTCTTCAGGTAGCGCGGCACTGTGTCGTTGGCGTTGGTGGCGGCGATAAAGCGCTTCACCGGCAGCCCCAGCGCCTTGGCGATGAGACCCGCGGTAAGGTTGCCGAAGTTGCCGGACGGCACGCTGATGACTGCCTTGGCGCGGTCAGCTTTTGGCAGCTGGGCCAGGGCTTCGAAGTAGTAGCAGACCTGGGCCAGCAGGCGGCTGATGTTGATGGAGTTGGCGGAGTTGAGGCCGATGGCGGTCTTGAGCCCTTGGTCATCGAAGGCATCCTTGACCAGCGCCTGGCAGGCATCGAAGTCGCCGTCGATGGCGATGGTGCGGATGTTGCCGCCGAGGGTGCAGAAGAGCGCCTCCTGCAGGGGGCTTATCTTGCCCTTGGGATAGAGAATGACCACCTCAATCCCCTCCAGGCCATAGAAGGCGTGGGCCACGGCGGCGCCGGTGTCGCCGGAGGTGGCGGTCAAGATGGTGATCTTGTCGTTGGTGCGGAAGGTGGCCAGGCACTGGGCCATAAAGCGGCCGCCGAAGTCCTTGAACGCCAGGGTCGGACCGTGGAACAACTCGAGGGCATAGGTGCCGTCTTTGAGCTTCACCAGGGGCGCCGGGAAGGTGAAGGCGGCGTCGATCAGCTCGCTGACCTTAGGCAAGGGCACTTCGTCCCCCAGCAGGTGGCTGATGATGTGAGCGGAGCGCTCGGCCAGCGGCAAGTCCAGCAGGGCATCGACATCGGCCAGGGGCGCGATGGTTTCGGGGAAGAAGAGCCCCTGCTCGCGGCCCAAACCCTGACGCACCGCCTGGGCGAAGCTCACCTGTTCACTCTTGTCCTTGATATTGTAAAGATTCATAGCTCGCTTCCTGTTACCCGTGCCCCGGCCATGTCCAGTTTGCAGACCCGGGCAAATCCATCTTCGTTCTGCACAAAATGTGCGTCCATCCAATCCTTCATGCGCTCGGCCTGGGCCAGATCCTTCATCACCACGAAGACGCTGGGGCCCGAGCCCGAGATGCCGGTGGCCAGGGCCCCGTTCTGAGCCGCCTGGGCTCGCACCTCGTTGAAACCTTCGATGAGCGCCGCGCGGTAGGGTTCGGCAATCACGTCTTTGAGTACGCTCGCCGCCAGCCCCTCCTGCCCTGTGTAGCTGGCGTGCACGAAGGCGGCCAGCCGACGGCCATAGGTGAGGCAATCCTGACGACGATACTGGGCCGGCAGTATGGCGCGGGCGGCGGCGGTGGAAACCACGGTGCCCGGGTAGCAGACCACCCAGTACCACTGCTCGAACACAGGAATGCCCTGGCTGATGACGCAGTGCTCTTCGAGCACCAGCTGCATGCCGCCGAGATAGCAGGGGGCCACGTTGTCGTAGTGAACCGAGCCGGAAATCTTGCCTTCCATCTCCCCCATCAGCAGCAGCATGTCGTGCTCATCAAGCGGCTCACCGTGGAAGGCGTTGAGCCCTTCCAGCGCCGCCACCACGCTGCAGGCGCTGGAGCCCAGACCCGAGCCCACCGGCAGGTTCTTCTCCAGCACCATCGCCAGCGGCTTGAGGGTCAGGCCGCGCTTCTCCAGGACCTTCCCATAGGCAAGCCAGCAGTCATAGAGGATGTTCTTCTTGGGATCGTCCGGCAGCTTGTGGGCGTAGCGGCCCACGGAGGAGAGGGCGAACGCCACATCGGCAGCCTTTACCTGGACGCGATCCCCCAGAAGGGAGCCATCCACGGGGGCAAGCGCCGCCCCCAGGACATCGAATCCCACGCTCAGGTTGGCGCTGGAGGCCGGGGCATAGGCGACCACGCTGCCGTCCTGCACCATGGCATCTTGTTCAAAATCGGGGTTCATCACTGAACTCATGTTACAGCTCCTGCTTCCAGTTCTGGGTGCGCAGCACGTCGGCGAAGACGCCGGCGGCAGTCACTTCGGTTCCTGCGCCATAGCCGCGCAGCACCAGGGGGATGGGCTGGTAATAGGTGGAGAAGAAGGCGAGCGCGTTCTCTCCGTCTTTCACCTTGAACAGGGGCTCGTCGGCACCGACCGCCTTGATGGCGACCTTGCACTTGCCTCCTTCGATGGAGCCCACGTAGCGCAGCACCTTGCCCTCGCTCTGAGCCAGGGCGAACTGATCGCGGAACCAGCCATCGGCCTCGGGCAGACGAGCCATAAAGGACTCCACATCGCCGCTCACATCAAAACCAGGTGGCAGCGCCTGCTCCACTTCCACATCGGAAAGCTCCAGCGCCATGCCGGCCTCGCGGGCCAGGATCAGCAGCTTGCGAGCCACGTCCATGCCGTTCAGATCGTCGCGGGGATCCGGCTCGGTGAAGCCGTTGCCACGGGCAATCTTGGTCGCCTCGGAGAAAGCCATCCCCTCGTCCAGCTTGCCGAAGATGAAGGAGAGCGACCCGGACAGGACGCCGTCGAAGGCACGCAGCTTGTCACCGGCCTTGATGAGGTTCTGCAGGTTCTCGATGACCGGCAGGCCAGCGCCCACGTTGGTCTCGTAGAGGAACTTGCGGCGAGTCTGGCGGGCGGTGCGGCGCAGCGCCTTGTAGTAATCCAGCGACCCTGTGTTGGCCTTCTTGTTCGGGGTGACCACGTGGAAACCGGCGGCCAGGAAGTCGGCGTACTGAACGGCGACCGCCTCGCTCGAGGTGCAATCGACGATCACCGGATTGATGAGGTGGCTCTCTTCCACCAGCTTCTTCACCGCTTCCAGGCTGAAGCTGTCACGAGCCTCCACCAGTTGTTCACGCCAGTTGGCGAGGCTCAGGCCATCCTTGTTGACCGCCATCTGGCGGCTGTTGGCGATGCCGACCACCCGCAGGCCGGTGCCCTGCTCGGCGAGCACCGGCTGCTGGCGGGCAATCTGATCCACCAGCGCCGCACCGACGCCGCCCACACCGACCACGAAGAGATCGATGAACTGCTGGCTGCCAAAGAAGTTCTGATGGCACGCCTTGATGGCTTCCGCCACCTTGCGATCCCGCACCACCGCCGAGATGGAGCGCTCGCTCGAGCCCTGGGCGATGGCGACTATGTTGATGGAGGCCTGGGCCAGGGAGGTGAAGAAGCGCGCCGCCATCCCCTTGCTGGTGCGCATGCCATCCCCGATCAGGGAGATGATGGCGAGATCGCTCATGATCTCGAGCGGGTCCAGCAGCTGGTTCTTGAACTCCAGCTCGAACTCGCGCTCCAGCACCTTGCGAGTCTTGTCGCTGTCATAGCTGTGGATACAGAAGCTGACGCTGTACTCGGAGGATGACTGGGTGATCAGCACTATGCTGACCCCGGCGCGGGAGACGGCGGAGAAGATGCGACCGGCCATGCCCACCATGCCCTTCATGCCGGGGCCGGAGACGTTGAACATGCACATGCCGGAGAGATCCGAGATGGCCTTCACTTTCAGGTCATCATCACCCTGATCGACCCCGATCAGGGTGCCCGGCCCTTGCGGGTTGAAGCTGTTCTTGATGAGGCAGGGAATGTGGAACTGGGCCACGGGGGCGATAGTTTTCGGGTGCAGCACCTTGGCGCCGAAATAGGAGAGCTCCATCGCCTCTTTATAGGAGAGGGTTTTCAGCAGATAGGCATCCGGCACCAGGCGCGGGTCGCAGTTGTAGCAACCTTCCACATCTGTCCAGATCTCGCAGCACTCGGCGTCCACGCAGGCGGCCAAGACGGCGGCGGAGTAATCAGAGCCGTTACGGCCCAGCAGCACAGTCTCGCCCTTGTCGCTGCCACCGGTGAAGCCCGGCATTAGGTAGAGGCAATCGGTGCGCAAGCCTTTGGCGGCAAAGCGCAGGCGGGAAGCTTCGATGTCCACATGGGCTTCGAGGTAGCCGCCGTCGGTCACCAGCAACTGCTCCGGCACTATGAGATCCAGCTCGAGGCCACGGACCCGCAGCAGCTCGTGCATGAAGGCGATGGAGAGGTTCTCCCCCCGGCTCAGGATGCGGGCCTGGACGTTGTCCGGGCAGAGGCCCAGCAGGCGGATGCCCTGCATCAGGCGCTCGACCTGATCCAGCTCATTGGTGAGACGAGACTGCAGCGCCTTGTCATCCAGCGCCGGGTAGGCCGCCTTCAGGCCCGCCAGCAGGCGGGAGAAGATGCCGTTGATCTCGAACAGGGTGGCGCTTGCATCCATGCCGCGACTGGTCTGCTCCACCAGGGCGACCAGGTGGTTGGTCACCTTGGCCGGTGCCGACAGCACCAGGGCAACCTGGGATTGGCCGTGGGTGTTCACCGCAATATCGGCGACCCGTAAGAAACGCTCTGCGTCGGCCAGTGACGACCCGCCAAATTTCAACACTCTCATCGCTTTCTCTCCCTGTAAATCTATGAAATTCAATCTAAAAACCAATCCAACAAAAAGGCCCGTACTGGGTGGGTACGGGCCTTTTAAGATTTCAGTGCTTGTTCGTCAGCGCATCAACCGGCCCCAGTGCCACCTGTGGTGGTACCGGTAATAATGGTGGTGGTGATGTTGGTGAATAGCTGCATGACGAACACTCTTGAACGAAACTGGTTGTTAGCAATACCTTGCCGGACCTTGGGCTGTCAACCTAAACCTCTTTGCTACTCACGCCCAAATCGGCGCGCAAGGTCTTTGCAGAGCAGATGCAGCATATTCAGATCCCGCTGTGGCAGCATGGGCACTCGGTCCATTACCCATTGATGCAGTTTTTCATCCTGAGAAACTCCGAGTTCACCAAGTAATTCTGCTGTTTTTGATTTGAGTACGCGAACCTGCCCGGCACCATCAAAATTTTCTGCTACCGCCTGGGGCTCGTCCAGCAGCGGACTCATCTCGTAGGCATACAGCATGATCGCCTGCCCCAGATTCAAAGAGGGATAACTCACCTTGAGGGGCAGGTAGCTGATGAGATCCACCTGGGCAAGCTGCTCGTTGGAGAGACCCGACTCCTCGCAGCCAAACACGATGGCCACCTTCCCAAGGGAAGGCTTGGCGCGGATCTGGTCGCGGATCTCCCCCGGCGTCAGGTAGTGCTGGTAGCGACCGCGCTGGCGGGCCGTAGTGGCGATCACCAGATCCATGTCGGCCAGGGCCGCTTCCAGGGTGTCGAAGGCTTCTGCCTCGGCCAGGATCTCCTGGGCGCCATGGGCGACCCAGCTCGCCTCCTCCTCTTCGTGTACCCGGCTCCCCACCAGTCGCATGGCATCGAAGCCCATGGTTTTCATGGCGCGGGCGGCCGCACCCACGTTCGCCGCACGAGCGGGGGCAACCAGTACAAAATAGAGTTTCATCGGGTTTCTCCTGAACAGGGCCAGCGCCGCGAACTGCAGCAAACCGCCGGCAAAACAGGGGCGCAATCTACCGTTTATCCCCGAACATTGCCACTTGAACAGATGTTTGGATGTTGCCATAGTGGCCGGACGAGTGAGCCCCCGACCTACCGGCACAGACGCCATGGGCCCGATACATCACAAGGAAGAGAGAGATGCAGCAGCCATTGGAACAGGCGGTCGCCGAGACGATCTTGCAGCGTTTCGAATCGTTTTACAGCCGCTTTCTCGAGATAACCCAGGGCAGCAAGAGCCGCTTCGAGAACAGCGACTGGTTGGGGGTGCAGCTCGCCGGGCGCGAGCGCATTCGCCTCTATGATCATCACGTCGGCGCCACCACGGCCCTCATCAAGCAGATGATGGGGGAGCAGTTGCCGACCCAGGCCCTGCTCAAGCAGGTGAAGGGGGCCTTCAGCGATCTGCTGCCCCGCTGTGAGAACTTCGAGGTGGCGGAGTCCTTCTTCAACTCCGTCTATCGCCGGATCTTCCGCCATCGCAACATCCGCGACGAGAACCTCTACATCCACCCCTTTCGCAGCCGGGGGGAGCACCCGGATCTGAGCGCCTTGCTGCGGGTCTATCGCACCGACCTTGCCCACCTGCCCCAGACCCTGAGCCAGCTGCTCGGGGATTACAGCTTCACCCTGCCCTTTGAGGACAAGCAACGGGACATCATCGACATTCATCGCCATCTGGCGGAGAGCGGCCCGGCCATACTGCACGAGGAGCCGTTCGCCATCGAGCTGCTCAAGGAGGTGTTCTACCGCAACAAGGGGGCCTATCTGGTGGGGCTCATTCGGGTTAAAGGCGAGGTGCATCCCTTCATCCTGCCCCTGCTCAGCACGGGCCAGAGCATCTATGTGGACACCGTCATCTTCGAGCCTGAGCTGGCCTCCATCGTATTCGGCTTCGCCCGCGCCTACTTCATGGTCTATGCCCCTGTGCCGGCCCTGTTCGTGCTCTTCCTGCGCCAGATCATGCCCCGCAAGCCGGACTACGAGATCTACAACGCCATCGGCTGCCAGAAGCACGGCAAGACGGAGCTCTATCGCCACTACCAGCAGCACCTGGCCCAGAGCCGGGAGCAGTTCGTCATCGCCCCCGGCATCAAGGGGATGGTGATGAGCGTGTTCACCCTCCCCTCCTACGATGTGGTGTTCAAGGTGATCAAAGACGAGTTCACCCCGCCCAAGGATGTGAGCCACGAGCAGGTGAAGGCGAAATACCGGCTGGTGAAACAGCACGACAGGGTGGGCCGCATGGCCGACACCCAGGAGTTCACCAACTTCGAGTTTCCCCTGGACCGCATCTCCCCCGAGCTCCTGGCCGAGCTCAAGTCGGTGGCCCCCTCTGCCCTCACCATCACCGCCGACAAGCTGGTGATCAAGCACCTCTACACAGAGCGCAAGATGATCCCGCTGAACCTCTATCTGGATCAGGCGGACGAGCAGCAGACCCGGCTCGCTCTGGAGGAGTACGGCAACGCTATCCGGCAACTGGCGGCGGCCAACATATTCCCGGGTGACATGCTGTTTAAAAACTTCGGCGTGACCCGCCACGGCCGGGTGGTCTTCTATGACTACGACGAGATCTGCTACATGACGGAGTGCAACTTTCGCCAGATCCCGCCGCCGCGCTACCCGGAGGACGAGTGGAGCGCCGAGCCCTGGTATTCGGTGGCCCCGAACGACATCTTCCCCGAGGAGTTCGCCACCTTCCTGCTGCAAAAGCCCCAGGTGCGGGAGATCATGATGCAGGTACACAAGGAGCTGTTCGATGCCAACTACTGGAAGATGCTGCAGGGCAACATCAAGGAGGGGGTGTTCGAGGATGTCTATCCCTACAGGCGCAAGAAGCGCTTTCGTTTTCAACGGGGGGGATGAGCCCGGTTGAAGCAGCAAAAAGGGACGCCGTGGCGTCCCTTTTCTGGCGTCAGGCTGCGACAGCCCCTGACGACAAGCCTGCTTATTTCACCGCATCGAAGGTCAGCAGCGTGGCCTTGCCGGCATCCTTCAGCACCAGCTGTTTGCCGCTTATCTATCTGAAAGCTCGCCACCTTCTCCAGCGTCTGCAGGTAGTTCATCTCCTTGCCAGCCAGATCCCCTGCGCACATCATGCGCGTCGAGCCCATGGCGCCCAGCGTCAATACGCCGTCGCCCTGCTGGGTGATGCCGCCAAAGTAGCGGTTGCAGCCGCCCTTGCCCGCCACCTTGTCACCGGCGACCTGCAGGGTGAAGGTGTCACCGCTCGCCCCTTGCAGCTGCCAGGTAGATGCTTGCAGCTCTGCCAGGGTGGAACCCGTTGCCATGGCGCAGCCTCCCAGGGCCAGCGCGGCCAGCAGGGTCAGTTTCTTGTTCATGAGTTCACCTCGTGATGGAGAAAGTCGTGAAGACACAGAGTGAGGGGGCTTGTTTAGCACGACTCTGGCGTCGATTAAAACTCTTTTATTGTGATCGGGGTTCCCTTTACTCCCTGCTGGCATGTGCCATGCTTGTAGTCCTGTTCGGACCCAGGGAGGGGAAACGAATGGTCAAGTCTCTCGTCATCGCACTCGCATCAAGCCTCGCCTTTTCGGCCCAGGCTGCCGACTGGAGTTTTCTCCAGACCGAATCAGACAGCCAGCTCTACGTGAAAAGCTATTCCGGCGTATTGCTCGGCAATCAGACCCATACCGGCGACAATTTCGATATCTGGCTCATCAACACCGGCTACCAGTATCCGGTAGAGGATGACATCAGCCTCTTTACATGGAGCCGGGCCCGCAGTGGGGCGCCACAGCGAACAGGCCGGTTTCAATATCAGCTCGGGGGTGCGCTACCGCCTCTCCCCCTCACTCAACATCGGCAGCCAGCTCAAACAGCTGGAAGTGAGCAAGGCCAGCACCCTGGTGGAGCTCAACAGCAGCCTGCTGGTGACGCCGCAGCTGGCCATCACGGCCAACTACGGCCTCAGTGCCTTCAGCACAGAGCACTTCCTCACCCTGGGGGTAGGTTTCAACTTCTGAGGGATCAGAGGAGCCTGGCGCCACTGACCAGCACGCCATTGAGATCGGCGTAGACATAATCCCCTGGCGCTATGCTGACCCCGGCAAACGACAGCACCACATCCAGCTCCCCCTGTCCGCGTTTCTCGGTCTTGACCGGACAGGCCGCCAGTGCCTTGACCCCCAACGCCAGCGTCGCCAGGGTACCCAGATCCCGCACGGCGCCGTGGATAAGGATCCCTTCCCATCCCTGCTCCACCGCCTTGATGGCCAGCTGGTCCCCCAGCAGCGCCCGGCGCAGGGAGCCGCCCCCATCGATCACCATCACCTTGCCATGACCTGGACGGTTAACCAGTTCGCGCACCAGGCTGTTGTCCTCGAAGCAGGAGAGGGTGACCGCCTGGCCGTAAAACAGCGGCTTGCCGCCATAGTCGTGAAACAGCGGCTCTGCCACCTGCAGGGCATCGCCATGTTGATCGCAAAGGTCGGGCAGTAGATCCAGCATTGTCAGCATCCTTCCATGGAGTGAATGAGTCCGCTCATTCTTTCATCATGTGGACAGGCTGACAATCCAGCGAGCCGCCGCTATCCCCGTATGGTGTGACCCGTACAGCCTCTCATCATGCAGAGGATCTGAGAGTCCAGCGGGAAGCCAGCTTGCCAAGGTGGCATGGCGCCCCCTTCAGCAGGACGGGCACCAGCCAGAGTTCCCCCTCCTCCACCCAGTAGAGGGCGTTCTGCCCGAAGCGGGCGGCCAGCCGCATGGCTTCGGCCCGAGGGAGACGCAGCAACAGGGACGCCTCCTGCCAGCACTCATCCGGATCGCTGCCCCACACGGGCCCCATCACCAGCGCATCGGCAAGCTGGCGTGACAAGGCACGTTGACGCCGGGTGTTGCGGCGCATCCCCACCCAGCGGCTGGCCGGATTCCATGCCGTGACGATGGCGTAGGCAGGCCAGGGGGGCGGGGCGAAGGGGGCAATAAAACACACATTTCTGTAGTTTTCCCACAAAGTCATGTCAACCACATGTTGCATCCCATTACATTTCTTAAGGGCGAAAAAGCGGGCCAGCCCAAGTATGATGCAGCGAACCTCGGGATTGACTTATATCAAACCTGAGTTAAAAAGTTGCTATCTGACGGCAAAGAGTGTTGTTATGCGCCTGTTAACTGATAAAATGCAGCAACTTTTGTAATGGACTACCCTTCCAGGCTTCTCTCGATCAGACTTGTTGAGAGCCTATGTGCGGCACAGGGATGTTTGCCAACATAGATACCAAATTCGCGATGATTCGACCTGATATTCATACCCAGGATGACGTAATAAATTTTCAGGACCGGTCGGATAACGCCAAAGAGTGTTAAAATTTCGATAATTAACTGATAAGAATCTGGGAATACTCATGCAAACACCACATATTCTGATCGTCGAAGACGAGCTGGTCACCCGCAACACCCTCAAGAGCATTTTCGAGGCCGAAGGCTACATAGTGCTGGAAGCCAACAATGGCGACGAGATGCATCAAGCCCTGACCAGCCACACCATCAACCTGGTGATCATGGACATCAACCTGCCGGGCAAGAATGGCCTGCTGCTGGCGCGCGAGCTGCGTGAAGATGACAACATAGCCCTGATGTTCCTGACCGGCCGTGACAACGAAGTGGACAAGATCCTGGGGCTGGAGATAGGCGCCGATGACTACATCACCAAGCCGTTCAACCCCCGCGAGCTGACCATTCGTGCCCGCAACCTGCTGAGCCGCACCATGAACGTGGCCGCCGGTGGCGAAGAGAAGAAGCTGGTGGAGCGTTACCTGTTCAATGGCTGGGCGCTGGACATCAACAGCCGTGCCCTGGTCAGCCCGGCGGGCGACATGTTCAAGCTGCCCCGCTCCGAGTTCCGTGCCATGCTGCACTTCTGCGAGAACCCGGGCCAGATCCAGACCCGTGCCGAGCTGCTCAAGAAGATGACGGGCCGTGAGCTCAAGCCCCACGACCGTACAGTGGATGTCACCATACGCCGCATTCGCAAGCACTTCGAGAGCGTGGGCGACACCCCGGAGATCATCGCCACCATTCATGGCGAAGGTTACCGCTTCTGTGGCGAGCTGGAGCAGGAATAACCCCCTGCCCGGTGAAGCGAGAGGCGCCTGTGGGCGCCTCTTCTGTTTATGGCGGGCGCCACCGCGCGAGCCCGCCAAAACAAAAAGCCCACTCAGTCGAGTGGGCTTTTTGCATGAAAGCTGGAGCGGGCAGCGGGAATCGAACCCGCATCATCAGCTTGGAAGGCTGAGGTAATAGCCATTATACGATGCCCGCTAGGCATCAAGAACGCTGTAGATACAAGGTATGGAATCGGCGTCTGAAGAGACGTGCCAGAAGGAGGCAGCAACGAGACGGGACAGGTACCGGGTATCAGAATGTGGAGCGGGTGATGGGAATCGAACCCACGTATGCAGCTTGGGAAGCTACCGTTCTACCATTGAACTACACCCGCGTCAGTGGCCTCTACTATATGCATTTTGCCGACGAGCGCAATCACCGCCTTCGTGTTTTTTGCCATAAATCAAGCTGTTCGACCAACTATTGAGCATGAAGCTGCTTTTTCAAACAAAGACGTTCACACTCCCGGATCTGCGAGGTTGCCAAGCCGTGGGGGCGACGATAGTCTTGCGCCACTCGACCGAGGAGGGTGGTAATGGACAAGAACAAGCAGAAACATCTCTATGGCTGGTTGCGCAAACAATCGGGCCATGGCCGGCGCTGGATCGGCCTTTCCATTGGTCTGGGCATGGGTCAGGGCATACTGATGGTGATGCAGGCCTGGCTGCTGGCCACCCTGCTCCACGGCTTCATCATAGAGGGCACCACGCCCGAGCAGTCCATTCCCCTCTTTATTACCCTGCTGCTGGTGACCCTGACCAAGGCCGCGCTGGCCTATGGCCGTGAGGTGGCGAGCTTCAAGGCGGGCAGTGCGGTGCGCCAGGCCATCCGCGAGCTGGTGCTCACCCGCCTCGCCCGCCTCGGCCCTGCCTATATCCAGCGCCGCCCCGCCGGCAGCTGGGCCAGCCTGCTGCTCGAGCAGATTGAAGACATGCAGGAGTTCTTCTCCCGCTATCTGCCCCAGATGGCCATAGCCGTCTTCATCCCCCTGGTGATCCTGGTGGCCGTGTTCCCGGTCAACTGGGCCGCCGGCATCATCTTGCTCGGCACAGCGCCCCTCATCCCGCTCTTCATGATCCTGGTGGGCGTCGGCGCCGCCGATGCCAACCGCCGCAACTTCCAGTCCCTGGCACGGCTTTCCGGCCACTTCCTCGATCGCCTCAAGGGCTTGCGTACCCTGCAGCTCTTCATGCGCACCCAGGCGGAGGGTGAAGCCATTCGCGACGCCTCGGAAGATTTTCGGGAGCGCACCATGGAGGTGCTGCGACTCGCCTTCCTGAGCACGGCCGTGCTGGAGTTCTTCGCCGCCATCGCGGTGGCCCTGGTGGCGGTCTACTTCGGCTTCTCCTACATAGATCACCTCAACTTTGGCAACTATGGCGTCAAGGTAACGCTCTTTACCGGCCTGTTCGTGCTGTTTCTCGCTCCCGAGTTTTACGCGCCGCTGCGGGAACTCGGCGCCCACTACCACGCCAAGGCGCAGGCCATAGGCGCCGCCGAGCAGCTGCTGGAGTTTCTCGAGGCCGAGGTCAGCGAACCGGCTTCAGGGAGTGCCCCCTTCCAGGCCGATGGTCCCATCAGGGTGGAGGCCCATGCCCTGGAGGTGCTGAGCGCCGAGGGCAAGGTGCTGGTCGGCCCCATAGATTTCACCCTTGAGGCAGGCACGCGCACCGCCCTGGTCGGGATCAGCGGGGCGGGCAAGAGCTCCCTGGTCAACGCCCTGCTCGGCTTTGCCCCCTATCGCGGTTCGCTCTGCGTCAACGGCCAGGAGCTCGCCGAGCTGGACATGAGCCAGTGGAGGCTGCAACTGGGCTGGCTCTCCCAGAACCCCCAGTTGTTCCACGCCTCCCTGAGAGACAACCTGCTGCTGGCCAGGCCCACGGCCAGCGATGCCGAGCTGGAAGCCGCCCTGGTGCGGGCCCAGGCCTGGGAATTTGCCAAGGAGAAAGGATTCGACTATCCGGTCGGGGATCAGGCCGGTGGCCTCTCCGTCGGTCAGGCCCAGCGCCTCGCCCTGGCCCGCACCCTGCTCAAGTCCACCCAGTTGATGGTGCTGGATGAACCCACAGCCAGCCTGGATCGCCACTCCGAGCGTGCCATCATGAGCACACTCGAACAGGCAGCAGTGGGCCAGACCCTGCTGATGATCACCCACCGCCTCGATCAGCTCAGCCAGATGGACAACATACTGGTGCTGGAGCGCGGCCAGCTGGTGGAGCAAGGCCACTTCGCACAACTCTGCCAGGCACAGGGGCCCTTCGCCCGTCTGCTGTCCCAACGTTCAGGGGATTCTCTCGATGACTGATCTACTGCCGTTCCTGCGTCTCTACCGCCAGCACTGGCTCAGCCTCTCCCTCGGCCTGCTGCTGTCCCTGGTCACCCTGGTGGCCGGGATGGGGCTGCTCTCTTTATCAGGCTGGTTCCTCTCCGCCGCTGCCGTGGCGGGGCTGGCGGTCGCCAGCCGGGACACCTTCAACTACATGACTCCGGCCGGCGGGGTGCGCTTCTTCTCCATAGTGCGCACCGCCAGCCGCTGGGGTGAGCGGGTAGTGAGCCACGACGCCACCTTCCGGGTGCTCACCCGGTTGCGAGTCTGGTTCTGGCAGCGACTCTCCCCCCTCTCCCCCGGCACCCTGGCCGGTTTTCGTCAGGCGGATCTGCTCAACCGTCTGGTGGCCGACATCGACGCCATGGATCACGTCTACCTGCGCCTCGTCACCCCCATAGGGGCGGCCCTGCTCAGCTGCGCCGGGCTGGTGTTCTTCCTCTCCTTCTTTGACAGCCGCCTGGCGCTGACCCTGGGGGCCATACTGCTCTTCGGTATGCTGGCCCTGCCGCTGGTGTTCTATTTCGCCGGTCGGGCCCCCGGTCGTCGACTCATCGCCGAAAAATCCACCATGCGCACCCGCATGGTGGATTACCTGGACGGCCATGCCGAGCTGCAGATGTTCGCCGCCGCCCCCAAGGCGCTGGCCGAGCTGCAACAGGCCGAGCAGGCCCTGATCCAGGCCCAGGCCCGCATGGCCAGGGTGAGCGGCCTCGCCAGCTTCTCGGTGCAGCTGCTCAGCGGCTGGACCCTGACCCTGATGCTGTGGCTCGCCGGTCACGGCGTCGGCGGTGGCACCCCGGACCCCATCACGGCGCTCATGGTGTTCGCCACCCTGGCCAGCTTCGAGGCGCTGCTGCCCCTGGCGGGTGCCTTCCAGCACCTCTCCACCAGCCTCACCTCGGCCCGTCGTCTCAACGAGATACTGCAAGAGGCCAAGGCGCCAGAGTGGGGAGAGGAGCAAGCGCCCGCGACTCAAGGCGCCTTGCAGATACGGGATCTCCACTTCGCCTACCCGGGCCAGGACGGCCCCGTGCTGCGAGGCTGCACCCTGCAACTGAACCCCGGCGAGAAGCTGGCGCTGCTGGGGCAGACAGGGTGTGGCAAGTCCACCCTGATGGGGCTGCTGACCCGGGAGTGGACGGCCCAGACCGGCGAGATACTGCTGGATGGCAAGCCGCTGACCCAGTATGGCGAAGGGGCCCTGCGCGCCTCCTGCTCAGTGGTGAGCCAGCGGGTGCATCTGTTTGCCGATACCCTGCGAGGCAACCTCAAGCTGGCCGCCCCCGACGCCAGCGACGAGCGGCTGACCGAAGTCCTCACCCAGGTGGGTCTCACCACCCTGCTGGCAGGCGAGGATGAAGAGGCCGAGGGCGGGCTGGACGCCTGGCTCGGGGATGGCGGCCGCCCCCTCTCCGGCGGCGAGCGCCGCCGCATCGGCATAGCCCGCGCCCTGCTGCACGACGCCCCGCTCTGGCTGCTGGATGAGCCGACCGAAGGCCTCGACAGCCAGACCGAGCGGGAGATCATGGCCCTGCTGCTCAAGCTGGGGGCAGAGCGCTCCCTGCTGCTCATCTCCCACCGCCTGCTGGGGCTGGAGCAGATGGACAGGGTGGCCCTGATGGAAGAGGGCAAGATCCGCCTCTGCGCCCCGCACCAGGCACTGCTGGAAGATGACTACTACCGCAGCCTGCACCAGCGGCTGGCTCCCGCCTGATGAAAGCAAATGAACAAGGGGCACTGATGTGCCCCTTCTCTTGTGGATAGTGCCAAGATCCCCGTCACACCTCGCCTCCCGGGCGAAAAATGGGGCTGGTCGCAGGCAGCGACTGACCCCTATAATGGCCCCCTCACTGTTCAACAAGACCTCGACATGAAACGCCTGATCCTGATGATGCCCCTGATTGCCTCCGGTTGTGCCGACTTCGCCTTCAACAGCAATCTGGACAAGGAAAACTTCGACGAGTATTTCAAGCCGGGCGGCGTCCGGATCTATGAGCAGAACCAGCTCGCCGACCTCAACTATCTCTACCTCGGCACAGTCGAGGGCGAATCCTGCCAGGCCGACGCCAACCAGGCGGTGCCCAATTCCGGTGAGGCACGCACCCTGGCGCGCCGCCGCGTGGCCGACATGGGCGGCAACGGCGTCAGCTTCGACAAGTGCGCCGAATTCAGCGACGTGCCGGGCTGCCTGAAGCAGGTGATCTGCTACGGCCAGGCGCTGAAAGTGGCCGAAGAGAAGTAAGGTCTCGGCATGGCAATCGCCATAGTCCGCCTCGGCAGCCCTCGTCTCGAGGGTGAAGGCTTGCGCATCGGCACAGTGCGCCGTCCGCCTCGCGGCGTGCCCAAGAGCGACTTTGCCAGCCAGGATTGGTACGACGTCTGGTTCCCCAACCTGGCCCCCAGTCCCGACACCATGAAGCTGGGCCAGGCCGCCGAGACCCCGGCCCAGTGGGCCGCCTTCTGCAAGCAGTACAAGGCCGAGATGGCCAGCCCCGCTGCCCGCCACGATCTGGCGCTGCTGGCGGCCCTCTCCCACCATACCCAGCTGTCGGTAGGCTGTTATTGCGAGCAGGAGTCCCGCTGTCATCGCAGCATCTTGAAAGAGCTGCTGGTCGGCTGCGGCGCACAATTGCGCTGACGCCAGGGAAAAACGAGAGAGGGCACCCCGGGGTGCCCTCTCTCGTTTGCCTCTGCGCTCCCCCTGCCGACCTATGACGGCGAGAACTCCCGCACCCGCTGCCGCAACGCCGCCTCCTCGGCCAGGGTCATGCCAGCCAGGGGCGTCTGCTCGTTGCTCGCCAGCCACGCAACCAGATCGGCCACCGTCTCCTCCAACGGCCGGAAGTTCAGGCCATGAACGATGGCGGCCTCGGCGCTGATGCTGCCATAGCCGGCAAACTCGGTCTGGGTGTTGGGCAACAGCGTGGGATAACTCTGCCAGGGTTCGACCCCGGCCGCGATCAGGGCGGGCCAGGGGGTCCACTCAGGTTGCAGGGGGGAGGCCGGTATCAGGCGGGCCGCCAGACGCTCCACCCAGTCCACCAGCAAGATGCCGGGCTTGACGAGGTTGAAGCAGCCCTCCAGCCGCTGTTCGGCGGCCCGCAGCACGAACTCGGCGCAGTCGCGCACATCCAGGTATTGCAGCCTGTCCTGCCCCTCCCCCGGCAGCAGCCAGGCTCCTCCTTGTTGCACCCGTTGCACCCACCAGGCCAGACGGCCGGTCGGGTCGAAGGGGCCGCACAGCACGCCGGGGCGCAGTATGCAGAGCCGATCCCCCCAGCGGGCCCGATACTCGGCCTCGCACAAGACCTTGAGCGGACCGTAGTCACTGGCTGACTCGCCGGGGGCTACTTCGTGCAGCGGCGCCGACTCGTCCATCTCGGGACGGGCAAAGTCACGATAGACGCTGATGGTGGAGATGAAGATGAGCCGCTCGCAGCGCCCGAGCAGGGCCGCCGAGAGGCTGGCCGCCTGTGCTGGGTCATAGCAGCAGGTGTCTATGGCCAGATCCCAGTGCAGTCCCTCCCCCAGCAAGGGATCCAGGTTATGATCCCTGTCCCCCTGCAGCTGGGTCAGCTCGCGCCAGTCAGGGTGCTGGCGGTGACCCCGATTGAACAGCGTCACCTCATGACCCCAATCCAGGGCCAGCGAGGTGAGGTGGCGGCCCAAGAACCCGGTGCCGCCGATAATAAGCAGTTTCATCCCTGTCTCTCCTGTGTGCCGCGGCGCCATGACCTCGGCCAATCCCTTTCTTCCCCCCACCCTACGCAAGTTGGCCCCAGGGCACAGCCTCAGATGCCGCGCTCTGCGACCGGGATCACAGCGGGCGGCAAGGGCTCCCTCCTGTGGCGACGCCTGCGTTTTCGGCCCGGCTGTGATACATTGCCGGGGTTTTCAGCCAGGATCCGCCATGAAGTTCGACATCGACACCCTAGGGATCATCCGCTCTCCCTACAAGGAGAAGTTCGCCATCCCCCGCCAGCCCGGCCTGGTCAAATCGGCCCGCGCCCGCCTGGAGCTGCTGCCTCCCTACGATCAGCCGGACGTGCTGCGCGACATAGAGCAGTTTTCCCACCTCTGGCTCAGCTTCGTGTTTCACCAGACCATGGCCCAGGGCTGGCACCCGACGGTGCGTCCGCCGCGCCTCGGCGGCAACGAGCGGGTCGGGGTCTTTGCCACTCGCTCCACTTTCCGCCCCAATCCCCTCGGCCTCTCCGTGGTCGAGCTGCACGGGGTGGGCCGAGAGCGTGGCAAGCTGTGGCTCGATCTCGGCGCCGTGGATCTGCTGGACGGCACCCCAGTGGTCGATATCAAGCCCTATATTCCCTACGCCGACAGCCTGCCCCACGCCCGGGGTGGCTTCGCCCCCGAGGCCCCCACACCGCCGCTGTCGGTGAGCTTCACCCCGGAGGTGGAGCAGCAGCTCATACCCTGGCTCAAGGCCCACCCCGAGCTGCGCCAGCTGGTGAGCGAGGTACTGGCCCAGGATCCCCGCCCCGCCTACAAGAAGGGCAAGCCGGACGACAAGGAGTACGGCGTCAGGCTGTTCGACCTCAATGTGCGTTTTCGCATCAGCGAGCCCGACTGCCTGGTATCGGCCATAGAGCCCGCCTGATCTTCGCCAGCCCAGGCCCATAAAAAAACCACCCGCCCGGGTGGTTTTTTGCTGCCGCCGCCGGATGGCGGCAATCAGAGGCGCTGCAACAGCAGGCTGCCGATGGAGTAACCGGCGCCGAAGGAGCAGAGCACACCGCGGGCCCCGCTCGGCAAGTCCTGGTTGAACAGGTGGAAGGCGATGACGGAGCCCGCCGAGCTGGTGTTGCCATAGCTGTCCAGGATCACCGGCGCCTCCTGCTGGCTGGCGTCGTGGCCCAGCAGCTTGCGCCCGATGAACTGGTTCATGGTGAGGTTGGCCTGATGGAGCCAGAGCCGGCTTAAAGAGTCTGCCGCCCACCCCTGCTCATCGAGCTGAGTGCTTATCTGGTCGCACACCAGGGGCAGCACCTCCTTGAACACCTTGCGCCCCTGCTGGCGGAACAGCTTGTCATCCCCATAGCGGGTGCGCGGGCTGAAGCGGTTCAGGAAACCGAAGTTGTTGCGGATGTTGTTGGAGTACTGGGTCACCAGCTTGCTCGCCACCAGTTGCCAGGGGTTGGCTACCTTGCAGTCGGCCTCCCGCTCCAGCAGCACTGCGGTGCAGGCGTCGCCGAAGATGAAGTGGCTGTCTCTATCGCGGAAATTGAGATGCCCCGAGCAGATCTCGGGATTCACCACCAGGGCCAGTCTGGCGGTGCCGGCCGCCAGCAGATCCGCCGCCGTCTTGATGCCGAAGGTGGCGGAGGAGCAGGCCACGTTCATGTCAAAGGCCATGCCGCTCGCCCCCAGATAGTGCTGCAGCTCGATGGAGAGCGCCGGGTAGGGACGCGGCATGTTGGAGGCCGCCACTATGACAAGATCTATCTCGCCGGGTTCGCGACCGGCGGCGATCAGTGCCTGCTCGGCGGCCGCCACCGCCATCTCCACCATGATGGAGGGCTGGTCATCGGGACGCTCGGGGAGCAGCGGTTGCATGATATCGGGATCCAGCACCCCCTCCCTGCTCACCAGATAACGACTCTTGATGCCGGAGGCCTTCTCGATGAACTCGCAGCTCGAATGCTGCTTGGCGTCCAGCTGACCGGCGTCGATGGCGGAGGCGTTCTCCTCGTTGTAGAGATCCACATACTGGTTGAAGGCCGCCACCAGCTCTTCGTTGCTGACGGCAAAGGGCGGGGTATAGAGGCCTGAGCCACTGATTACGATAGAGGTCATCTTTGCTCCTGGCCGGGTGCAATCCCGGCTTGTCTGTTTTTTAGGGGTCAGAGGTTCATAGCTGATCGATCGCTGCGGCGAGACCAGCCAGGGTCAGCGGGTGCATGCGCCCGCCAATCACGTCATTCATCAACTTGATGGAGGGGTGCCAGAGCCACTCCTGCCTGGGGACCGGGTTGATCCACACCAGCCTGGGGAAGTGGTGCTGCAGGCGCTCGAACCACACCTGGCCGGGTTCCTCATTCCACTGCTCCACGCTGCCGCCGGGCCAGGTGATCTCGTAGGGGCCCATCTTGGCGTCCCCCACAAAAATCACCCTATAGTCGCTGCCGTAGGTGCGCAGCAAGCTCAGGGTATCGAGGCGCTCCTGGGCGCGGCGGCTGTTGTCCTGCCAGACGAAGTCGTACAGGCAGTTGTGAAAATAGAAGAACACCAGGTGCTTGAACTCGTGGCGCAGGGCACTGAAGAGGCGCTGCACCTCGGCCACGTGAGCATCCATGGAGCCCCCCACATCGAAGAACACCAAGAGCTTGACCCCGTTGTGACGCTCGGGGCGCAGCTTCACATCGAGCCAGCCCTGGCGGGCCGTGCTGCTGATGGTGTCGTCAAGATCCAGCTCCGAGGGATTGCCCTTGCGCACCCAGCGCCTGAGCTTGCGCAGGGCCAACTGGATGGCCCGCTGGCCGAGCGGCGAGTCGTCGCTGAAGTTGCGGTAGTGGCGCGCCTCCCACACCTTGGTTGCCTTGCCATGCTGGCCCTCGCCTCCCATGCGGATCCCCTCCGGGTGAAAGCCGCCATGGCCGAACGGGCTGCTGCCCCCTGTGCCCACCCACTTGTTGCCGCCGGCGTGGCGCGCCTTTTGTTCGCGCAGGCGCTGGTTGAGGGTCTCCAGCAACTTGTCGAGCCCGCCGAGGGAGCTGAGCAAGGCTTTCTCCTCAGAGCTCAGCAGCCGCTCAAACTCCTGGCGCAGCCAGTCATCCGGCAGCGTCTCGGGCAGCAGGGGGATGGCCTCCAGCCCCTGGTAGTACTCGGCGAAGGCGCGATCGAAGCGATCGAGGTGAGCCTCGTCCTTCACCAGCAGGCAGCGGGACAAGCGATAGAAGTCGTCCATGTCCACGCAGGCGAGCCCGGCCGCCAGGGCACCATGGAGATCCAGCAACTCGCGCAGGCTGCAGGGCAGCTTGTGACGACGCAGATGGGTGAAGAAGTCGATCAGCATTCAGCCGCCGCGGCGCGCCAGGAAGGCCAGCTTCTCGAACAGGTGCAAGTCCTGCTCCGTCTTGAGCAGGGCGCCATAGAGGGCGGGCACCAGCTTGCCCGGCTCCCGGCTCCGCAGCGCCTCGGGGGCTATGTCATCGGCCAGCAGCAGGCGGATCCAGTCCAAGAGCTCTGAGGTGGAGGGTTTCTTGCGCAGCCCCTCCACGTTACGCAGCTCGAAGAAGAGCTCCATCGCCTCGCCGAGCAGGCTCTCCTTGAGATCCGGATAGTGCAGCTGGACTATGGCCTGCATCTCGGCCTTGTCGGGGAAGCGGATGTAATGGAAGAAGCAGCGGCGCAGGAAGGCGTCCGGCAGCTCTTTCTCATTGTTGGAGGTGATGATGACCACGGGACGCTGGCGGGCCTTGATGCGCTCCCCTGTCTCGTAGACGTCGAACTCCATCCGATCCAGCTCCAGCAACAGATCGTTGGGAAACTCGATGTCGGCCTTGTCAATTTCGTCGATGAGCAGCACAGGGCGCTGCTCGGCGCAAAACGCCTGCCACAATTTGCCCCGACGAATGTAGTGGTGGATCTCCCCCACCCGGGGATCCCCAAGCTGGGAGTCCCGCAGCCGGGCCACCGCATCGTATTCATAGAGCCCCTGCTGGGCCTTGGTGGTGGACTTGATGTGCCAGCTGATGAGGTCGGCACCGAGCGACTCGGCGACCGCCTCGGCCAGCACCGTCTTGCCGGTGCCCGGCTCACCTTTGATCAGCAGCGGCTTCTCCAGCACTATGGCGGCATTGACGGCCATACTCAGTGACCTTGATGCGAGATAGCGATCGCTTCCTGCAAATCCCATGAGATCCATTCCTTTGGTCGCAGGAGAACCTCAGGGTCCTTCGGCGAGAGAGAATAAGTTCTATATGTTGTAATAACATATTGTTATAACGATTCGTCACTTCTCATTCAGAAACCACAGGGTAATCTTGTTTCATCGCCTTAACAAACACAGGGATAGCACCATGAGCAAAATTTTTGAGGACAACAGCCAGACCATAGGCAACACCCCGCTGGTTCGTCTCAACCGTGTTACCAAGGGCCGCGTGCTGGCCAAGATCGAGAGCCGCAACCCGAGCTTCAGCGTCAAGTGCCGGATCGGCGCCAATCTCATCTGGGATGCCGAGAAACGCGGCGTATTGACCCAGGGCAAGGAGATCATCGAGCCTACCAGCGGCAACACGGGCATTGCCTTGGCTTTCGTGGCGGCTGCCCGTGGCTATCCCATCACCCTGACCATGCCGGCCACCATGAGCCTGGAGCGCCGCAAGCTGCTCAAGGCGCTCGGTGCCAACCTGGTGCTGACCGAAGGGCCCCTGGGCATGAAGGGCGCCATCGCCAAGGCCAACGAGATCCTGGAATCCGAGCCGGGCAAGTATGTGCTGCTGCAGCAGTTCGAAAACCCCGCCAACCCCGAGATCCATGAACAGACCACTGGCCCCGAGATCTGGGATGCCACCGACGGCGAGGTGGATGTGTTTGTGGCAGGTGTCGGTACCGGCGGCACCATCACAGGGGTCTCCCGCTACATCAAGCAGACCAAGGGCAAGGCCATCATCTCGGTCGCGGTCGAACCGGCCGAGTCCCCCGTCATCAGCCAGAAACTGGCGGGTGAAGAGATCAAACCCGGCCCCCACAAGATCCAGGGCATTGGCGCCGGCTTCATTCCTGGCAACCTGGACCTGACGCTGCTGGACCGCGTCGAACAGGTGAGCAGCGAGGAGTCCATCGAGATGGCTCGCCGCCTGATGGAAGAGGAAGGCATACTGGCGGGGATAAGCTCAGGCGCCGCCGTGGTGGCTGCCGCCCGTCTGGCCGAGCTGCCGGAGTTCAAGGACAAGACCATAGTCGTCGTGCTGCCAAGCGCCGCCGAACGCTACCTCTCCAGCGCCCTCTTCGCCGGCGTGTTCAGCGAGCAGGAACTGCAGCAGTAATTGATCGTCTTACATCAAAACAACGGCGCCTCTGGGGCGCCGTTTTCATTATGCGCTAAACTCAGTAGCCATCAGTGTCAGTCGGCCCCTTATTTTTTGGGGTAAAATAACAAACTTGGGCCTGACAAAAAAAGCAGACATTCTGTGATAAATCTCATATCCTGTGCCGCGTCACGAGGTGTTTACCGGCTAGGTATCACAAGGTAACAAAGTGTTATTTTTCGTTATAAATTAATTTCAGGCCAGTCCTGACGCGGCTTTCAGCCCGATAACGAAAAGACTTAGCCTGGACGCCGAATACTGCACAGAAAATTGACCTGGATTAAACCATTGCGGGTCTGATTTCGTTACTTTACAACATATCCATACTGACACGGTGAGACAGGAAGCCTCATTAGCGACCATCTCTCCACACAATATCAATAATATGGGGTGAAACCATGTACGAGAAGTCTGTTGTTATTACTGCTGAAAACGGCCTGCACACCCGTCCTGCAGCTCAGTTCGTGAAAGAAGCCAAAGAATTCCAAAGCGAGATCACTGTGGTCTCCGGTGGCAAATCCGCCAGCGCCAAGAGCCTGTTCAAGCTGCAGACCCTGGGCCTGACCAAAGGCACCAACGTGACCATCCAGGCCGACGGCCCGGACGCTCAGAAAGCCGTTGAGAAGCTGGTTGCCCTGATGGACGAGCTGGAGTAATCCAGCTTTATTCCTCCCCCACAGTCGTTTTAATAGGAAGGATTATGATATCTGGCATTCTTGCGTCCCCCGGTATCGCATTCGGTAAGGCGCTTCTTCTGAAAGAAGATGAAATCGTTATCAATCAGGGCAAGATTTCTGCTGACCAGATTGACGTCGAGATCAACCGCTTCCTCGAAGCCCGCACCAAGTCAGCCGCACAGCTGGAAGCCATCAAAGAGATGGCCGGTCGTACCTTCGGTGAAGAAAAAGAGGCCATCTTCGAAGGCCACATCATGCTGCTCGAAGATGAGGAGCTGGAAGGGGATATCAGATCCTTCATCAAAGACAACAAGGCGTCCGCCGACAAAGCCATCTATGAGGTGATCGAACAGTACGCCAAGATGATGGCCGAGCTGGATGACCCCTATCTGCGCGAGCGCGCCACCGACTTCCGTGACATCGGTACCCGTCTGGTGAAGAACGTGCTGGGCATCGCCGTTGTCAACCTGAGCACCATAGACGAAGAGGTCATCCTAGTCGCCAAAGACCTGACCCCGTCCGAAACCGCTCAGATCAACCTGAAATATGTGCTGGGTTTTGTCACCGACATCGGTGGCCGTACCTCTCACACCTCCATCATGGCCCGCTCCCTGGAGCTGCCGGCCATAGTGGGCACCAACGACATCACTGCGCGCGTCAACAATGGCGAGATGCTGATTCTGGATGGCATCAACAACCAGATCATCATCAACCCGACCGCCGTTCAGCTGGCTGAGGCCAAGAAATTCCAGGCCCAGTTCCAGGCCGAGAAAGACGAGCTGGCCAAGCTGAAAGATCTGCCCGCCATCACGCTGGATGGTCATCAGGTCGAAGTCTGCGCCAACATAGGTACCGTCAAGGATACCGAGGGTGCCATCCGCAATGGCGCCGAAGGCGTGGGTCTGTACCGCACCGAGTTCCTGTTCATGGACCGCGATGCGCTGCCGACCGAAGATGAGCAGTTCAAGGCCTACAAAGAAGTGGCAGAGGCCATGCCGGATCAGCCGATCATCGTCCGCACCATGGACATCGGCGGCGACAAAGAACTGCCCTACATGAATTTCCCGAAAGAGATGAACCCCTTCCTGGGCTGGCGTGCCGTGCGTATTTTCTTCGATCGCGAAGACATCATGCACGCCCAGCTGAAGGCCATACTGCGCGCCTCTGCCTTCGGCAAACTGCGCATCATGTTCCCGATGATCATCTCCGTCGAAGAGTTCCGCAGCCTCAAGGCAACCGTGGAACAGCTGAAGGCCGAACTGCGTGCCGACGGCAAAGCCTTTGATGAATCCATCGAAGTGGGTATCATGATCGAGACCCCGGCTGCTGCCGTGATGGCTCATCATCTGGCCAAGGAAGTGGATTTCTTCAGTATCGGTACCAATGACCTGACCCAGTACACCCTGGCTGTCGATCGTGGTAACGAGATGATTTCCGCCATGTACAACCCGCTGTCACCCTCCGTCCTGACCCTGATCAAGATGGTGATCGACGCTTCCCATGACAATGGCAAGTGGACCGGTATGTGCGGTGAACTGGCTGGTGACGAACGCGCCACCCTGCTGCTGCTGGGTATGGGTCTGGATGAGTTCTCCATGAGCGCCATCTCTGTACCGCGTATCAAGAAGCTTATCCGCAACACCAACTTCGAAGATGTGAAGGCAATGGCAGACCAGGCTCTGAGCTATGCGACCGCCGCCGAAATCGAAGCCTGTGTAGATAACTTTATTAAGCAGAAGGCAGTCTGCTAAGATCGGCTGCAAACAGCGACAATCATCTCTAGGAGCTTTTACTATGGGTCTGTTTGATAAACTGAAGAAACTGGTCTCCGATGACAGTTCTGACACCGGCGGCATCGAAATCTTCGCTCCGCTGTCTGGCGAAATCGTGCCCATCGAAGATGTGCCTGACGTTGTCTTCGCCGAGAAGATCGTCGGTGACGGCATCGCCATCAAGCCGGCTGGCAACAAGATGGTTGCTCCGTGCGACGGCACCATCGGCAAGATCTTCGAGACCAACCACGCGTTCTCTCTGGAATCCGACTCTGGTATCGAGCTGTTCGTTCACTTCGGTATCGACACCGTCGAGCTGAAAGGCGAAGGCTTCACCCGCATCGCTCAGGAAGGTCAGAAGGTCAAGCGCGGTGACACCATCATCGAGTTCGATCTGGCCGTACTGGAAGCCAAGGCGAAGTCTACTCTGACTCCGGTGGTCATCTCCAACATGGACGAGATCAAAGAGCTGATCAAGATGACTGGCGCAGTGACCGTGGGCGAGACCCCGGTTATCCGCATCAAGAAATAATGCAACGCTGGCTGGTGCCAGCTGCTGCAACAAAAAACCGAAGCCCTGGGCTTCGGTTTTTTTATGGGCAACACCTTGGGTCCGCCTGCCCCTTAGCCATCTGGGCTAGCTGGTTCCCTGACCGGGCAAGGGCAATCCGATGTAAAAGCGCGGTCAAGATCAAGGCATTGTCCGGCAAGCCTTGTAGCATGGGTGTGGAAACCACGGGATCCCGGCGCCGTGCGTGACGGGATGGACCAGGGCGATACAATGCGCCCTCCGGAAGGAGATGAAGATGCTGAAGAATACGGAACAACGTTATGGCAGCCTGAGCATAGGGTTGCACTGGCTGACCCTGCTGCTGATGGTGGCCGTCTATGGGCTGATGGAGTTCAGGGATATTTTCCCCAAGGGCTCGGCCGGACGCGACCTGATGAAGGAGTGCCACTTCATGGTGGGCTTGCTCATTCTGGCGCTGGTGGTGGCGCGACTGCTGGTGCGCTTTGGCAGCCCCTCACCGCGCATAGTGCCCGCCCCCTCGCCCCTGATGCTCAAGCTCGGCCACCTCGCCCATCTGGCCCTGTACGGCTTCTTGATCCTGACGCCGCTGCTGGGTTGGCTGCTGCTGAGCGCGGGTGGCAAGCCCATCCCCTTCTTCGGATTAGAACTGCCCGCCCTTATCGCGCCGGATGATGGCTTGAAGGGAACGATAAAAGAGCTGCACGAGACGCTGGCCAACATAGGCTATGCCCTGATAGCCCTGCATGCTGCGGCGGCCATCTATCACCATCATGTGCTCAAGGACAACACACTGACCAATATGTTGCCCGAGATAAAATAGCCCGGGCGGACAACAGCAACAAAAAGGCTCCGATACCGGAGCCTTTTTGTTCCAAGGTATGGTTCAAAGGTAAGTGAGCGCTGATCGCGGGTAAAGCGCTCATTGCGCGGCTCTGACCGCCTTGGTCGCAGCATTTTCTCCCGGTTGCCACTCCTGATAGGGACCGTGAATGGCGGAGTAGATCTTGTCGAGCTGACCGGAGGCCCTGAGCCGCTCGATGGACTGGGTCAGGAAACGGTCGACCGCATCCCCTTCGGCCCCTTGGGGATGATGAACCAGTCCGTCAAACTCGCCGAAATAGACCCGGTGGATATTGGTCAGCCCCATCTTGCGCAGGGTGAAATCCGCCTCCTCCTGCGCACAGAAAGGCATCGATGCGGCCCCGGCTCAGCTTGCCGAGGGATTGCTCGAGCGAGAGGGAGCGTTTGACCGAGAAGGGCCAGAAGTGGGTCATACCCTCGATGAGCAGGTCCCCGCTTGGTGTCTGGTCGCCCAGCACCATGGCGGGAGTAATGGGCGCCGCACTGTTGCTGTAGAGCACGTGGGTCACCTTGCCAAAGGTCACCGAGCTGAAGCGATAGGGCAGCATGGACTCGTCGATGTAAGGATTTCGCAGCACCAGCAGGTGGAGACCTCACCTCCCACCACCACGCTGCGAGTGGCACGGGACATGGGGTAGACCATCACGCTCACCTCCACCCCATCATCCAGCCCGGCGATGGCCTTAACCAAGTCGACGAAGGGACCAGTGCCGTTGGAATCGATGAGCCCCGGCAACAAACCGAGATCAGCTGAAAAATGGTCGGTCGGCCAGGTTCTGCCGCAGCCAGCCGCTCCTCGTCGACCCCCGCCATCCCCAGCAGCATGGCCGACGACATCAAACCTGCCAGCACGCCCACTCTCAGATGCTTCATGATGCAACCCCTCACCACCTTGGCCGGCATGGCCCTGTTAAATGAAGACATCGATATGGGCACCAGTGTCTGGGGCAAGTACAAATAAGATGTTAAAAAACACACCGAGATCAAGGTTTTGACACATCTGGGACATAGCCTTTTGTTATGGCTGAAGCGTCACCCTCAGGGCAAGACCACCCGGCTCTCGCCACCGCCGAGGGCCTCGACCCGGATCTGCACGCCGATCCGCTCCACCAGGGTCTGAACGTGGGAGATGACCCCGATCTGGCGACCGGCGGCCTGCAGGGAGTCCAGACTGGAGAGCGCCAGATCCAGGCTGTCCGGATCCAGGGTGCCGAACCCCTCATCGATGAACAGCGATTCGACCTGGGTCTGGCGGGAGGAGAGGCTGGAGAGGGCCAGCGCCAGCGCCAGCGACACCAGGAAGCTCTCGCCGCCGGAGAGGGAGTCCACAGACCTCACCTCGTCCCCCATGTCCAGATCCACCACTTGCAGCGCCAGATCCGTGCCGGGCACCCGCTCCAGCCGATAGCGCGGCGACAGCTCGCCGAGCTGGGCGTTGGCCTCCAGCAGCAGACGTTCGAGCGTGAGGCTCTGGGCGAAGGTACGCAGCTTGGCGCCGCTGGCGGAGCCGATAAGCTCGGACAGTTGCAGCCAGTGATCCGCCACCGCCTGCTGGGCGGCCAGCGCCTCCTGCAGGCTCCCCGCCTTCAGTGCCGCCGCCTCGGCCTGAGCCAGGGTGCTCTTGCACTCGAACAGCTGCTCTTCAAGCTCGCGGCAGCGGGCCTCGCAGCGCTGCCAGCCGCTAGCTCAGCTCTGCATCCGGCAGGGCGGCCAGCTCGGGGATGATGCTCCCGATAGCGTTCCCGCTTGCTCTCCTCCAGCGCCAGCGCCCGCTGCCGCTCGGCAAGACGGGTGCGCGCCTCGCCAAGGGCATCTTCCAGCCCTTGCAGGGCGGTGCGGCGCGCCTTGAGCTCATCGGGGGTGATGGCGAGCAGGCGGCGCAGGTCGTACTCGGCGATGCCGAGGGTACTGGCATGGGCAGCCCAGCGCCCCAGCACCTCCCGCTTGCGGCGGCTGCTCACCTGCTTTTCCTGCTCCACATGGGTGAGGCGGGCCTTGAGCTCGGTCTGCCGCTCCGCAGGGCGACGGGCGCCGCTGTTGCATCGCCTCCAGTTCGCTGGCGAGCTGCTGCAGTCGCTGCTGCCACGGTCCTCTCGACCAGCGGCGATCTCCGGCCTCCGAGACAGGCCGCGCGGCTGGTGAGCAGCCCCTGCCGCTGCTGCTCATGCTCCTTGTAGTCCCGCTCCAGCTTGTGCAGCAGCTCGCGCTGGGTCTGCAGGCGCGCCTCCTGTGCGCTCAGGCCGGGGTCAGGCTGGCGATCTCGCTGGCCAGCCGCTCCCACTCACTCTGGCCGTGCAGCCAGGCTCCTCGCAGGCCCGCTGCCACTCGTGCCACTGCTGGCTGCCGAGCCACTGGCGCCACGGTTGGCCGCCCATCTGCTCGTCGAGGCGGCTGGGCGCCTTGCTCAAGGCGCTGGCGCAGGGTCGCTTCCTGCTCGCCCATCCCCTTCACTTCCCCTTCCAGCGCGATGCGCTGGCGGTCGGCCTCCTGCCACTGCTGGTCAAACTGCTGGTGCTGGGCAGCCAGCTGGCTCAGTTGCTGACGCACCCCTTGCAACTGTTGCTGACCAAGCTGGGCCTGACGCAGCTGCTGCTGGCTCTGGGCCAACCCCTGCTCCAGCGCCTGGCCACGGCCGAGCAGGGTGCTCATCAGCTCGTTCCACTCAATGGGGCTTTGGCGCAGTGGCAGCGGATGGCCGAGCAGGGTATCGCCCCCCAGCTGTTGCCAGCGCTGGGTCAGCTGCTCGGCGCGGCTTCCAGCTCCGGCAGATGTTGCTGGCGCACCGCCAGCTGACGGGCCAGCTCTGACGCTCGCTCTCGCACTGAATGTATTGATGGTTGAGCCGCTCCCATTCGAGTTCGAGGCTGCGGGCCCGCTCCGCCAGCTGACCCAGAATCCCCGCCACCTGCGGCTGGCTCTGGCTGTAGGGGTGCTCCTCGGCGCCACACAGCGGGCAAGGTTCGCCATCGCTCAGGATATGGCGATACTGCTCGAAGCTGGCGATGGCGCGGGACTGCTCCAGCGCGTGGCGCGCCTCATCCCGCTGCAGGGCGAGCCGCTCGCGGGCTGGCGCCAGCTCTTCGCCGGGTGGCAGCTTGCCGAGTGCCTGCTCCAGCTGGGCAATCTCCTGCTGCAGGCGGCCATGCTGCTCGCCGTGGTTGCGGCCATAATCGGCCAGCTCCAGCAGCTGGCGCAGCTGACCCAGCTGTTCGGTCTGCTGCTGCCACTGCTCCTGCGCCTTGGCGAGGCGGCTCTCCCACTGCTGCTCCTGCAGCTCGTTCTGTTGCTGTTGCAGCCGCGCCTGCTCCTGTTGCCAGTAGTCGCGCTCCTGCTGGCCCTGCTCCAGCTGGCGTTGCAACTGCTGCAGGGCGCGCAGCTGGTGATCCCGCAGGGTGAGCAGCTGTTGCAGCTTGTCGGCATCCTCGGCCCAATCCTGCATGGCGGTGAGCAGGGGCTGCCACTGGCGGGCCACCGGGGCCAGCCCCTTGTGCTCTTCGAGCCAGAGCCCCCACTGCTGGTGCTGCTGCTTGAGCAGCTCGACCTGTTTGCTCTGCTCGCGCCAGCCCTGCTCGAGGGTGAGCTGGACTTCCCGCTCCTGCGCCCCCTCCTGCTGGATCTTCTGCAACTGCTGCACTTTTTCCCGGATGCGGGTATCGAGCTCCTGCGCCCGCTTGAGCTCGGGTTGCAGGGCGCCCCACTCCCGCTCGGCGGCAATCTTGTCGGCAAGCAGTTGCTGCTCGCGCAGCGCGGCCTGCTGCAACACAGGTTCAACCTGCTCCAGCTGGGGGGCAAGCTGGCCTATCTGCAGCTCCTGCTGCTGCACCTCCAGGGTGAGGCGGGCGAGTTCGTCGTGATCGGCGCGGGCCACCTGGGCCTGTTCGGCGCGGGCAAACTCTTCCCGGCCGGACGCCGCCTCGCCATGGGCCGCCTCGGCGGCGGCCAGCGCCTCCTGCCCCTCCCGGCAGGCCTGCAACTGGGCGGCAATCCGTCCGTTGAGATCCCGCAAGTCCTGCAACAGCTGACGCTGCTGCTGTTCGTGCTTGAGGCTGGTGGAGAGGTTCAGCTGCCGGGCGACCCAGTGCTCGCGTGTCTCGTCGTCCATCAGGGCCACGTCGCCGAGCCGCTGCTGTATGGTCGCCAGCGCCTGCTGCTCGGCCCGCGCCCGCTCATGGGTCTGGATGGAGATGGCGGAGTAGAGCTCGGTGCCCGTCATCCGCTCGAGCAGGGCGGAGCGCTCATCGGCGCTCGACTTGAGGAAGGCGGCAAACTCCCCTTGCGGCAGTATCACTGCGCGGCGGAACTGCTCCCAGGAGAGGCCCACCAGCTCGTCGATGCGATCCTGCAGCTCCCGCTTGCTGCCGGAAAAGACCTGCCCCGACTCGACGTCGGTCAGGCTGCGCTCCTGGGCCTGGAAGCGCCCTTCCGAGCGATTGCGTGCCCGCCGCACCGCCCAGCGCGCCAGGTAGATGCGGCCGTCACAGCCGCGGAACTGCACCTCGGCATAGCCGCTGGCGTGGCCGCGGCTGAGGATATTTTTCACATCATTGGCGGTTAATTTTTCTTTTTCGTCTTCATCCGCTCGGCCAATTTTCTCAACATTCTTGCGATTGGCGATAAAGCGCGGCATCTCGTCATAGAGGGCGAGGCAGATGGCGTCGAGCAATGTGCTCTTGCCTGCGCCTGTATTGCCCGTGATGGCAAAGAGCCCGGCAGCCCCCAAAGCGCCACCTGCGAAGTCGATGGTGAAAGCCCCGGTCAGGCTGGCCAGGTTTTCCCCTGCAAGAGACAAGATTTTCATGTGTTGGATTCCTTGACCTGCTCCAGGATCTCTTCAAACGACGCCACCAGTTCGGCCGCCGGCTCCCCCTCGAACTGCCGCCGATAGCAGAGACGGAACACCTCTGTGGGGGATAGCTCATCCAGCCTGCGCCGCTCGCGGCCATCGGCCAGCCCCTCCCCCGAGCCCTGATACTGGGTGCTGATGCGGGCCAGACGCACCGGCTTGCCCGCCATGGCCGCCAGAATGCGCTCGCGGATGCGGGCCTCGGGCTTGGGCAGCAGCAGCCGCACCTCGAGGAAGGGCTGTGCCTCCTGGGGGCAATCGGGCAGGGAGAGCGCCTCTATGGCGGTGAGCGCCTCCTCGAGTGTGCTCTGGGGCAGGCGGATCATCTCCACCGCACGGGGCACAGGGATCCGCTCCAGCCCCACCAACTTGCCCCCCTCAAACGTCACTTCCAGCACCTGATGGTTGTAGTTGGCCTCGGCGAGGGAGAGCGGCAGCGGCGAGCCGCTGTAGTGCACGCCCTCGGCCGGGCTCTGGGCCAGATGGAGGTGGCCAAGGGCGGTGTAGTCGGCAGTGGCGAAGATGTCGGCGGGCAGGGCATGCTGATTGCCGCCGAGCACCCGCCGCTCGGAGAGCTCGGAGAGCTGGCCCGCCGCCAGGTAGGCATGGCCCATGGCGATGAGCGCCTGGCCGGGTTCGCAGCGCGCACGGCCTTGCGCCAGCACTTCCTGGTAGATCTGGCGAACTCCCTCGATCAGCCGATCCTGTCCCTCTTCGAGCGGCTCCACCCTCAGGTCGCTGCTGCGAAGAAAAGGCACGGCGGCGCACCAGGCGGCAACCTTGCCCTCCCTGTCTTGCAGCGGCACCAGCAGGCGATCGGCTTCGAGCTTGCCCTCCCCGTCCCGGCTGATGCTGCCCACCAGATGCAGGTCGAAGGCCCGCAGCAGCTCGTGGGGGGCGTCCAGCTTGGAGGGAGAGTCGTGGTTGCCACCGACCAGCACCATGTTGAGGCGGGGCATCTCGGCGCGCAGCCTGGCCAGGAAGCGATAGAGTTGCTGCCAGGCGCTGGCGGGAGGGTTGGCGGTATCGAACAGATCCCCAGCTACCAGCAGGGCGTCGATCTGCCGCGTCTTGATGGTGTCGGTCAGCCAGTCGAGAAAGGCATCGTGTTCGAAGCGGCGCTCATGGCCATGGAGTTGATGGCCAAGGTGCCAGTCGGCAGTGTGCAGGATCTTCATGAAAAGCGGCTCGAAAGATAAGAGGGGGGGCAGTGGTACCCGATGAGGACAAGATGAGGATACGACCCTCTTTTTTCAAGCAAAACAGGCCGGTGACGTCAGATTCAGACGGCTTGGAAATGCATCTGGTACTGGGGATGACCGGTCAGGGGATCCGAGACCTCACCCCCGATCCTGAACCCGTGGCGGCGATAGAAGCGCACCGCCGGCTCGTTCTCCACGAAGACCCGGGTATGGAGCGCCCCCACCTGTTGCTTGGCCTCCTGCAGCAGGGCATGACCAACCCCGCGTCCCTGGCGGTCGGGTCGCACGAAGAGGGCGGCCAGGTAGTCATCCACCAGGGCCATGAAACCGAGCAGTTCCCCGCGCTCTTCAAACACCCAGATGCGGGCGTGGTCGAGGTAGCGGGTACGCAGCTCCTCCTGAGCCTGCCACCAGCAGGAAGCGTCAACGAAATCATGGGCCTGCAAGGATGCCAGGAGCCAGATCTCGACGATCTCTTCCATGTCTTCCGGCCGGCTCGCTCTCAACATATTCGCATCCTTGTTAACAATTTGAACACTCGCAGTCTAGGGGAGTTCGATGACAAGACGGGCGGTCAAGATGAGGCCATGTGAAGTCGATCGCCCTTTATTTAGCGAGAATGATTGGCTGATCACAAAGCGCCTCTCTAGTACAATGCCCGCCGGACAATCTATGAGACCGAGGACGCCATGTGGTTTAAAAACCTGCAGATTTATCGCTTTACCCGCCCCTTTGACCTGACCGTGGATCAGCTGGAAACCCAGCTCGAGGCCTGTGCCTTCACCCCGTGCGGCAGTCAGGACATCTCCCGGTTCGGGTGGGTCAAGCCCCTCGGCAAATTCGGCTCCACCCTGACTCACAGCGCCTCTGGCCATATCCTGCTCTGCGCACGCAAGGAAGAGAAAATGCTGCCGGGCACAGTGGTCAAGGAGATGCTGGCGGAGAAGGTCGAAGCGATCGAATTCGAGCAGGGCCGCGCCCTCAAGAAGAAGGAGAAGGAGGCGCTGAAGGAGGAGATCATGCATACCCTGCTGCCCCGCGCCTTCAGCCGCACCAGCCAGACCTTCGCCTGGATCAATCCGGCCGACAACCTGATGGTGGTGGACGCCGGCTCCGCAAAGAAGGCGGACGATCTGCTGGCCCTGCTGCGCAAGAGCATAGGTACCCTGCCGGTGGTCCCGGTGGCCCTCAAGAACCCGCCCGAGATCACCATGACCGAGTGGCTGAACGAGGGTAACCTGCCCGCCAGCTTCACCCTGGAAGACGAGGCCGAGCTGCGCAGCGCCATGGAGCACGGCGGCATCATCCGCTGCAAGCAGCAGGATCTGATGAGCGACGAGATCAAGAATCACCTGGCCAACGACAAGCTGGTGACCAAGCTGGCCCTGAACTGGGGCGAGACCCTGAGCTTCGTGCTGGGGGACGATCTCTCCATCAAGCGCCTCAAGTTCAGCGAAGAGTTGCGCGAGCAGAACGACGACGTCACCAGCGAGGATCCCGCCGCCCGCCTGGATGCGGACTTTGCCCTGGTGACCGCCGAGCTGGCCCAGTTCATCCCGGCGCTGTTTGCCGCCCTGGGTGGCGAAGAGCAGTCCCTCTGAGTTGTCCCTTGCCCGTAAAAAAAACCGCCTCGGCGGTTTTTTTTGATCCCGGGCGGCCCCGCCGACGCGGCAGGAGCAGCTGCCTCATAGAGCGCCGCGCTCCTGCAAAAGCCGGTGAAGCCGCTCGGCCAGGGCGCCATATCCCTGCGCGTTGAAGTGCACGGCGTCGGACTTGAGCCCGGGAGTGCGCAGCAGCTCGCCAATGCTGTCCTCGTCCAGCACCAGTCCGTACTGCTGTGCCAGCTCCCCGTAGAGGGGCGCACCATCGGCAAACAGGGACTTGCGAGGCACGGCCACCAGCAGCACCTGGGCACCGCTGCCCTGCGCCGCCTCTATCATGGCGGCGAGATTGGCCTTGAGCACCCCCTCCCCGCTGCCGCGCAGCATGTCATTACCTCCCTCCAGCAAGATCACCAGAGCGGGCCTGTGCTCGGCCAGCAGCGCCGGCAAGCGGGCTCGCCCGGCACGGCTTAACTCCCCCGACACCCCGCCATTGATGACGGGGTGGCCGCTCAAGCTCGCCAGTACGCTGGGGTAGCTCTGGGCCGGACTGACCCCGCGCCCCTCGGTCAGGCTGTCTCCGAACGCCAATATGGTCTCCCCCGCCGCCAGGGGTCTGAACCCCGGCTCGCCACAGGCGGTCAGCAGCAGGCAGAGCAGCCCCGTCACGCAACGCCTCACCAGTCCCTCCTTGTGCATCCTGGGCCCCTCCTTGATATTTTTGTAACCATATGAGTATAAAGACAATCTTTCAATCGGGCTCCAACTGTGCCACATTCCGATGACTGTACAAGAAACCGACAAGGAGCCTGTCATGTCCCTCAAACCCCTCGCCCTGCTGGTGGCCTTCGGCCTGCTCACCGGCTGCGCCCCCCAGAGTGCCTTTCATTATGTCCCCCCTCCCCAGACCCTGACAGCCCCCGAGGCGGCCAGCGGCTGGACCGACAAGCCGGGCTGGCAGGGGCGCGACTTCATGGTGGCCGCGGCCAACCCGCTGGCGGTGGATGCGGGCTACCAGATCGTCAAGGCGGGAGGCAGCGCCGTCGATGCGGCCATCGCCGTCCAGCTGGTACTGACCCTGGTGGAGCCGCAATCTTCCGGGATCGGTGGCGGCTCCCTCATGCTGGTGTGGGATGGCAAGCAGGTGGCGGCCGTGGATGGCCGGGAGACGGCACCGGCGGCGGCCACGGATCAGCTCTTCATGAAGGATGGCAAGCCGATGGCGTTCTATGACGGTGTGGTGGGCGGTCGCTCGGTCGGCGCCCCCGGTACTGTGCGTGCACTGGCACTGGCCCACGCCCGCTATGGCAAGCTGCCCTGGGCCAGCCTGTTCGAGCCCGCCATCACCCTCGCCGAACAAGGCTTTGTGATAAGCCCTCGTCTGGCCACCCTGCTGGCAAAGGATCCCTATCTGGCCAAAGACCCCGAGGCCAGGGCCTACTTCTATCAGGCGGATGGTAGCCCCAAGGCGGCGGGCACCCGGCTCACCAACCCGGCACTGGCCGGGGTACTCAGAACGCTGGCACGGGATGGGGCCGATGCCTTCTATCGAGGGCCCATCGCCGAGGCCATGGTGGCCAAAGTCCATGCCCATCCCACCAACCCCGGGGTACTGAGCGCCGCGGATCTGGCCAGCTACAGCGCCAGGCTGCGGGATGGCCTCTGCTTTGACTATCGCCAGAGCGAGGTGTGCGGCTTCCCGACCCCCTCCTCGGGCACCCTGGCCCTCGGCCAGATCTTCGGCATGCTGGAGAGCCGCGACATGGCGGCCCTCAAGCCGGTGCAAGGGGCGGACGGCCGGCTGGCCGCCTCAAGCGAGGCCATCCACCTTTACAGCGAGGCGGCGCGCCTCGCCTTCGCCGACCGCAACCAGTACGTGGCGGACGGCGACTTCGTCACCGTGCCGGTGCGCGGCATGCTGGACAAGGGCTACCTCGCCGAGCGGGGCCGGCTCATCGGTGCCAAGTCCATGGGCGTCGCCCAACCGGGCACGCCGCCACTGGCGCTGGCCCGTGGTCAGGATGCCACCCCCGAGCTGCCCTCCACCAGCCACGTCTCCATAGTGGATGGGGACGGCATGGCGGTCTCCATGACCAGCTCCATCGAGGACGGCTTCGGCTCCCGGCTGATGGTCAACGGCTACCTGCTCAACAACCAGCTCACCGACTTCTCCTTCACCTCGGTGGATACCGCCGGTCTGCCGGTGGCCAACCGGGTGGAGCCCGGCAAGCGCCCGCGCTCCTCCATGTCGCCCCTGCTGGTGTTCGACAAGCAGAGCAAGCAGCTGGAGATGAGCCTGGGCTCCCCCGGTGGCTCGGCCATCATCAACTACGTGGGCAAGGCGCTGCTCGGCACCCAGGACTGGGGGCTGAACCTGCAGCAGGCCATCAACCTGCCCAACTTCGGCAGCCGCAACGGCCCCACCGAGCTGGAGCAGGGACGCACGCCCGAGTCCGTTATCCAGGGGCTCAAGGCCAGGGGGCACGAGATAGTGCTCAGCGAGCAGACCTCGGGCTTGCAGGGGGTGCAACGCAATGCCGGTGGCTGGTTTGGCGCCGCAGACCCGAGGCGGGAGGGGGTTGCCAGGGGCGAGTGATCGCCACTCGCCCACATCAATGGAGGCGGCGCATCGTCAGTGCCTGCTGGCCGCGGACAGGGCCTGACGGCCGCATCCCTACTCTTCCAGACCGGTTTGCGCACATTTGCACAAATAAAAACCCGGGCCTGTTGCCCGGGCTTGGCACTGAACGGCAGGGGAAAAGGCCGCCATGCACGAAATGACGGGAACTACAGCAGATCGTGCTTGTCCAGCAGCCGGTAGAGGGTGGCGCGCGAGATGTCCAGGGTGCGCGCCACCTCCTCCAGCTGGTCAGGGAAACGGGCCAGCGTCCGTTGCAGCGCCTGGCGCTCTGCCGCCTCACGCACGGCCTTGAGCGAGCCATCGAGCAACAGGGAGTCCATGTTGGTCAGCTCCATGTCATCGGCCTCGATGAAGGGGCCAGAACTCATGACGGCTGCCCGCTGTACCCGGTTGCGCAGCTCCCTGACATTGCCAGGCCAACCATAGGACTGCATGGCCTGACGCGCTTTGTGGGTAAAACTCAGCATCCTCCCTCCCCGCACTTCTGCCAGGATATCGTCGGCAAGCAGCTGGATGTCCTCCGCCCGTTCGCACAAGGCAGGGGTGCGCAGCCGCACCACGTTGAGCCGATAGTAGAGGTCCATGCGAAATCCACCGCTGGCCACCGCCTGCTCCACGTCGATATTGGTGGCGGCGATGACCCTTACGTCCACATTCCGAGTCAGATGACTGCCCACGGCCTCTATGCTCTGCTCCTGCAAGAAGCGCAGCAGGGTCGCCTGGTCCTCCAGTGGCAACTCCCCGATCTCGTCGAGGAACAGGGTGCCGCCATCGGCCGCTTCAATCTTGCCTATCTTGCGGCTCTGGGCACCGGTGAAGGCGCCCTTGACGTGGCCGAACAGCTCGGACTGGATCAGCTGATGGGGCATGGCGCCGCAGTTGACGGCCACAAAGGGGCTGTCTTCGCCGAAGGTGCTGTAGTGCAGCTCACGAGCCACCAGCTCCTTGCCGGTTCCGCTGGGCCCGGTCACCAGCACGGGCAGGCGACAATGTTGCAGCCGCATGATCTGCTCGCGCAACTGGCGAATGGCGCTGCTCTCACCCTGGATGAAGCGCAGCTGAGCCGGCATCTTGGGGCGATGGCGCCGGATGAGCTGCGCCATTCCCAACGCATGACCCAGGCTGTGGGAGAGTCTTTCCTGATCGAGCGGGAAGGTGTGGAAATCATGGAAACAGGCTGCAAGCAGGTTGCGCAGGGCCTCGCTGGCCAGGCAATCACGCTCGATCAGGCCAATCCACAGGCTGCTGGAGTGTTGGCCAATCAGGGAATACAAGGCGTCATGCTGATCCGGCTTGATGGCCACCAGCACCAGGGGATAAGTTTTTTCCTGCAATTTCTGTTCTGCCACCGCCAGGGAACTTGCCTGCTCCACTTGCCATTCGCTTTTTATCAGCAGGCTTTCCAGCACGGCACATGAATTGATGAGTAACAATGCCGTTTCTGTCATAGGGAAAACTCCTTGTTATAGCCTCTGCACGAGAGAGTCTGACCATTGCTCCTTGAGGCTCACTCTTTCATCTGGCAAGGGCATGGCGATCATCAAATGACGCCAACTCAAGGTAACCAGACGATGATAACTATAAACCATCCCGCATTTAGACTGATGACACCACAATAATGAGACAGCAAAATTAACGGTGAGAAACAATAAAGTCATTGATAAACAATATGTTGATGAATCATATAAAAGTTCATTATCAAAACTGAGACTTAAACACAAATAGCTCAAATACAAAAACAATATATATCAATAAGTTACTAACTGGCACATTCATTGCTCTCTCTAATAAGCCCTCCTGGCATATGGAGACAGAGCATGAAAACATATATTGCACTGGCAATTATTTCCCTTTCCGCATTCGCACAACAGTCACAAGCAGAGAATCGTGTTGATCTCGGCTCGCAAGCGCTCAGCAATATTCGTGGCGCCATGGGTGTCAATATGGTTGCCGGTAATAACAACCAGCAGGGCAACCTCGCCGCCATAGCGCTATCAGGGCCGGCCATAGTTCAATTTAGCCAACAGAATCAATCCACTACCAATCTCAATGGCAACCAGAGCGTGGCCATTCTGGGCTCGGCGCTGAGCCAGAGCCAGGGGCTGGTCGGGATCAATCAGGGCGCAGGTGAAGCCAACCAGCAGCTCAATGCCTTCGCCTTGTCGCTGGATGACAGCGGCATCGGCGTGGTGACCGACATCAACCTCAGCACCAGTGTTGCAAAGACACCTTCAGGCAAGGTGCCTCCCAACACAACCACCAGTATCTACCTGGATGACAACGCCCTGACGGGCAGTAAAGGCGTCATCCAGGTGAACCAGGTCACGGGACAGGGAAACCAGGCAGTCAACATGGTCTCCCTGCCTCTGGCTGGCGCAGTAACGACATCCCCATGATGTCGCAGGGATCGGAAGCCGAGTCCGGGGGCGTAGGTTCAGCCGATGGGCAAATCTTCCACAGAAAGTTCAATGGAGAGACTCATTATGCGTGGACTTATTTATAGCTCATTAGCCGCTGCGGTTGTCATGGCCATGTCGGGCACCGCCTCCGCCGATTACCGCGGTGACAGGGATGAGACAGGGGCAACCTTGACCAAGAAGGTCAAGGCAGAGGTCGATGTAGAGTACGAAGGCACTGTCCGTGTCGGCGGCTACATCAATGTCAACAAACTCGGCATGGCGGTGGTGGACAACCAACAATCCAGCTCCATGATCGGCACTGGTAATTCAAGAACAGAAAACACGAGCAAGATTGACGGCTCGTTCAAGGGTGCATCCGGTAACGTCGGCGCCAACGTAGCAGCCGGTGACTCCAACGTACAAGGCAACAGCGCTTCCCTGGCAGCCTATGACGAAGTGGATGCCGAGTTCATCATGGGCCGCGGCCAACAACAAGGCATGCCTGGTGGATCTTCGGATGCCGAGATCTTCTCCACCCAAAGTGCCAGCCAAAACTGGACTACCAACCACGGTCATCAGAACAAGGCCGGGATCGGCGATGGGGCATTCAAGGATGCCGCGGGCAACATAGGTGCCAACGTGACGTCTGGCTCGGGTAATGTTCAGGCCAACAACATGGCGGCCTCGGTGTCCACCGGCAACATGGCCGTGGCCACAGTGGCAAACAGCCAGAGCGTGTCCAAGAACATGACCGAGAACAAGAGCCTGAGCGCCACCAGAACCGTGGACTACAACCCCATCTTCCTCAAGCTCAAAGCCGAGGGTGAGTACGAAGGGACCAGCAAGCAGTCCAACGACGTCTATCCGGAAGTCTGGGTCGACGGGGATCACAATCCTGGAGCACAACGCCAGCTTGGTCACATCGACTTCGACAATGACAACAAGAAAAATCCTGGCAAGTTCGAGTTCGAGGAAGAGGGTGATATCAAGCTCAGTGGCTATGCAACTGGCTTCATCCCCGTGGTCAATACCTACACCAGCCGCGAAACCTTCAACCGGGCAACCATCGATGGCGGCGCCTTCAACGGTGCCGTGGGCAACATCGGGGTGAACGTGTCGTCGGGCACCAACAACCTGCAAGCGAACAACCTCTCGCTGGCCGCAGGTTTTGCCAAGTAATGCTCTTCAGAGGGGGCCTTTGCGCCCCCTTTTTTTCAGGACATGGAGGTCTCAATGCGCTGGCTACTGCTGTTGTTATTCTGCCCTGCTGCCTGGTCAGCCAATATGCCATTGGGAGAACATCTCCCGGCACTGGGGGATCTCAACAAACCGGTACAGAGCATTCTGGAGCGCCGTTATGCCAATATCGAGCGCCAACATACAGATTTCAGCTGTGGGGCTGCCGCCGTCGCAACCATACTGCGCTACTCCTACGGCCATGTAACCAATGAACGCTGGGTGATGGATGGCATGTTGGCCATGGCAGACCCGGCACAGGTCAAACACTATGGCTTCTCCATGCTCGACATGAAGCAATATTTGCAAATGCTCGGCATGCGCGTCAGAGGGTATCGCCTGGGAGATGAAAAATTGCGGCAGGTGAGAGTACCCACCATAGTGCTGCTCAATATTCGCGGCTATCAGCACTTTGCCGTGCTGCGTGCCATCGATCGCCACGACCGTGTCTATCTGGCAGATCCGGCCCTCGGAAATCGTGTCATTACGTTCCAGGAGTTCAAGGAAAGCTGGAACGGCATACTGCTCGCCGTTATTGGTGCCGGTTATCGCCCGGATGCGCCTCTGGCCAATCCTTCTCCTCCACTCTCAGCCAGAGGAAAAGATGGGCTGTTCGCCCCCGTCAATGAAACATCCTTGCTGGAATTTGGTTTTCAGCACAAAGAGCTAATGTGAGGTCATCATGAATACCCGACCCGCCATATGCCTCATCTGCAGTCTGGGTGGCTTTGCCTGCCCACTGCTGGCCGATTCAGATCCTCTGGCACTGCTGTCAGACCATTTTGCTCCTGAACTGGCCGATGGAGAGCTGGCCCATTTACGCGGTCGCTATGTCAGTACCCACGGGATCAGCTATTTCGGCATCGAGTTCATTTCAACCCTGACGACGGCTCAGGCCCAGCAAACTGCCGCCATGAACCTGGCGCTGAGCGTGGTGCAAAATAAACCCAAACTGGATGTACGCATCAAGGATGAAGTCAAGACAGTAACAACGACGCCCCAGAGTGCCCCCGTACAAGGCGCTGGCCTGGTGCAGGTCGTGCAGTTGGAGGGGAGCGGCAACAGCTCGGTGAACCAGGCCGGTATTACACTGACGGCCCCCGAAATGACGGGACAGATCGTCTCTGCGGGCAACTACGAGCATCAAGGGAACCTTGGTACTGCCAGTTACCGCGTGTCAGGCAATTATGCGGGGCTGCAACTAAACTCGTCCGACGGACGAGTCCGATTGGAACAGAGTTTGAGAGGAACCGATTTCAGTCGAGGTCTGCTGCAACTCAATAGAGTCAGGGGTGACGGTTTGCAGACGCTCAATCAGACCAGGATCTGGCTTTCTCGCTGAGAACAGATGAATCCCATGGACTGAACTATAAAAAGGATAATAAACAACAAGGACGTATCTCGATGAAACAGTCTACCGTGCTGTTGATTGCACTGACCCCTTTCGCCTGCTGGGGCGCGACCGCAGAGGAAGAGGCCCTACAACAACAGCTTGATCAGCTGCGTCAGCAATTGATCCAGCAAAATCAGGCACTCCATCAGTTACAGGCCCGCCTGGAGGCCGTCAAGGCCACCGGTACGACCGCGGTCGCCGCAGAAGGGGCTGCCGCCGCGGCCCCCTCCCAACCTGACCCGGCTCGCCGGGCCCCCGAAGTCGGTCGCAGTACCGAAGACCTGATGATCGAGCAGCACAACGTATTCGATCGTGCGTTGACCCTCGATTTTGGCCTCTCTTATCAGCACTACAATCGCAAGGATCTCGCCCTGCGCGGTTTTCTTGCCCTGGACGCCATCTTCCTTGGCGAAATCAATCTCGACAGAGTCCGCTCCGATCAATGGACGGCAGACCTGGTGACCCGTTACACCCTCAATGATCGCTGGCAGCTGGAACTGGCCGTGCCCTATATGTACCGCAACACCAACTACCAGAGCACCGGCAAGGAAAACTCCAGTCGTGAGTTTGAGGAGCAGACCGTCAGCGATGGCGGGCTCGGCGATCTCAGCCTCGCCATCTACTACAGAGTCCTGGCCGAGGATGAGGATTGGCCGGATCTGGTCTGGAACCTGCGGGCCAAGGCACCGACCGGCAAGGATCCCTACGGGATAGAGATCATGACCTCGGAGTCCGGCAACCTGATGGTCCCCAAGGATCTCGCCACCGGCAACGGGCTCTGGCAGTTGTCCACCGGCTTCTCCCTGGTCAAGACCATGGACCCCGCCATACTGTTCGCCAACCTCAACTATGGCCACAGCCTCAAGCAAGACTTTGACGATGTCTCCTACCAGCCCGGCGATCAGCCAGGCAGCATCCAGCTCGGTGACTGGTATGAATATGGATTGGGAGTCGCGTTTGCACTGAACGAGCGCTTCAGCCTCTCCTTCAACATCAACCAGCGAATCACCCTCGAATCCAGCCAGGGAGCCGAAGGCTTTGACATGGAGAAGGTCACCGGCTCCGATGCCAACGCCGCCAGTTTCGGCATGGGGTCAACCTGGGCCATCACTGACAAGCTCTCCATGGCGGTCAACTGGTCGGCAGGGCTCACCACGGATGCGCCCGACTACAGCATAGGGCTGCGCTTCCCCTATAGATTCTGAGACCGGCGAGTCGATGCAGCCTGAGCTGGCAGATAATGGCGCCACACCATTGAAGCTGATCCAGGTTGTTCACCCAGAACAGAGGGAGGCATGACGCCTCCCTCTGTCGTTTCATCTGCCTGCTGGCAGCTTCATCCCCTGAGAGGAGAGCCTGGGGCACCCTCGAACTCAACACTCCTCAACCTAAAAGGGAGTGGCTTCCCCCTATTGGGCCACCGAATCACCAGAGGCTCATGTCCTTCACCGTTCGGCCGTCATGACGCCATAGTGCGATCATCGTTTATGAGCGCCCCCAGTTTTTCTTGCAGGGTAAGCGGCCCCTCTGCGGTACAGGGGATGACTTGCCACTCCCCCTTTTGCGACAGCCGAATCACCAGAAGCTTATGTCCTTCACCACTCGGCAGTCATGACGCTATAACGCGGGCGCCGTTATGGGATCCCCCAGTTTGCCCAGCAGGGTAGGCAGCCTCCTGCGGTGCAGGAAATGGCGTGCCCCCCCTTATGCGACAACCGTATCACCAGAAGCTCATGCCCTTCACCATTCGGCCGTCATGACGCCATAACGCGAACGGCGTTTATGGGCGTCACACCCCCAGCCTGTCTCGCAGGGTATACCAGGCGGCCCCCGCGGCGGTGAAGGGGATGCGGAACAGACGCCCGCCCGGGAAGGGGTAGTGTGGTAGCTTGGCGAAGGCGTCGAAGCGCTCCGCCTGGCCACTCAGCACTTCCGAAAGCAGCTTGCCCGCTAGATGGGTACAGGTCACGCCGTGACCGCTGTAACCCTGCATGTAGTAGATGTTGTGGCCAATACGGCCAAACTGTGGCAGGCGCGACAGGGTCAAGAGGAAGTTGCCGGTCCAGGTGTACTCCACCTTGACGTCCGCCAGCTGGGGGAAGGTCTTCTGCATCTTGGGGATGATCAGCCGCTCTATGTCTGCCGGATCCCGCGCCCCATAGACAACGCCGCCGCCATAGATCAGCCGGTGATCCCCTGTGGTTCTGTAGTAGTCGAGCAGGTAGTTGCAATCTTCCAGGCAGTAGTTCTGCGGCAGCAGGGCGCGGGCCCGCTCCTCCCCCAGCACCTCGGTGGCGATGACTTGCGTGCCGCACGGCATACTCTTGCTCGCCAGCTCAGGCACCAGGTTGCCGAGATAGGCGTTGCCAGCTACCACCACGAAGCGCGCCTTCACCGCCCCCTTGGCCGTCTTCACCAGGGCAGTCTGGCCCGGAGTGATGCTGGTGACGGCGGATTGCTCGAAGATGCGACCACCCAGGGTGCGGATGGCTTCCGCCTCCCCCAGCGCCAGGTTGAGGGGGTGGATATGGCCGCCGCGCTTGTCCAGCAGGGCGCCGATGTAGCGATCGCTTGCCACCACCTCGCGCACCCCTTCGGCATCGAGCAGCTCCAGCTGATCGTTGCCCCACTTCTGCCAGCGGGCATGCTGTGCCTTGAGTTCGTGGAGCTGCTTCTGGGTCTCGGCGGCAAAGACCCCCCCCTGCTGCAGATCGCACTGGATGTTGTAGCGCTGGATCCGCTCGCGGATGATGTCCCCCCCCTCAAACAACATGGAGCCGAGCAGCCTGGCCTGATCCGGCGGGCAGTTCGCTTCTATGGTGTCGATGTCACGGCTGTAGGAGTTGACTATCTGGCCGCCGTTGCGGCCGCTGGCGCCAAACCCCACCCTGGCCGCCTCCAACACCACCACCTTGTAGCCCTTCTCCACCAGGTGCAGGGCGCTGGAGAGGCCGGTATACCCGGCCCCTATGACACAGACGTCGCACTCAAGCTGCTCAGTGAGCATCGGGTAGGGGGCGTGCTGGTTGGCACTGGCTGCGTAGTAACTCTTTACATGTTCGGTCATGATCCCTGTTTCCTTACCGGTTCGGTTGCCAAACTACTGTCAGGATTAAAAGCTCGCCGGGGTGTGGGCGCTGACGATGCGGCAGGTCTGCCCCGACGGATTGCTGAAACTGTGGGGCTCGCCTGTGTCGATCACATAGCTGTCGCCCGCTTCGAGCGGATAACTCTGCCCGGCCAGACTAAGCACGACAGAGCCCTCCAGCACTGTGCCCACCTCCTCCCCCAGATGCTTGACCTGCCCTCCGGTGTCCGTGCCTGGGGCATAGGTCTCCAGCATGAAGCCGAGCTGGCGACGATTGTTACCGTTGTGCACCAGCTTCATGGAGACCCCCTGGCTGCCCAGCTCGATGAGCTGCTCGGCCTTGATCACCACGCTCGGCGCCCGCGCCTCCTCCTCGGCGAAGAAGCGGGAGAGCGGCAGCTCGTAGACGCTGAGCAGCTTCTGCAACGAGGCGACCGAGGGGCTCACCTTGTTCTGCTCTATCATGCAGATGGCACCGTGAGTCAGGCCGCTCAGCTCGGCGGCCCGGCGCTGGGAGAGCCCGAGGCGACGGCGCAGGAGGGCGAGCCGCTCGCCCATGGTGCGAGCACCCTTTGCGGTACCAGTTGCGGTCGAGCCACGCCTCTCGCAGGCTCTGTGGCCCGCTCATGGCAGACCCCCCTCATGGCTCTGTCTGCTCTTCCGCAACATAGGTCTTCTCCCTCTGGTTAAAATAGCGGACCAGCACCAGCCCTAATTGTTTAGGATGCAACACACGCATCGTTAATTATTTTGCACACCCGGAACATCATTTTGGCCCATGAAGCCGGGAAAACTGCGCTACACAGCCCTTTTTCTAGCATGCCACACACCAGCAATTCAAATATATTTAACACTTGAAAAACATTTCAGCTCAATTTATGGTCTTCAGTGTGCTTATTATTTTATACGGCAGCGGCACAGGATGGGCGGCATCATCGGCCACCTTGCTGACCCACATCGAGGCTTGCTATGTCTATGTCAACATCACAACCCGCTTGATCAAATCCCTTGCCTATATAGATGGCCGTGGTGCGAGGCCGCCAGCGGCCGCACCTTCGAGGTCACCAACCCGGCTACCGGAGCCGTCATCACTCAGGTGCCCGACATGGATGAAGCGGATACCCGCCGCGCCATCGCGGCCGCTCACGCGGCCCAGCCCGCCTGGGCCGCCCTCACAGCCAAGGAGCGCGGCAGCCGGCTCCACGCCTGGTTCGAACTCATCATGGCCAACCAGGATGAACTGGCCCGCATCATGACCTGCGAGCAGGGCAAACCGCTCGCCGAGGCCAAGGGCGAGGTGGCCTACGGCGCCAGCTTCATCCAGTGGTTCGCGGAAGAGGGCAAGCGCGCCTATGGCCGCACCATTCCCGGTTTCTCCGGCGACCGGCGCCTGGCCACCATCAAGCAGCCGGTGGGCGTGGTCGCCGCCATCACCCCATGGAACTTCCCCATCGCCATGATCACCCGCAAGGCGGGCCCTGCACTCGCCGCCGGTTGCACCATAGTCATCAAGCCCGCCGCCGAGACGCCCCTGTGCGCGCTGGCGCTGGCAGCCCTGGCCGAGCAGGCGGGCATTCCCGCCGGGGTCATCAACATAGTCACCTCCCATCAGGCCTCGGTCGTGGGCGACGAGCTGTGCCGCAACCCCAAGGTGCGCAAGCTCTCCTTCACCGGCTCCACCCGCATCGGCAAGCTGCTGATGCGCCAGTGCGCCGACACCATGAAGCGGCTCTCCCTGGAGCTGGGTGGCAACGCCCCCTTCATCGTGTTTGACGATGCCGACCTCGACGCCGCCGTGGCCGGGGCGCTCGCCTCCAAATACCGCAACGCCGGCCAGACCTGCGTCTGCGCCAACCGCATCCTGGTGCAGGCCAGTGTCCATGACGCCTTCGCCGAGAAGCTGGCCGCCGCGGTGCGTGGCTTCAAGGTGGGGGATGGCATGGGTGAAGGCACCCAGATCGGCCCCCTCATCAATGCCGCCGCCGCCGACAAGGTCGCCTCCCTGGTCAGCCAGGCCGAGGCCGCCGGGGCCAGCGTGCTGGTGGGGGGGCAAGCCCACCCCGCCGGCCCGCTCTTCTACCACCCCACCATCCTGACCGGCGTGACCCGGGACAACCCCATACTGCAGGAGGAGATCTTCGGCCCCATCGCCCCCCTGGTGCGCTTCGAGACCGAGGCCGAGGCCATCGCCATCGCCAACGACACCCCTTATGGCCTGGCCGCCTACTTCTATGGCCGCGACATTGCCCGGGTGTGGCGGGTGGCCGAGCAGCTGGAATACGGCATGGTGGGCATCAACGAGGGGATCATCTCGACCGAGCTGGCCCCCTTTGGCGGCATCAAGGAGTCGGGGCTGGGTCGGGAAGGGGCGGCAGAGGGGCTGGAGGAATACCTCGAGACCAAATACCTCTGCTTTGGCGGCATCCGTTGATGCCCATGCCCCGCAGAGGCATCGCTGAAAAAGATGTCTCTGACACCAGTCCATCGTTTTTATAGATAGACATGGGCGCCAGCTCGGCCTCACGAGAGCGTCGACGGCGCCCTGGGGTACGCCACCCGCGCCCCGCACCAGACATGCCGCCCTGCCAGATGGCAGTGCGCGGTTCAATCGATGAGCAGATTGCACAGGAATATCAGGGGCCCATGCCCCTCAGGGAGGAAAGATGAGTCAGTCAGAACAGCATTCAAACCAGGCGTGGCAAGCGCGCCGCGAAGCGGCCGTGGTACAGGGCGTCGGCACCCTGCTGCCGGTCTTCATCGACAGGGCGAAAAACGCCGAGCTGTGGGACGTGGAGGGCAACCGCTACATCGACTTTGCCTCCGGCATCGCCGTGCTCAACACCGGCCACAACCACCCCAAGGTGGTCGCCGCCGTGCGCGAGCAGCTCGAGAAGTTCAGCCACACCTGCTTCCAGGTCACCCCCTACCCGGGCTATATCGAGCTTGCCGAGAAGCTCAACGCCCTGGTGCCGGGCCCGACCCCCAAGCGTACCCTCTTCCTCTCCACCGGCGCCGAGGCGGTGGAGAACGCCATCAAGATAGCCCGCGCCCACAGCGGCCGCAGCGGCACCATCGCCTTCAAGGGCGGCTTCCACGGCCGCACCATGATGGGGATGGCCCTCACCGGCAAGGTGGTGCCCTACAAGACCGGCTTCGGCCCCTTCCCGGGGGAGGTCTATCACCTGCCCTTCCCGGCCGACTACCTGGGGGTGAGCGAGGCCGATGCCCTTGCGGCGCTGGATCTCTGCTTCAGCGCCGACATCGAGCCGGCCCGGGTGGCCGCCATCATCATAGAGCCGGTGCAGGGTGAGGGAGGCTTCTATGTCGCCTCCCCGAGCTTCCTGCAAGCCTTGCGCAAGATCTGCGATCAGCACGGCATACTGCTCATCTGCGACGAGATCCAGACAGGTTTCTGTCGCACCGGCAAGACCTTCGCCACCGAATACAGCGGCGTCGAGCCGGACATCATGACGCTGGCCAAGAGCCTGGCCGGCGGCTTCCCGCTCTCGGCCGTGGTGGGCAAGAGCGAGGTGATGAACGCCGCCAAGCCCGGTGGCCTGGGCGGCACCTATGCGGGCTCCCCCATCGCCTGCGCCGCCGCCCTGGCGGTGCTGGAGGTCATCGAGGAGGAGCGCCTGAACCAGCAGGCCCTGGTGCAGGGGGAGCAGATCAAGGCGCGCCTGCACCAGCTGGCGGAGCGGTTTGACAGCATAGGCAACATCCGCGGCCCCGGCGCCATGGTGGCCATGGAGCTGGTCAAGGGGCGCGATGCCACCAAACCGGACCCGGATCTCACCAAACGGCTGGTGGCAGAGGCAGGCAAACGGGGCCTGGTGCTGCTGGCCTGCGGCGTGCGTGCCAACGTCATCCGCTTCCTCGCCCCCCTCACCGCCTCCCCGGCGCTGATCGACGAGGGACTCGACCTGCTGGAGCAGGCGCTGGCCGCCGCCAGTCAGGGTTAGTGCCCGCGTTTCTCGCTGGCACGAACAATATCGTCAGATAACGACAGGCCGTCCATCGCGGATGGCCTGCTTATACGGTATCATCTCGCCCCCAAAAATGATGGCAGGAGCAGTTGGCTCCCTCTGTGACCAGTCACCCTGTCATGGGGCCCCGCCCCTGCCCGGCAGGCGGGCCCTTCACCACTGCATTCTTAGGAGACAGGCCCCATGGCCCCACGCCCCGCGCGACTGAAACAAACCCTGACCCTGTGGCAAGTGGTCGTGATGGGCCTGGCCTACATGACCCCCATGGTGGTGTTCGATACCTTCGGCATCGTCACCGACATCACCCAGGGTCATGTCACCACCGCCTACCTGCTGGCCCTGGTCGGGGTGCTGTTCACCGCCTCCAGCTACAGCAAGATGGTGCGTCACTACCCGATCGCGGGCTCGGCCTACACCTATGCCCAGCGGGAGTTCTCCCCCGTGGTGGGCTTCATGGTGGGCTGGTCCTCCCTGCTCGACTACATCTTCCTGCCGATGATCAACATGCTGCTGGCCAAGATCTATCTGAGCGCCCTCTTCCCCGGCGTCGAGCCCTGGATCTTCATCCTCGGCATGACGGTGCTGATGACCGCCATCAACCTGCGCGGCATCGATCTTGTGGCTAACCTCAACGGCCTCATCATCTTCATCCAGGTGGCCATCATGCTGGTCTTCCTCGGCCTGATCGCTCATGGGGTCTATCAGGGGGAAGGGGTCGGCACCTTCAGCCTGCAGCCCATCTACAGCAGCAGCACAGAGATCTTGCCGCTGCTGACCGGGGCCACCATCCTCTGCTTCTCCTTCCTCGGCTTCGACAGCCTGAGCGCCCTCTCCGAGGAGACCCCGGAGGCCGGCAAGGTGATCCCCAAAGCCATCATCCTGACCGCCCTGCTTGGCGGCCTCATCTTCGTGGTGGTGGCCTATGCCCTGCAGCTCTACTTCCCGGACGCCTCCCGCTTCAAGGCGCCGGACGCCGTGCTGCCGGAGATCGCCCTCTACGTCGGCGGCAAGCTGTTCCAGAGCGTGGTGCTGGTCTGCGCCTGCGTGGCGGTGCTGGCCTCGGGGCTCTCCTCCCACGCCGGGGTCTCCCGCATCCTCTACGTGATGGGACGGGACAAGGTGCTGCCCCAACGCACCTTCGGCTACATCCATCCCAAGTGGCGCACCCCTGTGTTCAACATACTGCTGGTGGGCCTGCTGGCCTTGTCGGCCATCAGCTTCGATCTGGAGATCGCCCTGGCGCTGATCAACTTCGGCGCCCTGGTGGCCTTCACCGTGGTCAACCTGTCGGTGATCTCCTGCTACTACCTGCGTCAGGGGCGCAACAAAACCTGGCAAGATCGCCTGCAATACCTGGTGCTGCCCCTGCTCGGAGCCGGGACTGTGGCCATACTCTGGCTCAACCTGGAGCAGACCTCCCTGATGCTGGGGCTGATCTGGGCCGCCATCGGCGGAATTTACCTGTTTTTGCGCACCACCGTCTGGCGCGTCTCGCTGCCGAGCCAACCGGCGCAAAGCCTTGCCAGCAGCGGGCTGGCCCCACTGCCGTCCACACCGGAATAGGCGCGGTTTATTGATGTAAACCCTGTCCTTATGCATTCTCTTGTCGGGAATGCCGATCCTGGCTTGTCATCCCCCCCCATCTGGGGCAAAATGCGCGCCGATTTGAATAACCGATGTGATCCTCACATCGGTTATTTTTCATTTTGAAAACAAGTGTCTACTTCGAGGCCGGAACCACTCCGGAAATGATATCTAGGTTCAGATGGACCTAATGCCGCAATGAGGAAAAACATGGGGCTCTTATTGGCTTTGTCTCCGGTTGTCGCCGGAACCTGCTTTGGTCGCCGCGCGACCAACGTCTGTGGTTTGCATACCGATCCGCTGCGGATGCGAGAAACCAGTCCCATGGCCTCACGCCATTCCACCTCCTGCCTGCCGTGCAAGGAGGAAGCCTGAGTGAGCCAGCAACCCGTTCGTCTCATAAAAACCCTCAGCATGTGGCAAGTGGTGGTGATGGGCCTGGCCTATCTGACCCCCATGGCCGTGTTCGACACCTTCGCCATCGTCGGTGACATCACCGAGGGCCGGGTCGCCACCGCCTACCTGCTGGCGCTCGGCGGCATCTTGCTGACCGCCTTCAGCTACGGCCACCTGGTGCGTCGCTTCCCCTCGGCAGGCTCCGCCTACACCTATGCCCAGAAGGTGTTCCACCCCTATGTGGGCTTCATGGTGGGCTGGTCCTCCCTGCTCGACTACATGTTCATGCCGATGATCAACATACTGCTGGCCAAGATCTATCTGACCGCCATGTTCCCGAACGTCGATCCCTGGATCTTCATCTTCGGCCTGGTGACGGTCATGACCTTCCTGAACCTGCGCGGCATCAAGCTGGTGGCCAACCTCAACGGCTTCATCGTGTTTATCCAGGTTGCCATCATCCTCACCTTCCTCGGCCTCATCGCCTGGGGACTGCTGCACGGCGAAGGAACAGGCACCCTGCTGAGCAGCCGCCCCTTCCACGTTGAGTCCGCCAGCATGCTGCCGCTGTTCACCGGCGCCACCATTCTCTGCTTCTCCTTCCTCGGCTTCGACGGCCTGAGTTCGCTGTCGGAAGAGACCCCGAACGCCGGCAAGGTGATCCCGCGCGCCATAGTGCTGACGGCGCTCATCGGCGGCATCATCTTCGTCACCGTCTCCTACAGCCTGCAGCTCTTCTTCCCGGATCTGGCCCGCTTCAAGGAGCCGGACGCCGTGCTGCCGGAGATCGCCCTCTACGTCGGCGGCACCCTGTTCCAGAGCGTGGTACTGGTGTGCACCACAGCGGCCGTGCTCGCCTCCGGCATGGCGGCCCACGCCGGCGTGTCGCGCATCCTCTACGTGATGGGTCGCGATCGCATGATCCCGGAGCGGGTGTTCGGCTACATCCACCCCACCTGGCGCACCCCGGCCATCAACGTGCTGCTGGTGGGGGCCCTGGCCCTCTCCGCGGTGTCCTTCGATCTGGACATGGCGCTGGCCCTGGTGAACTTTGGCGCCCTGGTGGCCTTCACCTTCGTCAACCTGTCGGTCATCGGCCAGTTCTGGGTGCGCGAGAAACGCAACAAGAGCCTCAAGGATCACCTGCTGTTCCTGGTGCTGCCGCTGCTGGGGGCCGCCACCATAGGGGCGCTCTGGATCAACCTGGAGCAGAGCTCCCTGGAGCTTGGCCTCATCTGGGCGGGGATCGGGGTTACCTACCTCTTCCTGCGCCTGGCGGTGTTCCGCATCCCCTTCCGTCAGTACGAGGAAACGGCCGACGGCCAGTAAGTCCGGCCGGATGACAGCCAAACAGAAGGGGAGCCCATGGCTCCCCTTCTTGCATGCAGACCTGCGCAGGACTATCCCTCACCCCTGGTTGATCACCGCAGTGGCGGCCGCCTTGACCGGATCCTTGGCCACGGCTTTGACATCCTTGCGAGTCTGGTTGACCTTGTCCTGAGTCTGTTTCAGATCGGCGGTCTGCTTGTCCAGGGCCGCATTGGTGTTCTGCTTTGCCTCTTTCAGGCCCGCCGTCTTCTTGTCCAGCACGTCCGTGGTGGTGTTCTTCACCTCGGCCTTGGCCTTCTCCTTCTGCTGACGCACCAGCTTGTCCGCATCGCAGTTGCCCTTGACCCCCAGGGTCGCATTCATCGCCTCGTTTCTGGCCGCCTTGTCGAGGTTGCACTCGGACTTGAACACGCTGGCCTGCGCACCGGCAGACAGCAGACCCAGGGAAAGACACAAAACCCATGCACGCATCATCACTTCCTCAGTTTGAAGACAGGAAAGCCTGGCAGCATATAACCCTGGGATCTCAGTGCAAGATCAGTGGCCAACTCTGAGCCGGATGGCGCCATATCGCCGTTTGCTCCGACACTTTTTGTCTGCGACGCCCCCTGCCGCCCTGTCACCAAAACATCATAAAAGTGTCACTTTGTCATATTTCTGTCATGGAGCCTTGTTGTAATGCGCCCGTCCATTTCAACGCAGAACGACCCCAAGAGGCCATATGCACAGCACCGCATCTTCCGCACCCCAGCAGACCCGCCGTCCCGGCCCCCTGTTCAACTGGCTCGCGGTGATCACGCTGATCTACCTGATCCTGGTCGCCGTTGGCGCCGTCTCCCACGGCTTCAAGGGCTTCTCCGGCGGCGCCGAGGGCGCGGCCCAGATCTTCGCTTTCGCCAACAACCCCTTCGTTGCCCTGCTGCTCGGCATCCTGGCCACGGCCCTGGTGCAATCTTCCAGCACAGTCACCTCGGTGATCGTCGGCCTGGTGGCCGGTGGCCTGCCCATGGAGATGGCCATCCCCATGGTGATGGGGGCCAACCTCGGCACCACCATCACCAACACCATAGTCTCCCTCGGTCACATCCGGGACAGGGAAGAGTTTCGCCGCGCCTTCGCCGCCGCCACAGTACACGACTTCTTCAACCTGCTGGCGGTCTTCATCTTCCTGCCGCTGGAGCTGATGTTCAGCCTGCTGCAGCAGAGCGCTGAGTGGATCTCCGGCCTGCTGATGGGCTCAGCCGACATGTCGATGAAGGGGATGGACTTCATGAAACCCCTCATCTCGCCGTCGCTGGATCTCATCGACTCGGCCGTCGCCTTCCTGCCGGGCAAGGGACCCGCCATCGCCACAATAGTCATCGGCATACTGCTGATCCTGGGTTGCGTCACCAGCCTCGGCAAGGTGCTGCAACGGGTCATGGTGGGTCGTGCCAAAGAGCTGCTGCACAAGGCCCTGGGCCGTGGCCCCCTGACCGGCATCGCCTCCGGCACCCTGATGACTGTGATGGTGCAGTCCTCCTCCACCACCACCAGCCTGATGATCCCCCTGGCCGGCGGCGGTGTCTTCACCACCCGTCAGCTCTACCCCTTCACCCTGGGGGCCAACATAGGCACCACCATCACAGCCCTGCTGGCCGCCACCGCCATCAGCGGTGCCGGTGCCCAGCTGGCGCTGACCATAGCCCTGGTCCACGTGCTGTTCAACCTGTTTGCCGTGGTGCTCATCTACGGGGTTCCCTTCCTGCGGGAGCTGCCCATCAAGGCCGCCGAGACCCTGGCCCGGGTGGGCAGCGAGAACAAGCTGCTGGCGCTGGGCTATGTGGCCGGGCTCTTCTTCGCCCTGCCCGCCCTGATGATGGTGGCGGTGAAGTAATCCGCCACATGAGACGAGGGGGCCAGGTTCTGGCCCCCTCGTCCTCTGTCAGCCCCGTCACATCCTCCTGCGTCCCACTCGCCCTCCCTCCCCGACTGGGATAAGATGCCGTTCTCATTGCACTCTTTGCATTTCAGGGAATAGGAAAACCGATGAAATTCATTCTGATCGCCTTGCTCGTCGCCGGGGTGGCCTACTACTTCTACTCCAGCAGCAACAACAAGAAACTGGCCGAAGAGAACGTGCGCAAGGGCGCCGAGTTCCTCGCCAGCAACAAGGAGAAGCCCCTGGTGACCACCACGGCCTCCGGCCTGCAGTACGAAGTGCTGACCCAGGGCAGCGGCACTGTTCACCCCACCGCCACCAGCAAGGTGAAGGTGCACTACGAGGGCAAGCTGCTGGACGGCACCGTATTCGACAGCTCGGTCGCCCGCGGCGAGCCCATCGAGTTTGGCCTCAATCAGGTGATCAAGGGCTGGACCGAAGGGGTGCAGCTGATGGTGGAAGGGGAGAAGACCCGCTTCTACATCCCCGCCAATCTGGCCTACGGCGACCGTGCCGCTGGTAAAATTCCACCTGGCTCGGTGCTGATCTTCGACGTGGAACTGCTGGGTATCCAGTAAGCTGCCGCCGCCCGACGGGCCTTGACGACAAAGCCGGCGCAGTGCGCCGGCTTTGTCGTTTCTGCGCCATTTCGTTCGCCCTTACAGCCCAGACTATTAACCAAAAGTGAACGGTGCTTATCCATAAAGCCTGATTGTTAACCCAGCCATTGGGGCAGATAATGACCACATCGTCAGCGGCATGTCGCCCTGACCTCGGGTTTTCGGTGCGCAGCACGCATCGGCACAACGCATATGGAGTCTGTCATGGCTATCGCCCCCGTCTGGTTTATCTCCCACGGCGCCCCGGATCTGGTTCTGCGGGATCAGCCTGCCACCCGGTTCCTGAAACAGCTGCGCCTTGAGGGTATCAGGGGGCTGGTGGTTCTCTCGGCCCACTGGTTCAGCCGCAGCGAGCTGCAGCTCAACGTCGAGCCGAACCCGGCCTTGATGTACGACTTCTACGGCTTCCCCGAGCCCCTCTATCGGATCCGCTGGCCGGCCAAGAGTCCACAATGGCTGCAGGAGGCGGTGAGCGATCAGTTGCTGCTGGCGGGCTTGCCCGCCACTGCGGTACACCGCGAGCTGGATCACGGGGTCTGGTCGCCCCTCTCCCTGATGGATCCCCAGAGCGAGCTCCCCCTGGTGCAGCTCTCCATCCCGGCCGGCTTCACCCCGGCCCAGCTGTGGCAACTGGGGGAGGCGCTGCAGGGCCTGCGTGCGCAGGGCATCGCCATACTCGCCTCCGGCGCCATCACCCACAACCTGAGGGCGCTCGGGCCGGACGACAGCCCCGTGCCCCGCTGGGCGAGCGATTTCGTGCACTGGCTGGAGCAGACCATGGATCAGGGTGACAGGGCGGCGCTGGAAGATTATCGGGCCCAGGCACCGGGCGCCGTGGAATCCCATCCCCATGACGATCACCTGCGTCCGCTGTTCGTGGCGCTCGGGGCGGCGGGGAGCGACAGGCCGACCAGGCTGCACCAGAGCTGGGACTATGGCAGCCTCTACATGGGCGCCTACAGGTTCGGCTGATCCCGGCAACCCCTGGGCACGGATGGCGGCTCACGCCGCCATCTTTGTGCCTTTCATGCTGGCTGCGGCCAAATAAGGGACTCGTTATAGCCATTTTCCGGTAGAATGGCCGCCTTTGGCCCAGACCCGGCAAGGATGGCTGTCCCGTTCCAGGTGGCATGATGAACCTCTATCGATCACTGATCCTGCTCTGTCTGCTGTTCATCCAGCCTGCGCTGGCCTTGACGCTGCACAGCCGTCACGACCCCGAGATAGCCCCTCCCCGCTGGTCCAAGTCCGAGCAGGGCTGGTTGCGGCAGGCAAGGCAACTGCGGGTCGGCCTCCTCGCAGAGGATTACCGCCCCTTCAGCATGATCGTCTCAAAGCACAGGTTCGAGGGGATCTCCGCCGATTACCTCGGCATCCTCGCCCATCTACTGCAAAAGCCCCTGTCACTGCAGCTCTTCGCCGACAAGGAGAGCGCCCTGCTCGCCCTGCGCCGGGGAGAGATCGATCTGGTCAACCTCGGCAACCTGACCCTGGCAGACACCGAGGCCTCCGGGATCCGGCTGAGCAACCCCTACTTCAGCAGCGCCCTGGTCTTCTCGACCCCCAAACCCTATCAGGGCCCTCTGCTGGCCCCGGGCCAGCGCGTCGCCGCCGTAGCGGGGCAGATTGATACCCAGAGGTTCAGGCTCTACTACCCTACCCTCACCCTGGTGACCCATCCCTCCAACATGGAGGCCTTCGACGCCGTCTTCTTCGGCCGCCAGGAGATACTGCTCAGCGACGCCCACGCCATGCACTACCTCAACAGCGAGCGCTTCGACCACCTCAGGCAGCGCGGCGAGGCACAGCCCAGCCTGGCACCGGCCGACTTTCGCTTCGCAGTTTCCGCCCGCGTACCGGCCCTGCTCGGCCTCATCAATCGCGGCCTGGAGGCCATCGACGATGGAACCCGCAACGCCATCTTCAGCCAGTGGAACGGGCCCATACGTGACATGAATGACAGCGCGAGCGAGCGCTATGACGCCGCCGAGCTGGCCTGGATGCGCCAGTCTCCCCCCGTCAAGGTGTGGCTGATGGACAACCTCTACCCCTATGGCGCCATGGATCACGACGGCCAGCTCACCGGCATGACGGTCGACATGCTGGCCAAGGTGAGCAAGCGCACCGGCCTCTCCTTCGAGTTCATCCGCTTCGACTCCGATCGGCAGCGTGACAAGGCCATCCGCTCGGGGCGCCTCGATCTCATCGGTGCCATCTCCCGGCCCGTGGCCGAGCGCTATGGCCTGCGCCCCTCGGTTCCCTATGCCACGGACGACATCTACGTGATCCTCACCCATCAGGGCGAGGAGAGCATGGACTCGCTGCGGAGTCTGACGGGCAAGCGCGTGGGGATGACCCGCTACACCCCGCTCGCCGATCAGCTTGAGGGCAGCAGTCTCACCATCATGGAGAGCGCCGAGGAGGCGATGCAGGCCGTCGAGGGGGGCAGGCTGGATGCCGCCATAGTGCCGCTCTATTTTGCCCGCCACGCCCTGGACAATGATCCGCGAACCCGGCTGCGCATCGCGGGGCCCGCCGATGACGAGCCCATCCGGATGGGCTTTGCCAGCCAGCCCGGCAACGAGATGCTGATGAATATCCTCGACAAGACACTGCTCGCCATCCCGCCCAACGAGCTGGCCATGACGAGCTACGAGTGGCGCAACCGCAAACTGCCGGTGCCGGGCTTCATCGAGCTCCACGCCCACGCCTTCTACCTGTTGTTTGCGGTGCTCCTCGCCCTGGCCCTGGTGCTGCTCTATCGCAACCTCATGCTCAAGCGGCTGGCCCGCGCCGAGCAGGCCTCCCGCCAGCAACTGGAGGCCCACGTGAGATTCATCAAGGCGCTCGGGGAGAGTCAGCCCCACCCCATAGTGGTGCGGGACAAGAGCGGCAAGGTATTGTTGTGCAACAGCAAATACCTGGCCCAGCTCGGTGCCCGCCCGGAAGAGGTCATGGGTCAGCCCTTCGCTCAGGGATTGGAAGGGCTGATCGACTCCCGGAGCATCTCAACCCTGGAGCAGGACTTTGCGAAGGTGCTGCAGCATGGCCAGCCCATCTTTGCCGATCGGATTTTCAATCGCGAAGGGAGCCAGACCCACATCTATCACTGGATGGTGCCCTACTTCGATGCCGAGGGGGCCATCAGCGGGGTGATCGACGGCTGGATCGACATCACGGACCGCAAGCAGCTGGAGGAGGCCCTGCGCCAGGCCAAGCTGCAGGCCGACAGCGCGAGCCGGGCCAAGAGCGACTTTCTCGCCACCATGAGTCACGAGATCCGCACCCCCATGAACGCCATCCTCGGCATGCTGGAGCTCGCCACCGAAGATCCCGCCCTCAGTCGCCACAGCGCCGAGCTGCTGCGCATCGCCGCAGACTCGGCGAACGGTCTGCTGGATCTGCTCGGGGATACCCTGGATATCGCCAGCATAGAGGCGGGTCAGATGACCCTGACCCCGACCCCCTGCGAGCTGACGCCGCTGCTGCTGTCGGTCACCCGGGTGTTCGGGGGCATGGCCGGGCAAAAGGGGGTGGCCTATAGTGTCGAGCTGCCCGTCGCCCCCCTGCCGACTGTGCTGATAGATTCCCTTCGACTGCGCCAGATCCTCTTCAACCTGATCGGCAACGCCATCAAGTTCACGGAGCAGGGCGAGGTGAGCATCAGCGCAGCCCTGACAGGAGATCCCCAACAGGCCCCCATGCTGCACCTGGTCATCGCAGATACCGGGGTCGGCATCCCGGCGGACAAGCTGCCCCAGCTGTTCACCCCCTTCTATCGTGCGCACTCCCCCGAGCAGTACCCGGGCAGCGGCCTTGGCCTGAACCTGGCCCGCATCCTGTGCCAGATGATGGGAGGAGAGATAGGCATCGACAGCGAGACGGGACGGGGGACCCGCCTCGAGATAAGGCTGCCCCTGACCCTGGCCACCCCGGATCTCCCGCAGGTGACGGTGCCCCTCCCTCCCCGGGAACCAGGGCCCCGGCTGCGGATACTGGTAGTGGATGACAACCATGCCAACCAGATCCTGCTGCGCCAGCAGCTCAAGCACCTGGGACACGAGGTCAGCGTGCGCAGCAACGGGCTGGAGGCCCTGCGCGCCGTCGGCAGCCACCCCTTAGATCTCGTCATCACCGACTGCCAGATGCCGGTGATGGACGGCTTCGAACTGACGCGCAACCTGCGTGCCCGTGGCCATGAGCTGCCGGTCTGGGGCTTTACCGCCCACGCCTTGCCCAGGGAGCGGGAGCTCTGCCTGGCCGCCGGCATGAACGACTGCCTGTTCAAACCCATAGGCCTAGCCCGCCTGCGCGCGGCGCTGGCCGAACTCGGCCGGGAGGCATGACGGGGCGCCATCGGGGGTGTGAAGGGGAAAGAGAGAGGCTCTGGGTGAGGATAAGCGCGGTGGAAACCTGCCCTGGTACAAGCCAGGGGCTGACTCCTCAGCCATGCGGAAAAGAGGCCCATGCCGGGGGCCGGCCATAAAAAAAGACAGCCTGGGCTGTCTTTTTTCATTGTGGGCAGGGGATCAGTAGAAGATCCGCTCACCCCGTTCGCTCATCTTGAGCCACACCGGCTTGGTGCTGGTCTTGTTCCAGATCCGGTGCAGGTAGCTGTAGAAGCGGGCGCGATCGCGGCGAAACAGCATCACCGGGAAGGCGAGCAGACCCACCATCAATACGAAGATGCGGCGAAGGATTATCTGAGTCAGGGAGAAGGGATGAAACATGATTTAACGCCTCACTGGTAAGACCACTGAGCAAAGATTACTCCACAAGCTGTAGGATTACTACACCAACAAGCCCCTTTTTTTATAAAAAAACCGCCTAAAAACCATAAAGTGAAACTGGGTTACATTATTTAACCAAAGAGTAACAAGGCTGGCAAAAAACACGCCTTGGGCAAGAGTTAGAACATGGGCAGGTAAATGGGGGAGAAGCGCATGAAATTGGCAGATGTTGCTGTCCTGAGCGTGCTGGGTCTGCTCGCCTGGTCACAGTGGCAGGAGTGGCGACTCAATCGGGATGACGCCATCACGCTGGCGTACCAGGGAGTGCCCGTCGTCAGCCTGTGGCAGTGCGGTCAGCTGAAGCAGAAGATGGCCGATCTGACCGACCACGCCGCCGAGCTGCAACTTCAATATCGGGGGCAATCCCTCGACGAGATAAGTCACTATCTGCAAAGAGAGTGGCGCAAGCAGGGATGCGAGCTGTTATTGAATCAGCAAGGATATTGAACGCAAGGGGATATGCCGAAACACGTTTCCAGGATGAAACAGGGCATGGAACAAGAATGAAACTGAGGAAGAAGATGGAGGCACGTTCCGGAGTCGAACCGGACTAAACGGATTTGCAATCCGCTGCATAACCGCTTTGCTAACGCGCCATGCTGACAAGACTGATTGTCTTGAAAGTGATATCCATCGTTGGTGCGATGGAAAATTGGAGCGGGAAACGAGACTCGAACTCGCGACCCCGACCTTGGCAAGGTCGTGCTCTACCAACTGAGCTATTCCCGCCTGACTGCATGATGCCAGTTGCCTGACAACGAGGCGCATTATACGTACCCCGAGCCCGGGCACAACCCTTTTTTATGACTTTGCGCGCTTTTCCGGAGCGTTTGCTCAGGCTTTAAACGCCTTGCTCAAAATTCCCGCCACTCCCTGTGACCCGACGAGCGAATTTAAGATAAAGCCATTGAAATAGTTAGTCTTTAGTCAGAAACTCACTGCGCTTAGTAACTGGATTCTCAATTGAAAATCACACAATGAAATGGATCTTCAGGCCTCGTGGGCTCAGACCGCAGCTGATGCTGGCTTTCTTCATGTTGGGCCTGGTGCCCTTCCTGGTCGTCACCCTGTTTTTCCTCTACAGCCACGGCAAGGACCTCACCACCCAGACTTCCAACCATCTGGTCTCGGTGCGCAACATCAAGAAGAGCCAGCTGGAAGACTACTTCGGCAACCTCAAAGAGCAGATCATCAACTTCTCCCAGCAGGACTTTGCCGGCAACAGTATCGGTCGCTTCTACGGTTTCACCGGGGCCTTCGAAAAGCTCGGCACCACGCCTCAGGAGGCCCGCGCCCGCGCCCAGGCCCGCTATGTGCCCGGCTCCTGGGACAAGCTGCAACAGCCGGACAGCCAGGTGGAGATCGAGCCCTCCATCAGCGCCCTGATCCTGGCAGACGAGATGTATGGCCGGGTGCACCAGCGCTTTCACCGCGGCTACGCCGACATGGTGCGCAAGTCCAACTACAGCGACATCTTCCTGGTGGATCTCAACGGTGACGTTGTCTATTCGGTCACCAAGCACCCTAACTTCGCCACCAACCTGCTCTCCGGCCCCTATCAGGCCAGCGGCCTTGGCAACACCTTCGCCAAGATCAAGCGTCGCCTCGACGGCGGCCAGAAACCCCAGCAGATCTTCGAGTTCACCGACTTTGGCCGCAACGAGCTGACCGGCCAGGTGGTCGCCTATCTGGCCGCCCCCGTGATGCAATACGACTATGTGCGCGGCGTGGTGATCTTCGAGCTGCTGCCGGACAAGCTCAACCAGATCATGGCGGAGCGGGAGGGGCTCGGCGAGACCGGCGAGACCATCCTCATAGGCCCGGACAAGCGGATGCGCGCCAACGCCTGGCTGGCCCCCGAATTCAGCGTGGAGAACAGCTTCAGCCCCAACTTCCGGCCGCTGCAGACACCGCTCGTCATCAAGGCTCTCTCCGGCGAGCAGGGGGTCGGCCCCTTCCTCTCCTATCACGATGACGAGGTGCTGGCCGCCTACACCCAGGTGAAGGTATTCGACACCGAGTGGGCCTTCATCGCCGAGGTCTCCACCAGCGAGGCCTATGCCCCCATACGCCAGCTGGAGACGCTAGTGATCCTGCTGGGGGCCGGCTCCCTGCTGCTGCTGATCCTGTTCTCGCGCTGGCTCTCCCACTCCATCACGGCGCCGCTGCGATCCCTCACCGCCGCCGCCGAGCAGGTGGCGGATGGCGCCCTGGAGCACCCCATCACCATTCCCCGCACCGACGACGATATCGACCGGCTGGCCCAGGCATTCCGCCACATGCAGCGCTCGGTGAAAGACAAGATAGAGCTCATCGAACGCCAGACCCAGGAGCTGCAACAGCAGGTCAAGCTGACCCACAAGCAGAACCTCAGCCTGCAGCAGGCGGACAAGCTGAAAGACGAACTACTGGCCAACACCTCCCACGAGCTGCGCACCCCCATCCACGGCATCAAGGGGATGGCGGAGTCCATGCTCGCCAGCCAGCAGGACCTGACCGAGGGCCAGCAGAAGCAGCTCGGTCTCATCATCAAGAGCGCCGACGGCCTGGCCCGCCTGGTGGACGATCTGCTCGACTACCACCAGATGCGCTACGGCCAGCTGGAGATCCATCCTCAGCCCGTCTCCTCCAAGGGGGTGATCCGGCTGGTGCTGGATCTCTGCCAGCACCTGGTGCAGGCCAAGCCCCTCACCCTGGTGGACATAAGCCCTGCGGAGCTGCCGCCGGTGCTGGCGGACGAACAGCGCCTCGAACAGGTGCTCTACAACCTGGTGGGCAACGCCATCAAGTACACGCCCCAGGGCAAGGTGGTGCTGAGCGCCCAGGTGGAGGGCAACTTCCTGCGCATCAGGGTGACGGACACCGGCATCGGCATCGCCAAGGACCACCTGGAGCACATCTTCGAGCCGCTAGTGCAGATGAGCCCGGAAGTGAGCAAGCAGGGGGCTGGGCTCGGCCTTTCCATCACCCGCCAGCTGGTGCACCTGATGGGGGGTGAGCTCTTCGTGGAGAGCGAACCGAGCGTCGGCTCCACCTTCGCCTTCACCCTGCCCCTCGCCAGCGGCAAGGCGGGCAGCCTGACCCTCGACAGCCGCCAGATAGAGCATCAGCTGGTGCGCCAGCAGCCCCTCATACTGCCGGACTGGGAGAGCGACGATCTGCCCCCGCCCCCACCAGGCGCGCCCCTCATCCTGGTGGTGGATGACGAGCCCATCAATCTGCACATACTGCGCCACCTGCTGCAGCCCTGCGGCTATCGCATACTGCCGAGCAGCGACGGCCATGACGCCCTGGCCAAGCTGGCCCAGGAGCCGGTGGACCTCATACTGCTGGATGTGATGATGCCGACCCTGTCTGGCTTCGACGTCTGCCGCCGCCTGCGCCAGCAGCATCCCAAGGACAAGCTGCCGGTGCTGCTGCTCACAGCCCTCAACCAGCCCAAGGACATCGAAGAGGGCTTCAACGCCGGGGCCAACGACTATCTGGTGAAGCCCTTCTGCAAGGAGGAGCTGTTTGCCCGGGTCAGGGCCCTGCTGGAGGCCAGTGCCGGCCGCGCCTCCCTGGTGGAAAATCACCTGCTCAAGCAGGAGATAGAGCACCGCCTGCGCCTGCAGGCCCAGCTGCATCAGGATCAGGAGCGGCTGCTGGCGCTGCTCGGGGAAGGGGCCGATCCCATGGTCTTCATAGACGAACAGGGGGTGGTGCTGTTTGCATCCCGCGCCCTGGCCCGCTTGCTGGGCCAGGAGCCGGAAGCCATGGAGGGGCTGCCGCTGGACGAGTGGCTGGCGACCCCGCTGGCGAGCCAGTGGCCCGACATGACGGCGCGGCCGGAGCAGGATCTGAGCTTCCTGGTGGCGGGCCAGAAGGATGGGCTCAATGCACGGGCCCTGCCCATCAGCCTGGGGGGTCAGCACGCCTTCGCCCTCACCCTCAGCACCGAGCAGCGCCAGGATGACAACAGGGTGATGGCGCTGGAGAACGCCCTCAAGAGCCTGTCGCGCCAGGCCATCATCGAAGATGGCCAACTGCTGGGTGAACTGAGCCGGCTGGGGGGGGAGTTCAGATCGCTGGCCGACAACCTCATTCGCCAGCAGGATGACGAGCCCCTGCGCCGGGCTCTGGTGGACACCATGCGCCTCACCCTGGAGACCTGGCAACAGAGCACCGGCAAGGGCAAGATAGTGCTGGCGGAGAAGAGCAAGCTGTGGCGCGTCTACATGGACAGATCCAGCCCCCAGACCCGCACCCTCGACAAATACCTGAGCCTGGACACCCTGCCCAAGGCACCGCGCTGGAAGACGGTGGTGGCCAGCGCCGAATACGTGCTCAAGCAGTGCCCCCTGAGCGAGGTGCAGCAGCAGAGCCTGCACCAGAGCACCCAGCTGCTGCGTCAGCTCGCCAGCCGCAAGGGCTGAGCCCCGTCATCCAGGCAGCAGGGCTACTGTTGCAATTCGCGCTTCACCTGGGCGAATGACTTGGGCCAGGGATCCGCCTTCTGCAGGGCTGGCGACAGCGTGCGAATGGCCGCCTGGGCCTGGCTCATGCCGGCATACTCCCCCTTCAGCACTACGTACCAGGGGCTGCCGTTGAACCGGGTCTGATAGACCCACACCTGGCCGGCGAGCCGGTTGGCGAGCACAAACTGCTCTATGGCCGCCAGGCTGCGGGACCCCATCAGTTGAACGCTGAGGTGGTTGCCGTTCTTCTGTTGCAGGACCTTGGCTGGCGTCAGGCTCACCTTGCCGGGCGTTGTGGCTTGCGCCTTGGCCTCGGGCTTTATCTCGGGCTTGCTCTCGGACGTGGGCGCCGGTTTGGACGCGGGCTCGGAGGGGATGGGATCCTTGGCCGCAGGCTGAGGAGCTGCTGGGGGGAGGCTCGCCGGTATCCCCATGGGCGGCTGATGGACCGCCTTCTCTTGCGCCGCTATCTCTTGCGGCGCTGTAAAGACGGCCGCGCTCGGCTCGCCCATCATGGGGGTGACTGTCACCCCGGCGGTCATCCCCTCCCCTTTCTCTCCATCAGCCCCGGCCGTCAGCGCCGGCAGGGGGAAGCTCGCCTCATCACCTTGGCGGGCGGTTGCCGCGGCGCCGCTCGTCCGGGATTGGGGCGAGGAGGCTTCTGCTGGCGCGGGGGACGTCTCGGGCGCGCTCTTTCGAGCAGGGCTCACATAGCTCAGCATCAGCAAGCAGAGGGCGCCGGCCGCCAGACCTATCCCTATCTGGCGAATGAGAGTAGCGGGGTTGCACTTGGGCAGATGGCATTCGGTCATATGTCCTCCTGGACGGCATGAGAATGGGGGGCCGCCGGTGCGGCAGAAAGAGATCATGGACCGGCATGAGGACGGCCGCTCGTCGCGGCAGAAAAGGGACGTCGTCCGTGAGAACAAGCCCGAGTCAGGATGTCACCCCATGCCGCCGCCCCTCAGCGTCTTGGCGGGCTTGAAGAGAAACGGGCAGGGCTCAACCTGCAACCACCTCGCTTGCCATTCGTTGCCTCCCATCGACGCCGAACACCATACCGGGGTAGCGCTGAACTTGGCCTGAATCCTGCGCCTATCCAGGGGCCTTGACCCTGACCAGGAGTTTGTTTCCTCTGGTATTTGTCCAAAAATGCCCTGATGGGCGATGTCGCCATCAGTGCCCGAGTCCATCCTGCGAGCAGGGTTGAGGCATCATGGCGCTCACCCTGTCGGCGCCATATGCCAAGGCATCTGGCTTCTCTCCTCACAGTTTCAGCGTGTCGATGAGGGCTCTCAAGGCGGGCGACACGTTGCGATGGGGGTAGTAAAGATAGAGGCCATCCAGGCGGTGGCTGAACCGCTGCAACACCCGGATCAAGGTTCCGCGCACCAGTTCATCGGCGACCAGCTCCTCAGGGACATAGGCCAATCCCAACCCCATTCTTGCTGCCGCCGCTTCCATGTAGCTGTCGGAGAAGACCCACTGCCCCTCTGGCCTATGCTTGACCAGTTTGCCCTCCTGCCACAGCTCCCACTGATAGAGGCTGCCATCGGCAAACTGATAGGCAATGCAGGGATGCACCGCCAGCTCGGCCAGTGTCTGCGGAAAGCCGTATTGCAGAAAGTGATCCGGCGTCGCCACCATCACCATCTCCATATCCGGGGTGATGCGCACGGCCACCATTCCTTCGTCCACCTCCCCCCCCAGCCGCACGCCGGCATCGAAGCGCTCATCGATGATGTTCACGAAGCGGCTCTCGCTGATGAGTTCCAGCCGGATATCCGGATAGTGTTGCCTGAAGAGGGCCAGCTTGGGCAGCAGCACCTTGTCGATGGCGTGCTGACTGGCGTTGATCCGCACAGTGCCGGAAGGGATGTCGCGAAAATGGGCTAGCGTGGCCAGACCCGCATCAAGGGACTGAAAACAACCCTGCGCCGTACGGTACAACTGCTCACCCGCCTGGGTCAGAGAGAGAGGCTGCGGGTAGTGCGCACTAGCAGTTGCACTCCCAGGCGAGCCTCGAGATCCCGAATCGTTCGGCTGACCCCGGACTGGGCAAGCCCCAATCTGGCGGCTGCCCGGGTAAAACTGCCTTCCCGAGAGACCAGCATAAAGACGTGGAGATCGTTGTAATTCTCGCGTCCTGTCATCTTGTTTCACCCCACTATTTGTTCACCCCGCTATGTTTCTGTCCGCCACGACCAGCGTCAGATCACGTTTATTCAGAACATATAGGCATGAATATTATCAAAATACTGCCTCTAATCATCATTAATTGTTCTAACTAGAATGTGTGTCGTGGGTCACAAAACCAGCCCCCACCATCAGGACCACGCATCAGAAATCCGATTTAGAGGAACTTTGCCATGAATGTTATCCCCAAGAAGCTGACCGCTATCGCGTCTGCCCTGCTGCTGGGCGCCGCATTGACCGGAGTCTCCACCATGAGCCATGCCCAAACTGCCAATCCCACTGAACCCGTCTCCATGGTGACCCAATGGGACAAGACCTTTGCCCAGAGCGACAAAGTCGAGCATCGCAAGGTGACCTTCAAGAACCGTTATGGCATCACCCTGGTCGCTGACCTCTATCTGCCGAAGAACCGGGGAAACGCCAAGCTGGCGGCCATTGCCCTGGGCGGCCCCTTTGGCGCGGTGAAGGAGCAGTCGAGCGGTCTCTATGCCCAAACCCTGGCCGAGCGCGGGTTCGTCACTCTGGCGTTTGACCCCTCCTACACCGGCGAAAGCGGCGGCCAACCGCGCGATGTGGCCTCGCCCGACATCAACACCGAAGATTTCAGTGCCGCCGTCGATTTCCTTGGTCTGCAAGGGGAGGTGGACCGTACCCGGATCGGTCTGCTGGGGATCTGCGGCTGGGGTGGTATGGCCCTCAATGCCGCCGCCGCCGACACTCGCGTCAAAGCCGTGGCGACCAGCGTGATGTATGACATGAGTCGAGCCATGGGGCATGGGGTGGGCGATGGCAAGGATCGTTACACCACTGCCGATCGCCGCGCCATATTGAAACACCTGAACGAACAACGCTGGCAAGACGCGGAAAGTGGCTCTTTTGCCCATAGCAATCACGATCTCTATGTCGATAAGAAGGGTAAGGTCACGGCAGCCAGCCGGACCCTGCCAGAGGCACTGCCGGACAATCCGCATCCGGTACTCAAGGAGTTCTTCGATTACTACCGTGTCCCGCGCGGTTTCCATGCGCGTTCGGTGAACTCTAACGGTGCCTGGACCACCACCATGCCGCTGTCGTTTATGAACATGCCGCTGTTGAGCTATGCCAGCGAGATCACGATTCCTACGCTTGTCGTCACCGGCGAGAACGCCCACTCGCGCTACTTTGCCGAAGATGCCTTCAAGGCCGTGGGAAGTCAGCAAAAAGAACTGGTCGTGGTACCGGGCGCCAACCATGTGGATCTCTACGATAACGTGGCAGGCAAGATCCCCTTTGGTCAGTTTGAGCAGTTCTTCAAGACCAACCTGAAGTAAAGACCAAGCACGCGGCGGGCCATACCGCCGCGCGTTTTCCATCGGATGCGGTGTCACATGACGTGTCTGCTGCACGAAAGCTGATGTCGGGAGAGCGGCAATGACCACTAAAACACGCACCATACTGCCGGCCTTGCTGTTGATCGCGGTGGCACTGGCCACCTCGGCCATGCTCTTTATCGGGCAACCGCAGATGGGGGCAATCCCTTCAGGCGCACGCCTTGATGTCATCACCCGATCACCCCATTACCAAGGCGGTGAATTTCAGAATCTAGAGCCCACACCTGTACTGACCGGTGACAGCAGTACCCTCTCGATCATCCTGTCGGGGTGGCTGAATCCTGCCAAAGATCTGACTCCCACCACCCCCCTCATTGCCGTCAAGACCGACCTTCACCGTCTCGACCACCATGCGGATCTGGTCATCTGGCTCGGACACTCCTCCTATTACGTCCAGTTGGCGGGCAAACGCATCCTGATTGACCCCGTCTTTAGTGACAATGCCGCCCCCCTGCCCTATGCCAATGAAGCTTTTGCAGGCAGTAATCCGTATAGCGCCGGGGATTTCCCCGACATTGACTACCTGCTGATCAGCCACGATCACTGGGATCATCTCGACTACCCAACCCTGAAGGCACTGCTGCCCAGGGTCAAGGCAGTGGTCAGCGGACTCGGTGTCGGCGCTCATCTGGAGCGCTTTGGCTACCCACAGGCCCGCATCCATGAGGCGGATTGGAACAGCACCCTGCAACTGGATCCCGAACTGACCATCCATCTCTTGCCTACACGTCATTACTCCGGGCGATTGTTTAAGAAGAACCAGACGCTCTGGGTCGCCTTCGCCCTTAAGAGTGTCCGGCAAACCCTGTTCTTCAGCGGTGACAGCGGCTACGGTCGCCACTTTGCCGATATCGGCCGGCGCCTGGGGCCAATCGATCTGGCCGTGCTGGACATGGGGCAATACGACCCGCGCTGGCCACTGATCCACATGACACCGGAGGAAGCCGTCAAGGCAGCAGAGGATCTGCAAGCCCGTGCCCTGATGCCAGCTCATTTGGGCAAATTTGCCCTGGCCAACCACCCTTGGATGGCGCCGCTGGATCGGATCAGCCTTGCCAGCGACGGCAAGCCCTATCGCTTGCTGACACCACGAATCGGCCAGCCCCTCGCCATGGCTAGCCTCCCCGACACCACGGCCTGGTGGCAGCAGGAGTTCGCTCAAAACGTCACCCTCAGCCTCAACGGACAAGACAACATGCGCATCAAGATGACCATCAATGGCCGCACCGCCGTGGCGACGCTCGACGATACGCCGAGCGCCCGGGACTTTTTCTCCCTGCTCCCCCTGACCCTGGCACTGGAGGAGTACGCGCAGACGGAAAAAATTGCCTACCTGCCGCGCAAGCTGACGACTCAGGCGGCGCCAGAGGGGATAGACCCGCAAGTCGGAGACATCGCTTACTACGCACCCTGGGGCAATCTGGCGATCTACTACCGGGACTTCGGTTACTCGAGCGGCCTAATCCGACTGGGACGCCTTGCATCGGGTCTGGATGCCTTGACCGCCCAGCCTTCGGGCACACTCACCATTGAAGCCGTCAAATGACGCACCTCCATCCTTCAATATCAGGTCGTAAAATGAAGACTCATCATGCCGCTGTCGAATCCCTCCCCGCAGTACAAGAACATTGGGGGGCCGTGGGGGCCATGTCCCTCTGCGTGACTCTGCTGATCGCCGCCGAGTTTATGCCGGTCAGCCTGCTGACCCCGATCGCCCGCGATCTCGGTGCCAGCGATGGCCAGGCGGGCCTTGCCATCTCCATCTCGGGTCTCTTCGCCGTCGTCGCCAGCCTGCTGGTCACCCGGGTCTGCGCCCACCATGAGCGGCGTCATGTGCTGATGGTATTGGCACTGGTGATGCTGCTCTCCCTGATCCTGATCGCGCTAAGCCCCAACTTTGCGCTGCTGATGCTGGCCCGGGCCCTGCTGGGCGTGGTGGTCGGTGGATTCTGGGCACTGGCCACCGCCACCATCATGAGGCTGGTGTCCCCCGACTCGGTGCCTAGGGCCCTCGGCCTCATGTACACCGGCAATGCCGTCGCCACCGCCTTTGCCGCTCCGCTCGGCAGTTATCTGGGTGGCATCATCGGCTGGCGGGGCGTGTTCTGGCTGCTTACACCGCTGGTGGTGCTGAACCTGCTGTGGATGGCCGTCAGCCTGCCCTCGATGCAAAGCGATCGCCGCGTGGCACAAGTGCTGGGGCTGCTGAAACGGCCCAATGTGGCGATGGCCATGCTCGGCGTCATGCTCACCTTTGCTGGCGCCTTCTGTGCGTTTACCTACTTCCGACCGTTTCTGGAGACGCGTACCCAAACCAGCCTGCCGGAACTCTCCTCCCTGCTGCTGGCACTGGGAATGGCCGGATTCGTGGGCACCACTGTGGCCAGCGCCACCCTGCATCGTCACCTCTATCGGCTGCTGCGGTGGCTGCCCATGATGCTTGCACTCATCACCCTTGGCCTGCTCGCCATGCAGCACTCCTTCTGGGGCGTCGCGCTGATGCTGACCCTGTGGGGTGCCATCAATGCTGCCATTCCGGTTGCCTGGTCCGCCTGGATAGCCCGGGGGATCCACGATGCCCCCGAGAGTGGCGGCGGCCTCATCGTTGCCGCCATCCAGCTCTCCATCATGCTGGGGGCTGGCATCGGTGGCTGGCTGCTCGATCACTACACCATAGGCGCCACCTTGATTGGCAGCGCCGCCCTGTTGATGGTGGCCACGCTGGTGGTCGGCAGCGGCAAGCGGCTGCAACCCTCCCAGGTGAACGGATGAGGTTCCGATCCCGTGACTCAACCCGCTCAAGACGCCGTGCAGCCCCAGCGTTGCACAGAGATACCCCGGCAACTGTTGCCACCCCATCGGAGAGAACACCATGATTAAATCCGTCAACGCGTATGCGGCCGCCTCGGCCACGGCACCGCTGGCACCTCATCCCATCACTCGCCGACTGCCACGCCCCGATGATGTGGAGATCGACATTCTCTACTGCGGCGTCTGCCATTCGGATCTGCACACCGCCCGCAATGACTGGGGCTGGACCCGCTATCCCATAGTGCCGGGCCATGAAATCATCGGCCGGGTGGTTGCCATCGGCAGCCAGGTCAGCAGATTCAAGGTTGGTGACCGGGTCGGGGCCGGCTGCATGGTGGACGCCTGCGGTCATTGCGAGGCGTGCGAAGAGGGCCATGAGCAACACTGCAGCGAGACAGCAACCTACACCTACGGCGCCCCCGACCGTATCGATGGCAGCCTGACCCAAGGCGGTTATTCCGAGAAGGTCGTGGTCAAGGAGGAATTCGTCGTGCGCATTCCCGATAACCTCGCCTTGCAGGGGGCGGCGCCGCTGCTGTGCGCCGGCATCACGACCTGGTCACCCCTGAAAAACGCCGACATCGGCCCCGGCAGCCGGGTCGCCGTCGTGGGACTCGGCGGTCTCGGCCATATGGCCATCAAGCTGGCCAAGGCGATGGGTGCCGAAGTGACGCTGTTTACCCGCTCGCCCGGCAAGGAAGAGGATGCCCATCGGCTCGGCGCCGACAGGGTCGTCATCTCGACCGATGCCGCCCAGATGGCTCAGGTTGCGGGTCACTTCCACCTCATCGTCGATACCGTGCCCTATGTGCACGATCTCAATGCCTACATTCCCACCCTGCGTTTCAAGGGGTCCCTGGTGCTGGTGGGTTATCTCGGCCCGCTCGAACCGGCCCTGGACAGCATGCCCATGGTGATCGGCGGCAAGGCGGTAGCGGCCTCCATGATTGGCGGTATGGCTGCGGCTCAGGAGATGCTCGATTTCTGCGGCCAACACGACATAGTGTCGGATGTGGAAGTGATTGCCATCCAGGATATCAACGATGCCTATGAACGGATGCTCAAGAGCGATGTGAAGTACCGCTTCGTCATCGACATGGCCTCCCTCAAGGTGGAAGCCTGACAATCCCGGGCAGCCTTCCGAGGTGGCGGCCGCTCGGGTCTTCGCACATGAGAGGAAGAGCGCACAGTCACACAGTGGCGATCGCCGTGAAGCCATGACCTGCGCAGTCATGGCATCTCTGATATTCAAGGGGCCTGGCGCGCCGCAGTGCAACCGGCTTGATCGGGTGCCTACAGCCGGGTCATGGTCGATGACTCGCTTTTTCAGCCGCTTTGCGGCTGATTTTCTGCCATTTTCTGATGGTAAAGGGGCTGCCCTCAGGTGAATGAGGAGTGCGCAGGCGATGAAGATATGTGGATTTCACAGAACCGAGTACGGCAGCTGGCGCTGGTATTACCACCACTTCCTCGCGGGTGTCATGCCTCAGGCTCAATGCCATGCACTATGGCCGTGCACCACAAACAGCACATAAACAAAAAACCCAACCTGTTTGACAAGTTGGGTTTGATAAATGGCGGAGAGACAGGGATTCGAACCCTGGGTGGCATTGCTGCCACAATTGATTTCGAGTCAATCCCGTTCGGCCACTCCGGCATCTCTCCACGGGCCCTCATATTGACCCAACCTGAGTCGGGAAATCAACGTAAATCTCGTTGCAGATCAGACGACTGGCTATTAAACCGTCAGTCTGTGCCGACTCCCCCTCCCCTTGCCAGGCCCAGGCCTGCTTGCCGACGTGCGGCGCCAAGGTGTCAGACATGGTCTCAGGGCCAACCACCCCGGCGCCGATTCAGGCTTATCCGCCTTTCCCCGATAAGCAGGGGACTGAGGGCCGAAAATCCCCCTCAACCTGCCTCAATCCGGCCCGGGAGAAGGGCGGTCCGACGCTGGTAATCCCCGGGCGATTGGTTGACAATCTCCGCTCATTTTTGGGGAGGGAAGCGCTTCCCTCGAGAACTGCCGATAGGAAACACCATGCGCAATACCCGTATCGTCTCACTGCTGCTGGCCGCTGCCAGCCTCTGGACCACGCCGGCCTGGTCGAAAACCTATCCGCTTCCGCCAGCGGACAGCCGTCTCATCGGTGAGCTGGAAGACTACATAGTCCAACCTGGCGATCATCTGGAGCTGGTCGGCAAACATACCCAGATTGGCTTTTTGGCGCTGCTCGAGGCAAATCCGGGGGTTGACCCCTATTTGCCCACACCCGGCACCCGGCTGACCCTGCCAACCCAGATGCTGCTGCCCGATGTGCCGCGGGAGGGCATCGTCATCAACCTGCCGGAGCTGCGGCTCTATTACTTCCCCAAGGACAAGGCGGAGGTGATGGTGCTGCCCATCGGCATAGGTGACATAGGCCGCGAGACCCCTGAGATGACCACCACTGTCATCGCGAAGAATCCGAACCCGACCTGGGTACCCGGCCCCATGGTGCGCAAGTCCTGGCTGGAGCAAAAGGGCATAGACCTGCCGGCCGTGGTGCCCCCGGGCCCGGACAATCCCCTCGGCAAGTTCGCCATGCGCCTGGGCTATGGCAACAAGGACTACCTCATTCACGGCACCAACAAGGAGTTCGGGGTCGGCTTGCGGGTCAGCGCGGGTTGCATCCGGCTGCGCCCGGACGACATAGAGACCTTGTTCAGCCTGGTGCCTGTCGGTACCCGGGTCCAGGTGATCAACCAGCCGGTCAAGACGGCGCTGGAGCCGGACGGTCGCCGCTGGCTGGAGGTGCACTCCCCCCTCTCCCGCACCGAGGAGGAGATGTCCGAGGGTGCCCCGCTGGTGCTCTCCCCCGAGGTCGAGCAGTTCATCGCGGCCCCCGAGATAGATGGCTCCCGGGTGACTGCCCTGCTCGACGACAAGAACGGGCTGCCCCGCCCCATCAGCGGCTAAGACTCTCCCGGAGATCACCATGACGAGATGCGGCCTTCCCCTGCTGGCGCTCCTGTTGACCCTGCTGCCGGGCTCAGCCGCGTTGGCGGACATACTGTGGATGCAGAACGGCGATCGCCTGACCGGCACCATAGAAGAGATCACGGACGATCAGATCCGCATCAAGCCATCCTATAGCAAGGCCCTGACAGTCCAGCGCCATGCCATCAAGCGCTGGCGCCTGGACAAACAGGAGAAACCCAAGCCGCTGACCAAGACGGGGATCCCCTTGCTGGACTCCCCTGACGAAGTGAATGCCTGGCTCCTGACCGGCACCAGCGATCTGAACATCAAGCTCAAGGAGAACACCAAGAAGACCAACAACGTCAACCTCAAGGTCTCCACCGAGCTGGCCAATCTGGACTGGCGTTACAGCCTGGATGGCGAATATATCTACGAGACGGCGAACAACATCACCGACAGCCACGAATACAAGCTCAAGCCCAAGCTCGACTTCTTCTTCGACGACCACTGGTTCCTGAGCTCATCCATCGACATCGACTACAACCTGATCGAGGCCGGATACCTTGAAATCGACTATGCCTCCGGTCCCGGCTACCGCTTCTGGAATGACAAGCGACGCCGCCTGGAGCTTATTAGCCAGCTGGGTCTGGAGCGGGCCTACTTCACCCCTGATGTATGGAGCAACTCGGATCTGTTCGACGAGCGGATCATCAACTACCCCTTCCTCAGCCTGGGGTGGGACTATCGCCAGCCCCTCGAGCTGTGGCAGGAGAAGTTTGAACTCTTCAGCAAGGGGCGCTACGAGAAGTTCATCGACCAGCCCTCACCCTATCTGACCAGACGGCAGTCCATCAGCGGCAGCCTGGGGCTCAGGTACTATTTCAACGATCACCTGCGCCTCTCCTGGTCGAGCGAGCTGGATTGGGACGACGCCTGGCTCGATTATCAGGACGCAAGAACCAGCCTGAGCGAGAAGGAATGGCGCCATATCATCACCCTGGGCGCCAGCTTCTAGGCCCCCCTGAAACGACACAGGCCCACCGAAGTGGGCCTGTGTGTATCGCCATGAGGGACGGGTGTCAGAAATAGATACGGGTGACCGACTCGATGACGCAGCCAGGGCGGCGGATCCCTTCGATCTCTATCTTGATCTCCTTGAGCAGCTCGAGCCCACCCTTGATGGGGGTCACTCTTGACAGCCTGGTACGGGCGCGGATGTTGCTGTCCACCTTGATGGGATACGGGAAGCGAACCTGCTCCAGACCGAAGTTCACCACCATGCGGGCGCTCGGGAATTCCGGCGTCGCCTCGTCCACCGAGCCGGTGAGCTGGGGCAGCAGGGCCAGGGTCAGGAAACCGTGGGCAATGGTGGTCTTGAACGGCGACTCGGCCGCCGCACGCTCGGGATCGGTGTGGATCCACTGATGATCCCCGGTCACCGCCGCGAACTGATCGATCAACCCCTGGCTTATCTGCAACCACTCACCCACATGGGTCTCTTCCCCGATCCGGGCCTGCAGCTCGCCATAAAGCGCAGCGGCTTCGCCCTCCAGCTCGATGACGGGATCCTGAGCCATTGCAGGCTGGCCGTTGGCCACCTGAGCCACGGTGCGCGCTGCTGTTGCTGCCTGCGTTCTGGGCTTCGCTTTGCAAGTCCAGCACCCGTCCCAACAAAGGGTGAAGATGTGCCTTTTGCTGAAACTCACGCCAGTAGTCACGGATCGCCGGAGAGAGCCAATCCTTGAGCTCAAAGGGGTGTTGCGCCAGGATTTCGCGCTTGTGCTTCAGAAAATCGACAACTTTCATGTACCGATCCCTATGATTCAATGCCGGTAAAGAGGTCTAACCAGTCCCATTTTATTAAAGTTACAGCTGTAAGTGCAAAAAAATCTCGGCGTACACCTGTACCAAGGCGGAAGTCACTACTCATATCACATCAAAAAGCATTATCTACCAATGAGGAAATCGATTGCAGTGACGGCTCACTTCTACGGAAACTGTGGCGTCAAGGAAAAAAGGGCCCGCCACGGGCCTTTGTCAACCCCCACTTCAGCTCAGCGGCGGGGCAGACCACCGCACGCATGCCGGCATCATCCAGGAAGCTCCAGGCCAGGACCCGGCTCACCTTGTTGCCCTGCGCCATCTCAAGCACCCGAACCTGACGTGCCCCACCCGAGCCAATGCCTTTTTGGCGGCCGGCAGATTCTCCTTTTTTGGACACCAGCGAGCTGAACCAGAGGCACTGGCTGGCAAACTCCTTGCTCTGATTGATCATCCTGGTCAACGCGCCTCGCCCCCGTCACACCAGAGCTCGGCCTTCTGGCCGCCGAAATTGAGCACCGGCGCCCCCTTCACCTCTTTGCCCAGATTGCGCAGCTTGCGCTCGCTCCCCTTGCTCGCCTCAGCCAGCGAGGCGTGGAAGGGCGGATTGCACAGGGTCAGCGCAAAGCGCTCCTTCGGCCTGATGATGCCGCGAAAGACATGTTCGGCATTGCCCTGCAGGCGACACTCAATCTGGTTGCCAAGTCCGTTGCTTTTGGCCAGCAAGGCCGCCGCCTTCACCGATACCGGATCGATATCGGAGCCGACAAAGCGCCAGCCATATTCGCGACAGCCGAGCAGTGGATAGACGCAGTTCGCACCGACCCCGATATCCAGTACCCTCACCCCCTTGCCGGACAGGCACCTTGCCGGCGCTCTCGGCCAGCAGGTCGGCCACCCAGTGCAGGTATCCACCCGCCCCGGAATGGGTGGACAGAGGTAACCGGCGGGCAGGTCCCAGTGAACAATGCCGTAGTGGTGAGCCAGCAGAGCCCGGTTCAGGGCCTTGACGGCGGCGGGATTGGCAAAATCGATGGTGCGGGTGCCGTAGTCGTTGACGAAGAGACGAAGTGGCCAGCTCGGGAGTCTGCTGGCAGAGCGCCTCAAAGTCGTAACCATCGAGATGGCGATTGCGGGGGTGCAATCCGGATTGCGGTCATTGCTGATGGGATGCTTCATGCTGGGCCTGCCGAGGGTCGAGGGGGCCACACTATAGAGAGTCGGCCAGGGAAAGTCTAAACGAGGGCCATAAAAAACCGGGCTTCGTGGAGCCCGGTTCAAGTGAGGTTGGAAAAACAGTCCGTACTGCGAGCCGTTTGTCCAGCCTGACTCAGATCTCGATCCGGCGTGCCTGCCAGAACTTGCTGCGCCAATAGGAGTTGTCTAGCTTGGAGCGGGTCACCCCGGCGCGGGTGGAGGCGTGGATGAATTCACCGTTGCCGACATAGATGCCCACATGATTGAGGCGGCGGTTGATCTTGAAGAAGACCAGATCCCCTTCCACCAGATCCTGCTTGGAAACGCGGGTGCCTTCATGGACCTGGGAGCGGGTATCACGGGGCAATTCGATGCCGACGGCATTGCGGAACACTTCACGGGCGAAGGCGGAGCAATCTATGCCTCGCTGGCTGCTGCCCCCCATGCGGTAAGGGACGCCACGCCACTCTTTGTATACGGTCAGGATTTCGTTGACATCTGGTGTGGGTGAAACTTCAGGTTCAATCACGGGTTCCATCATGGAAACCTCGATCTTGCTCGCGACCTCGGTCTGGGGTGCAGAAGCACAACCCACCATTCCGAGCGCGACCAGCAGTAGCATCAGGTGGCGCAATCCTTTATCCCCGCAAATAGAGTGAAACTTGTTAAAATGCAGCCCGACAGGGCAATTTATAAGGCAACAGCACCCGACTATATCCAAGAATTCTATCGAGGCAAGCGAAAATCCCTATCAACCTCACATTTTTGCAAGGAAATGCACTGTTTTGCATGATTAATGTGATCATGGCCAAACAATATACAATCGCAAAAGTACCGGTTTTGCCCTGTCAAAACGGATCGTTATCGCTGTTTCGACCTCATTTTAAAGTGAAATATTATGCTCTATGCGGATCTCTATTTGTTAAAACCGGCGCTCATCGACGCCGAGCAGTTGATCAGGCTGCAATCAGAGCTGTCGCCGGACGATGATCGACATTGGCAAACCATGACCCATCCTGAACGGCGCCAGGAATATCTGCTGAGCCGCGCCTGCGGCGCCAGCTGCTGGCCGAGCGGCTGCAGCTGTCCGCCGCCAGCGCTGGTTTTCAACGGCCCTCACGGCAAGCCCACGACTGGTCAGCCATGACTGGCAGTTCAATCTCAGCCACAGTGGCAACTGGCTGGTGTTGGCGCTCTGCCCGCATGGGCCGCTTGGGGTGGATATCGAACTGGGCAAACGGCGGCATCATCCCCTCCCCCTGGCCCGCCGGTTTTATGCACAGAGTGAATATGAGTGGCTCTGCGCACTGCCCGCGCAAGAGCAGGAGAGCGCCTTCTATCGGCTCTGGTCGCGCAAGGAAGCGGTACTGAAAGCCCACGGGGGCGGGATAGCAGCCGGGCTGGAGAAGGTGCGCTTTGTTCCGGAACAAGGGTGGCGACTCGACAACCGGCTCGATGACACCGCTTATCAGGTACAGGATTGGCCCTTTGCCAGCGGTTGGCTCAGTCTCGCAGCGGCAACAACCTCCGTGACGTGTTACCAGCTGGATGAGCGCTTGAATTGCCAGTCACTCAACCCCATGTTAACTCAACACCCTTTCGGAAGAGTCCAACTGATGATCGTCGACATTACTCCCCAGAATTTTCACGCAGAACTGATCGATGCCTCCATGAAGAAGCCGGTCGTCATCTATTTCCATGCGCCGCAGATGCCGGAGTGCCAGGGAATGACGCCGCTGGTCGAATCACTGGTTGGGCCCGCCAATGAGCAGGTCACCCTGGCCAAGGTGGATATGAACGATCCCCAGTTGCAGCCGCTGGCCAGCCAGCTCGGCCTGCGCGCCCTGCCGGCGCTGGTGTTGTTCCATCAGGGTCGCCCTGACGAACAGGCCATTCTGGAAGGACCTCAGGACGAAGCCACCCTGCGCCACTATTTCGCCGCCTTCGCCCCCAAGAAGAGGAAGAGCTGCTGGCCAAGGGGCAACAGGCATTGGCTGACGAACAGGCAGCATCGCCTATGCCCATCTGACCAAGGCCCACCAGCTGGCCCCTGAACGTCACGACATCAGCCTGTGGCTCATTCAGGCGGCGCTCGACCTCAATCTGCTGGATGAAGCGCAGGAGCTGCTCGGCACCATCCCGATGGTGGCGCAGGATAGCCACTTCCAGACCCTGACTTCACGGCTGGCACTGGCCCTGCAAGCAGCAGACAGCCCGAGCTGCGCGCGCTGGAGCCGCCATGCAGAACAGCCGGACAATTTTGCCCTCAGCCAGGAGCTGGCGGTGCAATACAACCAGGCTGGCCGTCAGGAAGAGGCATTGGGACTGCTGTGGACATTCTCAAGCGCGACATGGCGTTTGGCGATGCCAGAGAAGACCTATCTCGATATCCTGACCACCATGGGCAGCACACCCGGCGGCGCAGAGCTATCGTCGCAAACTCTATAGCCTGCTCTACTGATCAGGAATCGAACTGGCTGAGTAATGATGGGGGAGTGCCGAGGGAAATCGGCATTGCCTCATGGGTCAAAGGCGAAGAACGTGCAGTGGGAATAAGGAAAATGACGAATTTCAGGCAAAAAAAAATGGCGCATTAAAATGCGCCATTTTTTCGCATGGATTACTTCTTGTAGGAAGTAGCCATGTTGTCGATGCGCTGGTTAGCACGAGCTGCTTCTTGGTTAGCAGTTGCGATATCAGCAGCCATCTTGGATTGATCAGCACGAACTGCGCTAACATCTTGAGCCAGTTGGTCAACTTTGTTAGACAGATTCTGAACGGAAGTTTCCAGTTCGCTGGTGTTTGCACAACCGCCCAGCAGGGCAGACAGACCAACAACACCTACCAACAACATTTTCTTCATTTTTAAAGCTCCCTTTAACTCGCCAGACGTTTAGCAAGCGGCGTGATTATGGCACAAATAAATACGAGTTTGGATAGGCCCCATCACAGATAAATGCATTAAAACCCTCATTTTTTTTTAAACGCACACTTTCTGTGCAAATCTAAGTCAAAAACGAGTGCTCTGGATGAGGTTCGCACCAAGCGTAACCAAAAAATGCCCTTATTACAATTTCGTATGAAGCTTAAGCCGAACGTTCTGACAGCATTTGACGATATTGCACCAGATCTTCGATGGTCAGCACCGGCATCCGGTGCTGACGACCAAAGGCTACCAGATCGGGCAACCTGGCCATGGAACCATCGGCCTTGGTCAGCTCGCACAACACCCCGTAAGGCTTGAGGCCGGCCAGCTGCATCAGATCGACAGTGGCTTCGGTGTGACCACGCCGGGTCAGCACGCCACCGGTGCGGGCACGCAGCGGGAAGACATGGCCAGGGCGATGCAGATCCGATGGCCGGGCGCCGTCGGCAATGGCGGCCTGGATGGTGGTGATGCGGTCGGCGGCGGAGACACCCGTGGTGACGCCCTGGGCCGCTTCTATGGTCACGGTGAAAGCGGTCTGATAATGGCTGGAGTTCGCCTCCACCATCATGGGCAGCTCGAGCTGGCGTACCCGTTCGTCGGTCAGGCAGAGGCAGACGATGCCGGAGCATTCGCGGATCATCATGGCCATCTGTTCGTTGGTCATGGATTCTGCGGCGAAGATGAGGTCGCCCTCGTTCTCCCGATCTTCATCATCGGCCACCAGCACGCCACGACCGGCACGCAATGCGGCCAGCGCGGCTTCGACGCGGGCAATGGGATCACCAAATTCACTGAGTAGAGACTGATTCATGGTAAGACTCCTAAATAAGACAAGGACCAGAATCAGGGCATGGAAAGGCAGACAGAGATAGGTATGCAGCGGCCGGCCCGCGGGAGCCATGACTGCAATATCTGTCTTATCCTCTTTCATCCGGACTGTGACCGTCGGCTCCGGCATCTCACCGGATCTGCTGACCCCGACCCAGGTTCCAAACCAAGGTCGGGCGCTCGCGGGCTCCCCGAGTCAGATCGGGATACCGCCGGTGGGGAATTTCACCCCGCCCTGAGAATAAGCGCAGACAGCCTAAAGAAAAAAAACGCAGGATACCAGCCCAAAACCCATCAAAGATGAATAGGATGCAGCGCACCGCCGCCCGCTGGCGACTTGCCACTCAGCTGCACGGCGCGCTGTCCTTTCTGATTTTGTTTATGGCATAGTGCCAGCAAAAACGTGCAGCCCGCGCAGACTCGGGCGCCAACACCACAAACGGAATCATGACAGAGATGGAAAAGAAAATACTGCTGACCGATTGCCCCGACGCCAAGGGGCTCATCGCCAAGATCACCAACATCTGCTACAAGCACCAGCTCAACATCAACAAGAACGACGAGTTCGTGGATCACGAAAACGGCCGCTTCTTCATGCGTACCGAGCTGGAGGGGCGTTTCAATGACGAGACCCTGCTGGCGGATCTCGACGACGCCCTGCCGGCGGGCGCCCAGCGCCGTCTGGTCAAGGCGGGCAAGAAGCGCATCGTCATCCTGGTCACCAAGGAGACCCATTGCCTCGGCGACATCCTGATGAAAAACTACGCCGGCGCGCTGGACATGGACATAGTGGCGGTGATCGGCAACTACGACACGCTCGCAGAATTGACGGGCAAGTTCGACATCCCCTTCCATGCCGTGAGTCATGAAGATCTCAGCCGCACCGAGCACGAAGAGCAGGTACGCGCCCTCATTGACGGCTACCAGCCGGATTACGTGATCCTGGCCAAATACATGCGGGTGCTGACCCCGAGCTTCGTGGAAGCCTATCCGCGCAAGCTCATCAACATCCATCACTCCTTCCTGCCCGCCTTCATCGGTGCCCGCCCCTATCGTCAGGCCTTCGATCGCGGGGTCAAGCTGATCGGTGCCACCGCCCACTTCGTCACCGACGACCTGGATGAAGGTCCCATCATAGAGCAGGACGTGATCCACGTGGGCCATGCCTTCAGCGCCGACGACATGGCCAAGGCGGGACGGGATGTGGAGAAATCCGTGCTGAGCCGTGCCCTGGAGCTGGTGCTGAACGAGCGGGTCTTCGTCTACGGCAACAAGACTGTGGTGTTCAAGTAACCCTGTCCGTCGTTCGACGCCCAGCAAAAAGGCTCCCGAGGGAGCCTTTTTCGTCTGGCTGTGCTTATTTGCGCTTATTGAGGCAGGGGCAGACCGTTGATGGTGACCAGCCCCTTGTCGAGCTTGAGCTCGGCATTGAGGTGCGCCGGCTCCGCCTTCAGATAACCCAGGGCCGTGAACTGGGCCAGCATGGGCGCCAGCTGCGGCACCGCCTTGCCCAGCTGATCCCCGAGGCTGGCATTGAGCAGTCCGGACAGGGCCTGCATCCCCTCTTCGCTTCCCATCAGCTGTGCCAGGGTCGTTGGCGCCAGCTTGGCCTCCCCTTTCAGGCTGACGGGCTCGCCGTTGAGCTGGGCGCTGAGATCGGTCAGCTCCAGCGTGGCGCCCCGTTGCAGCATCTTGTCCAGCGCCTGCTGGACAGCCGCCTCGTCCACCCGCTGGCTGCTGGCCTCCTGCAGGGTCTGATAGCCCTCCAGATCCAGCCCCTTGAGCGCCAGATCCAGACTTCCCTGGGTCAGTGCCAGGCTGTCGCTCTCGTTCTCCAGGTTGAGGGTCGCCACCTTCATCTGATAGCGGCTAGAGAGGGTCTGGGCATCGTCCCCCGCCAGCTGGGTGTTGGTACTGACCCCCTGCAACGAGAGCTTGACGCTCTCCGGCAGTTGCAAGGAGAGGGCGGACAGCGTCATCTCGCTGTTAGGAGAGAGCCAGATGCCGCTGATCTCGGCCATGTCGGCACTGCCCTTGAGATCCGCCAGGGCCAGATCCATCTTGCTCTGCGCATCGTGGACCGTCATGCCCAGCCACTGGAAGACCAGGTGGCCATTGCCATCGAGATCCCCGCGATAATCCCCGCTCAGGGGCAGGAAGCTGAACTCGTTGAGTCCCTCCTTGACCTTGAAGTCGCTGGCCCAGAAACGGGAGCTGTTGCTCATGGTCCAGAGGCTGCTGGCCGACTCCAGGCCAAGCTGCCACTGCTGCATGCCGAGGGCGGTGAAGACCGGGGCCAGGGTCCCCGCCGAGGTGTCGAGCAGCATGTTGCTCTTGATATAGAGCGGCAGCAGGCGGCTGTTGACGCGCAGTTGCAGCTCTATGGGCTCGCTTCCCGCCATCTGGGGATCGAAACTCGCCAGCGTCTGGGGTGTCACCACCACCTTGAGCACCCCATCACGGGTGAACAGGTTCTCGCTGGTGGGTAACCAGGTGATCTCGACCCCGCTCTCCTGCTTGGCCCTCACGATCTGCTCCCCCAGGATGCGATCGAAGGCATTGCCCGTGTACCAGCAGGCACCCAGCCCACCCACCACCAATGCCGCTCCGGCAGCCATGGCCACTGTCTTTTTCATCTGCTCTCTTACTCCTGATTTTTCTATGGCGGGTGCATAGGCGCACTCTACGGGGAGGATGGGAACACAAGCAAGCCAGATCCCGGCTCATGGCCCATTCTCGACTGTCACAGCAAGGGGCTGAACAGGTAGAAGATGTTCTCCAGCAATTTTTTGTACCAGGGGCGGGCCCGCCACTGGGTCAGCGACATGGGGGTCGCCTCCAGCATGTAGCCCTGCACCAGCTGATTCATCTCGGCGACAAACACCGGGTTGTCGATGAGCAGGGTGATCTCGAAATTGAGCCAGAGGCTGCGTCTGTCGAGGTTGACCGTGCCCACCAGGGCGAAGTCGTCGTCCACCAGCACGCTCTTGGTGTGCAGCAGACCGGCATCATAGCGGTAAATTTCGACCCCGGCCGCCAGCAGATCCTCCATGAAGGAGTTGCTCGCGTGGTTGGCCATCAGGGAGTCGTTGCGCGCCGGCAGTACCAGCTGCACCAGCACGCCCCGCGCCGCCGCCGAGGAGAGCGCCGCCGCCAGGGGGTCGTCCGGTACGAAATAGGGGGTGGTCAGCACCAGGTGGTGGCGCGCCTGGTAGATGGCCAGCAGCAGGCTCTGCTGGATGCAGTCACCGCCGACGAAGGGGCCTGAGGGGATGAGTTGGGCCCGATAGTTGGTTTGCGGCCAGGCCTCGGGTTCGTGCTGCAGGCTGTCGAGCAGCCGTTCGCCGGTCTCCATCTCCCAGTCCCAGACGAAGGTGGACCACATCAGGGGCACCACTGGCCCCTGCACCCGGATCATGATGTCGACCCACTGACCGACACCGGCATCCTGCTTGAAGAAGCGGGGATCCACCATGTTCATGGAGCCGGTGTAACCGACCCTGTCATCTATCACCACCAGCTTGCGGTGCATGCGCAAGTCCTGGCGCTGGAACGGGATGCGCCAGGCACCCACCGGCAGCACCTCCACCACCTTGACCCCGGCCGCCCGCAGCGACTTAGGCCAGCCGGAGCGGAAGAAGGTCTTGCTGCCGACGGAATCGAGCAACACGCGACAATCCACGCCGCGCGCCGCCACCTCGACAAGGGCCTCGCACACCGCATCCACGTCCCCGCCGGGATGCCAGATGTAGAACTCCAGATAGCAGGACTGGGAGGAGCCGCGGATGTCGCGCACTATCTCCTGAATGATGGTGTCGGGCTTGTGCAGCAGCGTCATCCGGTTGCCCGAGAGCATGGGCATGGCCAACCGCCCCTGGATCAGATCATGGAGCGGGCGCGCCTTGCTGCCCACCTCGCAGCAGTGCTGGGGGAAGAGGCGGGCGAGCTGGCGGATCCAGATGGCGTAAGGGCGGTACATGGCCTGGGCACGTTCGGCCCGCTTGCGGCCGAGCCGTATCTCCCCAAACAGCACATAGAAGCCGACCCCGGCAAACGGGATGGCATAGATGAGCGCCAGCCAGGCGAGGGATACCCCTATGGGGCGCCGCTTCATCACCACTCGCAGGGAGATCCCCGCTACTATCACGGTGTGAAACAACAGCAACAGCCAGCCGAGAAAGCGGGAGAACAGCAACTGAATGTCGTATTCCAGACCGTCGAGCAAGACGACTCCTTGGTGTAATGAACAAAGGGCATGGGCAGATCCCACAGGGCCACAATGGTATGCTGTGGGACAAACCCATTCTATCAGGTCGTTAGCATGATCCTGCAATCTATGCTGCTGAGTCTGGCCATGCTAGGTCAAGGCTCATATGACATCAATGAGCAACAGATAAACCAGTACCTGCAATCCCAGGTGCAAGTCGACAAACAGCTGGAGTTGCCCGGCATCATCAAGGCCCATGTCCAGCTCGAGCAGAGCGACGTCCAGATCGGCCGCCAGAGCCCGGATACCGCCAGGGTCTTTGGCAAGGGCAAGCTGAAGATCTCCCTGCCGGACCAGACCCAGTACGATGCCCTGCTGAACATGACCTATGAGGCCAGACCGCGCTACGACAAGGCCCAGAGCGCGCTCTTCCTCGATAACATGAAGCTGATTGACTACAAGCTGGAGCCCGCGGCGGCGGAGCAGAAGTTCGGTTTCATGCTGAGGATGCTGCTGCAGAGCATGGAGAAGCGGCTGGAGACCCAGCCCGTCTACAAGCTCGACGACAAGGATCCCAACCAGGCCTGGCTCAAGGAGAATCTGCTGGGGCTGGAGCTGTCACCGGGCAAGATCCGCCTGCTGACCAAGCCGAAGGATCAGTTGTAGACAGTGGCCGTCGCCTGACGCACCAGCAGCTCGATCTGGTAACCCTGTTCGCGCTGCTGGTGATAGAGGGTATGAAGCGGTCCGTCGAGTTCATGCAGGGGAAGGTGGGCAAAGCCCGCCTTGAGGTAGAAGGGTTTCTCGAAGGGCAAGGCGTGGCAGATCACGGGTTTGTCCAGCAGATCGCTGCAGGCGTGCTGCAGCAGCCGGGAGCCCAGCCCCAGTGACTGGTAGTGCGGCAACAACCGGAAACCGCACAGGTGGTAATAGTCCTGTTCGTCGCGCAGGCGCACGGCCCCCACCAGCCAATGGGCATCCCGTACCACGAAGATCCGTTCGGCCAGATCCGGCACATAGTGGGAAAACGTCGTCTCGTAATAGTCCCTGATCAGGGAAAGATCCGCATCACAGTACTCTTCGAATCTGAGCTCCATCGCCCGCCTGCTTCTCATACCCATTTCGCTCTGGCCACCTGGCCCTCTCTTGACCCATCAACCGGCCCCACGAAGAGATCAGACCAGAGTGGAGCAACAGCAAGATAACACGCCTTTAACTTACAAAAAAGCCAATAGCCAGTTGGGGAGTTACGGCGCCGTCCATTGCCTCTTGCGAGGCTGCAGCACCCGCCTCGGGGAGCCAGTGGCCCCCTCTGCCCGGGCATTTATTGCGACTCCTCGTCGGGGCCCTTGTTCTGCCTCGCCCCGGATGCTTTACTCAACGTGGCTAACAAGGCTTAAGGAGCAAGCCGTTGAAAGCATGGATGTTGCTGGGAGCCATTTTGCTGTTCCCCCTCAGTGCCTGGAGTCAGACGCCGCCACCGGCCGAGGTGGTGGTCCTGACATCCGAGTCGATCCCGTCACCCAAGGTGGCAGAGCCCGCACCGCCCCCCGCCGCGCGCCAGATCCAGGTCTACAAGTCGGTGCAAAAGAACGGTGTGGTGCGCTATTCCGACATGATGCCGGAGCAGGGTCATTACGAGCTGCTGCTGTTCAACGACTGCTACGCCTGCGATCCCGCCTCCAGGGTCAACTGGCGCACCACAGGCCTCTTCCTCTACGACTATGCCAGCACCATACAGGCGGCGGCCAAGACCTATCAGGTGGAGCCAGCCCTCATCCGGGCGCTGATCCACGCCGAATCCGCCTTCAACCCGCTGGCCGTCTCCCGCAAGGGGGCCATGGGGCTGACCCAGCTGATGCCGGCGACTGCCCGCGAGCTCGGGGTCGGCAATGCCCTGATGGCCGAGCAGAATATCTTCGGTGGGGTGAAATACCTGGCGGGCCTGCTCAAGCAGTATGACGGCAACGTTGCCCTGGCCACGGCCGCCTACAACGCCGGGGCCGGTGCGGTGCAAAAACACGGTGGCATACCGCCCTATGCGGAAACCCGGGCCTATGTGGCGCGGGTCAAGCTGCTGCACCAGCGCTATAAAGAGATGCTGAGCGCCCGGGGCCTGTAAACCCTTTGCAAGACACAAGCACGGCGGCATCCCCTCCCATACATGCCGAAACCCGGGCCTATGTGGCGCGGGTGTGGCGCGGGTCAAGCTGCTGCACCAGCGCTATAAAGAGATGCTGAGCGCCCGGGCGCTTGTAAGCCCTCCCCCCTCTTCCTCAGCCAACCAATAAAACCGGGGTCATCCCGGTTTTGCTGCCCTCCAGAAACAAAAAAACACGCCCGCAGGCGTGTCGATACCACACATAGTTCAGTAACAGCTCACTCTTTGGTGGCGATCACGCGATAGGCCAATGCCCCCAGAATGGCACCGACGATGGGAGCGACCCAGAACAGCCAGAGCTGGCTGACGGCCCAGTCACCCACGAACAGTGCCACACCCGTGCTGCGAGCCGGGTTCACCGAGGTGTTGGTCACCGGAATGCTGATGAGGTGGATAAGGGTCAGGCACAGACCGATGGCGATAGGGGCGAAGCCCGCCGGTGCGCGGCTGTCGGTGGCGCCCATGATCACGAACAGGAAGAAGCCCGTCATCACCACTTCACACACCAGTGCCGCCAGCAGGCTGTAGCCGCCCGGTGAGTGCTCACCATAACCGTTGGAGGCAAAGCCGGCGCTCACGTCAAATCCGGCCTGGCCGCTGGCGATCACATAGAGCACGCCACCCGCCGCGATCCCGCCAAGGACTTGAGCCACTATGTAAGGCACGACGCCCGATGCCGGGAAACGGCCACCGGCCCACAGACCCAGGGTCACGGCCGGGTTCAGGTGACAACCAGAGATGTGACCTATGGCGAAGGCCATGGTCAGCACGGTCAGACCGAACGCCAGGGCCACACCCAGCAGGCCTATCCCCACATTCGGGAAAGCGGCAGCCAGCACGGCACTGCCACAACCCCCCAGCACCAGCCAGAAGGTGCCCATAAATTCAGCTGCAAATGGTTTCACTCTCATATCTCCCGATGATGACTAGAACAGGAGCCTGGAAAAAGGCTCATACGGACACTGCTATTCAACAGGCGCCATATTATGGGAGTGTGGTGGAGTAAGACGAAGCTGGCTTTATTTACGCAAAATGTGTGATGTGCGTCACAAGTTGTTGATTAAACGGGAGCTTCCGCACCTGCATCGCCCCCATTTCTCATCAGAGTCCCCCCTGATCGTGCGACAGCTTGTGACCCAATCAGCGCTTTTGACAACAGCACGCCGGGCAACAGGATTGTGCCTGGCGCGGTGGGGCGTCCTCGCAGAGCCCGTCTGGGGATCAGCGGTAACGGCCACGCACCGAGCTGGTGGCACGCCCCGCCATCTTGATGAGGCTCTGGCGGGTGTGGAAGTGACAGAGCGCCACCCCGAGGGCATCCGCCGCATCCGCCTGAGGGGTGGCAGAGAGCTTGAGCAGATGGGTCACCATATGCTGCACCTGCTCCTTGGCTGCCCCACCCGTGCCCACTACCGCCTGCTTGATCTGGGTCGCCGAGTATTCGCTCACCGGCAGCAGGGCGTTGACCGCCGCCACTATGGCGCTGCCCCGCGCCTGACCCAGCTTCAAGGCTGAATCGGCGTTGCGGGCCATGAAGACCCGCTCGATGGCGAAGTCATCGGGCTTGAACTGGGTGATGATCTCGCTCACCCCGTCATACACCTGCTTGAGGCGTGACGGCAGCTCGCCCAGGTCGGTGCGGATGCAGCCCGACCCCAGGTACTCCGCCTTGCCCGCGACTATGCGGATGACGCCGTAGCCGGTGATCCGCGAACCGGGGTCTATACCCAGAATAATGCTCATGAAGGGATCACCTTGTCCGCCGCGACCGGGCGCTCATCAGCGGCCCGTGGCAAACCCGGCGCCATTTGCGAAACGTTGCTCATCACACTCTGTTGCTCTGCAGATCTTTCATGGGCGCCAAGATAGCAAACAAGCGTCCCCTTGGCTCGCGCGGCGGCGCCCTCCCCTGCCAACCGCGCAGGGATGCGTCATCTTGTACAGTACTTCGGTTGTTTTCTCGCCCCTGTGGCCCATCGGCAGTCCATGGGAAAGGCAAACCGGGTTCACTACCCCGCCAGCTCCACCAGTCGCTCCGCCAATTGGTGGCTGTGCAGATAGCTCTCGATAAGTCCCCCATCTGCCTTGCCCGTTTCAATTTGCTGATACCAGTGGGCCAGCATGGCGACAAAACCCCGGCTCGCCAGCACCGGCTGCCAGTCGTCGGGGGTCAGGGTCTGCACCACCTTGCCCTGGGCCAGGGTGCCTCTGGTGCAGTTCTCCAGGTGGAGCGACAGGTTGTCGCCATAGGCATCGATGCGCTCCTCGGTGAGGCCGGCGCTGCGGTTCATGCTGCCGCTCACCGCCACCTGCCCGCTCTGCCAGGCGACGCTCACTCCGGCCAGCAGCTCGGGCTGCTGGGCACTTCGCCGCAGCACAGCGTGGAGATCTCCGCTCGGCAGGCCGCCATAGAAGCAGAGGCTGTCGAGCACATGGATAAAGTCGTCGAACAGGAACTGGCGCGGCAGCCCCGGCAAGGCGTGTCTGTGCTTTTGCCAGTGGAGTTCGGTGAGCGGCTCGGCACGGGCGGCGCTCATGGCAGGCAGATAGCGGCGGTTGAAGCCCACAAAGAGCGGGCAATCCTGCGCCAGGGCGAGGTTGGCGAGCACCTCTACCTCGGCGTAATCAAAGCAGAGCGGCTTGTCGACAAAGGTGGGGATGCCGGCGCACAGGCACTGCTCCGCCAGCTTGCCATGTACGGCGGTGGCGGCGTGGATCATCACGGCGTCCGGGCGGCTCCCGAGCAGCGCGTCCACCTCGGTGAAGCACTCGGCGATCCGGTACTGGCGGGCCAGCTTGTTCAGCACTTGGGGATTGCGGGTGCAGAGCAGCGGGGTGACCCGCTCGTCGCTCGCGAGCAGCGGCAGATAGGCCTTCTGGGCGATATCACCGAGGCCAATCAGGGCAATGCGCATGGGAACTCCTTGTCATGAGTGCGATGGCACAGGGTAACATCCGGCCTTGCTATAGAGAGTTTTCTATTCGAGCTCTTTCGAGAGCCCCTTGGCCTGCTCTCTGGCATCCAGCCACTTGCCCACTCTGGCCCCCAGCTCGGAGCAGAGCATGGCGCTGACCACAGCCCAGAGCAGTTGGTTGAAATCAAAGTTCGCCTGCTTCTCAAACAGCAGGGGCACCATGAGGTTGAAGGCAATGATCCCGAGCACCAGCCCGAGCCCGCTGCCAATCTTCTCTCTTCTGGATCTGACCTTAACCGCCATCTATCTCTCCCAATGCAGATAAGCCTGCTGAAGTGTTCGTGAAGGATTTACAAGAGAGGCAAGCATGCGGCCGCTCTCCTTATCGATATTATTTAGCAGCACAAGATAGCAATGCAGCCACTATTCAACAGCCCCTCTCGATAATTAATTCACCAACTGCGATCAATGCCATGTTTTATCCTGTTGATGCATGTTTTTTCACCAACACATAGCGATAAGAACGCCAGATGTCACCTCCTGTTCTCCATCTTGCCGTGCCGCGACCCAATAGGGCACAACGGCAGATCACCCCCTCACAAACAGCCTGACAGCCACTCGCCCCCTTTATCACCGAGAAAGAAACAACTTGGTAACATTATTTAAAAAACGATGTTTTTCTGATGCTTGCATCACTTTTGCGCTCGCTTGATCAGCCTCGTTTGGCTTATCATTGCCACTTGATGCCTATTCAACGACATGGGCGATTGCCTCTGCTGACAAATAGGGCAAACAAGAAGCCGTTATTTACGAGAATTAGCGCGTTGTGGGCCGATATTCAAAAAACTCACCACTAATGCCTTTCGTATCAATAATTGTCGATTATTTTACCGCGTATTGAGAGATCACTTTCTCTGCGCATTTTTTGCATGCCTGAATCTCGGCATTAAATAAGAATGGCAAGGAATAGCTATGGATAAATCGTTTCGTCTTGCGCCCCTCAGCTGTGTATTGATTGCTGCCGTTGGCTGCAGCTCTCAGCAGATGCAGAGTTTCAAATCGACGGTCAATGACATCGGCAAAGATTATGGTATGCCCGTGCTCTGTGGCGCAGGCATGATCGCAGGTGGGGCCGCGGGTTACGCTCTTAACGGGGAAAAAGGGGCCGTCGCAGGGCTGGCCATAGGCGGCGTACTGGGCTGTGCGGCAGGCTATGTGTGGCAATCCCGGCTGCAAGAGCTTGACCGTATCGCGAAGGAAGAGAATCTCAAGATCACCACAGAGCAGCTGACCCTGGCCGAACCCGCGGTGGCGACCAATGTGCCCCAGAATGCGGGTCTGGTTGCCCAGATACCCGATTCGGGCATGTTCGCCATTGGTTCTGACCAGCTGACGGAAAGCGGTCAACGGGTGGTGACCAAACTGGCTCAGGTGTATGCCACCCCCCCCGCCGCCACTCAAGCCGAGGCATCCACTGAGCGTCAAGAGCGCCGCATTCTCCTCGTCGGTCATAGCGATGCGACCGGCCCTGCAGAATTCAACCAGAAACTGTCCGAGCAACGGGCCAGGGCTGTCGGCAAGGTCCTGGTAAAAGCAGGGATCCCGGCCACCTCCATCTATTACCAAGGAGCGGGCTCTTCGCGCCCCATCGCAGACAACAGTGACCCCTTGCTGCGCGGTCAGAATCGCCGGGTCGAGATAGTTGAACTCGCGAACGAGCAGGCCCTGGTGATGCGGGCTCAGTCCGAAGAGGGCAACACAAGATATCTGCGTTATGGCGCTTCCGATGCTGCCAAGCCTCGTGTGGCTGCGGCTAAACCCGCTGCTCAGTCCGCAAGCAGTTCCAGCAAGGTGGCGGCCGGGTCGCAAGCCACCCCTCGTCAAGCCACAGCCAAACAGAGCGCACCTGACAGCAACACGGCCAAGGTTGCGCCCAACGCCAAGGCAGCGGTGGATTTTGGCGGCGCACCTGCCAATACCTACCAGTGGAACATGGCCCAGAACATCAAGCCCAAGGCGAGCGGCTTTGCGCTGATCAGCAGCGCCTACGCCAGCGACATGCCGATGTCGAGCTGTGAGGCGGATAAGCCGCGCAGTGCGGGCCAGGTGCTGAGCATGGCAGACGACAAGCCGCTCCCACGCCATGCCACCAAGGAGTACATGCCAGGCTACAACAACCGCGTCTGGGCCAATACCGTCAACGGCCACCTGGTGACTGTCTCTCCGGTTTCCATCTTGCGGGATAACGCCAAGGTCGATCGCCAGCCGCTCCTGCAGGTGGTTCAGGGTTACAAGTCCTCAAACCAGAAGAAAGCCCAATCCCTCAAGGCGGTGGCCAACACCTACGAGGGCGAGAGTGAAGTGCTTTACCGCGTCTTCACCAGCGACCCCAAGGCGCCCGTCTCCTGCATGGATCTCGTGTTCAGTAAAGGCAATGCCAAGGTCAGCCAGGGAGCCCTGTTCTATCCGGCAGGTTCCGAGGCTTATGTGGCTTCCTACATGCCCATTCCCGCCACCCATTCCCAATAAGAAAACGGAGAAACTTAGTGGAAGACTTTTCTTTGGCAGCGCTCAAAGCGCTGATCCTCGCCAACCAGATGCTGACCGTTGGCATTATTTCATTCCTCATCAGCGCCGTTGTGGTGTGGCGACATTGGGAGAATGTCTCCTACTTCCTGATCCGGGTATGGCACAGCCTGCCTCTGATCGGCACTGTGGCTCGCCTCGCGCGCAAGCCCGCCTCGGTCGATGGTGATGGCTGGATCAACCATGAAGTGACCCTGTCGAATGTGTACTACCGCGAGTACAAGAAACACCTGAAGGGGCCGGATGCCTACAATGCCTCCCTCGACTACCTGGCCAAGGCGGGAGAGGCAGGTCGCTCCCCGCGCCCGGCATGGGTGCTGGCCCTGGTGCTGGTACTGGTGCTGGTCGAGGCAATGGGGTTTGCCTACGTGCTCGCAGGCTGGATGAACATGGATGCGTCAACCAATGACCGCCATCTGCTGACGGCAGGTACGGCACTGCTGCTCGCCGTCGCATCGGCGTTCTTCGCCGAAGTGGCCGGTCACTCCCTGCATCACAACAGTCTGATCGCCCGCGCCCGCCACTGGTGGCAAGGGGAAGAGCCTTCCAAACGCTCTCGTACCCTCAAGGCAAACAAGGCCATCAATCTGGAAGACTCCTTCTCGGACTCTGACAAACCCGACTATGAACAGCTGCTGGCACGACTGAAAGACGTGAACTCGGGTGTTACCCGCAAGTTTGTCTGGCTGATTGTCTGCGCTGTATTTGTCGCCTGCATGGCCGTTGGTGCCTTCGTGGTCCGTTCAGCCACCCTCGACAGCATAGAGACCGAGATGGTGAACAGCATGCGCGCTGAGGCGACGGCACAGAGCGACAGCAGCATGGCATCGCCCTTTGATCTGCCGGAGGAGTCTCAGGCAATCAACAGCGAGGCGGAAGAGGCCACCATAGACGACAAGATGCAGGCCATCCGTGAGGCCAGCCTGACCACCTACGTCATGCTGTCGCTCATCTACATCGCCATCCAGGGGATCAGCATCTGGCTTGCCAGCAAATACTACTTTGCCGGTACCCACTCACAGACTGCCTGGCGTCTGACGCACGAATACGCGACCGCCGAGGAGATGCTGGACGCCATGGACCAGCAACGCACCGCCATCGCCAGTCATGCCGATGACAAGCTCCGCCGCTTGCAGACCCTGCTGTCGAGCCGTGACCACACCAACTCAGGTGTGCTGGGTGCGCTGGAAGGGGAGAAATCTGCCCATCGTAACTTCCTGGCCTTTATCGAGTACAAAGCGGGCACTGTGCCACCCAAGCCCGCCCCCCAGCCGGCGCCTCAGCCGGCGCCTCAGGCAGCACCGACTGTGCCGGCCGAGCCGACGCCTGCCGTGCAACCGGCAGTTGCTCAGGTAGTTGCTCAGACAGAGGCGGCGCTCCCGTCCACCACAGATGCCTCCGGCCAGACCGGCACTGTCGTCAAGGCCGCCGATTTCCATGATGTCACTGGCCTGCCCGAAGAGAGCCTGGCCGCGGCCAGCCGCGCACTGGGGGTGGACGAAGCGCAGTTGCGCGATATCCGTGAACAGCAGATGGCCCTCAAGACCCTGGGCCTCTTCCCCACCAAGCAGAGTGCCTAACCGTGAAGATCACCCAGGTATTACTACTGGCGTTGACGCTGCCTTGCGCAGCCTTGGCCGCCGACCGTAACGACATACAGAGCTGCTATGAGCGCAATGGCCTGACCGACCTCAAGCCCGCGGGCACAGGTCGCGAGCTGGTGGTCATCATCGACCAGACCATTCCGATGCCTGACGATCTGCAACGCAGCAGTTGGGGGCAGATCGAACGGTTCGTGCAGGCCGGTGATCGCGTCAAGCTCTATACCTTCTCCGCCTTCCTGCCCGGCGAATACCTTCGCCTGGCCTACGCGGGGCAACTGGATATGCCGCTGAACGGAGAGATCCGGGACGATGTCAACATGCGCAAATTGCGCAGTCTGGACACCTGCCTGGCGACACAGACGAAAGTCTTTCGTAACGGCTTTGGCAAACAGTTCGTGAAAGCGCTGCGTGACGCCCGCCAAGACATCCCCAAGAGCGAGATCATGAACTCGCTGCGAAAGGTGGGCGAGGATATGAAGGCCGAGCAAGGCGTCAACGATCGGGTCGTGTTCCTTATTTCGGACATGCTGGAACACTCCGATTACACCAGCTTCTATGCCACCAACAAGATCAAGCAGCTCAATGTCGGTGACGAGCTCAAACAGGCCAAGAGCAAGGGGCTGTTTGCCGATCTGCAAGGCGCTCGCGTCTATGTCACGGGGGCCGGACTGGTTACCGACGCGGTGAAACACGCCTATCGTTCCGGCAAGACCATGGATGCCCTCGGTGACTTCTGGTCACAGTACTTCGAGCACTCCCATGCCAGCCTGGTGAACTTCGGTGCCCCCAGCCTGAGCACGGATCTGCAATAAGAGTGACATTCAAGGGCAAGCCTCGCGCTTCAACCTCATAACATCAAGGGCGACCAACTGGTCGCCTTTGTTATTTCCGTTGCAGCCCAAATCAGGGGGATCAACAAGCCAGCCGCCTGGCATCAGGTTTGATCATTTAATAATTTCCTCAAGAAGTGGGTGCCCCATATTTGCCGACTCTCGTAAAAGATCCGCAAGGGACGTCGTCATCCATCCCCTTCCCCATAGGCCGAGCAAGATAGCAAAGCCGCACCTGCTTGCCCGCCTTTATCGCACCTGCTTAAGCGCTTTGATGACCTGGTTCAAAAAACGATGATTTTCTGATGATTGCCTCGTTTTGTGCTCGCGGGCCCAGCTTCGTTTGGCTTACCATAGCCATCCAGAACCTGTTGAACTGCGATGTGTTGCTGCCAGTGCAGGTCACAGGAGCATATTGGAAGCTGTCATCCACGGGCGGTAGCGTGGGATTTCCCTGTCGGCGGTGGTGGCGTAGGTTGGCGCTGAACGAAGTGAAGCCCAACGTTTACCGAACATTCGAGATCACCAAAAATCCGGACATCCACAAGCTCGTAGCCAACGATAAGGAAATCAATGCGCTATCGCCGCGCCCAAGCCAGCGGAGCCTGTTGGTTCTTCACCGTCAATCTGGCCAACCGCAAGCAAGATCTGCTGATCCGCCATATCGATCTGTTGCGCGGAGTCATCCGCCACGTCAAGAAGCAACATCCGTTCGAGATCATTGCCATGGTGGCGATGCCGGATCATCTGCACACTATCTGGCGATTGCCGCCAGACGATAGTGATTATTCCATCCGTTGGGCCTTGATAAAGGCAGGCTTCTCCCGTGCCCTTCCTAAAACAGAGCGGATAAGAGAAAGCCGGATAGCCAAGCGGGAACGCGGCATTTGGCAGCGCCGGTATTGGGAGCATTTGATCCGGGATGACCTGGATTTACAGGCCCACGTTAATTACATCCATTTCAACCCGGTCAAACACGGTTATTGCATCAAGCCTGTCGACTGGCATTATTCCTCCATCCACCTTTATATAAGGCGAGGATGGATAAAGAGCGATTGGGCTGTTGATATTAATTTGGACGTAGAGTGATGAACATGGTTACGAGGTAGAAATTTATTTCAAAATCATAATTCAACTTACCAAGGATAAACATCTTTTGGGTAAACGTTGGGCTTCGCTCCGCTCAGCCACAACCTACGACATTAATTGACAATGTAGGTTGGTGCTGAGCCTGCGAAGCCCAACATATGAGATGGCCCCCAGTTCGGAGCAGATCAACGCCGTCACGGCTGCCCAGAGCATCTGGCTTCCATCAAAGCCCGCCTGCTTTTCAAACAAGAAGGGCAACAGCAGATTGAAGCCGATGATCCCGAGCAGCAGCCCAAGGCCGCTGCCTACCTTCTCCCAGCGGGATCTCACTTTTAAAAAAGTGGGTGTTCCAGAATCTGCATCACACATGTAGCGAAAAGTAAACTGCAAAAAATACCAATTGATTTACGCCCATTTAATATGTTCCTATTACAATTTCGGTTTCTTTAGGCACGGAAGTTTTGATATGAAAAGTGATAAGAGCATCGATAATATTAGAATTCAGGTCCATTGTGGTGAATGCGGCGAACGCTACAAACTCAACCGCGAGCTATCACGTCTTCTGGAGAAAGGCAACGAAATAGCCTGCTCCTGTTGTGGCAAAATAGTAAAATCAGATAAACGCAAGACCAATAACTTCTGGCATATCTGTACTGTCATCTACCTCATTCTCGGCGCAATGGCCGTCATGAGCATCTCGCTATATAACATGTTTAGCGACATCGGCTTCTCCAGCTTCTATGTCTCCATCCCCTTCTTTTTGAGCATCCCCCTGATTGCCAAAATGCACGGCTCTGTGACACATCCCCTGATCGCTGCCACCGGTGAAACCAACAATTCGGCTCTGGTAAAGTAGGATAGCCATCCACTATAACGGATGGGAATAACCTCACGTATTATTGGCCTGATTAATGTTAAGTTATCAGGCCATGTCAAGAGAGCGCGGAGTCTGGGATACCCACCTTTGACTGCGCCAGCACCGCACCCACAATGGCCATCGGAACAACGCCGCCCAACATTCGGCCACCTCACGTTCACTCCAAGTAAAAGGTTGGTGCCCCAGATTTTTATGTCACTGACAGGAATTAGCATCCTCACCGCATAAGAAGGCCCGCATGACCACGTGGTAGTAAGGAAAAAAGGTGGGTTCCTTATATTTATAATAGCCTTAGGATTTTATAGTGTTTAATATAAATATATTGTGTACTGCTATGAATCAGACCTAACCACGATAATAAAAACATGCATGGTGGTATCAGTTAATTATTGTTATATATTCTTATAGGCCAAATGGTATAGAGACATGATATCTAGATTGGTATTTTTATTATTTATTTTGGTTAGTGCCGATGCATCTGCCGATCCATGTTACCAGTACATGAAGTCACTTTTGGCGGCGGCAGCATTCAATGACCATGTAGAGATAGTACATGATGGAAAGAAGTATCAGGGGTCAACACAGAGTTATACGTGCAAGACATGGCCTGCGCATGACAATATGGTGATCATTGCTATTCCATTGCGCGCTCATGGCCAAATGATGTACTCCAGCCTGGATATTGTAGTCATTGATAGCAATAATATGGGCATAAAATATAGAACAGTGCGTCATGACCTTCTCGAACATGAGGATTATTCCGATGGTGATATGTTTATTGATACCGCACCATATCAGTTGAACTCTTCACATCTTGCATTTGGCTTAAGAATTAACTGGGGTACAAAGGGCCATCTTGTTACTACCTTGAACCTGTTCCAGCCGAAAGATAATGGGTCGCTTGCCTTGGTTATAAAAGGGTTGATTGTTGACTCCCACTATCGACTTAGCAAAAATAATCAGATGTGTAATTCTGAATATGCCGTCAGAAAATCATTGCTTCATGTCCGAAAAAATGACACATCATCTGGTTACAAGGATATTCTTCTGACCAGTATATCCACTAACACCAAGTCGACCGAGAAATTTAATGGAAGAAGCGTGGAGTGTATTAATGAGAAATTTGAAACAGATCGGCGAGTCGACACACTAATCTATGATAGGAAGGAATACAAAATACCCCCTTATCTCTATTTTTATTACGTCTATTAATATAGTGATAATATCACTAGTGTATTAAATATATATTTATCCATTATGACTTTCTTAGAAAGGCGACCACTCGGTCGCCTTTTTATTCCTATCGCTTTCGAATCAGCAAATATCACCGAGCCGGTCGCTTGGCACTATTGCCTTTAGCCGCAGGCTTGCCGCCTTGAACGGCGGGTTTGGCGCCCGGCTTCACCGAGCCAGCACGGGTCGGAGCCTTGCCCTTATGGGCGGGTTTGCCAGCCGGTTTGCCTTGAGTTGCCCCTTGAGCGGCGGGTTTGCCATTGCCCGCCTTGCCGCCCTTGCTGGCGGCAGGGGTGCCGCTGCGAGCCTTGCCTTGGGAGGCGGTGGCCGCGCCTGCACCCTTACCGCCAGTGGCCTTGTTGCCAGCCCCATTGCTGCGCTGATGGGTGATGGCGCTATGGCGGGTCAGGGCCGGTTTCAGCCCCTTGTTGATGCTGCGCTCGGCCTTGGCTTCGCCGCGGCCTTCCGGCGGCACCAGGCAGTTGGGGCCGTTGCCGATGAGGTGGCCCTTGCCCATCTCCAGTAACGCTTCGCGGATCATGGGCCAGCCGGCCGGATCGTGGTAGCGCAGCAGCGCCTTGTGCAGGCGACGGCGGCGCTCACCCTTGACCACGAACACATCCCCACCCTGGCGGCTCACCTTGTTGAGGGGGTTTTTTTCGGTGTAATACATGGTGGTGGCGTTGGCGAGCGGCGACGGGTAGAAGTTCTGCACCTGATCCAGCTTGAAGCTGTTGGTCTTGACCCAGAGCGCCATGTTCACCATGTCTTCATCCGTGGTGCCCGGGTGGGCCGAGATGAAGTAGGGGATCAGGTACTGCTGCTTGCCCGCCTCTTTGGAATACTTGTCGAACAGCTCCTTGAAGCTGTAGTAGCTGCCCATGCCCGGCTTCATCATCTTGGAGAGCGGGCCCTCTTCGGTGTGTTCCGGCGCGATCTTGAGGTAGCCACCGACGTGGTACTTGGCCAGCTCCTTGATGTAGCGCGGATCTTCCACCGCTATGTCGTAGCGCACCCCGGAGGCGATCAGTATCTTCTTGATCCCCTTCACATCCCGCGCCTTGCGATAGAGATCTATGGTGGGGGTATGGTCGGTATCCATGTGCGGGCATATGGTCGGCCAGACGCAGGAGGCGCGGCGACAGGTCTGCTCGGCCTTGGGGCTCTTGCAACGCAGCTTGTACATGTTGGCGGTAGGGCCGCCGAGATCCGAGATGACGCCGGTAAAGCCCGGCACCTTGTCGCGGATCTCTTCGATTTCTTTGATGATCGACTCTTCCGAGCGGCTCTGGATGATGCGCCCCTCGTGCTCGGTGATGGAGCAGAAGGAGCAGCCACCAAAGCAGCCGCGCATGATGTTGACCGAGGTCTTGATCATCTCGTAGGCCGGGATCTTCTCCTTGCCATAGGCCGGGTGCGGCACCCGCTGATAAGGCAGGCCGAACACGCCGTCCATCTCGTCGGTTTCCAGCGGGAAGGCAGGCGGGTTGACCCAGATGATGCGATCGCCGTGGGCCTGGGAGAGCGCGCGGGCACAACCCGGATTGGTCTCGTGGTGCAGGATGCGCGACGCATGGGCGTAGAGCACCTTGTCTTCCTTCACCCGCTCGAACGCCGGCAGCTTGACGTAGGTCTTCTCCCAGGGCTTCTGCTTGGGCGGCTGCACCAGCACCGGCTTGGCCTCCTGTTCCACCGGCGCAGTGCCTTCGTCATCCGAGCAGGGCGCCCCTTCCATATAGGGGTTCATGATGGGATCGATGCGGCCAATCTGATCCAGCTTGCTCGAATCCACCCCGCGCCAGCCCGGCAGCGGCTCCTTGCGGATCACGGCGGTGCCGCGAATGTCCTGCATGGTGTCGATGGTCTCGCCGTTGGCGATGCGGTGCGCCACCTCGATGAGGGGCCGCTCGGCGTTGCCATAGATGAGGATGTCGGCCTTGGCGTCCAGCAGTATGGAGCGACGTATGGTCTCGGACCAGTAGTCGTAGTGAGCGATGCGGCGCAGCGACGCCTCTATGCCACCAATGACGACCGGCACCTCTTTGAAAGCTTCTTTACAGCGCTGGGTATAGACCAGGGTGGCGCGGTCGGGCCGCTTGCCGCCTATGTCTCCCGGTGTGTAGGCGTCGTCGTGGCGCAGCTTCTTGTCGGAGGTGTAGCGGTTGATCATGGAGTCCATGTTGCCCGCCGTCACCCCGTAGAAGAGGTTCGGTTTGCCCAGGCGCATGAAGTCATCCTTGGATGACCAGTCCGGCTGGGCGATGATGCCAACCCGAAAGCCCTGGGATTCCAGCATGCGGCCAATCACCGCCATGCCGAAACTCGGGTGATCCACATAGGCGTCACCGGTCACCAGGACTATGTCACAGCTGTCCCAGCCGAGCTTGTCCATCTCCGCTCTGGACATGGGCAGGAAGGGCGCAGTGCCGTAGCACTCGGCCCAGTAGCGGGGATAGGAGAAAAGGTGGGTAACCGGCTGCATTTTGAACACCTGGAACAATTCGGGTCGCGCATTATACCGGCAGAGCAAGGCGGGGGCGATGGCTTTTTGCCCCCATAGAACAAGGGGAGAAGCGGCCGCCCTCAGAGAGAGGGGCGGGCCGGCATAAACCTGTGGTGGTGGCGCAGCAGCAGCTGATAGCCACCGAGCAGGCACCAGATGAAGGCTGGCGCCAGGAAGATGGGGTGAGTGGCGAGGCGCAGCATCAACAGGCCCAGCAGGATGAGGGCGAAGGGGCGGCTCTCGTAGAGCCACTGCGGCCAACCTCGCCGCCGCGGCTGGCGAGACTTGTCTGGCCTGCGATGGGCACTTCGCCTGAACCAGGCGAGCGACCCGGCCAGATAGAAGGCCAGCCCGGCCAGCAGCAGCGCAGGCTGCCCGGCAAGGCTCAACAGCAGCAAGCCGCTGCCCAGATAGAGAAAAGGCAACGGCTCGTAGATGGCGGATGGCAGCATGAAGGATGACCCCTGTGGGAACTGGTCATATGCTAACCAGCCCGGCCTAGGCCGCCACCTCTTTTGCATCCCGCCCCCCGGATGGGGGGCAGGATCAGGCCGCCGGCTTGTCCCGGCTCTCGGGGGCGGCCTCGCTGACCCGGGCGTTCCCCTCGGCCAGCGCCTCGTCCACCAGCAGATCCCGCGCCCCCGTCATCCCCGCCCGTCTGGCGATCAGGTGATAGATGGCAGGCACTATCAGCAGGGTGACCAGGGTCGCGAGCGACAACCCGAAGAAGACCACGGTCCCCACAGCCATCCGGCTCTCATACCCCGCCCCCATGGAGACCATCAGGGGCACTGCGCCTATGATGGCGGTGAGTGAGGTCATCAGGATGGGGCGCAGGCGGCGCACCGAGGCGGCTATGATGGCCTCCTCGAAGGATTCCCCCCGCTGACGCAGCTGGTTGATGAACTCCACTATGAGGATGCCGTTCTTGGTCACCATGCCGATCAGCATGATCATCCCTATCTGGCTGTAGATGCTCAGCTCCTGTCCCGTCAGCCAGAGGCCGAGCAGGCCGCCGAAGATGCCAAGCGGCACAGTCACCATCACCACGGTCGGGGTCAGCAGGCTCTCGAACTGGGCCACCAGCACCAGGTAGACCACCAGCAGGGCGAGGCCGAACACCATCACCATCTCCCCCTGGTTGTCGCGATAATCCTTGGACTCACCAGCGTAATCCACCGTCATGCCGCTCGGCAGATGCTCCCCTGCCCAGCCATCGAGGAAGTCGAGCGCCTCCCCCAGGGTGTGGCCGGGGGCCACGTCCGCGGTCAGGGCAATCGCCTTCTGACGCTGGTAGTGGTTGAGCCGCTGCGGGCTCGCCACCTGGGTGACTGTGGCCAGGGTGGAGAGGCTCACCATCTCGCCATTGGCGGCCTTGAGATAGATGCGGCTGACGTCCGAGATGCCGTTGAACTGGGTCTGGTTGGCCCTCAGGTAGACGTCATACTCTTCCCCCCTGTCCACATAGGTGGTCTGGCTGACGCCGCCGAGCAGGGCCTGCAGGGAGCTGGCTACTGTGGAGACAGGAATGCCGAGCTGACTGGCCCGCTCCCGCTCTATGGTCACCTGCAGCTCCGGGGTCTTCTCGGCGTAATCGAGATCCGGGGTCAGCATCAATCCGCTCTGGCTGGCGGCCTGCTGCAGCGCCAGCCCCTGCTGATAGAGTTCCGCATAGTCGGAGCCCTGCAGCACGAACTGCACGGCGGCGGTGGAGCCTCCCCTGAATCCGGGCTGGAAGGTGCGGATCATCACATCCGGAATGCCGGCCAGCCGCCCGCTCAAGCTACGGCCAAACTCGGTGGCGGTCTCGTCCCGCAGAGCCCAGTCGGTGAGCTGTATGATGACCATGCCGGTCTGATCGCCACCGCGCCCGAAGGCCGGGGTGCTGAAACTCATGGCCTGCACCACCCCCTTGCCGAGCAGCGGCATGATGGCGGCCTCCACCTGCTGCATGTTGCGCTTCATCCGCTCTATGCTGGTGCCCTCTGCCCCTTTCACGAACACATAGATGACACCCCGGTCTTCGGTCGGGGTCAGGCTCGCGGGCAGTTTGCCAAACAGGACGCCGATACCCCCAAGGCAGAGCAGCAGCACCAGCGGCATCCAGACGGAGCGGCGCAGCACCCAGCCCAGCAACCGGCGATACTGTGTCTCCACCCGGCCGAGGCCCCGATCCAGCGCCGCCGTCAGGGCATTGGGCTTGTCCACGGCACGCATCAGCCAGGAGCCCATGGCCGGTGTCAGGGTGAGCGCCACCAGGGAGGAGAAGAGCACCGCGAGCGATAGCAGGATGGCAAACTCGGTAAAGAGTCGCCCGACCATGCCCTCCATGAAGGCGATGGGCACGAACACCATCACCAGCACGGCGGTGGTGGCCACCACGGCAAAGCCCACCTCCCGGGTGCCGTGCCAGGCCGCCATCAGGGGAGATTCACCCCGCTGCAGGTGGTGGTGGATGTTCTCCACCACCACTATGGCGTCGTCCACCACCAAGCCGATGGCGAGAATGAGCGCCAGCAGGGTGATGAGGTTGATGGAAAAACCGAGATACCAGGCGCCGATGAAGGCCGAAATAAGCGACACCGGCACAGTGATGGCGGGGATCAGGGTGGTGCGCGCCTGCCCCAGGAAGAGGTAGAGCACGGCCACCACCAGCAGGGCACAGATGGCGAGGGTCTCGTACACCTCGTCGATGGCCTGCTTGATGAAGACGGTGGAGTCATAGTCCACCTCCAGGGTGGCCCCCGCGGGCAAGAAGCGCTGCATCTCTGTCATCTTGCGCTCTATGCCCTGGGCCACCGCCAGGGGGTTGGCGGTGGATTGCGCGACTATGCCAATGCCTAAGCTCTCGCGGCCGTTGCGCTGGTAGGCGCTGTCTTCATTCTTGGCCCCCACCTCAACATCGGCGATGTCAGCCAGGTAGATGCTCTGGCCATTGACGGCTGTCTTCACCGGCAGGCCGCGAAAATCCTCGGCGCTGTGGTAGAGGCGGGCTATCTGCACCGCCATCGTCATGCTGTTGTTGCGGATCTCCCCCCCGGGCAGCTCTATGTTCTCCCGCTTGAGGGCATCCTGCACATCGGCCACCGTGATGCCGCGAGCCGCCATGTCGGCGGGGCGCAGCCTCACATACATCACCTGAGTCAGGTCACCGGAGAGGGATACCTCGCTCACCCCGTCCACCAGGCTCAAGGAGTCGACCAGCATGCGGTTGACGTAGTCTGTCATGGCGGTGCGGTCCATCTGGGTGCTGCTGAAGTTGAGCCAGATAGCCACGTCGCCGTTGCCGTTGTCCTTGGTGACCATGGGCTCGTCCGCCTCGTCCGGGAGCTTGGGCCGGGCGCGGGAGATGGCGTCACGCACATCCGAGGTACCCTCCAGCATGTTCCAGCCGAGCTTGAACTCCACAGTGATGGAGGAGCGCCCCTTGCGGGTTACCGAGTTGATGTTCTTGATGCCGCTGATGCCGGAGAGCTGATCCTCGATGGGCTTGGTGACCTGGCTCTCCATCACCTCGGGGGCGGCCCCCTCATAGGTGGTGGTGATGGAGACGGACGGCGTCTGCACGTCCGGCATCTCCCGCACCGTCAACTTGGCGAAGGCCACCAGGCCGAATACGGTGAGCAGGGCACTGATGACGACCGCCACCAGGGGGCGGCGCACTGACATATCGGAGAGCCACATCAGCCTTTTACCTCGGTCAGATCGCGGACCAGGGCGCCGTCACGCAGGTTGACCAGCCCCTCGACCACTATGCGATCGCCAACCTTCAAGCCCTCGGTGACCCACACCTCTTCACCATCGGTATCGCCGAGCACCACGGCCACCCGCTTGACCCGACCATCGGCCTCGAGACGGTAAACAAAGCGCTGCTCACCGGCGTACTCCACCGACTGGGCGGGGATCAGGGTAAGCTGCTGGGCGGCAGTGCCAGCTCCACATTGAGCAGCATGCCGGGCCGCAACTGGCCGTCAGGATTGGGAATGATGACACGCGCCTTGATGTTCTGGGTATCGTTGGAAACGCGGCTATCGAGAGTGGTCCAGGGTGCCATGAAACGATTGATCCGGCCAGGCCGAGCTGGTGGCGGTCACCGCCATGCCGGGACGCAGCAGGGAGAGGTAACGCTCGGGCACCGCCAGATCGAGGCGCAGTTTGTCGAGCTCATCCAGATGGAGCAGGGTGTCACCACTGTTGACCAACGCCCCTTCACTCAAGTCAATGAGGCTGACGGAGCCGTCAAAGGGCGCTTGCAGGGTGCGCAGGGAGAGCTCGTAACGGGCGGCATCCACCCTTGCCTGCACCTGTGCCACAGTGGCCTCCTGCCCTTCCAGCTCTGACTGGGTCACGGCGCCACGGGCCACCAGCCGGCGCATGTCCCGCAGCTTGCGAGCCTCATCGCGCAGCACTGGCACTCTGCTCGGCGAGCTCCGCCTGCTGCTTGCCCGCATCCAGCGCAATCAGGGTATCGCCCTGCTTGACCTGCTGACCGGACTGCACCGCTATCTTGACGATGCGACCGGTCACCTCGGGGCTTATCACCACGGAGCGATTGGCGGCCAGCTTGCTCACCAGCTTGAGGAGGGTTCAGCCAGACTCTGCTTGACCGTTTGCGCCCTGATATTGACCTGCTTGGGCTGGGGTTTGCTGACAGCTTCACCGTTACGCAGCGCCCAGACACCCAGCAATCAGCAAGGGAGAGACAGGCGATCGACAGCCAGATACGCATTTTCATCAAACAATCCATGAAGATTGAGAGGAGGTAACTTCATCAATGATGGGCATCATGTTACCCCCTGACTATGCCGTGACTATGTATAAATGTGACAAAACGTAACAGAAGCGGGGAAGATCACCGAAATGTTTCAGGTCGCCACAGGAGACGTTTTTCACGATGGTTCTGCCACTAAACTGATTTCCCGAACCAGTCCAGATCAGGCCTATGCCGCCTATGCCAGCACCACGCATTCATATCGTCACACGCAGCCAGCATCTGGCTGCTTGGTACCGCTGGTCATCCTGCTGCTTGCCCTCACCTTCGGCATCAGCCTGAAACAGGTCACCGAACTCTAACAGAGCGCGATACCCTCAACATGCCATCCACTTGCGGGATCCCAATTCAGCAGCCATGGAACCCGTGTTTCTCGAGGCGATGCGCGGTCAGGCCGAAGAGCGGCTGCGCAGCGACCCCCAGTCGGCCCTGACCCGCCAGCTCTATCAAGCATATCGCACTGCGAGAGGGGCTGGCGCTCGACAAGGTTCCCGCCAACCTGCCCGCCGGGCTCAGCGGGCAACCTGACCGGGCTGGGCCGACTGCCGCCCCGGCAGCGAGCGGGAGGCGCAGACTGCATCTGGCGCTGAGCCTGTCCCCCTTGCTCTCCACCGCCAGCCAGCGCCTGGGCAAGAGTTGCCTGGCTCTACTTCACCGGGGTAGATGACTTTATCTATCTCTACCCCTGGATCCCCTCCAGCGAGTTTCGTTTTCCGCAGCATCTATCTCAAGCACTACTGGCAGGATGCGCTGATGTCAGCCCAACCCCAGCCAGCGCGACCATCGTCTCCCGCCCCTACGAAGATTTTGCCGGGGAGGGCACCATGATCACCCTGTCGCAGCCCTCTACAAGGACAGGTGCTGGTAGGGATGATCAGCATAGACATGCTGCTCGAGCGGCTGCAATCGGCTCAATGCATGAGTCCGGCCCCCGGTGAGTATCTGCTGCTCAATCAGTACCAGCAGGTGCTGGCCAGCAGCGCGCAGCCCGTGGTGCCACAAAAGTTCCAGCGACCGCATGAATACCAGTGGCGGCAAGGGGCATTGCAACTGACCATGGCGATCCCTGATACGCAACTCACCCTGGTCACATCGTCACCCTGCTGCCGCTCACGTGGGCCATGCTCTGCCAGTCACGCCTTCCCTGCTCGCCATCCTCTTTATGGTGCTGGCGCGCTCTCCAGTCTCAAATCCCGTCGCCTCAACCAGCGGCTCAACTACCTCTCCTGCCACGATGCCCTCACCGGCGCCTTCAACCGCCACTATCTGGTGACGGCTGGAGCAGTCGGGCGATCTGGCCCGCCCGTGCAAGCGGGGATCCTGATGTTCGATGCGGATCACTTCAAACGGGTCAACGACAACTTTGGCCATGCCGTCGGCGATCGTGCTGATCCGGCTGGTGCACACTCTGCCAGCCTCTGCTGAGGAAAGAAGATGCCCTGATCCGCTGGGGCGGCGAGGAGTTTCTGCTGCTGGCAACGAGGGAGCGAACCACTCGAACAACTGGCCGAGCGGCTGCGCCTGGATAGCAGAACATCCACTGGGCAGGAGATAGCGCCAGGCCTGGCGGTGACCATCAGTCTGGGCTATCACCATTGCCCTGCCGAGAACACCACTGCAGGAGGCTATGCGCCGGGCCGATCTCGCCCTCTATCAAGCCAAGGCCAACGGCCGCAACCGCAGCGAAGGCTGGCAGGATGACGGCGCCAAAAACACGGGGTAAGCTGGGAGCCTCAACCCCTTTGGAGAGACAAAGTGTGGCACGAAAACCCCGCCTGGGCCTGGCCCTTGGCAGCGGCGCCGCCCGCGGATGGGCGCACATCGGCATCATACGGGCGCTGGAGCGCCTCGGTGTCAAACCGGATCTGGTGGCCGGCTGCTCCATCGGCAGTTTCGTCGGTGCCGCCTATGCCGCCGGCGAGCTGGACAAACTGGAGTCCTGGGTGCGCGGCTTCAGCCGCTTGCAGGTGATGGGGTTGCTCGATCCCGCCCTCTCCGGCGGCCTGTTCCGCGGTGACAAGGTGTTCGGCATCGCCGCCAGCCACCTCGGCGATCCCGCCATCGAGAGCCTGCCGCTGCCCTTTGCCTGCGTCGCCACCGAGCTCGATACCGGCCGCGAGATCTGGCTGCAAGAGGGGCCCCTGCGCCAGTGCGTGCGTGCCTCCTGCGGCATGCCCGGCATTCTGACCCCGACCCGGGTTGATGATCGCTGGCTGGTGGATGGCGCCGTGGTCAACCCTGTCCCCATCTCCCTGGCCCGGGCCATGGGGGCAGAGGTGGTGATCGCCGTCAACCTCAACACCGACCTGCATCAGCCCTGGACAGACGAGCCGGACGAACCCGCCCCGGGAGGCCTCTTCAGCCAGTGGCTCGGTCGGGGAGAACCCAGCACCCCCGGCATGTGGGGGGTGATGACGGGCTCCATCAACATCATGCAGGAGCGTATCACCCGTGCCCGCATGGCCGGGGATCCCCCCGAGATCCAGCTCTGTCCGCGCCTTGGCAGCCTCTCCATCATGGACTTCCACCGCGCCAGCGATGCCATCAACGAGGGGGAGGCTTGCGTCGAGCGCAACCTGGACCAGCTCAAGGAGGAGCTCTCCCGACTCGGCCTACTCTGAGGGCGCCATCGGAACACGCCAATGAAAAAGAGCGCCATCAGGCGCTCTTTTGCTGTCCGGACCCCGGGGTCAGAACAGCCCCAGTCCCTTGAGCATGACGATCAGGATGAGCGGCGGCGACACGTAACGGATGATGAAGAACAGCGGCTTGAGGATGGCCAGCTCCAGCTCGCCCCCATTGGTCAGCGCCGTCTTCATCCGCTCGAAGCCCCAGACCCAGCCCACGAAGAGGCAGAGGAAGATACCGCCAAGGGGCATCAACACGTTGGAAGAGACGAAGTCGAACAGATCGAAGAAGGTCTTGCCCGCTATCTGCACATCCGCCAACGTGCTGTTGGAGAGCGCACAGGTCGATCCGACCGCCCCCAGCACCAGCAGGTTGATCAGGGTCGCCCTTCTTCGGCTCATGTGGAAACGCTCTGAGAGCACCGAGACCGGCACTTCCAGAATGGAGAGCATGGCCCCCGTCGCCGCTATGGCGGAGAGCACGAAGAAGAGCACCATGAAGAGGTGGCCGAACGGTATGCTGGCAAACACCGCCGGAATGGTGATGAACAGCAGGGAGGGACCGGCGGTCGGCTCGAAGCCGAAGGCAAACACCGCCGGGAAGATGGCGATCCCCGCCAGCATGGAGACGAAGAGGTCGGCGCACATCACCCGGACAGTGGTGAGCGGTATGTGCTGATCGTCCCGAAAGTAGCTGCCATAGGTCATCATGCAGCCCATGCCGATGGAGAGCTTGAAGAAGGCCAGCCCCATGGCCGTCAGCACCACGCCGGCGGTGACCTTGGAAAAATCAGGGGAGAACAGGAAATTCAGCCCCTCGCTCGCCCCGGGCAGGGTCAGACTGCGCACCCCGATCACCAGCAGCAGGATGAAGAGCACCGGCATCAGCCGCTTGGTGACGGCCTCTATCCCCTTCGACACCCCCATCAGCAATATGCCCCCCATCAGTGCCAGCACCAGCCACTGCCAGAGCAGGCTCTGCAAGGGATCCGTGATGAGCGAATTGAAGGCAGCGCCCGTGACGGCGGGATCGGTCGAGAGGATCTCGCCGCTGGCCGCCTTGAAGATGTAGGCAAACACCCAGGCCGCCACTTCGGAGTAAAACGACATGATGAGGAAGGCCGCCGTCACCCCCATGGCCGCGATCAGCCACCAGGGTTGCCCCTTGGGCGCCAGCTTGATGAGCCCGCTCACCGCATCGGATTTTGCCTGACGCCCCAGCATGATCTCCGAGATCATCACCGGCAGCCCCACCAGCAGGGTGGCGATGACATAGACCAGCAGAAAACCGGCGCCCCCGTTTTCCCCGGTCAGATAGGGAAATTTCCAGATGTTGCCAAGGCCGACCGCCGAGCCCAGGGTCGCGGCAAGCACGCCGAAGGTGCTGGTAAAGCCATCTCTGGCTTTGGGAAGGGTATTGCTCATGCGTGTCTCGCTCTGTGGATCAGGGGCCTGAAATTAAAGGGTCGGAATTTTCCGAGGATTAATCCAGCTTGCCAAGGTGATTTAGTTGAAATCGCCACATGAAGCACACAACGCACTCTTTATTTAAATAAATGCCTGTTTTGACAAATAAAAAATGCCGCCTCCCGGGCGGCATTTTTATCAAGGCTCAGGCAATCAAGCCTTGGCAATATCGTCCGGACCGATCTGACCGATTTCGGCAACTTTCTTGTCGGCCAGCAGCCAGAGGGTGAACTTGTGCAGTTCCGGGTGATGAGCCAGGGCGACCAGGAAGGCGCCTCCAACTTCACGGTAACCCAGTTCATAGTTCTTCAGGGTAGTCGGGGGGACGCCCAGCAGATCGGCAAACTTGGGACGGCTCAGGCCAACCGCTTCGCGGATCTGACGGATCTTCTTGCCAACAGTTACGATATTTGAATTCATGTGTTCCATACTCCGTTCGGCGGATTCACTCCACCTTTATTTTTCGCGACGACTCGTAGTCAAGTGTATCAGTTTTGAACGGACTCGTTATGGTCGAGCCTCTATCTTTAATAAGCGTCTTTCGACGACAACCCTAACAAACCTCGGGGATGGTAATCGCAGAGTCGCTTCAGGTAAACAGTCTCGAAGAGAAACCTTTATTGTTGCCACGGCCATAACTCGTATAATTCGCCGGTTATCCCTTAAAGAGTATTCAGCATGGCATTTCCCGGCATCATCTCCCGACTTCACCCGGATTCAGACCCAAATTCCCTCCCCCGTCAGCTCCGTCAGAGTCAGCAAACCCGGGCCGAGGCACTCTGGCTGCCCGCCGCCATGCAGAGCGAGGCCGCATCCGTACTGGCTTCCCTCCCGGACAAGTGCAGCCTCTATCTCGAGCAAGCCTCCCCGCTGCCCCTGCGCAGCCACGACGGCGTCCTGCAGCAAGATGGCCGCCTGCTGCTTGGCAATGGTAGCCGCATGACGCTGGCGACGGAGAAAGGGGATGGGGGACTGGTGCCCGAGCAAGGCCTGCAGGAGATGGCCCAGTGGCTGGAAGCCGGCCATCAACATTTCATCTGTTCAGCCGCGATTCAGCCGGTGGCCAGGGCCATCCTCAATATCTGGCCCCTGGATCCCTATCTCGCCCGCCATTTTTTACTCGGCTTCACACCCTTGCTGTGCGAAGCAACCGAGGCCGACTATCTCGCGGTTTTTGCGACCAGGGACGCCATCGCGACCCCGCAGCACGCTTGGGTTGAGGCCTATATGAAGCTTGAGCGAAAGCTGCATCGCGCCTACTTGGATCACTAATAAATCCAGATAAACAGCCAGTTATCCATACGACACAATCTGCCCCACAGATTATCTGTGAGCTTGATCATGTTTTGAAATGAGCATAAAGTGCGCCACGTCATCGGAATGACATCGGCTGTTCGTGGCGAAGTATGCGCTCTCGATAGTGCAACTCGCTCACTTGTGCACCCAGATAACGTGCCTCCTGGATGGATCTAGGATCCCTGCTCGGCGCAACCCTTGTTGCCCGGCAGAGCCAGCAGCTTACATAAATTACAAAGTGCGAAGCACGTGAACAACGTGCCATCTCAACGAGGATTAATTTTATGATGAAAATGGCTCCTTCCCTGATCGCCATCGCCATGGCTGCCATGGGTGCAACTGCTGCACACGCCGCTGATGATATCTACTTCGGTGCCGGTGTCGGTGCAACTCACTTCAACGGTCTGAACAAGATCGAAGGCGTGAACGCTGGTGAAGAAGACGCGGCTGCTGCCAATGCCTTCGTCGGTTACAACTTCAACGAGTACTTCGGTTCCGAGCTGGGCTACCAGTACACCGGCCGTGGTAACACCGATGGCAACCGCTACGAGAGCCAGGGTGCCACCCTGTCCGGTATCGCTCGTCTGCCGCTGGGCAACGACTTCTCCCTGTTCGGTGAAGCTGGCGCCTACTGGGGCCACACCGACGGTATGGGCACCAGCGATACCAAGGTATCCCCGCTGGCCGGTGCCGGTGTGACCTACAAGGTCAACGACGCGCTGGATCTGCAAGCTCGTTACCGCTACATGTGGGACGTGGCTGACCTGCACGCCGACAACGTACGCTACAAGTCCAACCAGAGCGTTGCGACCCTGGAAGCCGTTTACCACCCGTTCCGTACTTCCTACGTAGCACCGGCTCCGGCTCCTGTTGTTGAAGAAGCGCCGGCTCCTGCTCCGCAGATCGTTGAGAAGAACTTCGCCCTGAACTCCGACGTGCTGTTTGCCTTTGGCAAAGACAGCCTGAAGGCCGAAGGCGTGGAAGCCCTGAACGCCCTGTACCAGCAGATCGTTGAGTTCCAGCCGAAAGACGGTAATGCCGTTGTTGTTGGTTACACCGACCGTATCGGTTCCGACGCTTACAACCAGAAGCTGTCTGAAGCCCGTGCCCGCACCGTTGCCAACTTCCTGGTCAGCAAGGGTATGGCTGCCAGCAAGGTTGCCATCGAAGGTCGTGGCGAAGCCAACCCGGTTACCGGCACCAAGTGCAACGGCGTAACCGCCAAGGCTCAGCTGATCTCCTGCCTGGCCCCGGACCGTCGCGTAGAAGTGCGTGTATCCGGCGTACAGGAAGTTCAGCAGTAATCTGATTCGCTCAGATAACGCAAAAAGGGGATGCCACGGTATCCCCTTTTGCATGTCTGTCGCCTCAAACGTCACCCTCTGTCTCATCACGCTGTACCTGCCCCCCCCTCTCTGCTCAGGCCCCGCCCCCGTCGCGCCACCATAGTAGCTGCATATCTGTGCAGAAACTTGATCAAGCCGATTCAAAAGAATACAGTAGCTGCGCTTGTAAGACATTGGATGAACTATTAAAAGTGCCCATTGCCCGGTTAGTTGTCCATGGAGAAACAGCTTCATGAGAATCCAGGTTACCATCCATTTTTTATTCAAGCCGTCCGTGACCAGGTCACGGAATCGCAACATGACAACATGAAGTGTCATCTGCGATCGGTATAACAAAGAGTGCGCAGTACGCCCATAGCACGGCAACTCAACGAGGATAAAATGATGAAAATGAAAATGGCTCCAACCCTGATTGCTCTGGCTATTGCAGCCATGGGAACCTCCACCGCCCAAGCGGCCGATGACTGGTACACAGGTATGGGTGCAGGTTGGGCTTATGGCCATGACCTGGACTCCTTCGGTCTGGATGCTGACAAGGACGCCACCGCGATCTCCCTGTTCGGCGGTTACAACTTCAATGATTACTACGCGGCCGAGCTCGGCTACCTCTACGCCGGCAAGGGTGGCGTCGATGGCGTCGACTTCAAGACCCAAGGCGCGACCCTGTCCGGTCTTGCCCGTCTGCCGCTGGGTGACATCTTCTCCGTGTTCGCCGAAGGCGGTGCCTACTTCAACCATGTCAACGGCAATGGCGAGAGCGACAACGGCACCTCGCCCCTGGCCGGTCTGGGTCTGACCGCCAAGGTCTCCGACCTCATCGATCTGCAGGCCCGCTACCGCTACATCTGGGATCTGGGTGACGAGCAGAAGACCTGGAAAACCGACATGAGCGTCGCGACCCTGGAACTGGTGATGCACCCGAACCGCACCTCCTATGTGGCACCTGTGGTCGCCCCCGTGGTCGCCGAGCCCGAGCCTGTCATGGTCGACAAGAACTTCTCCCTGAGCTCTGACGTGCTGTTTGCCTTCGGCAAATCCACCCTGAAGCCGGAAGGTACTGCAGCCCTCAACACCCTGTATCAGCAGATTGTTGACGTTCAGCCGAAAGATGGCAGCGCCGTGGTGGTAGGTTATACCGACCGCATCGGTTCTGACGCCTACAACCAGAAGCTGTCCGAAGCCCGTGCCCGCACCGTGGCCGACTTCCTGGTCGGCAAGGGTCTGCCGGCAGGCAAGGTCGCCATCGAAGGCCATGGCGAAGCCAATCCGGTCACCGGCACCCAGTGTGACGGCGTCAAGGGCAAGAACGAGCTGATCGCCTGCCTGGCGCCGGATCGTCGCGTCGAAGTGCGCGTCACCGGCGTGCAGGAAGTCAAACAGTAAGTTCAGCTGAATGCGGTCAATCCGCACCTGAAAAAAAAGGGGGCCGTACGGCCCCTTTTTTTGTTGTCCTCCCCGCCAGCCCAAGGCGGCGTCCAAGGCGCCACACTTGCCTGCTTCCTCACAAATTCTCCATATAGATGCGCCACTTAAGTGGTTAAACCTCTCATATCGCCTATACATAATGGTGGCTATACATAGCAAAGGGCTGGGAGCCCTATAACACCCAACATCGACGAGGATACGCGATGAACATAAGACTGAAACCCGTGTGGATTGCATTGGCATTGGCGGCGAGTGCCGCCCAGGCGGCGCCTGTTCACGACTGGTATATAGGGGCTGGGGGAGGCTGGGCCATTGCCCACGACATCAATGATTTCAGTCAGGATGTCGACAAGGACGCCACCGCCATCGACGCCTTTGTCGGCTACAACTTCACCGAGAACCTGGGCGCCGAACTCGGCTATCTGTCGACCGGTGACTGGGACATCGCCGGCAACGACTTCAACAGTCAGGGGGCCACCCTGTCGGTGATAGGCAGACTGCCCCTTGGCGACATCTTCTCGGTGTTCGCCGAAGGTGGCGGCTATCTCTACCACGTCGACTCCGTCAACGGCGGCGATGACAACCTGGCCCCCCTGGCGGGTCTGGGGCTGACCGCCAGGCTCACCGACTGGGTCGACATCCAGGCGCGCTACCGCTATCTGGTGCGGGTCGGGGACGATCCTGACAACGACAAGCTGGGCAGCGGCACCCAGCGCTGGGTCAGCGACATCAGCACCGCCACCATAGAGCTGGTGCTGCACCCCAACCGCACCGTGGCCGCCGTGCCGGTGGCCGCCCCCCTGGTGGTGACCCCGCCGCCGCCCGAGCCGGTGGATCAGACCTTCAACCTGAGCTCTGATGTGCTGTTTGCCTTTGGCAAGGCCGAGCTCAAGCCGGAAGGCATGGCCGCCCTGGACGACCTCTACCAGCAGATAGTCGACGTCAAGCCCAAGGATGGCAACGCCGTGGTGATGGGCTATACCGACCGCATCGGCTCGGATGCCAACAACCTGGCGCTGTCCGAGGCCCGCGCCAGCACGGTCGCCAACTTCCTGATCGGCAAGGGCCTGCCCGCCGACAAGGTGAGCATCCAGGGCAATGGCGAGAGCAATCCGGTCACCGGCACCCAGTGCGATGACGTCAAGGCGAGAGCCGCCCTCATCGACTGCCTGGCACCGGATCGCCGGGTCGAGATCCGGGTGACCGGCGTGCAGGCCGCCGCACCAGCGGCCACCGAGCCCGTGGCCGAACCCGCTGCCGAGCAGCCGGCACAATAACCCCTCATCCGCCTCTGCCGTGCACAAAAAAAGGGATGCTTGCGCATCCCTTCTGCTTTTGCGGCCTCTTCGCTCAGAACGAAGTGCGACGATAGCGGCGGTATTCCGGCCGCCAGAAGTTCGCCTCTATGGCCTGGTCTATCACATCATCGGGGGTCTGCACCGCCTTGCCCTGCAGCATGGCGGTCTTGGCCACCATCTTGGCGATGTAGCGGGACACCCGATGGATATCCGCCAGATCCGGCAGCAAGGAGCCCTCCTCTCCCTTCACCAGCGGCGAGCACTCCGCCAGCGCCCGGCTGGCTGACATCAGCATGGCGTCAGTCACCCGGGTGGCGCCCGAGGCGATGACACCAAGGCCTATCCCCGGGAAGATGAAGGAGTTGTTGCACTGGGCGATGACGTAGCGCTTGCCCTTGTACTCCACCGGTGCAAACGGGCTGCCGGTGGCCACCAGCACCTGGCCGTCGGTCCAGCGGATGAGATCCGCCGGTGTCGCCTCCACCCGGGAGGTGGGGTTGGAGAGCGGGAATATGATGGGGCGGCTGCAGTGCTTGTGCATCGTCTTGACCACCTCTTCGGTGAAGAGGCCGGGCTGGCCCGAGACCCCGATCAGGATGTCGGGACGACCGTGTTCCATCACCTCCAGCAGGGAGATGTTGTCCCCCACCGGCCACTCCTTGATCCGCTCCAGCGGCTGGGAGAGTTTGCGCTGGAAGTCGAGCTGGTTGGGGATCTTGTCGGTGATGAGGCCGAACCTGTCCACCATGAAGACCCGGCCGCGAGCTTCGGCATCATTCAGTCCTTCGGCCTTCATCTGCGCCACTATCTGCTCGGCGATGCCGCAACCGGCGCTGCCCGCGCCGAGGAAGGCGACCCGCTTCTCGGAGAGCTTGGCCCCCGAGGCCTTGCAGGCGGCGATCAGGCTGCCCAGGGTGACGGCTGCTGTCCCCTGAATGTCATCGTTGAAGCAGCACAGCTCGTCCTTGTAGCGGTTGAGCAGCGGGGTGGCATTGCCCTGGGCGAAGTCTTCGAACTGCAGCAGGATCTCGGGCCAGCGACGCTTGACCGCCTGGATGAAGGCATCGACGAACTCGTCGTACTCCTCCCCGGAGATGCGCGGGTGGCGCCAGCCCATGTAGAAGGGATCGTTGAGCAGTTGCTGGTTGTTGGTGCCCACGTCCAGCACCACCGGCAGGCAGTAGGCGGGGGAGATGCCGCCGCAGGCGGTGTAGAGGGAGAGCTTGCCGATGGGAATGCCCATGCCACCTATGCCCTGATCCCCCAGCCCCAGGATCCGCTCGCCGTCGGTGACCACTATCACCTTGACGTTCTGCTTGGTGGCGTTTTGCAGCATGTCATCGATCCTGTCCTTGTCCGGATAGGAGATGAAGAGGCCGCGGGCACGGCGGTAGATGTTGGAGAATTCCTCGCACGCCTTGCCCACGGTCGGGGTGTAGATGACCGGCAGCATCTCGGTCAGGTGGTTGGTCAGCAGGCGATAGAACAGGGTTTCGTTGGTGTCCTGGATGTTGCGCAGATAGATGTGCTTGTCCATGTCGTTGCCAAACGCCATGAACTGGCGATAGGCGCGTTCCACCTGCTCTTCTATGGTCTCTATGTTCTGGGGCAGCAGGCCTTCCAGATTGAAGCTGCTGCGCTCCTCGCTGGTGAAGGCACTGCCCTTGTTGAGCAGCGGGGTCTCCAGCAGGGCCGGGCCGGCGTAGGGAATGTAGAGGGGACGTTTCTGATTATTATCTTCAAACATGGATCTTACCTTGACTGTGTGGCCCGCCGATCCTATGGGCTTGGGCCAACAATTTCAAAGGGTTTGCACATCAGTGGCAACAGGTTTGCGACCCAGGCGACGAAAGGCGCCGGGGGTCTGACCAGTGAGGCGGCGAAAACGGTTCGCAAAGTTGGCGCCGTCACTGTATCCGACCCGGGCCGCCAACTCGCCAAGAGGCCAGTTGGTATAGAGCAGCAACTGGCGCGCCTTGTTCATTCGAAGCCCCGTCAGCCAGGCCATGGGCCCCATGCCGAACACCTGCTGGCAGAGCCGATGCAGATGGGGCACAGAGCAGGCCATCTGGCTGGCGAGCAGGGCCACGCTCCAGGGCTCATCGAGGCGCGCCTCCACCCGGCGAAACAGCGCCTGCAGCCTGAGCTCAGGGGTGCCGCGCACCTCCCCTTGCAGGGTGCGGTCCAGCAGGGCCAGCAACAGGCTGAGCAGCTGGGGCTGCAAGGGAGATCGCACTCCTTCCCCCTGCATCAGGCTGAGCAGATGGTAGAGCTGCTCCCCCTCCTCCCCCTGCCAGATGCGGTGGCCGAGCCGGTGCAGGTGCTGCCAGCGCGGCACGTCATCGAGCAGGATCCAGCTGATCTGCCAGCGCTCGCCGATGAGCCTGAGCCCCCCCGGCACGGCCGCCGGCAGAAAGATGAGCGAACCCGCGGGGATGGGCTGCTCCCCCTGCTCCGTCAGCAGTGCCCCTCCCTCGTCGTGGCTCACCATCAGGATGTGAAATTCGGGTCTGTTGCGGCGAATGAGGTAGTGATCCCGCAAGCGGGAGAGGCCGGTCAGGAAGATGCCCGCCTCCCCCAGCAGGGGCAGGCCTTCGCGCCCCAGCATCCGCTCCTCGCAGCCGGGAGCTATCTCAAGACACTCGCTGACAAATGCCATAACGCCTCAATATGATAGTTTTGAACAAGAAAGCCGAGAGATGCTCACAGTGAAGCCACTCGTATCAGCCCCTATCATACCCATGACAAACCTTGCTTTTCACATACCCGGTTAACATAAATGAATTATTGGCAAGCGATTTTAAAACAAACCACCGATCGTGAGTTCATGACCCGACTGTGGCGACTGGCCCTGCCGGTGTCGCTGCAATCCATGATGTTCTCCCTGCTCGGACTCATCGACATCATGATGGTGAGCCAGCTTGGCACCACGGCTGTGGCGGCGGTCGGCTTGGGTAACCGGGTCTTCTTCTTCAATCTGCTGGTGATAGCGGGGCTCTCTGGCGGGGTCTCGGTGTTGGCGGCGCAATACTATGGCCGGGGCGAGCTGGCCGGGGTACGCCGCTCCCTGGCGCTGGCCCTGGTGGGCGCCCTGCTGGTGAGCCTGCCGTTTGCCCTCATCTATGTGCTCTCGCCGGGCAGCGTGCTCGGCTTTGCCAGCCAGGATCCCGCGCTGCGCCTGCTGGCCGACGAGTTTTTGATGATCACAGGTGCCACCATCCTCTGTACCGCCATAGTCGTGCCCCTGGAGGCGGCCCTGCGCTCCGTGGGCAACGCGGCGGCGCCGACCCGGATCGGCATCATTGCCATCATCGCCAACGTCATCCTCAACTACGCCCTCATCTTCGGCAACTTCGGCTTCGAGGCCATGGGGGTCGCGGGCTCGGCCTGGGGCACCACGATTTCACGGCTGCTGCAGACGGCGCTGCTGCTTGCCTATGTGTGGCGCCAGGAGCCCCGGCTGGTGCCGCGCAAACAGGACTGGTGGGACGCCTTTCGGCGCAAGGAGGTGGTGCGCTTCACCCTGATCGCCCTGCCGCTCTTGTTCCACGACGGGCTCTGGGCCTTCGGCATGCTGCTCTACGGCTTCCTCTATGCCCACCTCGGCACGGATTCGCTGGCCATCATGACCACCCTTGGCACCCTGGAGAGCATCCTCATCTCCCTCTTCTTCGGGCTGGCGGTGGCCTGCTCCACCCTGCTCGGCCACCGGCTCGGGGCCGAGGAGTACGAGGCGGCCTGGCAGCACTCCCAGCTGTTCCTGCTGCTCGCCCCCATAGGCGCCCTGCTGGTGGGGATAGCCGTCTGGCTGCTGCAGACCAACCTGCTGCAGTGGGTCGGCAACCTGCCGGGCGAACTGATGGGAGAAGCGGGCCAGGTGCTTGCCATCATGTGCCTCGGCATGTTGCTCAAGGTGTTCAACATGGTGGGCATAGTCGGGGTGCTGCGCTCGGGGGGGGACGTGAACTACAGCATCTTCATCGACATAGTCGCCATGTGGTGCATAGGCCTGCCGCTCGCCTGGGTGGCAGTCAGCCTGCTGGGCTGGCCCCTCTCCTGGGTGGTGGCCGTGGTGCTGCTGGAGGAGCTGTGCAAGGTGCTGCTGGTGCAGCGCAGGATCCGCCAGCGTCACTGGCTCAAGAATCTGGTGATGGGGTGACGGCTGCCCGCAGCCGGGCAAAAAGCGGGGTCATATCAATGACAGAAAATCCCCCCTTGCAGTATGCTAACCGCCTCTTCAATCAGCGGCGGGGCACACCACGCCCTGCCAGTAGTCGTTTAAGGAGACGCACATGCAACCACAAAAAGAGCTGATCACCGAGACTGCCCTGCTGGAGATGGCCAACGGCATCATCAAGAGCCACGAAGACTTCATCCACGGCATGCGTGCCGATTCGGTGGAGCAGAAGGGGGAGATCCTGGTGTTCAAGGGGGAGTTCTTCCTGGCCGAGGATGGCACCCCGACCGGCAAGACAATGGCGGTGTTCAACATGTTCAAGCTGCTGGCCCAGCAGTTGTCAGGCAAGTACCGGCTGAACTGATATAGCCACCAGACAAGATGCCGCCCTCAGGCGGCATCCGTCTTTGTGGGTCCGGGCTGGTCCGGCATCTTCGCCAGCTCGCCCACCACGCAGTTGCGCCCCGCCATCTTGGCCATGTAGAGGCACTCGTCCGCCCGGTTGAGCAGCTCCTCGACGCTCTCCCCGCGCAGGGACAGGGTCAGGCCTATGCTCACCGTCACCTCCAGCAGCTCATCCGACGTCGGGCTCTTCACCAGCCGCGCCTCCACCGCTACCCTCAGTCGCTCGGCGACCCGTTTCGCCTGGGCCAGATCGGCGCAGTTGGGCAGCAGAATGGCAAACTCCTCGCCACCGTAGCGACCGAGCACCATGCCGGGCTCCAGCTGCTCCGCCAGGGTCGCCGCCACCTCCTTGAGCACGGCATCCCCCGCCAGATGGCCGAAGCTGTCATTGATGCGCTTGAATCTGTCCAGATCCAGCAGCAGCACGGCAAAGGATGCCTGCTTGCGGATCATGGTGACCCTGGCCTTCTCGAGCCGTTTCATCAGCAGACGGCGGTTCATCATGCCGGTCAGCTCGTCCGTGGTGGACTCCCGATAGAGCTGCAGCAGCATGTTGAGCTGGCCGCACTGCACCCAGGCACTCGCCACCGTGAAGAGCCCCAGCAGCCAGACCTGGTTGAGGGTCTGCACGCTCAGCAGCGGCTGGCCCACCAGCAGCCAGTTGCCCGCCAGCATGGTGATCAGAATGCCCCCCGCCAGTTGCAGGCTGAGGGAGAGCGGTATGGGGAAGATGGCAAACAGGCTGATGAGCAGATAGGGGAAGGCCATGTAGCCAGCCTGCAGCTCCTGATCCGTCCCGAAGCTGTGCAGACAGATGAGGGAGAACAGCATCATCACCGCCATCAGGTAGCCCAGCGCCAGCCTCATGCGTTCGCGCTTGAAGTGGATGAGATACGAAAGAGGGATCAGGGGAGAGAGGGCCAGCAGGCAGAAGATCCTGACCTGAAACAGTTCGTCAAACTGGGTGGCGGGCAGGGTCAGCCAATCCACCAGCGCCCAGGCGGGCAGCCCCACCATCAGCAGGCAGGTGAGCAGGCGCAGACGCACCGTCATAAAGCCCATGCGGGTCAGGGTGAAATCTTCGGAGTGGGCACGGGCACTCCAGAACTCCGACAGCTTCAGCATCCAGAGCCTCCATTTTACAACTGAGGGCTCATTCTACACCGTCCCTCCCTGGATGCATCAGCATGTCCCCTATTTATAACGAGAACTGCCTCACACAAACCGGCGGATCATAATCGCCGCGCGCAAACGTTTCAACCCATCGAAAAATAAACCCTTTATTGCTCCAATTAGCGCTGGTCAGCCCAGACTCAGCCACTAGAATAGCGCCCAATTTTCTCCCCCTCCCCACACTTAGAGGTATTTATGGAACAGGCTGCCGCCGTGCGCGCGACCCCAGAGACCCACCCCCCCAGGCGAGCCCACAGCGAACTCATCTACGGCATCGACGAAGTCCCACCCCTGCCCCAGACCCTGTTCGCCGCCCTGCAGCACATGCTCGCCATGTTTGTCGCCATCATCACCCCGCCCCTCATCATCGCCAATGCCCTGGGCCTCCCGGCCGCCGACACCCGCTACATAGTCTCCATGTCTCTGGTCATGTCCGGCATCGCATCCTTCATCCAGACCCGCCGCTTCGGCCCCCTCGGCTCGGGCCTGCTCTCGGTGCAGGGCACCAGCTTCAACTTCCTCGGCCCCATCATCGCCTCCGGTCTCGCCCTCAAACAGGCCGCCATGCCCACCGAGGATCTGCTGGGCACCCTGTTTGGCACCATGCTGGCGGCGGCCCTCACCATAGTGGTGATGAGTCGCTTCCTCCATCTGGTCAAGCGCATCATTACCCCCCTGGTGACCGGCATAGTGGTGCTGCTCATCGGCCTGACCCTGATCAAGGTAGGCCTCATCAGCATGGGGGGCGGTTATGCGGCCCTCTCTGACGGCAGCTTCGCCAGCCACAGCAACCTCTTCCTCTCCCTGCTGGTGCTCGGCCTCATCGTACTGTTGCAGCGCAGCCGCAACCCCTGGCTGCGCCTCTCCGCCATCATGATTGCCATGCTGACGGGCTACGCCGTCGCCCTGCTGCTGGGCAAGGTCAGCCCTCCCACCTTCGAGGGCCCCCTGGTGATGGTGCCCATTCCGCTTCACTACGGCATCGGCTTTGACTGGCAGCTGTTTGTGCCGCTCGCCATCATCTTCGTGGTGACGGCGCTGGAGGCCATAGGCGACATGACAGCCACCTCGGACATCTCTGGCGAGCCGCTGGACGGGCCCGTCTACATGGCGCGGATCAAGGGGGGCGTGCTGGCCGACGGCGCCAACTCCATGCTGGCGGCTCTCTTCTCCACCTTCCCCATGTCCACCTTCGCCCAGAACAATGGCGTCATCCAGCTGACCGGGGTCGCCAGCCGCCACGTCGGCCTCTTCATCGCCGCCATGCTGGCCCTGCTCGGCCTCTTCCCGGCGGTCGCCAGCCTGGTGCAGCAGATCCCCGAACCCGTGCTGGGTGGTGCCACCATCGTCATGTTCGGCACCATAGCCGCGGCCGGGGTGCGCATCATCTCCCGCGAGGAGCTCGACCGCCGCGCCCTGATGATACTGGCGGTGTCGCTCGCCATGGGGCTGGGGGTCGCGCAAGTGCCGGAGGTGCTGCAACACCTGCCGGAGCTGGCCAGGAGCGTGCTCTCCTACGGCGTCGCCACCGGCGGTATCACCGCCATAGTGATGAACCTGCTGCTGCCCAAGCGCGCCGCCGCGCAGGCCTGACTCTCTCGTCAACAAACAGGTAGCGCCCCGCTGTACGGGGCTTTACCTTGTTTACCGCCCCGGGTACTGTGCAGGGCAGCCTCTGCTCAGGATGCCCTTGATGCCCTATACCCTGCTTCCCCCCCTGCCCACCCGCCACACCCCGGATCAGATACTGGCCGAGGAGCAGCGCTGGCTGCGGGACTGTGCCCATGACGGCCTGCCCCGCGCCCACCTCTGGCAGGCGCCCCAGTGCCTGATTGTCACCCGCAAGGACATGCGTCTGCCCCGCTATCAGGTGGCCTGCGAGCAGCTAGCCGCCGAAGGCTGGCCCGTTCATGTGCGTGACAGCGGCGGCACCGCAGTGCCCCACGGGGCCGGCATCCTCAACCTCTCCCTGCTGCTGCCCCGTACCGCCACGGATCTTGGCCACTACTACCGACTGCTGGGGGCGCCGCTGCTGGCCCTGCTGGCGGAGCATGGCCTTGAGGGGAGCTATGACTTCGTGCCCGGATCCTTTTGCGACGGCCAGTACAATCTGGTGATCGGGGGTCGCAAGGTCACCGGCACAGCCCAACGCTGGCTGGCGCCGGGCCAGGATCATGGCGGCGCCGTGCTGGCTCAGGCAATGCTGCTGGTGGCGGGGGATGTGGACGAGGGCACCCGGATGGCGAGTCGCTTCTACGAGCTGGCGGGCGGGGAGCTGCGTTTCATGGCAGGAACCTCCACCACGCTGGCAAACTGCATTGGCTGGCGCGGTGGCGACCAGGCCTTGGTGGACAAGGTGCGAGCACGCCTGGATAGCCTGCTGAGCGAGGGGCTATCTCCCTCACCCTGACCCTCTCCCGGAGGGAGAGGGAAAACGCCCGTCCATGGAAATAACGCCGCGCACAAAAAAGCCACGACCCGAGTCGTGGCTTGTTCTTTTCAAGGCGAACGTGGAAGGTGGGGGGTTCAGGCCGTCTGCGGCTCGGGCTCCGACCCTGTGTCCTGGTCCCGGCTGAAGTAGGCCCGGGTCTCGGCGATCACCACGTGACGCAGGCCGATGAGGCCGATGAGGTTCGGCACCGCCATCAGGCCGTTGACTATGTCGGCCAGGAGCCAAATCATGTCCAGATGGAGGAAGGCACCGCTCGCCACCAGCACCAGATAGATGAGGCGATAGGGCTTGATCGCCTTGACCCCGAACAGATACTCGGTGCAGCGCTCGCCGTAGTAGTTCCAGCCGAGGATGGTGGTAAAGGCGAAGAACAGCAGTCCTATGCTCACCAGATACTGACCTATGTGGGCATCCAGCCCCTGGGCAAAGGCCTGGCTGGTCATGGCGGCGCCGCTCAAGTCCCCGCTCCACACCCCTGTCACCACCAGAGTCAGACCGGTCATGGTACAGATGATGATGGTGTCGATGAAGGTGCCTGTCATGGAGACCAGCCCCTGCTCCACGCAGGAGTCCGTCTTGGCCGCCGCCGCGGCTATGGGAGCAGAGCCCAGCCCCGACTCGTTGGAGAAGACCCCGCGCGCTACCCCGGACTGGATCGCCAGCATGATGCCGGCCCCGACGAAACCGCCGGTGGCCGCATGGCCGGTAAAGGCGCTCTCGATCACCAGCATGACGGCATCGGGCAGCGCGCTGGCGTTGTTCACCAGCACGCCGGCACAGGCGAGTATGTAGAAGATGGCCATGAAGGGCACCACCTTGCTCGACACGCTGGAGATGGACTGGATACCCCCCAGGGTCACCAGGGCCACTATCAGGGTCAGCACCACGGCGGTCGCCTCACGGGGCACCGAGAAGGAGAGGCTCATGGCGTCTGAGATGGCGTTGACCTGGGGGAAGGTACCGATGCCGAAGAAGGCGACACCTATGCCAAACAGGGCAAACAGCTTGGCCAGCGGCTTGGAGCCGAGCCCCTTCTCCAGATAGTACATGGGGCCGCCTGCCATCTGGCCATTGGCATCCTGCTCGCGATACTTGACCGCCAGCAGGCACTCGGCGTACTTGGTGGCCATGCCGAACAGGGCCGCCATCCACATCCAGAACAGGGCGCCGGGGCCGCCGAGCTTGATGGCGGTGGCAACCCCGACGATGTTGCCGGTACCAATAGTGGCGGAGAGCGCGGTGCAGAGGGCGGCGAAGCTGGAGACATCCCCCTGCTTGCCCTGGCCCTGATCCCGGCCAAAGACCAGCTTGAGGGCGAGCGGCAAGCGCACCACCTGAAGCAGACCCAGACGCAGGGTGAGATAGATACCGGTCCCGACCAGCAGGATCAGCAGGGGCGGCCCCCAGACAAAGCTATCGATGGCGGCGAGCGCCGATTGAATTGATGACATGCATCCTCCTTAAAAAACAACGATTAAGGAGGAGAAGGATGATCTTCCCATAGGTGTCGCGATCCCCAGAGGCGATCGGATGCGGGCCAAGAACATGTTCACACTCTTACTGCGAGGTCGTGATCAAGGCTCATGCGCTGCTCGGAATCCTCACGTATGTCTATACGCTCCAGTTCCTGCGCTGCTCTTTACCTTGCTGACGGCCTCTCGTTACAGATCGTGAACAGTTCCAAGCTCAGGTACAACCATCCCATCCCCTCTGTCCTTTTGCCTGAGAGTTTCCGGCACCAGCCAGCCCTTGCGGGTCATCATGGTGCCTTGCTCCTTCGGCGCCCGATCTAACGGGTCTCTCCAGAGTATCGTCCAGTAGCAGTCCACACCGGTTGCCCGGTACCTGAAAGATTCACTTCTTCGGTGGATGGTCCCCCATCGCTCTCCTGCTACCTTCATCCGAACTAGTTTGGATTAGGAAGCGGGCATGTTAATCCAAAAAATGTGAGCTGTCTCCCACTCGGCCAGCCTCAGCGCCGCTTTTTTCTGCCCCGACCATGAGCGGAACACATGTTAAATGTTCGTTAACTATCAATGACTTATGAGGACTTCTCTGCCAATGGCGCGCACCGGCTGGGGCAGACTGCCCCATATCAAGATGATGTTTCGTCTCGACCAGAAATACTTGCCAACATATCCAATCAAAATGCTTGCACACAAACTCAATAAGTCGATAATCCCGCGCATAACTAAGCACTTTGCAAGGGAGTTATGCATTGTGCCTGGTCGGTCCCTCCGGACCACTCGCCTGAGCCGGCCGTCGCCGGTTCAATCGCATATGGCTTGGGCATATCACGCCCCCTAAGGATGATCAAAAGAGAATGAACGAGACCCTGGTCGCACAAGATTACCGTCAGCTGGTTGAACAATTTGGCTCCCCCCTGCTGCTGCTCGACAAGGCAGCCGTCCGCAAACAGTATCGGGCCCTGGCCGCGGCCCTGCCCGATGTGCGCTTGCATTATGCACTCAAGCCCCTGCCCCATGAGGCCGTGGTCTCTGTCTTGAAGGAAGAGGGGGCCTGTTTCGATCTGGCCACCAATGGCGAAGTGGATCTGGTGCGCAGCCAAGGGGTTCGCCCGGGACGCTGCATTCACACCCATCCCATCAAGCGCGACAGCGACATCCGTTATGCGCTGGAATTCGGCTGCACAGTGTTCGTCTATGACAACCCGCTGGAGCTGGAGAAGTTCCTGCCCTACAAGGACGAGGTCAAGCTGCTGCTGCGCGTCAGCTTCCCGAATCCCGAGACCAAGGTCGATCTCTCCAAGAAGTTCGGCTGCACCCCGGAGCAGGCGCTGCCGCTGCTGCAACTGGCCCAGGCCAAGGGGATCAAGGTGATGGGGCTGTCGTTCCACGTCGGCTCCCAGGTGCCCCACGCCCGTCGCCACGTGCAGGCCATAGACGCCTGCCGCGAGATCATGGAGCAGGCCTGGGATCTGGGGCTCAAGCCCTGGGTGCTGGACATCGGTGGTGGTTTCCCGGTGGATTATGACGGCGGCGAGTTCGACATCGACGGCTTCTGCGCCCCGATCCGCGAAGCGCTGGCCAAGCTGCCCGCCACTGTGCAGAAGATCGCCGAGCCGGGCCGCTTCATCAGCGCACCGGCCATGACCTCGGTGTCCAGCGTGATGGGCAAGGCCCACCGCGGCGACAAGATCTGGTACTACCTGGATGACGGCCTCTACGGCAGCTACAACGGTCAGCTCTATGACCACGTCACCTACCCGGTGAGCACCCCCTACGCCCAAGGCCCGCTGCACAATGCCGTGCTCTCCGGCCCCACCTGCGACAGCGTGGACGTGATTCGCGACGGCATCATGCTGCCGGATCTGGCCATCGGCGAGCTGGTCATAGGCCGGGTGATGGGGGCCTACACCTGGGCGTCGGCCTCCACCTTCAACTTCTTCCCCAAGGCGAGCATCCTCATCCTGGACAGCGCCCAGAAGCAGAAGCTGGTGGCGGTGGCCTGAACGCTTTGACCACGCCAGAAATATAGAGAAGGGGAGCCATGGGCTCCCCTTCTTGTGTGTATCGTCGTGCCTGCATCAGAACTGGCTGGTCAACAGCCAACCTGTATAGGCGACGAAGATGCAGAGCAAGATGCCCCCTTCCACCCTGTTGATGCGGCCCTGTCCCTTGCGGCCCAGGCACATCACCAGCAGCAGCAGGGTCAGCCCCATCATCAGACTCCAGTCGCGAGAGAGCACCGCAGGATCCACATCCAGGGGCGCTATGCCGGCGGCGATGCCGACCACCGCCAGGGTGTTGAACAGGTTGGAGCCGAGCACGTTGCCGAGGGCCAGATCGTGCTCCTTCTTCTTGATGGCCATCAGGGAAGAGGCGAGCTCAGGCAGCGAGGTGCCCACCGCCACTATGGTCAGACCGATGACCAGGTCGCTGATGCCGAATGCCTGGGCTATGGTCACGGCGCCCCACACCAGCAGGCGTGAAGCGCCGACCAGGAGAACCAGGCCCACGATCAACCAGAAGATGGCCTTCTTGAGCGGCATGGCTTCGCTGTCGATCTCCACATTCACATCGGCGTCCAGGGCGTCTCCCTTGCCCTTGATCCCGGTCCAGATGGACCAGCCCAGCAGTACGATAAAGACGCCACCCAAAATGAGGGCGTCGCCACGCCCCAGGTGACCATCGATGAGCAAGGCACCGGTCAGCAGGGTGATGCCGAGCAGTATGGGGATCTCCTTGCGCACCACCTGGGAGGAGACGGCGATGGGGCTGATGAGGGCTGTCAGACCGAGAATGAGGGCGATGTTGGTGATGTTGGAGCCATAGGCATTGCCCAGGGCCAGGCCCGGGTTACCCTGCATGGATGCCAGGGCCGAGACCACCATCTCGGGGGCCGAGGTACCAAAACCGATGATCACCATGCCGATCAAGAGCGGCGGCATGCCGGCATAACGGGCGGTGGCGGCGGCGCCATCCACAAATTTATCCGCACTCCAGACCAGCAACGCCAGTCCGGCAATCAGGGCAACAAAAGCCAGGGTCATATTCTTCCATCTCATCGGCTGCAAACACGAGAGCCAGGGGTCAGCCTGGCTCCATCCAAAGGTGGCTCAGTGTAGCGAGCCGCCTTGCTATTTCAAGCTGAAATCAAACGATGATTAACAATTCACAAGGCGGCCAGCAGACTCTCGGCATCCGACACCTCGAACTTGCCGGGAGCCTCCACGAACAGCTGCTCGACCACACCATCATTGGCGATCAGGGCAAAGCGCTGGGCACGCAGGCCGCCGAAGGCGCCTGTCTCCTTGGCAAGGCCCAGGGCCCGGGTCCAGCTACCGTCGCCATCCGCCAGCATGGTGATGGCATCGGCATTCTGGGCTGCCTGCCATGCCTTCATCACGAAGGCATCGTTGACCGAGAGGCAGCAAATGGCATCGACGCCCTTGGCCTTAAACTCGTCCGCCAGCACCACATAGCCCGGCAGATGGGCGTTGGAGCAGGTGGGAGTGAAGGCCCCCGGCACCGCGAACAGCACCACCTTCTTGCCCGCAAACAGGGCCTGGATATCCTGTACCTGCTTGCCCTCGGCGGTGATAAAGGTAAATTCCCCCGCAGGCAGGGATTGTCCGACCGTGATCATGTTGTCTCGTCCTTAAGTGACTGAAAGAGGCCCAGTCTACTCCAACCCGGAAAGAGACGACACCGGCTCTCCTGTCGCCGCCCGCACCTCGCCCTTATTGCGATCGCCGCGCCTGCCAGGTGGCGATGGCGAGCAGGAAACCCAGGGTGAACTCGACGTCTCACATCGCTGCCTCACCCGTGCCGCCGTGCCTGCCAGGTTGCGATGGCGAGGAGGGAATCCGGCGTGAACTCGGCGGCCCGCTCGGCTATCTCGGCCAGGCTCATCCAGTGCACCTCGCTCACCTCCTCCGCCTGGAGTTGCAGCGGCCCCTGATACTGGCAACTGAACAGACCGCCCCAGACCCGATAGCCTCCCCCGCTCGCCTCCCCCTCGGCGTAGAAGGTGCCGAAGTCGTGCAGGGGCACATCAAAGATACCCAGCTCCTCGGCCAGCTCGCGCCGGGCGGAAGGCTCCATCGCCTCCCCAGTGGTCACCACGCCACCGGCGCAGGCATCCAGCATGCCGGGGCAGAAATCCTTGCTCGGGGTGCGCCGCTGCACCAGGATTCGACCGGCCTCATCGAGCACCAGGATGTAACTGGCGCGATGGCGCAAATTTTCCTGACGCACCCGGGCGCGCTCGGCCACCCCGATCACCCTGTCATGCTCGTCTACTACGTCCACCCACTCCACGTGCGGCACCTTTGTCCAACCTGCGATGGCCGCAGTATATCGGGGCCGGGGCCAGGGGCGGCACTACTTTTTCAACGCCGGGAACAGGACGCCAGCCCGCCATAACAAGGATTCATACAAACCTTTATAAAGTGTCACATCAGTGTCACGGTGAGGCGGCATAGTGTGCCCTGTCCAAACAACAGGGTGTCTTGCCATGAAGGTGTTCAAGCAGTTGTCTCCTCGTCGAATTGCCCGCTATATCAAAAGCTTCCATCACGGCAGCTTCATGGTCGAGGCACTGGGACGATTCGAGTTTCAAGGGGGAGTCATAAATGTGAAGACGCTGGACTGCCGTCAGGCGCTGAGCCTGGCCCGGCAGATCAATCTGGCCGTGCGCGATCTGCGCACCACCACCCTGTTGCCGGGCTGACATACTCCTTTCCGTTTGTAGTCTGCTTTCATGCATGTCTTTGCCCGCCGCTCACCGAGCGTGCGGGCTATTTTCCATGGGACGGGCCGCGTCTGACCCGCAGCATCAGTGCTGCAGGATCTGGGAGAGAAACAGCTTGGTCCGCTCCGACTGGGGATGGTCGAAGAACTGGTCCGGCACGTTCTCCTCGATGATCTGGCCGCGGTCCATGAAGATCACCCTGTCCGCTACCTGCTTGGCAAAGCCCATCTCGTGGGTGACGCAGAGCATTGTCATCCCCTCGTGGGCCAGCTCCACCATCACATCCAGCACCTCGCGCACCATCTCGGGATCCAGCGCCGAGGTCGGCTCGTCAAACAGCATCACCTGGGGATTCATGCAGAGACTGCGGGCGATGGCGACCCGTTGCTGCTGGCCACCGGAGAGCTGGCCCGGGTACTTGAGGGCCTGCTCCGGGATCCTGACCCGGCGCAGAAAGGTCATGGCGATCTCCTCGGCCTCCTTGCGCGGCAACTGCTTGACCCAGATGGGGGCCAGGCAGCAGTTCTCCAGCACCGTCAGATGGGGAAAGAGATTGAAGTGCTGGAACACCATGCCCACCTCGCGGCGCACCGTCTCTATGTTCTTGAGATCCGAGGTCAGGGCCGTGCCCTTGACCAGGATGTCACCACTCTGATGCTCCTCCAGCCGGTTGATGCAGCGGATCATGGTGGACTTGCCCGAGCCCGAGGGCCCGCAGATGACGATCTTCTCCCCCCTGCCTACCTGCAGATTGATGTTGCGCAGCACATGAAACTCACCGTACCACTTGTTGACGTCCTTAAGTTCTACCACAGCGTCCGTTTTCATCTCGAAACTACTCCTAATGCTTGTGACCGGTGTTGAGTTTGCGCTCCAGATAGATGGAGTAGCGGGACATGCCAAAACAGAACATCCAGAAGATCATGGCGATAAACACATAGGCCTCGGTGGAGAAGCCGAGCCAGGCCGGATCCGCCAGCGCCACCTTGGAGATGGCCAGCAGATCGAACAGCCCTATGATCAGCACCAGGCTGGTGTCCTTGAACAGGGAGATAAAGGTGTTCACCAGGGAGGGAATGGTGATCTTGAGGGCCTGGGGCATGATGACCAGTCCCATCACCTTCCAGTAGGAGAGCCCCAAGGCTTCACCCGCCTCGTACTGCCCCTTGGGGATCGCCTGCAGCCCCCCTCTGACCACCTCGGCCACATAGGCCGCCTGGAACAGAATGATGCCGATGAGCGCCCTCAGCAGCTTGTCGAGCTCCACCTCGCTGGTCATGAACAGCGGCAGCATGACGGAGGCCATGAAGAGCACAGTGATGAGCGGCACCGCCCGCCAGAACTCGATGTAGACAGTGGAGAGGCTGGAGATGACCGGCATGTGGGAGCGGCGCCCCAGCGCCAGCAGGATCCCGAATGGCAGGGCAACCACTATGCCCACCACCGCCAGCACCAGGGTCAGCATCAGGCCGCCCCAGCGGTTGGTTTCCACCACCTCGAGACCCGCCCCGCCGTGGATCAGCACGAAGGCGATAATGGGAAACACCAGCAGGGTGAAAAGCGCCAGCCAGCCCTTGCGCGGGGTGCGCGGCCAGATCAGCAGCGCCAGCAGCACGGCCAGGCCGGCGAAGGCCAGATTGATGCGCCAATACTGGTCGACCGGGTAAAAGCCGTAGAGGTATTGCCCCAGACGGCTCTCGATAAAGACCCAGCAGGCACCACCCTGGGCGCAGTCGGCACGGCTGCTCCCCTGCCAGTTGGCGGAGAAGATAGCCCAGTCCAGCGCCGACCAGAGCAGTGGCAGCAGCAGGTAGGCCAGCACCAGGGTCAGCAGGCCGTTCCACCAGTTGGGGAAGAGGTTCTGCCTGATCCAGGCGACCAGCCCCCGGCGATGATTGGGAGGCGGCAACGCCTCCTGCAACTCGTTCACAAACATGACAGCTCCCTAGCGCTCGACCAGCGTCATCCTGCGGTTGTAGATGTTCATCAGGACTGAGGTGGTGATACTGATGATGAGATAGACCCCCATGGTCATGGCGATCACCTCGATGGCCTGCCCGGTCTGGTTGAGGGTGGTGCCCATGAACACAGAGACCAGATCCGGATAACCGATGGCGGTGGCCAGCGAGGAGTTCTTGGTGAGGTTCAGATACTGGCTGGTCAACGGGGGAATGATGACCCGCATCGCCTGGGGAATGACCACCAGCCGCAGCGTCTTGGTGGGCGAGAGCCCGAGGGCGGAAGCGGCCTCGGTCTGCCCCTTGCTGATGGCCAGTATGCCGGATCTCACTATCTCGGCGATGAAGGCCGCCGTATAGATGGTGAGCGCCAGCAGCAGCGCCGCGAGCTCGGGCAGTACCGTCAAGCCGCCCCGGAAGTTGAAGCCTTGCAGTATGGGCACACTCCAGGAGAGCGGGCTGCCTGCCAGCAGGAAGGCGATGGCGGGGAGCAGGATCACCAGAGCGGCCACACAGCGCCAGAACGGGAAGATCCTGCCGGTCAGCGCCTGACGGCGCCTTGCCCAGCGGCTCAGCCCCCAGCTCAGGACGACTGCCAGCAGCAGGGCACAGATCACATAGCCAAAACCCTCTTCAAACAAGGGTTTGGGCAGATAGAAGCCCCGCACGTTCAAGAAGGCGAGCCCTCCCAACTCCACGCTCTCACGGGGCGACGGCAGGGTGCGCAGCACCGAGAAGTACCAGAAGAAGATCTGCAGCAGCAGCGGAATGTTGCGGAAGGTCTCTATGTAGACGGTGGCTATCTTGGCCACCAGCCAGTTGCGGGACAGACGCGCTATCCCGAGCACGAAGCCGAGCAGGGTGGCAAACAGGATGCCGAGCACCGAGACCAGCAGGGTATTGAGCAGGCCGACCACGAAGGTGCGACCGAAGGTATAGGTCTCATCGTAGGGGATCAGGCTCTGCAAGATGCCGAACCCGGCGGTGTTGCCCAGAAAATCGAAACCTGTGGTGATGCCACGGGTTGCCAGATTGGTCAGGGCATTGTTGATGATGTAGAACAGAAACGCGAGAACGGCCGCAATGGCCAGGCACTGGAAGATCTGCGCCCGCACCTTAGCGTCATACCACCAGCGGCCCTGTTCTTTCCTATGGTTTGATGCTTGTATCGCCATGAGGATGACTCCGACAAAGCCAGGGCAAGGGGAAATGGGGGGCCAGGCCCCCCGACTGCAGTCTATTTAGCGGATGGGCGGGGCATACATCAGGCCACCCTTGTTCCAGAGCGCGTTGATGCCGCGGTCGATCTTGAGGGGGGAGCCGGCGCCGACGTTGCGATCGAAGGACTCTCCGTAGTTGCCGACCTGTTTGACTATGTTGTAGGCCCACTTGTCATCCAGCCCCAGCACAGCGCCCTTGGGCTCTTCCAGCCCCAGCAGGCGACGGATGTCCGGGTTGGTGGATTTGAGCATCTCGTCCACGTTGGCGCTGGTCACACCGGCCTCTTCGGCGTTGAGCATGGCGTAAAGACTCCAGCGCACCACCTTGAACCACTGCTCGTCACCCTGGCGCACCGCCGGGCCCAGCGGCTCCTTGGAGATGACCTCGGGCAGCACCACGGCATCCTCCGGCTTGGTCAGCTTGATCTTGAGGGAGTAGAGCTGGGATTGATCCGAGGTCAGCACGTCGCAACGCCCCGCCTCGAAGCCCTTGACGGTCTGATCCGAGGTGTCAAACACCACTGGGGTATATTTCATGGCGCCATTGGCGCGGAAATAATCCGCCAGGTTGAGCTCGGTGGTGGTGCCGGACTGGATGCAGACGGCGGCCCCGTCCAGCTCCTTGGCGCTCTTGACCCCGAGGGACTTGTTGACCAGGAAGCCCTGGCCATCGTAGTAGTTCACCCCGGCGAAGGTCAGGCCCAGCGAGCCGTCCCGGGTCAGGGTCCAGGTGGTGTTGCGCGACAGCAAGTCCACTTCACCGGATTGCAGGGCGGTGAAACGCTCCTTGGCGGTGAGGGAGACATACTTGACCTTGCCGGCATCCCCGAGCACGGCGGCAACGGCGCGGCACACGTCAACATCAAGGCCTGTCCAGGTCCCCTTTGCATCCGGGGTCTGGAGAAGCCGGGGCAGGCCATCGCCGACCCCGCACTGCACGATCTTCTTCTTGACTGCATCCAGGGTGCCATCTGCCCAGACATTGGCTGCCGCCAGCGACAGCACTATCACCATACCTGCCTTGGTGTATCTGCTTCATGTCACTCTTCCTGTGGTTTGATTCAAATCGGCACCAAAACTTGCAAGACGCCATGTGTTTTTCCTGCTTTTTCGCAGTCATCCAGCCAGCCAAAAACCTGTCAAAAATGCGAAGCCTGACTCCATTTCCTTGGTGCAGCAGCACAAAATATTTAAATGGGCTGATATGCACTCTTAGAATTAAAAATAGACCCTTATTCGCAAAATGGCCGACCGTTCAAAGCCGCCGATAGTGTGCTAGGATTATTTTTCGCAAAAAATCGGACGCACCGGATTCGGGGCAGAAAAAAGCGCTGACGACTCATTTATCAGGTTCATTTTTACAGTTGGTTATTGGGGGAATGAACCAATATCGGGAACCGGAGGAAGAGGAACTGAGCGTAGGAACGGGGTGTAAAAGCCGGAAGAAGAACCGCAGCGACACGACCGCACTGGCGCGCAGCATCCGGTCGGGCAGCACTGTATTCGCCGCGCGGGCCATTTTCTATGTCGGTGACCACACCGTTGCGCACTGTGACGAAGCGCATGAACTCGTTCTTGCCGAAGTTGTAGGTCCAGCGCTCCCATATTGACCTGCACCAGGTTGCCAAACTGGTTCTCCTCGTTGCGGGTCAGCTTTCGCGCAGCATGGGTTCGCCGCACTTGAGCAGCATCTCGGCGGTGCTGTCCCCCTCTGTGATGAGGGCGTTCTTGCAGCGCATGGCATCGGCACTGGCCGGTAGACTCAACAGCAGGGCCAGCAGGGCCCCCAACCAGCGGTAGTGACTTCATGGTGACTCCATTTAAACAGGGCACTGCCCAGGGTGATGCAGCAGAAGGTAAACAGCAGGACCCAGCCCAGTGGCGCCGCCACCTCGGCCCAGCCAGCCCCTTCCAGCATGACGGCGCGGGCCGCCGTGATGATCTGGCCGAGCGGTAAGCGGGCCGCCACTGCCTGTAACCAGGGGGGAGACCCTTCCAGCGAGAACCAGACGCCGGATAAGAACATCATGGGCAAGCTGATGAGATTGAGCAAACCGCTCGCCAGCTCCTCGTTCTGAATGCGGGCGGCGATGAGCAGCCCGAGGGAGGCCATGGCGGTCCCGCCGACCAGGGCGATGAAGAGCAGCAGCCAGCCGGAGCCGAGCAGGGGCACATCCAGCAGCCAGTAAGCCACCAGGAAGACCAGCAGGCTCACCACCTGGGTGATCAGCACCCGCGACAGCAACTGGGCGCAGAGAAATTCGGCGGCCGAGAGTGGCGTGGCTCGCAAGCGCTTGAGCACCCCGTTCTTGCGATAGCGCACTATGACGAACCCCACCCCGAACAAGCCGGAGAACATCAGGTTCATGCCGATCACCCCGGGCAGCAACCAGTCACCATAGCGGATGGCCCGTCCGCTCAGGGCCTCTCTTTGCAAGGGCTCGTGCACCGCCTGGCGCAGCAGGTACTCGGCCATGGCCCCCTGGGGCGCATCCGGGTTGACCCAGTAGTGGCCGCGCGCCGGTGACAGCAGCAAGTCCAGCTGATGGTGGCGCACCTTGAGGACGCCTCTCGCCTCGTCGTCATAGGGGATCAGCTTGAGCAACGGGATATGGGTCAGGGGTTGATAGGCCGTCGTCAGCTCCCCCACCACCCCTATCTGCACCAGCGGCTTGGGGGGGCCCGAGAAGATGAGGGAGAAGCCGATCACCAGCAAGAGCGGAAAAAGCAGGTTCCAGACCAGGGCCGCCCTGTCGCGCACGAATTCCAGGGTGCGGGCGTAAAAGAGCGCACCTATGCGCTTGAATGCTCCCTTCATGTTCCGCTCCCAGGTCGAGATGACAAACCCAGTGGCCATGGCAAGGCTCGCGGGTAACAGAGCGCGACGACATTGCGCTTGATGACGCCCTTCATGTTCCCCTCCTCGGGCTCGAACCCAGTCGAGATGACAAACCCAGTGGCCATGGCAAGGCTCGCTGGTAACAGAGCGCGACGACATTGCGCTTGATGGGATTTTTCATGCGCCGCTCCGGAGGCTGTGGCCGGTCAGGTGCAGGAAGAGATCTTCCAGATTGGGGGAGCGCACCTGCATGCCGGTCAGCGGTACCCCCAGACTCAGCAGCCGTGGCAGCAAGGCCGCCACGTCGGGACAGTTCAGCTCAACCTGATCGCCATGGGGCCGCAGCGGATAACCCAGGCTGGCGAGGGCCGGGTGATCCGCCAGGCGCACCAGCACGCCGTCGAAGTGCCGCGCCAGCAGGGCCGCCGGCGTGTCCAGGCTGAGCAGATGACCGTGATCGACGATGGCGATGCGATCGCACAGTTGCTGCGCCTCGTCCATGTAGTGGGTGGTGAGCACCACCGTCTTGCCCTGGGCCTTGATCGCCTCGATCCGCTGCCAGAAGTGGTGACGAGCCTGGGGATCCAGCCCTGTGGTGGGTTCGTCCAGAAACAACAGTTCGGGGTCGCCGAGCAGGGCTAGGGCCAGCAGCAGGCGCTGACGCTGGCCGCCGGAGAGCTTGCGGCTGTCCCTGTCGATGAACTCGCCAAGGGCGCACAGCTCGATGAGCAGCTCCCGTGGCAGGGGGTTGGGATAGAGGCTGGCGAACAGGCGCAGGGTGTCGCGCACCGTCAGAAAATCCTGCAGCGCCGTGTGCTGGAACTGGATGCCGATGCGGGAGCGATAGTCGGGGCCACGAGGGGCGCCATGAAACAGGATCTGGCCGCTGTCCGGGGTGAGGATCCCCTCGAGCAGCTCTATGGTGGTGGTCTTGCCCGCCCCGTTCGGACCGAGCAGGCCGAAACAGCTACCGGCGGGAATGGCAAAGCTGAGGCCGTCCACCGCCCTGACACCGGGAAAGTGCTTGATGAGATCGACGACTTCGATGATGGCGGCCATGGCCTGTCTCCCTGGGTGGCCGAGAGTGCGACGTCCTGACTATATCCAAATCTCCCGAGAAGACCATGGTTCATCCACCAGGGCGTGGCGGCGCGCAAAAACAAACGGCGACCCAGAGGTCGCCGTTTGCATCACGCCAGCCGGATCACAGGATGTCCAGCAGCTCCACTTCGAATACCAGTGCGGAGTAGGGCGGGATGGAGCCAGCGCCACGGGCACCGTAGGCCAGATCCTGCGGAATGTAGAGCTTCCACTTGGAGCCAACCGGCATCATCTGCAGCGCTTCCACCCAACCGGCGATGACGCCGGTGACCGGGAACTCGGCAGGCTGGCCGCGGGCGACCGAGCTGTCGAACACGCCACCGTGGGTGAAGGTACCGTGGTAGTGCACGCGTACGGACTGACCGGCCACCGGCACGGCGCCGTTGCCTTCTACCATGACTTCGTATTGCAGACCGGAGTCGGTCACTTTCACGTCGGCGCGCTTGGCGTTGTCGGCCAGGAAGGCTTCGCCATCGGCGGCAGCCGCCTTGGCAACGGCTTCCTGCTCTTCCTGCATGCGGGCGGTGATGACCTGGAAGGCATCATTGATATCGTCACGGCTGACCGCGAACTCCAGGCCATTCAGGGCATCTGCCAGACCTTGTTGCAGGGCAGGGATATCCAGACCGGCGAAGGCTTGCTGCGCCAGCTGATCACCCATGTTGCGGCCGATGCCATAGCTGGCCTTCTGTTCGATAGAGTCGTATTGGGACATTGAGATGTTGCTCCGGGTCCTGAGAGTAAAAGAGTCGAGATAATATCAGACTTTTTGGCGAGGTGCTGCCGGCTGCCGTCCTGATTTCCCCGCCCGTGGGAGAGACTTCACACCCCCCTCATCCCCGGCCCTTCTCCCGCGAGGGGAGAAGGGAGAGGAGACGACCCAACCACAGGCTGACTCAGGCCCGATCCAGCAGGGCCCGCACCGCTGCCACCTTGGCGCCGTCGGTGATATTGACCCGACCGTCGTCCGAAGTGCCCATGTTCACATCCCATAGAGAGGCACCATGCCGCCCGGCCACACCCTGACTCAGGCGCGATCCAGCAGGGCTCTCACCGCTGCCACCTTGGCGCCGTCGGTGATATTGACCCGGCCGTCGTCCGAAGTGCCCATGTTGACGCCGTGGGGCACCATGCCGCCGCGCCAGCCCATGCCGGACATGTGCACCTCGCTCACCCCGGTGAACTCGAGTATGGTGCGCACGTTGTCCGCATTGACCCCGGCGCCGGGCATCAGGCTGGCGCGGCCCGCCAGGGTCTGTTGCATCGCCTGCAGTGTCTCCAGACCCGCCAGGGCGGTCGGGGCATGGCCGGAACTCAGGATACGCTCACAGCCGGCCGCCACTATGGTCTCCAGATCGGCGCGCCAGTTGGAGCTGAGATCGATGGCGCGATGGAAGGTGACCCCCAGGGGACCGGCCGCTTCGACCAGTTGTTGCAACTGGGTGGCAGGCACCCTGCCCCCCTCGTCCAGCAGACCCACCACCACACCTTGCAAGCCTGCTGCCCGGGCGGCGGCGATGTCCAGCAACATGAGTTCGAACTCGGCGGCACTGAAGCAGAAATCCCCGGCACGGGGGCGGATCATGGCGTAGACGGGAATGGTGGCGTGGCGCGCCACCTGCTGCATGAAACCATAGGAGGGGGTGAGACCGCCCAGCCCCAGCGCAGAGCAGAGTTCGATGCGATCCGCCCCGGCTTGCTGGGCGGTGAACAGGGATTCCAGGTTGTCGATGCAGATTTCAAGACGGGTCATGATGACTCCTTATCCAGGGAGATCAGACCCAGTGCCTGATCTCATAAATTCAGCAGGGCGGCGCCACGCACGCCACCGGCGCCGCCGAAGCGGGCCTGGCGGATAGCCGGCAGGGCGACGCCGGGCAGCAGGTGGCCGGGCAGACGCTTGGGCAGCTCTTCATACAGGGCAGGCAGGCCGCTGAGGCCGCCCCCCAGCACCACCACCTCGGGGTCTATCACCGAGATGGCGGTGGCGAGCCCGGCGGCCAGGATCTCCAGCCAGCAGTCGATGGCCGAGAGCGCCGCGGGTTCCCGGGCCTCGGCACGGGCGACTATCTGGTGACCACTGGCGCGCTCGCCGTTGAAGTGGTGATAGAGCCGCTCCAGGCCGGTGCCCGAGGCATAGGTTTCGAAACAGACCAGGCGGCCACAGCCGCAGCGGGGACGGGGCAGATCGGGATACTTCATCAATATGGTGGCCGGCAGCGGGTAATGGCCTATCTCCCCCGCCAGCCAGTTGCGGCCCTGGATGAGCTTGCCCGCCAGATAGACGGCGCCACCTATGCCGGTGCCAATGGTCACCCCCAGCGCACTCTCGGCCTCGGCGGCGGCCCCCTGATGCACTTCGGACCAGAGGAAGCAGTTGGCGTCGTTGTCGACGCTGACGGTGCGTGCCAGTCGTGCGGCCAGATCCGCGCCCAGATGACGACCGTGAATGGCGGGCAGGTTTGCCGCCACTATGCTCCCATCCAGGCGATTGATGATGCCGGGAAACCCGATGCCGACGGCGCCTTTCGCGCCGAAGCGGGCGTCCGCCGCCTCGACCCGCGTCAGGATCAGCTGCAACAGCCCCTCGTAATCATTGCCGGGGGTGCTCATGCGCTCTTCGTGACAGAGATTCAGGCCACCGTCATACACAGCGAAGGCAATCTTGGTACCACCAATATCAAATCCGTAATACATGCCACACTCCCTTGCCGGTGAACCGGGTCACCTCAGTCTGTCCAGATGGGGCACATTGTATTAATTCGCCAAAAAAATAAAGTAACTATGGGCGAAAAACGGGAGCCAGCTCAAAGCAAACGGAACATTTGCCGCTGCAGACAGGGTTGTCCCAGGCTCGTCAGGGTGCGCTCCTGGCCGTCAAACACGAAGCCGCGACGCAGGTAGAACCCCTCGCCGATATGATTGCCATCGAGCAACCATAGCCTGACGCACTCGCAACCGGCACGGCGCATCTGCACCGCCACCGCCTGCCACAGCCGCTTGCCATGGCCCCGACGCCAGTGATCCGGGTGCAGATAGAGCGCCCGGATGCGCGCCGTCATCAGCCCCTCCTCATGGGCCGGGTGCCAATAGAGCAGGCCGATGACGACCTCGTCCTGACAGAGCAGCATGGGGATGGGGGCCGGCTCGGCGAGCCGGCGGCGCCAGATCTGCAGATGCTCGGTGACCGCCAGCTGGGCCAGCAGATCCTCACCGAGCACGCTGCCATAGGCCGCCAGCCAGCTGGCCCGCTGCATCACCGTCATGGCGGCGGCATCGGCGGGACGGGCCAGACGCAGTGTTATGCCTTGCACTGGGGAGTCAACCCAGCGGCACGGGCCTGCCGATACAGGGGCTCTGCCTGAGCCTGTTGGGCCTGCAACTCGGTAATGCGGTTCTCATCGCTCGGGTGAGTAGAGAGCAACTGGGGCGGCGCCTTGCCCCCGGCGGCGGCACTCATGTTCTGCCACAGGGGAATCGCCTCGGCCGGGTTGAAGCCAGCGCGAGCCATCAGATCCAGCCCCAACCGGTCGGCCTCGCTCTCCTGAGCCCGGCCATAGGGCAGGGCGATCCCCACCTGAACCCCGAGCCCGAGCGCCGCCATGGTGGCACCGCCCCCCTGGCTGCTGCCGATGGCGGCATCGGCCACCGCCAGCCCTATGCCGGTCAGCTGATCCCGGGAGAGGCGTTCGTTGGAGTGTTGTGCCAGCACGTGGGTCAGCTCGTGGCCGATGACGGTGGCGAGCTGATCCTGATTCTTGGCGACCTTGAGCAGGCCGCTGTAGACGCCGATCTTGCCCCCGGGCAGGGCGAAGGCGTTGACCTCCTTGGAGTCAAACACCACCACCTCCCAGCTGGTGATGCCATAGCTGGCAGGCACCTGGGCGGTGACCGCCTTGGCCACGCAGGAGACATAGGCATTCACCTTGGCATCCTTGCTTACCTTCTCCTGCTTCTTCATCTGCTCGAAGGAGTCGGCCCCCAGCTGGTTCATCTGCTGGGGGGAGAAGAGCAGCATCTGGCTGCGGCCGGTCGGCGACTGGGCACAACTGGCCAGCAGGGCGCTGCACAAGGCCGCCAGGCCGAATTTGGACAGGGAAGATGCACGCATGAGAGGGTCCTTTACCGTGAAGTTGCCCTATTCTCGGGAATGCCGCCGTCCGGTGCAAGCCAGGCGCCACCCCATGCGACCAAAAAGATCCCGTGGCGCCAAAATAAAAACGAGCCCGCTTGGGCTCGTTTGGAGGCTAGTTTGTCTGCTGAGCGAAAGCGGGATTACATGATACCCAGCTTCTTCAGGTCGGCCTGGACAATCTTGGCGGGAACCGGCACATAGCCATCCTTCGCCACTATGGTCTGACCGGCCTTGGAGAGCATCATCTTCACAAACTCTTGCTCCATCGGGGAGAGCGGCTTGTTCGGAGCCTTGTTCACGTAAACGTACAGGAAGCGCGACAGCGGGTATTTGCCGGTCAAGGCGTTCTCTGCGGTCGCTTCAACGAAGGTCTTGCCATCCTTGGAGAGCGGTACGGCACGCACGCCTGAGGTGACGTAGCCGATGCCGGAGTAGCCGATGCCGTTCAGGGAAGCGGAGACGGATTGCACCACTGAGGCGGAGCCCGGCTGCTCGTTCACGCCGCTCTTGAAGTCACCGTTGCACAGGGCGTGCTCCTTGAAGTAGCCATAGGTACCGGAGACAGAGTTGCGACCGAACAGTTGCAGGTCCTTGCTGGACCAGTTGCCATCCAGACCCAGATCGGACCATTTGGTGGCGGCCTTGGCTTCGCCGCACTTGAGGGTGCTGGAGAAGACGGAGTCAACCTGCTCCATGGTCAGCCCCTTGATGGGGTTGTCCTTGTTCACGAACACCGCCAGGGCATCGACCGCGACGCGGATGGCGGTCGGCTTGTAGCCGTAGCGCTTCTCGAATGCTTCCTCTTCACCGGCCTTCATGGCACGGCTCATGGGGCCAAACTGGGCGACGCCCTCGGTCAGTGCGGTCGGGGCAGTGGAAGAACCGGCGGCCTGGATCTGCACGTTGACGTTGGGGTAGACGCGCTTAAATTCTTCGGCCCACAGGGTCATCATGTTGGCCAGGGTGTCCGAGCCGACAGAGGACAGGTTGCCCGAGATGCCACTGGTCGGGGTGTAATCCGGCAGATCTTTATCCACACCGGCAGCCAGGGCGCTGACAGAAAACAGGGTTGCTGCGGTGAATCCGATTACACCAGCCAGTTTGTTGAGTTTCATCCAATCTCTCCAAAGTTACAGAAGGCAATTGCCAATACATGGCGCCGATTAACACTGTCTTGCGGTGATCAAGCTGACTGCGTCAGTCAGCTTGTTGAGTTTTATCCGTCCCCTCTTTCCCAAGGTGACGCTGGGTCTGTTCTTAAGACGGCGCCAGTATCTGACCTGGCAGTGACAAATTTATGGAATTTATATGACACTTTGATGACATGGGCCCAGCGCGGAACAAATGCCAAGGGGGCCGCTCTCGCCGCCCCCTTTTTTATTGCTAACCAGTTGTCAATAAAGACTATTTTACCACCACCATCCTGGCAGGAATGAGGAAGCTGAAACGGCTGCCCTGGCCGACCCGGCTCTCTATCTCGAGCTGGGCATCGTGATGGCTCAGGGCATGCTTGACGATGGCGAGGCCAAGGCCGGAGCCGCCGGTGTGGCGGGATCTCGCCTTGTCGACCCGATAGAAGCGCTCGGTGAGCCGCGCCAGGTGCTCCGGGGCTATCCCCTCCCCCTGGTCCTGCACCACAAAGAGCGCCATGGCCCCCTGCTTGCGCCACTCCACAGTGATCTTGCGACCGGCGGGGGTGTAGTGAATGGCGTTGTAGACCAGGTTGGAGACGGCGCTGCGCAGCTGGTCCCTGTCACCCTTCACGAACAGATTGGACTGCACCTGAAACTCTATCTGATGGGCACTCTCTCCCGACAGGGCACGCGCCTCCTGCTCCAGCAGCCCCAGCATGGCGGGCATGTCCACCAGATGGGAGAGATCCACGGTCGGGGCCGCCTCGATGCGCGACAGGGTGAGCAGCTGGTTGACCAGGTTGTCCATGCGGATGGTCTGCTCCATCATCACCTTGTGCGCCTTGGCCCACATGGCGGGGGGCGGCGGCTCCTCGGTCATCTCCAGGTACCCCTTTAGCACTGTGAGCGGGGTGCGCAGCTCGTGGGAGACGTTGGAGACGAAGTGCTTGCGGGTCTTCTCGAGGCTGCGCAGCCGGGTCACGTCCCGCACCACCAGCATGGCCTGATCCTCGGCATAGGGCATGATGCGAAACTCGAGAAACTTCTCCTCGTTGATGGGGGAGCTCATCTCGAACGGCTCGTCATACTGCCCCTTGCCGAGGTAGGCGACGAAACCGGGGTGACGGATGAGGTTGCCGATGTGCTGGCCGGCATCCTCGGGCCAGCGAAAACCGAGCAACTGCTCCGCCAGCCGGTTGCACCAGAGGATGCTGCCATCGGCGCGAAACACCACGGCGGCGTCGGGCAGGGCCTCGGCCCCCTCCCGGAACCGGCGGATGAGCCCCGCCAGCTCGCGGCGCCGGGCACGGTGGCGCTGCTGCAACTTGTAAATGCCATTGAAGATGTATTCCCAACTGCCGCTGCCATGGGGCGGCACCAGGCTGCGATCGTGCCACAGCCAGTCCGACAGCCGCTTCTGGAAGCGGTAGTGCCAGCCCAGGTGCAGCACGGTCGCCACCAGCAGGCAGAGGGAGAGGTGTTCAATCAACCAACCTACCAAGACGAAGGGGGCGTAGAAGAACGCCATTCGCCACAACTGTCGCCGCCAGGCGTAAGGTTGCAACATGTTATCCCCTAGAGACGGGTTGAGAAGCGGTATCCGGCTCCACGCACCGTCTGGATCAATCTGTCGTGCCCGGTCTCTTCGATCGCCTTACGCAGGCGACGGATGTGCACGTCCACCGTCCTGTCTTCCACATACACATTAGTGCCCCAGACGTTGTTGAGCAGTTGCTCGCGGCTGTAGACCCGCTCGGGATGGGTCATGAAGAAGTGCAGCAGCTTGAACTCGGTCGGCCCCATGTCCAGCGCCTTGTCTTCGGCGCTGACCCTGTGGGAAACAGGATCCAGCTTGAGCCCCTGCACCTCGATCACCTCGTCCACCGAGGTGGGGGAGACCCGGCGCATCACGGCGTGCAAGCGGGCGGTCAGCTCCTTGGGAGAGAACGGCTTGGTGATGTAGTCGTCGGCGCCCGCCTCGAGGCCGCGCACCTTGTCCTCTTCCTCACCACGGGCGGTCAGCATCACCACGGGGATCTGGCGGGTCACCTCGTCCTGCTTGAGCTGCTTGATGAACTGGATGCCACTGCCGCCTGGCATCATCCAGTCCAGTACGATGAGCTCGGGGTAAGGTTCACGCACCTTCGCCAGTCCATCGGCATAATCTTCTGCCTCAACCGTCTCATATCCTTTTTGCTCGAGCACGAAGCAGAGCATCTCGCGGATTGGTGCCTCGTCCTCGACCACCAGAATTCGCTTAGCCATATCCCTTCTCTCTCCTCTGTGAAGATGGGTGCGCCAATTATTAGAACTTTCTGTGACACTTTTATGACTTTATGACAGGCGGGATGATAAACGTTTTCAGATTCAGTTGGCAGCAATGCGTTGCAGCAGGTCCCAGCGGTTGCCACTGATGTCCTCGAACACCACCACAGTGCCATAGGGCTCGTGGCGGGGCTGTTCACAAAAATGCACGCCGTACTGCTGCATGCGCTGGTAGTCGCCCCAGAAATCGTCGGTCTCGAGAAACAGGAAGACCCGGCCGCCCCCCTGCTGGCCGATGGCGGCCTGCTGCTGCGCATTGGCGGCCCGGGCCAGCAGCAGGGCCGACCCTGGGGCACCTTTAGGGGCAACCCGCACCCAGCGCTTGCCCGGTTTGCCCGGCTCGTCGAGGGGCGTGTCTTCCAGCAGCTCAAATCCGAGCCCCTCGGTAAAAAAGCGAATGGCCTGATCGTAGTCGGCCACCAGCAGGGTCAGGGCACCTAGGTGTTGGGACATGGGAAACTCCTTGACTGATGAGGGGGCCCGCGCCCCGGCTGGCGCGCATCATAACGGCTGGGAGGCCGGGGCTCCAGCCGCAATCACCTTAGCGAAGGCAAGGCCCTTAGTCGGTGGGCAAGCCTGCGCCCTAACCCACCTCGACCCGGTTGCGCCCCCGTTCCTTGGCCTGATAGAGCGCCTCGTCCGCTCGCTTGAGGGTCAGCTCAAGGGAGTCCCCGCGCCGCTCCGCCACCCCGAAGGAGGCGGTGATCCTGAGCCCGAGGGGCCAGTCCCTGTAGGCCTCCAGCGCCCCCCTCAGTCGCTCGGCCAGCCGCTCTGCCCTCGCCTGCTCATGGTGCAGGCAGACCAGCACGAACTCCTCTCCTCCCCAGCGCACCAGGCGGCACAGGCTGTCACAATGGCGCAGCAGCTCGCTCACCATGTGCTTGAGCACCTCGTCCCCCATGGGGTGGCCGTGGGTGTCGTTGACCCCCTTGAAGTGATCGATGTCGATATAGATGAAGGAGAGCGGCATCTCCCCCAGTTCGCTCAAGAGCTTCTCGCCACCGAGCCGGTTGAGGGCCCCGGTCAGGGGATCGTAGCGGGCCTCCTCCTCGGTGCGGCGGTACTGCTCGGACAGGCTCTGGCTGAGCGCCTCCGCCGCCAGCCGCGCCTCGCGAGCCTTGCGCAGCTTGTCCCCCATCAGCAGGTACTGGGTCAGAAACAGCAGTATTCCGTATATCAGCCAGCCCAGCAGCAGCTGGCGGTAGAAGTCCCCCGGCTTGCCCCAGCGGCCATAGAACTCCAGCTTTTCCAGGATCAACCGGTAGTCCCCGGGCTGCATCCTGTCGTCGGTGGCAAGCTCGATGGCATAGACATGGTGCAGATCCGCCCCCTGCTGCGCCAGCGGGATCCGGTACTGCTGCACCCACCAGGAGCTGGGGGCGAACACCTTGAGGGGGACGTCCTGGATGCGGCCGTAATCGTCGGGACGAAAGAGCACCTCGTTGAACTTGTGGGAGATCTCGTCCCCGGCTATCGAGTAGGCGGGATCATAGTTGCGCAGATAGAGGCGCCAGCTCTGCGGCTCGCTCCCCTCCACCCTCAGCTTGACCCGCACGCCGTTGAAGTGGGAGAGATCCAGCCCCCACTCGGGGGCTGACAGGGTCAGGATCAGTTCACAGAAGGGGGAGCTGTGGCCCGCACGCAGCTTGCAGTCGATGGCGGGCTTGTCGCCCCCAGGGATCAGCGTGGTGACCGATTGGCCCCCATGGGCGCGATCATCCTGGGCCCTGGCGGCCAGGCTGGCCTGGCTCAGGATGTCCAGCCGCCGCTCTGGCCCGAACTCGAACACCAAGATGGCCAACAGGCTGCCGAGCAGCAGGCTCCAGAACAGCATATTGGTCACGCGGGAATAGGATGGGGTCATGGCGATCACACCTGAAAAAGAGCTTTTACTCTACACCTTGTAATTCTGCACCGTGCTGATCCAGATCCAAGGTTATTACACGCGCCCTCACGGGCGCCGGGGCATTGGTCGGCTCAGCCCGCGAGCAGGGCGTCGCCTGCCATCCGCCGGGCTGAGTCCTGTCGGCATTGCACCGCAAGAGGCGGACGCCAGCTCCTGGGGAAACGGGTTCCCGATGTCATCATTCCTTTCACCACTGAGCGCTCCATGCCATGGAAAAATAAAGAAAAATCATCGCAGAGCCCCAGTCTACACAAGCAAGCGGTGTGGCAACACCCCTATCCCTCTTCCCGCAGCGCCCGGTAGAGGGTGGTGCGGCTGATGCCAAGCCGCCTCGCCGCCTCGCTCACGTTGCCGCCGCACTCCGTCAGGGTCTGCTGCACCCGCAGCCGGCTCTGTTCGCGCAAGGTGGTGACGCCCCGGGGAGCCGGCATGGCGGCCACCTCGGGCAGATACAGGTGGGCGGGTTCAATCCAGCCCTGCCCTTCCGCCAGCACGCAGGCCACCTCCAGCGCCTGCTTGAGCTGGCGCACGTTGCCGGGCAGAGGGTGGGCCAGCAGTTGCCGCTCCGCCTGCGGCGTCAGTTGCAGGGCCGGGTCCATCTCCGAGAGCAGGCGCCGGATCAGCCCCAGGCGCTCGCCCTGGGGCCAGGCCCGCAGCGGTGTCAGCTGCTGGCGCCAGCCGCAGATGCGGTAATAGAGATCTTCGCGAAAGCCGCCATCCTGCACCATGGCCGCCAGATCCCGGTGGCTGGCGCTGACCAGCCAGAAATCCACCGGCTCGGGTTTGTGGCTGCCAACCGGCGTCACGCTGCGCTCCTGCAACACCCGCAGCAGCCGGGTCTGGGCCAGCAGCGGCAACTCGCCGATCTCGTCCAGCATCAGGATGCCGCCATGGGCGGCGCGCAGATACCCCTGGCTGCCCTGGCTGCGGGCACCGCTGAAGGCCCCGCCCACGTAGCCAAACAGCTCGGCCTCCACCAACTCCGCCGGCAGGGCGCCGCAGTTGACGCACACCAGGGGCTTGCCCCGTCGGCTCGACTGCCCGTGCAGTTCGCGCACCAGGTGCTCCTTGCCGCTGCCGGTCTCCCCCTCGATAAGCAGCGAGATACCCCGCTCCAGCATCTTGAGGGGCACCCCGGCGGTAACGGCTGGCTGGGGCTGGTTTTCGGTTTGAATCACCACAGGTTCGGGCTCCAGCCGCAGGCCGCGACGATCCCTCAGCAGCTGCCGGCCATCGAAGGGGTGCTGGCCGAGCCAGAGCCGTCCGGCCCGGTTGGCCCCGAGCAGCTCGCCCCCCTCCCCCAGCAGCAGGCGGGCTGACCAGAGACTCTGGGGATCGAGATCCACCAGCCAGCCCGGCTGACGCGCCAGCAGCGCGTTTTCCAGGGTCATCGCCAAGAGCCGCACAGTGCCCAGCATGTCGCCGTCGTGGTGGGCCGCATCGGTGGAGATGTCGAGCACCCCCAGCAGTTGCCCGTCCGGCCCGAGCAGGGGGCAGGCGCTGCAACTGAGGAAGCTGTGCTGGGCGAAGAAGTGCTGGGCCCCCAGCACCTGCACCTCGCTCTGCTCGGCGAGCGCTGTGCCTATGGCATTGGTGCCCTTGCTCGCCTCCCCCCAGCGGGCACCGCTGCGCAAAAAGATCCGCTCGGCGTGGCGGGCGAAGCCATCGTCACCGCTGGCGGCCAAAATGGCCCCCTCGCCGTCACACAGCAGCAGGCGACAGGGCCTGCCCGCCAGTAACTGGGCAAACAGCGGCAACACGAAGCGCTGGAAGCAGGTGATAAGCGTTCTGTGCTGCTCCTGGCGGGCCGACAGCTCTCCCTGGGGCAGCAGATCCAGCTCGGCGCTCTGCTGGCGGAGCAGGCCCTGATGCAGGCAGCGCTGCCAGGAGCGCTGGATCGGGCTGGGGCTGGGAATGGACTGAGGTAACTCGCTCATCACGCCTCCTGTTCACAAAGGGCACAGTGTCACGACCACTGTCCAGAAACGGCACAGTCTCATCGCCACGACCGCGGTCACTGGTTAATCAAGATACGCCGCCGCACCCTGTTTGATAACGTTTTTGTAACTTTTGTCGCTCTGGTCAGACCCTCTGGCACGGCCCTTGCGATAGCAGCTGGTCACCGGCCCCGGGCCGGTCAGGACCACACACATAAGGATGATGAGATGATTTACACCGCTCCCGGTCAGGCAGGCGCCCTGGTCAGCTTCAAGTCCCGTTACGACAACTTCATCGGTGGCGACTGGGTGGCCCCCCGCGCCGGCCGCTATTTCGAGAACGTCTCGCCGGTGGATGGCCGGGTGTTCTGCGAGGTGGCCAGATCCGACGCCGCCGACATCGAGCTGGCGCTGGATGCCGCCCACAAGGCGTTTGCCAGCTGGAGCAAGACCAGCGTCACCGAGCGCAGCAACCTGCTGCTGCGCATCGCCGATCGCATCGAGCAGAACATAGAGGTGCTCGCCGTCGCCGAGACCTGGGAGAACGGCAAGGCGGTGCGCGAGACCCTGGCCGCCGACCTGCCGCTGGTGGTGGATCATTTCCGCTACTTCGCCGGCTGCATCCGTGCCCAGGAGGGCTCGGCCGCCGAGCTGGATCAACACACCGTCAGCTACCACTTCAAGGAGCCCATAGGCGTGGTCGGCCAGATCATCCCCTGGAACTTCCCGCTGTTGATGGCAGCCTGGAAGCTGGCCCCTGTGCTGGCGGCCGGCTGCTGCAGCGTGCTCAAGCCCGCCGAGCAGACCCCGGTCACCATCATGCTGATGATGGATCTCATCAAGGACATACTGCCCCCCGGCGTGGTCAACGTGGTCAACGGCTTCGGTGCCGAGGCCGGTCAGGCGCTGGCCACCAGCGACAGGATCCAGAAGCTGGCCTTCACCGGTTCGACCGAAGTCGGCGCCCATATACTGCGCTGCGCCGCCGACAAGCTGATCCCCTCCACCGTCGAACTCGGCGGCAAGTCCCCCAACATCTACTTCGCCGACGTGATGCAGCATGAGAGCCAGTACATCGACAAGGCGGTGGAAGGCATGCTGATGACCTTCTTCAACCAGGGCGAGGTGTGCACCTGCCCCTCCCGCGCCCTGGTGCAGGCCAGCATCTATGACGACTTTATGGACAGGGTGCTGGCCCGCGCCCGCACCATAGTGCAGGGCAACCCCCTGGACACCGCCACCCAGGTGGGCGCCCAGGCGTCCCGGGAGCAGTTCGACAAGATACTGAGCTACATGGAGATTGGCCGCGGCGAGGGGGCCAAGATGCTGATAGGCGGCGGCCCGGCCAAGGTGAGCGGCCTTGAGGGGGGCTTCTACATCCAGCCCACCATCTTCTCGGGTCAGAACAAGATGCGGGTGTTCCAGGAGGAGATCTTCGGGCCGGCCCTCGGGGTCACCACCTTCAAGGACGAGGCGGATGCCCTGGCCATTGCCAACGACACCCAGTATGGCCTGGGGGCGGGGCTCTGGACCCGGGACAGCAACCTGGCCTGGCGCATGGGGCGCGGCATCCAGGCCGGCCGGGTCTGGGTCAACTGCTACCACGCCTACCCGGCCCACGCCGCCTTCGGTGGCTACAAGAAGTCAGGCATAGGCCGCGAGACCCACAAGATGATGCTGGATCACTACCAGAACACCAAGAACCTGCTGGTGAGCCACGACATCAACCCCCTCGGCTTCTTCTGAACCTGCCAGCAGATGCCATCAGAGAGGGCGCCTGCGGGCGCCCTTCTTGTTTTGCTTCACCGATGACACCTCGGCGATTTGTTATCTGGCCCGACTGCTGGCGATAACGCTGGGGGGAGCACTGCCCAGCTCCCGGTTGAACATGGCGATAAAGGCCGAGGTGGAGCCGTAACCGAGCCGCCAGCTGATCTCCTGAATGGGCATGTCCCCCTTGAGCCAGGCCAGCGCCTTGAGCAGCCGCAGCCGCGCCCGCCACTGACCAAAGCTCATCCCCAGCTCGCGCAGGCAGCGACGTGCCAGGGTGCGCTCGGTGGTGTGCAGTTGCCCGGCCCACTGGGCCAGCGTGCGAGGGTCGGCAGGATCGCTGTGCAGCACCGCCAGCATGGGAGCCAGCAGCTTGTCCTGACTCATCGGCAGGTAACTCTCCTGACAGCGGGTGCGCGCCAGTCGTTCCACCAGCAACTCGGCCTGGCGCTGATCCCACTCATCCGCCATATGGCTCACCCGCCGTTCGCAAAAATCGCTCAACAGAGCGCGGATCAGCGGGGTGAGCAGCAGCAATCTGGGCTCTGGCGGCAGCTTGGCCGCCAGCTGGTGGCTGACGTAGATGGAGGTGTAGTCGAGGGCCTGCTGGTTGTAGGAGGTGTGCTCGAGATCCGCCGGTACCCAGATGAGGTAGTCAGCAGGCGCCACCAGCCGGTGATCCCCCAGCACTATCTCCATGATCCCCAGACTGATCATACTGAGCTGGCCCCAGGGGTGGGAGTGCAACAAGGTCGCGCTGTCGGCCAGCATCTGCTGGTAACTGAAATAGAGCGGATTGGGAGCGGGCAGAACGACATCTACCGGCTGAAACTGGTGTGTGGCCATCAGCGCCTCTTGCGAGATAGAAGAATACGCGTGATGCAACGTCCTGTTGACACGATCTCTGGCACAGGTTAAAGGCAGCCATCAGCTGCGGGAAAACGCAACCCCTGTGGGCCGGAATAAGGTGCATCAGAAAGAGTTGTCTTTTCCACTAAGTCATGTCTGTATTTACGCTACTTGATAATATAAAGACAAGGCTAGACTTGGCCATCTGTTAATAAGGAGCCTCTGATGCGAAATCTTTTCCCCCTTCTCTTCCCGCTGATAGCTGTGCTGATCTGGGCTACCAATACCGTGGTCTCCAAGGCCGCCGCCGGTGTGCTGGATCCCGCCGCCATCTCCTTCTACCGCTGGGTGATCGCCGCCCTGGCGCTCTCCCCCTTCTGCCTGCCGCAACTGTGGCGCCGCCGCGCCGAGATCCGCCCCTGGCTCGGCAAGCTGCTGGTGCTGGCGGCCCTTGGCATGGTGCTCTACCAGTGCCTGGCCTACTACGCCGCCCACAGCACCTCGGCCACCAACATGGGGGTCATCGGCTCCCTCATACCGCTGCTGACCCTGCTGCAGAGCGCCCTCTTCTTCGGCCAACGTCCGGGCAAGCAGGCGCTGCTCGGCATGAGCCTCTCCCTGTTCGGGGTGCTCTGGCTGCTCGGCAAGGGCCAGCCCCTGGCGCTGTTGCACGACGGCATCAATCCGGGGGATGGCCTCATGCTGCTGGGCTCCGCCAGCTATGCGCTCTATGGCCTGCTGATCCGCCGCTGGCAACTGCCGTTCGGCCCCTGGCTCAACCTCTATCTGCAGATCCTGCTGGCGGTGCTGCTGCTGATCCCGGTCGCCCTGAGTGCTGACTCCCTGGCGGTGCCCGCCGAAGGCTGGGGTCTGGTGCTGTTCGCCGGGCTCGCCTCCTCCCTGCTGGCGGCCTACTGCTGGATGCGTGGCCTCGCCGCCATGGGGGCGGAGCGCACCTCTGTGTTCATGAACCTGATGCCCCTGTGCACGGCGCTGATCGCCGTCATCTCCCTGGGGGAGCCCATCCATGGCCATCACCTGATAGGCGGCGGCCTAATCCTGGGCGGAGTGATGGCCTCCCAGCTGAAAGGGGCGGACACCGGTAGCCGAACGGGAAGCCGCCTGAAAACGAACATCGCCCAAAAACAAGGGAGCCGCTGGCTCCCTTGTTGTTTTCACGTGCTTTTTGGCAGCAACCGGAGGCTCAACCTGCCCGGCGCCAGTGGTAGCGCCGCTCGGGGCGACCGCGCTGGCCGTAGTTGAGATCCACGTCCAGCTTGTCTTCGGACTCCAGAAACTCCAGGTAGCGGCGCGCCGTGGTGCGGCTGAGTGACAGGCGCAGCGCCACCGTATCGGTGGAGAAGGCGGTGTCCGGCTCCCCCGCCAGCAGCTCCAGCACCTGGCGCAAGGTGATGGCGTCTATGCCCTTGGGGGTGTCGCGCACCTCCCTCGGCTGAATGCGCCCCTTGCCCATCAGGCGATCGAGATCGCTCTGCTCCAGCAGGCCGCGCTCGCACAGGCGGCGATGCAGGGTCAGGATCTCGTCCAGGCTCTGCTGGATGCGAAACAGCCGCAGCGGCTTGATGATGTAGTCCTGCACCCCGAGATTCAGGGCCTGCTGTATGGTTTCCACGTCGCAGGAAGCGGTCACCATGACCACGAAGACCTCCCGATTGTGGCTGCGCAGCCGGTTCACCCACTCAAGACCCGAGCCGTCCGGCAGGGAGATGTCCACCACCAGCAACTGGGGTTCGGTGGCACGCATCATGAGATCGGCCTGGGCCAGGGTGGCAGCCCGCCCCAGCAGGGAGAAGCCTGGGGTCGCCGCCACCAGTTCTGACAGGATGGCACCGATCCGCTCGTCATCTTCAATAACAAGAGTGAAAATTGGGTCCATGGCTCACATTAATTGGTTTTTATTCAAGTAGATACCAAACAGGGTGGTCTGCTCGGCGGTTCGCCGCCATTCTATCACACCCTCGTGCCGCCCCACGGTCTCCTTGACCAGGAACAGACCTACCCCGTGATCGCCACTCTGACGACTCACTCCGTAATCGAACAGATGATCGGCCAGCTCCTCGTCGACCCCCTCGCCGCTGTCCTCCACTTCTATCACCAACCGCCGCCCCACATCGCACAGGGATAGCAGCACCCGGGGCGGCCGCTGTTGGCGGTTGCGCCAGGCCGCCTGCAGGCCGTTGTCCAGCAGGTTGCCGATCAGGTGATGAGATCCACCGAGACGGCAGCCGGATACTCCGCCAGCGCCGAGTCGGGATCGAGCTTACCAGGGTCACCCCCAGCTCGCGGGCTCGACTAAACTTGCCGAGAATAAGCCCCGCCACCGGCTTGTTGTCGATCAGCCGCAGCAGCTCCTGCAGCATGGTCTGGCACGCTTCGTTCTCCTGCTGGATCAGCTCCACCGCCTGATCCACATGACCGAGCTGCAGCAGGCCGGAGAGGCTGCTCAGCTTGTTGGCGAACTCGTGGGTCTGGATCCGCAGCATCTCGGCATACTGGCGCAGGTGAGTCACCTGCATCCCCAGGCTGGCAGCCACCTCGGGACGACTGAAGATCACAACCGCCCCGGTGCCTTGCCCTGCACCGCCTGCCAGCGACCGACGAAGGACTCCCCCTGAATGGTGAAGCTCACCTCCCCCCCTCCTGCTCCAGACGGGGCAGGGGGGCACCAGTTCGGCCAGGGACTGCCCCAGCAGGGCGTGGCGCCCGGTGACCGGCAGCCGCAGCTGATAGCTGGCGGCGCTGTTGAGCATCTTGATGTGATGCCGCGGCCATCGAGGGCAATCACCCCTTCGGTGATGTGCTCCAGCACCAGATCCTGCAGGGTGAAGCGGCGCACAATCGCCTCCGGCTCCAGATCCAGCAGGGTCTTGCGCAGCAGGTATTGCACCCAGAGCGCCAGCAGCAGGCCGCAGCCCAGCACCGCGCACGATGGCGCTGATGAGCAGGGCCACCCGCTCCATGATAGATGCCCTCCACCTGCTGCATCAGATAGCCCACCACCACAGCCCCCATGACGCGGCCATCACTACCTACCACCGGGCGAGAAGCAGCGGATCGCCAATCCCATGGTGCCCTTGTCCCTGGAGCAGTAACTGCGCCGCTCCTGCAGCGCGGGCCAGATATCCTCGCCGCGGAACTGCTGCCCCACCAGCTCGGGGTTGGGGTGGCTGAGACGGCGACCATGCTCGTCGGTCACCACCATATAGGTGGCATCGGTGCGGTTGCAGACCGCCTCCACATAGTCGCGCAGGGTCGGGATCACCGCCCTGCGCAGGCGCCTACCACCCGGGTATCGGCCGCCATGACCCGTGCCAAATCGCTCCCCTTATCCTGCAGGTTGCTCTCCAGCAGATGACGGATAAAGAGGGCCAGCAGGCTGCCCAAAATGAGGATCAGCAGCAGGGAGAGCCCGAGCGACAGGGTGACCAGCTGGTGGCGAAGTTTCATGCACATACCTTAAAACGTCAGGATGCAGCCCAATAGTGCGGATGCCACCAGGTCTGGTCAATCAAAGGTGCCGGATCGCCACAAAATCGGCCAATCCCTCCTCACGGGCTGTCAGTGCCACCGCGCTGGCGACCGCCGGGCCACCTCCCCGACCTGTTCGATGGGGGGCAGCAGCCGGCCCGCCAGCAACGGATAGGCGCCGACCGCCCGCACCGCGGCCAGCAACATGCCATCGCTGATGCGGCGCGCCTTGACCGCGCAGGCCCCCAGACCAATGCCCGGGAAGACATAGACGTTGTTGCACTGGAGAGACCACCCGCCGCTCGCCCGCCACCATCACCGGCGCAAAGGGGCTGCCGGTGGCCAGCAGGGCACGGCCTGCGGTGGCCTCCCACACCTGCTCGGGGGTGGCCTCGGCGCTGCGGGTCGGGTTGGAGAGCGGCAGGATCACCGGCTGCTCGCACACCTCCCCCATCGCCTGCAACACCTCGCGGGTAAAGAGGCCACCCTGGCCGCTTACCCCGATAAGCACCGCCGGGCGCACCTGGCGGATGGTCTCCAGCAGCGAGCTGTTGGCCTCCTCCACGGCACGGGCAAACGGCTGCTGGGCGCGGGTCAGGCGGGACGATCGCCACAGACCACCCCATCCTGATCAAACAGCCAGACGCCATCACTGCTGCCCCCCGCCAGCTGGGCCAGCATGGCGGCGATGCCGCAACCGGCCGAGCCCGCGCCGACGATCAGCACGGGGCATCACTCAAGAGGTGCCCGCCTGCTGCAAACCCGGCCAGCACGCAGGCGGAAGCCACCGCCGCCGTGCCCTGGATGTCGTCGTTGAACATGCAGAGCTCGTTCCGGTAGCGGGCCAGGAGGTTGGCGGCATGCTTGCCGGCAAAGTCCTCGAACTGCAGCACCACCTGGGGCCAGCGTTTATGGATGGCCACCACTACCTTGTCCATGAAGTGGTAGTAGGTCTCGCCGTCGATGCGCGGGGCCTGCCAGCCGAGGTAGGAGTCATCCTCCAGCAGGGCCGGGTTGTTGGTGCCCACGTCCACGCACAGGGGCAGGGTGCGGGCCGGGTTGATGCCACCGGCGGCGCTGTAGAGCGCCAGCTTGCCGATGCAGATCCCCATGCCGCCGATGCCGAGATCGCCGAGCCCCAGCACCCGCTCCCCGTCGGAGATGACGATGACGTCCACCTCCTGCTCCACCGCAGCGAAGATGGCGTCCAGCTCGTCCCTGTCGTGCCAGGAGAGGTAGAGACCGTGGCTGCGCAGGTAGAGATCGCTGTGGCGCTGGCAAGCCTCCCCCACCACAGGGGTGTAGATGATGGGCAGCAGCTCCGGCAGGTGGTGGCGCACCAGATCGTAAAACAGCACAGGGTTGTCCTCCTGCAACTGGCGCAGCAGCAGGTGCTGATCGAAGGGGCTCTGCATGGCCGAGACCAGGCGGTAGATGCGGCGGCGCTGCTGGGAGAGGGACTCCTCCTTGTGGGGCATGCGCCCCATCAGCCCCTGACGCTTGCGTTCGGCATAGGGCAGGCTGGTGCCCATCATGATGTCGTTCATGTCGTTTTCCTGTATCCGGTCGTCAGGCGAGCAGAGAGATGAGGGCGGTGGCCAGGATCAGCATCACGGCCCCACCGAGGCGAGAGGAGATCTGGGCGAAGGGCATCAGCTTCATGCGCTGGGCTGCCGACAGCACGGCCACGTCGCCGGTGCCCCCCATGTTGGCCATGCACAGGCCGCCGGTGATGGCCGCCTCTATGGGATAAAAACCTATCAGGCGCCCCACCAGGGCCGCCCCCAGCGCGCCGCCGACCACAGTGGTCAGCACCATGATGAAGTAGTTGACCGAGAAGGCGCCGATGAGCTCGGGGATACTGGTGTAGGCCACCCCTATGCCCACCAGCAGGGAGGGGGTGAGGTTGCTCACCACGAACTGGTACCAGTCGGCGGCCGCCTGTTCATAACGACGGGGCAATACACCACTCACCTTGATAAGGGCCACCGCCAGTATCATCAGGGCGAAGGGGTGCATGGGGATGAAGTTGCCGAGCAAGGATCCCAGCACGAACATGCTGGAGCTGATGAAGAGGCCGAGACCCAGGCTCTGCAGGGTCGGCGCCTCAGCCTGCTCGTCGGCGACGCTCTGGCTGTCTTCCTTGACCATCAGCTTGCCGTTACCGGTCAGGGAGGGGTAACGACGACCGAGGCGCGCCAGCAGGGAGCCCACCAGTATGGCCAGGGTGTTGGCGATCACCACGGCGGGCACCATGCGCGACAGCAGGTCTGCGCTGGACATCTGCAAGGGGCCGGAGAGGATCTCCACCAGGGGCACGGCGCCAGCGCCCATGCCGCCACCCATGATGGGCAGACCGATGAGCAGCACCGCATTCTTGAAGCCGTATCCCATCAGGGAGCCGACCAGACCGACGCTCAGCAGCGCCAGGGCCACGCCCCCCAGGATCACCGGCAGGTAACGCATGGCGGCGTTTTTGAGCAGGGCGCCGCTCATGCCGAACACAGACCCTGTCACCAGGCTGGCGATGAAGAAGTTCAGAAAGCCCCCCTCCTTCATGAAGCGGGTGATCACCTCACCCGCCTCGACCGGCAGAATCCTGTACTCGAACAGCGCGGCGCCGCCGAAGATGGCGAGTATGGTGCCGCCCCCCAGGTATTCCCGAATGGGGGGGATCCGCTCGCCCAGCTCGCTCAGCAGGGTGCCGAGCACGAACATCAGCGCCAGGGCGCCGACCATGCCGAGCGGCAGGGAGCCGTTCCAGCCGGCGTAGAGGACGCAGGTGGCGAGCCCCAGGAAAATCATCATGGGCATGCCGGCGATCTGCTGGTCGCTCCAGGCGCCCTTCATCTGTACTTCGGGGGTAGAGAGGTTTTTCATTGTTATGCTCCAGCTTGTGGTGTGGCGCCACTCTACGTATCCCCTCCTGCGCTGTCGGTTAGCGGGCCTGCAAAGCCATATAAAAACATTGAAACCTTAAGCACCATTGCCCTCCCCGCGTCCCCTGCCCCCGAAACTGAATGTGAGCTGAATCACGCTTTACTTAGCCTGCGAAATAAATATAATGCTTAGCAGGCTAAGTATATGAGGTGTCTGCCATGAAAAAGGATCTGGAGATGTTGCGCGAGCTCTCCCTCGCCGAACAGCTGGGGCGACTGCACCGGTTGTGGCGCACCGTGGCCGATATCGAGCTGGCCCCCTTGGGTTTGACCCATCCGCGCTGGACCGCGCTCTGGAAGCTGAGCCGCCTCGGCGGCCACCTCAGCCAGAAGACCCTGGCCGAGGCGCTGGAGATAGAGCTGCCCTCCCTGATGCGCACCCTGGGTCAGCTGGAAGAGCTGGCTCTTATCGAGCGCCACTGCTGCAGCCAGGACAAGCGCGCCCGCATCGTCACCCTGACCCCGGCCGGCAAGGCGCTGCTCGACAAGATCGAGGATCGCATCATGGAGGTCCGCCGGGATCTGCTGGCTGGCATCAGCCAGCAGGAGCTGGCCCAGTTTGAAGAGATAGTGCACCGCATCTCCGCCAATGCCCTCGGCAAGATCGGTGCCCAGCATGAAGAGAGAGAATAAGATGACCCCGGATCAACAATTCAAACGCTGGATCAAGTGGGCCATGGCCTGCTTCATCCTGGTGTTCGGCTACTTCCTGCTGGCCGACATCAAGATGCCCCTCACCCCCCAGGCCATGGCCACCCGGGTCGTCACCAAGATGGCGCCCCAGGTCAGCGGCAAGGTGGTCGAGGTTGCCGTGGTGAACAACCAGCACGTCAAACAGGGGGATCTGCTGTTCATGCTGGATCCGGCCCCCTTCGAGCTCGCGGTCGAGCAGGCCAGACTCGCTCTGGATCAGGCCGAGCAACAGAATCGCCAGCTGGATGCGACCCTGAACGCCGCCGCCGCCGACTTCAGCTCGCTGCAGACCCAGACCGCCCAGAAGCAGCGGGAGGCCGAGCGCATCGATACCCTCTATCGCCGTCACATGGTCTCTGAGCAGCAGAAAGATGACGCCGACAGCGCCGCCCGCACCGCCCGTGCCAACCTGCTGGCCAGCCAGGCCCGCATGGAGCAGGCTCGCGTCAACCGTGGCCTGGCCGGTGATGACAACCTGCTGCTGCGCCAGGCGCGCAACCGTCTCGCCCAGGCAGAGCTCAACCTCACCTACAGCCAGGTCCATGCGAGCCAGGATGGCATCATCACCAACCTGCAGCTCAAGCCGGGCAGCGTGGCCACGGCGGGCTCTCCCCTGCTGGCCCTGGTCTCGGAGCAGGTGGACGTGATCGCCGATTTTCGCGAGAAGAGCCTGCGCAACATCACCCCGCAGAGCCGCGCGCTGGTCGCCTTCGACGGCGAGCCCGGCCGCCTCTATGCCGCCCGGGTCGCCAGCCTGGACGCCGGGGTCAGCGCCGGCCAGTTCGACGCCAACGGCCTCTTGGCCAACCCCATCGAGTCCGATCGCTGGGTGCGGGATGCCCAGCGACTGCGCCTGCACCTGACCCTGGATCAGTTGCCCGCCCATCTGCCGGCCGGGGCCCGCGCCACCGTCCAGCTGCTGCCGGACAACGCCCTGAGCGCGCTCTTTGCCCGCGGCCAGATCCGCCTGCTCAGCCTGCTGCACTACATCTACTGAGATGACGACCATGAACCTGTGGCACAGACCCCTCACCGCCAACGAGCTGCGCCAGTGTCTGCGCATCGCCTTCGGCTGCACCCTGGGGTTTGTACTGTGCAAGATCTTCGGCTGGAGCAACGGGGTCTTCTTCACCGTCACCCCGGTATTGCTGCTCGGCATGATCCCGGTGATGAACGGCCACGCCGCCCGCCAGCTTATCGCCTCCGCCGCCATGTGCGGGCTGGAGGTCGGCCTGCTGGGCGGCCTGTTCGGCAGTCATCCCGGGCTGATGACCCCCCTGGTCTTTTTGCTGTTCCTCTACCGTTTCGCCGCCATGTCCCGGGGCAGCCTCTTCCTGTTTGGCGCCAACGGCGTGCTCAGCCTCAGCATCATGCTGCACTTTGCCAGCTACCCCGGAACCGATCTGAACGATCTCATCTTCAGCAACCTCTGGGCCAGCATACTGTCGGTGCTCATCGCCTACCTGATGACGGCCCTGATCCCGGATGTGGAGCCGCGGCCCGCCCCCGCACCCTCTCCCAAGGCCCCCCACCGGATGCGCCACGAGGCCCTGCTCGGTGCCAGCATCGCCACCCTGTCGTTCCTGGTATTCCAGCTGTTCGATCTGCGCGACTCCATGTCCGCCCAGGCGACCACACTGCTGGTGCTCTTCCCCATGCACTGGGACGGGGCCCTGAGCTATGCCCGCAAGCGCGCCATGGGCACATTGCTGGGGGTGAGTTTCGGCATCCTGGGGCAGCTGGTGCTCTATGACTGGTCTGGTCTGCTGCTGCTGGTGACCCCCCTGCTCTGGCTCGGCGCCATGCTGTTCAGCCATGCCCATGTGAAGGAGGCGAGCGGCTCCGGGGTCGGCTTCGGCGCCCTCACCACCCTCGGCATACTGTTTGGTCAGTACCTGACCCCGGGCAACGATCTGGTGTTTAGCGCCCTCTACCGGGTCAGCAGCATCCTGTTCGCCATCGTCGCCACCCTGCTGGCCTGTTATCTCATCCACCGTCTGCTCAACCGTTTCGAGGCAACCCGCTTCGGTTATTGATCCCCTTTCCAATGGCCAAGGATGTGCTGTCTTTCGCCCCGCAACCCTGCGGGGCGTTTTTTTGTGACAAAGGTGCTGGCCTGCGAGACTGAGGTGAATATGGAGAGCAGATCTTGGCTCCATTGAGTGACGATTTTGCAGCGCAGGCGATAAATGCCGAACCTGGCCGGAACCGTGCTACTGTGGCCCCTCACTCACCGGCCGATTGCGCTCTGCACCTGATGACAGGCTTGTCATGCAAAAGAGTCGCCAGCCAGGGCAGCCCTTGCCCACCTCTCACCCTCAACCTGATGTCGCCAGACCCGCTGTATTGACCCGATGCCATAAGGCGCATCCCTCCCTGTCGCAGCCGGCTCTCACTGTTGTTATCTGCATCCACCCGTTTTTTCTGCGACAGCGGCCAGACCACGAGAACCGGCATCAAGCCTGCGGCCTGAGGCTGTGTTCTGGTTGGCGCCGCCCTGCCGCCCACACAGGACACATAGACATGATTGCCTACCTCATTCTGGTTCATCGCTATCCCGATCAGTTCAAGCGCCTGTTCAAGGCGATTTACCACCACAGCAACCACTACCTGATCCACGTGGACAAGCGCTCTGGCCCCGAGCTGCAGCAGGAGATAGCCGACTTTCTGACCGATTACCCCAACGCCGCCATGCTGCCCAGCAAGAATGCGCTCTGGGGCGGTTACAGCCTGGTGGATGCGGAGCTGCGCGGCATAGCGGCGTTGCTGGAGCACCATCACCGAGGAGAACCGCTGAGCGCCCAGGACTTCCGCTGCGCACCAGGCCCATGTTCACAGCTTCTTGCGCGACCACAGCGGCATTTCCTCAAAGTGCTCCGCGAACCGCGCCGGGATCTGCACCGCTCACCTCGCTGGAACAGAAGACGGTGGGCATGATCTGTGAACACCTACCCCACCGACTTCATGGAAAACCCCAGGATCACCCGCATTGGCAACCAGGCCATGATCCGACGCCCAGATCATCGAGATGCTGGTGCACAGGCCGGGTCGACTACATCCTGATGAACGAGATGCCGGGTTCTTCCAGACGGTGATCAGCAAAAACAGCTAGCGGGAAGGTGGTCAAGGTGGACAAGCGGGCCATCGACGGCTTCTGGGAGACATCAAGCTAAGGCCGCGCCCATCCCCAGGGCGAGGCAATGGCCAAGCGCCCTGCTGCAAAGCGATCATCTGGGCTGCAGTTCGATGAGACCATCGACAGCCAGATCCTCGGCATTACGAGGCGCTGGTGCGCGCCTTCGAGGCCAGACTCGGCCTGCATCGAGCCGCGGCCTGCGCTTCTTTTGACGCCCATGGACGCATATCGACGCAGACGCCGGGTCGAGGCGCATTGCGCCCCTTTGGCAAGCTGTTAGTCTCATGCCCGGATGACACCGATGGAGACTGCAACATGAAAGCAAGCCAACCTTCGGCTGCTGGGCATGGGGGGGCGAGCCTGACCCTGCTGAGCGGCTGCGAACGCGGCGCCGGCACCCTGAGCGTGACCGGTGGCGAGCCGGTCACCTATCTGTGCGAGCAGGGCAAGAAGGTGCAGGTGCGCTACTTCTCCCTCTCCGACGAGAGCCTGAACTTTATCAAGCTGTCACTGCCCGATGGCAAGGATTACACCCTGCCCCAGGCCGTCTCGGCCTCCGGTGCCCGCTATACGGACGAACATGAGGCCGTCTGGTGGAACAAGGGGATGAGGGCTTTGTCGAGATGCGCGACAAGGATGGCGAGTGGCAGACCGCCTACAACGACTGCAAACAGCAATAAACGTGACCCCGGCCTGGCCGGGGTCTCTCTTTCGCTGGCATCAGAGTGATGGGGGATCCACTTCAATCTCGTGTCGAAGCCCATCACCTCGACCGGAATGGCATCCGGGTTGCCCTCTGCCGGGCTATAGCGGATCCGCGAGAGGGTCGCCAGCGCGCTCTGCTCCAGCTCGCCGGGGGCTCGGCCGCCACCACTTCCGGCTTGACCGGCGTGCCGCTGGAGTCGATTTGATAGCGCACTTCCACATACCCCTTGACCGGTTTGGCCGGCAGGGCGCGGCTCGTCACCGGTTGCCAAGCCATGACCACTGCTTCTCCTGAACCCAGTAGCTGGACAAGCTGCTCGGAGGATCCGATCGGGCGGCTCGTGCGCCACCTCCTGACGGGATGAGCACCCCAGCAACAGTGTCACTGCCAGACCTGACCATACTGCGACTTTCCACTTCATGTAACACTCCTTGTTCTGTGCCGGTGCTTGTTGCCGGCTGCAGGGGGCAGTGTCAACCGCGGCCCATTGGTCAGTCACCCATCCTAACGAAAAAGTATTCGTATGAACATGAACAAAAGGGCCAACCCCGAGAGGTTGGCCCTTTTATCGTCAATAAGCTCACTAACCATCCGCTGGCATCAGCCGCGCTTGTCGCTCACCACCAGCCAGAGCGCATGCACCATGCCGGGCAGGCCGCCCAGCAGGGTCAGCACTATGTTGATGAAGAAGTGCAGGCTTAAGCCCACCTGGATAAAGGCACAGACCGGCGGCAGGAAGATGGCCAGCAGGATCTTGAGCAGATTGTTCATCTCAGGGTTCCTCATGAAAGATGTCATGGATTGGATGGGCTAACCATAAACATCCCGGGCTTCAACTGCAAACCAGACAGGGAATTCGCTCACCCCTGCTCACGCCAGGCGTCGAGGTCGTGGATGATCTGGTTGCTGCTGCCGCGCCAGAGCAGGCCGGGGTCGGCCAGCTCCTTCTCGAACTTGCCATCCACCAGCACATTCAGTAAGCAAACCAGCTCGCGCTGGGCCGGGCTGAGCTCGCCAAGCAGATAGCCGGTCCAGCACCAGATGTCCTTGCCGGGGCACTCTGCCCGCACCCGCTGCACCAGCGCCAGCACCTGGGGGACGTTGGCCGGGTGGAGCGGATCGCCGCCCGAGAGCGACAGACCCCGCCGTTTGATGCGCGTGTCGTTGAGGTCGCCAATGATGCGATCGCTCATCGCCTCATCAAACGGCTTGCCCCCATCGAGCCGCCAGGTGCTCTGGTTGTAGCAACCCGGACACTGGTGCTCGCAGCCCGACACGAACAGGGTGGCCCGGGTGCCGGGGCCATTGATCACATCGACCGGATAATATTGGTGATAGTGCATCGCTTGTTTCCTGCCTCCTTCATGGGGAAGGCGGCATGGTCACATAGGCATGCCGATAGAAAAATTGGGTGCCCTTCATGCCAAGTATCCAATGAAAATGGCCCCTTGACAGGGGCCAGCTGCTTCATCGCCGCACTTACATATGCTTAACCCGGCGCTTCACTTCTTCCTGCTTGCCCGCATTGAAGGGGCGCGCATCCGGGCTGCCGAGGTAGCCGCAGACACGGCGGGTCACCGACACCTTGGCCGGATCGTGGTTGCCGCAGCGCGGGCAGGTAAAGCCCTTGGAGGTACACTCGAACTCGCCGGTGAAGCCGCAGTCGTAGCACTCGTCGATGGGGGTGTTGGTGCCGTAGTAGGGCACCTTGTCATAGCTGTAGTCCCAGACGTTCTCGAGCGCTTCCAGATTGTGCTGGATGTTGGGGTACTCGCCGTAGCAGATGAAGCCGCCGCTGGCGATGGGCGGATAGGGCGCCTCGAAGTCCAGCTTGTCGTAGGGGTTCACCTGCTTCTCCACATCGAGGTGGAAGCTGTTGGTGTAGTAACCCTTGTCGGTCACCCCGGCCACCACGCCGAACTCCTTGGCGTCGATGCGGCAGAAGCGGGTGCAGAGGTTCTCGCTCGGGGTGGAGTAGAGGCTGAAGCCGTAGCCTGTCTCTTCCTTCCACTCGTCGGTGGCCGCCTTGAGCCGCGCTATGATGGCGATGGCCTTCTCCCGCAGCACATCGCTATCGAACAGATGAGTCTGCGTGCCGAACAGGGCGTTGATGGTCTCGTGCACCCCGATATAGCCCAAGGAAATGGAAGCGCGGCCATTTTTAAAGATCTCGCTGACGTTGTCGTCCGCTTTCAGCCGCACACCGCAGGCCCCTTCCATATAGAGGATGGGGGCGACCCGCGCCTTGACGCCATCCAGTCGCTCGATGCGGTACATCAGCGCCTGCTTGGCCACGCGCAGGGCCGCATCCAGCTTGTCCCAGAAATCCGCCTCGTCACGGGATTTGAGGGCAATGCGCGGCAGGTTGAGGCTCACCACCCCTATGTTGTTGCGCCCTTCATGAATGAGCTCGCCATTCTCCTCATAAGCGCCGAGGAAGGAGCGGCAGCCCATGGGGGTCTTGAAGGAGCCGGTCACCTTCACTACCTGGTCATGGTTGAGTATGTCCGGGTACATCCGCTTGGAGGCGCACTCCAGCGCCAGCTGCTTGATGTCGTAGTTGGGATCCCCCGGCCTGTGGTTGAGGCCATCCTTGATGGCGAACACCAGTTTCGGGAAGACGGCTGTCTTCTTGTTCTTGCCAAGGCCAGCGATGCGGTTGCCGAGGATGGCCCCCTGGATCATCCGCGACTCCCAGCTGTCGCCCAGGCCGAAGCCGAAAGTGACGAAGGGGGTCTGGCCGTTGGCGGTGTGCAGGGTGTTGACCTCGTACTCCAGGGACTGGAAGGCGTCGTAGCACTCCTTCTCGGTGCGGGCCATGGCGTAGGCGTCCACATCGGCAATACCCCACTCCTCGGCCACTTCCTTGTGTTTCTGCCAGCTGATGGTCACATAGGGGGCCAGCACCTCGTCGATGCGGTTGATGGTGGTGCCGCCATAGATGTGGCTCGCCACCTGGGCGATGATCTGGGCGGTGACGGCGGTGGCTGTGCTGATGGATTTGGGGGTATCAATCTCCGCATTGCCCATCTTGAAGCCGTGGGTCAGCATCCCCTGCAAGTCGATCAGCATGCAGTTGAACATGGGGAAGAAGGGGGAGTAGTCGAGATCGTGGAAGTGCAGATCGCCGCTCTCGTGGGCCTGCACCACCTCGCGGGGCAGCATGTGGCTGATGGCGTAGTGCTTGGCGACTATGCCCGCCAGCAGGTCGCGCTGGGTCGGGATCACCTTGGAGTCCTTGTTGGCGTTCTCGTTGAGCAGGGCCGCGTTGGTCTGCTCCACCAGGCCACGGATCTCCTGGGCCAGCCGGCCGCGGGCCTCGCGTGCCTGATCCCGGTCGTGACGGTATTCGATGTAGGCACGGGCGATGGCCTTGTCGTCGGAAGCCATCAGGTGGTTCTCGACCCGGTTCTGGATCTCGTGGATATCCACCTCACCCCGCCCTTCCAGCTCCTGACTGACCGCGCTTGAGATACGCTCGGCCAGCGCCGGATTGGCCTGATTGACCGCTTCCGCCGCCCGGCTCACTGCCTCGGCGATCAGCTGGCCATTGAATGGTGCGCGACATCCATCACGTTTGATCACTACCGGTTTCATCGATTTTCCCCGCATTAAAGGCCTGGCAGCCACCCTGGGCTCACCCTTGTTGAGTCCCCTTCTCCACACCCTAGCCCCGGCGCACATGCATTCAGCCGAGGCGTGAGAGGCCAGGGCTGACGCTGAGAGAGAGACGACTTATGCACAGCTTGATAACACTATATATGGGCATTTTTTTTATGCTGACCCCTATATGTGGTAGCTATTAGGCCCCAAAGCGATTGCCCGTTTCTTGATCCAGAACAGGTTTTGGAAGGAGTGGCGCAGTTCACAACCAGCGCCAAAAGAGGCTATTCCTGTGCATCCCAGACGGGGTGCGGGCTGGCGCCCGATGAGGGGTGCCAAGAAAGAATGGCACCATCTGACAACAATTGACTAAGGCATCAAGGAGCCGGAACGCACATAATGGGTGCAGTGTCCTGCCAATGGAAGATGAACGTGACCAAGGTGTTGCTCCTGCTAGCCCTTTTCCCGCTCCAGTTGATGGCCGCCGAGATCCTGGTGATCAGCAGCTACCATCAGGCCAATCTGTGGGATCAAAGCTACAGCGCCGGCCTGAAGAAGCACCTCAAGGGCGAGCATCACATCAGCCACTTCTACCTGGATACCAAGCGTCAACCTCACCAGACCCGGGAGCAGCTCGTCAGCCAGGGGATGGCGGCCTATCAGGCGCGCAAACCGGCCCTGGTGGTGCTCGGCGATGACAACGCCATCAACGCCCTCGCCCGCCCCATCGCCGCTCTGGGCACCCCTGTGGTGTTTCTCGGCATGAACGAAAACCCGCGCCACAAGGGGCTGGTCGGCCATCCCCAGATCACAGGCGTGCTGGAGCGGCCCCTGCTCAAGCGCAACATCAGCGAGATGAGCCAGCTGATGGGGGGGCTGGGCAAGGCGCTGGTGCTATTCGATGCGAGCGGGGTGTCGCGCACCGCCATAGAGGATGAGTTCACGACCCCCGACGAGCAGCGGGTCGGCCAGACCAGGGTCAACAACCAGCAGATCGATGACTACCGGCGCTGGCAGGAGGTGGTGCTCGCCAGTCGGCAGAACGGCTATGAAGCTATCTTCCTCGGCCTCTATCACACCCTCACGGACGAGCAGGGGCTCCATGTGAGCGAGCAGCAGGTGCTGGCCTGGACCAGCGCCAACAGCCCTGTGCCCCTGTTTGGTTTCTGGGAGTTTGCGGTGGGGCCGCACCGCACCATAGGCGGCCTGGTGCTCGACGGCCACACCCAGGGGGAGAAGGCGGCCGAGCTGGCCAATGCCATACTGGCGGGCACGGCGCCACAGGCTCTTTCACCCCGCGCCGCCCAGCGTGGCGAATACCTGTTCAGCAAGAGCGAGCTGGCACGCTGGCAGCTTGAGGCGCCATCAAGATGGCAGGGGCGGGTGACCTATGTCGACTGAGCCCGAAAACGACAGACCCGGCCATCTGGCCGGGTCTGTTTTATTGTGTGCCTGCCGACTCAGGGCTGGATCGCCGCCTGCAACTCGGCTTCGGTCCAGACGGTGATGCCGAGCTCCTGCGCCTTGGCAAGCTTGGAGCCGGCGGCTTCCCCTGCCACCAGCACATCGGTCTTGGCCGACACCGAGCCCGCCACCTTGGCCCCCAGGGCCTGCAGCGCCGCCTTGGCATCGTTGCGCGACAAGGTGGTGAGGGTACCGGTCAGCACGAAGGTCTTGCCGGCGAAGGGCTGATCGCTTGCCTCCTTCTTCTCGATGGCCGGCCAGTGGATACCGGCCGCCAGCAGGGCCTCCAGCACTTCGATGTTGTGGGGCTGGCGCAGGAAGTAGTAAACATGCTTGGCCACTATGTCGCCCACATCAGCCACCTCGAGCAACTGCTCCACCGAGGCTGCACGCAGGGCTTCCAGGGTGAGGAAGTGGTTGGCGAGATTGAGGGCGGTCGCCTCCCCCACCTCGCGAATGCCCAAGGCAAACAGGAAGCGGGGCAAGGTGGTGCTGCGGGCCTTGTCGATGGCAGCCACCAGATTGAGGGCAGATTTTTGCCCCATCCGCTCGAGACCGGCCAGCTGGATGGCGTTGAGGCTGAACAGATCCGCCGGTGTCTTCACCAGCCCCTTGTCCACCAGCTGCTCCACTATCTTGTCACCGAGGCCATCCACGTCCATGGCGCGGCGTGCGGCGAAGTGCTTGATCGCCTCCTTGCGCTGGGCCTCGCAGAAGAGGCCGCCGGAGCAACGGGTCACCGCCTCCCCATCCAGCCGCTCCACCGCCGAGCCGCACACAGGACACTGGGTGGGGAAGAGGATCGCGCGAGCATCCGCGGGGCGCTGGGCCTCTACCACGGCCACTATCTGCGGGATCACGTCCCCCGCCCGGCGCACTATCACGGTGTCGCCGATCATGACGCCGAGCCGTTCAATCTCGTCGGCATTGTGCAGGGTGGCGTTGGAAACGGTGACGCCGCCGACAAACACCGGTTTGAGCTTGGCTACCGGGGTCACGGCGCCGGTGCGGCCGACCTGGAATTCGACATTCTCCAGCAGGGTCATCTCCTCTTCTGCCGGGAACTTGTGGGCCGTGGCCCAGCGCGGGGCCCGGGCCACGAAGCCCAGCTCCTGTTGCAGCCCTATGTCGTCCACCTTGTAGACAACGCCATCGATCTCGTAGGGCAGCTCGCTGCGGCGGGCCAGGATGTCGTCGTGGAAGGCCTGGCAGCCGGCAGCCCCCTCCTTGAGCTTCACCTCGGGACTGAGCGGCAGCCCCCAGGCGTTGAGCTGAGTGAGGCGACGATAGTGGGAGTTCCCCAGCTCGTCGCCGCCTACGCCCACGCCATAGGCGTAGAAACTCAGGGGACGGCTGGCGGTGATGCGGGAATCGAGCTGGCGCAGGCTGCCGGCGGCGGCGTTGCGCGGGTTGACGAACACCTTCTCCCCTGCCGCCAGCGCCTTGGCATTCATCGCCTCGAAACCGGCCTTGGGCATGAAGACCTCCCCCCTCACCTCTAAACGGGCGGGCCAGCCCGAGCCCCGCAGGACGAGCGGAATGGCCTTGATGGTGCGCACGTTCTCGGTGATCTCCTCCCCCGTGGTGCCATCCCCCCGGGTGGCCGCCTGCACCAGCTGGCCGTCCACATAGAGCAGGCTGACCGCCAGACCATCCAGCTTGGGCTCGCAGCAGAAGGTGAAGTTCAGCTCGCGCTTGAGGCGATCGCGCATGCGCTGCTCGAAGGCCTGCAGCTCTTCGTCACTGAAGACGTTGTCCAGGCTCAGCATGGGGATCTCGTGGCGCACCTGGCTGAAGGCCGAGAGCGGCTGGCCGCCGACCCGCACGCTGGGGGAGGCCGGGGTTTTCAGCTCGGGGTGCTCGGCCTCCAGCGCAATCAGCTCGCGCATCAGGCGATCGTATTCGGCGTCCGGCACAGTGGGGTTATCCAGCACATAGTACTGATGACCATATTCGGTAAGCAGTTCACACAATTGACGGTGGCGGGAGAGGATGTCGCTCATGAAGAAGTCTCGAAGTGTGATGGAACAATCAGTCTGGGGCAGAAATGAAAATGCGGCACCGGGGTACCGCACTTTTCATTGCTGAGGCCCCACGGCGCATCAGTCGCGGCTGGCCTCGTAGGCCGCCAGCTCATGGCGATAACGGGCAATGTCGTCGTCGCTCAGCGGGCTGCGCGAGGCATCGGTCAGCATGGCATCGAGATCGCTCGCCAGCTGATCCGCCGCCTGCAACATGTGCTCGAACGCAAAGGCCGCGTTGCTGCGCAGGGGCAGTTGCATGAAGAGGGACACACCCGGGGTGCTGAACTGCTCCATGCGATAGGGGTTGAAGGTACCCGGCTTGACCATGTTGATCATGGAGAAGAGCACCTCACCCTTGCCGTTGAGATCTTCATGGCGGTGGAAGATGTCCATCTCGCCAAACTTGAAGCCCAGCGCCAGCAGGGAGGAGAGCAGGGTAGCCCCTTGCAGATCGTGGCCAGGACGGGCCATCAGGTTGATGACATAGACGTCCTGCCAGATCTTCTCGACCGGCGGCAGCTCCTGGACGGGCTCGGCCACCTGGACCGGCTCTTCGTAGGCGGGCTCGTCATCATAATCGGGCTCTTCATACGCAGACACGGGCTGGGCATAGCGGACTTGCTGCTGCGGCGCGGGCTCGCGGGCACCGAAGGTCGGCGCCTGGGCGTAGGCCGGCTCCACCAGCGGCTCGTCATCCAGTGGCTGCATCATGGGTTCGCGCTGGGGGCGGGAGCGGTGCACCGGGGTACGGCGGATCACCTGGGCAGGCTTGCGTACCGGCGCGGCAGGCACCTCTTCGACAGGCTCGGCGCTCGGCTCCTCATACTCGTCTTCTTCTTCATAGACGGGCGGCGGCGTCACCGGACGAGGGGCTGGCTTGCGAACCACGGGCGGCGGCAGCTCGTCATCCTCGTCGTCATCGAAGGCGGGCACTGTGGCGGCACGGCGGGGTTCCGGCTGATGGGCCTCGTCGCTGCGCAGCTTGGGCTCGGCACGACGGCCACCGCTGACCACGCGCACCTGGCCAATGCCATCGCTGTCAAACGCATCGCTGTCACGATCCCGTGACTTGGACTCCATCCGACCCAGGGGTTTTTCCTTGATCGGTGCCTGACGGTTCTTTCTGTTGCTCCACAACCCGTGAATGAGCAATGCCGCGATGGCAATACCGCCCAGGGCAACCAAGATGTAACGCAATTCCTGCATTAGCTGCTTCTCTTTCTAGTTTTGCTCAGCCAAAGCGACGGCTTCACCGATGTCAACCGACACGATGCGAGAAACCCCGGGCTCTTGCATCGTGACGCCTATCAGCTGCTCGGCCATCTCCATGGAGACCTTATTATGACTGATGTAAACGAACTGTACTGTGCTCGACATCTCTTTGACAAGAGAACAGAAGCGACCCACGTTCACTTCATCGAGCGGTGCATCCACCTCATCCAGCAGACAGAAGGGTGCTGGATTGAGTCTGAAGATGGCAAAAACCAGCGCAAGGGCGGTTAGCGCCTTCTCCCCCCCGGAAAGCAGGGCAATGGTAGCATTCTTCTTGCCCGGAGGTCTTGCCATGATGCTCACTCCGGCTTCCAAAAGATCGTCCGAGGTCAGCTCAAGCCAGGCACTCCCCCCCCCGAACACTTTCGGGAACAGGGATTTTAAATCTTCGTTGACCTTATCGAAAGTGTCGCGGAAGCGTATTTGTGTTTCTTTATCAATTCTTTTAATGGCTTGGCTCAAGGTTTCCAGCGCCTGCTCCAGATCCTGGCACTGGTTTTCCAGGTAGCTGGCGCGGGTTTTCGCCTCTTCATACTCCTCCAGCGCCGCCAGGTTGATGGCGCCAAGTGCCTCCACCTGTGTCTCCAGGGTCTGGATCTCCTGGCGCAACTTGCCGCGATCGGCGGCGATCAGCACGGCCTGATCGAGATCCACCAGGCGCACCCCCAGCTCTTCGAACTGCTCGTGCAGCCCCTGGCGCCGGGTCAGGTTGCGCTCCCGCTCCAGTCTGAGCTGAGCCAGCTTCTCCTGCAGGGTCACCAGCTGCTTGTGGTCGGCGCTTCTGGCCTGCTCCAGCTCGGTCAGCTGACGCTCCAGCTCGGCGAGCCGCTGATGGCAGGCCAGCTGCTGCGCCTCCAGGTTGCGTTGCTCCGCCAGCAGGGGCGAGATGTCCTGCACTGCCTGGGCGTCCGGCCCCTTGAGCTCGGCCAGTTCCAGCCCGAGCCGGGCCAGCTCCTGCTCGCGCAGGGCGATGAGCTGCGCCAGATTTTGCTGCGCCAGTTGCCAGCGCTGGCAGTTTGCCTGCTGCTGCTCCCGGCGCGCACGCGCCTCCTCCAGCGCCCGCTCGGCACTCGTGACCCCTTCCTGGGCCAGCAAGAGTGCCTCCGCAAGGGGCTCTCCCTGCTCCTGCAGTTCGGCAAGGTGCGCCTCTTCCAACTCGAGCCGCTGCTGGGCCGCAGCCAGTCGCTCGGCCTCCTCTGCCTGCTCCTTGTCCAGCCGGATCAACTCTTCCCCAAGCTGGCCGAGGCGCAGCAGCCGCTCCTGACGCTGACCCTGCTGCAGGCTCCAGGCTTCCCGCAGTTGCTGCCATTGCTGCTCCTGCTCGCGCAGGGTGCGCTGGCTCGCCTCAAAGGCGCTGTGCAAATGGGCACGATCGGCATCTGCTGCCTTCAACTGGGCATCCAGCTGAACCAGCGCCTGCTCCCCTGCGGTCAGTTCGGTGTGTAACCGCTCACGTTCACCGAGCAGCGCCAGGGTGCCGAGGGCGCCCCCCTGGCCGAGATCGGCCCAGTTCGGGCCAAACCACTCCCCCGCCGGGGTCAGCACAGACTCACCGGCCAAGAGGGATGACTGGCGGGCAAGCGCCGCCTCCCTGTCATCGGCCAGCCAGATGACGTTGAGGAAGGCGGGGATGTGATCCCCCTCGAGCCGGGCCGCCAGGGTGCCGGGCACCGCAGGATGAGCCGGGCCTATCCAGAGCCCGCCCTGCTCGAGGTTGCATTGGTCCCCCGGCTGGGCGGTGAGCCAGCGCCCGAGCACCTTGTCCAGCGCCTGGGCCCACTCGGGGGCGACCTGCAACCGATCCGCCAGGGTGGCGCCCAGCATCTGCTCCCCCAGCATCTGATTAAGAGTGGTGAGGCGGGCGCCGAGCTCGCGCAGCAGGCCGCCCTGCCGATCCCGCTCTCCCTTGAGAGCCTCGTGGCTGGCCACGCTGGCCTGCCATTGCGCCTCCAGCTCCCCGTGGCGGGCCCGGGAGAGCGCCAGCTCGGCCGACAGGGCATCCAGCGCGGGTTGCAGGCTCTCACCTTCCCCGCCGAGGGGGCCAGCCTGTTCATCCGCCAGCTTGAGTCGCGCCAGCCGGGTCTTGGCCTGCAGCTCCTGCAGGCCATTCACCTGGGTGCGGGTCTGGTTGAGCCTGCCCTGTGCCTGGCCGAGCTGCTGCTGCCACTGCTGCTGGCGTTGGCGGGCCAGCTCCAGCCGCTCGCCGGCCGCGAGGCGAACGGCCTGCTGGTCGGCGAGTAACTGCTCACACTGCTCGAGGCGCGCCGACTCCACCTCTCCCTGGAGGACGCCCTCGGTCAGCTGTTCCTGCTGGCTCCCTAGCTCCCCCCTGATGGCCTCGATGCGCTCGCCGAGGGCTTGACGCCGCACTTGCCAGTCGCGACCGAGCTCGGTCTGGTGCAGCTGCTGTTGCTCGAGACGGGCGATGGCCTGGCCGCCGAGGAAGATCTGCTGCTGGCGACTCGCCTGCTCGGCCTGGGCCTCCTGGCGGGCCACCGACAGGGTGACGTGGCGCCCCTCATCCTGGGTACGCTTGGCATCGAGGGCCGCCAGCGCCTGCTCGGCCTGGGCCAGCTCGCTCTTGGCTTCGCCAAGGCGAGTCTCCAGCGCCCACAGCTCGGAGCCGATGAGCTCGGCCCTTGCGGCGCGCGAACGCCCCTTGAGCTGCTTGTAGCGCTCGGCGGTTTCGGCCTGGGATTTGAGGTGCTCGAGGCGGGAGCCCAGCTCGCCACGAATGTCGCCGAGGCGCTCCAGGTTCTCCTGGGTGTGGCGGATGCGCTGCTCCGTCTCCCGGCGCCGCTCCTTGTAGCGGGAGACCCCCGCCGCCTCCTCCATGAAGAGCTTGAGGTCCGCCGGGCGCGACTCCACCAGCCGGCTGACGGTGCCCTGCTCTATGATGGCGTAGCTGCGCGGACCCAGGCCGGTGCCGAGGAAGAGATCGGTCACGTCCTTTCGGCGGCACTTCTGGCCGTTGATCTGGTAGTGGTTGGAGCCGTCCCGCAGCACCTCGCGGCGCACCGAGATCTCGGTATAACGGCCAAATTCACCGGGCACCCGGTTGTGGGGATTGTCGAACACCAGCTCCACCGAGGCACGGCCATGGGGGCTGCGGTTGATGGAGCCGTTGAAGATGACGTCCGTCATGTTCTCGCCGCGCAGGTGGCGGGCCGAGCTCTCCCCCAGCACCCAGCGCACCGCATCGATGACGTTGGATTTGCCACAGCCGTTGGGGCCCACCACGGCGGTCATGTCGGCCGACAGTTCGATGCGGGTCGGCTCGACGAACGACTTGAAGCCGGCGAGTTTGATCAGTTTCAGACGCATGGCGGCCTATGTGGGTAGCGAAATAAAGAGGAGGCGGGCAGGCGACTTTACCAAATTGGAGGCTTGTTTGTAATATGCTGGCACCCTACCCCTTCATTGATGGATCTCAGATGAGCCAATCTCCTCACATGGTCAAAGATTCGGTCAGCGGTGCAGACTACTTCCTGCGCGGCTTCTCCCTCATCCGCCAGCCGGGCATCCGCACCTTCGTGCTGATCCCCTTGCTGGTCAACTTCGTGCTGTTCGCCGGCGCCTTCTATGCCCTGTTGCTGCAACTCGACGGCCTGTTCGCCTGGCTGCACCAGCAGATCCCGGCCTGGCTCTCCTGGCTCGACTACCTGCTGTGGCCCATCGCCCTCATCACCATACTGGTGGTGTTCTCCTTCATCTTCAGCTCGGTGATCAACTGGATAGCGGCCCCCTTCAACGGCCTGCTGGCGGAGAAGGTGGAGCAGATCCTCACCGGCGAGGCGGTGAGCGACACCGGCATGCTGGACGTGGTCAAGGACGTGCCGCGCACCTTCAGCCGGGAGTGGACCAAGCTGAAGTACTACCTGCCCAAGGCCATCGGCTGCCTGATCCTGTTCCTCATTCCCGTGGTGGGCCAGACCCTGGCCCCTGTGCTCTGGTTCCTGTTCAGCGCCTGGATGATGGCGATCCAGTATGTGGACTATCCGTTCGACAACCACAAGATCGACTTCATCACCATGCGCGATGCCTTGAAGCAGCGCCGCGGCAAGTGCCTGAGCTTCGGTGCCCTGGTCACCCTCTTCTCCGCCATTCCCGTGGTCAATCTGTTTGTGATGCCGGTCGCCATCTGTGGCGCCACCGCCATGTGGGTGGATCAGTATCGCAGCGAACAGCTACGCCGCTGAGCCACGCAGTCATAACCAAAAACGGGGGCATAGGCCCCCTTTTCATTACTTAATCTAATGCAAAGGTGAGAGTGCTTGTCGTGCCAGACCAGGCTTGTTAGGATGCGGGCCTTTCTCGCACCCTGGGATAACTCATGTTACATGCACTCTTCTTGCTCGGCCTGGTGGCCGAAGGGATGACTGGCGCGCTGGCGGCGGGCCGGCGGCGGATGGATCTGTTTGGTGTCGTCATCATCGCCTCGGCGACGGCCATAGGGGGAGGCACCATCCGGGATGTGCTGCTGGGCCACTATCCCCTGCTCTGGGTGGAGCACCCTGAATACGTGGTGCTGGTAGCCGGGGCTGCCATGGTGGGAGTCATCTCTGCCCCGCTGATGCGCTATCTCGGCAAGCTGTTCCTGGCGCTCGATGCCCTGGGGCTGGTGGTCTTCTCCATCTTTGGCGCCGCCCGGGCGCTCGAGATGGGACACGGGGCCGGCATCGCCTGCATCATGGCGGTGGTGACAGGCGTCTTTGGCGGTGTGCTGCGGGATCTCCTGTGCCAGCGCATCCCGCTGGTGTTCAAGCGCGAGCTCTACGCCGCCGTCTCCCTGGTGACGGCCGCCCTCTACTGCTTCGCACTGGATCAGGGCCTGCCCAATGACTGGGCCGCCTTCGGGGCCATCGGCATCGGCTTCGTGCTGCGGCTGCTGGCGGTGCGCTTCAAGTGGGGACTCCCCACCTTCAATTACCAGTACGCCACCCATTGAGCGCGCCAGTTTCTGGCCAGATTGGCTGGATTGCGCGCAACAAAAAAGCGCCGGATGGCGCTTTTTTGTTGCTGATGACAGTGAAAAACTGACTCAGTTGATCCCTTCCGAACTGAAGAAGGTGGCCTTGTCGGCGATGAAACGGATCTTGATGTTCTTGCCGTCCCCACCCCAGACACAGCTGGTGGTGCCGAGCGCATCGTCGCAACGCTCCGCCTTGCCCAAGATGGCGCTCGCCTCGGCATAGGTGATCCCCATCTTCAGCTTGTCGTAGTTTTCCCGGTTCAGCTTGCTGCACCCGGTCAGCAGCAGGGCGATCAGCCCGCCAAGCAAAATATGCTTCATCTGTCTCTCCTCTGGATAGTGTCCAGAGCCTAGCAGCTCGGGGCCTCCCTGTGCCAACCCGTTACCAGCTCCGTACCGGCCCGGTATCGAGGTGGACGAAGTTGTCGGAGGGGTAGTAACCCACGCCGCCGACCTTGAGGTTCAGGGCCGCCTTGCGCAGGTGCGCCAGCTGCACGCCGGGGATGCGCACATCCACCGCCTGCCCCAGGGTGTGGTAGCTGTGTTTGGCGACCCCACGGCTGCGCTGGCGCTTCTGGCGATTGGTGGCCGGGGAGCGATAGCCCGAGATGAGCTGAATTTCCCCCTTGCGGCCCAGCTTGTGCTGCAGCAGAAACAGTTGATCGAACAGCTTCCTGTCGATGTTGAACACTTCGTTGCGGCGATAGTCGCGGAAGATATGGTTGAGCTCCGCCAGGCCATCGTTCAGATAACGGCCATTCTCCCAATAGCTGGCGTTGACCCGCTCGCCGGTATTGAGGTTGAAGAAGCTGAGTTCACGCCCTGTCGTGCTGCGGCTCGCCGAGGCCGGGAACGACAGCAGGCTGGCCCCCATCAGGCAACCGGCCCCCAGCAGCAGACGGCGTCGGCTTATCTCTTGTTCCAGCATCCGTTGTCCGTCCATTCCAGAGTGATGTAACAGTGGTGAATGAAAATGATACAGAGGCCGAAACTACCCGCCCGTAAAAGTCATGTCAAACCGCAAGCGCCCATGAAAAAGCCCGGCATGAGCCGGGCTCTTCACTCTGTGGCGGGGATCACAGCAAGCGGCTCTGGAAGCTCACTCGATCGAATCCGTAAATGTCATTGCGCAGTTGCTGGCGCCCCTCTTCGTCGATCCAGCTGCTCCAGTAGACGGTGAAGACAGGGATAGGGGTGGTCAACGGCAGCCACTTGGTCTGGGTCTCTTTCAATATGCTGGCGACCTTGTCCGGCTGATAGCGGGAGTCGGCGAGCAGCAGCTCGGCCAGATCGTCCGCGTGCTCGACCCGGATGCAGCCGGAGCTGAAGGCGCGCGCCCCCTGCTCGAACAAGGCCTTGCGCGGCGTCGAGTGCAGGTAGATGGCGTCATTGTTCGGCAGATAGAACTTGTAGCGCCCCAGGGCATTGTGATCCCCCGGCTTTTGCCGCAACCGGTAAGGGAAGCCGGACGCCAGCGCATGGTGCCAGCCATCTTCGCTGAACTGCACCGGGTTGCCCTCGCCGTCGATCACCTCGAACTGCTCGCGATCCAGATAGGCGGGATCCCGACCCAGCTTGGGCAGAATGTCCTTGCTCAGGATGGAGCGCGGCACATGCCAGGCGGGGTTGAGCACTATGGAACGAATTTCGCTCGCGAGTATGGGAGTGGCCCGCTGCTCCTTGCCGACGATGACCCGACTGATGAAGACCTCGCTGCCGGACTCCACCACGCTCAGGCGGTAATCCGGGATGTTGACCAGCACGTAGCGACCGGCGAGGTGATCCACCAGATCCCGGCGCCACAGGTTGCGCAGCAGCAGGCTGGCACGCACTTGCGGCCCGGTATTGAGCCAGGAGCGGGTCTGGCGACCTATGATGCCGTCTGCGGTCAGGCCGTGGCGGCGCTGGAACTGCTTGATGGCCTGCTCGGTGTCCGCGTCGTAGATCAGGTGGCGTGTATGGCTCGGCGCACTGTCGCCCAGCTCGTTGAGGATGGCGCGGATCTGGGCGAAGTTCGGGGAGCTCTCTCCGGCCCGCAGGGTCGGCATGGTCAGGGTCGGCCACTTGCTGGCCATGGGCATCGCCAGCAGCTTGCGCACTTCCTCGCGCACCGCGTCATATTCCGCGACCTGAGGTCTGAGCTGATTTGACCTGCTCCAGCAGGTTGTCGCCGGCCGGCTCGTGGGCCACCACGGCTTGCTCAAATTGAGCTTGAGGGTCTGCATCTGCTCGCGAGAGACCAGATCCATGGCCCGCCAGGCCTGCTGGAAACGGGCCAGCTTGCAAACGCCTCGTCATAGAGGGCGCCACGCTGATCCGCCGGCTTGGCCTGCAGCTTCTTCCAGAGCGTGAAAAAATCCGGGTGCAGCTGGGCCAGCACGGCCTCTTGCAGCTGCAGTTCCAGCTCACGCCTGGCCTGCTCTGCGGTGCTGTTCTGATACCAGTCATGCTGCATCGCACTGGCCACCACCACCTGGCCCTCGCTGGCCTGTACTATGGCCGCCGGCCACATCCCAGCCAGATCAGGTTTGCCAATGCCAGCCAATACTTCTTCCCCATGCTTACCTCAAATCGGTTCACTTCAGCCTGTCAGGACCCGGCGGTCAAGGCGCTCATGATGCGTGAATGCCCGCGACTTTGCTAGCGCCCGGGGCGCATAACGTTGCCAGATAATGTCATACTCATCTGTTGCTTTAAATTCGCGGTTAACGCCTGATTAAATTGTTGCAAGAACTCCGGTGACAAGCTGCGTTTGCTCAACATGAAGAAGGTCGGCGATTCATACACCACCATGGGGTGATATGAGATTGACCACTCTGCCCCTCCTTCCTTCAGCCCGCTGGGTGTCGCCAACATGTCACCGAGAAAGCCGTCGATGCGCCCCCAGCACCAGCTTGCCATAGTTTTGCTTGTCATTGACCTCGCTCACCTGTTTCGCATAACGGCGAGCAGTGCCATCACCTCATCACCATAAAAGTACTCCTTGGTGATGCCCAGGGTATGACCGCTGGCCAGCCAGCTCGCCAGATCCGGCTCGGAGTAGTTGCTGTCCTTGCGGACCCAGAACACTGCGTACCCGGGATTGTAGGCGTCGGAAAACCAGGCATAACGAGCGCGCTCCTCGTTGATGTTCGCCTCCATCGCCATGTCTATTTCGCCGTACTCCATCTCGTGCAGTACCCGCTTCCAGGGCAGCTCCACATAGCTGGCCTTGCACCCATGGAAGAGAGCACGGCGTGAGCACTTCGACGGCAAAACCGCGCACCTGTTGCCCGGCCGTCGTGCCTGGCGTAATAGTGATAGGGGGGCCAGTTATTGTCAAAACCGACCCGCAAGGGCGAGGGACACAGACTGTTTGCCGAGGCCAGCGGCGCCAGCAACAGCACAGCAGAGAGTTCCACTTCATGGGTCATCCTTGACGTGATACGCCATCATAAATCGGCCCCAGGCAAAATGGCGATAGAGGGCACAGCGATGGCATGCCTAAAAAATGGCACAGCAAAACGGTGATGCTTGCCAATCTACTTGTGTGAAATGCCCCCGGATGCGGTCACTGGCGCCTCGCCAACGCTGTATATTGGAAAAACTGCGCTATTTGGCACAAGGGCAAAAGGGGTTAATATGTGAGCAAATTTATTTTTGTGATCCACTATGCTTTTTTTGCAATTGGATTAGCATATGCGCGAATCCAGCCTACCTATCCGTCGGGCGTCGAGTGAGTAATATGACCTACAAAAAGTTCGGTTTTCTGGCTGCCATACTGGCATTGAGCGGTTTTTACCTTTACACCCTCTACCTGGCCGCTCACCCCAACGTGAGCCTGGCTTACAAGCTCTATTACCTGGAAGGCAAGACCCGCTTCTGGGAGCACAACTCCAGCATGACTTACCAGCCGGGCAACGAGCTCAACCTGACCAAACCGAGCCGCTTCCTCTCGAGCGAAGGCTGGGCCAAGAAGCCCAGTGCCGAAGGCACCCAGCTCAGTGGCAAGGGCGGTCTCTACTTCGTGCTGCCCAAACAGCAGCCAATCCGGATCAGCTCACCATCCAGGCCAGGATCAACAGCCCGGAAGCAGGCACCCTGCTCAAGGTGGCCCTGGGTCATGATTTCACTACCACGGTCAAGCTGGCCAAGGCGGGCATCAACGAGATCCGGCTCAACCTGCCGGGCGAATCGCTGACCGCCGATCCCAAGCATCCCAACTTCCTGGCGCTCTCCGCTCCGACACCGCTCAACGTCCAGTCGGTACGTCTGACCGTCGCTCAGTGAAGCTCGAATCCATTGTCTTGTAAAATAATTCTTTCAATAAGGAAGTTCCCATGTCGCATGCCGATTTTCGACTCTCTCTGGTCGTGCCCGTTTACAACGAGGAAGAGAGCATAGACGCCTTCATCAGCGCGATAGATGCCGAACTGGCCCCCCTCAAAGACCGGCTTGAAATCGTGTTCGTCAACGACGGCAGCCGCGACCGTACCCGCGAAGTGGTCGAGCAGGCCATCGCCCGCGACCCGCGCGTGACCCTGGTCAACCTGGCCCGCAACTTCGGCAAGGAAGCGGCCATGACCGCAGGCCTGCATCAGGCCAAGGGCGATGCCATGGTCCCCATGGACGTGGATCTGCAAGATCCCCCCTCCCTCATCCTGGAGTTCGTCAAGCTGTGGCAGACAGGTGACTACGACACCGTCTACGGCATCCGGGTCGATCGCAGCGCCGACACCCCGATGAAGCGCCTCACCGCCGGCGGCTTCTACCGCTTCTTCAACGCCCTCTCCACCAGCACCAAGCTGCCGGAGAACGCCGGTGACTTCCGACTCATCGATCGCAAGGTGGTCGAGGCCCTCAAGCAACTGCCGGAGCGCAACCGCTTCATGAAGGGGCTCTTCGCCTGGGCCGGTTTCCGTGCCGTCGGCGTCCCCTACGAGCGTCCCGCCCGTCACGCCGGCGAGACCAAGTTCAACTACTGGAAGCTGTGGAACTTCGCCCTCGACGGCCTGATGAGCTTCTCCAGCTGGCCGCTGCGGGTCTGGAGCTACGTCGGGGTCGGCGTCTCCTTCATCGCCTTCCTCTATATCCTCAAGATCATCACCCAGGTGCTCTTCTTCGGCATAGACGTGCCGGGCTACGCCTCCCTGATGTCGGTGATGCTGTTCCTCGGCGGCATTCAGCTGCTGTCGCTCGGCATCATAGGCGAGTACATAGGCCGCATGTTCGTGGAAGTGAAGCAGCGCCCCGTCTACCTCATCGAGGGGATCTACGGCCAGTATGCCCAGCAGGACGCAGGCAAGCAGCCGGATGCGGCGGCAACCCAGAGTGAAAAAGCGCAGGATGCGGACAAGCAGGAGCCGGCGTCCCAATGATCTCCCGCGAGGAATTCTGGCGGCTGGTTCGCTTCGGTTTTGTCGGCGGGGGTGCCACCCTCGTCGATCTGGGCACCTCCATCGCCCTGTTCCACACCTGGCCTGCCATCTCGGAACATCTGGTCACGACCCTGGCCTTTGCCATCGCGTTCTGGTTCTCGTTTTTCGGCCATCGCTACATCACCTTCCAGAAGCAAGGTGCCGCCAGCAAGTTTCTGCTGGTCGCCCTCTTCTCCCTGGCGGTGCGTAACCTCATCCTGAGCGGCCTGCTGTTTGCGGGTCTCTCCGGGCTGCTGCCGGTGGTGATTGCCACCCTGACCGTTACCGTACTCACCTACATACTCTCTCGCGTCTGGGTTTTTGCCTGATGAATGACATGACCAATACTCCTCCCCTCGCCGGGGATGCACTCCCCTATCGCCCGTCACTGCGCATCAGCAGCCGCGACTGGCTGATGATCATCGCCGCCTTCGTGCTGAGCCGGGTGGCCCTGTACGGCATGGGCTATTTCGGTGTCCAGCTCTACGGCGCCCCCGACATAGGCCCGCTGCAAGCCTATTGCCAGTTCGACTGCGTCTGGTTCCAGCGCATCATAGAGAACGGCTACGACCTCTACCCGCGCTGGCTGAGCAAGGGCAACGCGGCGAACTGGGCCTTCATGCCGCTCTACCCCATGCTCGCTGGCGGGCTCTCCAGCCTGCTCAACATGGAGAGCCTGATCGGCCTGATGCTGGTGGCCAACATCGCCTTCTTCATCAGCCTGCCGCTGATGCTGCTGGTGCTGCGCCAGCTCAAGCTGGGGGATGAGACCGCCCGCTTCGGGGTCTGGCTGCTGGCCTTCTCCCCCTTCTCCGCCTACTTCGTGTCCGGCTACACGGAACCCATGTTCATGGCGCTGATGCTGGGCATGTTCCTGTTCGCCTACCGCGAGCAGTGGCTGATGGTCGCCTTCCTCGGCATCTTCATCTCAGGCACCCGCAACCTGGGGGTCATGATGGTGTTCCCCGTGCTGATCCTGGCGCTGCAGGCCTATGGCTGGCGCGAGTTCTTCCGCTTCACCGAGCGGGCCTTCAAGGTGGTGTTCACCCTCTGGCTCATCCCCCTCGGCCTCTTCTCCTACATGGTCTACCTCTATCACCTGACCGGGGATGCGCTCGCCTTCAAGCACATCCAGGTCGCCTGGGGTCGCTACATGGACAGCCCCCTGGACTGGTGGCTGAGCGGCTTCGAGCTGGGCGGTCGCAAGGCCTACCTCTCCATCATGGTGATCTTCGGCTGGTGCCTGAACGGCTACCTGTTCAGCCAGAAGCGCTGGGCCGAGGCGACCCTGATGTTCATCTGCTGCACCATACCGCTGATGACCGGCCTCAATGCCATGCCGCGCTACATGTTCGGCCTCTACCCGACCCTGCTGGCCATCATCTTGCTGAGCCATCGCTGGCCCGCCATCCGCCCTGCGGTGCTCTGCGTCAGCGGCATGGTCGCCTCCTTCATCGCGGTGGCCTTCGTCAACTTCAAGTTCTTTACCGTCTGACGAACGCTCGCACGCAGGCGAACAGCCCCACCTGAACATGCCGGTCCATCGACCGGCATTTTTTATGGCCGCGACACCCGCTTCACACTTTTCCATTCTTGAAAACGTAACCATTTGAACTGACGTCACAAATCGGTGTTTTACCGGTCCAACCCCGGCCCTGCGCCCCCTAGAATGAGTGCCTCAACGGACCCCACTCAGTTCAAGGAATGGCCTATGCGTCCCTCGCCTCGTTTCGATCTCCGCCCCTCCTCCCTGTGGCTCGCCCTGCTGGTCACGCCACTGTTCGTCGGTCAGGCGCTGGCCGCCCCCGAAGTGCATCTCTATGTGGATGGCAAACCGGTGGCCGAGGCGCTGACGCTGGACAAGGGCACCATCACCCTGACCCACAAGCTGGACAAGGGCAGCCACCAGATCCGCATCGCCGATGCCGGCAACAACTGCGGCACCAGCTTCGGGCCACCTGAGGCCAGGCCGCTCCCCTTCGGCACCGCCCAGCCCATGGACAAGTGCAGCAAGGGGGCCAGCTTCAACCTGAGGGTGATGCTGGCGGGGGACTACGATTTCACCTTCAACCCGGACACCCCCAGCCTCAAGGTGCTGCGGGCGACCAAGAAGAGCGAGTTCAAGCGCCAGCCCCCGACAGAGCCCTGCATCGCCTGGGATGGCGGCCCGGTGACGGTATCGCTGAAGGGGGTCTGGCCCGACGGCACCCGGCTGCGGGATGCCTACTCCAGGCAGGAGGCCGTGGTCACCCAGGGCAAGCTGACCCTGACCCCGAGCAAGGAGAGCGGCGGCCTGCTGCTGCTCGAGCCGGTCAAGGCGGCCAAGGCGGCCCCCTTCAGCTGGGATCAGGCGAGCGTCTATTTCCTGCTGACCGACCGCTTCCACAACGGCGACCCGGCCAACGATCACAGCTTCGGCCGCCAGAAGGATGGACAGGACGAGGTCGCCACCTGGCATGGCGGCGACTTCAAGGGGCTGACCGAGAAGCTCGACTACATCAAGAGCCTCGGCATGAACGCCATCTGGATCACCCCCATGGTGGAGCAGGTGCACGGCTTCATCGGCGGCGGCGAGCAGGGCAACTTCCCCTTCTACGCCTACCACGGCTACTGGGCGCTCGATTTCACCAAAATTGATCCCAACTACGGCGACGAGGAGAGCCTGAAGACGCTAGTGGACGAGGCCCACAAGCGCGGCATGCGGATCATCCTGGACGTGGTGATGAACCACGCAGGCTACGCCACCCTGGCGGATCTGCAGGATCTGGGGCTCACCGACCTCACCCAGAACAGCGGCAAGTTGCCGACCACCTGGAACCAGTGGCGCCCGAGCGGTGGCCTCAACTGGCATGGCTACAACCAGTTTATCGACTACCAATCGAGCGAGTGGAGCAATTGGTGGGGCCCTGACTGGGTGCGCGCCGGCCTGCCCGGCTACCCGCAGCCCGGCACCGACGACGTCACCGGCTCGGTGGCGGGGCTGCCGGACTTCCTGACCGAGTCCAGCAAGCCGGTGGGGCTGCCGCCCCTGCTCGCCGCCAAGCAGGATACCCGGGCCAAGGCGCTCCCCAACGCAAGCGTCAGCGATTACCTCATCGCCTGGCACACCGACTGGGTACGCCGCTTCGGCATCGACGGCTTCCGGGCCGACACCGTCAAGCACCTGGAGCCCGCGGTCTGGGCCAAGCTCAAGCAGGCGGGCACGGCCGCGCTCAAGGAGTGGAAGGCCGCCAACCCGGGCAAGGCACTCGACGATCTGCCCTTCTACATGGTGGGCGAGGTGTGGGATCACGGGGTCGCCAAGGATTTCTGGTACCAGAACGGCTTCGATTCCCTGATCAACTTCGACTATCAGCGGGAGTTCGCCCTGCCCCAGGCCCAGTGCATGGCCGGCGCCGAACCCACCTATGCCAGCTACGCCAGCCGCATCAACCAGGATCCCGAGTTCAACGTGCTGAGCTACATCAGCTCCCACGACACCAAGCTGTTCTTTGGCGACTATCAGGACGTGCCGCTGCAACGCAGAGTCGCCAACAGCTTCATGCTGCTGCCGGGGGGCATACAGCTCTACTACGGGGACGAGTCTGGCCGGGGGCTGGCCAAGGATGGCGGCGTGTTCGATCAGAGCGTGCGATCCGACATGAACTGGCAGGAGCTGGGGAGCGGCGAGAAGGCCGAGCTGGTCAAGCACTGGCAAAGGCTAGGCCAGTTCCGCGCCGCCCATCCGGCGGTGGCGGCAGGCAGCCACCAGAAACTCTCCGATGCCCCCTACAGCTTCGTGCGGGAGAAGGGGGAGGACAAGGTGGTGGTGGTGTTCGCCGGCCGGCAGCCATAACAGGTCCCGCCCCAGACAAACGAGAGGGGAGCCAGTGGCTCCCCTCTCTCATTGCACAGGCCCCTTCACCTCATGCCGGCTGCCGGGCCATGGTCGGCCACTGCAGCCGCGCCTTGACCAGGGTCTCCTGCCACAGGGGCCAGGCCAGCAAGGCTTGCTGATAGGCCCCCGCCTGACCGGGCAAGCCTATGCCGTAGCTCGCCAGCCGATAGGCCATCACGGCATAGAAGGCATCGAGGATCCCCGCCTCCTCAAAGTAGAAGGGCCCCCGAGCCTGGGACCAGAGCGTCTGCAGCCGGGCCAGCTCTCCCAGGGTCTCCACCGGGGGCTCGCTCTGGGTCGGCGCGCCGAGGAAGAAGGGCAAGCGACTGCGGATCTGGCCAAAGCCCGAGTGCAGCTCGGCGCAGAGGCTGCGGGCCAATGCCCGCTCGGCTCTATCCACCGGATAGAGGTGGCGCGCCGGGCACAGCTCGTGGAGATACTCGGCGATGGCGAGGGAGTCGTGGATCCGCAGCTCGCCGTCATCCAGCCAGGGCACCAGCCCGGCCGGCGCCGTGCGCTTGAGCCGCGCCAACGCCTTGGCATCCTCCAGATCGAACACCTGCTCCTGCCACTCCAGTCCGCTCATGGCGAGCACCAGCGACGCCCGCATCGCCCAGGTGGAACCTGTGCCTACCGTCAATACCAAGGATCCCATTTATTGCCTCCTGCGTTGGGGTTGTTCATGACCCGGCATCGGCCCCGCGGGCACGACATCTCATGGTCGCCTCACATTTGCACACCTGCGAGTTTGACCCCCTTGGGGAGCAGTGCTAGTTTGATTTTTCAAAACAATCAGTTAGCAAAAATGTGAGCAATGGACAGCCAATTTACCATCGTCATCGCAGATGACCACCCCCTGTTTCGGGGCGCCCTCTATCAAGCGGTGCACATGGCCATCGACGAGGCCAGGCTGCTGGAGGCCGACTCCATCGACAGCCTGACCCACCTGCTCGCGGAGCACCCCGAAGTCGATCTGCTGCTGCTCGATCTCAAGATGCCGGGGGCCAACGGCTTCGAGGGGCTGGCCTATCTGCGCGGCCAGTACCCGGATTTGCCCATAGTGGTAGTCTCCGCCTCGGAAGATGCCGCCATCATCCAGCAGGTGCTGCGCCTCGGGGCCCTGGGCTTCATTCCCAAGTCGGTTCCCATGAAGGAGCTGGTCAGCGCCCTCAATACGGTGATCGGGGGGGATAACTGGGTACCGGAAGGGGTCTCCCTTCACCCCGAGTCCGAGGATGGCCCCGATTTCGCCAGCAAGCTGGCCAGCCTAACCCCCCAGCAATACAAGGTGCTGATCATGTTGCGGGACGGCAGTCTCAACAAGCAGATCGCCTGGGAGCTCAACGTCTCCGAGGCCACCATCAAGGCACACATCACCGCCATCTTCCGCAAACTCGGCGTCAAGAATCGCACCCAGGCGGTCATCGCCCTGCAGCAGATGGACATCAAGGACAACTGAGCCGTAGCCACAAACCCATCGCACATTCGGCGCCGAGGGCAACTTAGTCAACCCCTTGTCTCCACCACAACAACGGTTTGTTGCTCGACAATTAGCACGATCGTACTTTATGCTGCAGGACCCAGAGAGGAGAGTGCGATGAGCAAGGGCCGCCTGACCCGCGACAACATTTTGCAGACAGCGTTCGAGCAGGCGAGCCAGCAGGGGCTGGAGAGCCTGACCATAGGCTCGCTGGCCAGTGCGTGCGAGATGTCCAAGAGCGGTCTGTTCGCCCATTTCCAGTCTCGCGACAACCTGCAGATCGCCGTGCTCACTTACTCCGCCGAGGTGTTCCGGGAGCGGGTGATCCAGCCGGTGCGTCAGCAGCAGCACGGCACCCAGCAGGAGAAACTGCAGGCCCTGCTGCGGGCCTGGCTGGCCTGGAACCAGAGCTTTGCCGGACGCTGCATGTTCCTCGACGCCTGGACCTCGGCCCAGGAAGGGGAGGTGCAGCAGGCGGCCCGCCAGCTGGTGCGCTTCTGGCTCGACTACCTGGCTCGCCAGGTGGTGCAGGGCCAGGAGAAGGGAGAGTGGCGCGGGGACCTGGATCCCTGGCGCGCCGTCTACCGGCTCTATGGCCTCTATCTGGCGGATCAGGTGTTCAATGCCCTCGAACTGTGTCAGGATCCGGCCCGCCACTTCTGGCCCGAAGTGGAGTTGCTGCTGGATGCAGCTGGCGCTGATGAATTGACCCGTTCAACATGCCTTTTTAAAAACCGACAAAAAAGCACGACCGTTCGCACATAAAAACCACAGGATGACCATGAGCAGCAAGATCTACTTCAACACCCGCCGCTTCAGCCCGAGCAAATGGCTGCTGGGGATCGGCACCCGGTTGCACCACACCCTGGCCCCAGCCATGCCAAGCGCACCGCCAGCAAGTTGCTGCTCACCCCCCAGCGCAACCAGCGGGATGGCACGGCGCCGGCCGGACTGGTGCAGCAGGCCGTCCACACCAGCGAAGGGGCACCCTGATGAGCTATCGGCTTGGTCAGGGGCCACTGTGGCTGCTGATGCACGGCTGGTCCGGCAGCGCCAGCCAGTTTTATCCGCTGATGAGCCATATCGCCGCCCAGGGTTTCACCGCCATTGCCTACGATCATCCGGCCCACGGCCAGAGCGCAGGCAACACCGGCCACCTGCCCCGCTTCGTGCGCGCCTTCGACGAGCTGGTGGACCATCGGCCAGCGACGTGGGCCCGCTGCACGGGGTCATCGCCCACAGCATGGGCGCCGTCACCCTCTCCAGCCGTCAGCCGGGTATCGATACCCTGCCGCTGCTGTTGATTTCGCCGGTGCTCGACTATGTGCCCCAGCTCTACGGCATGGTGGCGCGCTCCGGCTACTCCATCCGGCTGTTCGATGCGGTGGTCAAGGAGATTGAGCAGGAGTACCAGCACCCCTTGAGCACGGTCGATCCGCTGGGGCGGCTCGCCAGCCGCAGCGGCGCGGCTATGATAGTGCACGACGAGGAGGACAGATTTGCCCGCACGGCGACTCCCTGCGAGCCAGCCAGGATGGTCATACCCGGCTGGTGAGCACCCGGGGTCTGGGCCACGGTCGCATCCTCGCCAGCGCCCCGGTATTCGCCGCCTTCAATCAGCTGGCACGGCCGGAAATCCTCACCGCGCCCTTTGACAGCGGGCCATGAAAAAATGGTTGGCAGCGCCCATTTTTATATTTGATACAGCGCCTTATAGTTAACTTGTCAGTGGGAACACCCCTCTCGGGCCAACAATAAGGCGCCAGCATATGGCCAGACCCAATACAGCTCTCCTGTTGACCGGTGGTGGTGCTCGCGCCGCCTATCAGGTCGGCGTACTCAAGGCAGTGGCCGAGCTCTATCCCCGCAACCTCGGCATCCCCTTCCCCATACTGTGCGGCACCTCGGCGGGGGCCCTCAACATCACGGCACTGGCGTGCTACGCCTCCTGTTTTCACCTGGGGGTGCGCAAGCTGGAGTGGGTCTGGCGCCGTTTCGAGACCCATCACATCTTCGACTTCCGCCCCTGCCAGCTGCTGTGGCGCACCCTGTATCAGGGCTCGGCCGGTCTCATCAGCCCCCAGAGCAACCGCGCCTTCCACCTGTTCGACAACGCCCCCCTGCGCCGCCTGCTGGATCAGCTCATCGACTATCACCGCATCGATGACAACATCCTCTATGGCAGTCTGGAGGCCATCGCCATCACCGCCTCCGACTATGACGACGGCCTCTCCACCACCTTCTTCCAGGGTCGGGCCGAGCATCTGCCCTGGGAGCGGGCCAGGCGGCGCGGCCTGCGCACCGTGCTTACATCGGAGCACCTGCTCGCCTCCTCGGCGCTGCCCTTTGTCTTTCCGGCCACCCACATCGGCGAGAAGTTCTACGGCGACGGCTCCATCCACCAGTTGAGCCCGCTCAGCCCCGCCATCCATCTGGGGGCGGAGCGGATCCTGCTGATCACCCTGTATTCGCCGCCCACTCGGCCCCCACCCATCATCACGGCCATCTCACCAGCTCCAATATCGCCAGCCATCTGCTCGATACACCGTCTTCTACCGACACCCTCAACTCCGATCTGGAGCGGCTGTGGCGCATCAACCAGACCCTGGATCTTATCCCGGAGCGGGAACGCAACCGCCTGAAGCTGAAACGGGTGGAGACCTGCGTGCTCAGGCCGAGCCAGGATCTTGACACCATCGCGCTGACCTATCTGCGCAAGCTGCCGTGCAGTTGCGCCGCCTGCTGCGGGTGCTGGGCGTGAAGGGGATGAGAGCAGCAGTCTGGCCAGCTTTTTGATGTTCATCCGGGTTACTGCCAACAGCTGATCAAGCTGGGCTATCAGGACACCCTGAGGGAGCGGGAGCGGGTCGTCGCCTTCCTCGATATCGAAGGGCTACCAAACGAAGCCTGAAATGGCCTCTTTAGGGAGGCCGGGGGCGGCCGATGAGTGCGAGGGGACTCAGCGCCCCTCCAGCAAACGCTGCTCCGCCTGCTCCATCGCCACCACGGTGCCAAACAGGATCAGCCGATCGCCGGCCGCCAGCACCAGCTCGGGTCTGGGCTCCAGACTCTGATCGCCGCGCTGCACCTCTTTGATCCGCACCTCATCGAGCGGCAGCTCGCGCACTTCACGGCCCACCGCCCACGCCTGCTCGTGCAGCAGCACGGGATGCAGCCGCTCCAGCAACTGATCCGTCTCCAGGTTGCCCGCACTCTGATCTCCCCAGTAGAAGCCGTGCAGGAAGCGGTACTGGCTGCTGCGCTCGTGCTCCATGCGCCGGATCACCCGGCCAATGGGGATGTCGCAGTTGACCAGCAGGTGGGAGACCAGCATCAGGGCCCCCTCCTGAGATTCGGGGATCACCTCGAAGGCCCCGGCCTGCTTGTAGTGCTCGAGGAAGCTGTCGTCCCGGGTTCGCACCAGCACCTTGAGATCCCCCGCCAGCGCCCGGATCTGCATCAGCATGGCATCGACCCGCTTGCGATCGTCGAAGGTGATGATCACCAGGCGGGCCCGCATCAGACCGGCCGCCAGCAGGATGTCGCGCCGGCTGGCATCGCCGAACGCCACCTGCTCCCCCGCCAGCTTGGCCTCGCTCACCCGCTCGGGATCGAGATCCAGCGCGAGAAAGGGGATCTCCTCTAACTTGAGAAAGCGGGCGCAGGTCTGCCCGGTGCGCCCGAAGCCGGCGATGATGACATGCTGGTGCTTGCTGAGCCCCGACTGGGCGACTCCGGCGCGGGACAGCAGGGTCGCATCGGTGAGGGAGTGGGCCAGCCCCAGGGCCCGCTGCACCAGCCAGGGGGTGAGAGAAATGGTGATGACGCCGATACCGATGAGCAGGGAGACCATCTCGTGACCGAGCAGGCCATGGTGGCTCGCCAGCGCCAGCAGCACGAAGCCGAACTCGCCGACCTGGCTCAGCATGATGCCGGCAGCCATGGCATCACGCTTGCGTTCCCCCATCAGCCGGCCCGCCAGCAGCACCAGCAGCGACTTGCACAAGATGAGCCCGAGCACGCAGAGCAGCACCTGCCACCAGGCGTTCGCCACCAGCGCCCACTCCATAGTCATGCCGATGGTGATGAAGAAGAGCCCCAGCAGCACATCCCGAAACGGCTTGATGTCCACCTCCAGCTGATGGCGATAGTGGGACTCCCCCAGCATCATGCCGGCCAGGAAGGCCCCGAGTGCCATGGAGAGCCCCATCCACTGGGTCAGCGACGCCGCCAGCAGGGCCACCAGCAGGGTGCTGAGCACGAACAGCTCGTCGGAGCGCGCCCGGGCCACCTCGTGAAACACCATGGGCAGCAGCCACTTTCCCACCGCGAGCAGGACGATCAGGGCGAACAGCCCCTTGAGGGAGGCCCAGGCCACCTCCGCCAGCAGGGCGCTGCCCTGCACCTCGGGGCTGGCCAGTATGGGGATCATCACCAAGAGCGGCACCACCGCCAGATCCTGAAACAGCAAGACGCTCACCCCGAGCTGGGCACGCCGGGTATGGAGTTGCTGCAACTCCCCGAGCTGCTTGATCACCACGGCGGTGGAGGAGAGGGCCAGGGTGCCGGATACCACCAGCGCCTGGGGGAGACTCAGCCCCCACCACCAGCCGAGCCAGAAGAACAGCAATGAGGTGAGCAGCACCTGCAGACCGCCGACCCCCAGCACCAGCTTGCGCATGGCGAGCAGGCGCGGCAGCGAGAATTCGAGACCCAGGGAGAACATCAGGAAGACGATGCCGAGTTCCCCTATGGTCTGCATCATGGCCTGCCCGGTGACGATGGCCGCGCCATGGGGGCCGAGCAGCATGCCGACGAACAGATAGGCGAGGATCACCGGCTGGCCCAGGCGTCGGAAGATGGCCACCAGCAGAACGGCGGAGAGCAGCAGGATCAACACATCGGCGTACACACATCCCTCCCTTTTATCTGTCCCCATGGCCCTAAGAAGCGGCGCCTCAGGCCACTGGCACTCTCCGGTCCTCGTCGCTGCGGGGCAGGACCCCGCCCTTGATGTTGACGCGCGGCCAGCGGCGCACGGGGTTGTTTGCCCTCCCATTTCATGTTGCTAAGCCTAGCCAGCCCCTTTGTTTTTTCCATCGAACATATTTTGGGCACGAGGATTGCAAGAACCCGCCCAATGAGTGGAGAGGTGTAAGGCTGCAACGTGGAAAACACATCGTCTTTGAACGGCTTCGGACATGGCATAGAGCAGTGGGTACAGCAGATGGAGCGGCTCACGCCGCTGACCGGGCAGGATACTTATCAGCAGCTTCAGGAGCTGCTGAGGCAACGGGATCTTGACGCCCTGCTGGCAATCTTTGCCGAGCGGGTGGCAAAGATTGTCCGGATCCACACGCTCCACCTCGACTGCGGTCAGCCCCATAGCCTCATCGCCCACGCCCCCCAGGCCAGGCAGGTGCTGCATAGCTACCGCTTCGAGCTGCGCGGCCAGCACGAGCAGTTGCTCGGACAGCTGCAATACGAGCTGGAGCAGCCCCTGAGCGACGGCCAGCGGCGACAGCTGGGGCAATATCACCAGCTGTTCTGCCTGCCCCTGCCGCTCTATCTGCGGCTGAGCCGGCTGGAGCAGCAGGTGCGGCTCGATCACCTGACCGGGCTTGGCAACCGCTCCTATTTCGACGAGGCCATTGGCCGGGCGGTGGAGCAACACTGCCGGGAGCCCCACGGTCTGGTGCTGGTGCTGCTGGATCTCGACCGCTTCAAACAGGTCAATGACACCTGGGGTCATCCGGTGGGGGATCTGGTGCTGAGCCGCTTCGCCCAGCTGCTGCAGGGCTGCATTCGCGGCACGGATCAGGCGTTTCGCCTCGGCGGCGACGAGTTCGCCCTGCTGCTGCAACCCGCCGATCCCGAGGCCTGGCGCCCGGTCTGGCTGCGGCTGCAACATGTGCTGCACAGCCACAAGGAGCTCAGTGCCTTCTCGGTGGGCTGCAGCCTGGGGGCCGCCAGCTGGCACTCGGGCATGGACGTGCAGCGCCTCTATGCCACGGCGGATGCCCACCTCTACGCCCGCAAGAAGGCCGGCGTGACAGGGCCCTCCGAATAGGGCGGCCTGGCAGTCCCTCGGCGGCGGCCTTCAGTCAAGAGCCGGGGTGACGGCTCGCCGCCAGTCTCCCTTGATGCCCCCCTCGGGCGCCAGAAATCCGTCGCAGACGAAGAGTCCGGCCACCAGTGCCACCTGCTCCCCGTAATAGAGGATGGGAATACGCCCCCGTTGCCAGGAGGGCACCCCGTACTCTTGCAGCAGCTTTTTCAGGCGCCGGCTGCCAACCCGTCCCACCGGCTTGAGCATGACGCCGGACGCCACCTGAAAACGCACCGACAGGGGCTCGTCCTCCCGTGGCGGGCGCAGCCCTTCCCCCCCATCCGATGACAGCAACCTGAAGGCCCCCAGTCCGTCCGGCAGGCAGAGCGTCTCCCCCACCCGGATGGGCAACACCTCCTCACGGGGGGCAAGGCCGGGCGTCACCAAGTGGAGTCGTCCCTGAAAGCGGCGGCACTCCAGCCCCTGCAGGCTCAGCCTGGGGTTGGCATCCTCCCGCGCCAGCGCCACCTCCTGCCAGAGCAGCCCCAGCAGCTCCCGGGACGGCATCTCCCCCCCCTGACGGCGGAGCCAGTGGCGCAGCAGGTTGTTGCGCCGCACCGGGGAGAGCGGCAGCAGCGCCTCGATGCGCAGCGCCTCCCCCTCACCTGCCCGTTGCCAGTCCGCCTCCGCCAGCTCGCTGATCAGCGCCTCCTGCTCGGCGCACAGTGCCATGCTGCGCGCCGCCGTCTGGGCCATGGCGGGCCAGCGCGCCTTGAGCTGGGGAATGAGCTGCTGGCGCAGGAAGTTGCGATCGTAGCTCACGTCCTGGTTGCTCTCATCTTCCACCCAGCCATAGGGCAGGGTCTCCGCCAGCGCCGCCAGCTCGGCCCGGCTCACCTCGAGCAGCGGGCGCAGCAAGCGGCCGCCGGCAAAGGGCTGGTTCGGTACCATACCCGCCAGCCCCCGCAATCCGGCGCCCCGCTTGAGCGCCAGCAGCAGGGTCTCCAGCTGATCGTCCTGATGATGGGCGGTGAGCAGCCACTCCCCCTCCCCCAGGCAGGCGGCCAGACGCTGGTAGCGGGCCTCCCGCGCCTGGGCCTCCAGGCTATCGCCGTTGCCCCGTTGCAGTTGCACCCGCTGGGTAATGAGGGGCACCGCCAGTTGCTGGCACACCCCTTCACAATGGGCCACCCAGTGGTCGGCGTGAGGGCTCAGGCCGTGGTGGACGTGCAGGGCACGCAGAGCAAGGCCCTGCTCCAGGGCAAAACGCGCCGCCAGCACCAGCAGCACAGTGGAGTCGAGCCCGCCACTGAAGGCTACCAGCAGGCCCCGGGAACCTTCCGGCGCGGGCAGAGTCTGACAAAAACGAGAATAAACACGAGAAATCATAGGCTTCCCCTATACGACCAGGCCGATCTTAGCAGAGTCGGGCTTATCAAGCGCTAACCCGACTGCTAGAGTGAGTCTCCTCCCGACCTGGGCCGGGACGCTGAGTAATCCGAATTGGAATAAGACAATGAACAATAAGAAAAGCATACTGGCCGCCCTCATCGGGCTGGCCTTGCTGGCCGGTTGCAGTCAGGGGCCGGACCAGGCAGACAAGCACTCCGGCCTCGCGCTGGCCAACATGGACACCAGGGTCAAGCCCGGTGACGACTTCTTCCGCTACGTGAACGGCCACTGGCTGGCCACCGCCAAGATCCCGGATGACAGGCCCGCCGACGGCGCCTTCTACCTGCTGCGGGACAAGTCCCTGGCAGACGTGCGGGTGCTGGTGGAGGGGCTGGACGGCAAGGCCGCCACCGGCACCCCGGCCCAGCAGATCCACGACCTCTACCGAAGCTATCTGGATCAGCAGACCCGCAACGCCAGGGGCACTACGCCCCTGCTGCCCCTGCTTGGCGACATCGATCAGATCCATGACAAGCAGGGTCTGGCCCAGGCCTTCGCCCGCGCCGGCAAGCTGGGGGGCAGCGCCCCCTTCGGCTTCTGGATAGATGCGGACGCCAAGGCGCCGGACAGCTATGCGGTCTACCTCTATCAATCCGGGCTCGGCCTGCCGGACAGGGACTACTACCTCAAGCAGGATGCCGCCAGCCAGGCACTGCGGCAGAAATACGAGCAACACATCGCCGGCATGCTGAGCCGCTTCGGCGAGGCAGATGCGGGGGCCAAGGCCAAGCGCATCCTGGCCCTCGAGACCCGGCTCGCCCAGATCCAGTGGGACAACGTCGCCCTGCGGGATCGGCAGAAGAACTACAACAAGGCCCCCATCGGCGAGCTTAAGCGCCTCGCCCCCAGCATCGACTGGAACAGCTATCTGGATCAGGCCGGCCTGAGCGGCCAGCAGAGCCTCATCATAGGTCAGCCGAGCTACCTGACGGCCCTGGACGAGGTGATGAAGCAGACCCCCATGGGCGACTGGCAGGCCTACCTCAAGTGGCAGCTCATCACCGATTTCGCCCCCTACCTCGACAGCCAGACCGATGCCCAGAACTTCGCCTTCTTCGGCACCACCTTGAGCGGTACGCCCAAGCAGCGCGCCCCCTGGGAGCGTGCCCTCGGGGTACTGGACAACAACCTGGGGGAGGCGGTGGGCAAGCTCTATGTGGAGCGCTACTTCCCGCCAGAGGCCAAGGCCCGCATGGAGCAGCTGGTGGAGAACCTGCGCACCGCCTACGGCCAGAGCATCCAGGAGCTGGACTGGATGTCGCCGGCCACCAAGACCCAGGCGCTGGCCAAGCTCGCCAAGTTCAGGCCCAAGATAGGCTATCCGGACAAGTGGAAGGACTACAGCGCCATCGAGATCCGCGCCGATGACCTGGTGGGCAACCTGCAGCGCGCCCGCGCCTTCGAATATGCCGACAGCCTGGCCCGCCTCGGCAAGCCGGTGGACAGGGACGAGTGGCACATGTCGCCCCAGACGGTGAACGCCTACTACAACGCGAGCAACAACGAGATCGTCTTCCCGGCCGCCATACTGCAACCCCCCTTCTTCGACATGAGCGCGGACGACGCTGTGAACTACGGCGCCATCGGCGGGGTGATAGGCCATGAGATGGGCCACGGTTTCGACGATCAGGGGGCCAGATCCGACGGTGACGGCGTGATGCGCGACTGGTGGACGCCCCAGGATCTCAAGGAGTTCCGCTTCCGTACCAGCCGGCTGGTGGCCCAGTACAACCGCTTCGAGCCCATCAAGGGGCAGTACGTCAACGGCCAGTTCACCCTGGGGGAGAACATAGGCGATCTCGGTGGCCTCACCATAGCCCACAAGGCCTACCTGCTGTCGCTGGATGGCAAGGAAGCCCCTGTGCTGGACGGCTTCACCGGCGAGCAGCGCTTCTTCCTCGGCTGGGCCCAGGTATGGAAGGGCATGTATCGTCCCGAGCTGATGCAGATGCTGCTCGCCTCGGATCCCCACTCTCCGCCCGAGTACAGGGTCAACGGCGTGGTGCCGAACATCCCCGCCTTCTACGAGGCGTTCAACATACAGCCGGGTGACAAGCTCTATCTGGACCCGGCCAAACGGGTCAAGATATGGTAAACACGAGGTCGACAGGGGCTGGCCAAGCGCCAGCCCCCGGTCGGCCACAGACAAGGCGGGGGCCAGGCCCCTGCCCACTGACACCGCAACACAAGCAGCAACAAGGGTCACATCCATGAAAGCCTTACTCATTACTCTCGGCCTGCTCAGCCTGCCCCTGACCAGCCAGGCGGCGGAGGGATTCTTCCAGCAGCTGACGCTGCCCACGGGCCAGGTGCTCACCGTCAACGAGGGGCGCGGCGAGCCCGCCTCCACCGGCAGCTACGACGTGCGCCTCTACTCAGGCGCCAACCCCGAGTTTCCCCTGGATCAGTTCATCGACGGCAAGGTGATGCCCCGCGATGGCAGCATCAAGGCGCTCAAACTGCTGGATCTCAACGGTGACAAGCAGCCCGAGCTCATCGTCCTGGTCGAGAGCGCCGGCAGCGGCAGCTACCAGAGCGCCGACGCCTTCACCATCAATGCGCAGGAGGGGCTGGAGAGCTTCAACCACGTGGAGGGGCTGGCCCCCAATGACGATGTGATCCAGGCGCTCAAGACCCCCCGCGACTGATCCCTCTCATCTGATGCACCCGCATACCTGATTCAAGAGCCCCGCCCTGCGGGGCTCTTGTTTTGCCGGAGGCTACGATGAAGACCCCTTTTCACTGCCAGATGCCCCCATAACAGCCCGATATCCCCCCTATTCCCCGATAGACGGCTATTTTTTCTACGCCTATAATCGCCGCACCTGACCATAACGAAACACAAGGAGGTAAAAAATGGTTATCCAAGCGTGTCCGATGTTCTCGGCTCGCCTGTTCGGCACATTCGCCCGCTCTTGCCTGCATACCATCGCGCTGCGATAGCGGGTTCGAGCAAAGCCGACTCCTTCCACACCGAGACCTTTCTCGACCGTTGTCGCCAGCGCTCCTGATGACAGGGATTTCCGATCCCGCCATTTAAGAGAGCAAGAGCATGACGACACTGATGAGTACCCACTCCCTGCAGATGACTGCGGGACAACTCCCCTTGTTTGACAACATCGATCTCGGCATCCAGAGCGGCGATCGCCTCGGCCTGATTGGCGCCAATGGCTGCGGCAAGAGCACACTGCTCGCCCTGCTGGCCGGTGAGCTGCAACCCCATGACGGACGGGTGCAGCAGGCCGCCCCCTGCCGCTGCGAGTTCGTGGCCCAGCACCTGCCCCCAAGGCTGCAAGGGCTAGGCTCCCGCGCCGTGCTGCAGGATGCCCTGGCGGGTGATCCTGCCGCCGACTGGCAGGTAGACAAGATGCTGACCGAGCTGCAGCTCGAAGAGCAGGCCGAGCTCCCCGTCAGCGCCCTGAGCGGCGGCCAGCACACCCGGTTGCAGCTAGGCCGCGCCCTGCTGCGCCAGCCCAACCTGTTGCTGCTCGATGAACCTAGCAACCACCTGGATCTGCCCGCACTGCTCTGGCTGGAGCAGTTTCTCCTGGGCTGGCGGGGCGCCCTGGTGCTGGTCTCCCACGATGCCCGCCTGCTCGATCGGGTGACCCGCGAGACCCTGATCCTGCGGGATGGACGACTCCATCGCTTCGCCCTGCCCTGCAGTCAGGCCAGGGTGGCGCTGGCCGAGGAGGACGAGCAGGCCCGCCTGCGCCGGGCCGACGAGCAGAAGGAGATTGACCGCCTGAGCGCCAGCAGCAAGCGCCTCGCCACCTGGGGGCGGGAGCATGACAACGAGAAGCTGGTGCGCCAGGCCAAGTCCATGGAAAAACGCATCACCCGCCTGCAGGAGGAGCAGAGCCAGGTCGCGGCGCCAGCCCCTTGGCGCCTCGAGCTGCACGGGCAGGCACTGCCCGCCGATGCCCTGCTGCGACTGGAAGCCCTGGAGGTGTGCCCCGCCCCCGGCTTGCCGCCCCTGCTGCGGGCCGAGGATCTCTGGTTGCGGGCCGGCGACAGGGTCGCCCTGCTCGGCGCCAACGGCACCGGCAAGTCCTCCCTGCTGCGCCAGTGCTGGCGCGAGCTGCGCGATCAACAGCCGGGTGAGGGCTGGTATCGCCACCCCGGCGCCAGCATCGCCTACTACGATCAGTCCCTGCAGCAGCTGGACGGCGACGCCACCCTGAGCGACGCCTTCTATCCCCTGACGCGCTTGCCCGAGGTGACGCGGCGCCAGGCCCTGATCCGCGCGGGCTTCCCCTACTCCCGCCATGGCCAGCGGGTGCACGCCTTGAGCGGGGGGGAGCGGGCCAGGCTGCTGTTTCTCGCCCTCTCTTTGGCGAGTCACCACCTGCTCTGGCTCGATGAACCCACCAACCACCTGGATCTGGCGGGCAAGGAGGAGCTGGCCGAGGCCTTGAACGCCTTCCCCGGGGGCGTCTTGCTGGTCTCCCACGACCGGGATCTGATCGAGCGCAGCTGCAACCGCTTCTGGCTGATCAGAGACGGCCGCATCCAGGAGGCCCACAGTGCAGAGCGGGCCTATGCCGAGCTGATCGACCACCAGCAGAGAGTGGTGGCTGAGGAGTCATCCGGGCACGATTCCCGCCAGGCCACTGCCTGCACTGAGGATGACGAAGAGGCGCTGCTGGCCCGCTGGTATGAGCTCGATGCCCTGCTGGCCGCCGATCTCGCCCGCAAGCCCAGGCATCAGACCCCGCGGCTGCAGCAGGAGTGGCGCCATGAGCTGGCAAGGCTTGCCGGCTTGCTCGGGCTTGCCGGCTCATGAGCGCAGCCATGAACCACCTTGGCCATCCCCCCTGTTTGACTCAACACAAGCGGCCAGCCACGGCTGGCCGCAAGGAGCCTCCATGACGTCAACTTCACCACCGGAGATCAGGCTGGATCCCGTCATCGATGCCGACCTGCCCCACATCTATCGTGGCCTGTCGGATCAGCGTGTCATCGCCTACTACGGCATCAGCTACGACAGCTTGGCAGAATGTCAGGCCCAGATGGAGTGGTACGCCGAGCTGACCCGCACGGGCCGCGGTGCCTGGCACCTCATTCGCAATCCGCGCACCAAAGAGCCGCTGGGAGCCATCGGCTACCACGATGCCGACCCGCAGCACAAAGGGGCCGAGATCGGCTACTGGCTCTATCCCGAACACTGGGGCAAGGGGGTAATGAGCGCGGCGCTGCGGTTGTGGCTCCCGCTCACTTACCGCACCACAGCGCTGCACCGGCTGCTGGCGGTGGTGGAGGAGCCCAACCTCCCCTCCGCCCGCCTGCTGGAGCGAGCCGGCTTTCGCTACGAAGGCACGGCGTGGGAGTGCGAGTGGAAGGGAGATGGCTTCATCTCCCTGCACCACTTCGCCCTGCTGCGCAGCGACCTGCCAGACCTTTGAGCACCACCACATCTGATAGCCAGTAAAAAGCCCCGCACTGCGGGGCTTCTTTTCGGGTGGCTACTTGATGGCGCAGACTCGCTCGCCTGATGCCGAGCGACGGCGCCTGCGTCGCCACAGGGAGAAGCAGCCGTAGCCCGCACTCAGCACCACCGCATAAAGCACCTGGGAGGCGAGCGCCACCAGCACGGCCGCGCAGAGCAAGACGCTCACCCCCGCCAGCCCCTTGCCCATGCCGCCGAGCAGACGCCAGCCCGCCGCCATGCAGAGCAGATAGACCAGCACGAAGTTGCCGTTGGCGTAGCGGATCAGTTCATCGAGCGGCAGCTTGAGCCAGAGGATCAGGGTGATGGAGACCAGGCAGATGGCGAGCACCCAGCACAGGGCATTGAGGGGTGCACCACGGGCCGAGAGGCGGGAGAGGGAGGCGGGCAGCTTGCCCTCCCGCGCCATGCTCCAGATCAGGCGCGCAAACCCTTGCAGATAGATATTGATGCTGGCAAAGCAGGAGAGGTAGCCGAGCACCGCCACCAGCCACTTGGCGGTGGGGCCGAACAGCAGGGAGAGCAGGGCAGGGATGGCGGTGGCATTGGTCGCCTCGTCCCCATAGAGACCGTATTTGAGCACCACCAGGGAGTGCACCCAGTAGATGAGCCCCGCCAGCAAGACGCCGCCGAGCAGGGCCAGGGGATAGTCCCGCTCCGGTCGCTTGAACTCTTCCCCCATGTGGGCGAAGGCTTCCAGCCCCACGAAGCACCAGAACATCACCGCCAGCGCCGTGCCCATGGCAGGCCACTCGGCGGCCGTCGGCAGCGGCTGGGCCCCGTCACGCCAGCTTAGATCCCCCTTGAACCAGATGAGCAGGGTCAGCCCCAATATGGCCAGGGCAATCAGCAGTTGCAGGTTGCCGGAGGAACGCGCCCCCCGCAGGCCAAGCAGGAAGACCCCGAGCAGGGTCAGCAGCTGGATGGCCCACAGGGTCCACTCTCCCATGTCGAACAGGGCGTGCCAGAAACCGGCGGCTATGGTGAGGGCGGCGGGCAGCCCCACCGGCAGCACAGCCAGAAACAGGAAGGCGGAGAAGCGCTCGGCGCCGTTGCCAAAGGCAAGCCCGATGAGGTGCGGCGCCCCGCCCGCATGGGGGTAGCGGCGACCGAGGCGGGCGAAGGTGAAGGCGATGGGCAGTACCAGTACGATGAGCAGCACCCAGGCCCACAGCGACGCGCCCCCCGCCAGCGACGCCGCGGTGGCCGGCACCACGAAGATCCCGGTGCCGAGCAATGAGGTGGCGAGCAGCCCCATCCCCTGCCAGAGCCCGAGATCCTTTTTCAACCCAGACATATCCTTTTGTCCTGTCTAGAAAAACATCCCGCCATGTTAGGCCGCTGCCAGGGCTTTGTTAAGCACTCTGCGCCGCAAATAAAGAAGCCGCCTCTTGGGAGGCGGCTTCTTCATTCAACGGCGTAACCGGAATTATCAGGCAATCAGCTTGTAGATGATGCCGGACATGGCGATCAGGCCAATCAGGGTCACGAAGCCGTTGCTGAGGTTGCCAGCGTATTTGCGCATGGCCGGGATCTTGGCGATGGCGTACATCGGCATCAGGAACAGCAGCATGGCGATGATGGGGCCGCCCAGGTCTTCGATCATGCCGAGGATGCTCGGGTTGATGGTGGCGATGGCCCAGGTGGTCAGGATCATGAAGACAGCGGTCACCTTGTTCAGCTGCTTGATCTCGACCTTCTTGCCCTTCTCGCGCAGCGCCTTGGCCATCAGGCCGTTCATGCCTTCTTGCGCACCCAGGTAGTGACCCAGGAAGGACTTGCTGATGGCAACCAGGGCGATCAGCGGTGCCACGGTGGCGATCACCGGGTTGTCGAAGTGGTTGGCCAGGTAGGACAGGATGGAGATGTTCTGTTCCTTGGCAGCCGCCAGATCAGCCGGAGAGAGGCTAAGTACGCAGCTGAATACGAAGAACATCACAGTCATCACCATCATGACGTGGGCGCCCAGCAGTATGTTGCTGCACTTCTTCTCGGCACCTTCACCGTAACGACCTTTATTGTCCACCGCGAAGGAGGAGATGATCGGGGAGTGGTTGAAGGAGAACACCATGACCGGAATGGCCAACCACAGGGTCTTGATGAAGTCACCGTTGAAGGCCTCGGACAGCGCAGGCGCTTCGGTCACTATGGCACCGTTCCAGTGCGGGATCAGGTAGAGCGCCAGGCCCATCAGGGTGATCACGAAGGGGAATACCAGCACGCTCATCGCCTTGACGATCACCTGGCCGCCGAGGCGAACGATCGCCATCAGACCCAGGATCAGCACCAGCGACAGAATGGCACGGGGAGGTGCAGTCATGCCCAGCTGGTGAACCATCAGGCTCTCGACGGTGTTGGTGATGGCGACCGAGTACATCAGCAGGATGGGGTAGATGGCAAAGAAGTAGAGCAGGGTGATGAACTTGCCTGCGGTCTTGCCGAAGTGCTCTTCCACGACTTCGGTGATGTCGCCATCACGGGTGGAGCCGGACAGCACGAAGCGGGTCAGGCCGCGGTGTGCGAAGAAGGTCAGCGGCAGGGCCAGCACCAGCATGGCCACCAGCGGCCAGAGGCCACCGACGCCGGCATTGATCGGCAGGAAGAGGACACCGGCACCGATGGCGGTACCGTACAGGCCCAGCATCCAGACCAGGTCGGCCTTGTTGATGCCACGGGAGGAGGCTTTGCTCAAGCTGCCTTCAACTGCAATATTCATGTCAGACATAGGGATGTTCCTGTCATCAAGGAAGGTGGATTCTTACTAGTCAGTGGGCATGGGCCCGGTTCCTCTCCCTGGAACACCTGCTGTTCGTCCTTTTTTTATTCTCAGGCCCCGGCTATCCGGCCATCACTCCATGTGACAACCAAATTGCAACAAACGAAGGCATGAGATCGTGATGCTGAGGGTGTTGCTCGCGCCATTTAACAAACTGGCAACGGCCACCTCATCCGATGAGCTGACTCTAGTTAAAAGGCCCTATTAATCACAGCGTTTTTTTGAATTAATCAACCAAAGTTTGACTTCAGTCGCCTTTCAAACGAGCAAGATCACATTACAGGCCCCGTGTTGCGAAAATTTTTTAACAAATTAAAAATAGTTTCAGCCCCCTTTCAGCCCCCTGGGAATAGCAACAAAACAGTTACAAGCCACCCATTGCGCGCGGATTGTGTGCAGCACAGCCTTGGCGTACCCTTGTGACTCACGCCTTTTTGTTGATTGATGATGACCATTACCCGTACCGATCTCGCCGAACTGGCGGTATTTGCCGCCGTCGCCCGTCACCGCAGTTTCAGCAAGGCCGCCCTCGAACTCGGGGTCTCCGCCTCCGCCATTAGCCACAGCCTGAAAGGGTTGGAGAGCCCGTTAGGGTCCGTCTGCTCAACCGCAGCACCCGCGCCGTGGTGCCGACCGATGCGGGCCAGCGGCTGCTCAAGCAGTTGCTGCCGACCCTGACACCCTGGAAGAGGCGCTCAGCGAGCTGGCTCGCAACAGCGATGAGCCGGTGGGCCGGCTCAAGCTCTGCGCCCCGCGCAACGCCATCGACAGCCTGCTGGCACCGGTGCTTATCGACTATCTGGTGCGCTATCCGCGCATGCAGGTGGAGGTGGTGGAGCAGGAGCTGATGCCCCGTCTCATCGAGGATGGTTATGACGCAGCCCTCTTCTACGGCGATCTGCTGCCCCAGGAGATGATAGCCGTGCCCCTGGGTCCGCTGCAGCGCTATCTGGTGGTGGGCTCCCCCGACTATCTGGCCGAGCACGGCATCCACCGCAGCACCCGAGCGAGCTGAGCCGCCACGCCTGCATCGGCTATCGCCTCACCCCGCACCATCACTATCGCTGGGCCTTTGCCGCCGACGGCGAGCTGCTGGAGATCGAAGTGACCGGGCCGCTCACCACCAGCACCCCGGCCCTCTATCTGGGCGCCGCCGAGGCGGGGCTGGGGCTGGCCTACTGTCTGGAAGAGGAGGTGAGCCAAAAAGTGGCGGAGGGGAAACTGCTCACCGTGCTGGAGCCCTGGTGCCCCACCTTTGCCGGTTTCTACCTCTTCTATCCCAGCCGCCATCAACTGGGCAGCGGCCTGCGCATCCTGATCGACATGCTCAAGGCCCACCTACCCCGGATTAATGAGTAATACTCAGCAATTCATCAAGTGAAACCCTGATTATCACCAAATAAGTATTAATCTACACTAGCTGTTCGATAATCGACTCCCCAAGAGAACAGATATGTCTGCCTATTTAACACTGCGGCAACGGGCCATGACCCGCCGCTTCTGGGCTTACGCCCTCCCCTCCATTCTTGCCATGCTGGTCTCGGGGGCCTACTACCTCATCGATGGCATCTTCGTCGGCCACTATGTCGGTGCCGCGGGCCTCGCCGGGATCAACCTGGTCTATCCGGTCATCATGGTGCTGATCGGTCTGGCCGCCATGATCAGCATGGGGGCGGCCACCGCCATCTCCTTCCAGCAGGGGCGAAAAACGACAAGCTGGCCCGTCAGGCGCTGGTCAATGCCCTCTGGCTGCTGGCAGGACTCGGGCGCCTGGCGCCGCTGCTGCTGCACTACACCCACACCGATATCCTGCTGGGACTGGGGATTGAACAGGGCACCGACACCTGGAAGCAGGCGAGCGACTACCTCACCTGGATCGGCGGCGGTACCCTGCTGCTGGCCAGCAATCTGGCGGTGCCCTATCTGCTGCGCAACGATGGCCGCCCGAAACTGGCGATGGTGCTGGTGAGCAGCGGCGCCGTGCTCAACATCATCCTCAACTACATCATGGTGGGTCGGCTGGGGCTGGGACTGATCGGTACAGCGCAGGCCACCCTGATGGCAGAGGGTGCGGTGAGCCTGATCGGCCTTGGCTACTTCTTTACCCCCTGGGCGCGGCTGCGCCTAGCATGGCGGGATCTGGTGCCCAACCTTCCCGGCCATGCCGAACCTGCTGTTTACCGGTCTGCCGAGCCTGATCGCCCAGTTCAACCTGGGGCTGCTGCTGCTGCTGCACAACAGCCAGCTGATGGTGCACGGCTCGGTCAAGGATCTGGCGGGCTTCACTGTGGCGGGTTACACAGAGGCGGTGTTCATCGTGATCCTGCAGGGGCTGGCCTTCGGCATCCAGCCGCTGATCAGCCAGGCCACCGGGGCCGGGCGCCTGCGGGATCTCAGATTCCTGATGGCCATGGGGCTCAAGATCACGCTGGTCTATGGCATGGGAGTCTGGCTGCTGATCCAGCTGCTGCCCCGCCAGGTCGCCATGCTCTACACCGGGGAGCAGGATGCCGAGCTGCTGGCCGCCGCCGTCAGCAGCCTGACCCTCAACCTCGCCGCCATACCGCTGGAGGGGATCATCATGTTCGGCATAGTGCTGTTGCAATCCATGGCGCGCACCCGTCAGGCCCTGGTCATCTCGGCCGCCAAGACGGCGCTGCTGCTGCCCCTCATCTTCCTGCTGCCGCTCTGGTGGGGCCGCGATGGCGTGCTGCTGGCCCAACCCGCGACCGTGCTGCTGCTGACCCCGCCGCTCTGCTGGCTGCTGTGGCGCGAGTGGCTGCGCCTCTCAATGTTGCCAGCCCCCTTCCCCTGCGTTTGTCAGGCCGGGGGCGCGGCGACCCATCGCGGTTGCCGGCCCGGGAGCCCATAGCCCCGGCACTGTGGCAGCCCCCCTTGCCCATGACCAGGGCGGGGTTTTCACTTCATCCGGCATGCCGATGACAGCAGCCCCGTCACCCCTTGCCTGCGAGGATTGCCCATGTCCCAACGGCCATGCAGTGGCGAGTCTGCCCCCGCCCTGAACGAGCAGGAGAGGGCCCATGAATGAGTGGTTAGCCGGATGGCTTGGCGTGCATAGCGCCACCGGCCCCTGGCTGAGCAAGGAGCCCATTCGTGAAGAGCTGTTCGGCATAGAGCGGCTGGAGCTCCATGCCACTACCCTGGCCGAGGCGCAGCCGGTGACGGCGACCCCCATCTCTGTGCCCTCCCTGCATCTGCGGCTCAAGGCCAACGAGGCCGTCCTCTCCCGCGCCTACCGGAGCAGCGCCGCCGAGCTCGAGCTGGGTCATGATCTGACCCACGCGGCCGAGTGGTTCCTCGACAACTATCACCTGGTCGAGGCCCAGCTCTACGAGATCCGCAGCAGCCTGCCCGGCGGTTACTACCGTCAGTTGCCCAAGCTCGCCGCCGGCCCCTTCGCGGGCTACCCCAGGGTCTTTGGCATCGCCTGGGCCTTCATCGCCCACAACGACAGCCACTTCGACGCCGAGATCCTGAGCCGCTTCATCCTCGCCTATCAGCGCGTGCAGCCCCTGACCATAGGGGAGCTGTGGGCCGTGCCCATCACCCTCAGGATCGTGCTCATTGAAAACCTGCGCCGCCTGGTGGAGCAGATCACCCTGGCCCAGCAGATCAGAGCCGATGCCGATGCCCTCTGCACCCGGCTGCTCGTGGAGGGCTGCGCCGTCTCGGCGCTCAACGAAGACATCGCCTCCCGGGCGAGCGGCCCGCTCTCCGAGCTGTTTGCCGCCCAACTGGTCAAGCAACTGCGGGATCAGGACCCCAACACCACACCGGCACTCGGCTGGCTGGAGGAGCGCCTCACCCGGCAAGGCCTGTCGGTAGAGGAGGTGGTGCAGCATGCCCAGCAGCGCCAGGGCGCCTCCAACGTCACCATTCGCAACGTCATCACCAGCATGCGCCTCATCTCCGGCATGGACTGGAGTGAACTCGTCGAGGGGATGAGCCTGGTGGATCATCAACTGCGCGCAGAGAGCCCCTTTGCCGAGATGGACTTCCCCACCCGCAACCTCTATCGCCAGGCCATAGAAGAGTTGGCCCGCTACTCCGACCACGGCGAGCTGGCGGTCACGGCCAGGGTCCTGGCCGCGACCCGGCTCCCACCGGAGGAGCAGCAGGACGAGATCCGGCGAAGAGCAGCGGAGCCCGGCTACCACCTGATCGCAGAGGGGCGACCCGCCCTCGAGGCCGAGCTCGGATTTCGCCCTCCCCTGCGCCTTCGCCTGCACCGCTTTTACGCCCGGCTCGGCATCCAGGGTTACATCGGCATCATCACTTTGCTGACCCTCTTTCTGCTGGCCCTGAGCCATCGCCTGCTGGTCTCCCCAGATGAACCCTGGTCACTCTGGATGGGGCTCTTCTTCCTGTTTGCACTCCTGCCGGCCCATGCCGTGGCCCTGGCCCTGGTCAACTACCTCATCAGCGCGCACCTGGTTCCCAGCCCCCTCCCCGCCATGGATCTCACCCACGGCATCCCGCCCTCGCTGCGCACCCTGGTGGTCATGCCGACCCTGCTGGTGTCGCCATCCGAGCTGCTGGCACAGGTCGAGCAGCTGGAGGTGCATCATCTCTCCGGGGTCAGCGGCGATATCAGCTTTGCCCTGCTCAGCGACGGTGTGGATGCGCAGCAAGAGCGGCTGCCGGGGGATGAGGCCCTGCTGGTGGCGGCGCGCCAGGCCATTGCCCGGCTCAACGAAAAATATGGCCCTGGCCCTTCGGGGGATCGCTTCTGGCTGCTCCATCGCCACCGCAGGTTCAACCCGGGCGAGGGGTGCTGGATGGGGTGGGAGCGCAAGCGGGGCAAGCTCTACGAGCTGAACCGCTTGCTGCGCGGCGCGGCGGATACCAGCTTCATGGCGACGGACGGCCAGCCCCCCGCCATCCCCCAGGGGGTGCGCTATGTCATCACCCTGGACGCTGATACCCGCCTGCCAAGAGATGCCGCCAGCCGGCTGATTGGCAAGATGGCCCATCCTCTCAATCATCCCCACCTCGACGCCGGACGCCAGCGTGTCACCCATGGCTACGGCATACTGCAGCCCCGGGTCACCCCCTCGCTGCCGCTGGGTCAGGACGGCTCCTACTATCAGCGGCTCTACTCGGGGCCCGGGGGCATGGATCCCTATGCCGCCACCGTCTCCGACCTCTATCAGGATCTGTTCGGGGAGGGCTCCTTCACCGGCAAGGGCATCTATGACGTGGATGCCTTCACCGCCGCCCTGGCGGGGCGCGTGCCGGACAACAGCCACCTGAGCCATGATCTGTTCGAGGGGATCTTCGCCCGGGCGGGGCTCGCCTCGGATATCGAGGTCGTCGAGGAGTTTCCCTCCCGTTATGACGTCAGTGCCAAGCGCCAGCATCGCTGGACCCGAGGGGACTGGCAGTTGCTCGCCTGGATCTGCCGGCGTAGCCGCGGGCAGGACGCCCTGCCGCTCATCGGGCGCTGGAAGATGTTTGACAACCTCTGCCGCTCCCTGCTGGCACCCAGCACCTTGCTGGCGCTGCTGGCCGGCTGGCAGTTGCCGCTGGGCACAGCAACAATCGCCAGCCTCCTGTTGTTCGCTGCCCAGGCATTGCCCCTCTTCCTGCCGCTGCTCTTCACCCTGATCCCCCGCAAGCGGGATATCCTGTGGCGCCACTACCTGGGGATGGTCGGCCAGCGGCTGCAGCGGGCCTTCATGCAGGCCCTGCTCAGCCTGGTGTTTCTGGCCGATCAGGCCTGGCGCATGACGGATGCCATAGTGCGCACCCTGTTTCGCCTCTTCCTCTCCCATCGCCACCTGCTGGAGTGGACCACCTCGGCCCAGAGTTCGGGTTCACCGCGCCTGGCCTGGACCGGGTTTTATCGGCTGATGACGGCCGGGGTGGTGCTTGCCATTGGGGTCAGCGGCCTCACCCTGCTGGGAACCCCCACCGCCTGGCCCCTGGTGCTGCCGGTCAGCCTGCTCTGGCTGCTGGCTCCGCTGGTGGCCTACTGGACCAGCCGCCCCCCCGACCTCGCCAGACAGATGAGCTGCACTCCCGCCCAGGCCGCCGAGCTGCGCCTGGTCGCCCGCCAGACGTGGCGCTATTTCGAGACCCTGGTCACCGATCTGGACAACCAGCTGCCGCCGGACAACGTGCAGGAGAGTCCGCAGGAGATCATCGCCCATCGCACCTCCCCCACCAACATGGGGCTCTATCTGCTCTCCGCCCTGGCGGCCAATGATTTTGGCTGGGCCGGGTGCTGCGCCACCCTCAAGCGGCTGGAAGCCACCCTGGCCGTGATGCAGCGTCTGCCCCGTTTCAAGGGTCACTTCTTCAACTGGTACGATACCCGCAGCCTGCTCACCCTGGAGCCGGCCTATGTCTCTTCGGTGGACAGCGGCAACCTGGCCGGCCACCTGCTGGTGGTCGCCACCGGCTGCGATCGATGGCAGCAACAGGCGGGGGACGGCGCCATTTGCAGCGGCATCCTGGATACCTGCCTGCTGGCGGAGCAGGCCCTGCAGGCCTACGCCATGAAGGAGAGCGGCCAGGTGCAGGCCCTCGGCGCCAGCCTCAAGGAGATCCGTGGCCAGCTCGCCCGCCCCCTGTCGGCAACCCACCAGCTCCCGGTGCTCGCCCGGCTGACGGTGCAAGCCAGCCACACGGCGCACCAGCTCGATCTGCAGGCCTGTCAACGGGAGGGGGAGGAGCTCCTCTTCTGGCTGGAGGCCCTCAAGCGGGTGGTGGCCGAACATCTGCAGGATCAGGCCGCCGACCCCGAGATGCGCCAGCGACGGCTGCACGCCCTGGCAGCCCAGGCCCGCGCCCTCGCCATGGGGATGGACTTCGGGTTCCTGCTCAATGAGGAGCGCCGCCTGCTCTCCATCGGCTACTCCCTCTCCGACAACAGGCTCGACGGCAGCTGTTACGATCTGCTCGCCTCGGAGGCGAGGCTGGCCAGCCTGTTTGCCATCGCCAAGGGGGATGTCGTCACCAGCCACTGGTTCAGGCTGGGACGGGCGGCTACCCCCCTGGGCACAGGGGCCGCCCTCATCTCCTGGTCCGGCTCCATGTTCGAGTACCTGATGCCCGCCCTGGTGATGCGGGCCCCGGTCGGCTCGCAGCTTGAGCAGACCAGCCGGCTGATCGTCGACGCCCAGATCCGCTACGGCCACGCCCTCGGCATCCCCTGGGGCATCTCGGAGTCCGCTTACAACGCCAGGGACATGGAGTTCACCTACCAGTACTCCAATTTCGGCATCCCCCAGCTCGCCCTCAAACGCGGGCTGGCCGAGGACAAAGTGGTCGCCCCCTATGCCACCGGGCTGGCCGCCATGATCAACCCGGGAGCGGCCCTGGCAAACTTCCAGCGGCTGGCCGCCATGGGAGGCCGCGGCCGTTACGGCTTCTACGAGGCCCTCGACTTTACCCCCTCGCGCCTGCCCGACAGCCAGCAGGTTGCCATAGTGCAGAGCTTCATGGCCCACCACCAGGGGATGACCATAGTGGCCCTCGCCAACGCCCTTCACGGGGGGCAGATGCGCGCCCGTTTCCATGAAGACCCCATGGTGCAGGCCTGCGATCTGCTGCTGCAGGAGCGGATCCCCCAGGACATGGCCATCGTTCGGCCCCACGCCGCCGAGATCAAGGCCTCCCTCACCCAGGGCGGCTTCGAGGTGAGTTCGGTGCGCCGCCTCTCCTCGGCCAGCCTGGGGGCCCCTGTCACCCACCTGCTCTCCAATGGCCGCTACTGCGTCATGCTGACCGGAGCCGGGGCGGGTTACAGCCGCTGGCGCCACATCGCCATCACCCGCTGGCAGGAGGATGCCACCCGCGACCACTGGGGCTCCTTCCTCTTCCTCCATGATGTCCAGAGCGGTGAGACCTGGTCCCCCTGCGCTCATCCTCTTGGCAACTCGGATCCGAAGGGAGAGGTGGTTTTCTCCGAGGATCGCGCCCAGTTCGTTCATCATCACGATCGCCTGACCACCACCCTGGAGGTGCTGGTCTCCGGTGAGGCGGACGGGGAAGTGAGGCGCATCTCCCTGAGCAACCGCGGTCGCCGCCTTCGTCATATCGAGCTCACCTCCTATGCCGAGCTGGTGCTGACCACACCGGAGGCGGATCGCGCCCACCCGGCCTTCAGCAAGCTCTTTGTGGTCACCGAATACCTGGCCGAGCTGGGGGCCCTGATTGCCACCCGGCGGCCCAGATCCCCCGAGGAGGTGGAGGTGTGGGCCGCCCACTTCATCATCGTCGAGGACCATCTGGCCGGGACCCTGCAATATGAATCCGACCGTGCCCGCTTCATCGGCCAGGGGCGCACCCTGGCCACCGCCCACGCCTTGCAGCGCCATGTCCCCCTCTTCAACACCACGGGCACAGTGCTCGACCCCATCTTCGCCCTGCGCCAGCGGGTCCATGTCCTGCCTGGCAGCAGCACCCATGTCGCCTTCTGGACCCTGGTGGCCCCCTCTCGGCCGGCGCTGCTCGATCTCATCGACCAGCACCACAACCGCCACGCCTTCCAGCGGGCCAAGACGCTGGCCTGGACCCAGGCCCAGGTGCAACTGCACCATCTCAACATCCAGCCCTCCGACGGGGCCAACTTCCAGCGGCTGGCCGCCCCCCTGCTCTATGGGGATGCCCGATTCCGCGCCGCCTCGGCCACCATAGCCCGTGGCCTGACGCGGCAATCGGCCCTCTGGCAACAGTCCATCTCGGGGGATCTGCCCATCATGCTGCTGCGCATCGACGATGTGGAGGATCTGGCCCAGGTGCATGAGCTGCTGCTGGCCCACGAATACCTGCGGATGAAGCGGCTGGCCGTGGATCTGGTGATCATGAACGAGCATGTCTCCACCTATGTGCAGGATCTGCAAAACGGCATAGACACCGCAGTGCGCAGCAGCCAGTCCCGGCCGCGCTTCCATGCCGAGCTGGCCCAGGGCTCCGTCTACACTGTGCGCCGCGACCTGATGAGCGGCGAGCTGTGCGAGCTGCTGTACGCCGCGGCGCGGGTCGTGCTGATAGCGCGCCGCGGCCCCCTGCAAGAGCAGCTCGCCCGCCTCAAGGAGCCGCCACCGCGGCCCTTCCCGGTCACCCCCGCCAAGGCCCACGGCCAGGCGCCCATCAAGCCCCCCCATCACCCCGAGCTGGCGTTTTTCAATGGCCTGGGGGGCTTTGCCAGGGAGGGGCGCGAATACGTCACCCTGCTCAGCGGCGAGCAGACCACGCCGGCCCCCTGGATCAATGTGATCGCCAACCCCGGCTTTGGCTTCCAGGCCTCCACCCTCGGCAGTGGCTACACCTGGGCCGACAACAGCAAGGAGAACCAGCTGACCCCCTGGTCCAATGACCCTGTGACGGATCCCGCCGGCGAGGCCATCTACATTCGCGACGAGGATAGCCTGGCGCTGTGGAGCCCCACAGCCCAGCCCATCCGCGACGGGGGCCAGTATGTCGCCCGTCATGGCTTTGGTTACAGCCGCTTTGAACACCAGGCCCACGGCATCCACAGCGAGCTGCTGCAATACGTGCCGGTGGCGGACCCCGTCAAGATCTCTCGCCTGACGCTGCACAATTTGACCGGCAACGCCCGCCGGCTCTGCATCACCTGCTATGCGGAGTGGGTGCTGGGGGCCTCCCGCGCTGCCAGCGCCCCCTTCATCACCACCAGGATGGACGAGCAGACCGGGGCCATGCTGGCCCGCAATCCCTGGAACGCCGCCTTCCCCGAGCGGGTGGCCTTCCTCGACCTCGGTGGCAGGCAGACCAGCTGGACCGGCGATCGCAGCGAGTTTCTCGGATACCAGGGCCAGCTCGCCGCCCCGGCGGCGCTGCAGGGCGGCCGGCCCCTGTCCGGCAGAACCGGGGCCGGCATAGACCCTTGCTCGGCGCTGCAGACTCACGTTGATCTGGCGCCGGGCCAACGGCTGGAGATCCTGGTGCTGCTCGGTCAGGGGGAGTCGGACGAGCAGGCCTCTGCCCTCATGCTGCGTTATCGCCAGGATCTCGATGAGGTACTGGAACAGGTCGAAGCCCAATGGCAGGGGCTGCTTGGCGCCGTGCAGGTCAAGACGCCAGATCTGGCCATGGACATCATGCTCAACGGCTGGCTGCTCTACCAGACCCTGGCCTGCCGACTCTGGGCCCGCTCCGCCTTCTACCAGGCGGGAGGGGCCTATGGTTTTCGCGATCAGCTGCAAGACGGCATGGCCCTGGGGTTCGCCGCTCCCCGGGATACCCGGCAACACCTGCTGCGGGCGGCGGCTCGCCAGTTTGTGGAAGGGGACATGCAGCACTGGTGGCTGCCCCACTCCGGTCAGGGGGTACGCACCCGGATCTCGGATGACAGGGTCTGGCTGGCACTCGCCACGGCCACCTATGTGCGCAGCAGCGCCGATGACGCAGTTCTCGAGGAGCAGATCCCCTTCCTGGAGGGCCCCTCCCTTGGGCCGGATCAGCAGGATGCCTTCTTCCTGCCCCAGGTCTGCGAGGAGGTCGCCTCCCTCTATGAGCACTGTGCCCGCGGCCTGGATCAGGCCATGGCGCTCACCGGCAGCCTGGGGCTGCCGCTCATGGGATCGGGGGACTGGAACGATGGCATGAACCGGGTCGGCAGTGCCGGCAAGGGAGAGAGTGTCTGGCTGGGCTGGTTGCTGCTGCGCACCATCAGCCTGTTCGCTCCCCTGGCCCGGGCCCGTCACGACGGTCGTGCCGAGCGCTGGCTGGCTCACGCCGAGCGGGTCGGGGCCGCCCTGGAGCAGCACGCCTGGGATGGTGCCTGGTATCGCCGGGCCACCTTCGACGACGGTACCTGGCTGGGAGCGAGAAAGAGCCCCGAGTGCCAGATAGACGCCATCGCCCAATCCTGGGCCGTTCTCTCCGGCGCCGCCGATCCGGCCCGGGCCAGGATGGCCATGCAATCCCTGGAGCGCCATCTGGTGCGCTACGAGGAGGGCCTCTCCCTGCTGTTCAGCCCGCCATTCGACACCCTGACCCAGGACCCCGGCTACATTCGCGGCTATCCCCCGGGGCTTCGCGAGAACGGCGGTCAATATACCCATGCCGCCGTCTGGGCCGTCCTGGCCCTTGCCCGCCTAGGGGAGACGGACAAGGCCTGCCGGCAATTTGCCCTGCTCAACCCCATCAACCACGCCCTGAATGGCTCGGCCATGGCGCGCTACAAGGTGGAGCCCTATGTCATGGCGGCGGATATCTATTCGGTCGCCCCCCATCAGGGCCGGGGTGGCTGGACCTGGTACACGGGAGCGGCAGGCTGGATGTATCAGGCAGGGCTCGACGGCATACTGGGCATCACACGTGAGGGGCAGGCTCTGCTCATCACCCCCAGACTGCCCAGCCACTGGCCCGGGTTCAGCGTGGCGATCACCCTGGAGAACTGCCACTACAGGATAGAGGTGAGTGCCGAGCCCCCATCAGGGCAGCAAGGGGGAAGCGTGCGACTCGATGGCGTGCTCCTGGCGCCCGCCCCCCTGCCACTGCGCATCCCTTTTCAGGAGGGGCAGCACAGGGTCGAGATCACGCTGGCGCGCTGACGGCCATCCCATGGCCGTCAGGGGAGGCTATCGGAGTCCGGGTATGGGGTGTATTCAGGGTTTGGGGACTATGGGCAGGTAGGGCAGCAGCCGGTCCGTCTCGGCCTTGACCACCGCATAGCATTCGCAGCTGAGCTGCTCCAGCTTGGGCCTGTCCAGCACTGTGATGTGACCACGGCGGTACTCTATCACCCCCAGCTTTTGCAACTTGCTCGCCGCATCCGTCACCCCCTCCCGCCTGACCCCCAGCATGTTGGCGATCAGCTCCTGGGTCATGGAGAGCTTGTCGCCCGAGAGCCTGTCGAGGGAGAGCAGCAGCCAGCGGCAGAGTTGCTGATCGATGGAGTGGTGACGATTGCACACCGCCGTCTGCGCCATCTGGGTCAAGAGCGCCTGGGTGTAGCGCAGCACCAGGTGCAGCATGTCGCCGTGCAGATTGAATTCGCTTTTGAGCAACTGCCCTTTCAGGCGGTAGGCATGGCCCGCACTCTGCACCAGGGCGCGGCTGGTGGTGCTTTCGCCCCCCATGAACAGGGCCACCCCGATCAGCCCCTCGTTGCCCACCACGGAGATCTCCGCCGAAGCGCCGTCTTTCATCACATAGAGCAGGGAGACGATGCAGTCGATGGGGAAATAGACATGGCGCAGGGCGTCGCCCGATTCGTACAAGACCTTGCCCAGGGGTAAATCTATGTATTCGAGGTGCGGCAGCAGACGCGTGTAGACCTCGGGGGGCAGGGCCGCCAGCAAATGGTTCAACCGCGGATGATGCTCAGGCATGTCTCTCTCCAGGTGGCGACTCACACGACAATTCAATCAAGGCTAAAGATAGGGCAAACCCACGACCTGGGCTAACGTATCGACGCCATCACCACTGAATCGCCCGCAATCCCCGAGCGGCCATATGTCCGTCATTCACACACACCCTGTTATGTGTCCTAACGTACCGACACAACAATACGGATGAGGCATATTGAGGTCGTTCTGACACCCACAGACGCAGTGGGCGGCATGCTTGTTCGGGTGCCACTGCATCTCACAGCCAATCGCAGTCATTGCTCGACATCAGGGCGCAATGGGACTGCCACCCCATCCACCTAGAGATGCCAGAGGGAGCGCCTCTCCCCCGGCACACAGCGGATATGGAGAAATATCATGAGCCCAGCTGAAAAAAGCGCCTCAGTCACCAAAGAGGACGCCAGCGTCATCCCTGCCGGGGAGAAGAGAGAGGCAGACCATGCCGCTCACAACATCAACTCCACGGTGAAGCAGATGACCGAGAACACCCACGAGGCGGTCGACAAAGTCGCCAAGGCGGTCAATTCAACCGCCAACGTCTTGAGCGAGAAAGGCAATGAGATAAAGGAGGCCAGAGCCTCCAACCTCAAGGAGCTGCGCGGCAAGATCAAGAGCAACCCCATGGGCAGCATCGGCATAGCGATCGCCATCGGCTTTATCGCAAGCTGGTTGTTGATAGCCATTTTCTAGCGAAAAGCCCCGAGGCCCATCATCATGGGCCTCGGGGCCATTTCGTCATGCATCTCAACCTAGCAAAAGAGGAGCCAGCATAGACCGGCAAGGATATCGATGGCCATATCGTAAAGACGACAGAAGAGATTTTTCAGGGGATCTATGTGAATAAGGGGTGGCTATATCCACCCCTTATATTTCATTGTTCAACGGTTGGGTCAGGTCATTATTTCAGACGCAGGTCATTTTTGACTGATGTGACGCCATTAACCCCGCTGGCCACCCTGCTGGCTCTGTCGATACTCGCCTTGGAGCTGACAAAACCGCTCAATTGCACCACCCCTTTGAAGGTTTCTACATTAATTTCTGCCGATTTGAGTTCAGGGTCGGAAAATATCGCAGAGATCACCTTGGTGGTGACCACGGAATCATCGATATATTCTCCCGTTCCTTCCTTGTTGGCCGTTGAGGCGCAGCCCATGGCGATGGCGGCCAGCAACAGGGCGGCAACGAAGGCATTGGTAACATGGTTAGGGTTTTTCATGACGATCTGACTCCCTCTCGAGTGAACATGACGCTGGCAACATCTGGAGAATGACCAGCCATGGCGCCCTGCCTCTCACACCACAGAGCTGTTACCGTTGCTGCACGCTGACTGGCGCATTGACGGCAACCTGTATACCTGACAGCCAGGTTATTCCCCTTCCCCCTCCCCGTCTGTACGCTGGCGAACACAGCCGTCCTGCTTTTCCACCCGGGTTCCGCCGAACCCACCCCACTCAATGCCACGCACCATCAAGGGCGATAAAGTACCCCGCCAACAAGGCCCCAAGGTTCAGCCCAAAAAAAGAAGGCCCCCGCATCAGCAGGGGCCTTCCGGCACTTTTCAGGCACTCTTCAGGGCACAAGGCCGGGCATCAGCAGTAGCCGTAACCCAGCAGGCGCTGATAGCGCTGCTCCAGCAACTGGTCGCTGTCCAGCGGGCGCAAGGCAGCCAGGTCTTGCTTGATGCGATCCTTCAGGCGCTGGGCCATCAGCTCCACGTTGCGGTGGGCGCCGCCGAGGGGCTCTTCGACTATGCTGTCGATGAGTTTGAGCTCCTTCAGGCGCTGGGCCGTGATGCCCATGGCATCGGCGGCCACCGGTGCCTTGTCGGCGCTCTTCCACAGTATGGAGGCGCAACCTTCCGGCGAGATGACGGAGTAGGTGGAGTACTGCAGCATGTTGACGCGATCGCCGACACCGATGGCGAGCGCGCCGCCGGAGCCGCCTTCACCTATCACGGTGCAGACTACCGGCACTGTCAGGCCGGCCATGACTTTCAGGTTGCGGGCGATGGCCTCGGACTGGCCACGCTCCTCGGCACCCACGCCGGGGTAGGCGCCCGGGGTGTCGATGAAGGTGATGATCGGCATCTTGAAGCGTTCGGCCATCTGCATCAGGCGCAGGGCCTTGCGGTACCCTTCCGGGCGCGGCATGCCGAAGTTGCGACGGATCTTCTCCTTGGTCTCGCGACCCTTCTGCTGACCAATCACCATCACAGGCTCGCCGTCCAGGCGGGCTATGCCGCCGACGATGGCCTTGTCATCGGCGTAGGCGCGATCACCGGCCAGCTCGTCGAAGTCGGTGAAGATCTGCTCGATGTAGTCGAGGGTGTAGGGGCGCTGGGGATGACGCGCCATCTGGGACACCTGCCAGGCACCCAGATCGCCGAAGATCTTCTTGGTCAGCTCTTCGTTTTTCTTCTCCAGCCGACGGATATCTTCGCTGAGATCCACGGCACTGTTGTGCTCGCTCACATGGCGAAGTTCATCGATCTGAGCCTGCAATTCGGCGATCGGCTGTTCAAAATCCAGAAAAAGACTCATAGGGACAATAGATCCTCTAATCAAAAACCAATTCAACCCGCTCTCGTCCAAGCAGGACTCGCAAGTCATCTATCAGTTGATCGGTGGGCGTCACCCGCCACTCGGTACCGAGCGTCAATCGCGCCCGGGAGCCGGGCCGACGATAGTTTACCTGAACCGGACAGACTCCGGCACGGGCGGGCTCCAAAATCTCGCACAAACGCGGGAAAAAGCGTTCGTCAATGCGTTGTTCATCGAGGGAAATGCGGATCGCCCTGGCGAAACGCTCCCTCGCATCGTTGATATCCAGCAATTCGCGGGCCGACATTTTAAGGCCACCGGAGAAGTCATCAAAGCTGACCTGTCCAGAAACCACTAAAATACGGTCTTTTTGCATCAATTCTTCGTATTTTTCCAGCGCTTCACTGAAGAGGGTCACATCCAGACGGCCGGATCTGTCGTCCAGGGTGAAGATCCCCATCTTGTTGCCGCGCTTGGTCACCATGCTGCGGGCCGCGATCACCAGCCCCGCCGCCGTGGTCACCGTATCCCGGGAGGTGGGATGCAGATCGCACAGACGGCCCGAGGTGTAGCGACGCAGCTCGCTGCTGTACTGGTTGATGGGGTGACCGGTGAGGTAGAGCCCGAGGGTCTCGCGCTCCCCTTCCAGCCACACCTTGTCGGGCCAGTGCGGCACGTTGGCGAACGCCTTCTTGACGTCGTCTATCTCCTCGGTGAGCACCCCGAACATGTCGACCTGCCCCACCGCCTGCGCCTTGGCGTGCTGCTCGGCGGCGCGCATGGCCTCCTCCAGCGTCGCCATCAGCGCCGCCCGGTGCGGGCCGAGTCTGTCCATGGCGCCGGAGAGGATGAGTTTTTCCATCACCCGCTTGTTGAGCTTCTTGATGTCGACCCGGTTGCAGAAGTCGAACAGATCCCGGAAGGGCCCGTCCTGATCCCGCGCGCTGAGAATCGCATCTATGGGGCCCTCGCCCACACCTTTCACCGCGCCTATGCCGTAGACGATATGGCCATCTTCGTTGACCGAGAAGCGATAGCGACCTGTGTTCACATCAGGGGGTATGACGGTCAGCCCCATGCGCTGGCACTCGTCCACTAGCGTCACTATCTTGTCGGTGTTGTCCATGTCGGCGGTCATCACCGCCGCCATGAACTCGGCCGGGAAGTGGGTCTTGAGCCAGAGGGTCTGGTAGGAGACCAGTGCATAGGCGGCGGAGTGGGACTTGTTGAAGCCGTAGCCCGCAAACTTCTCCACCAGATCGAAGATCTTGATCGCCAGCTCGCCGTCGACCCCGTTCTTGACCGCCCCTTCCTCGAAGCCGGAACGCTGCTTGGCCATCTCGGCGGGGTTCTTCTTGCCCATGGCCCGGCGCAGCATGTCCGCGCCGCCCAGGGTGTAGCCCGCCAGCACCTGGGCTATCTGCATCACCTGCTCCTGGTAGAGGATGATGCCGTAGGTGGGCTCCAGTATGGGTTTGAGGCTCTCGTGCTGCCACTTCTCGTCCGGGTAGGAGATGGCCTCCTTGCCGTGCTTGCGCTCGATGAAGTTGTCCACCATGCCGGACTGCAGCGGGCCCGGACGGAACAGGGCCACCAGGGCGATCATGTCTTCGAAGCAGTCGGGCTGCAGCCGCTTGATCAGATCCTTCATGCCACGGGATTCGAGCTGGAACACCGCCGTGGTCTCGAAGCGCTGCAACAGCGCGAACGACTTCTTGTCGTCGATGGGGATGGCGGCGATGTCGACCGGCGGCTTGCCCTCCTTGGCCAGGCGCGGGTTTATCATGCCGAGCGCCCAGTCGATGATGGTGAGGGTCCGCAGCCCCAGGAAGTCGAACTTCACCAGGCCCGCATACTCCACGTCGTTCTTGTCGAACTGGGTAACAGGGTGATGGCCGGAGTCGTCGCAGTAGAGCGGCGCGAAGTCGGTGATCTTGGTGGGGGCTATCACCACACCACCGGCGTGTTTGCCGGCGTTGCGCACCACACCTTCCAGCCGGCGCGCCATGTCGATGAGGTCCTTGACCTCCTCGTCCTGCTCGTAGAGCTCCGGCAGCTTGGGCTCGGCCTCGAATGCCTTGGCAAGCGTCATGCCCGGATCCGGCGGAATGAGCTTGGAGATGCGATCCACGAACCCGTAGGCGTGGCCCAGCACCCGGCCCACATCCCGCACCACCGCCTTGGCCGCCATGCTGCCGAAGGTGATGATCTGGGACACCGCCTCCCGGCCATACATCTCGGAGACGTGCTCTATCACCTCGTCCCGTCTGTCCATGCAGAAGTCGACGTCGAAGTCGGGCATGGAGACCCGCTCGGGGTTGAGGAAACGTTCGAACAGCAGATCAAACTCGAGGGGATCCAGATCGGTGATCTTGAGGGCGTAGGCCACCAGGGATCCCGCCCCCGAGCCCCGGCCCGGGCCAACGGGGATGCCGTTGTCCTTGGACCACTGGATAAACTCCATCACTATGAGGAAGTAACCCGGGAAGCCCATCTGGTTGATCACCTTGAGCTCGATGTCGAGGCGCTCGTCGTACTCGCCGCGCTTGGCGGCGCGTACTTGCGGATCCGGGAACAGGAAGGCCAGACGGTCCTCCAGTCCCTCCTTGGACTTCATCACCAGGAAGTCTTCGGTACTCATGTCACCGGTCGGGAAGTTCGGCAGGAAGTATTCGCCCAGACGCACAGTCACGTTGCAGCGCTTGGCGATCTCCACCGTGTTTTCCAGCGCCTCGGGAATGTCGGCAAACAGCTCGCACATCTCCTCCTGGCTGCGCAGGTACTGCTGCGGGCTGTAGCGGCGCGGACGGCGCTTGTCCATCAGGGTGTAGCCGTCGTGGATGGCGACCCGGATCTCGTGGGCATCGAAGTCGTCGGCCCCGAGGAACACCACCTCGTTGGTGGCCACCACGGGCAGCTCGAACTCGGCGGCGATGGCCACCGCCATGTGCAGATAGACCTCTTCATCGGGTCGACCGGTACGCAGCAGCTCGAGGTAGTAGGCATCCGGGAAGTGAGTCCGGTAGAAGGCGAGGCTCTGCTCCACCATCTGGCGGTTGCCCTTGAGCAGGAACTTGCCGAGATCCCCCTCGCGACCGCCTGAGAGCACTATCACCCCCTTGGCATGTTCGACCAGCCAGCCCTTGTCGATGACGGGGCGCCCCTGCACGTGACCGCGCTGGTAGCCGCGAGAGATGAGCAGGGTGATGTTCTGGTAGCCGTCGTTGTCCATGGCAAGCAGGGTGAGGCGGAACTGCTCGTCGCCGAGCTCATCGCTCTGCACCCAGAAATCCGCCCCGACCAGGGGCTTGATCCCCTTGCCATGGGCCGAGCCATAGAAGCGCACCAGGCCGCACATGTTCATCTGGTCGGTCAGGGCCAGGGCCGGCATGTTGTTGGCTGCGGCTGCCGAGACGATGGGGCCAATCTTTTGCAGGCCATCGACCATGGAGAAGTCAGAGTGGACCCGCAGGTGGACGAAGCGAGGATCGGCCATGGTTATTCGATCCCCAGCGCCCGGCGCACCGGTTTGAAGCTCTGCCGATATTCGGGCAGGGGGCCGCGCTCGGCCAATATGGCGAGGTGTTCGGCGGTGGGATAACCCTTGTGACGGGCGAAGCCGTACTCGGGATGACGGCTGTCCAGCTCGGTCATCTCGGCATCCCGGGTCACCTTGGCGAGGATGGAGGCGGCGCTGATGGCGGCCACCAGGCTGTCGCCCTTGACCACGGCGCGCGCTTCCATCGGCAATGCCGGGCAGCGGTTGCCATCGATAAAGACCAGCTCGGGTGTCATGGAGAGGCCCGCCACGGCCCGCTGCATGGCCAGCATGGTGGCGTGCAGTATGTTGAGCTGGTCGATCTCATCCGGGGTGGCGCGGCCTATGGACCAGGCCAGGGCCTTTGCCTTGATCTCGCCATACAGGGCGAGGCGCTTCTTCTCGGAGAGCTTCTTGGAGTCGGCGAGGCCTTCAATGGGATTGGCGGGATCCAGGATCACCGCGGCGGTGACCACGTCACCCACCAGGGGGCCACGGCCCACCTCGTCAACCCCTGCTACCAGCTTGTCTTGTGGAATATCGATCGTCATATCACAGGCCTTGAATCAAAACCGGCCCCGCAGGGCCAGTATCAGCACAACATAACGCCAAAAGCGCGCCGCCAGCCACCCTAGCTGTCGAGCAGCTCGGCCACCGCCTCGGCGGCCTGCACATCGGCGTTGCAGCGGATCTTCTGGTGCAACTTGGTGAAGGTGGCGATGAGCTCGCTGTTGTCGTGCTCCAGCAACTTGCTGACCTCTTCCACCAGATTGGCCGGGGTGCACTCATGCTGGATGAGCTCGGGCACCAGCATCCGGTCTGCCAGCAGATTCGGCAGGGAGACGTACTCCGTCTTCACCAGCCACTGGGCCAGCCAGTAGCTGAGCGGCTTGAGCTTGTAACCCACCACCATGGGCCGCTTCACCAGCATGGCTTCCAGCGCGGCCGTGCCGGACGCCAGCATCACCACGTCGGCGGCGATCATGGCCTCACGGCCCTGACCGTCCAGCAGCACCATATCGAGATCCGGCGCCACTTCGGCCTTGATGGCGAGGAACTGCTCGCGCCGCGTCTCGTTCACCAGCGGCACTATGAAGCCGAGATCCGGGCAGTGCACCGTCAGGTGCTTGCACGCCTCGAGGAAGACCGGGGACATGAAGCCGACCTCGGCGCTGCGGCTGCCCGGCAACACCGCCAGCCAGCGGCGGCCCGGCTCCAGGCCGAGTGCCTCACGCATCTCCTGCTGATCCGGTACCAGGGGAATGTCGTCCGCCATGGTGTGGCCGACGAAGCGGCAGGGGGCATCGAAACGGTCGTAGAAGGCTTTCTCGAACGGCAGGAAGGCGAGCACCATGTCGGTGGCGGCCTTTATCTTGTGAATGCGGCCCTGACGCCAGGCCCAGACAGAGGGGCTGACATAGTGGACCGTCTTGATACCGGCGCGGCGCAGTTTCAGCTCCACCCCGATATTGAAATCAGGTGCATCCACCCCGACGAAGATGTCAGGAGGATTGGCAATAAAGTGGCGCAGCAGCTCGCGGCGTACCTGGAGGATCCGGGGCAGACGCCCCAGCACCTCGCTGATGCCCATGACGGAAAGCTCTTCCATCTCGAACAGGGCCTTGACGCCCAGGGCCTGCATCCGCGGCCCGGCGATCCCTTCGAACTGGGCATCGGGATAGCGAGCCAGCAGCTCGCGCACCAGACCGGCAGCCAGGATGTCGCCGGAGGTCTCTCCGGCGACTATGCCGATGCGGATAGGCTTAGGCACGGATGATCCCGCGCTCGTTGCCCTTGAGGAAATCCACATAGAGCTGGACGGCCGGCTCGGTAGCCGCCATCTCGCTCAGTACCGGCAGCACCTCTTCAATGGTCTTGCCGGAGCGGAAGATCTCCTTGTAGGCACGCTTGACGGCCGAAATGGCTTCCGCGCTGAAGCCACGACGACGCAGCCCTTCGGAGTTGACCCCGAATGGCTTGGCGTAGTTGCCGGCGGCCATCACGTAGGGCGGCACATCCTTGTTCAGGGCGGCGCAGCCACCGACGAAGGCGTGGGAGCCTACGCGGCCGAACTGGTGAATGGCAGACAGACCGCCGAAGATCACGAAGTCACCGATGTGAACGTGGCCCGCCAGGGTCGCGTTGTTGGCGAAGATGCAGTTGTCACCGATCATGCAGTCGTGGGCCACGTGGACGTTGACCATGAAGAGGTTGCCGCTGCCCACCTTGGTCAGGCTCTGATCCTGGGTGGTGCCGCGGTGCACTGTGCAATTCTCACGAAACACGTTGTTGTCGCCGATCTCGAGGAAGGTGCGCTCACCGGCGTACTTCTTGTCCTGGCAATCCTCACCTATGGAGGTGTGCTGGAAGATCTTGTTGCCACGGCCGATCTTGGTCGGGCCCTTGATCACCACGTGGGAACCCACCCAGGTGTCGTCACCTATCTCCACCTCGGCACCAATGACGGTAAAGGGGCCGATTTCAACCCCTTTGCCGATCACGGCAGACTCATGGACGATGGCGGTATCGTGGATGATGGCAGTCTGGTCAATCACGGTTACACCTCGCGTTTGGCGCACATCAGTTCGGCGGTACAGACCACTTCACCGTCGACGGTGGCAACGCCGGTGAACTTGGCGATGCCGCGACGCTCCTTCAGGAACTCTACGTCGAGCACCAGCTGATCGCCAGGGCCGACCGGACGCTTGAAGCGGGCATTGTCGATGGAGGCGAAGTAATAGAGCTCATTGGGGGACGGCTTGCCCACCATGGTAAAGGCCAGGATACCGGTCGCCTGGGCCATGGCCTCCAGGATCAGCACACCGGGGAACACCGGCTTGGCCGGGAAGTGCCCCTGGAAGATCGGCTCGTTGAACGAGACGTTCTTGATGGCGCGCAGGGTCTTGCGCTCATCGCTGATCTCGTAATTTTCCACCTTGTCCACCATCAGGAACGGATAACGGTGGGGCAGCAGATCCATGATTTCCTGGATCCCCAGGCTTTTCTTTTCAGTAGTCAAAACAGTACCCTATACCAATCGTGATTATTCTTGATCCAGCTTTTTCTCAAGTCGGCTCAACCGCTTGTGCATCTCTTCGATACGCATCACCCGGGCGGCGGTCTTGCGCCACTCTTTATTGGTTTGCAGGGGGATGCCGGAAGAGTAGATGCCGGGCTCGGTAATGGGTCGCATCACCATGGCCATACCGGTGACGGTGGCCTGGTCGCAGATCTCCATGTGCCCGTTAAAGACGGAAGCGCCGCCAATGATACAGTATTTGCCGACCTTGAGACTACCGGCCATCACGGTCGAGCCCGCCACGGCGGTGCCGTAGCCAATCTCGACGTTGTGGGCGATCTGGCACTGGTTGTCGATGATGACGTTGTCCGCGATGCGGGTGTCTTCCAGGGCACCGCGGTCTATGGTGGTGCAGGCACCGATTTCCACCCGGTTGCCTATGGTCACGCCGCCGAGCTGGGGGATCTTGATCCACTCGCCACGCTCGTTGGCATAACCGAAACCGTCGGCCCCGATCACGGTGCCGGCTTGCACCAGACAGTCCGTGCCCAGGGTCACGTTATGATACAGGGTGACGTTGGCCCACAACCGGGAGCGTGCTCCCAGTCGGGTATTCTTGCCAACGAAACAGCCCGGACCTATGCGGACATCATCCCCCAGCACGACGCCGGATTCGATGACCGCATTGGCGCCGATGGCCACTCTCTCGCCCAGTTGCACATCCGCCGCTATGACGGCACTCGGATGTATATCCGTGGCCGGCTGCGGTGTGGTGTCCAGCAGTTGGGCTACCCGGGCAAACCCCACATAGGGATCTTTGAGCACCAGGGCATTGGTGGGGCAAAACGGCAGGTCCGCCTCAGTGATGAGCACGGCAGTCGCCTTGCTCTGCTCCAGGAAATGCCGGTACTTCTTGTTGGACAGGAAGGCAATCTCCCCCTCCCCGGCTTTTTCCAGTGTCGCTACCTTGCGGATTTCCCGGGTCCCATCCCCATGGACCTCGGCCCCCAGTTGCTGGGCCAGCTGTGCGAGAGTGAATGCCATCAATTAGTTGCTCTTGCTTACCTGAGAGATAACCTGGCTGGAGATGTCCAGCTTGCTGGCGGCATAGGGAGCAGCATTGCGCTCCAGCACCAGATCATAGCCATTGCTCTTGGCGATGGAGTCGATGGCAGCCTGTACCTTGGTCAGGATCTTGTTGCGCTCTTCAGCCTGACGACGGCCGTTGTCCTGCTCGAACGCCTGACGCTTCTGGTTGAACTCCATCTGCAGCTTGGCCAGCTTCTCCTGGTTCTGCTTCTTCTGCTCGTTGCTCATGAAGGCTTCGTCCTTCTTGAACTTCTCGACCAGAGCCTGACCGTCGGATTCCAGTTTCTGCAGCTCGCGCATGCGCGGCTCGAACTCACCCTTCAGCTTTTTGGCCACGGCTTCACGCTGGGGCAGCTTTTGGAAGACTTCGCCCATGTCTACCACGGCGATCTTGGTCTCAGCCCAGGCGGAGCCCATACCGGCAGCCATCAGTGCAAAACTCAAACCAGCTACTTTCAACGCTTTATTCACACTTACTCCTTGGTCCCTCGGTTGAGGGCTACCTGATTTACCTGATTGTGCAAGCGATCTCTGGGACCGGCTTGTTACCTGGTGAGGCACGCAAGCTGCGCGTCCCATCATTGAATACCCCCACCGAAGTGGGGGAGCGTCCGCGCCCTTAGAAGGTACGGCCGATGTTGAAGGAGAAGACTTCGGTATCGTCCCCTTCGTATTTCTTGAGCGGTTGTGCAATCACGAACACCAGGGGGCCCATGGGGGAGAGCCACTGCAGTGACAGACCCGCCGACATCCGGATATTGGTGGGGTCAGAATAGTCCATCAGATAGTTACAGCCACTGAAGCAACGGTTCTGGTACTGACCATATTCGAAGGTGGTGTCCCACACTGTACCGGCATCGATGAAGAAGCTGGTCCGCAGCTGGGGCTGGTAGCTTTCAGACGCGAACGGCGTCGGCACTATCATCTCGAGGGAGGCCACCGCCAGGGCATTGCCCCCCACAGAGCTGTCGGTGCCCTGGATCACGTCGTTACCGCCCAGGTTGTAGTAGTAGAGCGCCTTAGGACCGACTGTGTTGCTCTTGAAGCCGCGCAGGGTATCGAAGCCACCGGCATAGTAGTTCTCGAAGAAGGGCAGCACGTGGTCGTAGTCACCGTTGCTGCCATAGCCATTGCCGTAAGAGGCGCGGGCCTTGGCCAGCATGACCCACTGGTGGTCCGCATCAAACGGGAAGTAATGGGAGTCTTCGGCGTTGAGCTTGAAGTACTGCAAATCCATGCCAGGCACAGTCACCTTGGCGTTCACCCGCTGACGGTCACCCGCTGTCGGGAACTGACCCTTGTTGAGGGTGGAACGGGTCCAGCCGGCGGTGACATCCACAGTGTTGAACACCATGCGGTTGTCGCCGTCCAGGTTGGCCTGGTACACCTTCCAGAACTCATCCACCTGCACATAGGGGTTGGGCTGGGACAGCTTGTTGTTCTCGTAGCCGAGGCTGAAGTCGAGACGGTTGTTCTCGTTGACCGGGAAACCACTGGAGAGGCGGAAGCCTATGGTGGTGTTTTCGTAGTCGACTATGTTGGCATCGGCCGCGCTGAACTTGTTGTAGTAGAGGCGGCCGCCCAGGCTGACGCCATCGACGGTGAAGTAGGGATCGTTGTAGCTGAGATCGATGTTCTTCGAGTAGTCGTTGGTGCTGGCATTGATGCCGATCTTCTTGCCGGTCCCCATGAAGTTGTCTTGCTGCAGGCCCGCCTGCAGGCTCAGACCAGACTCGGTACCGTAGCCGATGCCGGCGTTGATGGAACCTGCCGGTTGCTCCTTGACCTTGAAGTCGAGATCGACCTGATCGTCGCTCCCCGCCACCCGCTTGGTATCCACTTCCGCGGTCTCGAAGAAGCCGAGGCGGTTGAGACGGGTCTTGGACTGCTCGACGTTGTCGGAGGAGAGCCAGGTGCCTTCCATCTGACGCATCTCGCGACGCAGCACTTCGTCCTTGGTGGTGACGTTGCCGCTGAAGTTGATGTTGCGCACATAGACACGGGGGCCCGGCTCTATGTTGACGATCAGCTCCACTTCCTTGGTCTGGTCATTGACCTGGGGGAAGGTGACCACTTTGGGGTAGGCATAGCCATAACGGCCGAGGAACTTGGAGAGCACCTCTTCGGTGTGGGTCACCTGGCTGGCGGAGTAGACGCTGCCCGCCTCTATGGGGATGAGCCCCTTCATATCGCCGCCACGGTCGATGAGATCGCCCTTGAGCTGCACGCCGGAGACCTTGTACTGATCCCCTTCCTTGATGTTCAGGGTGACGTAGACGCCCTTCTTGTCCGGGGTCATGGAAACCTGGGTGGACTCCTGAGCGAAACGTATGTAGCCGCGGTCCATGTAGTAGGAGCGCAGCACTTCGATGTCACCGGCCAGCTTCTGCTTCTGATAGCGCTGATCGCCGGTGAAGTTCCACCAGGGCACGTCGTCCTTCAAGGAGAGCTGGGCCAGCAGTTTCTCTTCCGGGAACACCTGGTTGCCGACTATGTTGATCTGCTGGATCTTGGCCGCTTCCCCTTCCACGAAGGTGAACTTGAGGTCGACCCGGTTGCGAGGCAGCGGGGTGACTATGGCCTTGACCTTGGCGGAGTACTTGCCCACGCCGTAGTAGAAATCTTCCAGTCCCTTCTCGAGGGAGCTCAGCACGGTGCGATCCAGGGGATCACCGACGCGGATGCCGGAGGACTCCAGGCTCTGGGTCAGCTGCTCCTCCTTGATGTCCTTGTTGCCGGAAAACTCGATGCTGGAGATGGTCGGGCGTTCCTTCACCACGACTTGCAGCACCTGGCCGTCACGATAGACCTTGACGTCCTCGAAGTTGCCGGAGGCATAGAGCTTCTTGATGGCGTTGGCCAGGGCCACCGAGTCCACGGAGTCACCGACCCGGACCGGCAGATTCAACAGGGCGGCGCCCAGGGTCACCCGCTGCAGACCCTCGACCTGAATGTCTTGCACCACAAAAGAGGCAGGGGCCGCCTGAGCCAGGAAGCTGGCTCCCAGCAGGCAACTCAACACCAATGCTTTTTTAACAGCCATTTTGTTCTTATGTGTCCTTGTTGATGCTCTAGCCTCAGAGGCGAGCGAAATCATTAAACAGCGCAATGCCCATCAGTAACATCAGAATGGCGGCGCCTATCCTGAACCCAATTTCCTGAATTTTTTCTGGTACCGGCTTGCCGGTGACTGCCTCGATGAGGAAGTAGACCAAATGGCCCCCATCCAGCACCGGCAGGGGGAACAGATTGATGATCCCCAGGTTGACGCTGATGAGCGCCAGGAAACCGAGGAAATAGACCAACCCGTAATCTGCGCTGCTGCCAGCCCCCTTGGCGATGGAGATGGGGCCGCTCAGGTTGTCCAGGGAGACGATGCCACCGATCAGCTTGCCGATCATGTCGAAGGTCAGCGTGATCAGGCTCCAGGTCTTCTGGACCCCATGCCACAGGGCTTGCAAAGGCCCATACTGTAACAGAACTCGATACTCATCCGGTAATGGAACCAGTTGCGGCGACAAGCCGACGAAACCGACCAGCTTGCCCTGCACCTTGCGGCTATCCGGGGTCAGGGTCACGTTGAGATCACTGTTGTTGCGCTCACCACCACTTGCAGGGGTTGCCCGGTGCCTGCTGCACCAGCTCGACAAACTGGGCCCACGCGGTAATAGGCTGCTCGCCGACCCGCTTGATACGGTCACCGACCTGCAGCCCCGCCTTTTCACTGGCACTCTTGGCCACCACGGCAGCCACGACTGGCAGCACTTTGCCACTCAGGGGACAATTCCCAAGCTGCCGATGGGCGACTCTTTATCCGGATCGAAGGTCCAGCCGGTCAGCGACAAGGTTTTGTCGGTGGCATAGCTGGCGGGTGCCTGCACCTTGAGAGTCACCGCATCATCACCCAGATGGCTGATAAGGGCGTAGGTGACGCTCTCCCAGTCACCGGTCTGCTCATCGCCGACCCCGACAATCTCCATGCCGGGCAGCACACCCGCCTCGGCCACGATGGAGGCAGGACGCACCTCACCGATCACCGGCTTGACGCTCGGCACCCCGATGATAAACATCAGCCAGAGGGCAAACAGGGCAAAGACGAAGTTGGCCATGGGGCCTGCGGCGACAATGGCCATCCTTGCCCAGACACTCTTGTGGTTGAAGGCATACTGCTCGTCACCGGGCTTGAGTTCATCGACCCGGCCATCCAGCATCTTGACGTAGCCGCCGAGCGGGATCAGCGCCAGCACATATTCGGTGCCATCTTTGCCCATCCGGCGCCAGATCGCCTTGCCAAAACCGATGGAGAAGCGCTCAACCTTGACACCGCAACGACGGGCCACCCAGAAGTGGCCAAACTCGTGCACCGCGACCAGCAGGCCCAGGGCGACAACAAAGGCACCGATATTCCACAACACACCGCCCATCAGCCAAGCTCCTCAATCAAGGTGTGAGCACGGGCACTCATCAGCCGCACCGTCCAGGCAGCAAACAGATCATCGAGCGAGCTGACGGCACTGCTCTCCAGCGCCAGCATCACGGTCTCGTTGACCGGGCAATATCCATAAAGCCGATGCGCCCGGCCAGGAAGGCGGCAACCGCCTCCTCGTTGGCCGCATTGAGCGCAGTGGTCGCCGCTTGTCCCTTCTGGCAGGCATTGATGGCCAGCGCCAGACAGGGATAGCGATCGTAATCAGGCCGGATAAAGCTGAACTCTCCGACACTGAAGAAATCCAAAGGTTCCACACTGGAGGGGATGCGATTGGGATAAGCCAGCGCGTGGGCGATGGGGGTACACATGTCCGGGTTGCCGAGCTGGGCCAGCACTGAACCGTCCTTGTACTGCACCATGGAGTGGATCACCGACTGGGGGTGGATCACCACCTGGATCTGCTCAGGGAGGGCGTTGAACAGCCAGCGCGCCTCTATGTATTCCAACCCCTTGTTGATCATGGTGGCGGAGTCCACCGAGATCTTGGCCCCCATGGACCAGTTGGGGTGCGCCACCGCCTGGGCCGGCGTGACTCTGGCCAGCTCGTCGATGTCGGTATAGCGGAAGGGGCCCCCTGAGCCGGTAAGCAGTATCTTGCTGATGCCCGCCCCGGCCAGATCGCAGAAGCCAGGCTCGCGCTGAATGGCCTCGGGCAGGCACTGGAAGATCGCATTGTGTTCGCTGTCGATGGGCAGCAGCTCGGCCCCATGGTGGCGCACCGCCTCCATGAAGAAGGCGCCGGACATCACCAGGGCCTCCTTGTTGGCCAGCAGGATCCGCTTGCCGGCACGCACGGCGGCCATGGTGGGTGCCAGACCCGCCGCACCGACGATGGCCGCCATGACGCTGTGGGCGTCAGGGTGAGCGGCCACTTCGCACAGGGCAGCCTGACCAGAGAGTACCCGGGTGGCGCAGCCGTGGGTCTTGAGGCGACCGGCCAGATTGCTGGCGGCGCTCTCATCCACCATGACGGCGAAACGAGGGGAGAATTCGAGACAGTCCCGCACCATGGCATCCACGCTGCGAGCCGCGGTCAGCGCCAGCACCTGCCAGCGCCCCGGGTTCTGCCGCAGCACCTTGAGGGTACTCTGACCGATGGAGCCGGAGGCTCCCAGAATGACCAGATTGCGCATCAGAACTCCTGACCGAGTAGCAGATAGCTGAGCAGGAAGACGGGCAGCGCCGCCGTCAGGCTGTCGATGCGATCGAGGATGCCGCCGTGACCCGGCAGCAGGGTGCCGGAATCCTTGATACCGGCCTCCCGCTTGAACATGCTCTCGGTCAAATCGCCGAGCACGGACGCCAGCACCGCCAGCAGGGAGCAGAGCAGCACCACCCCCATCTTGGCAGGCACGAAGCCCATGAACCAGGTCACGCCTATGGCCAGCACGCTGGCGGTAAAGAGGCCGCCCAGCATGCCCTCTATGGTTTTACCCGGGCTGACGGCCGGGGCCAGCTTGTGCTTGCCGAACGCCTTGCCGAAAAAATACGCGCCAGAATCTGCCGCCCAGACCAGGCCCATCACGAACAGCAGGATCCAGGCCCCCATCATGGGGTCGTGATAGAAGTTGTACCCACGGATGGCCACCAGAGACCAGAAGAAGGGCACCAGGGTCACCAGACCGAACAGGGACTTGAGCCAGACGGACTCTTTCCACAGCCTGGCGCTGCGGGGGTAGCGCAGCACCAGCAGCAGCCCGAGCAGCCACCAGCTGATGGCTGTCCAGAGCACGCCCATCACCAGCGGATGCAGCTGGGGGATCCAGAGTTGCTCTACCGGTACCCAGAACAGGCTGGCACCGAGCAACAGGCAGAACACCAGCGGCAACCATTGTTGCGGCTGGGCAGAGACGAAGGCGCTCCACTCACGGCTGGCCAGCAGAAAGACCAGGGCAGCGAGCAGGGCAAAGAATTTCAATGGCAGGAAAAACAGTGCCCCCAACACCAGGGGTACTAACAGTAATGCGGTAATAATTCGTTGTTTTAGCAAAAGAAACCTCTCTCTTGGGAGCGGGGTTTAGCCGGTCTGTTGCGCGGCGATCAATTCCCGTATCTGTTCACCCGTACACCCGAAGCGACGCTCGCGAGCAACGAAGGAGGCAACTGCCCCGCTGAACTCGGCCTCGTCAAAGTCGGGCCACAAGACCGGGGTAAAATAGAGCTCGGCATAAGCAAGCTGCCATAACACAAAATTGCTGATGCGATGATCCCCGCCGGTACGGATCAGCAGATCCACCGGAGGCAGATCGGCCATGCAGACCTGACGTGCCAGTGCCTCTTCATCGACCGCCTCTGCATCCAGCTCGCCCGCTGCCACGGCGCGAGCCAGCCTGCGGGCCGCCTGGGCTATGTCCCATTGACCGCCATAGTTGGCGGCGATGTTGAGGGTGAGTCCCTGGTTGCCGGCGGTCAGGGCCTCGGCCTTGGCGATCTTGGCCTGCAGCCGTTCACTGAAACGGGCGGTATCGCCGATCACCTTGAGCCGGATGCCATTGCTGTGCAACTTGTTCACCTCGCGGCCAAGCACCGTCATGAACAGCTCCATCAGGGCATTGACCTCCCCTTCCGGGCGGCGCCAGTTCTCACTGGAGAACGCGAACAGGGTCAGCGCCTCCATCTTGGCACGGGCGGCAAAGGCCACGGCCTCACGCACGGATTTCACGCCCGCCTTGTGGCCAGAGACCCGCATCTTGCCACGGTTCTGAGCCCAGCGACCATTGCCATCCATGATGATGGCGACGTGACGAGGCAAGGACGAGCTGGCGCTATCGCCTAGCGCTGCCAAAAGCGACATTCATTTCTCCCACAAAGACAAAAGCGCCGTGCAGGGGCACTACACGGCGCTCGTAATATACCTGTCGGAGGCTTAGATTTCCATTAGCTCCTTTTCCTTCGCGGCCAGGGCGTCATCCACCAGCTTGACGAAGGCGTCGGTCAGTTTCTGGATCTCTTCCTGGGCACGACGGTCGTCGTCCTCGGAGATCTCCTTGTCCTTCAGCAGCGCCTTCAGGTCTGCGTTGGCATCGCGACGGATGTTGCGCACGGCAACCCGGGCACCTTCGGCTTCGGCACGGACTATCTTGGTCAGATCGCGGCGACGCTCTTCGGTCAGCGCAGGCAAGGGGACGCGCAGAGTCTGGCCATTGCTGGACGGGTTCAGGCCCAGATCGGAGGTCAGGATGGCTTTTTCCACCGCCTGGATCATGGAGCGATCGAAGATGGAGATGGACAGGGTGCGGGCATCTTCTGCCACTACGTTAGCCAACTGTTTCAGAGGAGTGGCGGCACCGTAATACTCAACCTGGATACCGTCGAGCAGGCTCGGATGAGCACGGCCGGTACGGATCTTGGACATCTGGGTCTTGAGCGATTCTACGCTCTTGGCCATGCGGTCCTTGGCGTCGTTTTTAATCTCGTTGATCACAGTGGTTTTCCTTTTGGCGAACGAGCCGGCATGCGGCCCGTATCTATCTTGTTTACTGGCGTAATGGACAAGCGCGCCAGGCGGCTCAGGCTTGTCTTACTTGCTGACGTGGTGGATCAGGGTACCTTCCGGCTCACCCATGATAACCCGACGCAATGCACCCGGTTTGTTCATGTTGAACACCCGGATCGGCAGATCGTGGTCGCGGGCCAGGGTAAAAGCAGCAAGATCCATCACTTTGAGTTCTTTTTCAAGAACTTCATCATAACTCAGTTCTTGATAGAGCACTGCATCCGGGTTCTTGACCGGATCATCGGTGAACACACCATCGACCTTGGTGGCCTTGAGCACCACGTCGGCTTCGATCTCGATGCCGCGCAGGCAGGCTGCGGAGTCGGTGGTGAAGAAGGGGTTACCGGTACCGGCGGAGAAGATCACCACCTTGCCGGCACGCAGCTGGCTGATGGCCTCGGCCCAGCTGTAGGAATCGCAGACACCCTGCAGGGAGATGGCAGACATCAGACGGGCATTCACATAAGCACGATGCAGGGCATCACGCATGGCCAGGCCGTTCATGACGGTCGCCAGCATGCCCATGTGGTCACCCACCACGCGGTTCATGCCCGCCTTGGCAAGACCGGCACCACGGAACAGGTTGCCGCCGCCAATGACCAGACCGACCTGAACACCCAGCTCAACCAGCTCTTTGATCTCTTGGGCCATCCGCTCCAGCACCGCTGGATCAATGCCAAAACCCTCGGATCCTTGCAGGGCTTCACCACTCAACTTCAGAAGAACACGTCTGTATGCAGGCTTGGGATTGGTACTCATGTCACTGATTCCTGGTCATATAAAGACCGCGACATAAGTCGCGGTCTGGGGAAACGGAAAAACCGGTTCGATTAAGCCTTCTGAGCGGCCGCGATCTGGGCTGCAACTTCAGCCGCGAAATCGGTCTCTTGCTTCTCGATGCCTTCGCCCACTTCGAAACGGGTGAAGGAAACAACGTCAGCGCCTTCTTTCTTCAGCAGCTCAGCCACAGTGATGGACGGGTCCTTCACGAAGGGTTGACCAGTCAGGGAAACCTCACCGGTGAACTTCTTCATGCGGCCTTCAACCATCTTCTCGGCGATGTCTTTCGGCTTGCCGGAGTTGATGGCGATGTCGATCTGAATTTCGCGCTCTTTGGCAACGACTTCAGCAGACACGTCTTCAGGCTTGACGAACTGCGGGCTGTTGGCAGCGACGTGCATGGCCAGATCTTTGGCCAGGTCGGCAGTACCGCCGGTCAGCTTGGTGATAACACCGATACGGGAACCGTGTACGTAGGTACCCAGGTTGTCACCTTCAACCAGCATCACGCGACGCAGGTTCATGTTCTCACCGATCTTGGCGATCAGGTTGGTGATGGTCAGCTCGACGGACTCACCGTTACCGAAATCGGCGGCCTTCAGGGCGTCGATGTCAGCAATTTTCTGGGTCGCGGCGATGTCGGCGATCTTCTGGCCCATGGCCATGAAGCTGGCGTCTTTGGCGACGAAGTCGGTTTCGCTGTTCAGCTCGATCATGGCGGCAATGTTGCCTTCGGTACGGGCGAAGATCACGCCTTCAGCGGCGATACGGCCCGCTTTCTTGGCGGCCTTGGCCTGACCGGATTTGCGCATGTTCTCGATTGCCAGCTCGATGTCACCAGCGGCTTCTTCCAGCGCTTTTTTGCAATCCATCATGCCAGCGGCAGTGCGCTCGCGCAGTTCTTTTACCAGGGCGGCAGTAACGTTAGCCATGTCCAGTATCCTCGGTCTTGAATTGACAAGAAACAGGGGCCACAAGGGCCCCTGCTAACCAATTACATCAGCTTGGTTAATAAGGGCTTTACAGTCCTTATCAATTACTCAGCTTCAACGAAGCCATCTTGTTCGGCTTGAACAACGATGTCCTGAGCGCGAGCTTCCAGTACGGTGTCAGCAGCAGCATTCAGGTACAGCTGTACGGCACGGATAGCGTCGTCGTTACCCGGGATGACATAGTCAACGCCGTCCGGGTTGGAGTTGGTATCAACGATGGAAACTACCGGGATACCCAGGTTATTGGCTTCTTTGATAGCGATGTGCTCGTGGTCGGCATCGACAACGAACAGAACGTCAGGCAGGCCGCCCATGTTCTTGATACCACCCAGGCTCTTCTCCAGCTTGTCCATTTCGCGAGTACGCATCAGCGCCTCTTTCTTGGTCAGCTTGTCGAAGGTACCGTCCTGGCTCTGGGTTTCCAGATCTTTCAGGCGCTTGATGGACTGACGAACGGTTTTCCAGTTGGTCAGCATGCCGCCCAGCCAGCGGTGGTTAACATAGAACTGGTCGCAACGCTCAGCGGCTTCTTTTACGGCTTCAGACGCGGCACGCTTGGTACCTACAAACAGGACCTTGCCCTTCTTGGCAGCTACGGAGCTGATGAAGTTCATGGCATCGTCAAACATCGGAACGGTTTTTTCCAAGTTGATGATGTGAACCTTGCTGCGGGCGCCGAAGATGTAGGACTTCATTTTCGGGTTCCAGTAACGAGTCTGGTGACCGAAGTGAACGCCGGCTTGCAGCATGTCGCGCATAGAAACTTTAGCCATTTTATACCTCTGTATTGGGGTTAGGCCTCCACACATCCCATGTAACCGACCCCAAAGGGGCACCCCGGTACAGGTGTCGATGTGTGTGTGTTATTGATTAAGGGTGATGGCATGAGGACACAAGTTCCCCATTCCGGCGCGCTTTATACCATAACTTTGGTCAGGACACCACCAGATGGACCGCTAAAAATGGATCCCGGCGAGGGCTGCGACCGCTGGATGACGTTGCGATGACGATCACACTGGAAGTAAACGGGGGTTGGGGATAAAATTTTGCCCTGATTGCAAACGCATCTATTTTTCATTACCTGATTGTTGGGCATCGGCAGGATGCGCAGTCGGGCCCCAAGAGAGATCCCATGTCCATTAAAATCAAGACACCGGAAGAGATTGAAAAGATGCGCATTGCCGGCCAGCTGGCCGCCGATGTGCTGGTCATGATCGCCCCCCATGTCAAGGCTGGCGTCACCACAGACGAGCTGAACACCCTGTGCCACAACCATATCGTCGAGGTACAGCAGGCCATTCCCGCGCCGCTCAACTATCACGGCTTCCCCAAGTCCATCTGCACCTCGGTCAATGATGTGATCTGCCACGGCATCCCCAATCACAAGAAGCTGCGGGAAGGGGACATCATCAACCTGGACATCACCGTCATCAAGGATGGCTACCACGGCGATACCTCCGCCATGTTCATCGTGGGCCAGACCACGCCCCTGCGTCGCCAGCTGTGCAAGGTGGCGCAAGATAGCCTGTACGCCGCCATCAAGCAGGTGCGTCCCGGCATGTGCATCACAGAGATAGGCGCCGTGATCCAGCCCATCGTCGAGCAGGCCGGTTTCTCCGTGGTACGTGACTACTGCGGCCACGGCATCGGCAGCGAGTTCCACGAAGAGCCGCAGATCCTGCACTACCGCAATGGCGGCAAGCTGGAACTCAAACCGGGCATGTGCTTCACCATAGAGCCCATGGTCAACAGCAAGAAGTATCATTGCCGCATCAATCCCAAGGATGGCTGGACCGTCACCACCAAGGACGGCGGCGACTCCGCCCAGTGGGAACACACCCTGCTGGTCACCGAGGATGGCTGCGAGGTGCTCACCCTGCGCCCCGACGACACTATCGACCGCGTCATCAAACACAGCTAACATCGAACCCCGGCCCTGACCTCAAAGCGCCGGGGTTTTTACTGCCCGTTCCAGCCGTTTGCCTGCCACTTGTGTGTGAGATGCCATGGATGCCAGTCTGCTTTCCCCCCACCTGTTACCCGACGACCAGCTCACCCGTGACAACTGCAAGGAGTATCTGAGCCGCTTCCTTGTCTGGCTGCACGAGCGCTTCGATGCCGGCGACAACATCATCGAACTGGTGGCCACCCGCTCCGAATACATGGATGCGCTGCTGACAAGGCTCTGGCACAAGTTCGGCTTCGACAAGACCAGCCTGACCCTGATCGCGGTGGGCGGCTATGGCCGGGGCGAACTGCACCCCCACTCCGACATCGACCTGCTCATCCTCTATGAAGGGGACGAGCTGGACGAGGTGCTGGGGCTGCGCATCGGCGAGTTCATCACCTTGCTGTGGGATCTCAAGCTGGAAGTCGGGCAATCGGTGCGCAACGTGAGCGAGTGCATCGAGCAGGGGCGCAGCGATATCACTGTCGCCACCAACCTTATCGAGGCGCGCTACATCACCGGGCGCCAGGCGGGCTTCGAGCAGTTGCAGGCCGCCACCCAGCCCCAGCACTTCTGGCCGAGCGAGGCCTTCTTTCGTGCCAAGCGCGAAGAGCAGAGCCTGCGCCACCAGCAGTTTCTCGGCACCGCCTACAAGCTGGAACCCGATCTCAAGAGCAATCCCGGCGGCCTTCGGGACATCCAGACCCTGGCCTGGGTCGCCCGCCGCCACTTCGGCGCTACCACACTGTTCGAGATGACCAGCCACGGTTTCCTCAACCGGGCCGAGTACCGCGAGCTGCTCGACTGCCAGAACTTCCTGTGGAAGGTGCGTTTCGCCCTGCACATGGCCATCAACAAGGGGGACAACCGCCTCTTGTTCGATCGCCAGCGCACCGTGGCCCAGATGCTGGGGTTCGAGGGGGAAGGCAACGGCCCGGTCGAGCAGATGATGAAGCGTTTCTATCAGACGGTCAGACGGGTGGCCGAGCTCAACGAGATGCTGCTGCAGCTGTTTGACGAGGCCATCCTCGGCAACACCGCCATGGATGTGCGCCGCATCAGCGACGAGTTCCAGCTTCGTGGCCGCCTCATCGATGCGGTGGACTCCGAGCTGTTTGGCCGCGACCCCGCCGCCATACTGCGGCTCTTCTACCAGATAGCCCAGCACCCGGACATCGCCGGCATCCACTCCGCCACCCTGCGCCAGTTACGGGAGGCCAGACGCACCCTCAGCTGCTGGCTGCAGGACTTGCCCGAATGCCGTCGTCTGTTCATGGCGCTGCTGCGCCACCCCAACGGCATCGGCCAGCCCCTCACTCTTATGCATAAGTACGGGATCCTCGCGGCCTATCTGCCCCAGTGGAACCTCATCGTCGGCCAGATGCAGTTCGACATGTTCCACGCCTACACGGTCGATGAGCACACCCATCGCCTGCTCCAGAACATCCATCGCTTCCCCAACACGGCCAGCCGCCAGACCCACCCGCTCTGCCACGAGGTGTTCACCCAGTTGCGCAAGCCGGAGTTGCTCAGCATCGCCGCCCTGTTCCACGACATCGCCAAGGGGCGGCGGGGGGATCACTCCGAGCTCGGCGCCGTCGATGCGCTGGAGTTCTGCCAGTTGCACGGGCTGGATCGCTACGAGAGCCGCCTGGTGGCCTGGCTGGTGCGCCATCACCTGCTGATGTCGGTCACCGCCCAGCGCCGCGACATCTACGATCCCGAGGTGGTCACCGACTTCGCCCACAAGGTGCGCGACGAACTGCACCTGGATCTGCTCTATTGCCTGACTGTGGCCGATATCTGCGCCACCAACGACACCCTGTGGAATGACTGGAAAGGCACCCTGCTGCGGGAGCTCTACTTCGCCACCCAGAAGGCGCTGCGCCAGGGGCTGGAAAACCCGCCGGACATGCGCCTCAAGATCCGAGAGAACCAGCGTCAGGCCAGGCAGATCCTGGCCCAGCGGGACGTGCCAGAGGAGGCAGTCAACGCCCTCTGGAACGACTTCAAGGCCGACTATTTCCTGCGCCACAGCCCGGAGCAGATCGCCTGGCATTGCCGCAAGATCATCGCGCACGGCGACAACCCGGCCCCCCTGGTGCTCATCGGCAAGCACCCCATCCGGGGCGGCAGCGAGGTGTTCATCTATTGCCGCGACACCCCGAATCTGTTCGCTACCGTGGCCTCGGCGCTGGATCAGAAGAACCTCAACATCCACGACGCCCAGATCATGAATTCGCGCAACGACTATGTGCTGGACACCTTCATCGTGCTCGAACCCAATGGCGAGCCCATCAGCCCCAACCGCACCGCCACCATCAAGAAGGCGCTGGAGAAGGCGCTGCAGGAGCCGGGCAAGCTGGTGCTGCGCAACAAGCCCCTGTCACGGCGCCACCGCCAGTTCAGCGTGCCGACCCGGGTGGTCTTCCTGCCCCGCACTTCACCCACGAAGGGGGAGAGCCGCCACACCCTGCTGGAGCTGACCGCCCTGGATACCCCGGGCCTGCTGGCCCGCATCGGTGCCGTCTTCCAGCAGTGCGGCATCGAATTACATGCCGCCAAGATCACCACCATAGGCGAGCGGGTAGAAGACTTCTTCAGCCTCACCACCCTCGAAGGCGAGCCGCTGAACCAGGCCGAACAGCAGGCGCTGGAGGAGCGACTGGTCAATCAGCTCAACCCGCAGGAGCAGGGGGACGAGGAGGGGCGATAAGGCCCGGGAAAGGCTTCACAAGACGCCGTTTATCGTTCTTATTTATCAATCAGAACAAGTGGTTGGGCCACTCAAGTACAATAAACCGCCTTTCTTTTGAAGAAATCGGCCAGAGCCCTTAAAAACGATTGGAAAAGTGTGATACAACAAACAGAATTTTTTAAAGGAAACCTGTCATGACCCAGTTGCAACAGACCATCGAAGCGGCCTTCGAGCGCCGTGATTCCATCACCCCCGGCTCCGTCGATGCCGCCACCAAGGCCGCCATCCTGGAGGCCATCGATCTGCTGGACTCCGGCAAGGCCCGGGTCGCCGAGAAGATTGCCGGTGAGTGGGTCGTCCACCAGTGGCTGAAGAAGGCCGTGCTGCTCTACTTCCGCATCAATGACAACGGCATCATCAAGGGCGGCGACGCCCAGTACTACGACAAGGTTCCCCTCAAGTTCTCCGACTACACCGCAGAGCAGTTCAAGGCGGCGGGCGTGCGCGTGGTGCCGCCGGCCACCGCTCGCAAGGGCTCCTTCATCGCCCCCAATACAGTGCTGATGCCCTCCTATGTCAACATCGGCGCCTTCGTCGATGAAGGCACCATGGTCGATACCTGGGCCACAGTGGGCTCCTGCGCCCAGATCGGCAAGAACGTGCACCTCTCCGGCGGCGTCGGCATAGGTGGCGTACTGGAGCCGCTGCAGGCCAATCCGACCATCATCGAGGACAACTGCTTCATCGGTGCCCGGTCAGAAGTGGTTGAAGGGGTGATCGTCGAGGAAGGTTCCGTCATCTCCATGGGCGTCTTCATCGGCCAGTCCACCCGCATCTATGACCGCGAAACCGGCGAGATCCACTATGGTCGCGTGCCGGCCGGTTCAGTGGTGGTCTCCGGCTCCCTGCCCTCCAAGTGCGGCAAGTACAGCCTGTATGCCGCCGTCATCGTCAAGAAGGTGGATGCCAAGACCCGTGCCAAGGTCGGCATCAACGCCCTGCTGCGTTCCATCGACGAGTAATCCGCGTTGTCGTGATTAAAAGGGCGCCTGATGGCGCCCTTTTTTATGGCGCTGTCACAGGCAAGCCATCAGGACTCGGTTAAGATAGATGGGTCAGGATCGTTTCAAACCGAGGAAGCCCGATGTACGAGAATCTGAAGAGCCTGGGGATCCAGGAGCCCACCTCAGTGGACAGCTATACCCTGCGCCAGGAAGCCAACCACGACATCCTCAAGATCTATTTCAAGAAGCAGAAGGGAGAGTTCTTCGCCAAGAGCGTCAAATTCAAGTATCCCCGCCAGCGCAAGACCATGCTGATAGACTCGGGCACCCATGAGTACAAGGATGTCACCGAGATCAACGCCAACCTCAAGTACGTGGTGGATGAGCTGGATAACCTGACCCAGGGCGTACACGTCGAGATCGATCAGGACATCAAGCAGAAAATCCTGCGCGACCTGCGCCATCTGGAAAAAGTGGTGCAGAACAAGATAAGCGAAATAGAGCGGGACCTGGAAAAACTCTAGGCAGTTTCCCACCCAGCAAAGGCGCCATCTGGCGCCTTTTTATTGGCTTGATTATGGCACTTTATTGGCATGACGGCCTTTGATGGCAACAGGATAAGCCAGCTACACATACTGCATCCCGTTGACATCTAAGCATGCACCATGGCTGAATATGCCTCTGTGCAGGCTCTTGAACACAAAGTCGCCAGAAACAGCAAAAAGGGAGGCTTGCGCCTCCCTTTTCAAGAACTCTGATATTCAGGCAACAGGATTAGTTGCTCTTCATCCAGATGTCCATGTCGGTTTTCAGGTTGTCGGACTTGGTACCGAAGATGGCCTGTACGCCGGAGCCAGCAACCACCACACCGGCGGCGCCCAGCTTCTTCAGACCAGCCTGGTCAACCTTGGCCACATCCTTCACGCCGACACGCAGACGGGTGATGCAGGCATCCAGGGAGGCGATGTTCTCTTTACCACCGAAGGCAGACACCAGGGCAGCAGACATCTCGTCTTTGCTTTGACCAACGGTCTCTTCGGCAGCTTCGTCTTCGCGACCCGGGGTTTTCAGGTTCATGGCACGGATCACCACGGTGAAGACCACGTAGTAGATGACGGCGTAGACCAGACCCAGACCGACCAGCAGCAGCATGTTGTCGGCACGGGGCGATTGCACCACGAAGTCGATGAAGCCGTTGGAGAAGGTGTGACCGTGTACGACCCCCAGGGAGTTGGTCAGGACGTAAGCCAGACCGGCCAGCAGGGCGTGAATCGCATACAGTACCGGTGCCACGAACAGGAAGGAGAATTCGATAGGCTCGGTGATACCGGTCAGGAAGGAGGTCAGGGCAGCGGACGCCATGATACCAACAATCTTGGCGCGGTTTTCCGGCTTGGCAGCGTGAGCGATGGCAAACGCAGCGGCAGGCAGACCGAACATCTTGAACAGGTAACCACCGGCCAGTTGACCGAAGCCGTTACCGGCAGCGCGGGAAGCGTCATCAGCAGTCAGGAAGCAGGTCATGATGCCGTGTACGGTTTCGCCAGCGGCGTTGACACAGGTACCCGCCTGATAGAAGAAGGGGACGTTCCAGATGTGGTGCAGACCGAACGGGATCAGGGAGCGCTCGACCACGCCGTAGATACCGAAGGCCAGTACCGGGTTCTGGTTGGCAGCCCAGTCGGAGAAGGCTCCGATGGCACCACCGATCGGCGGCCAGATGAAGGAGAGCACAACACCCAGGCCGATGGAAACGAAGCCGGTGATGATGGGCACGGCACGCTTACCGGCGAAGAAGCCAAGGTACTCGGGCAGCTGGATCTTGTAGAAGCGGTTGAACGCCCAGGCAGCGACACCACCGGCGAGGATACCCCCCAGCACACCGGTATCTATGCTCTCGACGCCCATCACAGGTGCCATGACCTTCAGGGTCGCGACCATGATGCCGTAGCCGACGATGGCAGACAGACCGGATACACCATCGTTATTGGTAAAGCCAAGTGCCACGCCGACGGCGAACAGCAGTGCCATCTGGCCAAACACTGAACCACCGGCCTGCTCCATCAGCTGGGAGACAATTTCCGGCAACCAGCTGAAGTGAGCAGCGCCCACCCCCAGCAGAATACCTGCAACGGGCAAGACCGATACGGGCAGCATCAGCGCCTTACCGACCTTTTGCAGATTAGAGAAAGCATTTTTTAACATGTGTGCGCTCCTGAATGGATTTTTTTCCGTCAACGACTCAGTGCAGCTATAGATGACGACCTTCTTCATCTGACGTTGTACTGGATGCGTTTCCCGGGTTGCTTATTTTGACCAACAGAATATAACCCAGCAGCTTTTAAAATGCCTGCACCGCACCCAAGGGAATAATAAATTTGGAGGAGAGATCACAAGATAATTAAATAAGGGGAAGGGAGGGAATCTTGAATATTATTTCGTATTGTTATAGTCACGCGGCAAAAAGAAAAGAATCACTTCAAAATAAATCACAGAGAAACGATACAATGCCAAAGGAAACTTATTGTAACTCAATGTAACGCATTGATGTTTTATATTATCCAGTCTACCGATTAAAAAGGCCTCCAACAAGGGAGGCCTGAAATAAATATTAGTCTACATATATTCAGTCATTCAGTTTTTTTGTGAACGCTTCACCGCATCAATAAAGACAGATTTCGCCTTGGTTGAACCGGCACGCTCGGCTTCACTCACGAGCTGCATCGCCTTGTCGATGTCCCCGGCCTTGACCGCTTTCTCGATCTGGCTGTTGTAGAAGGTCTCGGTCTCGCTCAGCATGGCGGGGGCTGGTGCGCTGGGGGTCGCGGCAACAGCGGCAGTGGTCGCCGCCGTCGCAGCCACGGCCGTCGTGGCCGGCTCGGCCTGACTCATCGCGACCTTGTCCGAATACTCGGGCTTGAACACGGCTTCCAGGCCCTGCCCCTTGGCCATATCGACAACCTCGAGTTGCAGCAGGCCCCAGGGGGAATGTGGGATGACGGGATCCTTGATATCCGGCTCGACAGTGCCATTGGCACGGGCAAACGCCTTGGCGGGATGCAATATGGTGGTGCTGCCGGACAGCTCGTCGGCCGGGGCATAGATCACCATGTAGGTTTCGGTCGCGGGATTGCCCGGCATGCTGCGGTCCACGAACACCTTGCCTTCGATCCTGTCATTGTCGAGCAGGTGGGCTGGCTGATACGTGAAGACAGATTCACCCAGCACGCGGGTTACCTTGAACTGGGCATCCAGCATGATCACCTTGGGCACGAGTACCGTCTTGCTCACCTGGGAGGCCAGGGTGATGGCCAGATTGCCGGTATTGGCCGGCAGACGATAGGCGGCAAAATAGCTCATCCCCTCGTCAAACTGATAGCTGGGTTGCTTGCCATCCAGGGTCAGCAGCGTGTCCCCCTCCGGCAGGGAGACATAATTTAATTCGTTGAATGCCTTGCAGCAGCTCGTCGTCTGAGCGAGCGCCTGCTTGGCCTGGTCGGCATTGCTCAGGATGGAGGCGTGCTCTTGCACGGGCACTACCATGCTACCGGAACAACCGGCCAACAGCGCGGTAACCACGGCCGCGATAGACATCTTTACCAGTTTCATTCTTCTTATCTCCATAACCCGGTTGCCAAATCCTGCTAAACAAAACTGCCCCCATCAGGGGGCAGTGACTAACTTAACTGAAGATATTGCTTACCACCAGGCTTCTGCTTGGACGCCGAAGTTCCAAGTGTCATCGGATGTACCGCCATTGAACGCATTACCCTTCATATCCTGCTTGTCTTGTGCAAGGTAAGAGGCAAACACGCGGATCTCCGGGCGGGCCCAGAAGCTGGAGCCGGCAGACCAGGCCTGCGCCAGAGTCAGCTTGTAACCAGAATCCTCAAGGGAAGAGCCATTGGTAGACTTGTTCTTGTCCTTGAAGTAGCCGCCTTCAAAGATGGTCTTGTTGAAGTCATCCCACTTGTACATCGGGCGAGCAACGACGGACATGGTTTCCCATTTGTCATTGCCAACCCACATCTCGTTGCCTACCCCGTAAACCAGCTGGTGACCCATCTCCCAGGAGTTGCCCATTGGGATCACACCGTGGTTGATGAAGCGGAAGCCATCTGCACCATCTTTGGCCTCGGCACCGTACCAGGAGCCGTCACCCCAGAAGGCAAACGCTTTGGAATAGCCTTCGGTACCGTACTGCAGCACGGTCTTGTTGAAGCCACCGAAGATGCCTTGGGTAAGCTCGGCGGTGAGCATGACACCATCCTTGGCATTCTTATACTGCGGATTGGCCGAATCTTTTTGGGCATCGGATGGATTGGCAATCGCATAATCTACGCCAACTTCCAGTGAACCGTCTTGCCACAGCGGGATGCCAGCATAACGCAGATCCAGCGTGTTGACGTTCAGCTCATCATTGTATGTCCAACCATCACTCGTACCACTGCGGTCGTTGCGAACCCAGGCGAAGGAAACCTTGCCAGGACCGGCCTGGATGCCTTCGATACCGGCACCGGCACCGGAGATGTTCCAGTAGTAGAAGTCAGAGATGTGGACGTCATGACGTTGGTAGTAGCGCTTACCGGCCCAGAGGGTGGCTTCCGGTGCAAAGCCCAGCAGGCCCTTGGCTTGTACGTTGAACTGACGCAGAGCAAAAGTAGCGTCTTCCTTGTTTTCACATCCGTCCAATGTAGTGCCATCGGCGGAGGTACATTGGAATCGAGACTCTGTGGATTCCCAGTCATTAGAGCCATTGGATGTCATTGCAACCATGGAGTCCACATAGAAAGTCTTGCCATCTTTATTGAAGACTTCCTGACCCAGTTGCACTTCACCGTAGGTGTCAGCCTCATTACCCAGACGACCAACTTTCTGCTTTGCATTATCTGACAAACCAGTCTGCATGCTTCCATCTTCGGAAACACCAACACCTGAACGGAAGTAGCCGTGGAAATCAACGGCGAAGGCGGCTTGAGAAGCCAGGGCAGCGGTTACTGCTGCTGCAATCGGGAGCCACTTTGCTTTCATTTTCATTTTCCTTATTCCCGCTGGGAGTGTGATCCTGATATTCAAGTTCTTATCACTGAAAAACGTTTCAGCGATAACCGGGGTCGATTATATGTAGCCAATTTCACGACAAACATGAGCTGATTCACAAAACGGTGACAAATCGCGCGGCCTCACCCCAGAGGACGCATATAAAGGCAAAAAAAGCAAAAACAAGCAATAAAACACCAACAATCACCAGCGCAAAGAAAAATAACACCAAAGAAAGCGCTTTCAACTATTAATTTGCGATGAAGATTAAGTGAATAATCAGTCGCGCCGTGACGAAAACATGATTGAAATCGCTTTCAGTGCGGAACTTTTAATTTTCTGATGTGTCGCAGTTCTGATGAATATGGGTCTGAGGAATCCGATCTGGCAGGGGAAAATAACCGGATAAAGTGCGGGATATATTTCAAGGAAGGTTAAGTGAGTCCCAAAATAACACTCCCCCGTCAGCACGCTCACGGGGAGAAATTTAAAATACGAAGGCAATCCGGCTAGAGTCTATTTTCCCAGCTTTTCAACCAGGCCAGCGCCGCGACCTCAGGCTCATCCTCCAGTGTCGCGTCTATCTCAAGGCGCGGTACCAGGGCGTCGGCGGCCAGTTCCTGCAGCAGTTCATCGAGCCTGCGTCCGGCACCGCAGAAGTGTTCATAGCTGCTGTCCCCCATGGCGATGAGGGCATAACGCCATCCCTTCATATAGGGGGCGCGATCGGCCAGGGCCGTGGCGAAGGGTTGCAGATTGGGAGGAATATCCCCCTGCCCCGTGGTGGCGCTGACGATCAGCAAGAAGCGGGATTGGTCTATGTCGGTCAGCTCGGCTTCGTCGAAGAGCTGGCAGACATGCCCCTGGGCTTGCAGGTGATCCCGCAGTGTCTCGGCCACCAGCATGGCCGAGCCGTAGACGGTGCCGACCAGGATATCGATGTCGGCCATCAGCGACTCCTCGAACGAAGCAGAGGGCCCGACTCTGGCATCATGCCCGGAGTCTTGGCCCCGGACAGGGTCTGGGCGCGCGGGGTTGCTGGCGGGGTATCTCGTTGAGTCATAAGTGGTTCCTCTGACGGGCGTGGCCTACAGCATGCCACAGCCCGGTCAGAGGCCACAAATCATGACGGGTATCAGGCGCCGTAGTCGCTCTCGCTGGCGGGCCACCCCAGCCTGGCGAACAGGCCCAACACTTCAGGGCCGAGTGGCGCCTGGATCCGCATCGGCACCTTGAGCACAGGGTGCTCGAAGCTCAAGCGGTGGGCGACCAGCAGCAGCCGCTCGCAACCATAGTGCTCGCGAAAGAAGCGATTATGGCGGCCATCACCATGGGTGGTGTCACCGACTATGGGGTGGAACAGGTGATCCAGATGACGACGCAGCTGATGCTTGCGGCCCGTCTTGGGGAAGAGCCGAACCAGACTGTAGCGGCTGGTAGGATGCTTCTTGGAGACGGCGTGGGGCAGCTCGACCTGATGCAGACGACGGAACGTCGTCACCGCCTCCTGGGCGGGGCGATCTGGGCTGCTCATGGCATCGGCTATCTTGTCCAGCTGCTCCTTGAGGGGATAGTCGATCAGCCCCTGCTCGGGGGCCCAGCCCCGCACCAGCGCCAGGTACTCCTTGTGTACCCGACGGGCGGCAAACGCCTCGGTCAGGGTCCGGGCCACGGCGGGATCGAGGGCAAACAGCAACACCCCTGAGGTGGGCCTTGTCGAGCCGGTGCACGGGGTAGACATGACGCCCCCCGATAAGATCCCGGGTCATCTGCATGGCGAAACGGGTCTCGGCCTTGTCGAGCCAGCTGCGATGCACCAGCAGGCCCGACGGCTTGTTGACCGCCACCAGCCACTCATCCTGGTAGAGCAGGGTCAGTTTCATGCCGCCACCCGGGTATCACCAATGAAGCGCGCCGCGGCCAGGGCAGGCAGGGGATTGATCATTGCTCCACCACTTTTCCGGTCAGCAGCAGATCGAAACGACCGATGAGGCGCAGCAGCCCGGCCACCTCGGCCAGCTCGTCCTTGTAGGCTTCGCTCGCCATGGGATAGAGGGATACGCTGGTGGGCAGCGGCGCCTGCAGCAGCACCAGCTGCTCCATGCGCGGTATCAGCACGAACTGCAACCATTGATCGAAGCTCAGGGTATCGACGCAAAACGGCAGCTCGCTCGCCAGCGCCTCGGCCCCCGGATGTTCGGCTTGCCAGCGTTCGAGGCGTTGCAACTCGGCGGTGAGTTCACCCAGCAGACCGGCGACCAGCAAATATTGATTCATCTCGTCCTCTTCCTCGTCTCGACGATCATCCCGCTGCCAGAGGGCAGGGATCCCGTCTTCTTCAAACACGCGTGCCAAAAAGGGGCGTTACTATACACCGCCCCCGGGGTCGCTGCCATGCTGCCATCACTTTCATGGCTCGCACCTGCACCACTGGCTATCTGATGCAGCCTCCTTATAATCGCCCGCATCACATTCAGCCGGATGCTTTCATGTCTGCCATCAATACCCTGACCGAATTCCTGACCCAGGCCGAGACCCAGTTCCAGCTGTTCGACATGGGCCGCCAGGTGCGCCCGCTGGCGAGCGATCTCTTCGTTCGCATCGAACAGCAGCAGGAGCCCTACCCCTGGCCACTGCAACAGCATGCCTGGCTCGGCGTGCACTTCTTCCAGCCAGCCGAATCCAGGCACTACCTCTGGTTCCTCAAGTTTGCCCTCGACGAGCATGGCCTGCTCATCGCCAGCGGCCCCAAGCACTTCATGGATCAGGTGGTCGAGACCCTGGGCTACAAGCTCACCGGCGATCTGGACGAGGAGAAGGCGCAGCGACTGGCCGACAACCCCTACACCTTCCGGCCGGCCGAGGCCAAGATGGCCAGCCTGCATGCCAAGCTGGCCCGTCAGCTGGAGCAGGCGCCTTCCGCCTACTACGAGGCCCTCTGCCACTACCTGGCGGCGCCGGGGGAGAAGAGGGGTGGCAGGCCCTGGGGCTGCAAGGCTTCGCCGATCTGGCGGAGCGGCTGCAGGATGAACGCAATCTGGCCCTGGTGTGCAAGGCGCTGCCAAGGCTGCCTCAGGAGCCGCTCTACGCCCTGTGCCAGAGCCTGGAAAACGCCCCCCTGCCCCCGGCGCTGCAAGGTGCCCTGCTCGAGCGCATCGGCAAGGAGCAGGAGTGCGCGGCCCCCAGTGCCGAGACCCTGGCCTACCTGTGCCGGGCACTGGCCTCCTGCTCAGGCAATGCCTTGCGCACCAACAAGCTGCTGACCCTGCTGCAAACCCAGCCGAGCCCTGCGCTACTGCTCGCCATTGCGGGCCGGCTTTGGCCCGATCTGAAAGATGCCAATCTGCTCAGCCACTATCTGGAACAGCTGGCACTGCAACCGACCCAGTTCTTCAATCAGGTTTTTGCCGAGCTGGTGACACTTTACCGGCCCTGCGCAATGATATGCTGGCCAGACTGCGTGACCCCGAGCGCAGCGATGCGCTGGGCAAGGCCATCGGCCGTCTGTTTGCCTCGGCCTGATACCTCGCCTCCCCCTCACGCCACGAGGCAACACGGCGGGAAATAGCAGGGATCGGGAGTGCCGAACAGGACTCCGGTTATCGACATCACGATAAGGAAGCCCGCCTGATGGGAGAGATGCTCGGAATTTTGTTGCTGATTGCCGTAGCCGGCCTGTTCTGGCTGCAGCGCCAACAGGCAGGAGTGGCCTGGCAATACATGCGCCGCTACTGCCAGCACCATGATCTGCAACTGCTGTCGCTGGCCCGCAACCGGCGCGCTGGCCACAGGCCCTGCGGCTGCTGACCCACTATCAGTTTGAATTCTCCAGCGATGGCGAGAGCCACTATCAGGGCACCCTCAAGCATGCAGGGGCTGCACATCGTAGGCGTCGAGCTGCCGCCCCATCGAATCCCCTCAGCCTGATCCCCAATCTGGGCAAGGCCCGATGGCTGTGCCTGGCTATAATCTCAGGGATTAAACAAAGGGAGAGACGAGATGGAACCCCTTGTCCACGATCTGCCAGCCCTGTTTGCCCAGCTGGGATGGCCAACGACGAGCTGAGCCTGCACCGCTTTGTGCACGACCATCACCTGGACAATCAGACCCTGTTGCCGGAGGCCAGCTTCTGGAGCCCCGCCCAGGCCAGTTTCTGCGCGACGCCCTGTGGAATGACTCCGACTGGTGCGAAGCCATCGACCAGCTGGACGTGATGCTGCGCCAGCCCCGCTGAGCCGCCCGCCCGCTTTCTCCCCTGCCGGGCTTTGGTTAAGATGCCGCCCTGGCTTCCCCCACCTCAACAATCGATCCCCCTTGGCGCCGCTTTCCTGATGAGCAGGCTTATGTCCGCCCAAGCAGAGATCATCCGAATTGCCAACGAGCTGGCCGCCAAGGGCCTGACCCCCTCCACTGCCATGGTCAAGGCCCGCCTCAGTCAGCCCGTGCCCATGGCCGAGCTGCTGAAAGTGCTGAGCCAGTGGAAGCAGCAGCCCCATCGCGACCAGCCGAGAGCGCAGATGGTCCTGCCAGAGGCTGTGCCGCAGCCGGCACCGGAGCTCACCCTGCAGCAACTCGCCGAACAGCTCGCACGCCTCGAGCAGAAGGTCGATCGCCTGACCGCCCTGCTGCTCAAACAGCAGCAGGATTGATGCCTCCCCATGTATATCCTCGAACTCAACTTTGAATGCTACCGTGACACCTCCCTCGGCGAAGCCGAGCCGGCCATAGTCAACTACCTCGACATGCTGCGCTACCAGGGGCAGATCCTGGGACGGGAGTTTCCCACCAGCATGCAGGATGGTTGCTTCGTCAGCCGGGTGGTCTGCCCGGAGCAGGACAGCCTGCACCCGGACAACCAGAGCGAGCAGGTCGCGCTGGCCGAACAGGGCCTGCACCAGGCGGGGCTGCTGGCCCCCAAGCCCCATCTGCTCGGCATGGATCTGCTCTCAGACAGCACGGATCCTTGCGGCCAGGAGGGCGAGCGGCCGAACTGGATGCTGCTCTACACCAGCTTTGTGCACACTTGCTCCCCCCTGCGCTGCGGCGATCATTTCGCCCCCATTCCGCTCTACCGCCTGCCCGCCATCGCCAACGGCGACCACAAGCAGATCATCAAGTGGCAGGAGGATTGGGAGGCCTGCGATCAGTTGCAGATGAACGGCTCCATCGCCGAGCACGCTGTGCTGCACGAAATCAGCGAGGTGGGCAGCCGCCTGCAGCGCCGGGGCAGCGATCTGGCCAGACGACTGGAGGGGCTCTGCGGGATCCCGACTTACTACTACCTCTACCGGGTGGGCGGGCCTGAGCGGCCGAGGAGAAAGGCGCGCCCCTGCCCCAGCTGTGGCGGTGAGTGGGCGCTGGCAGAGCCGCTGCACGATATCTTCGACTTCAAGTGCGATCAGCTGCCGTCTGGTCTCCAACCTCTCCTGGGATTTCAAGGATTAAGCGCGCCCGTACGCGATGCCATAAAAAGAGCCTTGCCGCATGGCAAGGGCTCTCGTTCGTTCCGATGAGTAACCTTGGCTCGAACCGGCGCTATTGCGGCAACGTCTCCAGCCGCTCCAGAAACGCCGGCAAGAGGGGGCCAGCACCAGACGGCGACCGGAGTCGAGCCACTCCAGCCACACCTGACCGCTCTCGTTATCCAGCGACACCAGCGTCATCTCGTTGCGGGTGGTGGCGATGAAGAGGAGGGGGCGCTTCAACTTGCGCAGCATCAGCAGGTGGCCGATGAGGTTCTCCTTGAGCAGGTCCAGATCCGCCTCGTTCCACGGCAGGATGAGTTCAAGGCGCAGCCCCTTGTAGGGCAGGGGATGGGGCGGCTGAACCAGTGCCCAAACAGGGCGATAGCGAGCGGGGATGCAAGTCAGCTCAAGGGCATCGGCCATGGCCGTAAAATCGGCGGGCTCGGGGCGATGGTGAGGACGCCAGGCCACCCGCCCATCGGCGGGCTCATCCAAGCTCGCAGGGGGAGCGCCAGTCCGCCTCCCACTCGCACAGGGGCAGCCCTCGTCTGGCCTCGCCATCCCGTTGCCAGCGCAAAAAAGTGCTCCAGGGCAGACAAAACTTGATCCGACATCGAAAATCCCCACAATTGCTGGCAAAGTCCGCTATTGCACCACCAAACCCGGTAACAGACAAGGTTGCCAGCCACCTAGTGACCCGAGAAACAGAACCCGGGATACAGAGAGGCCGACGCCCAAGCCAGACGGCTGCAACCATCCGGCCCTGCAATGGCCCGTTTCATTCCACTCATCATGAGCACATTACGTGAGCAACCCTGTGAGCAAACAAGATAGATACGCCGGGGCCAGCGCCCTGACCGGCCTGAGCCTGGGCCAGCAATCCGATTACATCAGCCAGTACACCCCCTCCCTGCTGCAACCCGTGCCACGCAGTCTGAACCGCGACGATCTCGGCCTTGGCGAAACGCAGCCCTTCCAGGGCTGCGACGTCTGGACCCTGTATGAACTCTCCTGGCTCAACGCCAAGGGCAAGCCCGTGGTCGCGCTCGGCGAAGTGGCTGTGCCCGCCACCAGCCCTAACCTCATCGAATCCAAGTCGTTCAAGCTCTACCTCAACTCCTTCAACCAGACCCGCTGCGACTCCCTGTCGGCGGTGCAGGCACTGCTGGCCAAAGACCTGAGCGCCTGTGCCGGGGCGGAGGTGAGCGTCACCCTGTTCCCTCTCGATCAGGCTCCACACCAGATAGCGCTGCTGCCGGGTGAATGCATCGACGAGCAGGACATAGAGATCGACAGCTACGAGTTTGACCAGACCCTGCTGCAAGGAGCCGCAGAGGCGGAAATTGTGGAAGAGACACTGCACAGCCATCTGCTCAAGTCCAACTGCCTGGTCACCAGCCAGCCGGACTGGGGATCCCTGGTGATCCACTACCGCGGCCCGCGCCTCAATCGGGAGAAGCTGCTGCGCTATCTCATCTCCTTCCGCCAGCACAACGAGTTCCACGAGCAGTGCATAGAGCGCATCTTCATCGATCTCAAGCACTTCTGCGCCCCGCAGCAGCTGACCGTCTATGCCCGCTACACCCGCCGCGGGGGGCTGGACATCAACCCCTTCCGCAGCGACTGGGAGTCGGTGCCCGCCAACCTGCGCCTCATCCGCCAGTAAGCCCGGCGCCACAACCCGGGGGATCAGGCCCATCACCCATGTCATCAATGAACTCTGGACGGGCGGGGGTGGGCTTGGATAACATGCCTGCACCTCGGTGCCGTTCTTAATCCAATGAATCAACTGTTTTTTCTGGCAATGATGATGTCCTCCCTGTCGGCTCCGGATCTGGATCTGGCCAAGGAGCAGTTGTCTATCGATCTGCAGCAGGCACAGACCCTGGTGCTGACCGATCCCGCCAGATGTGTCCAGATTGCCACCTCCTTCCTCGAACGCACGGCCAATAACCCCAAGCAAATCATCAGCAACCGTCAGGAATACGGCTATCGGGAGCCGATCCTGAGCTATGGCACCGCGACCCAGACCACGGGTGCCTACCTGCTTCAGGGCGAGTGCCTGCAACAGCTGGGACAGAGCCAGCCGGCCCAGGACTCCTTCGACAAGGGCATCGCCATGGCCGAGAAGGAGCAGCAGTTCGAGCTGCAGGCCCATGGTCTCTACCTAAAGATCCGCAGCCGGGAGATGCAGGAGCATGCCCCTGGCGCCAGCACTATGGCGCTCGAACAGCTGGACAAGCTGCTGACCAACCCCGGCCTCAAAGAGAGTCAGCTGCAGGTCTACAGCCGCCTGCTGCACGTCAATGCCAGCATGGAGGGGCGCCAGTTCGATCTGGCCAAGCGCCAGCTGACAGAGGCGCGCCAATGGGCGGAACAGGCCAAGAACCCACTGGCCAGGGCCTGGGTCAGCGCCGTGGGAGGGGATCTCTATCAGGCGCTCGGACAGCCCCAGCTCGCCCTCGGGGAGTATATCGACGCCCAGCAGCAGGCCAAGAATCTGCAGGATCCCCTCTTCCTCGGCCTGCTGTCGAACCAGATGATCAGCCTCTATCAGGCGGAGCAGGAGCCGCAAAAAGCGCTGCAGTATGCCAACGAGGCGGCCAACTACTTCCATGCCCTCGGCAACCCCTCCCTGCTGAGCGACGCCCTGATAGTGCTCGCCCGGCTCAACCGGGATCAGGGGGAGATGAACATGGCGCTGGTCTACTTCTTCAACGCCCTGGATCTGCTGGGCGAGAACAACAACCGCACCCGCATCGCCCACCTCAAGTTCGAGATAGGCAAGACCTATCTGCAGACCGGCAACCTGACCCTGGCCCGCAACTACCTCAATGCGGCGCGCCAATCCCACGAGCTGGGGGACGACAAGGAGTCGCTGATCGATACCCTGTTGCTACTGGGAGAGCTGCACCTCAAGCAGCAGGAGGCGGGCATCGCCATCCTGCAGCTGGAGAATGCCCTGACCCTGGCCAACCGGATTGGCGACATCCGCCGCCAGTTTGAAATCTTCCGGCTGCTCGCCATCGCCTACGAGCAGAAGGGCTACCTCCAGCAGGCCCTCGAGAGTTACAAGAATTATCACCAGCGCAGCGAGCTGGTCCGCCAGCAGCAGCTCGATCTGGAGCAGGAGGCGGTCCGCGACAACTACGCCCAGGTGGAGCGGGTCCAGCAGGTCAAGGAACTGGAGCAGCGCCTCGACCAGAGCCAGCATCAGCAGGAGCGCTATCTCTGGACCAGCGTCAGCACTGGCCTGCTGCTGGTCCTGTTCATCTACCTCTTTTTCACCCTCTGGCTCAAGCTGCGGGTCGCCCGCCTCAATGCCAGACAGCTGGGCGAAGCCCTGCTCATCGAGCCGCGCAGCGGCCTTGCCAACTGGCAGCGACTGATGAGCCGCTGGCCTCGCGAGATGGCCAAGCGCCAGCAAAAATCCGATCGCTGGTACCTGAGCGAGCGCCCCACCAGCGAGTTTGACGACAAGCTCCACTACCTGCTGTTCCGGGTGCCCTTCCTGGTCAACAGCCTGGAGCAGCATGGATATCAGGTCAGCCGCGAGATTGAGCAGGCCTTCGGCCGCTACGTCAATCAGCTGACCCCTCAGGATGGCCGCATCTACGACCTGCGCGAGGGACACCTGCTCTACGTGGTGCCTCAGCGTCACGTGGCCCAGCTGCACCAGCTGGCGCAGGAGCTGCTGGAGACCCTGGCCGCTTTCCCCTGCGAATACCCGCTGGACAGGCACATCAGCCTCGGCATCGTCAGCCATCCCTTCCTGCCCAAGGCGGCCATGGCCCTCGATCATCACGGCCTGTTCGACCTCTGTTATCTGGCGCTCTCGGGGGCCATGCAACTCAGCGACAAATACCAGCAGAGCGTCTGGCTGGAGCTGGCGGCCATCGATTGCCAACAGGCCGCATTTTTTAATGGCGATGTGTGGCAATGCTGCTTGATGGCAATTGACAAGGGACTGGTAAAAGTAAATTCTTCTCATGAAAAGCAATGGGTTAATTGGCTTTTGCTTTCACGGACGAAAGTGCCGGATAACCCATAACAAAAAGGTACTCAACGGGGTCTTTCATTGGCTTACTGTTGCTGGACGACACAAAAACGATAATGACAACAGGGCGACCTGCACAATGAATGATATCGCTGCCGTAACAGGACAACTGGCAAGACTCAGGGAATCCCTTCAGCAAAAACAGCAGGAGCTCGATGGCATGGCCACGTTCTCCGATGCCGAACGCACCCGCAGCATCCAGTTTATCGGCAAGCTGATGCAGGCCTGCCGTGGTCACGATCGTGAACTGGACAGCCGGCTCGCCAAGCTCAAGCAGAAGCTCGATGGCAATCCTCCCCTCTCCTCGCTCGACGCCGATCTCGCCGTCATCGAGAAGCTGTTGCAGCAACATGGCCACGCCATGGAGGAGTCCATCAGTCTGACTCGAGCCGCCATCGATCTCGGCAGCAAGCAGCTCAAGTCATTGAAGGGCTTTCCGGAAGATACCCGTCGCTCCCTCAAGGAGTTTCTCGCGAGCCCCGAGGGCTATGGCATAGGCGATCACCAGAAGAAGGTGATCCGCTTGCTGGAGTTCTACCAGCAGGCCATCAAGATCCAGCTGCTGCCACGCCAGCCGCTGCTCGCCCCCGAGATGGCCACCGAGCTCTCCAACCCGGCGCCCAGCGACTCCTTCGATATCAAGGCCCACGCCCAGATCTCCGATGAGCTGCAGCGGCTCATCACAGAGCTCGACTTTGCCGGCGCCGTGGGGGAGAGCCTGGCGGACATACGCCGCCAGCTGCTGGGGGGGATCACCCCGCCCCTGCTGGCGGAGATCTGCCTGCAGATCATCGAGCTCATCATTGAGGGGACCCGGGAGGAGCGTAAATCCTCCCAGGCCTTCCTCAGCTCCCTCAACGAGAGCCTCTCCGCGGTACATTTCAACTTTACCGAGTCCCTGGACGAGGGGCGGGCGCTGCAAAATGCCACCCACCTCAGCGGCCAGGCGCTGGAGCGGGAACTCGCCGCCATCGATCACACCATGGCGACCCACAATTCCCCGCAGTCCCTCAAGGGGGCCATCTCCAGCCATCTGGACACCATACGCCGCCTGCAGCAGGAGCGGGAGGCCATGGCCAGCCGCGAGCGTCACCTGCTCACCCACCTCTCCAACATGGAAGCCAAGCTGCGACTGATGAAGGAGGAGACGGCCGAGTACAAGAAGCGGCTCACCATTCAGAAGCACAAGCTTTTTCTCGACAGCCTGACCCAGGTGCACAACAGGGCGGCCCTCGACGAGCGGCTCGAGCTCGAGTACAAGCGCTGGCTGCGCTACGGCACCCCGCTGTGCCTGGCGATCATCGACATAGACCACTTCAAGAACATCAATGACAACTACGGCCACATGGCCGGGGACAAGGCATTGAAGGTGGTCGCCAAGGCCTTGCAGAACGCCTTGCGTGACACCGACTTCATCGCCCGCTTCGGTGGGGAGGAGTTCGTGGTGCTGCTGCCGAACATCAATCCGGACAAGTACCAGAAACCCCTGGAGAACCTGCGCCAGACGGTCAAGAGCATTCCGTTCCGGTTCAGAGACGCCAGGGTCGAGATCACCATCTCCATCGGCGCCACCCTGTTTCGCGAAGGGGACCACACCACGGACGCATTCGAGCGCGCAGACAAGGCACTCTACAGCTCCAAGAATCTGGGCCGGGATCAGGTCAATCTGGCCTGAACCCGGGTTGAACTGCGGCTAAAAAACAGGCAAACGCACCGCCCCCCTATTCCCCTGCCCCACCCCTTGCCTCTACTATCGAAATCGAGGGATGCCATGGCATCCCGTTTTCTCCCCAGGGAAAGCACAACGATAACAAGCGAGTGAAAGGGGAAATTATGATTACACACATCAATCCCGTGGGCAGCATGGACCTGCTGTCCCAACTTGAGGTGGATCGCCTCAAGCAGACCGCCTCCAGCGATATCTATCAACTGTTTCGCAACTGCTCGCTGGCGGTGCTCAACTCCGGCAGCCACACCGACAGCTCCAAAGAGATACTGGAGCGCTTCAAGTCCTTCGATATTCATGTGATCCGGCGCGAACGCGGGGTCAAACTCGAGCTGTTCAATGCCCCCGAGCACGCCTTCGTCGATGGCGAGATCATCCGCGGCATCCAGGAGCACCTGTTCTCCGTGCTGCGCGACATCCTCTATGTCTCGACCCAGCTGGAGTCCAATCGCCTGGTCAACCTCACCAGCTCCACCCACATCTCCAATGTGGTGTTCGCCATACTGCGCAACGCCAAGGCGATCCTGCCCGGCGCCGATCCCAACCTGGTGGTCTGCTGGGGCGGTCACTCCATCAACGAGGTGGAGTACCAGTACACCCGCGCCGTGGGCAGCGAGCTGGGCCTGCGGGAGCTCAACATCTGCACCGGCTGCGGCCCGGGTGCCATGGAAGGCCCCATGAAGGGGGCCGCCGTCGGCCACGCCAAGCAGCGGGTGCGCAACGGCCGCTACATAGGTCTCACCGAGCCCTCCATCATCGCCGCCGAGCCGCCGAACCCCATAGTCAACGAGCTGGTGATACTGCCGGACATCGAGAAGCGGCTGGAGGCCTTCGTGCGTCTGGGCCACGGCATCATCATCTTCCCGGGCGGGGTCGGTACCGCCGAGGAGCTGCTCTATCTGCTCGGCATCATGATGCACCCGGCCAACGAGCGGCAGCCCATGCCAATCATACTGACCGGTCCGAAGGAGAGCGCCGACTACTTCCGCGCCATCGACGACTTCGTCAAGGCCACCCTGGGTGAGCCGGCCACCAGCCTCTACCGCATCATTGTCGGGGATGCCCCGGAAGTGGCGCGGGTGATGAAGGAGGCGATGCCGAAGATCCGCGAATACCGCAAGTCGGTGGGAGATGCCTACTCCTTCAACTGGTCCTTGCGCATAGAGCCGGAGTTCCAGCTGCCGTTCGAGCCGGATCACGCCAGCATGGCGAGCCTGGATCTGCACCGCAACCAGCCGCCCCAGCTGCTGGCGGCGAACCTGAGGCGCGCCTTCTCCGGCATAGTCGCCGGCAACGTCAAGGAAGGGGGCATTCGCGCCATCGAGAAGAAGGGCCCCTTCAAGCTGCACGGCGACAAGGAGCTGATGCACCTGATGGACAGGCTGCTGGAGAGCTTCGTCAGGCAGCAGCGGATGAAGCTGCCTGGCAGCCAGTACATTCCCTGCTACGAAATCGTGAAATAAGGGCGTAGCGCCCGTGATGACAGGAGGGGCCCCAGGCCCCTCCTTCACTTCCCGGCCCAGGCGTCCGGGGTTAGCACGGCGCCCATCCCTTGTTACAATGGGCCGTCCCGACCGCCAAGAGTGCTCCCTGCCATGCCACACCCCAGGCCACACCTGCTCATCATCGATGCCCTCAACCTCATCCGCCGACTGCACGCGGTGCAGGCCCAGCAGGCGCTGACCCCGGCCCAGGCCCTGATCGCCACCCGCGCCAACCTCATCAACACCTGCAAGAAACTGCTGGCCGCCAGCGAGCCGACCCACGCCATCGCCGTGTTTGACGGCGAGGTGCACAGCTGGCGCAAGGAGATCTATCCGGCCTACAAGGAGGGGCGCACTCCCATGCCACAGGAGCTGAGGGAGGGACTGGCCGACTTGCAGGACGCCTTCTGGGAGTGCGGTGTGGATGCCCTGCTCTCCCAGACCGACGAGGCGGACGATCTTATCGCCACGTTAGCCAGTGGAATTGCCCAGCACGGCGCCAGGGCCACCATCATCTCCACCGACAAGGGCTTCTGCCAGCTCATCTGCCCGCAGATCCGGGTCCGCGACTACTTCAACAAGCGCTGGCTGGATGAGGCCTTCGTGCAGCAGCAATATGGCGTCGTCCCGGCGCAGCTGGTGGACTTCTGGGCCCTGACCGGCATCGGCGGCTCCAACATCAAGGGAGTGCCGGGCATAGGGCCAAAGACGGCGACCCAGCTGCTGCAACAATATGGCGATCTGGCCGCCATGCTGGATGCCTGCCAGCAGGAAGACGCGGGCAAGCCTCTGCTCAAGTTGCGCCAGCACAAGGAGGAGGCCCTGCTGGCCCAGCGGCTGGTGCGGCTGCAGCAAGACATCCCCTTAGGCTTCAACCTGAGAGAGATCCGCTACCCGCCCGAGCCCGACTCGGAGGCGTGATCTCCGGCACACTATTCCCCGAAACAGGCCGTACCTGTTGACATAAATGGGAAAAATGTAAAGAAACATGGAGGAAGTGGTGCAAAAATGGTATAAAACCGCCGAATCCTCCCCCTCTGTTCCCTAGAAGTGGATACGTCTCATGTCAAAAAGAAAAATTACCGTCATTCCGGGCGACGGCATAGGCCCCAGCATCATCGAATCCGCCATCCAGATCCTGACCCACGCCGGCTGTGATTTTGACTATGACTATGCCGATGCCGGTCTGGTCGCGCTGGAGAAGCACGGCGAGCTGCTGCCCCAGTCCACCCTCGATTTGATTGAGAAGAACAAGGTCAGCCTGAAGGGCCCCCTCACCACCCCGGTCGGCGGCGGCTTCACCTCCATCAACGTCTCCCTGCGCAAGAAGTTCAACCTCTACGCCAACGTGCGCCCGGTGATCTCCTTCAAGGGCACCAGGAGCCGTTACGACAACATCGACATCATCACTGTGCGTGAAAACACCGAGGGCATGTACTCTGGCGCCGGCCAGAAGCGCAGCGATGACAACCAGAGCGCCGAGGCGATGAGCATCATCACCCGCGACGGGGCTGAACGCATCGTCACCTTCGCCTTCGAGCTGGCGCGCCAGGAAGGGCGCAAGAAGGTCACCATCATCCACAAGGCCAACATCCTCAAGTCCACCTCGGGCCTGTTCCTGGAAGTGGCGCGCGAGGTGGCCGCCCGCTATCCGGATATCCAGAACGAAGAGATGATAGTCGACGCCGCCTGCATGAATCTGGTGATGTACCCGGAGCGGTTCGATGTCATGGTTACCACCAACCTGTTCGGCGACATCCTCTCGGATCTCTGCGCCGGTCTGGTGGGGGGCTTAGGCATGGCCCCAGGTGCCAACATAGGTGAGGGCGCCGCCATCTTCGAAGCGGTGCACGGCTCGGCGCCGGACATCGCTGGCAAGAACATCGCCAACCCGACCTCGGTGATCCTCGCCTCCATCCAGATGCTGGAGTATCTGGGCATGCAGGACAAGGCCGAACGCATCCGTGAGGCAGTACGGGCGACCATCGAGTCCGGCGATCGGGTGACCCGGGATCTGGGGGGCACTGCCTCCACCAGCGAATTCACCCAGGCCATCATAGACCGTCTATAAATCATATCTAACTGATTGATTTAAAAAGGGAGCTTCGGCTCCCTTCGTTTTATACCGGATCCCCCTATCTCCCTTGTCAGATGAATACTATGTTCATATGAGGGATAAGGAGATCCATCATGCGTGCTACTTTCATCGTGCTGATCTTCAGCAGCAGTACCATGGCATTAGACAGGCCCATCGACAACGCCTGGTTGACACCGCCCCCTCAGTACGAGCCGCCGGCCAAGCAGACCTGGCAGTCCAATATCGATACCAACGACCTGCTCAAGAGCCCCAAGCCGCTCTCCCTCGGCGTGGACATCATGACCGACAGCAATGGCACCCAGCGGGTCACCCCCTACCAGAAACTAAACCTGACGGCCGAGAAGAGCGTGAGCCTCTCCTTCGAAAAGCACAAACCCAGGATCAAGTTCAATGCCGGTGGCATCCACACCTCGGTCAAGCTCAGGGGGGACGGCGTCAAGATGCAGTTCAACCCCACCGACAAGACAATTCCGCTCCAGATCGAGCTCAAGATCACCGATGACGAGTCCATGATGCGCTTCGACTACCGCTTCTGATGAAGTCAGAAAGCAAAAAACCGGACGGGGCTAGCCGTCCGGTTTTTATTTGGCGTCACACCAGGTGACGCAGGGGCCTTGCTCAGGACTTGGGTTCGAGCTTGGAGACCCAGAACTTGTTATAGACGTGCACGGTGATCTCTTCGCGATCGTGGTAGAGCTGCTTGGCCTGGATCACGAACGCATTGTCGATCTCCTTGAGCATCTCCCGCAGCACCTCTATGTTGTGCACCGCCTCGGCATAGCGCTTCTTCATCGGCAGCTTGAGGTTGAACATGGCCTCCTGGCAGTCGTTCTCACGGAACCAGTCGGCAATCATGTGGACCACCCGCGCCGGCTTGTCCACCATGTCGCACACCAGCCAGTAGGTGTTCTTCTTGCCTGGCCGCCAGACGAAGCCGTCGTCGCGAATGTGCTTGACCTGGCCGGTATCCATCAGGGACTGGGCCATAGAGCCGTTGTCCACCGCTGTCACCATCATGCCACGGCGCACCAGCTGATAGGTCCAGCCGCCCGGGCAGGCGCCCAGATCCACGGCCTTCATGCCGGAGGTGAGGCGCAGCTCCCACTCTTCCCGCGGCACGAACACATAGAAGGCCTCTTCCAGCTTGAGGCTGGAGCGACTCGGGGCGTCCGGCGGGCAGCGCAGGCGCGGAATGCCCATGTGGAATTCGGAGTTGTTGAAGGAGTAGGAGTACCCCAGCAACAGGTGATCATTGGCCATGAAGAAGGCGTGGAACACCGGACGGTGCGGCGTCTCCTTCTTGGTCAGGATCTCGTTGCCGCGCAGCGCCTGGCGCAGCGGCACTGTGAACTTGCGGCAGAAGGCAGAGAGCTCCTTCGCCTCGTTGGTGTCGGCCGTCTCCACCCGCAGATCGCCACAGATGGCATAGTCACGGGTCGCCTCTATGATGGGGGAAACCCGATCGGAGAGGTCCAGATCCTTCAGCTCATGGGTCACCACCAGCATCTGGCGGATGAAGATGAGCTCACGGAACGGCAGCTTGCGGGCCAGCAGATCCGCCTGCTCCTCGTCATACAGCTCGAAAATCACGTAACCGCTGTCGTCCTTGACCCGGGCGAAGCCGTAGCACTGCATGTTGCTGGCTCGTTCGGTGATCTCTGCCGCCGCCTCTTTCTCAAAACCCGGGCGGCAATAAAGCAGCAGATTATTCATTTTTTCCTCCAAGACGACAGCCGGCCCATATCAGAGCCGCCCATCCCAACATAAAACAGAGGCCACCGGCCGGGGTGATGAGCCCCAGCCCCTTGCTGCCAAGCAGCACCATGGCGTAAATACTGCCGGAGAATCCCAGGATCCCCAGCACAAAGGCGGTGCCCGCGAAGGTAATCACCTTGCTGCGCACGCCGCACCACCCCAGCACCAGCAGGGCCAGGGCGTGAAAAAACTGATACTGCACCGCTGTGTTGAACGCCGCCAGCAGTGAAGGGGCTATGCCGGTCGCCGCCAGCCCGTGAGCCCCATAGGCTCCCAGCATGGTGGCCGTCAGGCCGAACAGGCCGGCCAGCACCAGCCAATGTCGATGGATTTGCATCCCACTCTCCTTGCTCTTCAAGGCGCTCAGCGCGTTGCCGAGGTCGCGTCGATAAAGCGCCTCATCTGATCCGCCGCCTGTTGCAGGTTCTCCTGCTCGCTCACCCCGCTGGCTTTTCTCGGCTTGAAGCCATGATCACCATCGGTCAGCCAGTGGACCGATACGGCGGGTGAAAAGGGGAAATCGGCCAGTTCGGCACGGCTACCGAAGGTGTCGCGCTCCCCCTGCAGCAGCAGGGTCGGCGTCTTGATCTGCTTGAGCACCTCGCCCCGCCAGCTGTCGGGCTTGGCCGGGGGGTGGAAAGGATACCCGAGAATGAGCAATCCTGCAGCATTCATCTCGTCGCCCCCGTCATGATAGAGCTCGGCCGCCATCCGCCCCCCCATGGACTTGCCCGCCAGGAACAAGCGGGGATGGGCAAACGCACGCACCATCTCGCGCCAGTAGGCGAGCAGCACGGGTTGCCGGTCCGGCGGCCTGCGCTTGCCATCCTGGGCCCGCTTGCTCATGTAGGGGAAGTTGAAGCGCACCACCTCGATATCCGGCCCCGCCAGCAGCCGCGACAGCTCGGCGAGAAAAGCATGATCCATGCCGGCACCCGCACCGTGGGCCAGCAGAATGCGAACGGGGGCGTCGCTCGCCCCCTCTCTTGTCACATCCATCCCCTCAACCATCGGCGAGACGGGCCCGGCGACGGGCCTCCTCCTGCTCCACCAGCTCCAGCATCCAGTCGCGGAAGGCCACTATCTTGCCCTGATCGGACTGCTGCTCCTGGCACACCAGGTAGAAGGCGTTCTTGCTCACCAGCACCTGCTCGAACGGGCAGATGAGGCGACCCGCCTCAATCTCGGGCTGGGCCAGCACGCTGTGACCGAGCGCCACCCCCTGACCGTGGATAGCCGCCTGGATCACCATGGTGGAGTGGCTGAAGATGGGCCCCTGGTTGACGTTGGGGGCGTCGATGTCGAGCTGGCGGAACCAGGCCTTCCAGTCGCGCCGGGAGGTGTCGTGCAGCAGGGTGTGCCTGGTTAGATCCTCCGGGGTGCGCAGGGGCTTGGGGCCGGTCAGCAACAGGGGGGAGCAGACCGGGATCAGGTACTCGGTGTGCAGCTTGTCCGAGCGCAGACCCGGCCAGTTGCCACGGCCGTAGTAGATAGCCACGTCCACGTCGTCGGTCAGGGATCCCTCGTCCATGTCCACCGCCTTGATCCGCACATCGATGTCGGGGTGGCGCTCGCTGAACTTCACCAGCCTGGGCACCAGCCACTGGATGGCGAAACTCGGCTGCAGGGAGACGGTGAGCGCCCCCTTGGCGCTGCGGGCCAGCAGCTTGTCGGTGGCCTCTGAGATGGAGGCGAAGATGTCCTTGATGTCGAGGAAGTAGCTCTGCCCCTCCTCGGTCAGCAGCAGGGAGCGGTTCTTGCGACGGAACAGCTTGATGCCGAGGTACTCCTCCAGCGCCTTGATCTGGTGGCTGATGGCGGCCTGAGTCACAAACAACTCTTCTGCTGCGCGGGTAAAGCTTAAGTGGCGAGCCGCTGCTTCGAATGCTTTCAGGGCATTGAGCGGGGGTAAACGACGAGACATGACACCAGCCGACGATGAGTTTTTCTAATGGGGCGCATTATAAATTGTCGGTTGCGGGTCGACCAGTGAATAAACATAATTCGCCACGCAATCCGTTGCCATATGGCTCACACCTTCTCTTCCATGTTGGTTTACATGTGGTTTTTGTGAGTGGGCCGACAGCGATTGTGGTGTTGTGTTTCTTCCTCTGCGGGAAGAAGGGCTAAATCGATGCGGTTTGACCCAGTCTGTCATCTGAATGTGTTTGGCGCCTCCAGCTGGATGGCGCCTTTTTTCATCCCTTCTATACCTTGAACTGCCCCACCAGCTGCTGCTGCTTGTCAGCCAGCGCAGAGAGCTCGCGGCCATTTTCGGCGGAGGTCGCCGCCTCGGCGCGGATGGTGTGGCTCACATCGCGAATGTTGCTGACGTTTCGGTTGATCTCGTCAGCCACCTGCTCTGCTCCTGCGCCGCCCGGGCTATCTGCTCGTTCATCTGATGGATGGTGGAGACCGACTGGATGATTTGCTCCAGCACCTGCACCGAGAGATCCACCTTGGTGAGGGTCTCGTCAGCCTGGTCCATGGCCATCGCGGATCGCCTTGACTACGGCGCCGGTACCGGATTGCAGTTGGCTGATCAGGGTCTGGATCTCGACGATCGCATTCTGGGTACGGCCTGCCAGATTGCGCACCTCATCAGCCACCACGGCAAAGCCACGGCCCTGCTCACCGGCCCGCGCCGCTTCGATGGCCGCATTCAGCGCCAACAGGTTGGTCTGCTCGGCAATCCCTGGATCACGATGAGGATGTCATTGATGTTGTCGCTGTTGGCGGAGAGCCGCTCCACCACCGGCTGGGCATCATTGATGATGGTCATCAACTTGCGCATCGCCTCCTGGGTGTCAGCCACGACATATTTGCCCTCTTGCGCTGCGGCGTCAGTGGTGTTGGCGGCCGCCACCGCCGACCCGGCATTGCCGGAGACCTGCAACGCCGTGGCGCTGAGCTCTTCAAATGCGGTCGCCACCAGATCGATCTCCTGATACTGGGCCTGCATGCCACTGCTGGTGCGCTCGGCCACTTGCGCGGCCGCTCGGCACTGCTGCGCGTGCCGGAGACGGTATCGATCACCTGACTGATGGTGGACTGCAGCTTGTCCAGGAAGTTGTTGAACCACTTCGCCAGCTCGCCGATCTCGTCATCACGGCGCAGGTCGATACGCTGGGTCAGATCCCCCTCGCCGCTGGCGATGTCCTTGAGGCGGGCCACCACGGTGCGAATGGGGGCAACGATGCGCTGAGCCATCAGCCAGATGCAGAGCAGGGCCAGGGCCGAGATGGCCCCGCCGATCAGCAGCTGGGTGGCGACGCTGCGCTGGGACTGGGTCTCGAGCTCATCCTGCAGTTGCAGGGCAGAGGCGAGCACCACGGCGCGGGGCAATTCGATGTAGATGCCCCACTGGCGGTCGGTGCCACGCATGGATACCGGGACGAAGGTCTGCAACAGGGCGCCATCGCTGCTCCAGCGCGTCAGCTCCTGACCCTGACTGAGCCAGCCTTTCAGCTCGCTGGCCAGCCCCTGATACTCGATCCAGCCCGCGCCCCATGGTCACATCGAACTCATCGGCTCCCGCCACGCGCCCCTCGTGACTGACCAGCAAGATTCTGCCTTTGCCGTCATAGAGCTCTTGTCCATGGTACTGACCAGACTCTGCAAAGTGGCCAGCGAGATATCAACCCCAACCATCCCCAGCAAGGTCTCCTGCTCCAGCAGCGGGACCGTCACCGAGGTCATCAATATCTGTTTATCGCCCACATCGTCCAGATAGGGCTCCAGCAGGCAGAGGGCACGGGTGCGAATGCTGCAGCGATACCACTCGTTTTCCACACCACCGGCTCGGTCGGGCTCTCGTCAGCCAGTACATCTTCGTTCTGCACCTCCGGTTCATCTTGCCGTTGTCATAGGCCCAGTAACTGGAAAAGCGCCCCTTGTCATTCGAGCCCAACGCCGTTGAGCCCTGATAGTTGCTGTCTTCCCCATCCAGCTGGTCAGGCTCGAACACCGCATAGACACCAAGCAGATTGGTCGATGAGGCAACCGCATCGTGCAGTTGCTGATTGACGGCGCTGCGCAGCGCCTCCGAATGGATGAAGTTGTCGGCCGCATTCTTGCGCTGGAACAAAATGCTCTCGGCCAGCAGGGTGGCGCGGAAATAGGCCTCGTCGAGATAGCTGGTCACCTTGGCCGCCTGCTCCGAGCCCATCGCCTTCATCCAGTTTTCGGCAGCGTGCTGCGCCTCGTGGTGGTGGAGGTGCCGCACCTGCTCCTGCATCTTGTTCGCGTTGTAAATCGAAGAGGCAACCAGAGCGGCGGCTGTCACCAACAAACAACAACCGGCAATCAGGGTAATCCGTCCCTGAACAGAAAGAGAACTCATGCCAATTTCCTAACGTCTACAGATGTGAACACTGTATCGGTTTTGGACACAAAAACTTAACTAAATCACAGCAAATCCAGAGCTCAGTTGATTGATTTCCCCGGCCCCGGGCAAACCCACCACCAGACCGAGCAGGCGAATGGGTTTTCCTTGAGCCCGCTGCAGCCCCTCTTTGAGCAGGGGAAACAAGGCGGCCTGATAACTGCCCTGACTGCGATAGACGGTGGTCTGCTGGAAATCGGCAAACTTGAGCTTGATCCCCTGCCCCATCAGCGCCTCCGCAGGGCACGCCAGCTGAAATCGCAGCTCCAGCTCTGGCAGCAGTTGCTGCAATACCGTCCCAGGCAGGCGGCTTCGTCACAGAGATCGCTGGCCAGGGTGGTCTCCACCCCGATGGTTTGCGGATCCGGTGCGCCTGCACCGGTTGCTCATCCAGCCCCCAGATGCGGGCGTCAGCATCTCCCCAGCTTGCCAAAACGGCTGCACAGCTCTTGTGCCGACAAGGCGCGCATCCTCGCAGGTGTAGAGCCCGAGGGACTCCAGCCGCTGGGCCGTCTTGCGGCCTATGCCGGGTAGTTTGCCGAGCGGCAGCTGGCGCACGAACTCGTCCACCTCCCGGGGCCTTATCACGAAGAGGCCGTCCGGCTTGCGCTGCTCGGAGGCGAGCTTGGCCAGAAACTTGTTCGGCGCCACCCCGGCCGAGGCGGTCAGCCCCAGCTCGAGGGCGATGGCGGCGCGGATCTCGGCCGCCATCAGGGTGGCGCTGCCGCCGCAGTGGGGGCTGTCCGTGACATCGAGGTAGGCCTCATCGAGTGAGAGCGGCTCCACCCTGTCGGTGTAGCGCAGGAAGATGGCCTGCAACTGGCGGGAGGTCTCCTTGTAGACGGCCATCCGGCCCGGCAGCAGCACCAGCGGCGGGCAGAGCTTCCTGGCCAGGGCGCTCGGCATGGCTGAGCGCACCCCGAAGCGGCGCGCCACATAGTTGCAGGTGGAGATGACGCCGCGCCTGTCGGCCGAGCCGCCGATGGCCAGCGGCACCTCCCGCAGGGCCGGGTTGTCCCGCATCTCCACCGCGGCGAAGAAGCAGTCCATGTCGATGTGAATGATCTTGCGCATGCCAGAGTCTGTTGAGCTGTCGGCGCCTGCCGCGTGGTTGGGTGCCCCCGCCGCTGTCATGACGAGGCGGCAACACTACTGTATGAATAACCAGTCAAGACCCCATGCTACCCCAGTCCTGTCATTTCTGCCAGCGCACGGGAGGAGACGGGCGGATAGACTCTCAAGGCACCATCCACATGATGACTCAAGGAGGAGAGAGATGAGAGCAATCTGGCCGGGACTCTGCCTGCTGCTGTTGCCGCTGACGGGCATGACCAAGGACCATCCGACCGCCGAGTGCAGCTGGCTGTTTGAGCGCATAGAGATACTGGAGAAGGCCATCAAGCAGGGGGACGAGCTGGGCACCAGGGAGGAGCTGGCGCAGAGGAAAGCGGAATTTAGCAAGAAATCCTGCCACAAATACGATTACTGAGTGCCATGAAAACGGGAGCCGACCCTGGGTCGGCTCCCGTGCATTCGATGCACCCGCACGCGGGTGCTCGCCCTCAGAGGATGCGGTTGTCCACCAGCATCTTGCGACGGGCCTCTTCCTTGGCCATCTTCTTCTTGCGGTTGTCGCAGGGCTCCGGGCAGTCACACTCCTTCTCGATCCCTATGGTGCCAAGGCCGCCACAGGAGCCGGAGATGGTCTTCTTCTGGAAGATGTAGCCGATGGCCATGGCCACCACCACCACCAGAAACACCCCGAAGGTGATCAGAAAGATCTGCATGGTATTACCCCTTTACTGTTTAACCAGATACGGCTCAACGGCATCCGGCGACAAGATTCTCAGGCAGCGCCACCCCGGTGAGTGATGGCGGTGCCTGCACTGTTAACCGGGCTGCTTGGCCAGGTAGGGCTTGAAGGCATCCGAGTAAGCCTCCTCGAAGCCCTGGTCCGTCTTGGTGATGACGAAGATGGCCAGACCCCGCTCCTTGGCATAGGCCAGGCTCTTCTGCGTTCCCATGACGGTCAGCGCCGTGGCCAGCCCGTCTGCCGTCATGCAGGAGGGGTGGATCACTGTGACCGACACCATGCGATGGGTGATGGGCTTGCCCGTCAGCGGATCTATGGTGTGGGAGAAACGCTTGCCATCCAGCTCGTAGTAGTTGCGATAGTCCCCCGAGGTGGCGACGCCGTTATCCCCTGGCACTATCACTTCCTGCACCGAGCCGGCATTGGCGGTCGGCTTCTCGATGGCGACGCGCCAGGGGTGACCCTTGCCGTTGACGCCATTGATCCGCAGCTCGCCGCCGATCTCCACCAGGTAGTTGCGCGCCCCCAGGGATTCCAGGTACTCGGCCACCTTGTCTACCCCGAAGCCCTTGGCGATGGCGGAGAGATCCACGTAGAGATCCGGGATGTCCTTTTGCAGGGTGTCGGCGTCGACCGAGGTTACCACATGCAGATTGCCGAGGCCCGTCTTCTGCCGGGTCTGGGTGATCAGCTCGTCGGATGGCACCTTGGTCGGTTTGGCATCAGGTCCAAAGCCCCACAGATTGACCAGGGGGCCCACGGTGACGTCCAGCGCCCCGCGGCTCTCGCGGCCAATGTGAATGGCCTCTGTCACCACCCGGGCTGTGTCACGGGAGACCACCAGCGGGGTATTGCCCTTGTGCTGGTTGAAGCGCGACAACTCGGAATCCGGGCGATAGGTGGACATCTGATCGTTGACCCGCTCCAGCAGGACATCCACCTCGGCCTGAAGCTTGGCGGCATCCGTGACGGCGGCATCCGCCACCTTGATGGAGTAGTAGGTGCCCATGGTGCTGCCGGTGATGTGGATCTCCGGCTTGGATTGGACCGATTCCTGACCGCACCCAGTCAAGAAAAAGGCTAGCCCGAAGGCTAGCCAGGTCTTTACAACACTGTGCATGGATTAACCACCAAAGTCATCCAGGAGGATGTTCTCGTCTTCAACGCCGAGGTTTTTCAGCATGTTGATGACGGCAGCGTTCATCACGGGAGGTCCACACATGTAGAACTCGCAATCTTCCGGTGCCTCGTGGTTCTTGAGGTAGTTCTCGAACAAGACGTTGTGGATGAAGCCGGTGTAGCCATCCCAGTTGTCTTCCGGTTGCGGATCCGACAGGGCGACGTGCCACTGGAAGTTGTCGTTCTCGGCGGCCAGCATGTCGAAGTCCTCGACATAGAACATCTCGCGCTTGGAACGGGCACCGTACCAGAAGCTCATCTTGCGCTTGGTCTTCAGGCGACGCAGCTGGTCGAAGATGTGGGAACGCATCGGCGCCATGCCGGCACCACCACCGACGAACACCATTTCGGCGTCGGTGTCCTTGGCAAAGAACTCGCCAAACGGACCCGAGATGGTCACCTTGTCCCCAGCTTTCAGGCTGAAGATGTAGGAGGACATCTGGCCGGGAGGCGCAGTCCAGTTGCTGGGCGGCGGGGTCGCGATCCGCACGTTCAGCATGATGATGCCGAACTCTTCCGGATAGTTCGCCATGGAGTAGGCACGAATGATCGGCTCGTCGACCTTGGACTCCAGCTCGAAGATCTTGAAGCGATCCCAGTCCCCGCGATACTCCTCGGGAATATCGAAGTTCTTGTACTGCACGTGATGGGCAGGGGCTTCGATCTGGATATAACCACCGGCGCGGAACGGCACGCTCTCCCCATCGGGGATCTGCAGCTTGAGTTCCTTGATGAAGGTGGCCTTGTTGTCATTGGAGATGACGGTACAGTCCCACTTCTTCACGCCGAAGATCTCTTCCGGCAGCTCGATGTCCATGTCGGAACGAACGGTGACCTGACAGGCCAGACGCTCGCCATGACGGGCTTCGCCCTTGCTGATGTGATCCAGCTCGGTCGGCAGTATGTCGCCGCCGCCGGCTTTCACCCGCACCTTGCACTGACCACAGGAGCCACCGCCGCCACAGGCGGAGGAGACGAAGATACCGCTGCCGGCCAACACGCCGAGCAGCTTGCCACCCGCCGGGCTGGTCACAGCCTTGGCCGGGTCGCCGTTGATGCTGATTGTCACATCACCTGCGGTCACCAGCTTGGACTTGGCGAACAGAATGACTGCCACCAAGGCCAGCAGGATCACGGTGAACATGACCACACCCAGAATAATTTCCATCTATATTTCCTTTCCGATTACAGGGAAATACCAGAGAAGGACATGAAGCCCAGCGCCATCAGACCCGCGGTGATGAAGGTGATGCCGAGGCCACGCAGGCCTTCCGGAACATCGGAGTACTTCATCTTCTCGCGGATCCCTGCCATCGCGACTATGGCCAGCATCCAGCCTGCACCCGACCCCACGCCATAGACCACAGACTCCACGAAGTTGTAGTCACGCTGCACCATGAAGGAGACGCCACCGAAGATGGCGCAGTTCACCGTGATGAGCGGCAGGAAGATGCCGAGGGCGTTGTAGAGCGCCGGGAAGTACTTGTCCAGCGCCATCTCCAGGATCTGCACCAGGGCCGCAATCACCCCGATGAAGGTGATGAAGCTCAGGAAGCTGAGATCCAGGCCGGAGACCAGGGCACCGTCTTTGAGCACGTAGTTGTAGATCAGGTTGTTGGCCGGAACGGCAACGGTCTGAACCACGATAACGGCAATCCCTAAGCCCATGGCTGTCTTGACCTTCTTGGACACCGCCAGGAAGGTACACATCCCCAGGAAGAAGGATAGCGCCAGGTTTTCGATGAAGATCGAACGAATCAACAGACTCAGATAGTGTTCCATACCTTAATCCTTTGCCTCCACCTGCTTGGGATCCTTGGTGCGTACGCCCCAGATGATCAGACCAATGATGAAGAATGCACTCGGCGGCAGCAGCAGCAGGCCGTTAGGCACATACCAGCCACCATTGTTCACCAGCGGCAGCAGCTCGATGCCGAACCAGGTGCCTGACCCCAGGATCTCGCGCACTGTGGCCACGGCCAGCAGCACGGCACCATACCCCAGACCGTTGCCGATGCCGTCCAGGAAGGAGGGCAGCGGGGCGCTCTTCATGGCATAGGCTTCGGCACGACCCATCACGATACAGTTGGTGATGATGAGGCCGACGAACACCGACAGCTGCTTGGAGATGTCATAGGCATAGGCCTTGAGCACCTGGTCAACCACGATAACCAGAGATGCAATCACCGCCATCTGGGCGATGATCCGCACGCTGTTCGGGATCTGGTTGCGGATCAGGGAGATGAACAGGTTGGAGAAGGCGGTGACCGCGGTAACGGCCAGCGTCATCACGAACGCCGTCTTCATCTGGCTGGTAACGGCCAGCGCGGAACAGACACCCAGCACCTGCAGTGCGATGGGGTTGTTGCCGAGCACAGGCGTCAACAGCAATTTTTTCATTTCGCTCTTGTCAGCCATTGTTGATTTCTCCTGCACGTACCTTGGCCAGGAAGGGACCGAAGCCCTTGGGGCCCATCCAGAAGTCGAAGGTGTGCTGTACGCCATTACCGGTCAGGGTTGCGCCAGACAGGCCGTCGATTTCATGCTCGGAACCAGCCGGAGCATGGCCCTTGATCACCCGCAGCGCAGGCTGACCGTCCTGATCGAACAGCTTCTTGCCGACGAACAGCTCGCGCCAGGCCGGGTTCTCGATCTCGCCGCCCAGACCCGGGGTTTCACCGTGGTCATAGTAGGTGATGCCCTTGATGGTCTGGCCATCGGCCGCAACCGCCACGAAGGCATACATGGTGGACCACAGACCCTGGCCGTAGATCGGCAGAATGATGTTGTCGACCTTGCCTTCTGCATCCTTCGCGAAGAACACCGGGATCAGCTTGGAGATCTGACGCAGACCGGCCTTGTCGTCGGCAGGTGCCAGACGAACACTCTTGGCCGGATCTTTGGCCGCCAGCTTGGTGTCGAAGTTGTCGGCATCGCCGTCAACGAACTCACCGGTGGCCAGATCCACCAGACGCGCTTCAATCTTGTCGCCATACAGCTGGGCCAGGTCACGCTTGGCCACAGAGCTGACATCGACACCGGCAACGGACAGTATGTTGCTTTGCTTGTCCAGCGCCTTGTTTTCCAGCTGAGCCGGACGCAGACCCACGGCGGCCACGGAGACCACGATGGAGCAGACCAGACACAGACCGGTCACTACGGCGAGAGTGCCGATGGTAGAGTCTTTATTAAACGCCACGTGCGATCCTCCGCTTGATGTTCGCCTGCGCCACGAAATGGTCAAACAAGGGGGCAAACAGGTTGGCAAACAGAATGGCCAGCATCATGCCTTCCGGGAACGCGGGGTTCACCACACGGATCAGCACGACCATGACGCCGATGAGGGCGCCGTACCACCACTTGCCCTTGTTGGTAAAGGCGGCGGAGACAGGATCGGTCGCCATGAAGGCCATGCCAAAGGCGAAGCCGCCCAGCACCAGATGCCAGTGCCATGGCATGCTGAACATGGGGTTGGTATCTGAACCTATGACGTTGAACAGCAGGGAGGTCGCCACCATGCCGATCATGACGCCGGCGATGATGCGCCAGGAGGCGATCCGCATGTAGACGATCATGGCCGCACCGATGAGGATCATCAGGGTGGAGACTTCACCGATGGAACCCGGCAGGTTGCCGAGGAAGGCATCCATCCAGCTGATGGCTTCGCCGGTGGCACCGTTGATCAGCGCCATCTGGCCGCCCTGAGCCCACTGGCTCAGCGCAGTCGCGCCTGAATAGCCGTCAACGGCTACCCAGACGGCATCGCCGGAGATCTGGCCCGGGTAGGCGAAGAACAGGAACGCACGACCCGCCAGGGCCGGGTTCAGGAAGTTCTTGCCGGTACCGCCGAACACTTCCTTGGCCAGCACCACGCCGAAGGTGATGCCGAGCGCGGCTTGCCACAGGGGCAGCTCGGGCGGCACTATCAGGGCGAACAGGATGGAGGTCACGAAGAAGCCTTCGTTGATCTCGTGCTTGCGCACCATGGCGAACAGCACTTCCCAGAAGCCACCGACCAGGAACACGGTCAGGTAGATGGGCAGGAAGTGGGCCGCACCGATCAGCATCTTGCTGCCGATGCCGGCCACGGCCGGATCCAGCGAGGCACCCAGCAGGGTCGCTATGGTGTATTGCCAGGTATCGGCACCGGCCGCGCTGCCCAGATGGGCGATGGCGGCGATGGACTGGTTGCCGACGTTGTACATGCCCCAGAACATGGCCGGGAACACGGCCAGCCACACCATGATCATCATGCGCTTCAGATCGATCGCATCACGGACGTGGGCGGCATTGCGGGTCACGGACCCGGGGGTATAAAACAGGGTATACGCCGCCTCGAACAGGGCATAGTACTTGGCGTACTTGCCACCCGGCTCGAAGTGATGTTCCATATTTTCAAGAAGTTGCTTGAAACTCATCGCTTAACCTTCCAGTTCTATCTTGGTCAGGCACTCACGCAAGACTGGGCCGTACTCTGTCTTGCCTGGGCAGACGAAGGTACAGAGCGCCAGATCTTCCTCATCCAGCTCCAGGCAGCCGAGCGCTTGTGCGCTGTCGGTGTCGCCGGAGACCAGATCCCGCAGCAGCAGGGTCGGCAGGATGTCGAGCGGCATCACGCGCTCATAGTTGCCGATAGGCACCATGGAGCGATCACTACCGTTGGTGGTGGTAGTGAAGTTGATGAGTTTGCCCTTCATCAGATGAGAGAGGGTGGTACGGGTGATGGAGAACTTGTCGGCACTGGGTTTGACCCAGCCCAGGAACTCTTTCTCACGACCTTCACCCAGTACGCTCACCTGGTTGTGGTAGCGACCCAGGTAGTCATGAACCCCTTCGGCCTTGGCACCGCTGAGCAGGGAACCGGAGATGATGCGATTCTCGTCCGCACGCAGCTCGTTGTTGGTCAGCTGGCTGATGCAGGCGCCCAGACGGGTGCGCAGCAGGCGCGGCTTGATCACGTTCGGGCCGGCCAGGGCGATCACCTTGTCGGTGAATATCTGACCAGTGGTGAACAGCTTGCCGTAGGCGATCACATCCTGATAGTTGATGTGCCACTGCACTTTCTTGGCACCGACCGGGTCCAGGAAGTGGATATGGGTACCGGGCAGGCCGGCAGGGTGCGGGCCGACAAACACGGCTTCCTTGACCTGGGCCAGGGAGGCGTGCGGCAGGCTGGCTTCGCCCTTGCAGACGTGGACTGTGCCATCGGTCAGGCGGCTCAGCACGGCCAGACCGTCGAGGAAGGCCTGGGCCTGTTCCTTGATGATGATCTCGGCGTTGGCGGCCAGCGGGTTGGTGTCCATGGCGGTGACGAAGATGGCACGCGGGGCAGAGCCCACTGCCGGCACCTTGCTGAATGGACGGGTACGCAATGCGGTCCATTGGCCTGATGCGACCAGGATTTCCTGCACCTTGCTGCGCTCGAGCTGTGCCAGCTCGGCAGACGCAAAGTGTTCAAAGGTCACCTGTTCGTCAGAACCATCGATGTCGATGACAACGGATTGCAGAACACGCTTGGCACCACGGTTGATCTCAGAAACCACACCGGTGGCAGGGGCCGTGAATTTAACGCCGGGATTCTTCTTATCTTCGAAGAGCTCCTGACCTTTAATGACGCGATCACCTACTTTGACGAACATAGTAGGACGCATCCCCACGAACTCTTCGCCGAGTGTAGCAACACGGGTGATGGCCGGGCCATCGTAGATTACTTGCTCCGGAGCACCCAGCACGGGGATGTCCAGTCCTCTTTTAATTGTAATCATACTCACTTGCACTACCGTTAAGGGAAGACAGGTTGGTTAGCGCCGAGAAATACATCACGACGAGTGGTTGAATGAGTCGCTGCTGTGGTCACGCCAAATATTCAGGCTTAACAATTATTCAACATGCAAGGTCACTCAAAAGCGCTTGAGTTTACCACTTAAGGTGCATTTTCTGCCATGCCAAATGGGCAAAATCCCCGTGCCATCACAAAATTAACCTGCAATGAATAAGCCCCTGATGCCTTGTAAGTCGTGGTTTTAAAGGTTTTTTTATTTAATACCTCGATGGGGGTATTTGTTGTCCCAAAGGTTGATCAGCAAAAAGTGATCATTGATCCCGAAAATCCCCTTTGGATGTAGCCTTTTACGGGCCAATGGGGTGTTTAATTTTTGTTACGCCCCGGTCGACAATCCTGGGTACTGCCGGTTGCTCAGGAGAGGACGGCTTGCCAACGCAGCTCGGGGTGCGCGGGGCATTGCCCTTTTCCTGCCACTCCGCCTCGGTGTAGGTATGCAGCGCCAGCGCATGAACGGGCCCGGCCAGCTCATCGGCCAGCATGGCATTGACCTGACGATGGCGGGCCAGCAGTCGCTGCCCTGCAAATTGCTCGCTGACGATCACCACCTTGAAGTGGCTCTCAGATCCCGGTTCCACCCGGTGCATGTGGCTCTCGTTGATCACCTCCAGCATGGTGGGGGAGAGGGCGGCGGTCAGCTTGGCTTCAATCAGTTGTTGGATGGTCATCGGGTCTGCTTCCAGAGTGAATATCGGGCCATTCTATCGGCAGTTGCGGGATGGAATAGGCCCGCTTTAAATAGAGGAAGGCCGGGCGCCTCCTCGCTGCGGGCTGGTGAAATTCTGCTCCTCGCTAGAATAGCGCCACTTTGCGTCGCCCCTGGCGCCTGTATACATGAATCAAGCCGAGGTTGGACTCTTCCTATGCAAACCCTGCTCGACACTGCCCATTGCCGTCTGACCCTGTATCGCTACCCACGGCAGAGCCAGGATCCCCTGCAGGCCTGGGATGCGGCGGACGAGTACCTGATCAACACCCTGGCCGAGGAGCCCCTCGAGCAGGCGGGCCCCGTCATCATCATGAATGACGGCTTCGGCGCGCTGGCCGCCTATCTGCACAGCCATGGCCCGGTCTGCGTGAGCGACTCCTACATCAGCGAGCAAGCCACCCTGGCCAATCTGGCGGAGAACGGGCTTGAGGCGAGCGGGATCACCCTGCAGGATGCCCTGGCCCCGCTGCCTTCAGCTCCTGCGCTGGTGGTGATCAAGGTCTCCAAGTATCAGGCGCTGCTGGAGCAGCAACTGCTGGCATTGCGTGCGGTGGTCACCCCGGCCACCCGCATCCTGGCCGCCGGCAAGGCGAAAGACATTCACAGCTCCACCCTCAAGCTGTTCGAGAAGTATCTGGGGGAGACTCGCACCTCGCTGGCCTGGAAGAAGGCGCGCCTTATTCACTGCGAGCCGCAGGCCGATCGCCCTGCCCTGACCAGTCCGTTCCCAACCGTCTGGCCGCTGGAGGGCACAGACATGCTCATCCACAACCATGCCAACGTCTTCTCGCGCACCAGCCTGGATATAGGCGCCCGCTTCATGCTGGACAATTTGCCGATCCACAGTGCCCGCAAGGTGATAGACCTTGGCTGCGGCAACGGGGTGCTAGGTCTCTCGCTGCTGGCAAAAGACAGCGAGGTGGAGGTGACCTTCATCGACGAATCCTATATGGCGGTCGCCTCGGCGCGGCTCAACGTCGAGCACAACCTGCCGGACGCTCTGCCGCGGGCCCACTTCATGGTCAACAACTGCCTCGACGGCGTGGCGGTCGGGGCAGCGGATCGGATCCTCTGCAATCCCCCCTTCCATCAGTTGCAGGCGATCACCGATCACATCGCCTGGCAGATGTTCACCGACGCACACCGGGTGTTGCCTCAGGGGGGTGAACTCTGGATAGTAGGCAACCGTCATCTGGACTATCACAACAAACTCAAGCGCTTGTTTGCCAACGCACAAGTCGTTGCGTCGAACAGCAAATTCGTTATTTTGAAAGCCATCAAACGCTAAAGATAAAGCTAAAGGAAACCCATGATGAAAAAGTCACTCTTGCTGCTGGCCGCCCTGATACTGGGTGGTTGTGCCACCCACTGGCCGGAGACGGCGTTGCTCAACCCGCAGGTCATTCCCTCCAATCAGCAGTACTACTCCGGCAACAGGATCACCATGGAAGGGGTGGACAAGCGCGAGGCCGCCTATGTCTTCTCCATCAAGAAGAAAGAGAAGGCTCCCGTGCTGGTCAACAGCGAGCGCCCCTCAACTGCTGATGGCCGAGCGGCTGGCCGAAGGGCTGCGCAGCCAGGGTCTGGAAGTGGGCAACAGTGGCACCACCAACCTGACCCTGGCCATCTCCACCGCCGCGGTCACGGTCGAAGAGAAGACCTTCACCTATGTCACCAAGTCCAAGGTCAGCCTGCAGGTGATCGCCGACTTCCAGGGCAACAAGCTGACCAAGCAGTTCAACATGTCATCCAGCAAGGAAGAGCCGGGTGAGCCGACCATGGCCGATTTGGAGTCCACCCTGAACCAGCAACTGGGCAGCGTGCTGCAACAGATCATGGCCGACGAGGCACTGCGCGGTTATCTCAAAGGCCAGCCTAGCTGAGCAAGGAGCATATAAATGAAGAAACTCTGGTTACTGGCCACCCTGATCGCCCCCCTGGCGTTCGCCGGACAAAAAGTCCAGATGGAAACCAACCACGGCAACATAGTGGTGGAGCTGGCCCCCAAGCAGGCGCCGCAGACGGTGAAGAACTTCCTGCGCTACGTGGCGGATGGCAGTTATGACGGCAGCCTGTTCCACCGGGTGATCCAGAACTTCGTGGTGCAGGGCGGGGGCTACAATCAGCAATTCCAGCCGCTGCCGACCTTCGACCCCGTGGTCAACGAGTCCCGAGGCGGCCTGCCCAACAAGCGTGGCAGCATCGCCATGGCCCGCACCCAGGCAGTAGACAGCGCCACCCGCCAGTTCTACTTCAACCTGGTGGACAACGACAACCTCAACGCCAATGCTGGCGCCGGTTACACCGTGTTCGGCCAGGTGGTGCAGGGCATGGAGGTGCTGGACAAGCTGGCTCAGGTCCAGACCGGCTACAGCTCCATACTGCGCGCCAATGACGTGCCGACCAGCCCCATCATCCTGAAAAAAGTGGTGCTGCTGGCGGACAAATAACGCGGGACGGATTCACATTCCACCACTGCGTAGCCCAGGTCACCGGCGCCCCTTTCTATACTCTGGCCTTGTCCGATGTGCACGGGACATGGCCAGGCAGAGAGAGGAGGTTCCGGTGACTTGTCACGATTACATTGCCCAACACGCCATTGAGCTGGCTCAGGCGGTTCGTCACTTTCTGGCACGAGAAATGCCCTATCGGCAGCTCGAGGATCTGAGCTGGCAACTCCTCTCCCGCTGGCAGGCGCTGCCCGCCATCCCCATTGACAAAGTACCCGCTACCGAGCAGGAGGGGGTGTTCTGGCACCTGCTCCACAGCCTGCACCTGTGGGACGAGCATCAGCTCTCTTTGCTCGCCTTGGCTATCTGCCATCAACCTGCCAAAATGACGCACTTTTCTGACAAAATGTCGTCAGGTAGTTGAACATGGTCCGCAAACCAAGCTGGAGAGAGTCCCTCGCCGTCTATCTCGAATTTCGGGTGTTTATTCTCTTTGCCATGGGTTTTCATCGGGTCTGCCGCTGCTGCTGGTGTTCGGTACCCTCTCATTCTGGTTGCGCGAGGCCGATGTCAGCCTGACCGATATCGGCTATATGAGCTGGGTGGCGCTCGCCTATGGCTTTAAATGGCTGTGGTCGCCGCTGGTGGATCGCATGCCGCTGCCGTTGCTCTCCACGCTGCTGGGTCGTCGCCGCAGCTGGATGTTCTTCTCCCAGCTGCTGATTGCCGCCGCGCTGGTCGGCATGGCGTTCTGCGATCCCAAGACCGAGCTGGCTCAGCTGGCGATGTTTGCCCTGCTGGTGGCCTTTGCCTCGGCCACGCAGGATATCGTCATCGATGCCTATCGCATTCGAATCCGCCCCCGAGCGGCTGCAGGCTGCGATGGCTGCCTCCTATATGACCGGCTACCGGCTGGCGATGATCATGGCAGGCGCGGGTGCGCTGGCGCTGGCAGCCTGGTTTGGCAGCAACAGCGGTTATGACTATCGTGGCTGGCAGATTACCTATCTGGTGATGGCGGGCCTGATGTCACTCGGGGTTATCACCACCCTGTTTTGCCACGAGCCGGATATCGATCTGGCCGAGCAGGGCAAACAACAGGCCGAGCGCAAGGCGCAGCTCCTGGAAAAAGGCTGGCCTGCGCTGCTGGCCGGGCTGGGCGCCTGGACCTATGAAGCCATCTGGTGCCCCTTTGCCGATTTCTTCCGCCGCTACGGCGGCTCGGCCCTGCTGATCCTGGGGCTCATCGCCTGTTATCGCATCTCGGATGTGGTGATGGGGGTGATGTCCAACAGCTTCTATGTGGATCTGCAGTTCAGCAAGACGGAGGTGGCCACCATCACCAAGGTGTATGGCGTCATCATGACGCTGGTGGGGGCGGCCCTGGGGGGCGTATTGGTGATGCGCTTCGGCACCCTGCGCATCCTGTTTCTCGGCGCCGTGCTCACCGCCAGCACCAATCTGCTGTTCGCCCTGCTCAACGAAGTGGGTCACGATCTGGAGCTGCTGACCCTGATCATCTCCCTGGACAACCTCAGCGCCGGCATTGCGACGGCGGCCTTCGTGACCTATCTGTCTAGCCTGACCAACGTCGCCTTCTCGGCAACCCAGTACGCCCTGTTCAGCTCCATCATGTTGCTGATGCCCAAGCTGCTGGCAGGTTTTTCCGGTCAGGTGGTCGAGCAGATCGGCTACAGCAGCTTCTTCGTCGGCACCAGTCTGCTCGGCATCCCTGTCATGATACTGATCATCATGGTTGCCAAACGAGGCGATGCTTTGTTACCACAAGCGGACAAATAGCAAGCGTTTGCGCCATTTTGGGGGTGATTAGATTCACAAAACCGGACAAAGTTCCCTGGCTCTTGTTTATCCGATGAATTTATTTGGCTAGAATCCCTTCCGCTCCTTGTGGGCAGGCTACGGAAAACCTCAACTAACGCACAAGAGACCAATAAAATGGCCAAATTTACCAAGACTCTGATCGCTGCCGGTCTGCTGGCTGCATCCGCCACTCCGGCCCTTGCTGCCGATTACAGCGGCGACATCCACAAGAACGACTACAAGTGGTTCCAGTTCAACGTGATGCACACCATCGATCAGCTGCCCTACAGCGAATCTGAAGGTGGTTACAACGATACCTACTTCGAAATGGAGTTTGGTGGCCGCTCTGGTATCTTCGATCTGTACGGTTACGTCGACGTCTTCGACATCTTCCAGAACCGTCACGACGACAAGCACAACCAAGACAACCTGTTCATCAAGTTCGCACCGCGTATCTCCATCGATGCCATGACCGGCAAAGATCTCTCCTTCGGCCCGGTGCAGGAAGTCTACATCGCCAACCTGATCAACGTGGGTGGTCCGGATGGTCTGTTTGAAGCCATGACCGGTCTGGGTGCAGACGTACAAGTGCCCTGGTTCGGCAAGGTTGGCATGAACCTGTATGCCCGTCACGTCAACGAAGGCGGCGGCGAGCAGGGCTGGAACGGCTATCAGTTCTCCATGAACTGGTTCAAGCCTTTCTACACCTTCTCCAACGGCAGCTTCGTAGCCTATCAGGGTTACCTGGATCACCTGTTTGATGCCAAGGACACTTCCACCGACGGTACCGCCATGTTCAACGGCCTGTACTGGCACTCCGACCGCTACGCCGTCGGTTACGGCCTGAAGTACTTCAACGACATCTATGGCATCCAGAACGGTTCCTACGGTCTGAAGACCACTGGTTTCGGCCACTACTTCTCCGTGACCTACAAGTTCTAATCGAACTCGTCAAACGGACACAAAAAACCGGAGCAGCTGCTCCGGTTTTTTTATGGCGCTTCCTCGATGAGGGGAGTGGCCAAGGCCCTCCCCCTTCATCATCAATCGCGGAAGTTCTGGAACTGCATCGGCTGACCCAGCTCGGCGCCACGCACCAGTGCCATGGTCTCCTGCAGATCGTCACGCTTCTTGCCGGTGACGCGCACTTCGTCACCCTGGATGGCGACCTGCACCTTGATCTTGGAATCCTTGATGAGCTTCACCAGCTTCTTGGCGATCTCTTTCTCGATCCCCTGCTTGAACTTGACGTTCAGGTGGAAACGCTTGCCGGAGTGAACGCTGTCACCCACGTCCATTGAGCTGTTCTCGATGTTGCGCTTGAGCAGGGCTGCGCGCAGGATCTCGACCATCTGCTTGAGCTGGAAATCGGCGTCGGCTTCCAGCTTGACCTCTTCCTTGTTCAATTCGAAGCTGGCTTCCACACCACGAAAATCGAAACGGGTCGCCAGTTCACGATTGGCGTTATCGACGGCGTTCAACACCTCGTTCATTTTGACTTCAGAGACAATATCGAATGACGGCATAGCCGGGCTCCTCATGCTGTACTTCAGGTTGTGCTGACAAAGGGGCAAATCTACCAGAAAACCGGCAAATTTGCTGATTTCAATGGGATTGCTCTGCTAGAATCCCCTGCGCACAGGAATGGCGAGACCCGTTAGTGTCCGCCGAGCGACATCTTCACTTATCCCCGGTAGCGAGTTGTTCGGAACGCAGCCACTACCCTGATTGAGCCTCTCCATGCCAAGCGGATTACGCGACAACAACCTGAAAAACAGCCGACACCCCTCCTCCCCTCACTGGTCCTTGCTGGGCTGCGGTGCCCTGGGCGGCGTCTTCGCCTCCTTGCTGACCCAAAGTGGCCAGCCGACCCGTGTCCTGCTGAGCGAGCGGCACCGCGCCACCCTGCACCCCGGCATCGATTTCACTTCCCTCGAGGGCCACACCCAGTTGCTCGCCATCGAGCGGGGTTTCATCGACAAGCCCGGCACCATCCAGCGACTGCTGGTGATGACCAAGGCGGGTCAGGTGGTGTCGGCCCTGACGCCCCTGGTGGGCAAGCTGGCGGCAGGGGTTCCCATAGTGCTGCTGCACAATGGCATGGGCATAGCCGAACAGGTGGTGCAGCTGTTTCCGCATAACCCCGTCATTGCCGGTGTCACCAACCACGGCGCCATGCAAAATGGCCACTTCGTGTTCCGCCATACTGGCAAGGGCGAAACCTGGCTCGGCCCGATCAATGAGGCCGCCAAGGCCCATTCCGCCCTGGCAGACCAGCTCGCCACCGCTCTCGGTCAAGCCGGCTGGGATGAGCAGATCCTGACCCGCCAGTGGCAGAAGCTCGCCATCAACTGCGCCATCAATCCGCTCACTGCGCTTTACAAGCTCAAGAATGGCGAGCTGGCCGGCCCGCGCTTCGCCGATGTGCTGCAACAGATCTGCGTGGAAGTGGCTGACGTGATGCAGGCCGAAGGCCAGCCGACCGGCAGCGACGAGCTGCTGCGCCGGGTGATGACTGTGGTGGAACTCACCGCCGACAATTACTCTTCCATGTATCAGGACATGGAGCAGGGGCGTGAGACCGAGATCGAGGCCATCACCGGCTTCCTGCTCGGCAAGGCCGCCGCCCACGGCATAGCGGTGCCGGTCAATCAGGGCCTCTATCAGGCCGTCAAAGAGAAGCGCTGAGCAGAGCGGCACTGCGGGCGACTAAGGAGTGCAGGATGACAGTACTGGTATTGGTAGCCCCGGGGTCGGAAGAGATCGAGACGGTCGCCATCGTCGACACCCTGGTACGCGGCGGCATAGAGGTGGTGCTGGCCTCCTGCTGCCCGGCGGGAGCGCGCCAGATCCGCGCCTCCCGCGGGGTACAGCTGGTGGCGGACTGCCATCTCGACGAGCTGACCAGCCGTGACTTCGATGCCATGGTCGTGCCGGGCGGCCTGCCCGGCAGCGAAGCTATCCGCGACACCCCCCTCGCCATCGACCTGCTGAGAGAACAGGCGGCCCTCGGCCGCTGGCGCGCGGCCATCTGCGCCGCCCCCGCCGTGGTACTGCACCATCACGGCTTGCTGGGGGATGCCAGCGCCACCTGTCATCCGGGCTTTCAGGCCCGCCTGCCCACCGCGCAACTGAGCACAGCCCGGGTGGTGCGGGATGATGCCCATCGTCTCATCACCAGCCAGGGTCCCGGCACCGCCATCGAGTTTGCCCTCGAGATAGTGCGGGTGCTGCGAGGTGACGAGGCCGCCCGCGCGGTAGCCAAGCCCATGGTGCTGCCCCCCTCGGTCTTGCCATAACCGCACCAGGCATTCCCCTTGGAACGACAGAGCCCCCTTGCCACTGGCAAGGGGGACTCTGTTATGGACGGCTGCCAGCCCTTGTCATCCCGCAGATAAGCAACGCTGCCAACCTTTTTGATATTGCGTTATGCGGCGGCAGACCCCTCATCTGCTGGAACCGTCTCAATGCCACGTGGAACGAAGAAGTTGTTGCTGCGGAGCATGGTGTTGGCCTGAGCGTCGAGCGTGGCGTGCTTGAGCTCCTTCGAGCTGAAGTCATGCATGAAATAATTGAAGAAAGCATCCACTTCACGTGGCACCCGTTGGGACTCGTTAAAGTGCTTTACGTATTTCGCGGCCTGTACCGTCTTGCTCCAAGCCGGTTGATGCGCCACTATGGCGTCTGCGTCCCTGCCAACCTGCTCAAGCCAGCCCCAACGCTCCTTGAGTTCATCGCGTTCACTACCACGCGCCACTTCCAGACGTGCCCGGTAGTCGAACAGCTTTTCTCCCAACCATGTGCAGTAACAAGTCATATGCCGCTCGAAACCTGCCGGAGTCGGGTCGATTCGACCGGCCCAATGCTGGTAATAGTCGCTGAAATCCTGCACTGAGCGTCCGGCCAAGTTGTCCAGCATGACGAAGTAACTGGCAACCTTGCGGGATGTTTTTTCCAAAGTACGAAAGTTAGGGAACGGCACCTGAGCCCGACGAGCGGTATCAAACATCTTTCTAAGCGGCACCCGGCAAAGCTCGGCACTGGGCCGCTGCTCATTGGGCAACAGCCCCCCAGTGACATCCTCGCTGATGCCAGGGCAGAGCTCCTCCCGCCAACCTGGCTTGAGTGGTCCAAGGGGGAGCAGTGGGCGATAGTCACGACGTTCGTGGGCGGCAACTAGATGCAGGGCTCGTTTGACTGCTTGGTGAAGAGGCTTGTTAAAGTCGATCACCTTGGCTCCCGCCACCACGCCCAACGGCACACCAGCCGGATTCTTGGTCAACAGACTTGCCCAGTCAGACACCTCGGCGACGGTATCCCCCATATCGAGCAGGCTACGCCGTGAGCTGTCGAAGAGGCCCGCGAAGATCACCTCGACCTTGCTCTCCTCGTAGCGGTACTCGTTGCCCACCTTGGAACAGACAGACTCCAGCAACTCCTCGATAAAACGGCGGGCCAGAGCTGCTCCCAGATCGGCCCCGAAGACCGACACCTGGATCAACTTGATTGGAAGCTGGTTCAGTTCTTTGGAAGCAGACACGTTCTTTTTGAAGCGGTTCTTGGCAAAGTCGACTCTGGCGTCCACCCCGGTCATCAGCAAGGCGGCGACCCACGGGTGATCCCTTATGGGGGCAATGGCCTCGACCAGTGCTCGCTTGGCCGCATTTTTGGCCGCCGAGACGGATGCCTCGTAACTGCTCTTCAGGGTCAGCATATCGCCCAGCTTATTGGTCAAAACCTTGCTCCAATCCCCCTTGCTCTTGATAGCATCGACAGCCGTTTCTTTGGCCTGACCAGCCAATTCGTCAATATAATCGCCAGTTAACGCCTGCTGCCTTGCATCCAGTATGCTGTCCAGTTGCTCAGCGGTTGTATCGTTGAGCTCTGTACCCAAGCCGGGAATGTAAACCTTGGCGTATGAATAGGACGAGGTGAGTGGAGCCTTGATTTCATCCGGATGGGCTCGAAACAGACGTCCCACGTTGGTCAGCCGCTGGATCTCTTCATCTGTGTAGATATTCCGGTTGGTGCCATCGAAGAAGAAACCAATCTGCAACGCCAGCGAGCAGGTGCCGATCCCCGCCTGATGGAGGCTCTCTTCTCGATCAACACGGCACTCCAGGTCATCCCTATCCACCATCACTATTTCCTCGTCCGATAGGTATCAACAATGCTATCCATCTCAACCGGGCAGCTATGGGCCCAACGAATCATCGGGGTATTGTCAGGCAGCATCAACACACAGAAATCATCCTGTCCCTTCTCCCGCTTGGGCATGGGCAGGGTGCGCGAGTGCTTTTCAAATTGGTAGCCTGCTTTTTCTTGCTCTTCGGTCATATCGAGTTCCCAGTCGATCTTCACCGTATCGCCGTCGATCTTATAGGGGCCCGCACTACCGCCACCGCCAGCACCGAACCCATCAAACGCAAATGTGTTGCTGCCCATCTTACCATTGACGTAGACGTAACTGATGGGGCGATCCATCACCGACATGACCACGATAGCTGCCCCACCATGTCGCTCCTGCAGCAGAAACGTCCATCCCAGCCAGAGCACCAGCACAATGGCACTCAGCCAGCGTCCCCAGCGGGGCATCAAGTCCCACGCAGCAGTGGCCATGGTGGAGATAAATCGTGTCAGGCTTCTTTCTACTGTCATGCTGGTCTCTTTGTGTCTATACGTACTAAATTCAAAATACTCATTACGATATCAGGGATAACATAAAAGCATCATCCATTATGTGAAGCTTTTTCTTTATACCAACGAATTACGCCTCTTGTATTGATAATACGGCTGTCTTTCAACATTGCTAGAACAGACAGGAATGCAGACGCACGAAGCAACTCACTGACAACTCTAAATATAAAAGATAATAAGTGAAGCCATTGCATTCTAGGATCATTTTCATTCACCCACTGTTCAACGCAATCTTGGTATTCAAAATTAAATGGTTTTATTTCTTCAGAGAAGAGATCACCAAGACTATTCTCTACTTTTTTAGCGTCTACATCTTTAAATTCAGCGCAAACCCCCAAGGTCTCAGCCTCACTTGCAAACTCTCGCTGGATTAGTACGTTAGCAGTGATGACGACCGATGTGCTTTCGATGAACATAAACACAGCCGCCAGGGCAACTAAATAACAAGCCGAACGCCCCTTTGCTATTCCCCACAAACTGACCACAAGTATCATTACATACGACCAAGATATCCATGACAAAAAGTATGGATCCAGGTCTAATAAAACTCTATCGAGCATCTCGTGTCCTTATGTTCAATAATAGAAGACCGAATGCCACCACTACCAAGATCACAGCCTCATAAACACGCCATATTACACTTATGAAATGGGACAATAGTGTAGACCCCTCTGCCCCCGCACTGACAGTCAAAAAAATCATCAAAACTTGACATAAAATGAGAATAATCAACCCGCGATGACGTCTAACACAGAGCAAAAAAAATAGTGCCAGGATGACATTCATAAATGGGAATACATAGTAATAAATCATCAACTAAATACTTCCTTTAGATAAACGTTGCTCTTCAATAAGTGCATGATTCCCACCCTCCAGATAGGCCAATCCCCAGAGTATTAACTGAGCTTCAGTTGCCCCAGCCTGCTCGGCTTTGCCCAGCGCCTTGCGGACCATGGACATCCGCTCACAGGGGGGAAATTGAGCGACATTATCCCCCTCTTGCCACAAGGCGAGCAGGCGATGAGCTTGCGGTGAGCCCTCCAGCGCCTGATAGAGTGCCGGAGTCAACTGTACCAGTACTGGTTCTGCAGGAGGGACGGACAGCACCAGCTCACGCCAGTTGTCGTCACACTCCCGCAACCACCAACGCTCAATGCCGCCAAAGAGGCCGCCAAACCAGGGGGCATCCTGCTGCTCAAGCAGCAAGGGCAAGGTATCCGGGGTATAGAAGCGCAGCAACAGGCTGAACTTGCCACTCGGCTCTATCACTCTTGCTCCCAGTGCCAACTGCTCTTGCAGGGCATCCAGCGACTGGTCGCTGTCAATGAGCCCGACCACATGCCCTTGCACGGCGAGTTCCGCAAGAAAGGCGTCATCCTGCTGCGAGCACAACCAGAGCCAGGGGCCAAGGTTGATCAACTCAAACAGATCATCTTGTAGATAGAGCGGCAGAAAACGCCCTTCGCTCAGCCTCTCTCGCTGCTCGGCACTGAGGTGAGCCGCTTCGATAAGAGCAACTGTCTTTCCTTCACGCCAGATTGATTCAGGTAGCATCCTACTCTCCCTTCACCACAGCATCGCCCTGAGCCATGGCTCTCAGCATGCAAGGGATGCAGACCGGCTTTTCAAGAGGCGGCATGGCCTTAAACAGCGGCGGCTTGGGCGGCGCCACCACTTCAACCGCGCCGGGTTGGATCGGCATCTGGCCACCCCAGCCAGAACCCGACCCCGGGCTGCCACCTGAGTTCATCTTGATGGAACCGCCCGAGAGGGTGACACCGCTCGGGTCGATTTTGACAAAACTCCCCCCCACCTTGAGGGTCAGCTCTGCCCCCGCTTCCATCACTATCTTCATGCCCGCCTTGTGGTGCACTTCACTGCCCGCGTCCACCAGCAGGGACTGGCCCAGCTTCTGATGCATGCTGGCATCCAAGGTCAGGGAGTAGTCCGCCTTGATCTGGTCACGCTTCTCCCCCTCCACCGTCAGGTGGTCATTGGCCTTGATGCGGGTCACCCGCTCATTGTCGATGTCCTTGTGCTCGTCGTGCTTGATATGCCAGGCGGCGTCGTTTTCGATGAGCAGGTTCAGGTCTTTCTGACCGTGGATATAGATCTCTTCCTGACCCGCCTGGTCTTCGAAGCGCAGCTCGTTGAACCCTTCACCCTGGTGGGTCTCGGTGCGCAGCACTGTGCGGGTCTTGTTGGCTGGCAGTTCATAGGGCGGCCGATTGGTGGCGTGGAAGGTGCGGCCCGTGATGATGGGCTGGTCCGGGTCCCCTTCCAGGAAACTCACAATGACCTCGTGGCCGATGCGCGGGATGGCCATGATGCCGTACTGACCGCCCGCCCAGCCCTGGCTCACCCGTACCCAGCAGGAGCTCATATCGTTGGAGCTGCCGTATCTGTCCCAGGGGAACTGCAGCTTCACCCGGCCGTGCTCATCGCAGTAAATCTCCTCCCCCTCCGGCCCCACCACTATGGCGATTTGCGGACCATCCACCATGGGCCTGGCCGGCATCAGCGCTCGCCAGGTGGTGCTCGCCTTCACTACGCCAAATTCGTTGTGATAGACGGTGGGGCCGCTGCCTCCCTCCTCTTCCAGCGCCTGTGGCTGCAAGCCGGTGTGGCTGATGCGCGCCACTTGCCAATCGGTGTTGAGCGCCCCGTTCGGGTGTTCGGTGAGGGCGAAGGTCTGGCCCGGCAGCAGGGCCGCGCAGTTGGACTTGCCACTGCCGGCGACGGCGTCGTTACGCAGGGCATCCAGCCGGTGTTGGGCAAAGGCCTTGCCGCTCGGGTCCAGCTTGTAGCGGCCCGGGTAGTCGAAGTGCTGGTAGGTATCGCGCTGGTGCGCAAGCTCTGCCCCCATCTTCTTGTGGGAGAGGCCGTAAGCCGGGGTCTTGAAGCTGTAGTCCTTGAGCTCCACATCCGAGGGGCGCACCGCTTCGCGGTAGTGGAACTGCCGCACATAGGGCCCTTGCTCCAGGGAGCGGTTGCCCAAGTTGAAGAAGAGCTCGGGGCCGGCGGTCAGGGCCGCCGCATCGTCGGCAAAGACGATGCGGTGCTTGCCCTGCTCGAACTCGTGGAAGTAGAACACCCCCTCTTCGGCGGCGAGGCGATTGACGAAGTCGAGGTCGGACTCCCGGTACTGGACGCAGTATTCCCGCTTGGCGTGCTCGTTCTTGAGCGCAAAGGCGTAATCTGTGATGCCGTGCTCTTGCAGCAGGATGCTGAGGATTTCGTCTGGCTTCTGCGCCTGGAAGATGCGGGAGTTCTGGCGAAGCGACAACCGCCATAGCGCCGGTTTAACTTCAAGGGTGTAGCGGGTACGGCGAAAGCCGCTGTCCCCCTGCGCCATGTCGCTCACCACACCGCACACCCGGCGCTGCAGCTCTCCGTTGTACCACACCACGAGCTCGCACGGCTGGTCCAGCACGGCGCCGAAATCCACATTGGGCTCGGGGCTTGCCAGCTCAAGGCGCAGGCGAAATGGCTGGTTCAGCCCCTCTTCCAGGGCAAACTCTGCCACCACAAAGGTGCTCTCGGGCAGGGCCCCCCCACCTTGACGGTAAATTGTAATCCTGTGCTGTCTGCCATCGGTGCGCCTCTGCTGTGAACCCGGCCCTGCAATCCTGCCGGGTGACGTCAAGGGGAGTGAGAGATCCGCCCTGGCTGCCACTTTTTCGCCGCCATGGCTACCGCACGCACAAAGGCGCGCGGTTGGAACTTCAGTCGAGATCTTTCTTGTGCTCGCTCACAGCTGCAAACGAGCAGAAGAAAAACAGACAGGGCGTTATTGAGTGGGAGTCACAAGCAGGCCGGCATCCCGGCCTTCGAGGTCACGCCAGATTGGCCTGGATGTATTGCGCCATCTGGAGGCTGCGGGCATCACCGCGTCTTTGCAGCTCGGCGAGCACCTCTTGCAGAGTGCCGCGATACACCAAAGAGCCCCGCACCAGGGTTCTATGGCTGTGGCCAATGTCGGTGAAGGTGGCCCCCCCTCTGTGCAGGTGGATGTGCGGTTCATTGGTATCGGGATAGAACGACTCTCTTGGCATGCTGCCTCCTTGTCTGATTCATAAAAGGGAGCACCCGGTCGAGTGCTCCCTCATGGCATCAAGCCTCGATGGGGGCACGCCAGTCGTCGGCACCCGAGGTACCGGCTACTGTGTGTTCCCAGTCGATCTTGCGATAGGCCAGGGAGACCTGGATCAGCTGGGTGAAGTCAGACTTCGCCGGATCCTGGCAGTGGGGCATCTGGCAATCGATGTCGACTATGGTGGCATCGGTCAGCACGGTAGAGAAGAAGTGCTCCTGCTTGCCCTCCACCGAGGTGCGGTACCACTTCAGGGTCACTTTCGGCAGCATCTCGCCGGAGGCCAGGGAGTTGTACATCAGCGGTACGGCCTTGTTCAGGGCCACGGTGAACTTGAACGGCTTGTGGACACGCTGGCCCGCAGGCTGACCGGATTGCGGATCGGTCGGGACTGTGACGATGTGCTGGAACTCTTGTACCAGCATCTCGTCTTCGTGACCCTGCACGAAGATGTTGCCGACGGAGTCGGAGGTGAAGGCACCGGCGGTGATGTTGCCCTGGGTTTTACCTTCGATGCTGATATAACATGGAGTTGGCATGAGTTTGCTCCTGATGGGTTGAACGGTAATGACACTCGACCGAAACCATTAGCAGTGACCATGCCATTCTTTTAAATTGAGCAATTTCAATAGGTTACCATCTCACCACGATAATGCCGCAGCATATCCAGCGCAACAACTTGTGTTATTCAACGTTTTCGTCCACCAATGATTGCCTGACCAGTTTAATGTTCCGTTTTTTGAGCAATGTATTGCGCCATGCGGAAGAGATCACTGCTGCTCATCCACATTGGCAACGGACGCCAGCTCCACATTCAAGCGGACGACCCCCTGCTTGAGCGCCCAGGAGATGGCCTGGCACTTGCTGCTCGCCCCCAGCTTGATCACCACATTGTTCAGATGAAATGTCACCGTACGAGGGGTGATCCCCAGGATCTGGGCGATATCGCTCACCTGCTTGCCCTCCGCAGCCCAGCGGCATACTTCCAGTTCACGCAGGCTCAGGGCATCGTGAGGTGACGACCCCACCAGACAGATCCGTACCACGGCCTCGAAGATATGCATGGACAACCAGGTCAATGAAGACACGGCCGCCAGCCACTCCTGCTCGCTGCGCGGTTCACGGGTGATCAGGGAGAGCAGACCCACATGCCCGTTGGCGCCATGCCAGGGGAAGGTGATGCCGTCACGCAGCCCTGCCTCCTGCGCCAGCGTCATGACTGCCAGGCTCTGCTCATCACATGCCCCCTGCGCCATGAGCTCAGCCCACAGAATGGGCGTACTCTGCACCATGCCACGCTGCACGACGGGATCTATGGCAAAGAAATTTGCCTGGGTATACGCATCCACCCAGTCTTGGGGGCAGCCATTGAAGATGATGACATCCGGGCGCTGTATGGTGCTGGGAAGCAACAGAGCCAGCCGGAAATAGTCAAAGCCTGCCTGTACCGTCAACTGGCGCAGCAACGCCACTATGGTGCGTTCATCGCTGGCCTGCTCGAACCGGGCGATAAGGTCTAATGCGTAGGTTGTATTCATGTGATCGAGTTGCTTATAAACGGTGACCATATTGTTTGGCATGAATCCCAATAGGGGCTGAATCACATGCCAACAAGTGGAAATGACACGCAACCTAGGCCTGAAGTGTGGGCGACCCGGAAGAGGCGGCGAGATGGCAGGCCCCAACAGAACAGGGATAACCAATAGAGAAAAATGCTGCCAATGGTAAACAGGTAGCATCTAATATGTGAAACTATATTAATTACATATGATTAATATAATGATTGCACTAAAAACAAGTTTTTTTCGCTTAAAACAGAGATCGTGATCACCGCAGTGCCTGAGCCTCCCAGGCAACCTTTTCGCAAAAACCTCGGGCTTTCCTGCCGCCGCCTTGACTGCTAACATGCCGCCCCTATGCCTATTTTGCGCTCTGGCGTGACCGTCACGCCGCCCTAACCTCCCCTTCGCGGCGCCTGCCGCCTGACTCTGGTTGTCACAACCGGAGCCTTTTTGTTCATCTGTCATATACCAATACAACAATGTGATCCTGCCCGAACGCCACCTGACCCCGGGTCTGTGGTGGCCTGCGGCCATGGATCCTCAACAAGCGAGAAAATCCCCCCATGCTGGAACGTGCAAGACAAGAGTGGTTCTCCAACATACGCGGCGACCTGCTGGCCGGTATCGTGGTCGCCCTGGCGTTGATCCCGGAAGCCATCGCCTTCTCCATCATCGCAGGCGTCGACCCCAAGGTCGGCCTCTATGCCTCCTTCTGTATCGCCGTGGTCATCGCCTTCGTCGGTGGCCGTCCCGGCATGATCTCCGCCGCCACCGGCGCCATGGCGCTCTTGATGGTGACCCTGGTGAAAGAACATGGCCTGCAATATCTGCTGGCGGCCACCCTGCTCACCGGGATACTGCAGATAGCGGCGGGTTACCTCAAGCTCGGCAGCCTGATGCGGTTTGTCTCCCGCTCCGTGGTCACCGGCTTCGTCAACGCCCTGGCCATCCTCATCTTTATGGCCCAGCTGCCGGAGCTCACCAACGTCACCTGGCAGGTCTACGCCATGACGGCGGCCGGCCTTGCCATCATCTATCTGTTCCCGCTCATCCCCGTGGTGGGCAAGCTGGTGCCCTCCCCGCTGCTATGCATCGTCATCCTGACGGCGGTCGCCATCACCATGGGGATAGATATTCGCACCGTGGGCGACATGGGCGAGCTGCCCGATACCCTGCCCATCTTCCTCTGGCCCGAAGTGCCGCTGAATCTCGAGACCCTGGCCATCATCTTCCCCTACTCTGCGGGTCTGGCCGTGGTGGGTCTGCTCGAATCCATGATGACGGCGGCCATCGTCGATGACCTGACCGATACCCCAAGCGATCGCAATCGCGAGTGCAAGGGCCAGGGGATCGCCAATATCGGTGCCGGCCTGATGGGGGGCATGGCGGGGTGCGCCATGATTGGCCAGTCCATCATCAACATCAAATCCGGTGGCCGCGGCCGCCTCTCCACCTTCGTGGCGGGCACCTTGCTGATCCTGATGGTGGTGTTCATGGATGAGTGGATCCGCCAGATCCCCATGGCAGCCCTGGTGGCCGTGATGATCATGGTCTCTATCGGGACATTTTCCTGGGAGTCGGTGCGCAACCTGAAAACCCATCCCCTCTCCACCAGCATCGTGATGCTGGCCACAGTCGCCGTGGTGGTGGCTACCCATAACCTGGCGCTCGGAGTATTTGTCGGGGTACTGCTCGCCTCCCTGTTCTTCGCCAGCAAGGTCGCCCGCTTCATGCTGGTCAAGAGCGACAGCGAGCGAAAAGGAGAAGTACGCACCTATCTGGTGCGGGGCCAGGTGTTCTTCGCCAGCGCCGAGCAGTTCTTCGCCGGCTTCGACTTCAAGGAGGTGGTGGAGAAGGTGGTGATCGACCTCACCCATGCCCACTTCTGGGACATCACCGCCGTCACGGCGCTGGACAAGGTGGTCCTCAAGTTCCGCCGCGAGGGTACCGAGGTGGAGATCATTGGCCTGAACGAGGCCAGTGCCACCATAGTCGACCGCTTCGGGGTACACGACAAACCGGAAGAAGTGGAAAAGCTGCTGGCTGGCCACTGATCACAACAAGGAGTCCATCATGACAAGCATTGTTGCCTGTATCGATGGCTCACCGGCTCAGGCGGCGGTGTGCGACGCCGCCAGGGCCTCGACCGGCACGGCGCTGCCGTGCTCCTGCTGAGATAAAGAGCGAGGGGGTGGCCATGGCCCCCCCCTCTTTCCTTATACGGGCTCATGCCCCCTCACTCGATACGCCGGCCTTGCTCATCCACCACCCGCTCCCCGTCTTCCTTGGTGAAAGCCCCTTGCTGGGGGCTCGGCAGTATCTCCAATACCACTTCTGATGGACGGCACAGCCTGGTGCCAAGCGGGGTCACCACTATGGGGCGGTTGATCAGTATGGGATGGGACAACATGGCGTCGATCAGTTCCTCGTCGCTGAATCCCTCCCCAGCCAGCCCCAGCGCCTCGTAGGGGGGCACATTCTGGCGCAGCAGCCCGCGCGCCGGTATCCCCATGGCAGCAATCAGTGCGACCAGGGTCTCGCGACTCGGCGGCGTCTCCAGATAGTGGATGACGGTCGGCTCAACACCTGAGTTGCGGATAAGTGCCAGCGTATTGCGCGAGGTGCCACAGGCCGGGTTGTGGTAGATGGTGATAGCGGTGTCACTCATGCTTGCGCCTCCGCTTTGCCATAGTGGCGCTTCATGCGCAGGGCCACGTTGACCAGACCGATCAGCACGGGCACTTCAACCAGTGGGCCTATGACGCCGGCGAAGGCCTGATCCGAGCTCAGTCCGAACACGGCGATGGAGACCGCGATGGCCAGCTCGAAGTTGTTGCCGGTGGCGGTAAAGGCGATGGAGGCGTTCTTGTCATAGGGAATACCCAGCTTCTTGCCCACCAGGAAGCTGGTGAAGAACATCAGCACAAAGTAGATCACCAGCGGGATGGCAACGCGAACCACATCCATGGGCAGCTCGACTATCATCTCCCCCTTGAGGCTGAACATCAGCACTATGGTGGCCAGCAGGGCGATAAGCGTGATGGGTGAAATAGCCGGGATGAAGCGCTCGCTATACCACTTCTCCCCCTTGGCCTTGACCAGGTAATGGCGGCTCAGAAAGCCTGCCAGGAAGGGGATGCCGAGATAGATGAGCACACTCTCGGCGATATCCAGCATGGTGATGTCCACCGCGAAACCCTGCAGCCCGAACAGGGGCGGCAGCACTGTAATGAACAGCCAGGCCATGAAGCTGTAGGTGAGGATCTGGAAACCGCTGTTGAGGGCCACCAGGCCAGCACCGTACTCCTTGCTACCGCCGCCGAGATCGTTCCACACCAGCACCATGGCGATGCAGCGCGCCAGGCCTATCAGGATGAGGCCCACCATGTAGCCCGGCTGATCATGCAAAAACACCAGGGCGATGACGAACATCAATATAGGGCCCACCAGCCAGTTCATCACCAGGGAGAGGGTGATGGCGCGGCGATCCCGGGTCATGGCGCCCATGGTGCCGTAATTCACCTTGGCGAGCGGCGGGTACATCATCAGGATGAGGCCTATGGCCAGCGGCACGTTGGTGGTTCCGACCGACATCGCCTCGTTCCACTGGGCCACCTGGGGGAACAGATAACCAATCCCCACCCCAATCGCCATGGCGACGAAGATCCAGAGGGTGAGATTGCGGTCGAGAAAACTCATTTTTTTGCTGACGGGCAGATCGCCGCAGGCTGTTGTACTCATCACGAGACTCCATGAGGATTGGATGAAACGGGCGGCTGATGGCGGGGCAAACCGATTGAAATCAACGCCGCCAACAGGATAAAGAGGGTGGAGATCCAGAGGCAGGCCTCGAGACCATAGAGCTGGAACACCAGCCCGGAGAGAAGGGTGCCTAGCAGGCGCCCCAGGGCATTGGCCATGTAGTAGAAACCCACATCCAGCGATACCCCATCTGCACCGGCATAGCTGACGATGAGGTAGCTGTGCAGGGAGGAGTTGATGGCAAACAGGGCGCCGAACACCATCAAACCGCCCACCAGGCTGATGGCCGGATGCACCTCATAGTGGAGCGCCAAGGCAATCAGGGCTGGGGTCAGTGCCAGCACCAATGCCCAGCGCATTGCCGCCTTGCCATCGGGTACCCGCCCCTCCCGCTTGCCGGTAAAGCGGGGCGCCTGGGTCTGAACCACGCCATAAGCAATAATCCAGAGCGCCAGGAAGCCCCCCACATACCAGTGATCCCAGCCAAAGCTGGAGGCGAGGTAGACAGGCAGCGCCACCACAAACCAGACATCCCGGGCCCCGAACAGGAAGAGACGGGCCGCCGACAGGTAATTGATGGCGCGGCTCTTGGAGAAAATTTCGCTGAACTTGGGCTTGTTCTTGGCTTTGCCGAGATCCCGTTTCAGGGTCAGCAGGCTGACGCACCACACCAGCGCCAACGCCAGGGCCATGACCAGCACGGCCCCCTGAAACCCGAGCAGGGTCAGCAGGGCGCCACCGAGGAAAAAGCCCATCCCTTTCAGAGCATTCTTCGAACCCGTCAAGAGTGCCACCCACTTGTAGAGCTGACCCTGCGCCTCTCCCGGCACCAGCAACTTGATGGAGCTTTTGGCACTCATCTTGTTGAGGTCTTTGGCTATCCCCGAAAGCGCCTGCGCCCCCATCACCCAGGGCACCGTCAGCCAGACTGATGGCACCAGCAACATGCCCAATGCCAGCACCTGGAGGGCCAGCCCTATGTTCATGGTGCGGTTGAGCCCGAGGCGAGCACCGAGCCATCCCCCCACCAGATTGGTCACCACCCCGAAGATCTCGTAGAAGAGAAACAGGGAGGCGATGGCCAGCGGGCTGTAACCGAGCCCATGGAAGTAGAGCACCACCAACATGCGCAGAGCGCCATCGGTCAGGGTGAAGGCCCAGTAGTTGCCGGTCACCAGCAGATATTGGCGAGCTTCGGGGGAGAGTCGGGTCAGTGCCATGGTCGGGTTATCCTTGCGCCTTGTCCATCTGACCGACCATGCGCATCAGCTCGGCGGTGCGGTTGGCATAGCCCCACTCGTTGTCATACCAGGCGTAGATCTTCACCTGGGTGTCGTTGACCACCATGGTGGAGAGTGCATCTATGGTGCAGGAGCGCGGATCCGTCTTGTAATCCACTGACACCAGCGGGCGCTCTTCATAGCCCATGATCCCCTTGAGCTCACTCATGGCGGCGGCCTTGAGCAAGCCATTGACCTCGGCTTCTGTTGTGGGACGGTTCACCTCGAACACGCAGTCGGTGAGGGAGGCGTTGGCGAGCGGCACCCGCACCGCATGACCGTTCAGCTTGCCCTTGAGCTCGGGGAAGATGTGGGTGATGGCGGTGGCAGAACCCGTGGTGGTGGGGATCAGGCTCAGGCCGCAGGCGCGGGCACGGCGAAGATCGCTATGGGGTGCATCCAGGATAGTCTGGGTGTTGGTGGTGTCATGAATGGTGGTCATGGAGCCGTGCTTGATGCCCAGTTGTTCGTGGATCACCTTCACCACGGGCGCCAGGCAGTTGGTGGTACAGGAGGCAGCCGTCACTATGGGATGCTGCGCCTTGTCGTAGAGGTGGTGGTTGACCCCCATGACGACGTTCAGGACACCTTCTTCCTTGACCGGAGCTGTCACCACAACACGCTTCACCCCTTGCGCCAGATAAGCATTGAGCAGCGCCTTGGTTTTCATCTTGCCGGAAGCCTCGATCACCACATCACAACCAGACCAGTCAGTCTGACCGATCTCTTTGTTGCGAGTGCAGAGGATGCGATGGTTGCCTATCACCATCTGGTCTCCATCGCTGCTGGCTTCATGATGCCAGCGGCCATGGACGGAATCGAAGGTGATGAGGTGTGCCAGCGAGGCGGCATCGCCAGCCGGGTCATTGATGCGCACAAACTCCACATCCGCCCAGTCGAAGGCGGCGCGAAATGAGAGACGGCCCATGCGGCCAAACCCGTTGATACCCACTTTGATAGTCATGCTGTTTTCCTTAACCGGCGAATGAGTAGTGGCTGTTGAGGTAGTCAACGTGGGGCGCCAGGGTCAGCGCCTTGGGACGCAGCCCTTGCACCAGCGACTTGACCTGTATGGGGGCATAGCCCGATTCCAGCAGCAAGATGGCTGCCATCAGCCCGGTACGACCCGAGCCACCACGGCAATGAATGGCCAGGGTCTGGCCCGCCGCCAGGCGAGCCAGCAGCGCCGTCTTGTGGCTGGCAAAGGCGGCGGCAAAGGGCGCCTCGGGGACGCAATCGTCCTCCACCGGCAGCTGGAACCAGGCCAGCCCCAACGCTGCGCACTCGGCGGGCAAGGTATCGGCCTTGAATTCGCTAAGCTCGGCATCGGGCATCATGGTGACTACCGCATCGGCCCCGGCGGCTTGCAGGGTCTTGAGGGAGGCTTGCAGGGAAGCCTCCTTGGTGCCAGGGCAGGGAGTGAAGATAAGGCGGGCGCCATTATCCAGGTTCAGGATGTCAAAGGGGTGCATGATAAGCAGCGGCTCCATGTCTCATTGAGAACATCAGATTGGTTGGTGAAAACAGGTTGTTGGTACCCCGTGCTGGTGGCCGCAACCGCGACCACGCAAGCATCATAGGGCGCTCTGCCTCACCCCTCCTTGTGGGCAGGGTGACATAAGTCTTGCAGGGCCTTGACGCCGACCGGCTCGACCGCCAGCAGGGACACCACGGCATAACGCTTTCCATGCTCACCCTTGACCGCTTCTATATGGGGCTGCTGGCGATAGGCTCGCTGGGCAAGCAGGGGGGAAGTGACGCTGGCAGGGGCCAGCATGTGATTGACTACCCAGGCCCAGGGCTCGATACCGGCGCGGCGCAGGTCCGTTTGCAAGTTGGCCGCCTCCTGTACCGGGGTGGGCTCGGGCAGGGTGACTATCATCACCTTGGTCTGTTTCGGGTCTTGCAGTTGCATCATGGGGGTGGTGAAGTGCATCCCCTTGCCCCCCATCTGGCGGGCAATCTCTCTGTGATAGGCACCGGTCGCATCGAGCAGCAACAGGGTATGGCCGGTCGGCGCCGTATCCATCACCACGAAGCGCTTGCCCGCCTCGCGAATGATCCGCGAGAAGGCCTGAAACACGGCGATCTCTTCGGTACAGGGGGAGCGTAAATCTTCCTCCAGCAGGGCGCGGCCCTGGGCATCCAGACTCGCCCCCTTGATGGCCAGCACCTGGGCACGGTAACGCTCGGTCTCGGCGTGGGGATCGATACGACTGACCTCCAGGTTCGGCAACGCCCCTGCCAGTGTCTCTCCCAGATGGGCTGCGGGATCTGAGGTGGTCAGGTGAACCGGCAACCCCCGACTGGCGAGCTCCACCGCCACTGCTGCCGCCAGAGTGGTTTTACCCACACCGCCCTTGCCCATCAGCATGATGAGCCCGTGGCCATCGCTGGCCAGCTCATCGACCAGTTGCTTCAAGCCGGGATGTTGTTCAGTGATTGCGCTCTCAACCTCATCAGTCCCAGTGGCCGATGCTGCGCCGAGTAACTGGCGCAGGCTGTCCACCCCAACCAGATTGGTCGCCAACAGCGGCACTCTGTCTTGTGGCAGGCTGGCAAGCAGCGCTGGCATTTGAGCCATCGCCAGCTGCTCTCGTTGCCACAGGGCGGTCGCCAAGGGGTCATCAACCAGTTCGCTTTCCGGGAAGATGCCATTGATAACCAGTTGCTGATTGGCAAGGCCTATGGTCGCCAGTTCGTCATGGGTTCGCGCCACTTCCCGAAGGGTCGAGGCTTGCGCCCGGGCGACCAGAATCAGCCGGGTTTTCTCTGCATCGGACAAGGCAGCAACAGCCTCGGCGTATTGGCTGCGCTGTTTTTCCAGCCCTGCCAAGGGCCCCAGACAGGAAGCATCCCCCTTGCCCTGCTCCAGAAACTCGCTCCATGCACCCGGCAACTGCAACAGACGTATGGTGTGGCCGGTCGGGGCCGTATCGAAAACGATATGGTCATATTCTGCCAGCAACGCCTTGTCGGTAAGCAGGGCGGTGAACTCGTCGAAGGCGGCGATCTCTGTGGTGCAGGCACCGGAGAGCTGCTCCTCGATGCTGCGCACCACGCTCTCGGGCAGCTTGCCGCGCACCGGGCCCACGATCCGCTCCCGATAGGCTTGTGCAGCGGCTTGCGGGTCTATCTCCAGTGCTGACAACCCACTGACTGCCGCTATGGCGGTTATCTTGTTGCCTATCCGGGTATCGAACACCTGGCCGACGTTTGAGGCCGGATCCGTGCTGACCAGTAGTACCCTTTTGCCACTGTCACACAAGGCAACCGCACTGGCACAGGCCAGCGAGGTCTTGCCCACCCCGCCCTTGCCGGTGAAGAAGAGAAACGGCGGCGCATCATGGAGAAACGAGTAGTTCAGCAACGCGGACGAAGACATAAGCGACTCCAATCAGGCAAAACAAGGCAATTCACCGCGCAGGCGGCAGGGATGTGGTCAGCAACACTCTGGGGTTAGCAGCAACCACTGTTGCCGCAACAGCCGCCGCTCTTGGCGATCCCTTTGATGACTGCTTGCGGCGCGGGCAAACCGGCATAACGGGCCAATTCACTGCGGCCGGGATAACGGCCGGTGAGCACCACCTGGCCATCCACCAGCACCAGCGGCAACCCCGCCTCCCCTGCGTGCATCCAGGAAAGCGCTGACCGCGGGGTCTCGGCAAACACCATCGGCTGCTGAGCCAGATTGAAGCGCTCGATGGCCACCCCCTGCCCCTTGGCCCACTGCTACATCGGCCGCAAAGTTCACCAACCGCTGGTCAACCTCTGCGCCACATACCCCGCTGGCACAGCACAGTGCCGGATCAAAAATCTGGATAACAGACATGGCATTACTCCTTATTGCAGCAAGATTGCTCGGGCAACACATGGGGCGAACAGCTCGACTCGGCGCGCATCATCCCGCACGCTTCGGGATGCCCGGCGCAACACTCTTCCGTGAGGTAGCCGATAAGATCAGCATCAGGGGAATGTTGGCCCGGTAACGTAAAAAACGACCTCTTGCTCCACCGACAACAGGTCGGCATGCAGCATGGCTTTCAGATGAAATGACAGTGTGTTCGGGGCGATATCCAGTTCACTGGCCAAGCTGGCCAGCAACCTGCCTTCCAACCCGGCCTTGACCAGCAGCCGCCAGACATCGAGACGGATCCCGGATGCAAGAGACTCGAACACTTTAGTGGCTGTATCTTTATTCATGGGAACCTCTTCATCACCTCATTTCATTACAACTATACAAGAACTATTGAAATGAACAAGTCACCTCAACCAAGTCACGGAATCTGTTCAGCTGCCCGGACTGTTCACGCAGCACTCGTCACGGAAAAACGCGATGGACCCCCTTCCAGCACCTCATATTGAGAAATGCAAAGGAGGGTGCGGCTCTCCCGGTTCTGCTTGACCAGCCCCACCGAGACCAGCGCCGCGATATGGTGACTGAGGGTGGAGGCGGGGATCGCAACTGCTTTTGCAGCTGCAGAAAATCCACCATCCCCATGCAGGGCAAGGCTATTTGATTTCGGCTCTACTGGGGGCCCTGAAGGCTGGATTCCCATGCTGCGCGGACTCCTGTCCGCCACCTTGGGCCAACCCTGACCTTCCTGTTCGTCTCGCCGCTGCTCAATCCGATCATCGTCGGCCTGATGTGGGTCACCTTCGGCTGGAAACTGACGGCCCTGCTCCATGCCGTGATCGCCGCCGGCGTCTCTGTCATGGCGAGCATGCTGCTCGACAAGTTCGGGTTCGAGCGCCATGTCATTGACCCCAAAGAGGCCAACGCACTGCTGTACCACAGCGGGCACAGTGGTTATGGCACCGGCGACCCACACCACAACTCAAGCAAATTGCAGTGACAACCAATGCAGTACCATTCGCTCAATCAAACCGCTCAGCGGGGCGGCATGCTGCGCAGCAGCGCAACCAGAGATGGCCACGCCCCCTCTCCTGCTGCAGCAGATGGCACGGCAGCCCTGACCGCCAGCCCCGGAAACCCCACTGCCTGGGCCAAGGCGCATCGATGCCTGGCAGCAGTTCAAAGCGGTATTGCCCTTCCTGCTGCTGGGGGTGCTCGTCGGCTCGTTTATCTACGGCTTTATTCCTGCCGAGTGGATCGCCGCCCATGCTGGCGCCGACAACCCGCTGGCCATCCCCTTCAGCGCCATCATCGGGATCCCGCTCTATATCCGCGCCGAGGCGGTGATCCCGCTCGCATCGGTACTACTGGGCAAAGGGATGGGGATGGGCGCTGTGATGGCACTCATCATCGGCAGTGCGGGGGCCAGCCTGACCGAGCTGATCCTGCTCAAGTCGATGTTCAGAACCCCCATGATGGTGGCATTCCTCACCGTGATCCTGGGAATGGCCATCCTGATGGGTTATCTGGCACAAGGACTGTCTGCGGCCCTGGCCTGAGATCGGCCGCACCAACGCTGTGAGATGGAGCAAGAGAATGGCGTGGGCGAAGGGACGGGAGCTGAAAACTCACAGACCAGAAAAAGCCATCCCAATCAATCGGATGAACTTGGATATGTGGAGAAGGGCATAACCTCGCTCATCCATCTCCGCAGATCAGGCTTCCCGCACCACACCCGCAACAGATAAAGGAGGTGGCTGGCAGGGGTTATGGCCTGTCGTCAGCGGCCAGGAAAGCAGGAATGTGGTGCCGCCCCGCCCGTTGGGCTGGCAGAGGGCACTGCCGCCGTGGGCCTCGGCAATGGCCTTGACCACGGCGAGCCCGAGCCCGCTGCCGCCGCTCTTGCGCGAGCGCGACGGATCCCCCCGGCGAAACGCATCGAAGATATAGGCAGCAACCTCCTCGCCGATCCCTGGCCCCTCGTCTTCCACGCTCAGAGTGCACAGGGCACCCGAGCGTTGCAGGCGCACTGTCAGCAGGCCAGGTACGGCGTGCTTCTGGGCATTTTCCAGCAGCGCCATCAGGGCCTGACGGATGCGAAGTGCATCGCAGCAGACAGGGAGTTCGGCATCGAGCTCCCGCCTAAGCATGAAACCGCTCGCGGCCAGGGGGCTGGCAAAGGCGTCAAGCACCACGGCAAGCTCGTCTGCCAGCCTGACCTCTGAGCGTTGCAATTCCAGGTGGCCGCTGTCGTTGAGGCTCAATACCCGCAGGTCTTCGATCAGGTGGGTGAGGCCCTCCACCTGACGCAGCAAGCTTTCGAAGAGTTCGCGCTCTGGCAAAAATACCCCTTCGGCCAGCCCCTGCAGGCGGCCGCGCAAAATGGTGACGGGAGTGCGCAACTCGTGGGCGATGGCGGCATTCCAGAACTCCCGCTCGCGGGTCATGTTCTGCAGCCGCTCGGCCATGGTGTTGAAGTCGCGCACCAGTTGCGCCGTCTCCCCTATTGCCTGTTCATCTATCGGCACGCGGGCGTCGAGCCTGCCCTCTGCGACGTCTCGCAGGCTGTTTGCCACCGAGTTGAGGGGGGTCAGGATGCGGCGAGAGAGCCGAACCGCCACGTACAGCGCCATCCCCAAGGCGATGAGAATGGTAGAGCCGACCCAGATCATCTCCACCCTCGAGGGTATCCAGCTCTCGGAGATGCTGCCGGGCAGGTAGGTCACGGCGATGGCATAGAACACATAGGTGCCGATCACCGCGAGGGAGATGATGCCAAGCGCCATCAGGCCCAGGGCGTGGATGATCTGCCTGCGCAGGCCAGGTGCCGGTTTCATGCGTCGCCACCGAAGCGATAACCGACCCCCCAGACACTGGCAGGTACCCCCTGGATGCCGTGGGCCTCGAATTTCTTGCGCAGCTTGCTGATGTGGCTGTCCACTGTGCGCTCCTGGGTATCCCCTTCGGGCAGGCAGTGGGTCAGCAGTTCGGCGCGGCTGAACACCCGCTTCGGCGCCCGCATCAGGGAGGCGAGCAACTTGAACTCGGTCAGGGTCAGATCCAGCCGCTGTTGCCCGTCATCGCGGCAAATGCTGGCTTCGTGACTCTCCAGATCGATCTGGAAGGGGCCGACCCGCAGCACCCGGGCGGTGGCGGGGGTTGCGGCCTTGGTGCGTCTGAGCACGGCCTGAACCCGGGCCACCACTTCGGCCGGGTTGAAGGGTTTGCCCACATAGTCATCCGCCCCCATGCGAAGCCCCATCAGCTTGTCGAGATCCTGATCCAGGGCGGTCAGCATGATCACAGGCGTGTCGCCACGGGCCCGGATCTCGCTGAGCACCTGCCAGCCATCGAGCTGCGGCATCTGCACATCCAGCAGCAGGAGATCGGGCTTGAATGCCTGGTGCATGGCCAGCGCCTCGCGGCCATCGGCGGCATGAAGAGTACGCAATCCGTGACGTTGCAGGTAGGCGGCGAGGATCTCGGCGATCTCGGCTTCATCCTCTGCAATCAGTACCAGCGACTGGGCCGCCGGGCTGGCGGAAGCATGAAGATACGACATGGTCGGACTCGAAAATGGTGGGCTTGAACTTTATCACCGCCTCCATGGATTCTCCACAAAGCCTCGAATCATTCGCAATAGCCCCTCTCCATAATGCCCGCTCGATGTGCTCTCGCGGCAACACCATGTCGGGGAGACGGTTTAACGAGGTGAGTATGATGTTTGTCAGACAGCGGTATGCGGGCGCCCTGCTCGCCGTCATTGCCGCATTCGGGTTGGCGGGTTGCGATGGGGCGCCGCAAGCGCAAGATGCGCCGGCCCCCCTTCAGGTGTCGGTGATGACGCTGGCAGGAGAAGATCTTGTCATCAGCGAGGATCTGCCCGCCCGGGTGGCGGCACTGCGCAGCGCCGAAATTCGCGCCCAGATAAGCGGCATCGTCCAACGCCGCCTGTTCGAGCAGGGCGCCGAGATCAGCGCGGGTACAGTGCTGTTCCAGATAAACCCGGCCCCCTTCAAGACAGACGTCGACAGCGCCGCCGCGGCATTGCAGCGGGCCGAGGCCGTGCTGGCGCGCGCCCGCATCCAGATTGACCGCCTGGTGCCGCTGCTGCGCACCGACGCCATCAGCCGCCAGACCTATGACGATGCCGTCTCCCAGCGGGATCAGGCGGCCGCCGACGTGGCCCAGGCCAGGGCAACCCTGGCCCGGCACCAGCTGAACCTGCAATTTGCCAGCGTGGAGGCCCCCATCGCCGGGCGCATCGATCAGGCCCTGGTGAGCGAAGGGGCCCTGGTGTCGCCCACCGATGCCACCCCCATGGCCAGGATCCAGCAGATCGATCAGGTCTATGTCGATGTCCGCCAACCGGCCTCTGTGCTGGAAACCCTGCGCCAGCAGGCAGGGTCGACGGCACCTGAACTGGAGGTGGAGATCCTCGGCAGCGATGGCAAGCCGCTCGGCATGCAGGGACACATCCTCTTCTCCGGCATCGAGGTGGATGCCGGAACCGGCGACGTGCTGCTGCGAGTACTGGTGGATAACCCGGAGCGGCGCCTGTTGCCCGGCCTCTACGTGCAGGCCCGCATTCCCCGGGCTCACTACGCCAGCGCCCTGAGCGTGCCCCAGCAGGCCCTGGTGCGCACATCGGGTCAGACCAGCGTGTGGGTGGTGGATGCCAGTGGGCAGGCACAGCAGGTCCCGGTCAACACCGCTGAGCTGGTGGATCGCCAGTATCGCATCGCGTCCGGACTCAGCGCCGGGCAACGGGTGGTGATCGAAGGGATCGACCGCCTGACCCCGGGGGCGCAAGTCATTGCCCATCCCTGGCAACCCCCCGCCGTCAGCCAGCAGGCTGACGCAGACATCCGCTGAATCGGAGACATTCCATGCCGCAGTTTTTTATTCATCGCCCGGTATTTGCCTGGGTGATCGCCCTCTTCATCGTGCTGGCGGGTGTCATCGCCATCCCCAAGCTGCCCATCTCCCGCTACCCCTCGGTGGCGCCGGTGTCGGTGACCCTCTATGCCACCTATCCGGGCGCCACGCCGCAGACCCTGAACGATGCGGTGGTGAGCCTTATCGAGCGCGAGCTGTCGGGGGTGAAAAACCTGCTCTACTTCGAGTCATCGGTGGATGCCTCGGGCAGCGCGCAGATCACCGCCACCTTCAAGCCGGGCACAGACCCGGATCTGGCCCAGATGGACGTGCAAAACCGCATCAAGGCGGTCGAACCTCGCCTGCCGCAAGCGGTGCGGCAGAACGGTCTGCAGGTGGAGTCCGCCTCTTCGGGTTTTCTGATGATGGTCGGCATGACCTCGCCGGATGGTCGCTTCGATGAGATAGCCCTCAACGATTACATGGCGCGCAATATCGTTCAGGAGCTGCGCCGCATCGAGGGCGTGGGACGGGTGCAGCTGTTTGGCGCCGAGCAGGCCATGCGCATCTGGGTGGATCCGGGCAAGCTCTCCGCCTACGGGCTGACCATAGGCGAGGTGGCGCAGGCCATAGAGCAGCAGAACGTCCAGATAGCACCGGGGCGCATCGGTGACGAACCCGCCCTGCCGGGACAGCGCCTGACGGTTCCTCTCAGGGTACAGGGGCAGCTGACGGCGCCGGAGGAGTTCGCCGCCATAGTGCTGCGGGCCGGCGCCGATGGCGCCAAGCTGGTGCTGGGTGATGTCGCTAGGGTCGAGCTGGGGGCGCAATCCTACACCTTTTCCAACCGGGAGAACGGCGTGGCCGCCACCAGCGCCGCCATCCAGCTCTCCCCTGGCGCCAACGCCGTGCGTACCGCCGATGCGGTACGCACCCGTCTCGCCCAGCTCGCCCCTACCCTGCCGGCGGGCATGGTCTATTCGATCCCGTTCGACTCGGCCCCCTTCGTCAAGGTCTCCATCGACAAGGTGATCCACACCCTGCTGGAGGCCATGGTGCTGGTGTTCCTGGTGATGTTCCTCTTCCTGCAGAACCTGCGCTACACCCTGATCCCGGCCATAGTCGCCCCCATAGCCCTGCTCGGCACCTTCGCGGTGATGCTGCTCGCGGGCTTTTCGATCAACTCCCTGACCATGTTCGGCATGGTGCTGGCCATCGGCATCATAGTCGACGACGCCATTGTGGTGGTGGAGAACGTCGAGCGCCTGATGGCCACCCGGGGACTGTCACCCCGAGAGGCGACCTCGCAGGCCATGAAGGAGATCACCGGGGCGGTGATCGGCATCACTCTGGTGCTCACGGCTGTGTTCATCCCCATGGCGTTCGGCAGCGGCTCGGTGGGGGTCATCTACCAGCAGTTCACCCTGTCGATGGCGGTGTCTATCCTCATTTCGGCCTTCCTCGCCCTGACCCTGACGCCCGCGCTCTGTGCCACCTTGCTGCGTCCGGTCAGCCCGAGTCATCATGAGAAGCGCGGCTTCTTCGGTGCCTTCAACCGGGGGTTCGAGCGGCTCACCGCGGGCTACGGCGCCCGGGTGACCCGGCTGGTCGGGCGCAGCGGACGCATGATGGCGGCCTTCGTCGCCCTCTGCACCGTGCTGGCCATCGCCGCCGCCCAGTTGCCCTCCTCTTTCCTGCCGGACGAGGATCAGGGCTACTTCATGACCTCCATCCAGTTGCCGACCGGCGCCACCAGCGAGCGCACCCTGGCAGTGATCAAGGAGTTCGAGGCCCACGTCGCCTCTCGCGAGGCGCTGGACACCAACCTGGTGGTGCAGGGCTTCAGCTTCTCAGGCGCAGGCCCCAATGCGGCCATGGCCTTCACCATGCTCAAAGACTGGGACCAGCGCCATGGCGCCACGGCCGCCGAAGAGGCGGAGCTGGCACAAGCGGCTATGGCAAATATTCCTGAAGGCACGGTAATGAGCCTGCTGCCGCCCGCCATCGACGAGCTGGGCACCTCTTCGGGTTTCACGCTCTTCCTGCAGGACAGGGCCAATCGGGGGGAAGCCGCGCTGCTGGCCGCCCAGGCGCAGTTGCTGACGCTTGCCGCCGACAGCGAGGTGGTGAGCGATGTCTACCCTGACAGCCTGCCCCCCGGCGAGAGCATTCACCTCGAGATCAACCGGCAGAAGGCCGAGGCCATGGGGCTCTCGTTCACCAGTGTGAGCAGCACACTGTCGACCGCGATGGGGTCGCTCTACGTCAACGACTTCCCCAACGGCGGGCACATGCAGCAGGTCATACTGCAGGCCGACGCCCCGGCCCGCATGCAGCTCGACGACGTGCTCGGCCTGCGGGTGCGCAATGCCAACGGCGGCATGGTGCCCCTGCGGGAGGTGGTGACACCGGTATGGAGCGAATCCCCGCAGCAGATGATGCGCTTCGAGGGCTTCCCCGCCGTGCGTCTCTCCGGGAGTGCCGCCCCGGGGATATCCAGCGGCGCTGCCATGGAGGAGATGGAGCGCCTGGTGGCGCAATTGCCGCAAGGCTTCGCCCTGGCCTGGACGGGGCAGTCGTTGCAGGAGCGTCAGTCGGCGGCCCAGGCCCCCATGCTGATGCTGCTGTCGGCACTGGTGGTCTTCCTGGTGCTGGCGGCGCTCTACGAGAGCTGGTCCATCCCGCTGTCGGTGATGCTGGTGGTACCGCTGGGCCTGCTCGGCACCGTCGCCGCCGTGATGCTGCGCGATATGCCCAACGACGTCTTCTTCAAGGTGGGCATGATCACCATCATCGGTCTGTCGGCCAAGAACGCCATCCTCATAGTCGAGTTTGCACGCCAGTTGCACGGCGAGGGGCGCACGCTGATAGACGCGGCTGTGACTGCCGCACGCCTGCGTCTTCGCCCCATCCTGATGACGTCGCTGGCCTTCACCCTGGGCGTGATGCCGCTGATGCTCGCCAGCGGCGCCAGCGCGGAGACCCAGCATGCCATCGGCACCGGCGTATTCGGCGGCATGATCAGCGGCACCCTGCTGGCCATCTTCTTCGTGCCGGTCTTCTTTGTCTTCGTCATCGGCACCCAGGAGCGCTTTCAGCTCTGGCGGGCCCGGCGAGTGCACAGGGGGGAGCAATGATGCCAGTGTTGCAGCCCCTCTTCCTGCCCTGCGGCCTGAACGAGGGCGGCCAGACAGCGGGGGTTGAGGTCAGCGCAGCCAGCCCCCGTTCATTCATCATTACGGAGGAGTCAATCCATGTTCTCTGACACCCAACGCCGCTGGCTGGTGCTGCTGGCCGTCATGCTGGCCTTCCTGCCGGTGGTCATCGACATGACCATATTGCACATAGCCGTGCCTTCGCTGACCCAGGCCCTGGGCGCATCCGCGACCGAGGTACTGTGGATCATCGACATCTATCCGCTGCTGATGGCGGGGCTGCTGGTGCCCATGGGCACACTGGCGGACCGTATCGGCAACCGGCATCTGCTGCTCACCGGGCTGGTCATCTTCGGGGTCTCTTCCCTGCTTGCCGCCTTTGCGCCGACGCCCGCCATGCTCATAGGCGCACGGGTGCTGCTGGCCCTGGGGGGCGCGATGATCATGCCCTGCGTGCTTGGCACCATACGTCGCACCTTCGAAGACCAGGATGAGCGCGCCATGGCGCTGGGTCTGTGGCACGCGAATACGAAAAAGCCCATCTCAATCAATGATTGAGATGGGCCGTATATATGGCGGAGGAGGTGGGATTTGAACCCACGGATGGTCGCCCATCGCCGGTTTTCAAGACCGGTGCATTCAGCCGCTCTGCCACCCCTCCGCAGCAGTGCGACGCATATTACCCATGACGATCCCCCTTGTAAATCCCCGCTCTGTTCGTTTGCCGATTTATTGGGCTAAATGGCCAACAAAACCCGCAGACTCGTCCCAAACCGTGCTTTTTCAACCGGATGGCTTGACTTGAAAACAGACTCACCCACTATAGTGGCCTCCACGATATTCCCAGCAAGATGGACATATGAGAATCAAACATGCCCTGTTCGCCGCCCTGACCGGCGCGACCCTGCTTGCGGCGCCGGTGCAGGCGAGCGAGCTGACCAAGAGCGACGTCGAGCAGATCGTGCGCGACTATCTGGTCAAGAATCCGGAAATACTGGTCGAGATGTCCAATGCCCTGCGCGCCAAGCAGGAGAGCCAGCAGGCCGAGAACGACAAGAAGCTGATCGAGGCCCATGCCAAGCAGCTCTTCGCCAACCAGGATCCCGAGACCGGCAACCCCAAGGGCAGCCTGACCGTGGTCGAGTTCTTCGACTACAACTGCGGCTACTGCAAGCGGGCCCACCCGCTTATCCAGCAACTGCTCGCTGAAGACAAGGACATCCGCTACATCTACAAGCAGTTCCCCATACTGAGCGAGACCTCCTACTATGCCGCCCGCGCGGCGCTGGCGGTGAAGCTCGGCCAGCCCGACAAGTACCAGGCCTTCCACGACAAGCTGTACGCCCATCAGGGCCCGCTCTCCGACGAAGCCCAGGTGAAGCAGCTTGCGGAGGCGGCTGGCGTCAACTGGAGCAAGGTCGAGGCGAAGATCAAGGACGGCAGCATAGATCAGAACCTGGGTACCAACCGTGCCCTGGCCGAGGCCATGAGCATCTCCGGCACCCCAGCCTTCATCATCGGCGATCAGATCCTGCGCGGTGCCCCCCGCGATCTGGCGAGCCTGAAAGGCTTCATCAAGGACGTGCGAGCCGGCAAGAGCATTCAGTAACCCGCTCTTCGCTCGTAAAAAAACGCCCCGGCATCTCGATGCCGGGGCGTTTTGTCATTCAGGCTCCAGTCCCTCAGGCCTGATAGCCGTTGGGGTTGTTGCTTTGCCAGCGCCAGGTGTCCACCATCATCTGCTCGAGTCCGCGCTCCGCCTGCCAGCCCAGCTCGTCCCGGGCCAGGGTAGGCTCGGCCCAGCATTCGGCGATGTCGCCGGGGCGACGGGGCTTGATCTGGTAGGGAATGGGGCGACCACTTGCGGTTTCGAACGCCTTGACCATCTCCAGCACTGAGTAACCCTGACCTGTGCCCAGGTTGTAGGTGAAGACCCCGGTGTCGCTCCCGATGCGGGCCAGCGCCTTGAGGTGACCTATGGCGAGATCCACCACGTGGATGTAGTCGCGCACCCCGGTGCCGTCCGGCGTCGGGTAGTCGTTGCCAAAGACCCCCAGCTCCTTGAGCTTGCCGACACCGACCTGGCTGATATAGGGCAGCAGGTTGTTGGGAATGCCGTTGGGATCTTCGCCTATGAGGCCGCTCTCGTGGGCACCGACCGGGTTGAAGTAGCGCAGCAGCACTATGGCCCAGCGGGGATCGGATTTGGAGAGATCCCGCAGTATCTCCTCCACCATCAGCTTGGAGCGGCCGTAAGGGTTGGTGGCGCTGGTGGGGAAATCTTCCCGCAGGGGCACAGAGGCGGGATCGCCATAGACGGTGGCCGAGGAGCTGAACACCAGGCGGAACACGCCGGCCTTGGCCATCTCCTCACACAGCACCAGGGTGCCGGTCACGTTGTTCTGGTAGTAGGTGAGCGGGATCTGGCTGGACTCCCCCACCGCCTTGAGGCCGGCGAAGTGGATCACAGACTCAATCTTGTGGGCGGCGAACAGCCGTTGCAGGCAGTCCCTGTCCAGAATGTCGCCCTCGACGAAGGTGACCGCCTTGCCGGTGATCCGCTCGACCCGCCTGAGGGATTCGGGGGAGGAGTTGGAGAGATTGTCCAGTACCACCACCTGCTGGCCGGCGCCCAGCAGCTCAACCAAGGTGTGGGAGCCGATATAACCGGCACCGCCCGTGACCAGAATTGTCATTTTTTATCCCGTGCTTTGAGGAAACTGGAGCTGAGTCTACCCGCCCTGCCCGCGCGGGAAAAGCTCGGGATACCTATGACGCCCCTTAGTAGTCGAGGCCGACATCCCCCCTTGCGGTGCAGGAGCAGGCGAGCGCTACCCCGCTCTCCAGATCCTGCGGGCTGAGAGTCATCACGCTCTGGCGTTCGATCTCGCCAGTCGTGGTGCAGCGGCAGGCCCCGCACACCCCGGCGCGGCAGGCGGCCATCATGGTCTCCCCCGCCCCCTCGAGCGCGGCCAGCAGGGTCTGACCCGGCAGTATTTTCACCTTCTTGCCGCTCTTTTTGAGGGTCAGCCAGAAATGGTCACCCCCGGCGGCAACTGGCGCTGCGTCCGATGTAACAGCAGGCAAGCCGAACGACTCCTGATGCAACTGCGCTGCTGGCAACCCCAGCTCCGCCAGCATGGTGCTCACCGCCGCCATATAGGGGGCGGGCCCGCACAGGTAGACGTGGCGGCCGAGTAAGTCCGGCGCCAATTCCTTCAGCATGGAGGGTGTGAGACGCCCCACCCAGGGATGAGCCGCCGGGGCCTCTTCCAGCACTCTCTCCGGCACTCTCTCCAGTACTAGGGCAAGGCGCAGCCCGGCATGAGCCTCGGCCAGCGCGGCCAATTCATCCGCGAAGATCACGTCCGCTGGCGATCGGGCGCTGTGGACAAAGCGGATGTCCGCATCGGGTCGCTTGGCGAGCTCGTCTCGCAGCATGGCCCACATGGGGGTGATGCCGGAGCCCGCGCTCAGCAGCAGCGGCCGCTCGCAGGGCAGCGCGGTCAGATTGAAGTCACCGAAGGGGCCGTCGGCCCGGATCTGGTCCCCCGGCTGCAGGCTCTGGTGCAGATGGCGGGAGACCAGGCCCACGTCCTTGATGGTGACCTGCCAGCAGGCATCCTGCGGGCTGGAGGAGAGGGTGTAGGCGCGGCACAGGGGCTGGCCGTCTATCTCTGTGTGCAAGGTCACGCACTGGCCGGCCAGCACGGGGGGCAGCGTGCCCTCGGTGGCGACAAACTGCCAGCTGGTCACGTCGTGGGTGTCGGCGCGACGGCCAATGCAGCGCAGGGAAAGAGAGGTGGAGGTCATCGCAAGGCTCCTCTTTTATAAAAGGCATCTCAGTGAAAAAAGGCGAGCCGGGGGCTCGCCAAAGGCTTACAACATGGTGGGCCGCGCCCGGATCAGGCCGCCAGTATCTCGGCCAGATCCGCTTCGGCCGTAGTGGTTCCCTTGAGACCGGACTATGTCTCCAGCACCTTGATCAGGCCGCCAGGATCTCGGCCAGATCTGCTTCGGCCGTGGTGGTTCCCTTGAGACCGAACTGCTCCTCCAACACCTTGAGCAGGGCCGGGGTGAGGAAGGCCGGGGCGGTCGGGCCGGTGCGAATGTCTTTCACCCCGAGTGCCAGCAGGGTGAGCAGAATGACGATGGCTTTCTGCTCGAACCAGGAGAGCACCAGGGTCAGCGGCAGATCGTTGACGCCGCACTCGAACGCCTCGGAAAGCGCCAGTGCCAGCTGGATGGCGGAGTAGGCATCGTTGCACTGGCCCACATCCAGCAGACGGGGGATACCACCGATGTTGCCGAAGTCGAGCTTGTTGAACTTGTACTTGCCGCAGCCCAGGGTGAGCAGCAGGCTGTCTTGGGGGGCGGCCTTGGCAAACTCGGTGAAGTAGGCGCGCTCGGCCTTGTCGCCGTCACAACCGCCCACCAGGAAGAAGTGGCTGATTTCACCGGCTTTTACTTTCTCAATCACTGCCGGGGCGGCCTGCATCAGGGCATTGCGAGCAAAGCCTATGGTGATGAAGTGCTCCAGCTCGGTGTGCTTGAAGCCGTCCAGCGCCAGTGCCTTCGCTACCACGGCAGAGAAGTCATCCCCTTCCAGGTGCGTCACGCCCGGCCAGCCGACGATGGAGCGGGTGAAGATGCGATCGCTGTAGTCGCCCACGTTGGGATCTATGATGCAGTTGGAGGTCATCACAACGGCGCCGGGGAAGTTGGCAAACTCTTTTTGCTGGTTCTGCCAGGCGGAGCCGTAGTTGCCCACCAGATGGGGGTACTGCTTGAAGAAGGGATAGGCCAGCGCCGGCAGCATCTCGCCGTGGGTGTAGACATGGATGCCGGTACCAGCGGTCTGCTCCAGGATGAGCTTGAGATCCATCATGTCGTGGCCTGAGACCAGGATGCACTTGCCCGGCACAGGGGTGACGCGCACCTGGGTCGGCTCCGGGTGGCCAAACGCCGTGGTCTCGCCGAGATCCAGCATCTCCATGATGCGGAAGTTGAGCAGACCTATCTCCATGGCGCACTTGAACAGGGGATCCGGCTCGCTCGGATCCGTGCTGAGCCAGCTCATGATGCGGTGGAATTCGGCCGCCACGGCGCTGTCTTGCTGACCCAGCACCCGGGCGTGCTCCATGTAGGCAGCGGCGCCCTTGAGGCCGTAGAGGCAGAGCAGGCGCAGCCCCATGATGTCTTCGTTGACCTCGCTCTTGCCGCGATTGACCGCGGTCTGGGGTGCATGGGCCAGCTGTTCCAGCAGTTCGGCACCCGGCTCGAAGCGAGCGGCGGCGGGCAGCTCGCTGACTTGCACCGCCAGGGCGGCCAGACGGTCGGCCAGCTGCTGACGATAAGCCAGCGCCTGGTTCACATAGCCGACGATACGGGCGGAGTCGAAGTTGACGTTGGTGAGGGTGGCGAAGAAGGCCTTGGGCACGAAGGCATCTACCTCGTCATCGATGATGCCGTGCTCGCGGGCGGCCAGCGCCCAGGCGCTGAGGCCCTGCAGCGCATAGATCAGCACATCCTGCAGATCCGAGGTTTCAGCCGTCTTGCCGCACATGCCCTGTGCGTAAGCGCAGCCGTTGCCTGCCGGGGTACGAATTGTCTGTTCACATTGCACACAAAACATCATGCCTCTCCTAATTGGACATTTCAGTTGCTTGTTTTGTGGCGATTCTATGCCCCTCAGGAAAAACTTAATAGGCATTCAATTTACCAATTAAGTTTTCATTGATGCAGATCAAAAACAAAAAAGCCGCCCAAACAGGGCGGCAAGCGGGTGGATAACATCAAAGACAATTCAGGATTGCAGCAACAAGGGATAAGGGAACGGCTGGGCCGGCGCCACTCGTGGCATCCGGCCCTGCATGTCATCAGTCCAGGTAGGCCCGCAGCATCCAGACCAGCTTTTCCTGCTGCTGCACATAGTCGGAGAGGATAGAGGCGGTGCCCTCGTCACCGGCTTCGGCCGCCTGCGCCAGGATGCGGCGCTGGGCTACCAGCAACTCGCGGAAGCTCTCAAGCAGGGATTCGACACAGGCGCGGCCGTCATGCAGTCCCTTCTGCTCCGGGATGGCGGAGACCTTGATGTAGTCGCTGAAGCTGTGCAGGGGCACCCCATCCAGGGTGAGGATGCGCTCGGCCAGGGCATCGACTTTCAGCAGCAGATCGTTGTAGATCTCTTCGAATTTCAGGTGCAGCTCGAAGAACTGGTTGCCGCGGATGTTCCAGTGGAAACCACGGACGTTCATGTAGAGGATCTGGTAGCTGGCCAGCAAGTTGTTCAGCTCGGCGGCCAGGGCTTGTGATTGAACGGTATCAAGACCAATGGGGCTCTTCATCATTCACCTCCAGGTGGTAAACATGTTTGGGAACGGAGTCAGCATATCCCCGCACAGACTCAAAGGACAATTGCTTATACCTTGCCCATTGATAGCGACTGGCTATCGTCAGCGGGAAAAGCACCTGCTTTCATCGCTCAAGCCGCTCGATATAGAGGATCACCTCCCCCAGGTGAATGCCGAACTTGCTGATCTCGGCGCGATTGATCAGGCGATCTTGATCCAGCAGATACATCCAGTCATCGAAGCTCACCCGCACCACCTCCCCGTCCGGCAGGGCCAGATCGAGCTGATAGCGCCAGTTCAGGGCAAAGCCTGCCGTCTTGCCCACCGCTTCCCCCACCACGTCCGAGGCAGTGCCACGCCAGTGCCCAACCGCTCCCTTGCTCAAAAACCAGGTGCGGGTCTGCTGGCGGCCGTCATCGAAATAGAACTGCTCGAACAGCTCCCCCTTGCCCTCTCGCCAGCGCCCCTGCATCTCGACCCGAAAGCGACTGGTTACTTCGCCGCTACGGTCTGTCACCAAGCCATGGGCCACCAGCTTGCCATTGAAGAAACTGGCGAGATCCCAGTTCGGGCCCTGCCCTCTGTAGTCATCTAGGCTGGTGCCACAACCAGCCAGCAGCAGAAGTGGCCACAGCAGCAGAAGGCGCCATGTGCGGTAGAGAGGCATGAGGGACTCCAGTGTCAGGGTTGGCCGCGCAGGCGGCGGGTAAGGGCGGGATCGCGACTGTTGTCGGCGAGCCAGATGGCCAGAAAGGCGGCAGAAAACTGCGGATCGGCAAGGGAACCCAGGGGCTTGTCCTGCCACCAGAAGTGACCTGCTCCCGCACTGTCCACATAGAAGGTGAGTCTGTCCCCCGCCCCGACGTCGGGCCAGAGTGCGGCGAGCCGGCCGAGCCAGCGCTGGCGATCCGTCTCGCTGCCCAGCCCGAGCCGCTCCCATTCGGCGGCGGTGGCGCTCAGCAGATCTTCCCGTTCTATGGCTCTGGCATAGGTCAGGGTGAGGGCCTGCGGATAGCGACCGGGCTCGTAGCGGCCGCTCTCGCTGTAGAGGGTGGCGTCATAGAGCTTGAACCAAAGCCAGCTCATCTCCCCCTGCCCGACCGGGCGCAGCTGTTGCCAGGGAGCGGCAGAGGCCTGCACGGCAGTGGCCACAAGCAGCGTCAGCGCCGCCAGCAAGGTGCTAATTCCACCCCATGTGCCAATGGGCGGGATCTTCCAGTTCATGCCAGTCCATCTCCTGTTCCTGCAGGGTATTGATATCCTGCATCACCACGCTCGCCAGTTGACCTCGCGCATCCCGCTGGCAGGCCACCACCAGGTAGAAGCGGTCGGCCAGCTCGTACTGGCTCTCCTTGGTCCATTTGGAAAACAACAAGGCGTCGGTCGAAAAGGTGTTCATCTCGGCTCACCCTCCAGCGTCACCGTTACCCACAGCAGTACGGGTAACCACCACATCCAGATCACCGCCAGCAGCGCCGTGCTGATCCAGATGCCCCAGGGTAAGTGTACGGCCCCCATGGCAGCCCCCGCCACATAGGAACTCGCCCCCCCCACCATGCCAAAGAGCGCCTGCTGCCAGCGGGGCAAGGGCCGAAGCCAGCGCAGACCGTGGGAGAGGGTCAGGGCAAAACCGCACCAGAGCAGCAACAGCCAGAGGGGGAAGCCGGACGGAAACTGGAACAGGCCCAGCTGCCAGAGCAGGATGTCGAGCAGACAACCCGCCAGGGCAACGGGAATGAGCCGCCAGTCTTGCCGGCGGCGAGGAGAGAAGAGGAAATGAAGCAACAACATCAGCAGCAGCGGGCCCGGTTGCTGCCATTTCACCGCCAGCAACCAGTAGAGGTTGAACCCCAGCAGGTGGGCCCACTGCCACATGGTCAGTGACTGCTCACTGGCAGATCACCGGACCAGCCGAGCGGGCCAGGCTTGGCCGCCTCCAGCTGCACCAGGCTGATGGCCCGCTCCCAGAAGCCCCCCTCGCAGTAGGCGAAATAGAAGTGCCACAGCCGGATGAAGTCCTGGCTGTAGCCGAGCCTTGGCAACTCGGGGGCCAGCGCCAGGAAGCGTTCGCACCAGTGAGCCAGGGTGCGGGCGTAGTGGTGACCGTGATCGTGCAACCGCACCAGCTGCATGTCGGTCTCCCGGGCGAGCAACCCCGCCATCTGGGAGACGCTCGGCAGACAGCCGCCGGGGAAGATGTAGCGCTGGATGAAGTCGACACCGCGCACATACTGGGCGTGGCGCTGATCGGCTATGGTGATGGCCTGAATGAGCAGGCGGCCGCCGGGTCTGAGCAGGCGCGACAGCTGGCGGAAGTAGTCCGGCAGGAAGGCGTGCCCCACCGCCTCTATCATCTCGATGGAGACCAGCTTGTCGAAGCTCCCCTCCAGCTTGCGGTAATCCTCCAGCAGCAGGGTGATGCGATCCCCCAGCCCCTCCCGGGCAATCCACTCTTTTGCGTAATCATGCTGGGCCTGGGAGATGGTGGTGGTGGTCACCCGGCAGCCGTAATGGCGGGCGGCATAGACAGCCAGGCCGCCCCAGCCGGTGCCTATCTCCAGCAGGTGATCCTCCGGCCTAAGCTCAAGCCGCTCGCAGATGGTGCGCAGCTTGGCCTGCTGCCCCTGCTCCAGGGTGGCCTCGGCGCTCGGGTAGATGGCGCTCGAATACTGCATGTGGCTGTCGAGGAAGCCCTGATAGAGGGTATTGCCGAGATCATAGTGAGCGGCGATGTTGGATCTCGACCCGGTCAGGGTATTGCGGTTAAGCCAGTGGCGCACCTTGTTGAAGGGGAAGCTGAGCCAGCCGAGCCGCCGCTCCAGGGTGTCGAGCAGCGTCAGGTTGCGGGCCAGCAGCCGCACCAGGGCCACAGGATCCGGGCTGGTCCAGAGTCCCTCCACCCAGGTCTCACCGGCGGCAATGCTGCCCCCCAGCAACAGGCGGCGATAGAAGGCCGGATCCTGCACTATCACCTCGGCATGGAGATCTGTGCCCGCCACCCCGAAGCTGTGGCGCTCGTTGCCGTCCCGCAGCAGCAGTTGCCCCTGTTCGAGGCGTCCCAGCAGGCTGAGCAGCAGTTGCCTGGCCCCCTTGTCGATGAAAGAGGCAGAGAGGGTTGATTGAGCAAGTTCCATTAGCGGCTCTCCGGATGGGTGAATATAGGTGTTCGTTTGATAAAAAGACGCAGGGCCTGCCAGTAGATACCGAGCAGCACCTTGAGGGTCATCCAGGGCCAGCGGGCCAGCAGGGCCACCAGCCCCTTGCGCGACAGCGGCTCGCGGCGCAGCGCCAGAGTGGCGTCGAACAGCTTGGCCTCGCCGGACGTCGGATGACTCTCGATATGGATCAGCGTCTCCTGCGCCGGCGCCCTGATGCGCCAGTGGTAGCGCATGGCCAGCCCCATGAAGGGGGAGACGTGAAAATCCTTGTCATGGGGCGCCAGGGCCGCCAGATCCAGCAGATAGTAGTGGCGCTCGTTCCAGGGGGTGTTCGACACCTCCGCCAGCAGATAGCGCGCCTCCCCCTCCCGGTAGCAGAAGTAAAAGTTGACCGGGCTGAAGTAGAAGCCCAGGCAGCGCACGTTGCCAAGCAGCAGCACCCGACCGTCCGGCTCGGCACTGCCGCCAAGGGCGGTCACCTTGTCCCACACCGCCTGCTTGAGACTGCCCTCGCTGCCACTCAGATAGTCGCTTCGGCGAAAGGAGAGCAGCCCCGCCCGCTCCACGCCAAACCAGCGCCCCTGGCTGAGCCCCGGCAGTTCGTCCAGATCCAGCCCCAGCATGAAGAGGCCGTAAGAGAAAACGTGGCTACGCGGCGCGAAGCGGCGGTGGCGCACCGAGCCCTGCCAGATGGCGCTGATGGTGTCCATGGTGTCGCCGGCGGCTTTCACAGGCTGGCTCCGAAGCGACTGGCCACGTCCAGGGCGCTGCGCACCCCGTCCTCATGAAAGCCGTTGTACCAGTAGGCACCGCAGAAATGGGTGTGCTGCCGGCCGCAGATCTCGGTGCGCCGCTGCTGGGCGGCGATGGAGGCCTGATTGAACACCGGATGGTGATAGACGAAGCGGCGCAGCACCTTGCTCTCATCCACCCGGCCCTGGGGATTGAGGCTGACACAGAAAGGCTGCGGCGAGCTTATCCCCTGCAAGATGTTCATGTTGTAGCTCACCAGGGGGCGCGCTTCGTCGTCGTCCCCAAGCTGATAGTTCCAGCTGGCCCAGGCCTTTTGCCGCGCAGGCAGGCAGCTCACATCGGTGTGCAGCCAGACGTCGTTGGCCTGATAGGCCATGGCGCCGAGAATGGCCTGCTCCCCTTCGCTCGCATCCGTCAGCAGGGCCAGCGCCTGATCGCTGTGACAGGCGAGGATCACCTCGTCAAACTGCTCCTCCCCGTAGCCGCTTAGGACCAGCACTCCCTCGGCCGTGCGCCTTATCCCCTGCACCGGGCAGGCCAGCCGGATCCGCGGCAGCCAGCCTGCGGTGAGCGGGCCTATGTATTCCCGCGAGCCGCCCGGAATGACGTACCACTGGGGGCGGTTGGCCACATCGAGCAGGCCGTGGTTGGCAAAGAAACGCAGGAAAAAGCCCAGGGGAAAGGCGCGCATGTCCGCCAGGGTGGAGGACCAGATGGCCGCCCCCATGGGCAGTATGTAGTGACGGGCGAAGTAGTCGCTGAACTCCCCCAGTTGCAGGAAATCCCCCAGGGTAGGTTCGCTGCCACCGCCGTGGCGCCCAAGCTCCGCCAGCCAGGCGCGGGCCTCCCGGTTGAAGCGCAGTATCTCCGCGACGAAGCGGTAAAAGCGCGGGCTCAGCAGGTTGCCGCGCTGGGCAAACAGGGTGTTCAGGTTGTGGCCGTTGTACTCCAGCCCCTCCGGGCTCTTGACCGAGAAGCTCATCTCGGTGGGCTGGCGCGCCACCCCGATCCGCTCCAGCAATTTCAGGAAATTCGGGTAGGTGCGATCGTTGAAGACGATAAAGCCGGTGTCGATGGCATAGCTGCGACCGGCCAGGCTGACATCCACTGTGGCGGTATGCCCGCCGAGCAGGGGGGCCGCCTCGAACAGGGTAATGTCGTGCAGCTTGTGGAGCAGAAAACCGGCGCTGAGACCCGAGATCCCGGAACCTATGATGGCAATCTTTTTCTTCATGAAGGGGATCCTTTCGAGATGAGAGTGCGCCCCAGCCGCAGCCAGAGCCCGGTCGGCAGTGCCCCCAGCAGGCGCAGCAGCCAGATGAAGCGACGGGGGAAGTGGATCTGGTGGCGACCGGCGGCCAGCCCGCCCATGATGGCGCGGGAAGCCTCCTCCACCGTCACCAGACAGGGCATGGGAAAATCATTCTTCGCGGTGAGCGGCGTCTGCACGAAGCCGGGGCGGATCAGGGTCACCCCTATGCCCAGAGCCGCGAGATCCAGACGCAGGGTGGCGGCCAGATAGTCGAGGGCGGCCTTGGAGGCGCCATAGGCCTCGGCCCTTGGCAGGGGTAGCCAACTGACAGAGGAACTGACGATGGCGAGCCGTGACCCGGACGCCAACCGCGGCAGGAAGGCGGCCAGGGTGTGACCGGTGGCGACGAGGTTGGTCTCTATCACCCGGGCAAACAGCGCGCTATCAAACCCCTCGGCTACATCCATGTACTCGCAGTTGCCCGCGTTGAGGATCAGCAGATCCAGCCTGGGCAGGCCGGCGGCAACCTCTGCCATGGCGGCGCTGTCCCGTGCATCGAACTGCAGGGGGGTGATCCCCTCATGCGCCAATGCCTGCAACCGCTCGCCGTCGCGGCCGCAGCCCCACACCTGCCAGCCAGAGCGTCGGTAGTCAAGCGCCAGCTGGCGACCTATGCCGGAGGTGGCCCCGGTGATCAGCACACGTCCGCTCATGTCCCCAGCCTCCCCTTGATGGTGCGCACCACGGGCCCGAGCAGCGGCAACTGCTCGTAGAGCATGGCGCCGAGATCGAAGTAGTCCCGGTGCAGGCAGACCTTGCCCCAGGCATCGAACTGCAGCCGGGTGGCACCCTCCACCCGCACGGGTCGCCCGCCGGCGATCCTGGGATGGGCGAAGATCATGACCCAGCTGAGCCAGGCCTCATTGCCCTGCTGCTGCCGGCTGGTGATCTCGAAACGGCACTCCTTGAGCCGCCCGTAGAGGGAGGAGAAATAGCGGGTGAGCGCGGCCAGCCCCTCGATGCGGTGGGCCGGATCGATGAACACCACCTGATCGGCATAGATCTCCGGCAGGCGGTGCAACTGATGCTTGTCCAGTTGCAGATAGAGGACGATGAAGTGGGCCAGCGCGTCGTTCATGTTATTTCTTCTCCAGGTCACGGAACATCTCGATGGCCCTCACCCGTGCAACGGCATGATCCACCATGGGCGCCGGGTAGTCCTGCCGCCCCTTGAGCCGCAACCAGTCGTGGGGCTGGTGCACATAGGTGGCTGGCAGATCGGCAAGCTCAGATACCCAGGTACGGATAAAGTCCCCTTGTGGATCAAATCGTTGCCCCTGAGTCGTCGGGTTGAACACCCGAAAATAGGGGGCCGCATCGGCGCCTGTGCCCGCCGCCCACTGCCAGCCGCCATTGTTGGCTGCCAGATCCCCGTCAATCAGCCGGCTCATGAAGTAATCCTCCCCGAGCCGCCAGTGGATGTGGAGATCCTTGGTGAGGAAGCTCGCCACTATCATCCTCAGCCGGTTGTGCATCCAGCCGGTGGCGTTGAGGCAGCGCATGGCGGCGTCGACTATGGGGTAACCGGTACGCCCCTCGCACCAGGCGGCGAAGGCATCCGGATCCCAGCTCCAGGGCAGGGCCGCCGTCTCGGGCTTGAAGGGCCGGTTCATGGAGAGGCTTGGCACCAGCACCAGCAGGTGGCGATAGAACTCGCGCCAGATGAGCTCGTTGAGCCAGACGAAACCGGGCTGCGCCTTGGACTGGGGCCGGCCGCCGAGCCGCTGCTGCAAGGCTGCCACGCACTGACGGGGGCTTATGATGCCCGCCGCCAGATAGGGAGAGAGAACGGAAGTGCCCGCCATAGCCGGAAAATCCCGGGTCTCGCCGTAGTCCAGCACCCCCTGATCCAGGAAGGCGTGCAGTCGCCGCAGGGCCTCGGCCTCCCCCACGGGCCAGCGGGGATCCGGGGTCGTCTCCCCAAGCGCCGCATCGACAAAGCCCCGCTCGGCCAGCGGCTGCCAGGGCAACGGCTGGCCACGGGGCGCAGGGGCTCTGTGGATGACAAAACCATCCTCATCCAGCGCCTTGAGCCAGGCGCGACTGAAGGGGGTGAAGACCTTGAACATCTCCCTCGAACCGGTCAGCACCCGCCCCGGCGGCAGCACGCAGCAGCCGTTGAGCCAGTGGCAACTCACCTCCTGCTCTGCCAGCGCTGCGGTGACGGCACCATCCCGGCGCTGTTCGTCAAGCTCGATGGCCTGATTGGCGTAGAGCCGGGTGACGCCGAGCTCGCGGCAGAGGCTCGCAAGCGCCGCCGGTGTCTCGGCAAAGGTCTCGACCCGCAGCAGATGAAGCTCTATGCCGAGGGTCGCCAGTTCGAGGCCCAGCGCATCCACCTGGGCCAGGAGGAAGCGCTGACGTATGGGGGCCATCTTGTGCTGGCGCCACTGGGTCGGCGAGATGACAAAGAGGGCAGCTACCGGCTCCTCATCGGCGCCGGCATTCCCGCAGCAAGAGCGCAGCGCCGGGTTGTCGGCCAGGCGCAAGTCATTGCGAAACCAGACCAGCCTCATGATGTCTTGCTCCCGCGCCCGCTCAAGCCGCGCGCGGCTGGCTTGTCTGCCATCACCTCGGCCAGGGTCGCCCGCCAGCCGTGGGCGGCCAGCCACTCAGCGTCATAGAGTCGCCCCAGCTCGCCAAAGAGCCGGGTACCGGCAGGCCAGTCGGCGGCCAGCGCCGGCTTGCCCAGCCCGGCCCCCAGCAGCACCCGCCAGGGGGTGGCGGCCCGCCCCTCCAGCAGGGCGACGTGGCGCGGCTCCACCGCCCCCAGCAGTTGCACCTCATAGCCCTGACCTATCAGCTCGTAGGCCGCCCAGACCAGATCGAGCGGGCCCACCTGGCCCCAGCTCGCCAGGGTGACCGGCAAGCCCTTCTCCTGCTCTATGAGGTGGCGGGCGAAGCGGGTGTGGAGCCAGCCCAGCCACACCTGTTGCAGCAGTTCGCCGTCCGGTCGCTCGCGCCACAGGCCCAGCAGCCGCTCCACCAGCGGCTGCAGCACCCGGCTGCGCACCAGCTCGAAGGGATAGCTCGCCAGCAGGTCGTTAAGCTCGGCCTCCGCCTTGCGCTGGTTGAAGGCGAGAAGCGCCTGGCTGAACTGCTCCAGGGTCTGCTGCCAGTGATCGCTCACCGGCTGGGACTGGGGCTCGCTCAGGAGCCCCTTGACCTGGCCTATGCTCACCCCCCGCTCAAGCCAGCTCAGGATCTCGCCTATCTGGCGGATATCCTGCTCGCTGTAGAGGCGGTGCCCCTTGTCGGTGCGGGCCGGCTGCACCAGGCCGTAGCGGCGCTGCCAGGCACGCAGGGTGACGGCATTGACCCCGGTGAGGCGGGAGACCTCGCGGATGGGGTAGATCCCCTCGTCCGGCAGAGGAGCAACTTCTTGTGGCAAATCAGACATGACAACGTCCATCAAACAGAGGTATGAGGCTCCCCGACGCAGGGCTTGCGTCGGGGCACAAGCGAATTCATAGCCCGTAACGCAGCTTGAGCGTATCGGGATGGGGATTGAGATAGACCTGATCCGCGAGATAGGTATTGGGGTATTCCCGCAGGTAGTGGCGGATCAGGGTGAGCGGCACCAGCAGCGGGAAGATGCCGGTGCGGTACTTGTCTATGGTGTCGGCAAGCTCCTGCTTCTGAGCCGGGGTCAGTACCCGCTTGAAATAGCCCTGGAGGTGCATCAGCACATTGGTGTGGCTGCGGCGGTTTGCCCGCAGGGTCAGCGCCGCCATCAAGCCCTTGATGTAGCTGTCGGCCACCTCCTGGAGGTTGGCCTTGCCGAGGTTGCCCAGCAGCTTGCCGAGGGTGCGGTAGTGGGTGGTGGCGTGGGAGAGCACCAGATACTTGTAGCGCGAATGAAAGCGGATGAGGGCGGCGGCGGTGATCCCGCTGGCGCAGAGCTGCTGCCAGTCGTGATAGGCAAAGACCCGCAGCACGAAGTTCTCCCGCAGTATGGGGTCGCACAGGCGGCCATCCTCCTCCACCGGCAGCAATGGGTTGGCCTCCATCAAGGCCTTGGCAAAGAGGCCAATTCCCTCCTTGGCGCTCCCCTCGTTGTTGGCGCCATAGATGCGCACCCGCTCCATGCCGCAGCTGGGTGACTTGGCGCAGAGGATGTAGCCGGAGAGGAAGTCGAGCTGACGGGCTTTTTGCTCACTGAAGGCAATCAGCTTGTCGGTGACGTCGAAGCTGCCGTTGCTCGCCTCGGCCCGCACCTCCCCATGGCGCTTGACCAGGCGGATGGCGGCGCGGGGGGCGCCGAGGCCGATGGCCATCTCGGGGCAGACGGGGTGATACTCGAAGTGAGCGCCAAGATCCCGTTCGCAGAAACTGGAGCGCTTGTGGCCCCCGTCGAACCGCACTTCCTGCCCCAGCAGACAGGCACTGATACCGACCTTGATCTTGTACATGATGACGCCCCTTGTATAAGCATTGAACCAGTTATAGCAGTTATACAAAGAAAATAAAGTTGTATAACTATTGCGAACCGATACGACACAAGGGGGGAAACAGGATCACCGGAAAATAAAAAACCCATGGCGAACGCCATGGGTAAAAATCAAGACACTACGGACTACAGGAAGGAAAATCAGAAGCTGTACTTCACACCCAGGCTGGTGATGGATCCTTTCTGCAGATCCCAGTTGCGATAGGTGTAATCGGCGGTGAGTGCCAGGTTCTGGCTCACCTTGTAGGCGGCACCCGCCTTGAAGTCGTGCATGTCGTCGGTCATGTTGGCGTAGCGATAGCCGGTGGAGAGCTCGACGGCGCCGATGTCGTAGCGCAGACCCACTTCGCCGTAGAGGCTGCCGCTGCTCTTGCGGGTGATGTTGTCCCAGCCGCTGTCGTTCATAGGCCTGCTCGCGCTCCATGGTGTAACCCATCAGACCGGTTTCACCGTAGAGGTTCAGGCCGGTGCTGAGCGGGGTAAAGACACCGATACCCAGGCTGGAGATCCCCATGCTGTCATTGCCGTGCTGGGAGAGGTGTATTCGGTAACCAAACGACCGTAGAAGTTGGAGCCGAAGCTCTTGGAGAGATCCAGGCTCAGACCACCGAAATCGCGGTTGTTGCTGTCCTTGCCGCCAACGTAGTCGGACTTGGTGTGTGCCCAGGTGGCAGCACCCTTGGCGTAGCTGAACGCATCCTGCGCCATGAACAGAGGTGGAAGCAAACCGGCCAGAACCAGAAGAGAGACAGTTGCTTTTTTCATTTTGTTAACTCCATGTGATTGGGCCCGTTGCTACCTAGCTGGAATGGAGTCATTGTGCGGGCAAGGGGGGAGGTGCCGAGCGGCAAGCTGTTGCCAAACCATGTCAGATGTAAGCAGATATTGCTGGGGTTACCGGAGCAAAGTTCCGGCCCAAACGGGCCTGTATGGGCCGGCAGCGAAAAATCAGCGGAATTCCACTTCGTCAATCTGACCCGCACCAGCGGCTGCCGGTCAATCCGGCAGGACGGGCCATCTCGATGGCCAGCGACGGACGCTGCTTGCCCCTTGCGCAGATAGGTCTCCGGCAGGCGGTTCTCGGCGACCCAGAAGCGGGCCTCCTGACTGGCTCGAGAGCTGCACCCCGTCAGCGCTGAACAGGGTCACCATGCCGCGCACCCGACCACGTTGCGGCTGCCGGTATTGCTCACCATAAAGGTCAGCGCCAGCGGATCAGAGCCCTCCACCTTGTCCAGCTTGACCACTACGCCGTCGCGCGCCATCTGGGCGAGCAGTTCCGGATTGGCCTTGGCCTGCTCGGTCAGTACCGGGCAGCGACCGCTACCACGGCCCCCGCCTTCCCATCAGCAGCCACGCCTTGCACGGGGTCTGCCGGTTTGACCACCAGATACTCCCAGGTGAAGTCATCGTTGAGCTGAACCTGCCGGCCATCGGGCAGCGTCACCTGAGATAGAGGGGCGGCCTGCGCCAGCACGGGGGAGAGGCACAGGGCAATCAGCAGACGGGAGAAGGGTTTCATAGGGCGAAGCTCGGTAACGGGATGAAAAGGGCGACAGTATAAACAGTCCCGTCGCCCCTTGCCTATGACAGCACTCACGTTCTGGCCCCGGTTGCTTCGCCTGCAGGCTAGATGGCGAGATCGTGCCGCTCTTTCTGCGCCATATCCAGGGTCACCAGATCGAACTCGGTGCTCTTGAGGGCGGACAGAATATCCGGCTGCATATCAAAGGCCTGCGCACGCTGATGCTCGGGCAGACGCACCCGGGCCAGGGTGGTGGTGCAGTCGCACAGGGTATGGAAAAAGACCTGCGCCTCGTCCAGCCCCATGTCGGCCAGCATCTGCTCGGCCTGATCCACCATTCGCAGATAACGCTGCTCCAGCTGCCGTGGATTGGAGAAGCGATAGCTCAGGCAACCGTTGCTCCCTTGCCCCAGCGCCCAAGCTGGCGCTTGTTGAAGCCATAGCGAAAGTCCCTGTGGGTCATCCCTGTTGGCAAACAACCAGAGGGTATTGGCAGGCAGGAACCGAAACTGGGCAGATACTCCCGCATCTCCTCCACCGAGGCCGGCATCAGCATAGGCAGGTGGGACCACTCGGTTTCCAGCTGCTGATGGCAAGGTAGCGCACCGGATCGGTCACCTCGGCGAGGTGGCCGAGGTGCACGCTGAAGATCATCTCGTCGGTCTTGATCACCTGATGGGCGATGCCGTAGTGCTTGCAATAGCGCTTGGCCCGGGCCACCGCCTTGCGGCTGAGGGTCGGGTTGTCCAGGGTGATGGCCCGAAAGCGGACCCCGCTGGCCCGGCACAGATCCATGCTGTAGCAGGACTCCAGCCGGCCGGAGAAGGAGACAAGCAGTTCGCCGTAACCGGCCAGGGTCTTGATGAGCCTCTGTTCCCTGGCCTGAAATAGCTGATCGTATCCCCGATTCAGCGCGACTACATTGGCATCCATAACAACGGCTCCGGATGATGAATAGGATGTTATTTTGCGATGACAAAGCTGAATAGACACTTAAAGAATGGGGACAAAGTTGTTCTTTATTCGCTCAAGATGCAAATCAGATCCCTTTTATCCGGGCCCGGCGAAGGGCCCTATCCCCCTCAGGCGGGCAAGTATCCTTGCTCGACCAGCTGCAGACGGCATGCGGGGGCGTCGGTGAACACCATGCCCTGCAGGCCGAGCGCCCGGGCCGCCGCCACATTGGCCGGGCTGTCGTCGATGAAGAAGCACTCCCCAGCCTTCAGATCGAACGACACCAGCAGATAGCGGTAGATGTCGGGCTCGGGCTTGAGCATCCGCACCCGGGCCGACACCACCTTGCCGCTGAAGAAGCGCCAGAACTCCTGCTGCTCCAGCCAGTCTATGCTGGCATGACCCATGTTGGAGAGGGCGTAGAGCCGGTGACCGGCACTGTGCAGCGCCTCGATAAGCGCCACCATGGCGGGATCCGGCAATAAAGAAGCGGGCACCGCCTGCAAGATGGCGAGGTTCTCTGCCATAGGCAAACCGGTGCGCTCCTCTGCCTGGCGGGCCATGGCGTGCAGGGAGAGGGTGCCCCTGTCCACCTCCAGCCAGTCGGGGTGGTTGAACAGCAGCTCCGCCAGGGCCTCGGCGCCATCCGGTCCCCGCACCGAGCGCACTATGCCAACCGGGTCCCAGCTCACCACCACCCGTCCCAGATCGAAGATAATCGCCATCCTCTCGCCTCCCCTCTCATTGACCAGAAACAACGGGACCGGTGTGGCACTCATTTGGCCATGGATCCCGACCACCTACCCTGCCCCGTTCAACGCCCCCGGGCAAGTTTTACTTGCATCGGCGTGCCAAATCCCTTAATGGTTATGACGTTACCTTCAGGACAATATCATGCACACACCATTCTTCTTTGCTTTCTCGTTTATCCGGCCCTCATAAGGGAAGGCCCTGTCGTCGCATCAACAGAAAGCAAAGACGAATCGAGCCTCCCCCAGCGGAGGCTTTTTTTTGCAGCAACCACCACAGAAGATTTGGATAGGGAACCACAATGGCTACGCTCGACGAGATCAGACAAGACATCACCCAGTTGGATCAGGAGCTGCTCGCCCTGCTGGCCAAGCGCAAGACCCTCAGCATCGAGGTTGCCCGCGCCAAGCAGGCCAATCCCCGTCCCATCCGCGACACCCAGCGGGAACAGGACCTGCTGGTTGCCCTGATCCAGAAAGGGCGTGCCCTCGGGCTGGATGCCCAGTACATCACCCGCATCTACCACACCATCATCGAAGATTCCGTGCTCTCCCAGCAGGCCTATCTGCAGAGCCTGCTCAATCCCCAGCAGCAGGAGCCCATGACCAGCGTCGCCTATCTGGGCCCGCGCGGCTCTTACTCCAGCCTGGCCGCCCGCAAGTACCTGGCGCGCTACAAGGATCAGGTGATAGAGGTGAACTGCCAGAACTTCCGCGAGGTGCTGGATACAGTGGAGTCGGGGCGCGCCGCCTTCGGGGTGCTGCCCATAGAGAACACCAGCTCGGGCTCCATCAACGAGGTGTATGACGTGATGCAGCACACCACCCTCTCCATCGTCGGTGAGCTGACCTACCCCATAGAGCACTGCATCCTCACCGCAGTGCCGACCGAGCTTGGCCGCATCAAGACCTTCTACGCCCACCCCCAGGTGTTCCAGCAGTGCTCCCACTATCTGAGCAAGCTGGAAGGGGCGCGCCACGAGATCTGCGACTCCTCCTCCAGCGCCATGATGAAGGTCAAGGAGCTGGGGAGCCCGGATGCGGCCGCCATCGGCAGCGCCGCCGGCGGCGAACTCTACGGGCTGGACGTGCTGGCCGAGCAGCTCGCCAACCAGAAGGAGAACTACAGCCGCTTCATCGTGGTGGCACGCAAGCCCATAGACGTGGCGCCGCAGATCCCGGCCAAGACCACCCTCATCATGTCCACCTCCCAGAAGCCCGGCTCCCTGGTGGAGGCGCTGCTGGTGCTGCGCAGCCACGAGATCAACATGACCAAGCTGGAATCCCGTCCGGTGCAGGGTAATCCCTGGGAAGAGATGTTCTATCTGGATGTCTCCGCCAACCTGCAGACCCCGGCCATGCAGGCCGCCCTGCTGGAGCTGACCAAGATCACCCGCTACGTCAAGGTGCTGGGCTGCTACCCGAGCGAAGACGTCAAACCGACCGCAGTGCCGCCGGTACTGATGGGCAGCTAAGCCACCCCAAACGGCAAGAGGCGAGCATCAGGCTCGCCTCTCTCTTTTCTGCCTCCCAACTCCTGCAGGAGGCGCCACAGCCACATTTACCGCCATCGGCCACCCCAGCCCCTCCGACTAATCGTTTGATAAAACTGAACGATATACTCCCATCATTCACTCTAATTATACGACTCAGGCCGCCAACCGGGCCCCAGACTCAAGTTGACGGGGCGCCACCCCTGGTCTTGCCCCCAGCCGAGCCGGCCCCCGGACAACAACAAGGCGAGCCCATGGCTCGCCTTTTTTTGTTACCCCTGTCGGCTGGTCCATAACTTGCCAGCCAGGGTGATAGAGGATGGAGTCCTGCTTCTGGCGCTAGAACTGACCTGCCATCAGCTGGTTCAGGTGATAGAGGTTGCGGGTATCGAGCTCCAGCTCGGTGGCATAGGTGTTGCCACGGGGATAGGTCGCCACCACACGGGCACCGCGCACCATACCGGCCACAGACACATCCAGGGAGTTGGAGGTCTGGGTCAGGTCCTTGTAGCTGCTCTGGCCGCGCACCTGCTGGCCGTTGAGCTGCTCCGCCAGCTCCCGGTAGGCATCCATCTTGGACGCCCGGATCGCCTGCAACATCTTCTCCGACTGGGAGGGGCCTGGCTGGATGTCGATCACCGCGTAGCCCACCGCCTTGAGCACAGGGAAGTCATCTGGCTTCTCGGCCACGTCATAGTTCACCACCCGGTTGCCGCTGCACGCCGTCAGCAAGAGGGCCATCATCAGGCCAAACACGATTCTCATGGCTGTCTACTCCTCAGGGGGTCAGGTTGACCAGATGGCCGGACGCGCTCTGGCCGCCCCGCATCAGGTAACCCCGGTTGACCGATGCCCGGCCAAAGGAGTTGCTGGCGCCGGACAGATATTGTTGCGGGATCAGGCTCTGGGCCGTGGTCTCCACCATCTTGGTACGCAGATCGATGATCCGGGCATTGACCAGGATCCCCTGCTGATTGCGGCTGAAGGTGCCGGTCAGGATCCGGGAGATGGGCAGGCGGGCGGAGAGATCCCGGTAGTTGCGGCTCATCACGAAGTCGCCACTGGGGGTCACTTGAATGCTGCCAGTAGTCTTGAAGTCCACCACCACTTCCCCGCGCCGGTTCAGCTCGTAGATGAAGCTCTCCTCTATCTGCAGACCCATCCAGTTGGTGTCTTTCAGGGTGTCGAGATCGACGAAGGAGGCGACGGCGATGGGCTCGCTCAGGGTGGTGAGGGACTTGCGCTCCATCAGCTGATCCGTCATGCGGGCCACCAGCCAGTTGAGCTCCATCCCCTTGGCCGCCTGCCGGGGATCCCCTTGATCCCGGTTGATGGGGTCGGCCGAGCCGCAGCCGGCCAGCGCCAGCGCAACCGCCAGCGCCGTGATAATTCTGTTCATGGATACCTGTTCCTGTATCTACACCTGACTTGTTATCGGTCGCAGCGGCCAACACTTGAGACGGGAATGCGCGAAGGATCACCCGATGATCCGCCAGAGGGCCCTGGGCGGCGCCAATAAAGAGGCTGGGACCGGGAAATGCGGCGACCCGCGCACTCTTTCACCGGAACAAGGCATGGATCTTGCTTTTATTTGCGCACCCGGTGCAAACCAGGCCAGTGTCCATGAAGCCGCTCATCCGCCCCCTGGGGCGCAAGAGGGGTTCATCTATTCAAGGTGTACGTTATGAAAGTTGTGCTGCTGTCAACCCTGTTGCTGGCCAGTCTGTTGGCCCGCGCCGAGCTCATAGAGGCCCAGGGCAGTGCCGCCATTCTGGGAGGCGACGAGGTCTATGCCCGCGAGCAGGCGACCCGGGATGCGCTGCGCCAGGCCCTGCTGGCCAGCGGCGCGTCCGTCTCCAGCATCCAGCGCCTGGAGAACGGCAGCCTGCGCTCGGAGCAGATCCAGATCCGCTCCGGCGGCGACATTCGCCAGTACCGCCTCAAGCGCGAGGAGGTGCGCAACGGCCGCATGTACATCACGCTGGTGGCCGACATCCAGGCCGAGCGCCAGATCTGCCAGACCCAGCACTACGCCAAGGATTTGACGCTGGTGCGCCTGCGCATGCGCTACCCGGATCAGGCGAGCACCGGCGCCCTCGACGACATGCCGGCGGATCTCTCCCGCCGCCTGTTCGAGACCCTGGCGGCGGCGCCCCAGGGGGTGGTCGCCCGCCAGTGGCTGGACGAGAACCTGCGCATAGACCCGCTCCACCTGCAGCAGGGGGATCGCAGCGCCCTCGAGGAGATCAAGGCCCTGAGCCTGCGCACCGACAGCCAGTATCTGGTGCTCGGCAGCATCGACGATCTCTCCCTCGAGCCCCAGGGCAACCAGCTGACCAGCTGGTATAAGGACCCGATCCGCAACTTCCGCATGCAGCTCTACCTGTTCGACGGCATCAACGGCAGCCTGCTCGGGCGCAAGGAGTATCAGGGCCGCGCCAACTGGACCTTCTCCAAGCGGGAGCTGGTGGGCAGCAACAGCGGCCAGTTCTGGCAGTCCAGCTACGGCCAGGAGGTGAGCTACCAGTTGAAGGAGGCGGCCCAGGACATCATCGCCGAGCTCGCCTGCGCCCCCGTCACCGCCCGCATCGTCGCCCAGCACGAACGGGGCCCCCACATCAGCCTGGGTCGTCGCAACGGGGTCAAGCTCGGGGATCAGTTCCGGGTCCAGCACAGCGCCGACTTCATCGATCCCTACGGCAAGTCCAGGGTGATGCGCAACCCCGCCGACGGCCTGTTCGAGGTGGTGCAGGTGTTCGAGGATGGCGCCATCATCAGCAGTCAGAACAAATATTCGCCGTTTAATGTCCAAATCGGTGATCTGGCCGTATTGGAATAGGAATCAAGGGTTTAAAAGCACAATGCTTCTTGTATAATGCCCGCCACAAGGTTCCCGTAGCTCAGCAGGATAGAGCGGTCCCCTCCTAAGGGACAGGCCACTGGTTCGACTCCAGTCGGGAACGCCATACAAAACAAGGGGTTGGTATCGCAAGATGCCAACCCCTTGATCCTTTCTGGCCTTATCCCGACCTTCGCCACCTGCATCCATGGCGGCTGCGTCCCGCCCCCTCTTCAATATCTCACTGCCACCAACAGTCCCAGTGAGCCCCACCAACCATGATCCCGATCATCCCCGGTGCTTGCCGCGTCCGGTAGCGGCGCGCCGTCATCTACGCTTGAAGTGCGCCGTTCAGGATGACGGCCACTCCTCATCCGTTTGAGAAAAAAGAAGGACATCATGGCTAGCAAAAAAAAATCCAAAGCTGAACAGCCGGTACCGGTCGCCGAGCCCAAGCCCCTTGGCAACAAGGCATACGAGAAGGAGCTGCGTCGCCTGCACGTGGAGCTGGTGAAGCTGCAGCAATGGGTGGTGCACAAGGGGCTCAAGGTCTGCATCGTCTTCGAGGGGCGCGACGGCGCCGGCAAGGGGGGCACCATCAAGGCGATCACCGAGCGGGTCAGCCCCCGGGTATTCAGGGTCATAGCGCTGCCAGCCCCCACAGAGCGGGAGAAGAGCCAGCTCTACTTCCAGCGCTATATCCCCCACCTGCCGGCGGCGGGCGAGATCATCATCTTCGATCGCAGCTGGTACAACAGGGCCGGGGTGGAGCGCGTCATGGGCTTTTGCAGCCAGGAGGCGAGCGACAAATTCCTGGCAGGGGCCCCCATGGTGGAACAGGCCATGGTCGACTCTGGCATCATATTGCTGAAGTACTGGCTGGAGGTGACGCCGGAGGAGCAGGAGCGACGGCTGCGGGATCGCATCGACGATGGACGCAAGATCTGGAAGCTCTCCCCCATGGACATCAAGTCCTTCGATCGCTGGGATGACTACACCCGGGCGCGGGATGCCATGTTCACCGCCACCGATACCGCCTGGGCACCCTGGTTCCTGGCCCGCTCCGAGGACAAGAAGCGGGTTCGACTCAACATCATCTCCCACCTGCTGAGCCACATCCCCTACGAGGAGCTGCCGGCCGAGCCGGTCAAACTGCCCAAGCGCAAGATTGGCAAGGTCAAGGCCTCGGAGCACCCGTTCAGGGTGATCCCGGAACTCTTCTGATCACCGTCAAGGGGGGGCCTCTGGCTCGCCCCTTGCTCTGCTCTCTCACTCCCTGCTCTGTTGATACTGGCGGATCGCCGCCCTGGCATTGAACAGGGCATTGGGGAAGCTCTGGCTCGCCCCTTGCCCTGCGCCCTCACTCCTTGCTCTGCTGATACTGGCGGATCGCCGCCCTGGCATTGAACAGCATGCGGCTCTCTCCCAGCTGGTCGGCCAGCCCGCTGCGGCGCACGTTCTCGAGCACCCCGGGATTGAGCCCGGCCAGCCAGAGGGTGACGCCCCGGGCGCGCGCCTGCTGCTCCCCCTCCATCAGCATCATCAGCGCCGAGTACTCCACGTCCTGCACCCGACTCATATCCAGCACCACCACCTCGGGCTGGTGAGTCTCGATCAGTTCGCGGATCCGGGCCGCCACATGCTGCACATTGATGAAGAACAGACGCCCCTCAGGCCGCAGAATAAGCAGGCCCGGGATCGTCTCGTCATCGGGATGGCGGGCGGCCAGCGGCCTCAGCACATCCTCCCCGGGCTTGCGGCCAATCACATAGACGGGCGGCTGCGCCGTCTGGCTGGCGAGTCCCAGCAGGGAGGCCAGGATGGCGACCACTATCCCCTCCAGGGTGCCAAACAGCAGCACCCCCAGACAGGCGATGGCGGCCCAGCGAAACTCCATCATGCGGATCTGCCCTATCTTGCGAAACTCCCCCGGCTGGATGAGCCCCACCGAATAGACGATGACCACCACCGCCAGGGTGGCGCTCGGCAGCCAGGAGAGCAGCGGGGCGAGGAAGATCATGGTGGCCAGCGCCATAGCGGCGGTGACGGCGGAGGCCCACTGGCTCAGGCCCCCGACGGAGCGCACCACGGCGGTCTGGGAGGTGCCGCCTCCCGCTGGCATGCTGCCACAGAAGGCGCCCCCCAGGTTGGCCAGCCCGGTGGCTACCAGCTCGCGGTTCGGATTGATCTCGGGCTCTCCCTTGCCCACGAAGGCCCGCCCTGCGGCTATGGTCTCGGTGAAGCTCATCAGCGCTATGCCCGCCGCCCCCGGCAGCAGCTGCAACACCAGGGTCAGGTCCGGCATCGTCAGGGCGGGCAGGCCGGTGGGAATGCTGCCGACGATGGCGACACCCGCATCGTTCAGGCCAAAACCCCACACCAGGGCGATGCCGATGCCCACCCCCAGCAAGGGGGCGGGGGAATGGGGGAAGCGCCACTCCATGAACACCAGCACCACCAGGGTGACGAAGGCGACCACCAGGGTCAGCCAGGAGCTCTGGGGCAGGGCCTGAGCCAGGTGGTAGAGATCCAGGAAGAAGTTCTCCTTCTGGATGTGCACCCCGAACAGCTTGGGCAGCTGATCGAGGATGATCACCAACCCTATGCCGCTCTTGAATCCCACCAGCACCGGCAGGGAAATGAAGTTGGCCACGAAGCCGAGCCGCAGCACCGCCGCCAGCATCAGCATGGCCCCCACCAGCAGGGTCAGGGTGGCGGTCACGGTGAGCAGCCGACCGGGATCCCCATCCGGCACCACCAGCCCGAGCTGGGTTGCGGTCAGGATAGCCAGCGTGCTGGTGGAGCTGACGCTGAGCACCCGGGAGGAGCCCAGCAGGGCGTAGAGCAACATGGGCACCAAGGCGGTGTAGAGACCGACTGCCACCGGCAGACCGGCCACGCTGGCATAGGCCATGGCCTTGGGCAGCACGACGGCCGCCGCAGTGACACCGGCCAGCAGATCAGACAGGGAGCGCCTTGGCGCCGACGCGGGTGATGACATCTTATCCTCCATGAACACAGGCCCGATGGGCCCTGATGCTGCACCGGCGCTCAAGAGACCGCTGCCAACCTATGACCATGGCCGCTCGCCTGGGCGTGCGGACCATGTCTCATCACACCATCAAGTGTACGCGCACCGCCTTGCGTCGGGCTGAATGCCTTGAGCGTCGCGGCAGGGAAAGCCCGCAGACAGGGCCATCTCTCTTGGCCTGTTGGCAACCCCCTATACTTCAGCGACGTTGCGCCGCCGGCCTTCCCCATTTCCAAGAGGAGATCCCCCTTGTTGCGACTGCTTGTACTGCTGCTGATCTGCCTGGTGAGCCCGCTCCGGGCGCTGACACTGACCCCCCTGGTGGAGGGGCTCAACCATCCCTGGGGTCTGGCTCTGCTGCCGGAGGGCGGCTATCTGATTGGCGAGCGCCCGGGCCGCCTGCTGCGCATCGACGCCGGGGGCGAGCGCCATGTCATCTCGGGTCTGCCCCCCATCGCCAATCAGGGTCAGGGGGGCCTGCTCGATCTCGCCCTGGACCACGAGGGCTGGCTCTACCTGAGCTACAGCGAACCCGGCGACGGCGGGGCCGGCACTGCCGTGGCCCGGGCCCGGCTGCAAAAGGACGCCCTCGTCGACTGGCAACTGCTGTTTCGCCAGCAGCCCAAGGTGGCCGGCGGCGCCCACTTCGGGTCGCGTCTGGTGCTGACCGAGGACGGCTATCTCTTCATCACCCTGGGGGATCGTTACAGCGAGCGGGCGCGGGCCCAGACGCTGGACAACCACCTCGGCAAGACGGTGCGCCTGCACAAGGATGGCCGGGTGCCCGCCGACAACCCCTTCGTCAAGACGGCGGGGGCCCTGCCGGAGATCTGGAGCCTGGGCCATCGCAACATGCAGGGCGCCGCCCTGCGCCCGGTTAGCCAGCAACTCTGGGCTCACGAGCACGGCCCCCAGGGCGGGGACGAGGTCAACCTCATACTGCCAGGGCACAACTACGGCTGGCCCAAAGTGACCTTCGGCGAGGAGTACGGGGGCGGCAAGATAGGCTCGGGCACCCAGGCCCCCGGCATGACGCCGCCGCTCTGGGTCTGGGTGCCCTCCATAGCCCCCTCGGGCATGCACTTCTACCAAGGGGAGCTGTTCAAGGAGTGGCAGGGAGATCTGCTGGTCGGTGCCCTGCGCGGTCAGGCCTTGCTGCGTCTTCGCCTCGCGGGGGACAAGATTATCTCGGAGGAGCGGCTGCTGACCGATCTGGGGGAGCGGATCCGTACCATACGGGAAGGCGCGGACGGCGCCCTCTATCTGCTGACGGATTCAGGCAAGGGGCGCCTGCTCAAACTGACCCCATGACATGGAGGCCGGCCCCGGACCAGGCGCCGGCGAGGAGGAAGCATGAACATGAATCGAACCCTGCTGGTGCTCTGTGCCAGCCTCTGGTTGCTGGGCTGCAACACCATACACGGGGTGGGACGGGACATAGAGAAGGCGGGCGAGGTGATCCAGGGATCCGCCAATCTGACGAGCGAGCCTCAGGCCGGCAAAGAGTGACAACCGCAGGCTGGCACAGTCACTCGACACCGGACGCCAGGCTGGCCAGCGGCGCCATGGTCACCCTGACCCCGTGCTGGGCCAGCGCCTCACGGGCACTCTGTGGCAACTGCTCGTCGGTGATCACCTGATCGATCGCATCCCAGCCCACCACGTTGAAGGTGCCCACCTTGCCATATTTGGACGAGTCGCAGATGAGGATGCGGCTCGCCGCCGACTCCACCACGGCCCGCTTCACCGGCACCTTCTGCTCGCTCGGGGTCGAGATCCCCTGCCCGTCCCAGGAGGAGGCGGACAGGAAGGCAACGTCCAGGTGCAAGTTGCGCAGGAAGTGGGCAGTGGCCTCCCCGGCGCAGGACTGGTTCTCGCGAATGACCTGACCCCCGGTGTGATAGAGGCGGCAGCGGCCGTGCTCGATGAGGTAGGCGCAGACCATGAAGTCGTTGGTCACTATCATCAGATCTTCCCGCAGCGCCAGCTCGCGGGCAAGCTCCAGGGAGGTGGTGCCGGCGTCAAGGTAGACTGTGCTGCCCTCGGCCACCTGGTCGGCGGCCAGCCGGGCTATGGCCAGCTTGGCCCCCTGCATCAGGCTGCGCTTGGTGGCATGGGAAGGCTCGCTCTTGATCCGCTGGGAGAGACTGACCCCGCCCGAGACGGAGAGCACCCGCCCCTGCTCCTCCAGTTTCTGGATGTCGCGTCTGATGGTCATGTGGGAGACCTGCAACCACTCGGTCAGCTCCACTATGCTGACCACGCCGCGCTCTGCCAGCAGTTGCAGGATACGTTGCTGTCGCTCTACGGGAATCATCCTGGTTCACCCCTCGGGGAAAAGAGGCGCCATTCTACCCCAGTGATCTGGTAAAAAATGATAAATAACCTCGAAGGGGCTCACAAATCACATTTATTCACATAAAAAGCATCGAAAATTGATTCAAAAGAATCTCAACCTGCTTAAATAACAAAAATTAACACCACTTAAGTTATTTTTTGTGACACCTGCCTGATATTTCACCGCCACAAGCCTCTACTATCGGCTCATCAGTCGTTATCGAGGAATCACGAGATGAGCACTTCCTATCATGTCGCCGTCATCGGCCTTGGCGCCATGGGCATGGGCGCCGCCCGCTCCTGCCTGCGGGCCGGGCTCACCACCTACGGCATAGATCTCAGCGAGCAGGCCCGCAACCAGCTGCAACAGGCCGGTGCCGCCGCCGTCATGGCCGATGCCCGCCCCCTGGCCGAGACCCTGGATGCCGTGCTGCTGCTGGTGGTCAACGCCGTTCAGGTGCGCCGCATCCTGCTCGGCGAAGAGGGGTTGGCCCGCCACCTCAAACCGGGCACCGCCATCATGGTCTCCTCCACCATAGCGGCCGAGGAGGCGAGCTCCCTGGCCGCCGAGCTGGCACAGCTCGGGCTGCCGATGCTGGATGCCCCCGTCTCCGGTGGCGCCATCAAGGCCGACGCGGGGGAGATGACTGTGATGGCCGCAGGCGCAGACGCCGCCTTCGACAAGCTGGCCCCTGTGCTGGATGCGGTCGCTGGCAAGCTGTATCGGGTCGGCAGCGAGCCGGGCCAGGGCAGCACGGTCAAGATCATCCACCAGCTGCTGGCCGGGGTGCACATAGCGGTTGCCGCCGAGGCCATGGCGCTGGCGAGCCGGGCCGGCGTGCCGCTGGATCTCATGTATGACGTGGTCACCCATGCCGCCGGCAACTCCTGGATGTTTGAAAACCGCATGCCCCGGGTACTGACCGGCGACTACCAGGCCCGCTCCGCGGTGGACATCTTCGTCAAGGATCTCACCCTGGTGGCGGACACCGCCAAGGCGCTGCGCTTCCCGCTGCCGCTCGCGAGCACCGCCCTTAACATGTTCCTCAGCGCCAGCAACGCAGGGCACGGCCAGGAAGATGACAGCGCCGTCATCAAGACGTTCTCCGGCATCCAGTTGCCGGGTCAGGAGGAGCGGCCATGAAACTCGGTGTCATCGCAGACGACTTCACCGGCGCCACCGACATCGCCGGCTTCCTGGTGGAGAACGGTCTCTCCACCCTGCAACTCTCCGGGGTGCCGGAGCACGACGGGGATCTGCCCCGGGTCGACGCCGTGGTGATCAGCCTCAAGAGTCGATCCTGCCCGGCGGGCGAAGCGGTGCGCGACTCCCTGGCGGCCCTGGCCTGGTTCCAGGCCCGCGGCTGCCCGCGCATCTACCAGAAGTACTGCTCCACCTTCGACAGCACGGCGGCAGGCAACATAGGTCCTGTCACCGACGCCCTGCTGGCGGCGCTTGGCCAGGATTTCACCCTGATCTGCCCGGCCCTGCCGGTGAACGGGCGCACCGTCTATCAGGGCAACCTCTTCGTGGGGGCCCTGCCGCTCGCCGAGTCCGGCATGCGCCACCACCCCATCACCCCCATGCAGGACAGCAACCTGCTCAGGCTGATGGAGGGACAGGGTTCGGGCCGCGCCGGTCTGGTGCCGTTTGCCACCATAGACAAGGGGGCCGCCACCATTGCAGGAGCCTTTGAGCAGTTGGCAGAGGATGGCGTGCGCTACGCCGTGGTCGACACCCTGACCGAGCAGCACCTGCTGGACATCGCCACCGCCGCCCTCCACCTGCCCCTGGTGACCGGCGGCTCCGGCCTCGCCATCGGTCTGGCCCGCCAGCTTGGGAGCGGTGATCTGCAGGGTGCCCGCGAGGCGGGTTGGCCCAGAGGCTCGCGCGCCGTGGTGCTGTCGGGCTCCTGCTCCGAGATGACCAACCGCCAGGTGGCCCGCTATCGCCAGCACGCCCCTGCGCTTGCGCTGGACGTGGCACGCTGCCTCGAGGATGCCGACTACCCGGCCGTGCTGGCCCAGTGGGTACTGGCACAGCCCCTGGCCCCGGCGCCGCTGGTGTACGCCACCACCAGCCCGGGGGAGCTGGCCCGCATTCAGGAGAGCCACGGCCAGCAGGCGGCCAGCGACGCGGTGGAACACTGCTTTGCCCGCCTCGCCCAACTGCTGCAAGGCGCCGGCGTGGACCGCTTCATCATCGCCGGCGGCGAGACCTCCAGCCGGATCACCCAGGCCCTCGGGGTCAAGGCGTTCCACATAGGCCCGCAAATCGCCCCCGGTGTGCCCTGGGTGCGGGCCATAGACGCCCCCCTCTCCCTGGCGCTCAAGTCGGGGAACTTCGGGGATGAGGATTTCTTCGACAAGGCTCAGGAGTACTTCCATGACTGAACAGGCATTGCGCGACACCATGGTGATGCTGGGGGCCTCCCTCTTCCAGCGTGGCTATGCCACCGGGGGCGCCGGTAACCTCTCTGCCCTGCTGCCGGATGGCACCCTGATCGCCACCCCCACCGGCTCCTGCCTGGGGCGTCTGAGCGCCGACAGGCTCTCTCACGTCAACCTGCAGGGGGAGCACCTGGGGGGTGATCGCCCCTCCAAGGAGGTGGCCTTCCACCTCGCCATCTACCACAACAATCCAAACTGCCGGGCCGTGGTGCACCTGCACTGCACCCACCTGACCGCCCTCTCCTGCCTGGAGGGGCTGGATCCGGCCAACGTCATCCGCCCCTTCACCCCCTACTACGTGATGCGGGTCGGGCAGTTGCCGCTCATCCCCTACTACAAGCCGGGGGATGCCCGCATCGCCGAGGAGCTGGGGCGCCGCGCCCCCGAAGGCAACGCCTTCCTGCTGGCCAACCACGGCCCCGTGGTGACGGGCAAGGATCTGGTGGATGCGGTCAACAACATGGAGGAGCTGGAGGAGACGGCGCGCCTGGCGCTGATGCTCCATGGCCACTCCATCCGCTACCTGAGCGAACCCGAAATTGATGAATTGAGGAGGATGAAACCATGAGCAAGTTTGCCGCCAATCTCACCATGCTGTTTACCGAGCTGCCGTTCCTGGAGCGCTTCGCCGCCGCCCGCGAGGCAGGCTTCGCCGCGGTGGAGTTCCTCTTCCCCTACGAGTGGCCGGCCGCCGAGCTGGGCCGCCTGCTGCGCGAGCACGGCCTCTCCCAGGCCCTGTTCAACATGCCGCCGGGCAACTGGGGGGCGGGGGAGCGCGGCATGGCCGCCATCCCGGGGCGGGAAGCGGAGTTTCGCGCCCACCTGCCATGCGTGCGTGACTACGCCCTGGCGCTCGGCTGCACCAAGGTGCACGCCATGAGCGGCATAGTCGACCCCGCTCATAGCCTCTCGGCCCACCGCCAGACCCTGATCGAGAACATCCGCTTCGCCGCCGACTTCCTGGCAGCGGACGGTATCCGGGTGCTGCTCGAGCCTCTCAACGATAGGGATGTGCCCGGCTACTTCCTGGCCCACCAGCTCGACGCCCTGGCCCTGGTGCAGGAGATAGACAGGCCCAACGTGGGGGTGCAGCTCGACCTCTACCACGCCCAGATCATGGACGGGGATCTCACCCGCCTCATCGGCAAGCTGGGCCAGTCCATAGGCCACGTCCAGATAGCCTCGGTGCCGGATCGCCACGAGCCGGACGAGGGGGAGCTTGCCTACCCCCACCTGTTCAAGGTGCTGGCGCAGGCGGGCTACCACGACTGGATAGGCTGCGAATACAACCCCAGAGCCGGCACCCGGGAAGGGCTGGGCTGGCTCACACAACAATAACAACGACAACACCCTACACACATGAACGAGTCTGAGGATAACGAGATGCAGATCATCATCACCGGCGGCGGTGGCTTCCTGGGCCAGAAACTGGCCCGGGCCCTGCTGCAGAGCACACAACCCTTCACCGAGCTGCTGCTGGTGGACATACAGCAGCCGCAGGCCCCCATGGCGGACCCCAGGGTACGTTGCCTCCAGGCCGACCTCACCGAGGCCGGGGTCGCCGAGTCCCTCATCACAGAGCGGACCGCCGTGGTCTACCACCTGGCGGCCATCGTCAGCAGCCATGCGGAGCAGGACTTCGATCTCGGCTGGAAGGTCAACCTGGACACCACCCGCACCCTGCTGGAGGCCTGCCGCCACACCAGACCCGGCATCCGTTTCATCTTCACCAGCTCGCTGGCGGTCTACGGCGGCTCCCTGCCCGCCCTGGTGGACGACGGCACGGCGCTGACCCCGACCTCCTCCTATGGCGCCCAGAAGGCCATGGGGGAGCTCTTGGTCAACGACTACAGCCGCAAGGGCTATGTGGATGGTCTGGTGCTGCGCCTACCCACCATCTGCGTGCGGCCGGGCAAACCGAACCGCGCCGCCTCGTCGTTCGTCAGCAGCATCATCCGCGAGCCGCTGCAGGGTGAGAACGCCATCTGCCCGGTGAGCCCGGATCTGCGCCTCTGGCTCTCGAGCCCCGCCACAGTGGTCGCGAACTTCCTGCTGGCGGCCAGACTCCCCGCCACCGGCGACTGGCGCAGCGTCAACCTGCCCGGCATCAGCGTCACCGTCGGCGAGATGCTGGAGACCCTCGCCAAGGCCGGTGGCCAGGTGGCCCGGGATAGGGTGCAGTTTGCCGCCGACCCGGCCGTCGAGCGCATAGTCGCGAGCTGGCCGGGGCGCATCGACAACCAGCGCGCCAGCGCGCTCGGCTTCGTGGCAGACAGGACGTTTGCCGACATCATCGACAGTTTCATCACCCATGACATGCAGGAGGCATCATGAGCGACATCCCTACCCCCATCATCGGCCTTGTCATCGCCGTCTTCGTACTGGTATTCCTGGTGGTCCGCACCCGGGTGCACGCCCTGATCGCCATGCTGGCGGCGGCCTGCATCGCCGGCATCACCGGCGGCATGACCATAGACAAGACCCTCACCGTCATCACCCAGGGCTTTGGCTCCACCCTCGGCAGCATCGGCATCGTCATCGGCCTCGGGGTCATGATGGGCCGCCTGCTGGAGGTGTCGGGGGCCGCAGAGCAGATTGCCTACAGCTTCATCAAGTGGCTCGGCAAGCGCCGTGAAGAGTGGGCCCTGGCCATCACCGGCTACATCGTCAGCATCCCCATCTTCGTGGATTCCGCCTTCGTCATCCTCTATCCGGTGGCCAAGGCGCTGGCAAAAAGCGGCAAGCGCTCCATCCTGACCCTGGGGGTCGCCCTGGCGGGGGGCCTGGTGGTGACCCACCATACGGTGCCGCCGACCCCGGGACCGCTCGGCGTCGCCGGTCTGTTTGGCGTGGACATAGGCGCCATGCTGCTGATGGGCATGGCCCTGGCCATCCCCTGCGTGCTCGGCATCGTCTTCTACGCCCAGTGGCTCGACAAGAAGTACCCCGAGTTCGGCGCCAAGGCCGCCCAGACCCCGGATGAGCTGCAGTCCACCTACGAGCAGTACATCAAGGAGAAGGAGGGCAAGAGCCTGCCGAGCCTGACCCTGTCGCTGCTGCCGATCCTGGTGCCCATAGTGCTGATCTTCGTCAAGGCCATCTTCACCACCCTCGCCACCCTGGAGGGGATGGGCGGCCTGATGGAGAACCCCCTGGTGCAGGGCGTCAACTTCATCGGCACCCCCATCATAGCGCTCGCCATCAGCGTGCTGCTGGCGGTCTATACCCTGGTGCCGCACATGGACAGACAGGCCACCGCCGCCCGCCTCGAAGAGGGGCTGCAATCGGCCGGCATCATACTGCTGGTGACAGGGGCCGGCGGCGCTCTGGGTGCCGTGCTCCGTGACAGCGGCGCGGGCCAGCAGCTCGCCGAGCAGATAGCCCAGCTGCCCATCTCCCCCATACTGATCCCCTTCATAGTGGCGACTCTGGTGCGCCTCATCCAGGGCTCCGGCACCGTGGCCATGGTGACGGCGGCCTCCATCTCGGCCCCCATACTGGCGCAGATCCCCGGGGTCAACATGTTGCTGGCCGCCCAGGCTGCCACCATGGGGTCGCTGTTCTTCGGCTATTTCAACGACAGCCTGTTCTGGGTGGTCAACCGCATGATGGGGATCTCGGACGTCAAGCAGCAGATGATCGTCTGGTCCATCCCCACCACCATAGCCTGGGCCATAGGCGGCACCGGCGTCGCCCTGCTGAACCTGGTGTTCGGCTCCGGCGGCACCTGGTTCGACCCCGTCCTGCCGCTGCTGGTGCTGGCGCTCATCGTCTGGTACGTCAGGGGCCAATCCCTGACCCCGGCGGCCAGCGTAGTGCCGAGCCGGGAGTCATAACGGCGGCACGGCAACGCTGTGTGACCAGGGCCAGTCTGCTAGACTGGCCCTCTTTTTTTATTCATCTTGCAAAGGAGTGTTGGATGTCTGCTTCTTCCTGGTGGGACAGGTCCACCGGTTTTGCGCTGCTCACCATCTTGCTGTGGGCCTCGCTCGCGGCCCTCACCTCCAGAATCACCAGCGTCTCGCCCCTGGTGCTGGTAGGGCTGGTGCTCTTCTTCTGCGGCGCGGGCACACTGCCGTTCTGGCGCCAGTGGCGGGCAAGGCCCGTCACCTGGCTGGTGACCATCACCGCCCTCTTGCTCTATCACCTGCTGCTGTTCATGAGCTTTCGCCACGCCCCCGTGCTGGAGGCGAACCTCATCAACTACCTCTGGCCCCTGTGCATCATCTTGTTCACCCCATTGCTGCTGCCGGGCCACCCCTTGCGCCTGCATCATCTGCTGGCCGGGGCCCTGGGCCTTGCCGGCTCTGTGCTGGTGATGGTGGACGGCAGTCTGCAACTGCAGCAGGCCCATCTGCCGGGCTACCTGCTGGCGCTCGGCGCCGCCATCGTCTGGGGCGCCTATTCAGTGCTCTCCCGCCGCCTGCCCCCCGCCCCCGCCGTGGTCACCGCGGCCGCCTGCCTGCCCGCGGGGCTCCTGGCCCTGCTGCTCGCCTGGGGGCTGGAGGGGCCGCTGCCCCTCGCCCATATCCCCCAGGGGGACTGGCTGCTCATCGCCGGGCTGGCCCTCGGTCCCATGGGGGCCGCCTTCGTCACCTGGTATCTGGCGCTGCGGGACGGGGATCCGCGCCGCATCGGGGCCCTGGCCTACCTCACCCCCTTGCTGAGCACCCTGCTGCTGGTCTGGCTCAACGGTGAGCAGCTCACCCCGCGCCACCTGCTGGCGGGAGCACTCATCATGGGCGGTGCCCTGCTCGGTTTGCTGGTGAAGACGCCCGGGAGCCGCAAAGCGGCGCAACCGCTGTCATAAAAACGCCATCTCCCCTGCTTAAGCTCACGCCCATTGCGTGCTTCAAGCAGGACTCAGATGTGAAAATTGCCCATTATGCCTCCCTCTCCTCCCTGGTACTGCTGCTGGTGGCCGGCGTTCAGGCCGCCGCCCTGTTTCACGGCTGGCAGCAGTTCAATCGAGCCGAACAGGCCCAGCGCCAGCAGGAGCGCCTGCAACAACAACTGAGCGGCCCCCTGCAGGGGGCCCTTCGCGACTACCTTGGCAGCGGCGATCCCCTGCGCCTGGCCGAGGCCCAGGGTGTGCGTCAGCAGGCGCTCGCGCTGCTGGCGCAGCTGGACGGGCAGCAAGCCGGTCCGCTGCACGCCCGGCTCGAGCAGATGGGAGCGCGCATCGAGGGGGACTACCTGGCGGCGGGCAAGCTCTCCGGCAACAGCCAGTGGCTGCTGCAAAACGCCGAGAACGAGCTGACCACCCAGGCCCGGGCGCTGCTGCGTTACGGCCAGCAGGGGGCAGATCAGGATCCGGCCAGCGCCGAAGCCTATCGCCAGGGGGCAGCCGACATACTGGCGACCCTGCCCGCCCTCGCCCACCAGCGTCAGAACTACATGGAGCAGGCCAGCGCCAAGCGCCTCGAAGGATTGCAGTTCGAGCTCGCCGCCCTGCAAAAACAGGCGGACGCGCTGGCGGCCCTGCCGAGCCTGAATCTCTTCGAGGAGGCCGCCGCCGATGAGTTCACCCTGGGAGAGCCGGTGCGCAAGGAGCTGGGGGAACAACCCAAAGCCGAGTTGGTCTCACTGCTCAAACGCTATCCCCAGGAGCTGGAGAGCAGCCGCAAGGCGCTGCAACAGCAGCAGCTGGCGCGCCAGATGGTGCAGCAGGACATCACGCAACTGCTGCAGGCCAGTGAGCAGCTGGGGGAGCGGCTCGCCGCCGCTCGCCAGACCATGAACCGGGAGCTCGCCACCATACTCGGCTCCCTGGCGCTCTGCCTGGTGGTGGTCGCCCTGCTGTTTGCCCTGGTGCAGCGCCGCTGGCTGGTCAGGCCGCTGCTGCGACTGCGGGCCGCCTTCCTGCAGCTCGATGCCACAGGTCAGGCGCAGTTGCTGGCAACGGGGCGCGAGCGCAACGAGCTGGCCGACATAGTCGCGAGCTACAACCGCCTGATCCAGCGCCTGCAGCAGGATCAGCAGCAGAAGGCGGGGCAGCTCTCCAGCGTCTCCTCCAGCCTGCAGGAGATGGTGGAGCAGGTGCAGGAGATCCATCACAGCACCCGCACCACAGAGCAGGCGGTGGATGAGAGCGACACCATGATGCAGGAGCTCAATCAGCTCGCCAGCGAGGTGCACCAGGTCGCCGCCGAGATAGCGGAGCACGCCCAGCACAACGAACACTCCATGAGCCAGAGCGAGCTGCTGGTGGGGGGCATGCTGGCGGCCACCGCCCAGACCGGCCTCGCCATCGACGAGAGCAGCGGCGCCCTGGCCCAGCTGACCCGCTCGGTGGAGGATGTGACCGCCATCGTCGATGTCATCGGCCACATCTCCCAGCAGACCAACCTGCTGGCGCTCAACGCCGCCATCGAGGCGGCTCGCGCCGGTGAGCAGGGACGCGGCTTCGCGGTCGTGGCCGACGAGGTGCGCCACCTCTCCGCCGACACCCAGCGCTCCCTCGGCCAGATCACCGAGATCCTGGCCAGCCTCACCCAGGCGGGGGATCAGCTCGCCACTGTGCTGACCCGCATCACGACAGAAGCCGCCGGGCAGCGCCAGCAGGCCGAGCAGTTGCGCCAGACCACCCAGACGGTGCGGGAGATGGCGCGCAGCACAGCCGTCATCGCCCTGCAGGGGGCCGACAACGCCAGGAGCCAGGAGCACAGGCTGGCCAGCTTCGCCGCCCTCATCGGCCGCATCAGCCAGCACGCCCGCCAGGGCAGCCGCCTCTCGGTGCAAGTGTCGGAGCACATCCACCACCAGGCCCAGCAGATCCCCCGGATCCTGAGCCAGGCCTGAGTCACCCGCCCCTCATCAGGCCCGGCGCCCTGTGCACGCCGGGCCAACCCCTTCATATCTCCTCATTCAAGTCCGCCCCCGCGCTGCCCTGCCGGATGTGGTGACCCCCTGCCAGGGAGTCGGCTCGACGCCGCCCGGTCAGAGGGCGCCGCCCCGGCAGGGCGGATATCTTTTTTTGTGACACAAAATTATATGTTGCCGTCGGGTTAACAAAGAAAGTTCTGCTTCCGCGCCAAGATCCCCCCAGCTAAACGGAAAAAACCACCTGAAAACGCTCTCATTACCGACATGAGCGGGCTGAGAGTGCCCACACCAAGAATCATGATTCTTTGCACTCGGTCATATTTTTGAAACTTGGCGGGAACTTCCGGTTGATATTTCGCACCGCGAACGTACTCTTGGTGGTGTCAGATCGCCAAGGATCGAGACCTAAAAAATAATGACTGTAAAGATGCAGATTGCCCTTCAGTGATGCGCCAAGGCGTCCGGGCAGACGGGCACAACACAGAACAGTTTCTTTTTGCCCTGCGGGGTGTTGATTGCAATGCCAATACCGAGCGGCGGGCCTCTGCCTGACTGCCGGAAAAAAAAGCTAAGTCCATAAAATCAGGAGCAATAACAAATGGAAAAAGTGATCTTCAAGCGCGCCTCTTTGAGTGCCGCCGTGGTTGCGGCGCTGCTCGCCCCCGGCATGGCATCCGCGGCTCAAGACATGATGAGCCCGGAATATGGCAAGTCCTATGAAGCCTTCATCGACGAAGGCAAGCTGACAGGCGGCCTGTTCTACTTCCAGCGTGAGCGTGATCGCGTCCAGGCCGGTCCGGGTCAGGATGGCAAATACCACTCCAACCTGAGCCATGCCACCACCCAGGCAGCCCTGAACTACAACTCCGGTTATGCCTGGGGCATGGTCGGGCTGGATGTCGGCGGCTTTGGCGCCTATGACCTGGCCGTTGACGAGAGCAATGGCGTCAACGAAGAGAACGAATTCTCCTTCTGGGGCGACCAGTGGGGTTCAGGTGGTGACGGTGTTCCCGAGAATGGCTTCAGCCTCTCCACCGCCGCCCTGAAGCTCAAGTTCGGTGACTCTGTCACCGCCAAGGGTGGTTACACCCAGCTGTATGTACCCGGCATCATAGGCGTCAACTGGTCCTATCAACCCGGTACCTACCGTGGTGGCCAGATCGAGGGCAACTTCGGTGGCCTCTACCTGACCTACGCCATCGCCGATGAGTACAAGGCGCCCTGGTTCAAGAACACCGCCGGCTTCTCCAAGAGCAGCCCCTATGCCAGCGATCCCTTCACCGATGCGAACAAGATCGACTACATCCACGGTCTGGCCGCCCGTTACACCTTCGAGGACGGCACCGCCATCACAGGTGGCTTCGGTCAGGCCGAAGGCTACATGGACAGCTACCACTTCAAACTGGCTCACAAGTTTGACGTGCTGGGTGGCCTGAACACCAGCTACCAGTTCTACGGTTCCGACACCGAGAACGAAGACTATGACGGTCTGGCATGGCAACAAGCCCTGACCGCAAGCTGGGCAGCCGGTCCCTACTCCTTCCGCCTGGAAGGTATGTACACCAAAGCCGAAGGGGATCTGGGCAACTACCTGCCCCGTCTGACCCGTGGCTACGGCAACTCCCAGGGTGCGAACGAGATCTGGTGGGATTCCCGCTCAGACTGGAACCACAACGAAGAGAAGGCCGTCTTCTTCGGTACCACTCGTACCCTGGATGATCTGGTCGGTGCTCCTGGCTGGTCCGTCGGTGTCTCCGGTGCTTACGGTTGGGATATCCAAAATGGCGACGGCACCAAGGCCACCAACGGTGAAGATACCGAGTGGGCCGTCAACTTCGACGTCATGTACACGGTGCAGGATGGCAAGCTGAAGGGCACTCTGTTCAAGCTGCACTACACCGATTACAACAACGAGCAGGACGACAAGGGCAGCTGGTACTACCCGAACATGTTCAGCTCCGAGCATGACGTCAAGTTCCACATCATCATGCCGTTCACCATCATGTAATCAGGCATCTGTTCTGATCGAAAACCGGGCCGATTGGCCCGGTTTTCTTTTTGGTCAGCGGGTTAACATGCAAAACCGCAGGCGCTGCTGCCTGCCGCTGTCACCACAAGGATGCGACCATGTCCCCTTCGTGCTTATCACCGGCTGCTCCAGCGGCATCGGCCTCGCCGCCGCCAAGGCGCTCGGTGCCCACGGTTTCACCGTGATCGCCTCCGCCCGCAAGACCGAGGATGTCGCCCAGTTGCAACAGCAGGGCCTCTTGGCGGTGCAGCTGGATCTGGCGGACACCGCCAGCATCGAGCTGGGCGGCCAGGCGGCAGGCATCTGGCCGGCGGCCGCCTCTATGGCCTGTTCAACAATGGCGCTTATGGCCAACCCGGCGCGCTGGAAGACTTGCCGACGGAGGCGCTCGAGGCGCAGTTCAACACCAATCTGTTTGGCTGGCACCATCTCATTCGTCAGGTGCTGCCGGCCATGCTGGCCGTGGGCGAGGGGCGGATAGTGCAGAACAGCTCAGTGCTTGGCCTGGTGGCCATGAAGTATCGCGGCGCCTACAACGCCAGCAAGTTCGCGCTGGAAGGCTACACCGACACCCTGCGCCTCGAGCTCGAGGGCAGCGGCGTGCACATCAGCCTGATAGAGCCAGGCCCCATCGACACCCGGTTTCGCGCCAATGCCCGTGACGCCTTCGTGCGCCATATAGATCCAGCCCAGAGCCGCCATCAGGGCGCCTATCGCCAGACCCTGACCCGGCTGGAGAAAGAGGGCTCCACCAGCGGCTTCACCCTGCCGAGCGAGGCCTGCATACCGCCGCTGCTGCACGCGCTGCAGAGCAAGCGTCCCAAGCACCGCTACCCTGTCACCCTGCCCACCCGGCTGTTTGCCTGCTGCGCCGCCTGTTGCCCACTCGCTGGCTTAACCGGATCCTGGCCAAGTCGGCCTGATCCCGTGATTGGCGACCAAGTACCCGGTCGCCCAGGTGGCGTTAGCTGGCCCTTGGTCATCACCCGCACCGCCAACCTGTTTGTCCCTCGCTCAGTAGTGCTGGCCGTTGCTGTAGTAGGCGCTCTTGACCAGATGGGCATCACCTGCACCACCACATAGGTCTGCTCCCCAGCACCCGTTTCAAATGGCGCGTGATAAGGCGCGCGGCAGCGTCCTGCATCTCCTGCGGCCGCTCGAACCAGTGCAGCTCGACAAACGGAAACCGCCTCTCGCTCGCCGTTGCTCATCCAGGATGCTGTCGACACGCTCCAGGGTGACGAACTCCGGCTTGCCGCCAGTCAGGGCGCAGAGATCCGCCAGCAGGGGCGTGCTTATCTGCTGCAGGGTGTCGACAGAAACTGCCCGAAAGCGAAGGTGGGGCATGGGAAACCTCTTGGCTGTGACAAATGAGGACTTATCATAGAGCACTCATCCCGCTCACATAAGGTGCCTCATGAGATTCCATCGCACGCTGCTTCCCTTACTGCTTTGGCTGCTGCTGCCGCTGAACGCCTTTGCCGATCCGGCCTTCTATCGCATCAGCAAGGGCAACGAGCAGCACTGGTTGCTGGGGTCCATCCATGCGGGCAAGCCCTCCCTCTATCCCCTGCCGGATCCCGTCGAGCGCGCCTGGCAGCAGAGCCGCGCCCTGGTGATGGAGGTCGACATGACCCACATCAGCCAGGCGCAGTGGCAGGAAATGGGGGCCATCACCCGGCTGGTGGATGGCAAGACCCTCAAGGATCACCTGCCCATGGATCTCTACCGGCGCACCCTGATCGCCGCCGGCCAGAACGGCCTGACCGAGGCCATGCTGGCACCGCTGCGCCCCTGGTTTGCCGCCATCACCCTGACCCAGGCGGCGCTGGAGCGCACCGGCTATCGCGGTGAATTCGGGGTGGATCAGCACTTCGCCAAGCGGGCAAACGACGGCGGCAAACCCATAGTCGGGCTGGAGACCCTGCTGGAGCAGCTCGGCTATCTGGCGAGCGTCGGTGACAACCAGACCCTGATGCTGGAGAGCACCCTGGATGAGCTGCCTGAGCTCGAGAAGGGGTTCGCCGAGGTCATGGCGGCCTGGCAGAACGGGGATCAGGCCACCCTGATCAATCTGCTCAAAGAGGAGATGGCGCCGCCCAAGCTGCAAGCCTGGCTGGAGCAGACCCTGCTGGCGGAACGCAACCGCAACTGGGTCAAGAAGTGGCCCGGCCTGCCAAACGAGAGCTTTATCGTGGTAGGGGCCCTGCACCTTTACGGCGAGCAGGGGCTGCTCGCCCTGCTGGAGCAACAAGGGTGGCGCATTACCCCGCTCACCACACCGGGCCCTGTGCAGGCTCGGTAGCAAGGAGTCCAGTGAGAACGATCACAGATCGCGCTGGTTATTAAACAACCTGCAAGGGAGTTGATCGGGATCATCCCGGACGGGGCAAAGAGGTATTTATCATGCCTGTCATCAACCGGGTGACAGGAGCAATAAAATGGACTTTTGGCTGGACCTGATGTTTGGCAACAGCGTGGGATTGATGTCGATGCTGGTGATTATCGGCACCTTCTTGCTCATCAGCTCTTACGCGGCCTATTTCATCTACAAGGTGATGCACTCGCAACCGCCTCATTCACAGCAACGCCCAAAGAGGGAAAATAATCCTCTGACCACAGGCGGCAGTTCACACTGACCGCCTGTGCTGTTTTATGGTTCGCGACTGTGCTTCCCGGGCCAGGCTGCACCAGCGTCCATGCTGGGCGCCCCTTATCCCCTCCCCCTTTCCCCGTTTTCTGTGCCGGTTGCGGCCGTTATAATGGCCCCCACTTTTTCTTATGGGGAGCCTGCCGTGTCTCATAACGACGAACTCTCGCTATTCATGAATGAAGTGGCCGACGTGCGGCCCATTCGCAGCGACAACATCCATCCCCATGCGGCCAACATCCGCCCCGACCGAGGCGCAGCTCGCTCGCCGCCAGGCTGCCACCGCCGAGCAACTCGCCCTCGACCACCTCACCATGGAGGCCATCGAGATGCGCGATCCGCACGAAATCGTCGGCTTCAAGCGCGATGGGGTGCAGGAGGGGGTCTACAAGAAGCTGCGGCTCGGCAAATACGAGCTGCAGGCCAGCCTGGACTTGCACCAGAAAACCCTCAACGAGGCGCGAACCGCCCTGGTGCAGTTCATTGGGGAGTGCGAAGTGCGGGACATCCGCTGCCTGCTGATCCTGCACGGCAAGGGGGAGCGCAGCACCCCGCGCGCCCTGCTCAAGAGCCATGTCAGCGCCTGGCTGCCGCAACTGCCCGCGGTGATGGCCATCCACAGCGCCGAGCGTCGCCACGGCGGCAGCGGCGCCCTCTATGTGCTGCTGCGAAAGAGCGAGCGCAAGAAGACCGAGAACCGCGAACGTCACCAGAAGCGCCTCGGCTGACCGCCTTTGGCCCGCCTGCATGAAGGTGGCCCTCGCCCGCGGCAGGGTGCTAGCATCGGGCTGCCCCGATCATGCCAGGTACGGGGTGCATACCATCAGGGACGATAACAAGGACAATCCCATGTCATACCAGAAACTCGAACAACATCAGCAACAACTGCACCGCCTCTCCCACCTGTCCGCCATCTGCGGCTGGGATCAGGCAGCCATGATGCCGGAGGGGGGCAACGAGGCCCGCGCCGAGGCGATGGCGGAGCTCGGCGTGCTGATCCACGGCAAGCGCACCGCCCCCGAGCTGGGCGACTGGATTGCCAAGGCCGAGAGCGAACCGCTGGACGCGACCCAGCGCGCCAACCTCGCGGAGATCAAACGCCACTGGCAGGATGCGAGCCTGCTGCCAGGCGAGCTGGTGGAGGCGCTCTCCTTGGCCGGCAGCAAGTGCGAGCACGCCTGGCGCCGCCAGCGCAAGGAGAACGACTGGGCGGGCTTTGCCCCGAACCTCGAGGAGGTGGTGCACCTGTCGCGGGAGGTGGCGCAACTGCGGGCCGATGCGCTTGGCGTGCGCCCCTACGACGCCATGCTGGCCCTCTATGAGCCGGGCATGACCAGCGCACGGCTCGATCAGATCTTCGGCGATCTCGCCAGCTGGCTGCCGGCTCTTATCCAGACCGTGAGTGAACAGCAGAAGGGCGATGCCATGCTGCTGCCGCAGGGCCCTTTCCCGATCGCGACCCAGCAGGCGCTCGGTCAGGAGGTGATGGGGCTGCTCGGCTTTGATTTTGCCCACGGCCGGCTCGATGTGAGCAGCCACCCGTTCTGCGGCGGCGTGCCGACGGACGTGCGCATCACCACGCGCTACAACGAGGACGAATTCGTCTCCAGCCTGATGGGCATAGTGCACGAGACCGGTCACGCCCGTTACGAGCAGGGCTGCCGCGCCATCTGCTGGGTCAGCCGGTGGCCGAAGCGCGCTCCATGGCGATCCACGAGAGCCAGAGCCTGTTTTGCGAGATGCAGCTGGGCCATCATCCGGCCTTCCTCGCGCTGCTGGCACCACGCATTCGTCACCACTTCGGCGAGCAGGCTGCGTTTGCGCCGGACAATCTGGCCAAGCTCTACAGCCGGGTCGAGCCCGGCTTTATCCGGGTCGATGCGGACGAGGTGACCTATCCGGCCCACGTCATCCTGCGCTACGAGCTGGAGCGCGATCTGGTGGAAGGGGCGCATCGAGGTGGCCGACATCCCCGAGCTGTGGGATGCCAAGATGCAGCAGTGGCTGGGGCTCTCCACCAAGGGCAACTACCGCAATGGCTGCATGCAGGATATTCACTGGACCGACGGCTCGTTCGGCTACTTCCCGAGCTACACCCTGGGCGCCATGTATGCCGCCCAGCTGCGCTTTGCCCTCGAGAAAGAGCTGGGCAGCATGGGTGAGGTGATCGCGGCGGGCCGCCTGCCGGAGATCTTCGGCTGGCTCGGACGCAACATCTGGTCACAGGGGAGCCTGCACAGCACCGACGAGCTGGTGCGCCTGCCACCGAGTGCTCAACCCGCACTGGCCACCGCGTGAAGGCGCTCAACCCGCACTGGCTGCAACTCGCGCAGTTGCAGGATATTGCCCTCCGGGTCGAAGGCGTTGCGCATCTGAAGTGATCCGTGTAATACGGGTAAAAAGACGCCCAGGCGAGGCTGGATACGGTGAAGAAGAGCTTGATGGCCCCCTCTTCCCGCAATTCTGGCGGCCGCTTGATACTTGCCCGGCATAGGGCGCAGGAATGGCGGGGATCAGCAGCTGGATATCGCTGTTTTCCAGCACCACCAACTGCTCATCCTGACTGCAGACCACCATCTGCAGCAGCGTACGGTAAAAGTGGGTCAGCAGGCCCGGATCCTTGGCAGTAGATCAGGGCACCGGCGCGAGCGGGGCTGGCATGGAGCACTCCCAACTCCTGGGTCAATCTCCACACAGTTGCGTGCCCCGTTCGATCCTTTTTAGCGGCTCGCCAGCCTCCTGCACAAAGTGCCACTGCCGCAGTGCCAGTGTCGGAGGCGGCCCCGATCTTCGCCCAAATCTGCCATGCCCAGCGCCTCGTCATAGTGCACACCGCCCGCGCCACTCTCGGTCAGTGTTTTGCCCGCACTGCCCCGGTACAATCACCACTTCCGCTGATCTTCATCTCGGTCAGCGGGGCATAGAGGGCGGCATAGAGCGGGGTATTGCCCGACAGCTTGATCCGCATCCTTGCCGCTATACGCGGAATAGATGGAGATAGCGGGCGTACCGCCAGCGGTCAGCCCTCGTCTGGCTGCCGTCACTCGGCACCGGCCCCGAGATCAACCTTGCCGCTGACGATCAGGGTCAGACTGCTCCCCTCGCTCACCGTCAACTTGTTGCTGCCAGTCATGGTGAAATCCTTGTCCATCAGCAGCACCACATCCCCCTTGATGGTGAGACTGGCATCGGCCCCCATATTGAGGCTGTCGAGCTGATAAACAAACAGCTCCCCCTTGCCGGGTAGCGGCAGCCCGGGCTTGTGCTGGTTGCTGCTGGTGACCGAGCCAGTGGCAGGATCCGTGGTCAGCACCATCTGCTGGGTGGCCTCAGCGAGCCATTGATGGGCAGTGTGGCGCATTTGGGCAGCGCGGCCACATTGAGCGGGTCACACACCTGCCCGGCCACGGTAAAGAGATACTTCTGGCTTGATCAAGGAAGCCCCACCATGCTGAGTTTGCCGCCAGCAATGCTTGTGCCATGACCCATAGAAACATTGCCATTGATTGCCAGCTGACCGGCAATATGCCCCCCTTTCAGGGTCAAACTACCGCCCGTTTCACTGATAAGAGGGAGATAATGGTCACTCCCGGCATTCACATTACCTGGAGATGGGGAAGAGCCGTTCAAGGTCACCGAGCCGGTCGCCCGCACATCGCCCCAGATGGCGAATTGCCCGTCGAGCACCACATTGGCCTTGTCGCTGACAGTCGCCACCTTGGCATTCTGGTTAATGTTGGTGCCGCCATATTGTACGCCCCCTTGCGCGAATCGTAGCTGTCGATAAAACCGCTACCGGAGAGGCTTAGCCCTTCGCATGCCACCACCGAATCCTGAAAGATGAGATCTGCAGGGCAAACAGGTTGGCATTGCCCTCCAGATAGCGGCCAAAAGCTTGCTCCCGGCGGAGGCATCCAGCTCGAGCAAGCGGCTGCCAGCCATGGCCCCTTCGCCCTTGCTTGGCACCTTCTGCACCAGTTGAGCCCACTCTATCCGCGGTTCGGCGCCAAGGGCCTGATGCAGGGCGCGATAACTCTCGTTCATCCCCAGCTCGGCACGAGCTGCGCGGGATTGCCGCTCAGGCGGGTCTGCAACTGGTTCTCCTGAATGCTGGTAAACACCAGCAGACTCGACAGCAGGCTCACCACCAACACCACCAGTAGTATGCAAATCCCGCTCCCCCTGCTGTGGGGTTGGCACCGGATGTGGCCAACGCTGCCGCCCAGACCGCCTTGCGGCGGGCCACCTGCACCTCTACTCCCAGGCGCCAGATAGCTCGGCACAAGATGCGGATCTCGACGAACGCACCCTGCTGGCCGAATTCAAGATCCTGAAGATGGGCCAGCAACAGGCGCGGGCCATCTCCGTCATCGCAACGCATCGGCGGTTTTCTGGTTACCTGACTGCCCCCTCTACCTTGAAGGCCAGCGTCAGGCGATTGCTTGATGCTGTTGGTAAAGGTGAGTAGTGGCAAAGCGCAGCACTTCGTTCGCCTGCTCCAGCGCCTTGCTCTGTTGACCTCTGGGGCGTAACCGGCAAAAATCGCCAGCATCAGCATCCTTGACTCCTCGTTGCCGGTGAGGGGACGCTCAGCATAAAGGCGGAAATCCTGCGTTTCGATAGCGACCACAAAGTTGTCGCTATAACGGTTCGGCAGCACCAGTCGGTGGCCATCCTGCAGGGTGAAACGGGCAAGAAAATCGGCCTGGGTGAACCGCTCGGGCTTGCGCTGCACTTCACACAGCGAGCTCCAGATCTCGCTCCACGCTGTTGCTCGCCTCGATCGTGGCCAGCGTGCTCTGCAAGCTGTAATGCGCCTGCTGCAACGAGACCACCTGCCCCTTGGCGAGACCGAGAAACACCATCACCGCCAACACCATGGAAACCATGATCTCCACCAGATTGAAGCCCTGCTGGCGGTCAAGTGCGGCGTAGCAGCTCCCTTGCAGCAGCTGGCCGCTCGGGGCCACGCAGAGCACCCGCTGCTCACCGAGGCGATTGGCCAGAATGATCTCGGCGTGGCTGCTGCTGCCGGTTGGCGCGATCTGGATGGGGTCAAACGGCTTGATCACCACTCCGCCAGCATGACGCAGCAACTTGCTGTCAGCCATCACCTCCCAGCCACCGTTATCGGTGCCCTGCAGCACCACCGGCAGGGTCAGCTTGACCGCTTCACTGCGGGCAAAACGGTAGGCAGACGCGAGTTCGGTCGCACTTTGCCGACCGTGATCATCAACTCAATCAGAGTAAATCCGCGCACATTCATCTTATGATCCCCAGCAGTCATGGCGATTGGCCGCGCGATAACCTCGAGGGTCAGAGTGCCGCATTCATCCTGTTGTCGCGTCGTTGGAATGGCTTTGAGCAGGTAGTCGCCAGCATCTTGCTGGCTGTAGCTGAACTGGTAGAAATCCGTGTTGGCCAGGGTGGCAAACGTGTCGGGATAACGGCCCTGTTGGGTATAGATACGTTCGAGGGCGAGCGCCTGCTCCAGCAATTGCTGCTGCGCTTCGTAACGACGTCCCTGTTGCAGATAACCCTGATACGCTGGCAACGCGATGGCCGCGAGAATGCTGACAACCGTCATGGCGATCAACAACTCGATCAGACTAAACCCTCGGCAATGGGGCCATGCCTTACAGTCGTTCACTTATCATCCTTGGCAAGTGTTGTTGTTATTTCGGCCTAAGGCCGCAGATGTGATGACTTAATAATCATAAAAAATTAACTGACCGATTGAACAACACAAAATCGCCACACTCAACGTAAAAGATAGTTATGTGATCTGTTATTAATTTTTAAGCAGTTTTCGCCGCCACTAATCTCGCTAAGCAAATAAAGCTAGGCCAATCGACATCCGTTATGCCCCCTTCTGTCGAGCCGATACATGAATAACAGCGTGACGAAGAGTGAAACCCGGCCGTGCGAAAGAGTGAAATCCCTGTCCGTTTCCACAGCCCCTGAGCACCCTTACTCTCTTGCCATCTATTCCAGCAAAGCCGAGCAAAGCCATAACCCGGATGAGGTGATCAGCACCCTCAGCCGCCAGTGTCACGCCGCACGGCTCGCCCGCGACGCTCGTTTTGATGGCCGCTTCTTTACCGGCGTGCTCTCGACCGGCATCTACTGCCGGCCGGTCTGTCCGGCACGGCCACCGCACGAGCACAATGTGCAATACTTCCAAAGCGCCGCGGCCGCCGAGCAGCATGGGCTGCGACCCTGCCTGCGCTGCCGCCCTGAGCTGGCCCCCGCCGCCCGTGGCGATCTGCCGGTTGAACTGGCACAGGTGCTGGCGCGCATAGAGCGCGGCGAACTGGGGAAAGCACGCTCGCCGAACTCGCGGCGCAGGCCGGGATCACTGAGCGCACACTGCGGCGCCAGTTCGAGCAACACCTCGGTGCCTCGCCAAAGCAGGTGGAGCAGACGCGCCGCCTGCTGCTCGCGAAGCGGCTGCTGACGGAGACACATCTGCCCATCACCGACATCGCGTTTGCCGCCGGCTTGCGAGCATTCGCCGCTTCAACGACGCCTGGCAACGCCTACGGGCTGGCCCCGCGCACCCTGCGCCAGCAAGAGGACATGCGCCAGAGCACATGAGACGCCGCGACGGCCTGCAATTGCACCTGCAATATCGCCCGCCTCCGTATGCCCGGGCCATGCTGGCGTTCTACCGGCTACGGGCCATTCCGGGGCTGGAGCGGGTAGATGGCGAAGTGTATGAGCGCCGCTACAGGGTCGGCGATCAGGTTGCGCTGGTGCGCATCGAGCCCCTCGAAGGGGACAGGCTCAGGCTGACGGTGCAGGATCTGCCGCCGAGCGCGCTGCCGGACATACTGTATCGCGTGCGCCGCATGTGGGATCTGGACGCGGACATGGGGCGCATCGGCGAGCTGCTGGGGCAGGATCCGCTGCTGGCGCGGATACAGGGGCGCTGGCCCGGGGTGCGGCTGCCTGGGGGCTGGGACGAATACGAGGTGATGCTGCGCGCCATCGTCGGCCAGCAGGTGTCGGTCAAGGGCGCCATCACCATCATGGGGCGCCTGGTGGCGCGCACCCAGGCGCAGTTCGGGGTGGCACAGCTGCCCACGCCGACCCAGTTGTGCGAGCTGGATCTCGACGGCATCGGCATGCCGGGCAGTCGCATCCGCACGCTGCAGGGGCTGGCCGCGGCGCTCGCGAGCGGCGCCCTGACCCTCACGACAGCCAGTGACGAGCAACTGCTCGCGCTGCCGGGCATAGGTCCCTGGACTGTCGCTTACTGGCGGCTGCGCTGCGGGCTGGACACGGACGCCTTCCCCGCCTCGGATCTCGTACTGCAAAAGGCGCTCGGCGGCGGCACCAAGCTGCCCGTAAAAGAGGTGGAGGCGCGAAGTGCAGCATGGCAGCCGTGGCGCAGCTATGCGGCCAGCTGGCTGTGGCACGCCATGAGTGAAGCGCCCGATTTGCTGCTCCGTGCCACTGGCAACGAACAACAGCCAGATACCCAACAACAGGAGATAACCCCATGATCCGCTACGATATCCTGCCGACCCGCTGCGGCGATCTGCTGGTTGCTATCAACGAGCATGGTCTGGTGCATGTGGATTTTGTGGCGGGCCTGCGGGCGCTGCCCGATATGAGTGGCTGGCAGCAAGACGCTGTTGCGCTGGCCCCCTTCCTCGCCGAATTTGACGCCTATTTTGCCGGCCGGTTGCAGCGCTTCACCCTGCCGCTCGCGGCGCGGGGCACGGCGTTTCAGCAAGCGGTGTGGCAGGCGCTGTGCGACATCCCCTATGGCGAGACCCGCAGCTACGGCGACATAGCCCGCGCCATCGGCAAGCCGAGTGCGAGCCGCGCCGTCGGGGCCGCGAACGGCCGCAACCCGCTATCGATCATAGTGCCCTGCCATCGGGTGATCGGCCAAAGCGGCAGCCTGACCGGCTATGCGGGGGGCCTGCCCATCAAGCAGGCATTGCTGAAACTCGAGGGCATCACCACCTAAAGCGCCACATCGGCCAGGCACCGCGGGCAGGCTGCCCGGACCCTATCCCCGGCGATTACTTCGCCCTGACCGACAAGCAGCCCCATGTGGCCAAGGTGGAAGGCAGCGAGGATGCGGTCTTCTTTATCCAGGCCGATGGCCCCTGGAACGTGGTGATGGAGAAATAAGCAGTGTGATCCCGTGCGGGGCCCCGTGGCCCCGCTTCAGGAGAAAGGACGACCCAGCCGGCTCAAACCTGGCCCCCTGGCCAGCATGGCCGCCGGGAGAAGGTCAAGGGCCAGAGGGGACACTAGTTGGCAGACATGGCCCCAGAGGGGGCTGGCAGCCCTAGCGCCCCTTGTCCAGGGCCGCTTTCAGGGCCGGATTGAAGCAGGCGACCGCCGTGTCGGCGGGCAGATCCTGGTCACAGCATTCACAGTTGGGTCTGAGCTCAAGCATGGGCAAGATCCTGGAAGATAAGGGGAATTAGGAAAGGAGGGTAGGCAGAGAACCTGCGATAAAAAATTGCCCCTTTCCGGATGAGAAGGCCATCCTGCAGCTCGGTGTGCAGCTCCCCCTCGAGGCAGAGCAGCACGTGGCCCTTGCTGCACCAGTGATCCGCCAGATGTACTCCACCATCAGCGTTTCAGGCTGCCCATCACATGCATTTCGCAGCGGTTGCAGTCAAATCAGCGCAGGCGCCCATCACCTGCATTTCGCAGGTGGCAGTCTTTACCCATCTTGAGTTCCAGCGGCTCGGCCTTGAGACCGGGCACCTCTTTTGGGCAGAGGTTCTGGCTATAGCGGATGCAATGCTTGGTGATCATCAGCACCACTTCCCGCTCCTCCTTGTTCGCCTCATAGGCGGAGCAATGCGCTCCACCCCGTGTTCGCGGAAGAACTGCTCGGCCGCGCTGTTCAGCACATTGCCGGAGGTAGGAGAGACGGTGCTGGGGATAGCTGATATCCCGCAGGGCGATGCGCCGCTCGGGGCGCTGGTAGCTGGCCAGACGGGCCGCCTCCAGCGCGGCGATACCGTCCCGGCGCAAACCGTTGAGCTGTGATGCGGCGATGAATAGCGGGTGAGTGAATACCAACTCAATCTTGCGCGCCACAAACAGGGTATTGCCAGTTTGCCAAGCTGGTCCCGCGCCTGTTGCAGCGCCCGCTCCGGGTTGTCAGCAGGCTGCTTGTCGCAAGGCAGGGTCACCGCGGCACTGATGCCCTGCTCGTCGGTGAGCGTGAGGCTCACGCCCTCATCGCACTCTGCCAGCACCATATCGACCCAGATGCGGCGATCCGCGCTCGGCTTCTCCAGCAACTTGCTGAATGCCTGATCGTGATTGCGGAAGATCTCGGTGCCCACCTTCAGACCCGGCATGCGCTCCGACAGCAGTAACTGCTTACCTTCCACCTTGTTGAGGCGCATCCCCACCAGTTCGCCCCCCGGCTTGAAGAAGCCGAGGCCATCGCCGTTGTTGAGGCTCACGGGTTTGCCGTCGATCTCTATGCCGTCGCGGGTCACCCTGCTGACGCGGCCCAGCGGTTCACCCACGTATTTCGGGCTCCTGGTGGAGTCGATCCCCGGCTGGCGGCCATGGAGGAAGTAGTCGGTACTGCCCCGGTTGAAGCTCTTTTTGGGATCCGGTGTGAAACCGTAGCTGCAGCGACCGGCCGAGGAGGCCACCAGATCGGGGCGGCGCTCGAGAATGGCGTCCAGCTTCTGGCGATACCAGGCGGTGACGTTCTTGACGTAGTCCAGCCCCTTGAGGCGCCCCTCAATCTTGAAGGAGCGGATGCCCGCGGCGATCAGCGCCTCCAGGTTCGCGCTCTGATCCATGTCTTTCAAGGAGAGCAGGTGGCTGTTCTCCACCAGCACCTCCCCCCCTGGGGTTTGCAGGGAGCAGGGCAGCCGGCAGAGCTGGGCGCACTCGCCGCGGTTGGCGCTGCGGCCGGTGCGGGCGTGGCTGATGTTGCACTGGCCGCTGTAGGAGACGCAGAGGGCTCCGTGGATAAAGAACTCCAGCTGCACATTGGTCTGGGCGCTGATGGCACGGATCTGCTCGAGCGAGAGTTCGCGGGCCAGCACCACCTGGGAGAAGCCCACATCCTGCAGGAACTTCACCTTTTCCGGCGTACGGTTGTCGGTCTGGGTGCTGGCATGGAGCGCTATGGGAGGCAGATCCAGGGCCAGCAGCCCCATGTCCTGCACTATGAGCGCATCGGCCCCGGCCTCGTAGATCTGGTGGGTCAGGCGCCGGGCTTGCTCCAGCTCGTGGTCATGCAGCAGGGTGTTGAAGGCGACGAACACCTGGGCGCCGAAGCGGTGGGCGTGGCGCGCCAGCGCTTCGATATCGTCGAGGGAGTTGCCTGCCGCACTGCGGGCACCGAAGGCGGGGCCGCCCATGTAGACGGCATCGGCGCCATGGTTAATGGCTTCGATGCCGTAGGCGAGGTTCTTGGCCGGAGCCAGCAGCTCGAGGCGGTTAGTCTGGGTGTGATGCTTAACGGGTGCTTGTTCTGGTGCATGGTCTCGGGATCAGGGCGGACAGCAAATGGGCGCCACTCTAGCCCATTCACCACCCGCGTGCCTTGATCCCGCTTAAGGTACCGCAAGACGCTGGTCTAGATCACCACCTTGAGCGCCAGTCCCAGCAGCACCAGGCCGCTTATCTTGTCGATCACGAAGGACTTGGCCTTGAGCCAGGCGAGCCATGGACAGACCGCGGGAGAGCTCAGATCACCACCTTGAGCGCCAATCCCAGCAACACCAGGCCGCTTATCTTGTCGATCACGAAGGACTTGGCCTTGAGCCAGGTCAGCACAGGCCCCCGGGAGAGCACCAGGGCCACCAGCACGTACCAGAGCGCGTCTATGCCCCCAGCGGTCAGCATCATGATGCTCCCCTCGCGCCAGCCGGTATCGGCGTGCACGAACTGGCTGAACAGGGCGATGAAGAAGATGGCGAGCTGGGGGTTCAGGAAGGCGACCATGAAGCCTTCGAAGGCCCCTTGCCGACCACGCAGCTGGTGCACCTCTTCACTCGCTTCGCCACTGGCTGGTTTGGCCAGCAGGGCTTTCACCCCGAGCCAGGCAAGAAATGCGGCGCCGCCGTAGCGGATCAGATCAAACAGCAGCGGGGTCTGGGTGATCAGGATGGCCAGGCCCAGCGCCGTGACCAGCGCATAGATACCAACCCCGAGGCCGTGGCCAAGTGCGGTGGCGACGCCGTGCCCCTGCCCGCCCTGCACCGTGTTGCGGATGATCAGCGCCAGACTCGGCCCCGGGCTGATGGCGCCCATCACGCAGATTGCGGCCAGTGCCAGCCAACTCGTCAGTTCCATGCTTTTCCTCTTTTGTGCGGAATATGATGACCTGCGCTCAGGGTACGGGCTGAGCCATTATGCCAGTAGTGAAAGTTATGAATAGATTCCATAGCCAATGGCTATAGGCAACACAACTGACTGCGGCTAACCGTTCAACAGCTGCTTGCGGACTCTCGCCAACGGTGCGTTGCAGGTGATCCCGCAGGAAGGGGTAGGCCAGCTCGCGAAACCAGCGGTGGGCCGGATCCTGATGGTGGCGCTGATGCCACAGCAGATGATACTGCTGGTCGCGGGTAGCAAACGGCAGATCGACAAAGGTGAGCTCATGGCCGCAGGAGAGCTGCCAGGCGATATGAGCTGGGGTGGTCATCAGGCAATCGGTGCGCAGCAACACCTCCACCGCCGCCTGAAAGAAGGGACCCGGGCAAACCAGCGCCGACTCAGCCCCTGCGGCGCCAGTACCTGCTCCACCGGGCTGTCCTTGTCACCACCGCCGCTCACCTGCAGGTGAGGCCAGGCGAGATAGTCATCGAGACTCAGCGCCTTGCCCGCCAGCGGGTGGTGGCGCCCCATCAGCATCACCAGCCGATCTCCCCCTGGTGCAGCCCCCGGATCTGATCCGGCACCAGCTCCGTGATGGTGGAGACCAGATCCAGCTCGGACTGCCACAGCTGCGGCAGCTGGCGCTTGTCCCACAGGCTGTACTCCAGCGCCGCCAGGGGGGCGGCTCTGGCCAGGGCCGCACAGATGTCGGGCAAGATGTGCTGGGCCACGTAGTCGGAGGAGGCGAGCCGGAACACCCGCTCGCAGCGCTCTGGCGCAAACTCGGGCGCCGCATAGAGCCGCTCCAGGGCACCGAGCGAGTCGGCAAGCGCCGCCGCCAGGCTCTCGGCCCGCGGCGTCAGCAGCCAGCGCTGCCCCTCCCGCACCAGCAGCTCGTCACCAAACTCGCTGCGAAGCTGGCCGAGCTGCTTGCTGATGGAGGGCTGGCTCAGGTGCAGCAGCTCCGCCGCCCGGCTGATGTTGCGGGTCTCCAGCAACACCTTGAGGGTGGGCAAGAGGTTGAGATTCGCTTTGTGCAAGGGATACCCTCATCGGTGGCGAAACGCCTATCTTAGGGCAGCCTAAGCCCGCGTTTTAAGCAAAATTTCCTGCCATGTTCAGCACGTTGCGCCCTTTGCGCCAGATGGCGTGAGCCCTGCCCACATAACCATCCCCGCGGGATGACACTGGAAAGCCTGTACGACATAATTGCGCACTTTTCCGCCCGCGGGCGATCTACAACAAGAAGCGATAACAAGATGAAATACGCCAATATCACCGGCTGGGGCAAATGCCTGCCCCCCGCAGTGCTGACCAACGATGACCTCAGCACCATCATGGATACCTCGGATGAGTGGATCTATCCGCGTACCGGCATCAAGGCCCGTCGGGTCTCCCACGTCAGCACCCAGGCGCTCGCCACCCTGGCCGCCCGCCGCGCCCTGGCCTGCGCCGGTCTGGAGGCCGGTGAACTCGATGGCATCATACTGGCCACCGCCACCCCGGGCACGCTAGTTCCCAATGGAGCCTCTGCCGTGCAGCAGGCTCTGGGCGCCCACAAGGCGGCGGTGTTCGACCTCAATGCCGCCTGTACCGGCTTCGTCTATGCGCTCTCGGTCGCCACCTCCCTGGTGCAGACCGGCATGATGCAGAAGGTGCTGGTGATAGGTGCCGAGCGTCTCATCCAGCTGCTGGACTGGGCCAAACGCGACACCGCAGTGCTGTTTGGCGACGGCGCGGGCGCCGTGGTGATAGAGGCGAGCGAGCAGAAGAGCGGCCTGATTGCCAGCAAGCTCGGCTGTGACAGCGAGGCACGGGAGATACTGCACGTGCCGAACTTCGGGACGGATCGGGTGCGTTTCGCCGACATCGACGGTCTGTTCACCTTCAACTTCGAGGGGCAGGAGATCTTCAAGCGCGCCGTGCGCGGCATGGGCGAGGCCACAGGTGCCGTGCTGACCCAGGCCGGCATAGCCCCCGAGCAAGTCGACCTCATAGTCCCCCACCAGGCCAACGTGCGCATCATAGAGACCCTGGCCAAGCGGATGAACGCCCCCATGGAGAAGGTGATGGTCAACATAGAGCAGTACGGCAACACCTCGGCTGCGACTGTGCCCATCGCCCTGTGCGAGGCACTGGAGCAGGGCCGGGTCAGGCCGGGCAGCTATCTGCTGACCGCCGCCTTCGGGGCCGGTCTTACCTGGGGCGCCGCCCTCATCAAATGGGGCCCTCGCGTCACCCCGCTCGGCCAATGCGACGAGGAGTTGCCCCCCTGCGAGCAGAACGCCCTCGAGCTCATCGCCCACGCGGTTCAGGGCTGCCAGCAGGCGCGCACTTCAGAAGCCTGAACCTCGCCACGACCACCCTTTCCCGCATAAAAAAGAGGAGCCCATCGTGGCTCCTCTGTCCATGCCCCCCCTGCCGGCCCTCCAGGACATCGACATAAAAGTCATTGAAAAGCGTGAATTTTGAGCGAAACATATCAAAAAATAACCAGTTGACACTTTTTTGTCGTCAGAATGCGGCCAAGGGGTTCACAACCTTGCCGGATCTGGTAGTATGCGGCCTCGCACTTGGGGAGGGGTTCCCGAGCGGCCAAAGGGATCAGACTGTAAATCTGACGGCTCTGCCTTCGAAGGTTCGAATCCTTCTCCCTCCACCATTCAAGTGCGAACAATCAGGAAAATACCCCGTGGAGGGGTTCCCGAGCGGCCAAAGGGATCAGACTGTAAATCTGACGGCTCTGCCTTCGAAGGTTCGAATCCTTCTCCCTCCACCATCTTCCTGCATTGCGTGAAAGGCCTGTAAAAAGTAGTACCCCTGTGGAGGGGTTCCCGAGCGGCCAAAGGGATCAGACTGTAAATCTGACGGCTCTGCCTTCGAAGGTTCGAATCCTTCTCCCTCCACCATCCTTCAGAAAACCCGGCCTGGCGCCGGGTTTTCGCATTTATGGCCAGTGGTCATTTGACACTGTCAGATCTGACAATTGCCCTGCCCCCGCTTTTTCGAAACAGTGAATGCCTCGAATCGCAAGGAACGCCCTCACATGTTTGAAATCTGGGATGAAAGGGGCCGGGAGCAAGGGTTGACGCTGCCCGAGCTGCAACAACGGCTGCGCCATTATCAGGGTGATGTCATGGTGCGCTATCTCAACCGCCTCGGCCTGCCGAGCACCCTGTTCCTGACCGTTGCACAGGGTCAGGCCTACCAACGCTTCAAGGCAGGCTCCCCCAAACTCGACTGGGAGTGGCTGGCCCAGGCCATGCACGCGGTTCCGAGCCAGCACACCCAGCAGGCCATGGCGGCCCGCTGAGGCCGCCTCAGGCACGAGGGAGAAGCCCCCTCAGCTCCTCGACTATACGTCCAAGCAGTGCCCTGAATTCCCTCAATTCGGCTTCGCACGCCCTCGCCCCCTGCTGGCGGATCTTCTCCTCCAGATGCCAGGCCTGCTGCGCCAGATCCTCGACCATCATCATGGAGATGGTGCCCGCCTGGCGATGCACCCAGTCTGCCAACCCCTTGTCGTTCTCCTGCACCTGTGCCAGGGATTGCACCAGCTCCTCGCAAAACTGGCGCAGCATCTGCGCTAAGGGCTCACCCGTCCCGAACAGGCGCTGCAACGCGGCCAGGTCAAGCAGACCGGGGGACGGCAGCAGGTGCCACTTCATCAGCATGCCGCGCAGACCCTCCAGCAGCACCGGCTTGCCCAGCACATCGTTCATCCCGGCGGCCAGACAACGCTGCCCCTGCTCCGGCATCACATTGGCGGTCATGGCGATGATGGGAAGGGAGGCCAGGTCCCGGGTGGCGCGCACCCTGCGGGTAAAGTCGTAGCCGTCCATCACCGGCATCTGGCAGTCGCACAGGATGAGCTCATATGGCTGCTGCTCCAGCATGAGGAGTGCCTGCCCGCCATGCTCAGCCAGATCGCACCCCAGATCCAGCTGCCTGAGCTGACGCCGGATCAGGGTCTGGTTGAGGGGATTGTCTTCCACCACCAGCACCCGAGCGGGCAGCGGCAGGGAGGCCTCTGTCAGGGGCGAAGCCGCAGGCAAGGGGGCCTCCTCGCCCAGGCCGAGTTGACGATGACAGACCTCCCGCACCGCCTGCCAGGTCAGGGGATTGCTGTTGAGCCAGTAGGCTCCGTCTCGCCGCTGATAGCCCAGCACATTGCCAAGGGGGGCGATGCAGATGCCGTTGTCCGGCAGATCCCGCGCCTCGCCGAAGATGAGATCGGCCCCTCCCGGCTCATTCCATGTCTGCACCCCCAGTGACAACAGGTGCTGGCGCAGGGTATGACGCAACCTCTCATCATCCACGGCCAGGAAGGCCCGCAATCCGGCCAGGAGAGGATCACACTCCTTCTGCCGCTCGAGCCCCAGGGTGACGGAGAGGCCGATAAAGGTCCCCACCCCGGGGGCACTCTCCAGCCTGAGCGTCCCTTCCATCAACTCCGCCAGGGTGTGGCTGATGCTGAGCCCAAGCCCGGTGCCGCCATGATTGCGGGTAGTGGCACCGTCGGCCTGTTCAAACGCATTGAAGATGCGGGCCTGCACCTCGGCACTCATGCCGATGCCGGTGTCCTGCACCCCGAACAGCAGCCGCTGTTCACCGGCACTCTGCCACTCCTGGCTTATCGACAGCTCGATAAAACCACGCTCGGTGAACTTGACCGCATTGCTCACCAGATTGAACAAGACTTGCTTGAGCCTGAGTACATCCCCGTTGAAGCGCGCCCCCACCTCATCATCCACCCGCAGATAGATCTGCAGCCCCTTGCGCTCCACCTCGCTGCTGATCATGGTGAGCACATTGTCGGCCAGCTCCCGCAGCAGGAAGGAGGTGGGCGCCAGCTGCATCTTGCCCGCATCCAGTTTGGCGTAATCCAGCACATTGCCGATGAGCTGCAGCAGCCCCTCAGCCCCCTGGTTGATGATGGCGACCATCTGGCGCTGCTCGAGATCCAGCGGGGTAAAGCTCAACTGCTCCGCCATGCCGAGGATGCCGTTCATGGGGGTGCGGATCTCGTGGCTCATGGTCGCCAGAAACTCGGCCTTCTTGCTGGCGGCCCGCTCCGCCAGCTCCTTGGCATGGGCGAGTGCCGCCTCCACCTCGCGGCGGCGCCTTATCTCCCGGTGCAGGCGCCAGTAGGCGATGCTGAGGATGAGGATGAAGAGCAGGACACCGGCCCCTAGGGGGATCAGGGTGCGCAGCAGCTTCTGCCACGGGATACCTTCGCTGTAGTTCAAGGCCAGCCAGGTATTGCGGATCTGCTGTTTCTCCTTGTCGCTCATGCTCACCAGAACCCGGTTGATCAGCGGCAGCAAGGGGGCATAGGACTCCCGCACCGCCACCACCAGTTCGTCCCGAAACGGGGTGGGTGCGACTATGTGCAGATTGTCGCCGAAGCGCTCATCAATCACCCGGGAGAGCACGGCCAGGTTGCCCACATAGGCATCCCCACGACCGGCGGCCACCATGGCCAACCCCTCCTCAGGGCCGGACACCACAGTAACGATGACATGGGGGATACGTGCCTTCAGCTCGCTCACCAGCATGCGATCGGTCACGATCAGCTGCTTGCCCGCCAGTTCGGCAAAGCCCCCAATGCTGTTGCTGCCACGGGCAGTGGCGATGACCACGGGGAAGGACGCAATAGGCCGGCTCACCTGCCAGCCGGTGAGCCGCTGGCTGACGCGAAGGGGCAGCACTATCAGATCCACCTCCTGATGGATCTGCGCCTGCAACAGGGCCGAGCGGCTTGGGTCCGTTCGATGGCGATAGGCCAGACCCAGCTTCTCCTTGAACAGGCCGAGGTAGTCGTCGATGAGCCCGCTCACCCGCCCCTGACTGTCCAAAAACGAGAAGGGTGCCCAGCCCTCGAGCAGGCCGACTCTGAGCGGGGGCAGCTGAGCGAGCCACTCCCGCTCATCCGGTCGCAGCAAGAAGCCGCTATGGCCTTGAAAGCTCAGGCGGCTATCCCCCAGCCAGCGCCGTTCAAGCTCGGTGCGCTCCTCCACCGTCAGGGCCTGGATGGCGGTGTCGAGCCGCACCCCCAGACTGGGTTTATGCCTGCTGACTCCCAGATGTAGGCTCTCCATCAAGAGGGGGGACTGGGCCACCACGGCCAGCTCAGGGTGCTGCCCGATGAACTCGTTGGTGACATGCAGGTTGCCAATGTAGGCATCGGCCTTCCCCTCCAGCACGGCGCGCAGGGCCGAGCTCGAATCGGAAAACAGGATGCGGGAGACCGACGGATAGTGCAGCCGGATCAGCTTGTCCGTCAGAAACCCGATCTCGACGGCGATCCTGGCCTGACTCAGGCCGCTGACATCCCGAAACAGGGGGCTGTCGTGGCGCACCACCACCACGGTCGGGGATGAATAATAGGGGCGGCTGTAGGAGATACACTTGCGCTCGTCGGCGCGAAAGGCATCCAGCAAAATATCGACGTCACCGCGACAGCTCGCCTTATATAGATGACGCCAGTCCGTATAGGCTTTCCACTCGATACGGTAGTCAAGATTCTTGGCCAATAAGGCCATCAGCTCCACACTGAAGCCGCTGCCATTATTTCCATCCCATTGCTGAAATGGCCCCCAGCCACCTTTTAGCACACCCACTTTTATCACTTGCAAAGGGGGCTTGCTGGCGGCGATAGCAGAGTGGCAATATAGAACGAAATTAAATAGCAGCACTAAGGTGGCAAGTCTAAATAATATCGATGGGTAACACCTCACCCTGTCAGCAAGCTGGGAAACATGTTTCATTTTATTGCTCGGAAAAAATCGGCGCATAAAGTATTATATAATCCACATGTTTAACACCCTGAATATTATTCATTGATTTATATGAGGCTCAATCATGTCTTTCAAAATCATTCTCGCCGATGATCATCCATTGATACTGGCCGGGATCCGCAGCCTCATTACCCAGAGTCACATCGGTTGCGATATTGTTGCCGAGGCCCATCAGGTTTCTGAATTATTGAAAATATTACAACAACATAGCTGCGACCTGCTGATCACCGATTTCAGCATGCCGGGGGATGAACGCTGCGATGGTCTGGCCATGATCCAGCAATTGCGACGGGAATATCCCGAACTGCCCATCATAGTGCTGACCCAGATACACAACGCCGGTATCTTGCAATCACTTGCCCAGTCGGGGGTGAGCGGCATCATTCTCAAGAAGGCCGTGCTCAATGAATTGACGGACGCCATTCGCCAGATAAAGACAGGTCAGCACTATATAGGCAACTCGGTCAACGCCGTGCTGGCGGAGGCCGGGTTGCTGCACCAGCCCCCCGCGGTGCAGCTCACCCCCAGGGAGAACGAGGTGGTACGCCTGCTGGCCAGCGGCATGTCGGTCACCCAGGTGGCGGAGTACCTCAATCGCAGCGTCAAGACCATCAGCACCCAGAAAAAGAGCGCCATGCTGCGGCTCGGCCTGCAAAGCGACAGCGCCCTGTTTCACTATGCAAAAGAGATGGGACTGTAATAAGGGTTAATTGATGGCCACATCGATGATAATGGTGATATCACCTTTATAAGTGCTGCCAAAATATTTCATCATCTCTTGCACGGATTTCTTTTCCACGACGAATCTGAATGGCCTATTACTATCAGCCAATATTTTATGATATGCATACAGGTCTTTCTTTCCTGCATAGATAGGCCATTCCTGATTTCGGATGCCGGTGCCATACACCTTGACTGGTACTTTATGGCCATTCTTGTCGTTCTTTATCTGACAACCATCCCCATGTGCATTCAGATATTGGCAGCTCAGGCTGGCATGATAAGGCACTGCGACCCAGAAGCGCGCCGGCAACACCGCATCCAGATAATCCGGGGTACGATAAATCCAGTGCAGCCATCCCCCCGGGGGCTGCAAGACGACGCGATTCCCGCCGGCCGGAAAATCAATCTTGATTTGATGGCGAACCTTGATGGTGAAATTCACGGTCAGCTGAGTGTCCGTATAAGTGCCGGCGCCGAAATCGAAGTCCAGGTTATGCCCCATGGATAATGTCAGCTTGCCGGTATAGGTGCCATTTTCCATCGCCAGTGGATTGGGGGCTTTCAATTTATACCCCAGGTAAATCGAACTGATATTGAGATCCTTGCCCACCGATCCCGTGTTTTGTCCATGGCAGCGGCCACCGGATGCGCTGGCGGACTCTTTGACGTTGCGATAGACGAACAGAGACGAGCTGTTCTTCCATGCACTGACGTAAGCACAATCCCCTTTTTCCGAGATAGTGGTGTCTGCGGGCACCGAGCCCACATTCATCTCGGATCCGACCGACGTCACGATAAATTTGAGGGTGTAGGAGGCTCCCCCGCCCTGCTTGACCAGGGTCACGTCACGGGCGCCCGGAAAACCGAGATAGTGCACCCCCTCCCTGCTGTCGCTGCTCTCCTTCACCTTTCGCTTGATATTGGCATCGAACCGGACGGCCTGGGGCGTCTCCACTGTGGCCGTGGTGCTGCACCAGAAGCCGGTCGCGTCCGGAAACTGGGTGCAGGGGGTGGTGTTGATGAACTTGGCTCCCCCCGCCTCATAGGTCGCCGGGTTATATTCCGCCGTCACATTCAGGGTGGCGCCCTGGGCGGCCCCCCCGATCAACAGGGCCAGCCACCAGCAACAACGCCTCATCTCCATTCTCATCTTCGACTCCTGTTCGAGGGCCTATTGGCTGGCCCAAATCTCGGGGCTGCACACCAGATCTCCCAGCAACAACAGATCCTGCTGCCGTTCGGTACGGGCCGTATCCAGCGCCAGATCGCACTGCTGCGCACCATGGAATTCCACCTGCAAGCTGGGGTTTCGCTCGCTCATCTCCACCGCAAAGAAGCCATCGGCCTCGCTGACGGTACGTCCCGCATGGTTGACCACCATGGCCCCCTTGAGCGGCGTTCCCTGCCCATCCAGCAGGCGACCTATCACTGTCACCGTCTTCATCACCCGCACCCTGTGATAGGCCACCCCCCCCTTGTTGAGGTGATAGGGCAGCAGGTTGGGGCGAATGGTCACCGACGGCGACTCGGCACCCGCCATGTCCAGCTGCACGGCACCGCCGCGATAGGCGGTGACGGGCACAAGGTTGCGGCCGGGGCGCAGCACCACATTCCCTCCCTGATCGTCATAGGCGCGCAGGGCCAGCTCGGGAAGGTCGGACTCCAGATCCACTATCATGCCCGCCTCATACCCCTGGGGTTGACCGGTCAGGGTCAGGCTGCCCTCATCGCCAAAGGCCAGGGTGCTGTCGAGGTTGAGCCCGCCACTCAAGGCCCGGTTGTAGGAAGAAGAGAGCAGGTGGGCGTCGCCACTGGCGAGCGCCCCCTGAAAGCGGGCATGGCCCGCCATCCCGACCCCATAGCTGTCTGTGGTCAGGTTGGCCCCGACGCTCTGCAAGGCGCCCCACTCCAGCCACTGCTGGTAACCGAGGGAGGCGTTGCGTTCCTGCCCGCCGGAGCGGGAGGTCCGGCTGCCAATGCCAATGGCAAGCTGGCTGCGCTCTCCCCCCAGGTTCATGCTCAGGGAGAGCATGCTTCCCCTGTCCCGCGCATTGTCGGTGCTGATACTGCCGGGGCGGTCGAACACCGTCAGGTTCCAGCTCACCCCCTGGCCGAGCAGCTCGCCGTTGTAACGCCAGCCCAGGTCGGCCCCCAGCCCCTGCCCCTCCCGGTGCGCCAGATAGAGGTTGGCGGAGTGATGCTCATCGAGTCGCTGCTGCAACGACAGGTTGCTCTGGGCAAGGTCACGCGCCTCCCCCTCCCGCAGCTCCTGATAGCGCTGCTGCTGATGACTGAGCACCAGACTGCCATCCCCATAGTGATACAGCGCCTGCAGATCGAAGCCGGTGCCCACCCCCTGGGTCGCCATCAGGTTGCCAAACAGCCGCCACTGGTTGCCCGGGCTCCAGTCCGCCGAGAGACCATGCTGCCAGCGCTGGTCTATGTACTGGCTGGACGCCCCCAGGATCACCGAGGGGGTGAGCAGGTGGTTGAGCATGACGCCGCCACTCGTGCTCTCGGGGCGCTTCTCTTCCCGGTCGCTGAGCAGCCGGGTCTGCTGGCCCAGAAACAGGTTGAAGCGCCAGGCCTCCTCCGGGTTTTGCCAGTTGCCCGGCTTGTAGATCATCTCCCGCCGCCGCTCGGTCACCTGGCCATCTTCCAGCACCCGCAGCTCCACCTCGTAGATGCCGGTGGGCAGCACCCGGGTATCCAGGGCCTGCAGCCCAGAGCCCACCTGCTGGGAGTTGATGAGCAAGCCATCCTTGTAGATCTCGACCATGCCTGGCCGACTCGGGGTGACATAGAGCGGGACTGTGCTGGCCTTGCCCTGCTCCACCAGCAGGGTGTCCGAATCCCCCAGCATGACCCCGAGCACGGTCGGCGTGCCGCCGCCAAACTGGGCAGGCTGGCGCACCAGCCCCTGGGCATAGGGGGAGAAATAGCCCAGCCGGTAGAAGCGCCCCTCTCCCTCATGCTCGGCATAGAGCTGCTGCACATGATGCTGGGCAGGCTGGCCGGAAAACTGGCTCAGCTCCCCTTCCAGCAAGGGGGTCCACTGGCCGAGGCTGCCCTGGGCCGTCAGGTTGTAGCGACCGCTGCGCTGCTCTTCCTCCCCCAGGGTCAGGTTCAGCTGATGGCGCATCAGGGCGCCATAGCTGCCTGCGGCGGGCAACTGGTGGTAGCGGGCCTGCTGTGATCCGCTCTCCACCCGGGTGGTCAGCACCGAGAGCTGGGAGTTCTCCAGGCTGTACTCCAGGGCCAGCACGCCATTGGCACACTCGCCCTGGCACGGGCCCAGGCGGTGGGGCACGGCCAGCACCTCGACCCAGCGCTGGCGTGTGCGCTCGTCCAGCTCACTCTCGTGGCCGTCGGTCAGGATCAGCAGTTGTACGCTGGTGTCTTTGCCCAGCACTATCTCGCCCTCCCCCAGCAGTTGCCCATCCACCAGGATGCGCACCGCCAGCGGGACGTCGAAGAAGTGATCGGCAAAGCCATCAGGCAAGTCTTGGGCTTGTTGCAACACATCGAGGGGCTGGGTGGCACGACCCTCAGTCGCCCAGACAGGCTGGCCCAGCAGGGCCAGCGCCAGCAGGGCCAGCGCCAGCAGGAAAGAGAAATAGGGCACGGGTCATCTCACTCTTGGCATCAGCGCAAACAAAAAAGGCTCCCCCCATTAGGGAGCCCGAAGCGGATGACTTAGCCGCATTTTCTCAGGGCGGGTGCTTCAGATTCAAAAATCATGTTCACTACACCCTGGTAATTACCTGGCTGATAGCCGGCCACAGGGGCGTCGGCGGGGATCACTTCCAGTCCCAGCAACTTGCCGGTCTTGGCATCCTCTGCCTTCATCACCTCGACTGAGGTGGTCGACAGGGCGACACCACCCACCTTGATGGTCAGGGGAATGTTGTCGTTGCCGCTGGCCATCACGGCCGGGTTGGTCAGGTAGCCGGTGATGGCGCCTATGGTGCTCTTGGCATCCAGCTGCTTGCTCAGCGTGTCCAGCTTCTTGGTGTAGGGGTTGTAGGCCAGCTTCTGCGGCGTGCTCATCCAGTTGTCGCCACCGGTCGGCTGCACATAGAAGGCCTCGCTCGGGATCTGGGCGGTCACTGTGACCTGATGTTCAATGCGTTCTGCCGCCATCAGATGGGCCGATACCAGCATCGCCAGGGGCGCAACAATCCATACTTTCATTACTCTCTCCTCGGTCATAAACAAGAAACATCAGTGTCCAATCACCATGTTTCTACTCTGGTCACCCTCAATCAGCGCAAAGCGATAGAGGTGATCTTTCTGTTTCACAAGTTGCTTCTTCATGTTCGGCAACAGATGAATTTTCCCTGGTGTTGAACAGTTTTTCTCCCGTCCATCACACTCCTCGAAAAAGTCCAGCACTATGGTGGCATTGCCGTTATTCACGACTGTGGTCATGGTGTCGGTCTCTATCAATTTCGTATCAAAGCGGGTCTCTTTTGGCATGACAAAAATAATGGCGCCGAACCCGGTCAATATATTTACACCAGCAGAGACTTGTTGCTGAGCATCAATACTCTGGCCATCCATATCGAATCCATCCTCTTTCCTGGGCAGCACGGGAATAAAGCGAACCCTGAAATAGCGCTCCTTGTCCCGCGCCCCCATATAGAGCAAGCGGGTAGCCTGTACCCCTTTGGCCGGGATGATCAGGCGCGACGGGCTGGCGATCAGGGCCCGGTTGCCTTCGGTCAGCTCCGCCGACTCACGGGGCTGGCCGGCGCCGTCATAGGTTATTTCGTGAATGGCTACCTTGACGAAGGCGGTGGTATCGCCCTGATTTCGGATCCGTTTTAAATAAGTTCCCTGCTGACCTGCCATATAGTCAAAAAGGGTGCCTATGCTGATTTCGGCCGATGCCGATACGTTGCCGCTGAGCATCAGCAACAAAATAAAAAATAGGTTTCTCATCTTTATTCCAGACTGAATTTATTGCGGCACTATTTCTTGAGCAAGCTATTAATGAGCCGTTCGAATATCACTGGGGCCAGTTTATGCAGCCTGCCGGGGGATGTTAATCGGAATAATCCTATATTGAATTTCAGGCGGCAGGCTCATTATCAGATAATTCCTACAGCTGCCAGGTGGCTGCACCCTGTATTATGCGCAGCCATCCATCGCCATCAGGTGAGAGCCATGTTTGCGTTCAAAGAAGAGTATCCGATGAGTGCCATGGCCACGATGGCCATGGCGGATGTCGCCGTTCCCTTTTACCAGCCGATCATAGGCCGGGACCGTCAGGTCAAGGGCTATGAGGCGCTGGCCAGGCGCTGGGATCCGGTGGCCCAGTGTTACAAAGGCATCGATTTTGCCTCCCTCAGCCAGGACGAATCCCTGCATCTGGATATCGTCATGCTCAGGGCCATCATGAGGGATCTGCCTGTCCTGGCGAAGGGGGGGCCCTATACGCTCTCCATCAACCTCAACCCGGCGCTCTCCAGCCCGACCTATCAGAACCTGTTGCTGCTGGTGCTGGTGCAGGCACGCAAGGTGGGGATCGACATCTGGTTCGAGGTGCTGGAATACGCCCGGCTGGAGAGCCAATACAGGGAGCTGATAGAGGTGCTGCGCGCCCATGGCGCCCACATCGCCTGCGATGACTTCGGCTCCCGGGAGTGCAACTTTCAGCGCCTGATGGCCCTGCCCTACGAGGTAGTCAAGCTGGACCGCTCCCTGCTGCTGCAGGCGGCGCGCACCTCTCACGCCTTCAAGATGCTGGTGGGCCTGGTGGCCTACCTGCAGCGCCTCGGCATGGCCGTGGTGTGCGAGGGGGTGGAGACCCAGCTCCATGTCGAGATAGCGAACCGCCTCGGCTGCGACTATCAGCAGGGCTACGCCTACGCCATGCCCTCCCCCCTCTCCCGCTGGTCCTAGGCACCCGGGACCAGAGGGTCAGCCGGGGCTCCTCTTGCCCTCGCGCTTATTCAGAACGGCCAGGCCCCTACCACCACAGGGCCTGGCTGCACCTTCCTCTTCTTCAGGCTGTGAATGGACTCACACTTTGGCTCATTCAGAGCCCGTTTCAGATCAGCATCTCTATAATGGGCCCGCCTGGGCCTCTTCGGTGTCCTGGCATAACCTATTGATGCTACGGAATATTACAATGAAAAATAGCCACAAGACCCTGCTCGCCGCTGCCATTTCCCTCGGATTGATGGCAGGCTGTCACAGCAACAATGACTCCAAGGCCCCAGATCCCATGGTTCGCTTCGCTACCTTCAACCTCTCCTTCGATCGCACCGCCCCCGGCATGCTCTCCGGCGAACTGGCCCTGGACCGCGCCGCCCAGGACGCCCTGCTGGCCCGCTACCAGGAGGGCGACACCAGCCTCGGCAAGGCCGAAATAACCCAGGCCAAAAACGTGCAGCAGATCCGCAATATCGCCGAGATAGTGCAGCGCACCCGCCCGGACGTCTTCCTGCTCAACGAATTCGACAACGACGGCAAGGGCGAGAGCACAACGGATCTCAAGGCGTTCAACGACAACTACCTGGCCCATGCCCAGCACGGCGAGGTGCAGGCCATCAGCTACCCTGTGATGCAGAATTTTGCCACCAACACAGGGCTGATGAGCGGTCATGACCTCAACCTGGATGGCAAAGTGAGCAGCGGGCCGGACGACGCCTGGGGCTTTGGCAACTACCACGGCCAGTACGCCTTCGCGGTGATGTCGAAATATCCCATCGACACCAAGGGGATCCGCACCTTCCAGCACTTCAAGTGGAAGGACATGCCCGGCGAAACCAACCCCGTCATCGACGACTGCAACAACCCCAGGGCGCCGATCCCGGCCGGCCGCCAGTGTGGCGAGCCCTGGTATGACGACGCGGCCTGGGCGCAGTTCCCGCTCTCCTCCAAGAACCACGCGGACGTGCCGGTGCGCATCAAGCAGGGCAACAAGGAGGTGGTGGTCCACTTCCTCATCTCCCACCCCACGCCCCCCATCTTCGGCAATGCGGCGCGCCACAACGTCAAGCACAACAGGGCCGAGGTCGCCTTCTGGCAGGACTATGTGGAGGCCGCCAGCTACATGGTGGACGACGCAGGCAAGGCCGGCGGTCTGCCGGCGGGTGCCCGCTTCGTCATCGCCGGGGATCTCAACGCCGATCCGCAAGCGGGTGACGGGGATCTCAGTGCCATCCAGAACCTTCACAACCATGCGCTGGTCAACCAGTCGGTCACCAATGGCGCCCTGATCCCGGTCAGCCAGGGTGGCCCCGAGTGCCTCGCCAGCCAGCCGGATCAGTGCAAGCGCAACAACAACAGGCCGACCCCGGAGCGCATCACCAGCAGCAGCGGCCTGCAGCTCGATCACCTGATCCCCTCCGCCAACCTCAATGCGGTGGCCTCGGGGGTGTTCTGGCCCGCCAGCTTCGAGCCCGGCTACCACCTGGTGTATGACGCCAAGCTCGGCATCGCCAAGGGGGTGAGCTCGGATCACCGCCTGGTGTGGGTGGACATCGAACTGGACCAGTGATGTTCAGGATCACTCGATGAAAAGCGGGGCCATGATGGCCCCGCTTTTTTGCAGCTGGCGCTAGACCAGCTTCTCTACCCGGGCCGGCAGCCCCTGGCGGGCCGAGGAGCCGATGGCCCAGTCCACCAGGGGATAACGGCCGTGGCGGCTGGGATCCAGCACCGCCAGATCGTTGAGGTTGACCCCGGCGCCGCGCAGGGCGCTGGCCGCCACCGGCTGGCCGTCTACCCAGTGCTCCCGCGCCCCCAGCTCCTTGTGACCGAAGCCGTGTTCGATGGCGATGGCATCTTCCTGCACCCCGGCCACGCACTCGGCCAGCCCGATCACGCTGCCATTGGGGGTACTGACCCGCACCCTGTCCCCGCTCACTATGCCAAGGCGGGCCGCCGTCTGGGCGTTGAGCCGCACCCCGTTGCTGGGGTGCACCTGGCGCAGGCGATCCGAGCTTATGCTCATGGAGCTCATGGTGTGGGACTTGTAGCTGGTGAGCAGCAGGGGCCACTGGGCCGGCTTGAACGCCTCATTGAGCGGCGTGCCGTCGGCGAGCTGGGCCCGGAAGAAGCGCGGGGTGCCGCTCAAGAACTGGCCGCTCTGGCTGTGACGCCGGCTGCCCACCGCCGGGTTCCACAGCATCAGCGGCTTGGGCCAACGCTTGCTCGGCTGCCCCGATTCATCGCGCCCCTTGGCCACCGGCTCGAAGCGCCCGCCCCGGGCAAAGAGGTAGGCGGCGCGACTCGCCTCCTGGCGCTCAGTGTGGCGTTGAGGGTCGGCAGTATGCGTTCCACCCCGGACCAGGCGAGATCCTCAGCCCCTATGGGCGGCACAGGCTCACCCAGATAGGCGACGTTCGCCGCCCCATAGAGGGAGAAATCCGCCGCCCGATTGAGGGCATGCAGACTGCCATCGGCCCCCTTGACTGCCCCCTCGCCAAAGCCCGGCAACCCCAGGCGTTTCGCCACCGCGATAAAGAAGGACTCCATGCAGACCGGATCCCCCGAGGCTGTCTTGGCGACGCGAGGCTCCACCACAGGCCAGCGGCCGGTGGAGACCTTGGTCATGACGCCGTGCCAGGCGGTGGCCCAGCCCCAGGACTCATAGGTCAGGGTGTCCGGCACTATGTAGTCCGACAGCGCCGAGGATTCGTTGATGAAGCTGTCGATGCTGACAAAGAGCGGCAGCACGCCTGGGTCCTTGAGCTGCTCCCCTATGGCATGGCTGAGCCCCGCCTGACCGTAGAGGGGGTTGCCCATGTGGTTGATCCAGGCCTTGGCGCGGTAGGGATAACCGCTCACCGCCGCGGTCAGGTGCTCGCCGAGCAGAGGCCCCGAGATGGGGAACCAGGGCTCGTGGGCCGGATAGGGGTTCTGCCCCGCCTCGCGTTTGCGGCGATATTCCGAGGTCTTCTCGTAGGGGAACTTGGAGCGGGAGAGGAAGACACCTGCGGGTTTGACCATGCCCGGGAAGCTCGCCAGATCGTAGCGCGGCCCGGCGCCGAAGGGATCGAACTTGCCGCCGCTCGCCACGGCGCCGCCCCGGGCGTTGAGGTTCCCTATCATGGCGTTGAGCATCATGATGGCCCAGGCCGTGTAGAAACCGTTGGCGCTCATGGTACCGCCGTGGGTGATCACCGCCGCCCGGGTACCGTGGCTGGTGAACTCCCGCGCCAGCTCGACGATGTCGTCCACCGGCACGGCGCACTCGGCACTGTACTGCTCGAGGCTCATCTCCCGGCTCGCCTCGGCCAGCAGCTGGAAGCTGCTCTTGACCGCCAGCGGCCCGCCCGGGGTCGGAACGCTTAGCGCCACCCAGAGCCGGGCCCGCTCGCACTGGCCGGCGGGCAGCAGGGCGTCGCTGCCCTCTTCGACCACCAGCACTGCATCTCCCTCGCCATAGGCCTCGCCCTCAAAGGGCAGCCCCAGATCGCTGGCGTGCAGCATCTGGCCGAAGCGGGGGTGGGATTGGTCGCAGACAACCAGATGGCTGGCGTTGCAAAAGCCGCGATAGCCGGCCCGCTCGGCCGCGACTGCATTAGGGGCAGCCAGGAAGGGCTCGGCGTAGCGCTCGTTGTCGATGATCCAGCGCAGCATGGCCATGGCCAGGGCCGAGTCGGTGGCAGGCCGGATGGGCAACCAGCGGTTGGCGGGGGCGGAGGGCAGGTTCACCGTGTTCGGCAGGCTGGGGGCCACCACCACGTAGGAAAACGGCTTGCCCTGCCGTGCCCGCCCCGCCGCCAGCTGGCGGGACTGGCGCTTGAAAGGGTTGCCGGACTGCTGGGGGGAGGTGCCCATGAACAGCAGGAAGTCGCTCTCGTCCCAGTCGGGCTTGAGGTGGGCGTTCTTCTCCAGATCGTCCAGCAGGGCACCGGCACCCACCCTGAACGACAGGCCGCAGTAGGCGCCGTGGTTGGCAAAATTGCGGGTGCCGAAGCTGTTGAAGGTGAAGCGCTTGATGAAGGCATCGCGCCCCTCGTCCGAGGCGTTGCTCACCAGCAGCTGGTTGGCCCTGGGGCCATATTCCGGGTTCACGGGATCGAGCGGCTCGGCGAGGTTGTGGATGGCCCTGAGCCCCTCTACGCGCCCCTCCCCGAACAGATCGCCCCCCTCCACCACCTCCTCGATCAGCTGCTCGAAGGGGATGCTCTGCCAGCGGCCGCTGCCGCGCGGGCCGACCCGCTTGAGGCAGCGGGTGACCCTGTGGGGGCTGTCGAGCTGCTCCAGCATGGCGTTGCCCCGGGCGCAGGCGGTGGAGCGGCCATCCAGCCCCCCTTCCTGATAGCCGCTGGTAGCGAGCAGCGCCTGCTTGATCGGCGTCTTGAAGTCGATGTGGTGCAGGGCCGAGAGGGGGTGATAGGGGTTACCGAGGATACGCACTATCTTGTCGCTCTCGTTGTCGATGCGGGCCCGCACCCCGCACAGGGTCCAGCAGCCGAGGCACATGGTGTTGGCGAGGCGCTGCGCCGGGTTGGGGTGAAGTTCCCCTCCCTCATCGACCCTGTACTCCACCGCCAGGGAGTTGCCGTGGATGGGATCCCGGGTCGGCTTGCCCGAGCTGCCGGTGGCCAGCCCGCTCACCACCTGCTTGAGGGTATCGCTGTAACCGGCCACGAAGAGCCCCGTGCCCCCGGCGATGGCGGCTCCCTTGAGAAACTTGCGTTTGCTGTGATCCATCAGAGTGCCTCGCGAGCGCAATGGGTGGTGGCTGCCTGGGTGGCAGATGAAGTTGTAGCGGATGGCAGAGCCGGGGCGCGCACCAGCTCGGAGAGCGCCACCAGCAGGGCCAGCAGCAGGCCGAAGGTGCCGAGGATGCCGAGCACACCGGCCGGCCCCCAGGCTATCTGGTAGACATAGACGCCGGCCCCGTATTTCGGCGCCAACTGCCCCTGAATAAGCACCAGCCAGCGCAGACCCCACACCAAGTGCAGCGCCAGCAACCCCAGACCCCAGGTTTGCAGGCGGGGGGAGAATCGGTGCCCCGCCAGCAGCAACAGGCCGAGCAGGCCCAGGGTCAGCAGCAGCCAGTGGGCCGCCAGCCGCCAGCTAGGATCCAGCCGATAGAGGGCATTCGCCTCAGCCGCCGAGGCACCGCCAAACAGGGCCCAGCCCAGCAGGGAGAGCGCGAGCAGGCCAAGGGTCGGGCGGATCTGGCGCAGCAGCCCAGCCTCCGTGCCCTGCTGCCAGCCGGTCAGCAGGCGGTTGAGCAGCAGCAGGGCGCTCTGGGCCGCCAGCAGGGCGCTCAGCGCCAGCAACCAGGGGAGCCAAGGGGTGTGCCAGAGGGGCCGCGCCGCTACCACCATGGTCTCGAGCCCGGTGTAGAGGGCGATACTGAGCCCGCTTAAAATAGCCATCAAGGCAAGCGGCTTGAGCCAGGGCTCGCTGGGCCAATGTCCCAGGCAGAGCAGCCGCGCCAGGGCGGCGACCCTGTCATGCTCCTCGCCGCGCCTGGCCAGGTTGGGCCTTATCAGCAGCCAGCCAAACAGCATGGATAGCAGGCTGAACAGCGGCAGCAGGTAGGCGCCATACCACATGATGGAGGTGAAGCGGGTCTGGGCGTAGAAGTGCCAGGCCCGGGCCGGCTGGTGCAGATCCGCGGTCAGGGCTATGGGCGCCACCAGGCCTGCCCCCATCATCAGCACGGCGGCCAGGGTCTGCAGCCGCCGATCCGGTGCCTTGCGCCACAGATCGGCCGCGCCGAGCCAGAGGGCCCCATAGGCGAGGCCGATGAGGAAGAAATATTGCACCGCCCAGGGCAGCCAGGTGATGGGTTGCTCCGGGGCCAGCAGTTCGTTAATGGTCATGGGCTATCTCCTTGCCGTCGTCGCCAAGCAGGGTACGCTGCGCCGGATGGCCGTCGATCTTGCTGACGAAGGCCTCATCCATGCCCAGATAGAAGACCCGCGGCTGGGTATGGGCCTCGGGCTTGAGCACCTTGAGGGCGGACTCATGCTCACGCAGCAACCGGCTGATCTGGCTCTTGGGATCGTTCAAGTCCCCTATGATGCGCGCTTCGCCGACGCAGCTCTCCACGCAGGCGGGCAGCAATCCCGCCTCCAGCCGGTGGGCGCAGAAGGTGCACTTGTCGGCGGTGTTGGTCTCGTGGTTGATGAAGCGGGCGTCATAGGGGCAGGCCTGCACGCAGTAGCCGCAGGCGACGCACCAGTCGTTGTTGACCACCACTATGCCGTCATCGCGCTGGAAGGTGGCGCCCGTGGGGCAGACGTCGAGGCAGGCGGGCTCGGCGCAGTGGTTGCAGAGCCTCGGCAGCATCAAGAGGGAGGCGGGGGCATCGAGTGCCGCCATGTCGCTCACCTCGTACTGGCTGACAGTGGTGCGAAACTGGCCGAGAGGGGGCTGGTTCTCTATGGTGCAGGCCACTGTGCAGGCCTGACAACCGACGCAGCGGCGCAGGTCGATCAGCATGCCGTAGCGCTTGCTACCATCCCCCCGGCTGATGGCCGCCCGCCCATTGCGGGGAACGGGGACGGACTGGGCCTGAACTTGGGCCTGAGTCACGGGGGTCAGGGCCGCCCCTGCGGTGAGGGCGGCGATCCCGGATAACAATCGGCGCTTGCTGAGCTCCATGGCTTCTTTCCTTCTGCTGAGCTGGCTTCCCCCAAGAGGGGGGTTGGGCCGATTGTCCGCAACGCAGCAAGTCGCCTCTATTGTGGTTTTCCACATACCGGGAGCCGGGTTGATCCAGCGCAATAAAACCGGCCCCATAACCGCCAAACTGTGACCAAAGCCCCATTCGCCGCCCCATCACGGCGCCAGGGCGGCCCAGCGCATCGTCCCGGTGATAGACTGGCTTCCCCACCCCCATCAGCCGCCCAAGGAGAGCGCCCTGTTCCGTCACGCCCCCTCATCGCTCGCCCGCCAGCCCCTGCTGGCCCTGTTGCTCTGGATCTGGGTCGCCCCTGCCCTGGCCGGGCCTGTGCCCCCACCGACCGAGCCGGAGCAGGCCTTGGCCGAACCGGTGCGAATAGGCGTGCTGGCGACCCGCGGCCCGGCGCTTGCGAAGGCCCAGTGGCAGCCGCTGATGGGCTGGCTGGATGAGCGGGTGCCAGAGCGGCGCTTCGCGCTGGTGCCCCTGGAGCTCGATGCCCTGGCCGAGGCCGTCGCGCAAAGCCGGCTCGACTTTGTCATCACCAACCCGGGCCAGTCGGTGAGTCTGGCGCGCCAGTATCCACTGGCCTGGCTCGCCACCCTCAAGAGCCCGGCGGGGGGTGACAACCTCGCCATCGGCGCCGCTCTGGTAGTGCGCGCCCATGCCCCCTACCGGCACTGGCAGGATCTCGAGGGACAGCCGGTCGCCGCCGTGTCGGAAAACGCCTTTGGTGGCTACCTCGCCTACCGCTTCGAGGCGGACGAGCAGGGGGTCAGGCTGGAGCGCTTCTTCTCCGCCGTGCGCTTCACCGGCTTTCCCCTGGACAGGCTCATCGAGCAGCTGGCGGTAGGGGACGTCGCCGCCGCCATAGTGCCGGTCTGCCAGCTGGAGCGCATGGTGCGGGAGGGCAAGGTCGCCGACTCGGATTTTCGGGTGCTGGACAACCAGGCGCCGGCGGGCTTTGGCTGCCAGAGCTCGACCCGGCTCTACCCGAACTGGGCCTTCGCCCAGACGGAGCAGGCCTCCCCTGCGCTTGCTCTGGCGGTGACGCGAGCCCTGTTCGACCTGCCAGCAGACAGCGAGGCGGCCATGGCCGCCGATTCGGCGGGCTGGACAGTGCCCACCAGCCAGCTTGGCATCGACCGCCTGCTCAAGGCGCTGGATCGCCACCCCCTGCAGGGCCCCTGGTGGCAATCGGCCTGGCACTGGCTGCGCCAGCATCAGCAGTGGGGCTGGGGCGCCCTGGCGCTGGTGCTGCTGCTCGGCGGCCACCACCTGCTGCTGCAACAGCTGTTCAACCGCAGCCAGCGCCGACTGCTCGCCACCCGCCAGCAACTCGAGGAGAAGGGGCGCCAGCTCGAGCAGGCCAGGCGCCTCGCCGAGCTCGGCGAGCTCGGCGCCAACATGGCCCACGAGATCAACCAGCCCCTCACCGCCATCGCCAACTACAGCCAGGGTGCCCTGCTGCGCCTCGCGAGGCAGGGGCAGGATCCGGCCACAGCCGCATCACAGGAACCCCTGCGCCAGGCCCTGGAGCAGATTGGCCTGCAGGTCCAGCGCATCACCCAGACAGTCAACCGGCTGAGAGCCCGGCTGCAGAAACGCCCGCGCCAAGCCGAGCCCACGGACCTGGTCGCCCTGGTGGAGGGCCTGCAACCCCTGCTCGGTCAGATGCTGGTCCCCCTCGGCGTCACCTTCACACTGCGCTGGCAGGGGCAGCCGCGCCTGCTCCCCCTGGATGGCATAGGGGTGGAGCAGTTGCTGATGAACCTCATCAAGAATGGCGCCGAGAGCGCGGCCCGAACGGACGGCCCAGCGGCGCAAAGGGCTGAGCCGGGCCGGGTCGAGCTGCTTGTCTGCTTCGAGGCGGCGCTATTGATCCTGGAGATCCGCGACAACGGTCCCGGTCTGAGGTTGCCAGAGGCGCAGCTGCAGCAGGCGTTTCACAGCGACAAGGCCGACGGCATGGGGCTGGGGCTCGCCATCTGCCGGGACGTGGTCGAGTGTCATCGCGGCCAGCTCGCCTTGAGCAACCTGAGCCCCCATGGCTGCCTGGCCCGGGTGACCCTGCCCGCCCCTCAGCAGCGGCTTGAGGCCGCTCCCCATCCCAACCCAAGGAACTGACATGCAGTACGTTGACCGCCCTCCCCTCTACCTGGTCGATGACGATCAGGCCGTGCTCGACTCCCTGCGCTTCATGCTGGAGAGCTGCGATCTGACGCTCACCTGCTTTGACGATGGCGAACGCTTCCTCGCCGAGGTGGCGCTCCACCAACCCGCCTGCCTGATCCTGGATTGCCGCATGCCGGGGCTGTCGGGCCCCGAGGTGCAGCAGCGGCTGAAGGCGGCCCAGAGCCCCATCGCCATACTGTTTCTCACCGGCCACGGGGAGGTGCCCCTGGCGGTGGAGTCTCTCAAGCAGGGGGCGGTGGATTTCTTGCAAAAGCCGGTGCAGCTGGCCCCTCTGCTCGCCGCCATAGCGCGGGCCGAGCAGGCAACCCTGGCCGCGGCGGCGCGCCTTGCCCATAGACACGCCTTCGAGCGGCTCACCCCCCGCGAACACCAGCTGTTGCAGCTCATCGCCCAAGGCCACAAGAACCAGCAGATAGCGAGCACGCTCTGCATCTCGGTGCGCACCGTCGAGGTGTGCCGCGCCAGCCTGATGAAGCGCCTCGAGGTGGGCTCCCTGGCCGAGCTGATGCTGCGCTATGCGGCGGTCAATGGGCGGCCCTGAATCGCTCACGCCATGGGCAAACCCCAACCCCGGGGCATAAAACGTGGCGAGATCACACACTTGGCGCCGCCTTGGGGGTAGAGTAGCCCCTTCCCTTTATCAGGGCCGACCAAGGTCCTGCGCATTATTTCGAGGAGACATCATGGAACTGCTTCTGCTTAGCAATGGCAAAACCACCGAACACCCGGGCCTGCTCGGCTGGGCCCGCGACCGGGTGCAGACCCTGCTCGCCCGCAAACAGGTCAAGCGCATCCTGCTCATCCCCTATGCGGTGATCCGCAGCGACTGGGATGCCCGCGCCCAGGATCTCACCGAGAGCCTGGGAGTGGAGACCATTAGCATCCACCAGTTCGACGATCCCGTGGCGGCCATCAACCAGGCAGACGCCATCTTCATCAGCGGCGGCAACACCTGGCGCCTGAACCAGCTGCTGCACGAATACGGTCTGGTGGTGCCCATACAGCGGGCCGTGCGCGAACGGGGCGTGCCCTATGTGGGCTGGAGCGCAGGTTGCAACGTGGCGACCCCGAGCATCCGCACCACCAACGACATGCCGGTGTGCAGCGCTGCCGTGCTGCCGGCGCTGGGCCTGTTCCCGCTGCAGATCAATCCCCACTATCTGGACGCCAGCATCAGCGGCCACATGGGGGAGACCCGGGACGAGCGGCTCGCCGAGTTCTGCGCCATCAACCCGAGCGAATCCGTGGTGGCCCTGCGCGAAGCCAGCCTGTTGCAGATCAGCGGCGAGAGCAACGGCGAGACAGTCGAGTACTGGAGCGTGCGCGGCGAAGGCTTCAAGATCTTCAAGCACGGCGAGACGACCCAGGAGTATGAGGACGCCGCTCCCCTGGCCGCCCTCACTCCCTTCATCCCCAAGATCTGAGTCAGGGGCGCTGCAATGAAAAGAGGGATGGCCAAGGCCATCCCTCTTTCGTTTGCCCGCTCGCGCCGGGGTGAGGTCCCGCAAGGGCCCTCACTCCAGGATCGCCAGCGCCTCCTTGCCGCCGCCACGCTTGGGGGCCTTTAGCAGCAACACCAGCGGAATGGCGCACAGGCTGACCCACATCATCAGGCGGAAGTCCTGCAAATAGGCGAGCAGGCTGGCCTGGCGGGTCACCTCGCCGTTGAGCATGGCGAGCCCCTTGGGGGTGACCAGCGCCGCCGTCCCCATCCCCTGCTGCAGACCGGCATTGAAGGGAGTGATGTAGGAGGCGAACACCTCATGGTTCATCTGGGTGCGCTGGGCCAGATAGGTGATGACCACAGAGATGCCGATGCTGCTGCCGATGTTGCGCACCAGGCTGAACAGCGCCGTGCCCTCGTTGCGATAGCGCGGCGCCAGGGTCGCGAAGGTGATGGTGGAGAGCGGCACGAAGATGAAGCCAAGCCCCAACCCCTGGACTATGCCGGTGCGCACTATGTCCCAGCTGCTGATGTCGGTGTTGAACAGCGTCATCTCCCACATGGAGAAGCTGGTGAGCAGCAACCCCAGCAGGATCAGGATGCGCACGTCCACCCGGCCCGACAGCCTGCCCACCAGCATCATGGCGAACATGGTGCCGACCCCGCGCGGTGCCAGCAGGTAGCCGACGTCGATCACCGGGTAGCCCATCAGCCCCTGCATGAAGGGCGGCAAAAGCGTCATCGTCGCCAGCAGTATGATGCCGACGATGAAGATGAACACCAGGCCGACGCTGAAGTTGCGATCCTTGAACAGGGCCGGCTCTATGTAGGGATGGGGGTGGGTGAAGATGTGCACCACGAAGAGATAGAAGGCCATCACCATCATGACGGTCTCGATCACTATCTCCCGGCTGGCGAACCAGTTCTGGGATTCCCCCCTGTCCAGCGCCATCTGCAGTGCCCCTATCCCCAGGCTCAGCAGGGCAAAGCCCAGCAGATCGAAGCGGCGGCTGGCATCGAGCCTGGTCTCTTCGATGAAGGCGGCGAGCCCGAACCAGGCCAGCAGGCCGAACGGCAGATTGATGTAGAACACCCAGCGCCAGTTGTAGTACTCGGTGAGCCAGCCCCCCAGCGACGGCCCGAGGATGGGGCCCACCATGACACCTATGCCCCACATCGCCATGGCGGAGCCGTGCTTCTCGGGAGGATAGGTATCGAGCAGCACCGCCTGGGAGAGGGGCACCAGGCTGGCGCCGAAGATCCCCTGCAGCAGCCGGAACAGCACTATCTGATCCAGGCTCTGGGCAGCGCCGCACAGCATGGAGGCGACGGTAAAGCCCGCCACCGACCACATAAACAGTCTTTTCCGACCAATTCTTGCCGAGATAAAGCCGGTCAGCGGCATGAAGATGGCGGCCGCCACTATGTAGGAGGTGAGCACCCAGGAGATCTGATCCTGAGTCGCGCCCATGGCCCCCTGCATATGGGGCAGGGCCACGTTGGCTATGGTGGTGTCCAGCGCCTGCATTATGGTGGCCAGCATCACCGACAGTGTGATGAAGGTGCGGCGGGAGACCTGGTCAGTGCCCTCCGTATCTGTTGTCGTCATATCAACCTCGACCTGACAAGCCGGGCAGAGTGCGCTGGTGGCCGGTATCGATTTCGGCGGTGGCGCTCAGACCGGCGCGCAGGGTGGGCAGATCCGCCCCGTCCTCCAGCTTGATCCGCACCGCGACGCGCTGGGCTATCTTGACCCAGTTGCCGGTGGCGTTCTGGGCCGGGATCACCGAGAACTCGGAGCCTGTGGCCGGGCTCAGGCTCTCCACCACACCGTGCCAGCGGGCGTCCGGGTAGGTGTCCACGCTGATGTCGACCTGCTGGCCAGGCTGCACATGGGTCAGCTCTGTCTCGGTGAAGTTCGCCTCCACCCAGGGGCTGTCGGTCTCCACCAGCATCATGGCGGTCATGCCCACCAGGCTGTACTGGCCGGGCTTGGGTAACTGGCTGGCGATGCCGTTGGCGGGGGCATAGATGGTGGTGCGGGCCAGATCCAGCTTGGCCTTGGCCAGACCGGCGGCGGCTTCCTGATAGGCGGGCTGCTGCTCCACCGGCAGGTTCACGTCACCGTTCAGGGAGGCTTCGATCTTCTTGAGCCCCTCCTCCAGCGCCACCTGCTGCTGGGCTGTCTGTATGGTGAGCTGGCGGGCGTCATCGTAGTTGGCGGTGGAGGTGAAGTGCTTGGCCACCAGATCCGCCTGGCGACGCTCCTCCTTCAGGGCATAGGCATGGCGCGTACGGGCCACATCTATCTCCGCCTGCTGACCGCGATAGCTGGTCTGCAGCGCCACCAGATCGGTGCGCACCTTGGCGAGTTCGGCCTCGGCCTTGGTCACGGCGACCCGGAAGGACTCGGGGTCCAGCTCGAACAGCGGCTGACCGGCCTTGACCTGCTGGTTTTCGGCGACGAACACCTTGGCCACCCGGCCCAGCACCTCGGTACTGATGGGCACCTTGTCCGCCTTCACATAGGCATTGTCGGTCTCCACATAGCGTCCGCCGTGGAGGTAAATGGCGCCCGCCCCGACCAGGACCAGTGCCGGTACCACCACCAGCAGCAGCAGGCGGGTACGGCGCCGGTTCATCTTGGGACGGGAGGAGGAGGGTGAGTCAGTGGTCATAAAATCGCTCCGCTGTGTTGCGTCAAAGTGAGAAATCAGGGATGAGAGAGGTTGGCGCGCAGTATCTTGAGGGAGTGACAGAGCGCATCCGTCGCCTCCTCCCCCAGCTCGCCGATGGCGCGCTGATGCACCAGATCGGACGCCTGCTTGATCATCGCCAGATAGGGGGTTGCGGCCTCGGTCAGGTAGAGCTGATAGGCCCGGCGGTCGCCGGGATCGCTGCGCCGCTCCACCAGACCGTTCTCGGCCAGCTGATCCAGCTGGCGGGCCAGGGTGATGGGCTGGATATCCAGGCCGTCGGCCAGCTCCACCTGACGTATCCCCTCGCGGCGCGCTATGTGCACCAGGGCGCGGGCCTGGGCCAGGGTCAGACAACTGCCTTCCAGCTGCTGCTGGAACTGACGACGCATCAGACGCTGTACGTCGCCGATCAGGAATCCGAGGGAGTCGGGTTGTTTGTTCATAGCATGCAACCTATATAATAAGCTTTGCTTATTATAAGCCATGGGCCGACATATGCAAACTGGCCCCGGCCGCCGTTTGGGTTCATGCTGGGGACCACCACCTCAACGGCAGGAGAAACATCATGGATATCAGGATGGAGCGGGACAGCCTGGGGGAGATAGCCGTCCCGGCGGACAGACTGTGGGGCGCCCAGACCCAGCGCTCCCTGCACCACTTCAACATCTCGGGGGAGCGCCAGCCCATGGAGATCATCCATGCCCTCGCCCGCATCAAGTCCGCCTGCGCCAGGGTGAACCACGCCCTGGGGCTGCTGCCCGCCCGCAAGGCCCAGGCCATCATGGCCGCCGCCGACGAGGTGCTGTGCGGCCTGCACGACGCCGAGTTTCCCCTGATGGTGTGGCAGACCGGCTCAGGCACCCAGACCAACATGAACCTCAACGAGGTGCTGGCGAACCGGGCCAGCGAACTGCTTGGCGGCGCGCGGGGGGAGGCGCGGCTGGTGCATCCCAACGACGAGGTGAACAAGAGCCAGTCCAGCAACGATGTCTTCCCGAGCGCCATGAACCTGGCGGCCGTCACCGCCATCACCGGCCAGCTGCTGCCGGCTCTCATCACCCTCAAACAGACCCTGGCCAGCAAGGCCGCCGCCTTCGACGACATCATCAAGATTGGCCGCACCCATCTGCAGGACGCCACCCCCCTCACCCTGGGTCAGGAGATCTCCGGCTGGGTCGCCCAGCTCGCTCAGGGGGAGCGCCACCTGAATGCCGCCCTGCCCCATCTGTGTGAGCTGGCCCTCGGCGGCACCGCGGTCGGCACCGGTCTCAACTGCCCGCCCGGCTTTGCCGAGGCGGTGGCCAAAACCCTGGCCGAGCAGACAGGCCTGCCCCTGGTGAGCGCCCCCAACAAGTTCGAGGCCCTGGCGGCAAGCGATGCCCAGGTCCATGCCCATGGCGCCCTCAAGACACTCGCGGCTTCTCTCATGAAGATCGCCAACGACGTGCGCTGGCTGGCGAGCGGCCCCCGCAGCGGGCTCGGGGAGCTCAGCATCCCGGAGAACGAACCCGGCTCCTCCATCATGCCGGGCAAGGTCAACCCGACCCAGAGCGAGGCGCTCAAAATGCTCTGCGCCCAGGTGATGGGCAACGACGTGGCCATCAACATCGGCGGCGCCAGCGGCAACTTCGAGCTCAACGTGTTCAGGCCCATGATCGCCCATAACTTCCTGCAGAGCGTGCGGCTCTTGGCGGACGGCATGCAGAGCTTCCACGATCACTGTGCCCTCGGCATAGCTGCGAACCGGGCGCGCATCGACGAGCTGCTGGCCCGCTCCCTGATGCTGGTGACGGCGCTCAACCCCCACATCGGCTATGACAAGGCCGCCGAAATTGCCAAACTGGCCCACCACCAGGGGCTGACGCTGCGGGAGGCCGCCATCGCCTCCGGTCACCTCAGCGCCCAGCAGTTCGATGCCTGGGTGGTGCCCGCCGACATGGTAGGACGGCAGCCATAGGCCAACTTGCCTCGGGCCAACTCAGTCCCCGGGAGTCAGATGCCGGTGCCTGCCCAGATGGTGGGACCAGGTAAATGGAGGCGGTTAAAAACAGAAAGGGCGCCATGGCGCCCTTTTCATTAGCAAAGCCGTCTCAGCTCTTGCTCTGGCAGTTGAACATCCAGCGGGTGCCGAACTTGTCCACCAGAGAACCGAAATAGTCGCCCCAGAACATCTCCTGCAGCGCCATCTCCACCTGGCCACCCTCCCCCAGGGCCGCAAACAGACGGTCGGTCTCGGCGCGGCTGTCCGGCTCCAGGTTGAGGTAGCTGTTGTTGCCCTGCACCAGGGTGAATCCCATGCTGGCGGGGGCGTCCGTGCCCATCAGCACATGGCCGCCCAGGATCGCCAGCTCCACATGCATCACCAGATCGCCATCTTCCTGTGACAGGGGCGGCTGACCCGGGCAGCCTGGGGACTCCTTGAATCTGTGGATGGGGCCGTTGAACTCGCCGCCGAACACCTCGCGGTAGAAGAGGAAGGCCGCCTCCGTCTCCCGGGCAAAATTGAGATAGGTACTGACACGCGCCATGATGAGCTCCTTGGTCATTGATAGCGGATTTCGAGGCCAGCTATCAGCATAGAAGAGCCGACGCCACCCAGGTCGCTCACTACCCCAGTGAGTCCTGAGTGGTGGTTTCCCTCGTTTCCCCATGAGTACCTGGCTGATAATTCATGAAAAAAAGAGCAACCCGACCCCGTCGAGGGTTGCACCTCGTTACCCATCCGAAAACATGTATACAACCCATTAATATTTCGGTGAAAACCTGTATCGAGTCCTATTCATAGGCTCAATCCTCCGAGTCATTTGGCATAGGAAAATTCAACAATGTAGCCAGGACATTAAAATTTCTTGCTTGAAGGTTGCACCTGGTTGCGCCATTCTCGGCAAAATTTAACCGTCCGGTAATATTGTTACCTTCTAGACACAGGAAGTCCCATGGCCACTACCACCCTCGGCGTTAAACTCGATGAAGCGACCCGCGACCGTCTCAAGCAGGCCGCCCAGACTCTGGATCGCACCCCCCACTGGCTGATCAAGCAGGCGATCTTCACCTATCTGGAGCAGCTGGAGCGTGGCCTGACCCCGCCCGAGCAGTCCGGTCTGGCCGCTGCCGCCGGGGAAGAGGCCATCGAGACCCTCACCGAGCAGGGGATCCAGGTCTTCCTCGAGTTTGCCGAGAGCATCTTGCCGCAGTCCGTGCTGCGTGCCGCCATCACCTCCGCCTATCGCCGCCCCGAGACCGAGGCCGTGCCCATGCTGCTGGAGCAGGCCCGCCTGCCCAAGGAGAAGGCCGAGGCCACCCAGAAGCTGGCCCTCGGCATCGCCGAGAAGCTGCGCAACCAGAAGAGCGCCAGCGGCCGTCAGGGCCTGGTGCAGGGTCTGCTGCAGGAGTTCTCCCTCTCCTCCCAGGAAGGGGTGGCATTGATGTGTCTGGCCGAGGCGCTGCTGCGCATCCCCGACAAGGCGACCCGAGATGCCCTGATCCGCGACAAGATAAGCGGTGGCAACTGGAGCCAGCATCTGGGCCAGAGCGCCTCCCTGTTCGTCAACGCCGCCTCCTGGGGCCTGCTCATCACCGGCAAGCTGGTGGCCACCCACAACGAGGCTGGCCTCAACAGCTCCCTCAAGGGGCTGATCGGCAAGGGCGGCGAGCCGCTGATCCGCAAGGGTGTGGACATGGCGATGCGCCTGATGGGGGAGCAGTTCGTCACCGGCGAGACCATAGCCGAGGCGCTGGCGAACGCGGGCAACATGGAAAACCGGGGCTTCCGCTACTCCTACGACATGCTGGGGGAAGCGGCCCTCACCGAGGAGGATGCCAAGCGCTATCTCGCCTCCTACGAGCAGGCCATCCACGCCATCGGCAAGGCCTCCCACGGCCGCGGCATCTACGAGGGCCCGGGCATCTCCATCAAGCTCTCCGCCCTGCACCCGCGCTACAGCCGCGCCCAGTACGATCGCGTCATGGAAGAGCTCTACCCCACCCTGCTGGGCCTGACCCAGCTCGCCAGGCAGTATGACATCGGCATCAACATAGACGCCGAGGAGGCCGATCGGCTGGAGATCTCCCTCGACCTGCTGGAGAAGCTCTGCTTCGACCCATCCCTGGCTGACTGGAACGGCATCGGCTTCGTCATCCAGGCCTATCAGAAGCGCTGCCCCTATGTGATCGACTACGTCATCGACCTCGCCAAGCGCAGCCGTCACCGCCTGATGATCCGGCTGGTGAAGGGCGCCTACTGGGACAGCGAGATCAAGCGCGCCCAGCAGGATGGCCTGGAGGGTTACCCCGTCTATACCCGCAAGCCCTACACCGATGTCTCCTATCTCGCCTGCGCCCGCAAGCTGCTGGCGGTGCCCGAGTCCATCTATCCCCAGTTCGCCACCCACAACGCCCACTCCCTGTCGGCCATCTACCAGCTGGCGGGGCAGAACTACTACCCGGGCCAGTACGAGTTCCAGTGCCTGCACGGCATGGGTGAGCCGCTCTACGAACAGGTGGTCGGCAAGGTCGCCGACGGCAAGCTGGGTCGCCCCTGCCGCATCTATGCGCCGGTCGGCAGCCACGAGACCCTGCTCGCCTACCTGGTGCGCCGCCTGCTGGAGAACGGGGCCAACACCTCCTTCGTCAACCGCATCGCGGACAACAGCATCTCCCTGCAGGATCTGGTGCAGGATCCGGTACAGCAGATCGAGCAGATGGCCGCCCGTGAAGGCAGCCTGGGTCTGCCCCACCCGCGTATTCCCCTGCCCCGTGAGCTGTACGGCGAAGCCCGCCCGAACTCCGCCGGCCTGGATCTCGCGAACGAGCACCGACTGGGTTCGCTGTCCGCCGCCCTGCTCGGCAGCACCAATACCCGCTATCAGGCCCTGCCCATGCTGGGCTGTGATGTGCCGCCGCCGACCGAGTTCCAGAATGTAGTCAATCCTGCGGATCATCGCGATCTGGTCGGTCAGGTGGTGAGGCCAATGGCGAGCTGGTCGATAGTGCGCTGAGCTGCGCCCTGGCCAGCGGCCAGATCTGGCAATCGACCCCGCCGGCCGAGCGTGCCGCCGTGCTGGAGCGCGCCGCCGATCTGATGGAATCCGAGCTGCAACCCCTGATGGGCCTGCTGGTGCGCGAATCCGGCAAGACCTTCGCCAACGCCATCGCCGAGGTGCGCGAGGCGGTGGACTTCCTGCGCTACTACGCCGCCCAGGCGCGCAACCACTTCGCCAACGAGAGCCACAGACCGCTCGGCCCCGTGGTCTGCATCAGCCCCTGGAACTTCCCGCTGGCCATCTTCAGCGGCCAGGTCTGCGCGGCCCTGGCGGCCGGCAATACTGTGCTGGCGAAACCGGCGGAGCAGACCCCCCTCATCGCCGCCCAGGCGGTGCGCATCCTGCGTGAGGCCGGCGTCCCCGCCGGTGCGGTGCAACTGCTGCCGGGCCGCGGTGAAACCGTGGGCGCAGCCCTTATCGCGGACGAGCGGGTCCGTGGCGTCATGTTCACCGGCTCCACCGAAGTGGCGGGCATCATCTCCCGCAACCTGGCCGGTCGCCTCGACGCCCAGGGCCGCACCATACCTCTCATCGCCGAGACCGGCGGCCAGAACGCCATGATCGTCGACTCCTCCGCCCTGACCGAACAGGTGGTGATGGACGTCATCTCCTCGGCGTTCGACAGCGCCGGTCAGCGCTGCTCCGCCCTGCGGGTGCTGTGCGTGCAGGACCGACGTGGCCGAGCGGGTGATCCGCATGCTCAAGGGCGCCATGGCCGAGTACAAGGTCGGCAGCCCCGAGCACCTCTCCACCGACATAGGCCCTGTCATCGACGCCGAGGCCAAGGCCAACATAGAGCGCCACATCAAGGCCATGGGGGACAAGGGTCGCCGGGTGCACCAGATTGCCCGCACCCAAGAGGGCGCCTGCAACCGCGGCACCTTCGTGCTGCCGACCCTGATCGAACTCGACAGCCTGGATGAGCTGGGCCCAGAGGTGTTCGGCCCGGTGCTGCACCTGGTGCGCTACCCCCGCGCCAAGCTCGGCGAGCTGCTCGCGCAGATCAACGACAGCGGCTACGGCCTGACCCTGGGGGTCCATACCCGCATCGACGAGACCATAGCCCAGGTGGTCAACACCGCCAAAGTCGGCAACCTCTACGTCAACCGCAACATAGTGGGCGCCGTGGTCGGGGTGCAGCCGTTCGGCGGCGAAGGGCTCTCCGGCACAGGTCCCAAGGCGGGTGGCCCGCTCTACATGTACCGTCTGCTCGGGGCGCGCCCGCAGGAGGCGGTGACCAGCCAGCTTCGCCAGGAGCAGGGGGCCACCCCGCAAGCCGAGGCCGCCAAACCGGCACTGCTGGCCTTGCGTGGCTGGGCGAGCAAGCAGGCCCCGGCACTGGTGGCCCTGTGCGATCGCTACGGCGAGCTGGCGCTGAGCGGCCTGACCCAGTTGCTGGTCGGCCCCACCGGCGAGCGCAACAGCTACAGCCTGCTGCCCCGGGAGCGGGTGCTCTGTCTGGCCGCCGACGATCAAGAAGCCAGGGCGGATCTGCTGGCCCAGCTGGCGGCCTGTCTGGCCGTCGGGACGCAAGTGCTGTGGCAGGACAATGCCCAGAACCGCACCCTGCTGGCCAGCCTGCCCAGCGAGGTACAAGGGCGTATCCAGCTGGTGGCGGACTGGGCCAACAGCGACATCGGCTTCGATGCACTGCTGCACCACGGCGACTCGGATCAACTGCGGGAAGTGGCCAAGCTTGCCGCCGCCCGTGCTGGTGCCATCGTCGGCGTGCACGGCCTGCACCGCGGCGAGACCGACATCCCCCTGGAGCGCCTGCTGATCGAACACGCCCTCTCGGTCAACACCGCCGCCGCCGGTGGCAACGCCAGCCTGATGACCATAGGCTAAGCGCCACATAGTGACAGAGACCCAGGCCCCGCAGACGCGGGGCTTGTTCTTTCTGCCATGGGATAAACGAGCAAAAAGAAGGCCGCCCTCATCGGGGCGGCCTTCTTGTTCCCCCTTATCCCCTTGTGGGAGAAGGGTCGGGGAGGACGGAGATTAAACGTACTCCATAAACACCCGGGAGGTGAGCTTGGTGATCAGCTCATAGGGAATGGTGCCTATCTCCTCGGCCGCCATCCAAAGTCCAAGGGTTAGACGTACTCCATAAATACCCGGGAGGTGAGCTTGGTGATCAGCTCATAAGGAATGGTGCCTATCTCCTCGGCGACCCGCTCCACCGGCAAACCTTCGCCCCAGAGCACGGCCTCGTCGCCGGCCTTGTCGGTGGCGCCAGGGCCGAGATCCACTGTGGTCATGTCCATGGAGACCCGACCCACCAGCGGCACTATGCGGCCATTGACCAGCACCGAGGTGCCGTTGGGCGCCATGCGGGGATAGCCATCGCCGTAACCGATGGCGATGACGCCGAGCCGGGTATCCCGGGTCGACACCCAGTTGGCGCCGTAACCCACAGGCTCCCCCGCCTTGTGATCCCGCACCGCGATGAGCTGGGTCTTGAGGGTCATCACCGGCTTGAGGTCATAATCCGCCGCCACAGTGTTCGGGAAGGGGGAGACGCCGTACAGGATGACGCCGGGGCGCACCCAGTCGCAGTGGGAGTCCGGCCAGGCCAGGATGCCCGCCGAGTTCGCCATGGCGCGCTCGCCTTTGAGCGGTGCGGTCAGGCGGCTGAAGAGATCGATCTGCTCGCGGGTGGTGGGCTGCTCGAGCTCATCGGAGCGGCTGAAGTGGGTCATGATGTTGAACGGCTGCACCACGTTCTTGCAGCGGGCCAGCCGCTCGATAAAGGCGGGCATCTCCTCGGCCCGCACCCCGAGCCGGTGCATGCCGGTGTCGAGCTTGAGCCAGGCCACCACGGGAGCCGGCAACTCGGCCTGCTCCAGCGCCTCGAGCTGCTCCCAGGTGTGCACCGCGGTCTGCAGGTTGTTGGCCGCCAGCACCGGCAGATCGGCGCTCGAGAAGAAGCCCTCCAGCAGCACTATGGGTTTGACCACGGCGCAGGAGCGCAGCATCAGCGCCTCCTCGATGCGGGCCACCGCGTAGGCGTCCGCATCCACCAGGGTGCGGGCCACCGGCAGCAGGCCATGGCCATAGGCGTTGGCCTTGACCACGGCGATGATCTTGCAGGAAGGCGCGTGGCGCTTGACCACGGCGAGGTTGTGGCGCAGGGCCGAGGTATCGATTTGGGCAATAGCCGCTTTCATCTGTTTTCCCTTACGAGGGCATGATGGCGCACCTGCGCCAGGCACCGAGTGGTGTCATCCCTTGATAGTCATCGTCTAAGGCCGGACCGGCAGAATTGTCGAACCGGGAAAACTGTGTCTGGTATCCGGGGGGACTTACGCACTGATATGGGTGCGCAGACCGGCCCCTACTTAGTAATCGTCATCAAACGCCGGACCGGCGTAGTTGTCGAACCGGGAGAACTGACCCTGGAAGGTGAGGCGCACTCGGCCTATGGGGCCGTTACGCTGCTTGCCGATGATGATCTCGGCAATCCCCTTGTCGGGACTGTCGTCGTGATAAACCTCATCACGGTAGATAAACATGATCAGATCCGCGTCCTGCTCGATGGAGCCTGATTCACGCAGGTCCGAGTTGACCGGACGCTTGTCGGCCCGCTGCTCCAGGCTTCGGTTCAACTGGGAGAGCGCCACCACGGGGCACTGCAGCTCTTTCGCCAGCGCCTTGAGGGAGCGGGAGATTTCACCGATTTCCAGGGTTCTGTTGTCAGACAGCGCCGGCACCCGCATCAGCTGCAGGTAGTCGATCATGATCATCGAGAGGCCGCCGTGCTCGCGGGCGATGCGACGGGCACGGGAGCGCACGTCGGTCGGGGTCAGGCCGGAGGCGTCATCTATGTACATCTTGCCCTTCTCGAGCAGCAGCCCCATGGTGGAGGAGAGGCGCGCCCAATCTTCGTCGTCGAGCTGGCCGGTCCGCACCTTGGTCTGGTCGATGCGCCCCACGGACGCGAGCATACGCATGATGATCTGCTCGGAGGGCATCTCCAGGGAGAAGATGAGCACCGGTTTGTCGGCGGTGAGGGCCGCGTGCTCGCACAGGTTCATGGCGAAGGTGGTCTTGCCCATGGAGGGACGGGCCGCGACTATGATGAGGTCCGAGCGCTGCAGGCCGGCGGTCATCTTGTCGAGATCGCCGTAACCGCTGGAGACCCCGGTCACCCCGTTGTGAGGGGTCTTGAACAGCTCCTCAATCTTGTCGACCGTCTGCTCCAGAATGAGCTTCAGGGGCTGCGGGCCCTCGTTGGCGCTGGAGCGCTGCTCGGCAATCTGGAACACCTTGCTCTCGGCAAGATCCAGCAGATCGCCTGAGGTGCGGCCCTGGGGCTCGTAACCCGCTTCGACTATCTCGTTGGCGACCGAGATCATCTCCCGCACCACGGCCCGCTCACGCACTATCTCGGCGTAGGCATTGATGTTGGCGGCGCTCGGGGTGTTCTTGGCGATCTCCACCAGATAGGCGAAGCCACCGGACTCTTCCAACTGCTCGGAGCGCTCCAGCTCCTCCTGCAGGGTGATGAGATCGATGGGGTTGCCCGCGTTGGAGAGGCGGGTCATGGCCTGGAAGATCAGGCGGTGGGGACGGCTGTAGAAATCCTTGTCGATCACCCGCTCGGCCACCCGATCCCAGGCCTCGTTATCCAGCATCAGGCCGCCCAGTACGGACTGCTCGGCCTCAAAAGAGTGGGGGGGAACTTTCAGCTGTTGTGTCTTGGCGTCTTTTTTCGCCGTCACTTGCTCTGCCATACACATAAAAACCGCAGCGGGAAGGGGACGGGAATTTTACAAAAGAAACCCCGCCATCGCGAGCGCTAATGCGCGCTATTCACCTCATCCGTTGGCCAGCCTCCTCCCAGGTGGCCGGCTCATCGGGTCTTGGGGACCTCCTTGCCCCTCACAGCACGAGGAAGGGCCAGACCAGGGTCTGATCCTTCGCCTTGGATTTGAGCTTGTTGCGCAGTCTGCGCACCGAACGACTCGGTCGTCTGTTTCTCATGGGCATCCTCCTTGGCGCCCCCGGGAGGGGCAATCTGTTCATGAATAATTCATGCCAGACATGTTAATCATACCCGCAAGCTGCAACACAAAAAGGGACCGGCAGCCTGCCATGCGCCTCGCTGAGCTTGCACAAGCAGAGCATGCCCCCACCTACATGAGAGTGAAAGAGTCAAAATGAAAAAGATGCTGACCCTGTTTGCCGTGATCCTGGCCATTGGCCTTGGGGCACCCATAGCCGAGGCCAAGAAATTTGGTGGCGGCAAATCCTTTGGCAAGAGCTACAAGACGGCACCGGCCCAACCGGCACCTACTGCTGCTCCCGTGAATGGCAAGAACCCGACCCTGGCTGCGGCGCCCAAGAAGAGCGGCATGATGGGTGGCCTGCTGGGCGGCCTGCTGGCCGGTGGCCTGTTCGCTTACCTGCTGGGCAGTGGCGCCTTCGAAGGCCTGCAGGGCATGGACTTCCTGCTGATCGCCCTGCTGGCACTCGGTGCCGTGTTCCTGATCCGCGCCCTGCGCAAGAATAAGGCGGCGGCAACCCCACCACAGGCGGCCTATGCGGGCTATCAGCCACCGTCGGCGCCGCAGCAGTTCGAGCAGAGCAACGGCGCCCCGCAGGCGACCGGCTTTGCCGACAGCGACGTCCCCTTCCGCCTGCCGCCAGGCTTTGACATGAACGGTTTCCTGTCCGGTGCCCGCGATCACTATCGCACCCTGCAAGAGGCCTGGAACAAGAACGATCTGGAGAAGGTACGCGAGTACGTGAGCCCGGAGCTGTTCCAGCACCTCCAGACCGAGCGCGCCGAACTGACCGGCGAGCAGCATACCGAAGTGATGTATGTGGACACCCAGCTGGTGCGTGCCGACTACGGCAGCGACTGGGCCCAGGTCAGCGTGCGCTTCAGCGGTCGTTACATGGACCGTCAGGAGCAGGTCGAGGAGGACATCAAGGAGGTGTGGCACCTCGAGCGCAACCTGGCCAAGGACAATGCCCCCTGGCACATCGTCGGTATCGAGCAGCTCTAAGCACGCCCGTCCGGCAAGCATGATAAAGGCGACCTCAGGGTCGCCTTTTTATTGCCATCACACTCATCACAGCTGGCCATGGAATATTCCCCCCTCCCTGTGAGGGGCCGAGAATAATCGCCTTCAGCCCGTGTTGATGACCTTGAAAATAAAAAGAGAGGCAGCCATGGCTGCCTCTCTTTTGTTATTGGCCCAAGGCCGCTCTATTATTTGCAGCCATCAGTCGAGGCGGAATTCACATAGCTGACCTCGCCGGCCGGCTGATAATCGGCCACCTGTATGGTCTTCTTCGCCGCGATATAATCCTTCAACACCCCGGCATCCACCAGACCGGCGTTGATGGTATTGATCTTCGGATAGCCGTCGCCACCGGCCGCGCTGAAGCTCGGGATGGAGAAGCTGTAGCTGGCCGCCGGATCGAATGCCTTGCCGCCCACGCTGGTGATGGTCACGCTCTTGGCCTGGCAGTCCACCGCCATGTTGATGCCACCAAACTGGGCATAGCCGCCGGTGTTGACTGTCTTGGTCGCCACCAGGCCCAGATAGGTTGCCAGCTCGCTGCCGCTCATGGTCGCCTTGTTGACCGTGTTGCCGAACGGATGCACTGTCAGCACGTCGCGATAGCTGATGTCGCCAGCCGCGATGGAGGCACGCACGCCGCCTGAGTTGACGATGCCAAAGTCGGTGCTCAGCTTCTCGGCGGTGGCCGTGGTGATGAGGCGACCCAGGTTGGTCTGCTTGTTGCGCACGTTGGCACGCTCGCCGTCCAGCACGCCGTCGGTGGAGCCTATCACCACGCCCAGCTCCTGCTGACCCTTCTCCTGATAGGTGAGCAGGGTGTTGTAGAGCTCTGGATCCTTGGTGATCTCTTCCTGAATGAAGGCACCGCCAGCGTCTTTCAGATTGACCGGGATGAGATCGTACTGGGTCAGGGTCAGCTTGCCATTCTGGTAGTCAAACTGGGCGCGGCCCACATACTTGCCCCACTCGTGGGCCTGCATGATCCAGGTGCCGTTCTGCTGATCCGGCAGGCAGTCGTCACCCGGCTTGAAGTCGGCGTACTTGTCCGCCGTGCCCGGCTCCATGCAGACCGGGTTCTGGGAGTGACCGCCTATGATGGCGTCCAGGGTGCCGGCCGGCAGCGCGCGCGCCATCTCCACATCCCCAGGGGCATTGCTGCCGTGCTGGCCATTCTCGTAGTGACCCATGTGGGTGATGGCCAGGACCAGGTTCGCCTCTTTGTTGTCGCGGATCTGCTTGCCGAGCTTGGCCGCTTCCGTGGTCGGATCGCGGAACTCCAGGGTCTGGACGTTGTTGGGATCCACCAGCTGGGCGGTGTCTTCTGTGGTCAGCCCCAGCACGGCGACCTTGAGGCCGTTCTCCAGCTTGAACACCTTGTAGGGGTCGAAGTAGCGCTTGCCGCTGGCCTTGTCGTAGATGTTGGCGGAGATCATGGGGAACTTGGCCCACTCACGCTGTTTCTCGAGGATGCTCAGGGGGTTGTCGAACTCGTGGTTGCCCACCGCCATGGCATCGTAGCGGATGCTGTTCATGGCCATGAAGTCCGGCTCGGCATCCTGCAGATCCGACTCCGGCACCCCTGTGTTCACGTCGCCACCGGAGAGCACCAGCACCTCGCTGCCCGCCGCCTTGGCCTCCCCACGCAGGCGTTCAACCAAGGTCTTCTGGGCGGCCATGCCATATTCACCCTTGTCGTTGTGCCAGAAACGACCGTGGGTATCATTGGTGTGCAAAATGGTCAGCTTGCAGACATTTTCGCTGCAGGGGGCGACACTTTCATTTTGTGAGGTATTACAGCCACTCAGCGCGGCTAGCACAGCCAGCGCGACAGTTCCTTTGACAAATTTATAATTCATTTCCATATCACCTTGTTATTTTGTTATTGGACGACCCAAGCCATTAGGTCGGGCGCTAATATAACAAACAACATGTGACGCTTTTTCATCGGTGACTCACAAATTCCGCCAAATGTGATCACCAACGCAACCTGTCTCCTCATATTTCCATCACTAGCCAATCTCCTGCCGCCTCATTTCCCCCGCAGGGATGGCAGCCTGCCGGAAACAGTTATGGCATACTTCCCGCCAATCGATGCCAAGGAGAGCCGTGAATGGCAAAGTACGACAAGATTTCCCCCGAGACCCAGCAGGAGGCGATGAAGGTAGCCCGCGCCAACCAGAAACCGGGGCAGACCAAGGAGCAGACCCAGCTGATCGCCCAGGGGATCCAGAAGGGCATAGACGAATACAAGAAACAGATGAAGGCGCGGGCCAGGGAGGCGAGCCGCCAGAAGAAGCAGCAAGCCAGGACGAAGCAGCCACAGCAGGGCGAGCATGAGGAAGAGGCCCAGGAGATAGAGCTTGTCGAGATCAGCCGCCAGCACCCGTTGCCATGGGTATTGCTGGTACTGAGCTGGCTGGCATTTGGCTGTGCCTGGATCTGGCTGCGCTGAACCCTTGCCTGGCAAACCTTTGCCCTGGGATCGGCCTCACAGCCCGGGGCCGGCGCGCTGGTCATCCCTAGCCCCGGCTGCTTACACTCTTCCCCCCGTTGTCTGGAGACCCCCATCATGAATCCGGCCCCCCTCTATCTGCTGGCCCCCCTTGTCCTCTTTATCGTGACCCTGGTGCTCTATCGCATCTCGCCCCTGCGAGCGGTCGCCGCCGGCAACGCCCGCTGGTTTATCCTGCCCGCCTTCACCCTCTTCATCCTGCTGATCATCATCAACGGGGCGGCAGATCCGACCCTGCGCAGTCCCGGCTTTCACTGGCTGATGCCGGGGCTTGGCTTCGCGCTCTGCCTGTTCCCGGCGCTGCCCAAGGCGCTGGTGCCGCGCCTGGCCATCAAGGAAGGAGCCTTCGCCGCCCTGGGCCTGATGCTGATGAGCCTGGCCATGGTCTATTGATTTCGATTGCACGGGCTTTTTCATGACCTGAGGGGCGTCCTGTGACGGGCGCCCCTTGTACAAACAATGGGCGATAGGCATCTTGGTGAGAGGGTAACCAGCCAGGAGGCCAGATGGACAATCCGCCCGATTTCATGGCGCAGTGGGATTATCAGGATCCCGCCGCCACTGCCCTGCGTTTTCACGCGCTTCTTCCTGCGGCGCGCGCCGCCGCCGACCTGCAACTCGAGCTTGAGCTGCTGACCCAGCTGGCCCGCACCCACTCCCTGCAGCGCCAGTTTGCACAGGCGCACCAACTGCTCGACGAGATAGAGCCCCGCCTCACCGACGCCACACCGCGAGCACGGCTGCGCACCTTGCTGGAACGGGGGCGGACGTTCAACTCGGCCGGCGACAAGGCCAGCGCCAGGACGCTGTTCGAGCAGGGGTGGCAACTCGGGCTCAAGCTGGGGGAGACAGGGCTCGCCATAGACGCGGCCCACATGGTGGCCATCGCCGCCCCGCTGGAAGAGCAGAGCCGCTGGCATCAACTGGCGATGACCCTGGCCGAGCGCAGTGCCGACGATAAGGTGCGCGGCTGGCTGCCCAGCCTCTACAACAATCAGGGCTGGACCCTGTTCGAGCTGGGACGCTTTGAGGAGGCCAGGGCCTGCCAGCAGAAGTGCCTGGCCTGGCACCAGCAACACAGCAATCAGGGCAAGGCCTTTATCGCCCGCTGGAGCCTGGCACGGCTGAGCCGGGCGCAGGGATTGCACGAACAGGCGATGGCCGAGCTGAGCCAGCTGAAGGCCGACATGGCCGAGGCCAGCGCGCCGGAAGATGGCTACCTGTTCGAGGAGCTGGGGGAGAACGGCCTGATGCTGGACGATCCGGCCGCCCCCGAATACTTCGCCCGCGCCTGGTTCCTGCTCTCGCGGGATGGCTGGCTGCAGGCCAACGAGGCGGAGCGGCTGGCCAGGCTCAAGCGCCTCGCCAAGCTCTGACGGCGCGCCACAAAAAGAGCGGGCGGCTCACGCCGCCCGTCACTCAGGCCAGACCCCCTTCCCGACTCTGTCTCTTGCGATAGATAAAGGAAGGGCTGAGCCCAGCCGTACTTAGGCCTCAAGCCAGGCTCGCCTCTTCCCAGCCCTGCTTCTTGCGGTAAATGAGGGAGTGAAGGGTAGATCTCCAACCTCGCGGCCTTAAGCCCTAAGCCAGGCTCGTCTCTTCCCAGCCCTGCTTCTTGCGATAAATGGTCGAGGGGCTGATCTCCAGCAGCGCCGCCGCCTTGGGGATGTTGCCGTCACAGCTGGCGATGGCCTGCTCTATGGCCTCCTTCTCCACCAGCCAGAGCGGGCGCACCGGCAGCGGGGCCGGCATGGGCTCGGCATGGATCTCATGGGTCGCCTCGGCAGGGACTGGGGCAGGCACCACGAGCGCACGACCGCCGTTGAGCGGCGGTGGCAGTATCGCCTTGCTCACCAGCTCGCGATCGTTGAGCACCACTATGTTGCGCACCACGTTCTGCAGCTCGCGCACGTTGCCGGGCCAGGGGTAATCGAGCAGCACCCGCACGACGTCTGCATCGAAATCCCGGAAGCGCTTGTGCTCCTCCTTGGCATATCGCAGCAGGAGGTCGCGGGCCAGCAGCAGTATGTCTTCGCCGCGCTCGCGCAGGGGTGGCAGGGGGAGCGGGATCACGTGCAGCCGGTAGTAAAGATCCTCGCGAAAGCGCCCCGCCTTCACCTCCGCCAGGGGATCCCGGTTGGTGGCGCAGACGAAACGCACATCCACCGTCTCCACCTTGCCGCTGCCGACCCGCTGCAGAGTGCCGGTCTGGATGAAGCGCAGCAGCTTGCTTTGCAGATCGAGATCCATCTCGCAGATCTCGTCGAGGAAGAGGGTGCCGCCGTCCGCCAGGCTGGCCGCCCCCTTGCGATCCCCCTGGGCACCGGTAAAGGATCCCTTCACATGGCCGAAGATCTCGCTCTCCATCAGATCGTGGGGAATGGCGGCACAGTTGAGCGCGATGAAGGGCTGATCCCGGCGCGGGCTGCACTGATGGATCGCCTCGGCACAGACCTCCTTGCCGGTACCGCTCTCCCCCGTGATGAAGACGGTCGCCTTGCTCGGCGCCGCGCTCTCTATGATGCGATAGACCGCCTGCATCGCCATGGAGGCGCCGATGAAGCCCGCAAAGGAGCTGCGCTCGAAGTTCTCCCTGTACTGGGCCACCAGCGAGCTGAGCTGCTGATGCTTGAAGGCGTTGCGGGCGGTGGCGCACAGCCGCTTGCCGTCGAACGGCTTGGTCAGGAAGTCGAAGGCACCACAGCGCATCGCCTCCACCGCCACGTCCACCGAGCCGTGGGCGGTGATCACCACCACCGAGCAGGGCAGTTGCTGCTCGGTGATCTGCTGCAATATGGCCATGCCGGACATGTCGGGCAGTTCGAGGTCGAGCAGCACCACGGGGGGCGGGCTGGCCAGCAACTGCGCCAGTGCCTGCTGGCCGCAATCGGCCAGCAGCACCTCATAGCCATCCTGAACCAGGTACTGCTCATAGACGACGGCCAGACTGCGGGTATCTTCCACCAGCAGGACACGGGGTTTGCTTTCAGCCACGAGATCCATCCTTGCGATTGATTTTGTTGTCTATTCTGGGGGCTAGCCGCCACACACTCAAGACGGGTCCCTGCTTTCTCCGGCCTATCCTGGCGCGACACAAGTAAAAACGGCTCCCTGGGGAGCCGTTTTTATCGCATTGACTGCTTATTTCTTCGCATCGGCGCCATCGGCAGCCGGCTTTTCGATAGCCAGCAGCTCGACGTCAAATACCAGCACGGCGTTGGCCGGGATGGAGCCTGCACCGTGCTCGCCATAGGCCAGCTTGGACGGCAGGAAGAACTTGAACTTGGAACCGACCGGCATCAGCTGCACGCCTTCGGTCCAGCCCGGGATCACCTGGTTGAGCGGGAAGGTAGCCGGCTCGCCGCGATCGACGGAGCTGTCGAACTTGGTGCCATCGGTCAGGGTACCGGTGTAGTGTACCTTGACGATGTCGGTAGCCTTGGGCTTGGCGCCGTCACCCAGCTTCTCGACCTGATACTGCAGGCCGGATTCGGTGCTCTTCACGCCCTCTTTCTTGGCGTTGGCGGCCAGGTACTCTTCACCCTTCTTCAGGTTGTCCACCGCATCCTTGTCAGCCTTGGCCTTGGTCAACTCGTTGATCTTGGCGTCGTATTCCTGCAGGACCTTCTGGATCTCCTCGTCAGTCATGCTGGCTTCCTTGCCCAGACCGTCGGTCACCCCTTTGAGGATGACGCTGTTGTCCAGCTTGATGCCGAGCTCCTGCTGACGTTCCAGGGTATTGGCGATATAACGACCCATGGAGAGGCCGATCGCATAGCCGGATTGCTCTTCAAAGCTCTTGGCTGCTGCCTTGGGGGCCTCTGCCGGCTTGCTGGCTTCTGCCTTGACCTCTGCGGTATTGGCAGCAGGCTTCTCATCTTTTTGGCAAGCAGTCAGACTCACGGCAACGGCCGCAGCCAACAGGGACACCTTCAGAAAATTGTTCATCAGTTTCTCCAAAACTCTAAATACCGCTCTCGGTTCCTTCGTGAAATGAGAGGTTTATCGTGATAAGCGCCTTATACTAACGCCGTGATCGCAGGTAACGAAAGCATGAGACAGGAAAAATGATCAAAAGTGCCATTTATCTCATCGGTATCTGCCTGATGCTGACAGGGTGCGAACAGAGCTCACTTCCCGGCCAGCAGATCCGCCTCGCCAACCAGGGCTTGCTGAGTGCGGATCTCGCCAGCTCCGGCAAGCAGGCCATAGTCTCCAGCCTGGCCCAGGGCACAGTGGTCTGGGATCTGGAACAGGGCAAGGAACGCTGGCGCTGGCGCCAGAGCGAGGACCAGGAAGAGTTCGTCACCCTCACCCGCTTCTCCCCGGGCGACAGCCACGCCATCACGGCCACCCAGCACACCTTTGCCATCTGGCGCCTGCAAGATGGGCGCTCCCAAGGCTACTATTCACTTCCTGAATCCAGCCTGAGGGATGCGGCACTCTCGGCCGATGGTCGTCTGGTGCTGATCGGCCGTGAAGATGGCAAGGCGGAGCTGGTGGATACCCGCACCGGGCGCAGGCTGCAGTTCCTCGGCCATACCGAGCAGGTCAATACGGTGGATCTCTCCGCCAATGGTCGCTACGCCCTCACCGGCGGCAACGACTACAGCGCCTATCTGTGGGATACCCGCAGCGGCCAGGTGGTGTGGCGTTTCAATCATGGTGGCCGGGTGGTGATGGCGAGGCTGGATCCGGAGGGGCGCTTCGCCTTCACCGCCGACAGCCGTCAGGCCAGCATCTGGGATCTCAAGACCGGCAAGGAGGTGAGCCGGCTGCAGTTCGATCACCGCTTCGAGGTCTACACCAGCGCCCGGTTCGTCAAGGATGGCGACTGGCTCGTCACCGGCGCCCCCTCCCGCCAGCTCTCCCTGTGGCGGGTGAGCGATGGCAGCCTGCTGCAAAGCTGGCGCGTCTCTCCCCATCCCAAGGTGAAACCACCGAGCGCTGTGGTCTATGGCGTGGCTTTGCGCGACAATGGCCACCTCGTCAGCGCCAGCTCCAGTGGCCTGGCCGAAATCTGGAATATCAAGTAAGGACCAAAAGGCCCATGAGTCAGCAAGTTAACGATCGTCTCGAGACCCTGGAAAGCCGTCTCGCCTATGCCGAATACACGGTGGAGCAACTCAACGAAGAGGTGACCACCCAGGGCCGTGAACTCGACCGGCTCAAGCATCAGATCCAGCTGCTGGTGGACAAGCTGCAGAGCGTGCAGCCGAGCCAGATCGCCAGCATGGCCGAAGAGACGCCGCCACCGCACTACTGAGTGCGCCGCCATAAAAAAACCCGCACGCAGCGGGTTTTTTCATCTTGCCAGTCGGCAGATCAGTGCTGATGACCTTTGCCACCGCAACCACCGCCGCCACAGCAACCGCCGTGACCTTGCTCTTCGCCGTGGTCATGACCGTGATCGTGGCCGTGACCGCCGCAGCAACCGCCGTGGTCATGGTCGTGGTCGTGATCGTGACCGTGGTCATGGCCATGATCGTGACCGCAGCCACCGGCACCGTGCACGTGGCCGTGAGCCAGCTCTTCGGCAGTGGCGGCACGCACGTCCTTGATCTCGACCTTGAAGCCCAGGGTCACACCGGCCAGCGGATGGTTGCCATCCACCTTGATGAACTCTTCGGAGACTTCGATGACGGTCACCGGACGGTGGCCATCGTCGGTCTCGGCCACAAAAGTATCCCCTTCAGACACTTCCATGCCATCGAACAGCTCGCCGGGCACTTCTTGCACCAGGTTCTCGTCATACTCGCCATAGGCCTGGCTCGGCGTCAGGGTGACGTCGAACGCCTCGCCCACGCTGCGGCCTTCCAGCTCGGCTTCGAGGCCGGAGACCAGATAACGGGTACCGTGCAGATACACCAGAGGCTCTTTACCGACAGTGGTGTCGATGACTTCACCGTGTTCGTCGGTGACCGTGTATTCCAGCGTAACCACGCTCAGGGGAGCTACTTTCATGTCAGGGATCCTGCGGATAGAAAAAAACGGGCCCAGAATACCTTAAAAAGGTGGCCAAGCATATGATCTGCCCCGCTCCGCCATGCTGAAAAAGTCAGCAGTCCAGAACGAGCCTGGTCCCACCCCGGGTATTATCAAGAGGCCCCGCGCTCGGGGCTAAGCACGCTGATTGACCGTTCGGCCTCGCGGATGACCTTGTCAACCTCGGCCATCCGGCTCTCTCTTACTCGGGGCGGAACACCCCTATGACCTGTTCGGCCTCCCGGGTCGCCTTGTCCACCTCGGCCTGGGTCTGCACCTGGGTATCCCCGCAGTCGACACAGGTCACCTTCTCGACTCCATGCTCCATATACAGCATCATGGTGTCCATCTTGCCGCACGCCGGGCAAACCGCACCGGCAATGAAGCGTTTTTTACGTCTGGTTTCCATTTTTGTTACCTCCAGGCAGCATCATATCAGGGTTTTTACATGCATTACGCCATCGAATATCAGCATTTTTCCACTCCTTGCCTGCAGGTCGGCCCCCGCAAACGCTCCCCTCTGGGTCAGCTGCTGCGCGTCACCCGGGGTGCGGCACTGCTGAAACTCGGCTCCCATGAGCTGTTGCTGACGGCGGGCAGCCACTTCTGGCTGTGCGCCGATGCCCTCGCCGCCTTCACTCCCCTGGCGGGTTGTCAGCATGATCGGCTGACCTGCTCGGTGCGGGTGGCGCAACCGGCCCAGGCAGGCTGGTTGCAAACCCACCCCGCTGATGGACGCCCTGCTGGACAGCCTGGCCGCCTGGTCCAGGCCCCGTGACTGGCAGGAGGCCTATGGCCACCGTCTGCGGGTCATCGGGGACGAACTGCAGGCGTGCGCCATCCTGGCGCAGGCGGATCAGCCGCTGCAATGCGCCTGGCGCGCCCTGGCCGGTCAGTCTGAAGGCAGCGCTGCGGCCTGGCAGACTTGCCTCTCCCAGCGCGGCATCGAGGATCCCGCCCTGGCGGCCGATGCGCTCGGTGCCCAGTGGCAGCTGCTGCAGGGGGTGCGCCTGCTCAGAAGTGGCAGCAAGCCTGCCCAGGTGGTGGCAAAGCTCGGTTACCGGGATGAACAGGATTTGGCGCTGGCGTGCCAGCACTGGCTCGGGCTGACGCTGGAGGCGGTGGCCTCCGCCCAGTGAACCGGACGAGAAAATAAATGGTGGTGACAGGGTCCAGTTTTGCGGCTCGCGGTCGCTAATAACAAAGGAGTCATCCTTGTCACCATCCTCTATGCTGAACACCAGATTGACCGTCACCGATTAGATCAACAGGACATCCGCCATGACGAGCAAGGCCAACCAATCCCAGGGCATGTTGCTGTTTCACCTCTCTGCCAGGCAATCCTTCGCCATCGGCACCCTCAAGGTGAAGGAGATAGTCCCCTACACCCAGCTCACCGCCCTGCCCCATTCGCACCCGACCGTGCTCGGGGCGGCCAGCATGCGGGGCACCACCATCCCCGTGATCGACATGGCGATGGCGGTGGGCTATCGCCCGATCAGCCGGGAGGAGATGCCCAACTGCTTCATCATCATCACGGACTGCCGCCGCACCCTGGTGGGCTTTCTGGTGCGGGGCATCGACAAGATCACCGAGTGCAACTGGCGTGACATAGAGCCGCCGCCCCCTTCCCTCGGTCAGAACGTCTTCGTCACCGGGGTGACCAAGGTGGGCGAGCAGCTGATCCAGCTGCTGGATGTGGAGTTGATCCTGTCCCGGGTCTATCCGGACGATCCCAGCCACCTCTACCCAGTGCTGACCGATGTGCAGCGCGAACGGCTCAAGCCGATGCGGATCCTGCTGGTGGACGACTCCTCCGTCGCCCGCCGCCAGCTGATGGCGGCCCTCGATTACATCAACATTCCCTACGAGGTCTGCACCAACGGGCGCGACGCCCTCAGCCTGATGCAGGCCAGGGTCGCCCAGGGCAGCCGGATAGACATACTGGTGAGCGACATAGAGATGCCGGGGCTGGACGGTTACGAGCTGGCCTTCGAGGTGCAGAGCGACCCCAGGCTGGCGGAGGCTTACATCATCCTGCACACCTCTCTCTCCAGCGAGATCAGCGTGGAGCGGGCCCATCAGGTCGGCGCCCACGAGGCACTGACCAAGTTTGAAGCCAACGAGCTGATCCAGGCCATGCTGCGCGGCGCCGAACACCACGATCGCCTGCCCGCCTGATACCGCGGCGGGCCATGGGCTCGCCGCCCCTTTCCTCTTCTGCTGCCCCGAGTCGTTGCATGCTGACAGAAAGCCACTTCCACGCCCCCTGGTGGGCCCGCAATGCCCACCTGCAGACCATATTGCCGAAGTGGCTGCGCCGCTCGCCGGCCCGCTTCATCCCGGAACGGTTCGAACTCGCGGATGGGGACTTCGTCGACCTCGCCTGGAGCGGGGCCATCAGCCAGGATGAGCGGCCGCTGCTGGTGCTGTTTCACGGTCTGGAGGGCAGCATTCACTCCCACTATGCCAAGGGACTGTTTGCCCATCTGCAGCGGCAGGGGAACGACGCCGTGCTGATGCATTTTCGGGGATGCAGCGGCGAGCCGAACCGCCTGCTGCGGGCCTATCACTCCGGCGCCATCGAGGATGCAGAGGCGCTGATCGCCGAGCTGGGTCGCCGTTTTCCCGGCAAGCCGCTGGTCGCCATCGGCTACTCCCTGGGGGGCAACATGCTGGTCAATCTGCTGGCGCGGGCCTGTCCGGATGAACTGACCGCCGCCGTGGTGATCTCGGCGCCGCTGCAGCTGGCAAGCTGCGCCGACAGAGTCAATCAGGGGTTCTCACGGGTGTATCAGAGTTACTTGCTGCGCACCATGAGGGCCAATCTGCTGCGCAAGATCCGCCAACAAGCCGCCGCTCGCTGGCAACCGGAGCAGGTGAGCCGCATCGCTACCCTGCGCGACTTCGACGAGCAGGTCACGGCCCCGCTCCATGGTTTCGACAGCGCCGATCACTACTATCAGACCTGCTCCGGCCTTGATCTCCTGGCTCGCATCACCATCCCGACCCTGATCATCCACGCCGCCGACGATCCCTTCATGACAGGGGCCGTGATCCCCAGACCTGAGCAGCTCTCTCCCATGGTGCGCTACGAGCTGAGCCGGCGCGGTGGCCACGTGGGCTTCCTGCACGGTACCCCCTGGCGACCCCGCTTCTGGCTGGAGGAGCGCATCAGCCAGTGGCTGCGGGAACAGACTCAGGATGCCCGACGGTAGCAGTTGCGTCCTGCGCCCTTGGCTTCATAGAGGGCGCCATCCACCCGCTCGAGCAGCATGACCAGGCTCTCCCCCTGACGCCACTGGGCTATCCCCTGGCTCAGGGTGAGATGGGGATCCACCTCTGAGGCTGCGTGAGGCAGCGCCCGGGCGGCCAGGGTAGTGCGGATCCGCTGTGCGACCCGCTCGCCGGCGGCCAGGTCCGTCTCCTGCAGCAACACCACGAACTCCTCCCCGCCGTAACGGGCCACCAGATCGCCGGGTTCCCGCACGCTCTCCTCCAGGCACTCTGCCACCAGGATCAGGCACTCATCCCCCGCCTGATGGCCGTAGTGGTCGTTGTATCGCTTGAAGAAATCCACATCCAGCAGGATCACAGTGAAGGGGGTCTCCAGCGTCGTGCCCTGTGCGATGGCGTTTTTGCAGACCTGATCGAAGTGTCGGCGGTTGGCGAGCCCGGTCAAAGGATCCCTGTGGGCCATGGCATTCATCTTGCGCGCCAGCATCAGGTTGTCATATTCGCGCGACACCGCCAGCTCGAACCAGCCGTTGAGCATCCGCCGCCCCGTCTCCAGGATGATCAACAAGCCACCGGCCGCCAGCCAGTGCACAGTGACGGACGGCACCATCACCCAGTGCTCCTCGAACAGCAGGAAGATCAGGGGCGGAGCACTCAGGCTATAGAAGACGCGCCACTCGTAATAGAAGGCGATCAGGGCCGTCAGCAGCAACAGGCTGACCATGTTGAATGCCAGGCTGAACCCCCCTCTGAGCTCTATGCTGGCAATGGCATAGGCCGTCATCGCCCAGGCCAGTCCCCACAACATGGCGCAGCCCCAGAGCCAGGGCTGCCATCTCTGTGTTCCCTGGCGAGAGAACCAGCGCCAGCCCAGGGGCGGCAGCACGCTCGCCAGCAGCACCAGGGCAATCTGATACTCATAGCGCCAGGGCAGCCCATCGATCGCCACCAGCCGGGCATCCTGATAGAGATAGAAGCGCGCCAGCAGATAGAGGATCGCCAGCTGATTGATGACCCAGAACCAGCGCAGCCCCGCGCTCAGGGCACGCCGACGCGTATCATTAAGGTGCTGGTCGAACTGACTGGTCGGGCGGCGCTGTTCAGCTGATGCCATGGGAACCCTCGCTCAGGTCCAGATAAACTCCTTGCGCTTGCCGGTCAGACACCGACAATATCCGTATCGCTATGACTGAAGATGAAATCATGATTATCCCTTGGCAAGAACTGGATCCGATACCCTCAACAACCTGCTCGAGCATTTCGTCCTGCAAGAAGGCACCGAATACGGCGAACAGGATGTGCCGACAAGGTTGAAGAGGTCAGAACAGTGGCACGCCGTGATCGTCTACAGCGAACTGCACGCAATTACAACAAGGCAAGGCAGTCATCGTCTATAGCAAGCTGAACAACGTCCGGCCAGGGCCCCGCCAAGCACGGCGGTGCGGCGTTCAGTTCAGGGGGGAAGAGGGGCGGCTCGCCCGATGAGGCTGGCGTTTCAAATCGGCTTATTTTTTGCCTCCGTCGCCGACTTTCGCGGCGCCGATGGAGACCAGCCGCCGAGGGGCATGGGGGCTCATGATGGCGCCCACGCAGCAAGGCTGCACTTGACCGCACTTTGAACCTGCCTTTATAACGGAACTCCCAAGGAAGAGAGAATTCTATGTCGGCCAAGCATCCCATCATTGCGGTTACCGGTTCGTCCGGTGCCGGCACCTCCACCTCCACCAACGCCTTCCGCTCCATGTTCCACCAGCTCGGATACAAGGCGGCCGTGGTCGAGGGGGACAGTTTTCACCGCTATACCCGGCCCGAGATGGACGTGGCGATCCGCAAGGCGCGCGAGCAAGGGCGCCACATCAGCTACTTCGGCCCCGAGGCCAACGACTTCGGCCTGCTGGAATCCTTTTTCCAGGAGTACGGTCAGAGCGGCAGCGGCCAGTACAGACGCTACCTGCACAGCTTTGACGAGGCAGTCCCCTTCAACCAGATGCCTGGCACCTTCACCCCCTGGCAGGCGTTGCCGGGAGAGACGGATCTGCTGTTCTACGAAGGGCTGCATGGCGGCGTGGTGACCGGCGAACACAATGTGGCCCGTCACGTGGACTTTCTCATCGGCGTGGTGCCCATCGTCAACCTGGAGTGGATCCAGAAGCTCATTCGCGACACCTCGGAGCGCGGGCATTCGCGCGAGGCGGTGACCGACTCCATAGTCCGCTCCATGGATGACTACATCAACTTCATCACCCCGCAGTTCTCCCGCACCCACATCAACTTCCAGCGGGTGCCGACGGTGGACACCTCCAACCCCTTCAGCGCCAAGGTGATACCCAGCCTGGACGAGAGTATGCTGGTGATCCGGTTTCGGGGCATCAAGCAGGTGGACTTCCCCTACCTGCTGTCGATGATAGACGGGGCCTTCATGTCCAGAATGAACACCATAGTGGTGCCGGGGGGCAAGATGGGTTTCGCGATGGAGCTGATCCTGCGTCCCCTGATCCAGCAACTGTTAGAAACCGGCAAGATCACCTGAGCCAAGGAGCTTATGATGCGCGGTGCACTTCTCTCATTCACACTGGCAGCCCTGCTGGGCGGTTGCAGCACAGGCCCCGCCGCCCCCACGGTCGAGACGGGCACCATGGTGGTCCGCCCGGCAGACAACTGGGCCTACGGGGCGACGCCACGCTATGCGCTGGCGGAGCAGTTCCAGTACGCAGGCAACAGCGCCGCGCCCTGGCTGGAGCCGGTGCAGCAGGCCGTCACCCTGGCGCTCGATGGCAAGGGCTGGCGCAGCGTGCCCCTCGATGAGGCCGACGTCTGGGTCGCCATCGGGGTGGCGGGTAGCCAGGACATGAGCGATGGGGAGATATTCTCCCGCATCGGCATGACCCCTGGCCTGAATGCCGCCGCCGATGCCCGCAAGGGCACCCTGGCCATACTGCTGATCGACAGGCGCACCCAGCAAAGCGTCTGGAGCAGCGCCATCCAGCTCGCCAGCGACGTGCCCGTCGCCGAGGACGAGCGCAGCCAGCTTAGCCAGCAGCTCGCCGCTCAACTCCTGGACTCCCTGCCCGCTCAATGAGCGCCCCATAACACAACGGCCTGCTTCAAGCAGGCCGTTGTGGATACACGCCGTTGCACGGCATGACGATTACTTCAGTTCGCAGGTCAGCAGAGTCACGCCGTTCTTGACCAGAGTGGCCTGTTTTTCCTGATGGGAGAAGGTGGTCACCCCATCGGAATAGCTGGCGGTCTCTTTGGGTGACTCGATGCGACCCAGCTTGTGATAGACCCCGGCATAAGGGAACTGCACCATGTCGGCCTGGGCATCATAGGTGATGGCCAACAACTCTTCCCCGCACTGATACTGGCTGTATTGATACTGGGTGGGCTGCGGCATGCTGCAGGCAGCCAGCCCGAACAGGGGAAGCAACATCATTATCTTTTTCATCGCACTTTCCTTATGTCATGGCGTTATCGACGGGACAAACTACAACTATCAAGCTTCAACGATTTGATAACTATGGGTAATTTCTACCGCTTTTTCCAACATCAGGGAAACGGAACAATACTTCTCCATCGACAAGTCGACCGCGCGGGCAACCTGTTTCTCGGCCAGCCCCTTGCCGGTCACGACGAACTTGAGGTGGATCTTCTCGAACACCCGGGGCACTGAGTCAGCACGGGCCCCTTCCAGCTCCACATGACAGGCGGTCACGCTCTGGCGTGCCTTCTCCAGAATGGAGACCACGTCGATGGAGCTGCAGCCACCGACAGCCAGCAGGATCATCTCCATCGGGCTGGCACCTTCGCCCGGGTTGGCGCCGTCCAGCGTCACCTGATGACCGGACTCGCTCTCGCCCACAAACTTCATGCCTTCCACCCAGCTGACCTTGGCTTTCATCTCACATTTCCTCTCAATGACGACGGTTCTGACGCCCATAGCATACCTCAAGCAGGGGTCGAGTGGCACATGCCCCGTCACGTTGCGCCACTCCCGGTTTCATGACCGCCGAGTCCCGGCGCCGCGACTTGTTCCGAAACCGCGGCAGACCCTGAAGGAAATAGATCGAAATCAACATATCTCCCCCCCTTCTTGCCTAGAATGGCCCGGACGGCGCAGCAGATCGATGCACACAGATGGACACCAAAGTCCCAAAGCCTTGTCAGCACAGACAAAGGCTCTTATTCTACTGCGACCAAAGACTAAGGAATGGCAAGCTTGGCAACTTGCCTGGACGCACAGTCCATAAAAATGACACTACAGAGGAAGTCTCATGATCATTGGCAAACCGCAAAGCGATCCCACCCTCGAGTGGTTCTTGTCGCATTGCCACATTCATAAGTATCCCGCCAAGAGCACCCTTATTCACGCCGGTGAAAAAGCGGAAACCCTCTACTACATCGTCAAGGGTACAGTCGCCGTCCTGATCAAGGATGACGAGGGCAAGGAGATGATCCTCTCCTACCTGAATCAGGGGGATTTCCTGGGCGAGATGGGGATGTTCGAAGAGAACGAGAATCCGGAGCGTTCCGCCTGGGTACGTGCCAAAGGCGCCTGTGAAGTCGCCGAGATCTCCTACAAGAAGTTCCGCCAGCTGATCCAGGTCAACCCGGACATCCTGTTGCGCCTCTCCGGCCAGATGGCCAAGCGCCTGCAGCACACCAGCCAGAAGGTCGGCAACCTCGCCTTCCTGGACGTGACCGGCCGGATTGCCCAGACCCTGCTGAACCTGGCCAAGCAGCCGGACGCCATGACCCATCCGGATGGCATGCAGATCAAGATCACCCGCCAGGAGATAGGCCAGATCGTCGGCTGCTCTCGCGAAACCGTCGGCCGCATCCTCAAGATGCTGGAAGAGCAGGAGCTCATCTCGGCCCACGGCAAGACCATAGTGGTGTTTGGCACCCGCTGACCGGGTTCCCCGACGGCTCAGCACAGGGCCGTTGGATAAAAAAGGCTGCCACGGCAGCCTTTTCTGATCTCCTCCCCTATAATCCCGCACGCCCCTGCCGTCATGGCCTCAACCAAGCGAGTGTGTATGCATCTTCAATGTCCCCTGTGCCGCAGCCCCCTGCATCTTCATGAAGCCTCCCGCGGGGTCTATTGCGACAACAAGCACCATTTCGATCCGGCCCCGGAAGGTTATCTGGATCTCATCCCGGGCAAGAAGGATCCCAAGGACAGCGACAGCCGTGCCCTGCTGCGCGCCAAGCGCCGCTTCCTGGAGCAGGGACACCAGCTGCCCCTGGTGGAGGCCATGGCGACCCTGCTGGCTCCGCTCGGCGAGCGCGAGCTGATCCATCTCGGCTGTGGTGAGGGGTACTACTGCCGCGCTCTGGCAGAGCGCCTGCCGGGCTGGCAATTTGGCGGCCTCGATCTGGCCAAGAATGCCATCTTCGCCGCCAACAAGGCGCAACCCGACGGCCATTTCGTCATCGCCGATCCGGCCAAGGCGCCGCTGCTGGCGGGCTCCGCCCAGGTGCTGCTGGTCAACGACCTCAAGATCAAGACAGAGCTGCTGGTCAGCCTGCTGACCCCGGGCGGCTACCTGCTTCACCTGCAACCCGGCCCGCGCCACCAGTGGCAATTGAGGGTCAGCCTCAACCCGGTGAGCATGGAGCACCCCCTCAGCTGGCCAGCCCTGGCCGGGCTAGTCCCCGATGAGCGGCAACGCTGCCAGTTCTCCATGAGATGGACCAGGGCCTGCGCAGCTTCATGTGCTGGAGACCAGCCGCCTCGGCTGGCGCGCCAGCGGTGAGCAGCGCCACGCCTTCAGCCATCAGGGACCGGACGAGCTGGAGCAGGATCTGCTGCTGAGCCTGTGGCAAAAGCCGCTCTGAGCGCATTCACCCCATGAAAAAAGGCCCAGGGTTCCCGGCGGCGCAGACGGGCCTTTTTTTGCGCCCCGCATTCCCGGCAGCAGCAGGGGGCACCTGGATGTTGCGCGTCCAGTTGCCGTCCCACATGGCTACCTTGACCAGATCATACTCCGCCAGCAGGGCCGCCAGCTTCACCTCGCTCAGATCCTTGATAGGTGCGCTGATCTGCTCCAGCTGCTCGACCCTGTGCTGATAGGGCACCATGGTGGCGGTGGCAGCATCCCACTTGCGAAATCCGGTCGGGGAAGCGGCATCGAACACCGCCTTGCTCTCGAGGAAGCGCTGGATGATGGCGGCCGAATTCGGGGTGTAGAGGGTAAAGCGGTTGAAGCCGGAGAAGGGCGATCCACCCGCCATGGCATCGAAACCGAACGAGTGCCCCTCGAAAGGCGGCTGGCACTGACCGTCGAGGCAGGCGCTCTGGCCGCTGCGGGTGACGCCGAAGTTGGGAATGAAGCGATTGCGATCCCCATCCCAGCCCCAGCTCGAATTGACTGCCTCGGCGCTGCGGTGCACCGAGCCCTGGAAGCCGCCGACATAGTGGCCTAGGCCATAGTTGTGGCCCACCTCATGGCTGAATTCGTTGCCCAGAGAGGCGTCGAGCGTGACTATGCCGCCTCCGCCCGAACCACCGTGCACCTGCACGCCGTTGGCGTACTTGCCACGGCTGTTATGGGCCGCCAGCTGGGCCACCACATACGGATGGCTGCTCTCCCCCTCGCCGGCGGTGCTGTTGATGCCGTAGTTCGCATTGTCTATCCCGTGGGAGATCAGCTCCTTGCCGATGCGCTGGCGCATGGTGCCCTCGTGCCAACCGCCCTGGCCGGGATCGAAGTCGGTGAGCAGGGTGCCATTTGGCAGCATCACCTCCGGCAGCGACAGGGGAGCATACTGGCTGACAATCAGCCGGCTGGTCGGCACCGTCTGGAAGTACTCGCGATGGGCTTCGGGATCCCTGGCGAAGGCAAACTGATCTCGGGGAGTAGTCAGCATGCCAAGGTCTATGGTGTGGATGAGCAGCTCGCTCGGGGCACCGACCTGCAAGTCCGTCAGCTCACCGCTGAGCCCGCCCTGGCTGAGTTGCAGGCTGATACCTGGCCGGATCCAGTCCGCTGGCAGCACGACGCTCCAGGTGTCGGTCGCATAGCGGATGCCGTTGTTCTCGAGCTCCCCGTCACGGATCCACTGACCGCCCGCGAACTTGAATTGCAGCGTCTGACCGCGGGAGAGGGTCACCTGGCGGCCGCTGTAGCGCACCGTCGAGGTGTAACCGGCATTGGAACTTGCACGCACCATCTTTCCTTCCAGGGCGGCCCCCTCTGGCAGATAGATATCCCTGACCCATCGGCCATCTGCGGTCTTCACCTCCACCAGGGCATGCTGCCCCAGGCGATCCTGCAGCAAGGTCGCAGTGGCATCACCCAGCCGGGCCAGCTCGGCACTGCTGCTGATGACATTGGTGGTCCCCACCGCCGGGGTGAAGTCGACCCCCTCTTCCGGCGAACCATCGAGGTAATAGGCCGTCTTCGGCAACTGCTCGGGCGGGTTGAGGTTGAGCGTCCCTAGGGTCTGTCCGGCGCCATCTCGCGCCGTCACCGTCATAGGCACACCGGTCTCGGCTTGCAAGGGCCTGACCAGCAGCAGGCTCTTGCGCAAGGCGGTCAGCCTGGGCTGGCTGTCCCCTTCGGCGGCATGGGCCGGCAGGATCTGGCTCTGGGCGAATTGAACCTGCGCCGCCAAGGATCCTTGCAGATCGTTGGTCGGTGGCTGGGTATTGAAGGGCAAGGTGGTGGGAGCCTGAACGGCAGCCAACAGAGGGCCGCTCGCCAGGGCGGCCATGATGAGGCTGGCTAACTGTGTTTTTTTCATTGTTATGGTTCTCATTGTGATGGGCATGTCCACATGCCCTGTTGCAGGAAGCGTGACAGCATGGACGCCGGCTGCCGGGTCCTGCACCCGGCGAATTCGGTTCAGCTTGCCCTGCGGCGCCATGACCGCAGACTGACACCGGCGTGGATAAAGGAGTGGGGCCCAGGTCCCACTCCCGCAGACAATCAGTGACAGGTGGCAACCCCCTGATCGGCCCAGACGTCGGCCGTACCGGGCTCGTTGCCCTTGGTCCAGTAGCGGGCCTGCCACTTGCGACCCTTGTGGTTGGCAAGCTCACCGGCGCTATAGGCCACAGCGGCATGCCAGCCAAGCTGCACCTGGCTCACCAGCTTCCACTGATCGGCGCTCTGGCTTGGCTCGTTGCCCCGGGTCCAGTACTTGGCCTGCCACACCAGTTGCTTGTGGCTCACCTTGTCATTGGTGTTATAGACGGTGCCGGCGCTCCAGGCTGGCCAGTAGGCCGCATCCGGATCGCTTGTCTCGCAGCCGCCACCCGAGCTGAGCGGCCTGACGGTCAGACGGGTGCCGGCGCTGGCGTCCAGCGCCCCGTCGGTCACCATCAGGGTCAGGTCATAGAGGGTGTCGCTGGCGACGTTCGGGCCTGTCACCACCAGGGTCTTGCTGTTCTGGCCGCTGGCACTGAGACCGGCCGGTACAGTCCATTGGTAGCTGAGTGCATCCCCATCGGGATCTGTGGCGCTGGTGGTGACGCTCACCTGCTTGCCCGCCTGTACCGAGGCGGGAGCCAGTGCCGCCAGCACGGGTGGCTGGTTGGGCGGTGGTGCCTGGTGGGTCACCACCATGCTGTCCACACCTGCCTGCCCCTGCTCATCGGTGACGGTCAGCTCGAACGCCAGCTGGGTATCTTGAGAGACTGTGCCCAGACTCAGCCTGGCTCGTGCCTGCTCCGCATCCCTCAGGGAGGCCTGCGGACCGCCGACCTGGCGCCATTGATAACGCAGGGCACCGTTCTCCGGATCCCGGGAAGCGGAACCGTCGAGCACCAGCTCGGCCGGGCCCGTGGTACGCATATCGCCACCGGCGTTGGCCAGGGGTGGCTGATTGGTGGCTGGTGGCGGCAGCTCTGGCTCGGCATTCACCTCGCTCACACCGGCATCTCCGGCCGCGATTCTGGCCTCGATGGTGTGGTGCATGGTGCGCCACTGGTCAGCGAAGAAGACCCCCTCGGCTCGACCCGCCGTCATAATGTTGCTGGCCCGGTAAGGCTCCTCATCCCCTGTGTGCCACAGCCCCAGATTGTGACCCAGCTCATGGGTCAAGGTCAGCGACTGCCCATGGACGGTGAGGTTGCCGGGACAGGCGTATCGATAACCGACGCGCGGCGCACCGTCGGTGGCCCCCATACCGATGGAGGAAGCACTCCCCATGTAACTGCACGCCTTGGCGTCATTCTTGTAGCCGCGCAGCACATAGAGGTTGGAGAAGACCTGATCCGCATTCGGGATCCAGCCCTCATTCAACGGAGCCTCCATCTCCAAGCGATCGGGTTCGTTAGCCTGACCATTACCATTCTTGTCCCATTCGTGCACCAGCACGCCGTGATCCACCCAGTTGACCCGAATGTTGTAGGGGGCCAGGCGGCGGCTCATGTCCGCCATTATGATGGCACCGTCGTCCCACAGGTGGCTCTTGCGCTCACCAGGGAAGGCGATGTAGCTATAGGAGAGGCTGATCGCCTTGGGGGAGGTGATAAACAGCCGCACCTGCTCCACCAGCCGACCGTCTGCCAGGATCTCGAGCCAGGTCTCTCCTTCTGTCAGCCCCTGCAGTTGCAGCCGATCCTGGATCTCGCCCTGCACCAGTTGCAGGCTCGCCAGCGCGGGGTTGGCGATGCGATAGCTCAGCGCGACCTGCTGGTTCGGCACCTTGCCGATCAGCAGCGCCTCCGGCACGCCCTGGCTGCTGAGCAGCTTCTGCTTCATGGCTGAGTCTAAGCCCGGGTCGAAAGCCAGCTTGTTGGCTGGATCGGGCAACACCTGGGCAAAGGGGTTCGCCTCATGCACCTGCCGCCCCTCAGCCGCCAGCCAAAGCTCCCCCTCCTCGTTGGCACGAAAGCCCTGTTCGCTCGGACCGGAAACATAGGTCAGACGGAACTCATAGTCTTGATCCGCCCGCACCTTGATGGGGGCGGTCGGGGTCAACACCTTGCCCGAGCCGAGCAAAACGCTGCCCTCGTAGGCGGGTTCGCCGCTCTCCTTGTCGGTGAGGCGCAGGCTGAACTGGCGGTTGTTACCGCCCCAGAGCCCCTCCTGCACCCTGAACAGGGTGATCTCCAGTTCATCCCCGCTCAGGGGGTGCTCGGTTGAGGTGATACGGATCGTTCGGCTCAGGCTCTGACCGGGACGCTGTTTCAGCAGGCCATTGCCGACAGGGGCCTCCTGCCAGAGGGTGCTCAGCGGTTGAATCAGACTCGGCACGGCCACGGCGGGATCATAGACGGTGACGGGCAACGAGAAGGTCGTGGTGCGAAAACCCCACCCCATATAGCCCACCCCTTTGGGTAAACCATTATCGCTAACCTCGAACTTCGCCAGATAGCTGCCGACCTGCTGGGTGTTCACGCTGCCTACCTGTTTGATACGGCCGCTGAGATCCCCGTCGTTCTCGTCCCAGGCCGTCATCTGGGGGGCGAAGGTCGCTCCGAGCGGCAGTTGCAGGGCGAAGTTGTTGACCCAGGCCTGCTGGTTGTAGAGGCGTGGCGGCGTCTGATCCTTGCGCCACTCCCCGGTGACGGTGTTGTACTCTGCCATGGCACCGGTACCCACGGCCAGCAGGGCGAGCATGCTCCCCTGCACCGCCAGATATCCCTTGTTCTTCTTCATCTGCATCCCTTGATTTCCCTATTATTGGCACCTGCCAAGGTGGCAAGCTCGTCGTTGTTATTGCGTTGACATGAGCACAGGATTCAATCCCCTCCTCTGCCGCCATTGGCGGCGATCACCTTGACCGGGGGGTGAGCGGACAGGTTGAGCTCGGTGATGATGAACCGGGTCTCACCCCAGCCGAGGTCGGATTTGCCGGGAGAGGCGATATAAAGGAAGGAGGCGCCAACCAAGGTGGTCGACAATACAGAGGGGTGGACTTTGCATGGCGAATAATCCTTTTTCGTTATTAGTCAATACGATAAGGACAAGGCAACCAGTAGATGAGGCAGGATCTTCCCTTGGCAGAAGATCGATACGACCTGTGGCGGCCCCGCTGTCCTAGATCATGGATCCTTAGACCGGAAGCTTTGCGTCCCGGCCTTTCGACCGGTTTGCCCTTATACACAAATTAATCAGTAGTGCGTCGCGATTATTCTCCATAGGTGCAGTCACTGCAAATGGCAGAGCGGGATCTTGACTGGGTGTTCTATCAAGAAATGCCTCTGAAGGCAGGGTTAAGCTCGGCGTGAGAGCGGATGTCAACCATCTAACTCACTCTCTTGAAAGCGATTTCAAGATGAAAATATTTTTTCAACTTTAGGGGTGATGATTAATTTCTTAGAAAAGGCTGACGCTGATGACCATGGCTGGCGGTTTATCCGCCCCGAGCTGAGGTCAACCCGCCAAGCGCCACAGGAGAAAGGAATGGGGCCTGGGCCCCATTCCTTATGACTATCAGTTGCAGCTGGCAGCACCCTGATCCACCCAGACGGCGGCCTTGCCGGGCTCATCGCCCTTGGTCCAGTACTGGGCCTTCCACTTGCGTCCGTTGTGGTTGGTGAGATCCCCGGCGTTGTAGGCCACAGCGGCATTCCAGCCGAGCTGCACCTGGCTCACCAGCTTCCACTGATCGGCGCTCTGGCTTGGCTCGTTGCCCTGGGTCCAGTACTTGGCCTGCCACACCAGTTGCTTGTGGCTCACCTTGTCATTGGTGTTGTAGACGGTGCCGGCACTCCAGGCCGGCCAGTTGGCCGCATCCGGATCGGTTGCCTCGCAGCCGCCACCTGTACTGGCTGGCTTGACGGTCAGGCGGGTGCCGGCGCTGGCGTCCAGTGCCCCGTCAGTCACCATCAGGGTCAGGTCATAGACAGTGTCGCTGGTGACGCTCGAGCCTGTGACCACCAGGGTGGCGCTGTCCTGGCCGGTGGCGGTGAGACCCGCTGGCAGGCTCCACTGGTAGCTCAGGGCATCACCGTTCGGATCGGACGCCGTGGCCTTGATGGTCACCTGCTTGCCGGACTCGACGGTCGCACTGGCCGGTACGCTGACCACGGGGGGCAGGTTCGGCTGTGGCGCCTTGTTGGTCACCACCACCTGATCCTTGGCCGAGAGCCCTTGATCGTCTGTCACCGTCAGCTCGAACACCAGATTGATGTCGGTAGTGGCGGCGTCCAGCACTACCCGGGCCTTGGCCTGGGTGGCATCGAGCAAGCCAGCCTGCGGGCCCGAAACCTGCTTCCAGCTGTAGGTCAGCACGCCGCTTTCCGGATCGTGGGAGGCGGCGCCGTTGAGGGTCACCTCGGCCGGGCCTGTGACGCTCAGATCGCTGCCGGCATTGGCCACCGGCGGCTTATTGACCGGCGGCAGAGTCCCCTCGCCGTGGCCCAGCCCCTCGTGCATGGCGTTGAGGATGTCGCCGTTATCCGCATCTATCTCCCAGGCGAACAGGCCGCCGAGCTGGTTCGCCAGCACGTACTGCCCCTTGGCCTTGACCGAGCGATCGTTGTCGAAGCTGATGAGATCGCCGCTGCTGGCCTTGAACACATAAGGGGCCTCGGCCGACTCGTCATAGCCCTGCTCCCAGCCTGCACCCATGCGGTTGTTGACGATGTCGCGGTAATCCACCACGCCGTTTTCCCAGGTGCCGGTCACAGGTCCGGTGGCGGTACCTGTGAAGGGATTGCCGGCCTGGTAGTTCTTCACTCCGGTCCAGCCACGGCCATACATGGCCGCCCCCACCACTATCTTGCCCGGTGTCACCCCCTGACCCAGCAGCGCCTTGACGCCCTTGTCGGTGGTGTACTTGGTAGCCGGATCCCAGCTGGAAGCGAAGAGGTTGGTCTGGTGGGCCAGATTCGTCAGGTCGAAGGCGCCGCTGAAGTCGTAGCTCATCAGGAAGATGTGGTCCATGTACTGCTGGGCCGCCTGATAATCGACCTTGGCAATCTTGTCACCGCCGGCGCTGATGGCCGAAGTGAGCTCATACTGGCGGCCGGTCTCGGCTTCCAGCTCGTCGAGCATGGCCCGCAGCTCCTTCATCAGCACCACATAGGTGGCGCCATCGCTCGGGCCGCCCAGGCTGGGGTTGGCCCCCTGACCGCCTGGGAACTCCCAGTCGATGTCCACCCCGTCGAAGAATTTCCAGGTCTGCAGGAACTCTTTGACCGAGGCGACGAAGGTGTCGCGCTTGGTCTTGTCCCCCAGGAAGTAGAAGGGATCTGAGAGGGTCCATCCCCCGACCGACGGCAGGATCTTGAGGTCCGGATGGGCTTGCTTGAGGGCCATCAGGTTGCCGAAGTTGCCCTTGTAGGGTTCATCCCAGGCGCTGAGGTTGCCCTGGGACATCTGAACAGCCGCCCAGGGATCGTGGATGGAGACCTTGAAGTCCTCACGACCGGCACAGGAGCGCTGAAGCGCCTCGAAGCTGCCGGAGATCTCTTTGAGGCTGTCGTTGATGCCGTTGCCGCCGCAGATGGGGGTGAAGCCGTAGAGGATATGGGTCAGGTTCTGGGCCGGGATCTTGTCCACGGTGAACTTGCGGCCATAAACACCCCACTCCACGTAATAGGCCCCCACCACCTTGCCGGACTTGTTGGCGTAAGGCTTGTTGTTCTCCTTGAGGGGCGCATTGAGCGGCGCCAGGTGGCTGCCGTCAGTATCGGCGACCATCAGCTCCTTCTTGTCGGAGAGGGTGCAGCCGTCGGCGTTGCACAGGGCGACCTGCATCTGATAGCGGCCCCCCTTGGTCACCTTGAAGTTGGCGGTGCCTGCGGCGAAAGCCGGGCCTGACCATACCTCCTGGCCATCGAGCAGCACCTTGGCGGTCTGGCCGACGTCACCGGACCAGAGGTTCCAGGTCACGCTGACGGGAGCGCCATTCTTGTGGACTGTCACCAGCTGGTTGTAGGCAGAGGCGGCCTGATTGACTTCGACGATGGCGAACTTGGTGGGGCCCGAACCTATGGTGGGTTTGCCCGGGGCAACGGCGAAGGCGGAGGTAGCGCAGAGTCCCCCGACCAGGAGCGCCAGCAGGGAAAGTTTTGGACTTAACATATTTGAACTTCCTTATTTCGTTATTGGAATTAACAACGAAAAAGGCAACGCAACCTGCCAGGTAACGCAGACATCATCGCCACCATGGCTTGGCCCATGGACGATACAACCTGTGGTGACCCCGCTATCCTAGGTACTTTGACCCTTAGACCGGAGGCTTTGCGTCCCGGACTTTCGTCCGGTTTGCCTTTTTGCACAACTTGATTTGCGACAAAAATAATCGCCGAATGACTATAGATGAGCCTTCGGGCACCACCACCTGGCAGAAATGACATCGATGGACGGCAATTCATACAAGTTGCCGCCATATTACGCGAATGCGAGGGCATTGGTGGCGATACACCACTTAAAACCCAGATTCACCATCTGCATTTCACATGCTGGTTCTGTGAACTGCCTCACTCTATTGGCAGCAGCAGGCTGTTCATCAAGGCTCGCAGCTTGAGGGGTTTGACCGGCTTGCTGACGTAGCCAAAGCCGTGCTCGCGGATCTGGGTCTGCAGCTCGCTCTTGCGATCCGCGCTGATGATGATGCCGCCTATGCCGTTGCCATGGGCCAGCCGGATCATGTGCAGCGCCTGCAGCCCCGTCTTGCCGTCATCCAGGTGGTAGTCGGAGAGCACCAGCCGGGGCAGGAAACCAGCCCCTATGATCTCCTCTGCCTGCTCCAGGCTCTGGGCGCAGCGCACCTCGCAGCCCCAGCGTCCCAGCAGGGAGGCCATGGCGATGAGGATCTCCTCCTCGTTGTCGATACAGAGGATCCTGACCCCTTCCAGCTGGCTGTCCCGCACGGCGGGCGCCGCCACCGGACTCGGCATCACGGGCCGGGTCGCGAGGTTGAGGGTGATGGCAAACACGGAACCCGCTCCGGGCCAGCTGCGCAGGGAGAGCTGATGGCCCAGCACCTGGGAGATGCCGCGGGCGATGGCGAGCCCGAGGCCAAGCCCCTGCTCCCTGGCGGTGCGGGAGTGATCGAGGCGGGAGAACTCGTCGAAGATCGCCTCCTGCTTGTCGACGGGAATGCCGGGGCCGTTGTCCCACACCTCGATGCGCACCTTGTCCCCCAGCCGGCGACAGCCGAGCAGCACCCGGCCGGCCGGGTTGTAGCGAAACGCATTGGTGAGGAAGTTCTGCAGCACCCGCCGCAGCAGGCGCACGTCGCTGTACACGGCGAGGCGGCTCTCCACCACCGAGAACTGGATGTCGCTCGCCTGGGCCAGCACCCCGAATTCCGCCTTGAGGTTGCCCAGCACGTCGCTCAGGGCGAAGTCGAGCTTCCTGGCCTTGAACTTGCCCGCCTCGAGGCGCGAGATGTCCAGCAGATCCGTGATGAGATCCTCGGTCGCCCCTAGGGCATCGTCGATGTGGCGGGCGATGCGGACCTGCTCCGCTCGCTGTTCCTCCCCTTGCCCTCCCCCCTGCGGCAGCATCTCCAGCAGGGAGGAGGTAAACAGCTTGGCGGCGTTCAGCGGCTGGGTCAGATCGTGGCTCACCGCCGCCAGGAAGCGGCTCTTGGAGTGGTTAGCCCGCTCCACCTGCTGGTTCACCAGCAGCAGCTGGCGGTTGAGTTCTGAGAGTTCGTGGGTACGCTCGGCCACCCGCGCCTCCAGGTGCTCGTTGGCTTCGCGCAGCACCCGCTCCGCCGCCCGGAAGGGGGTGATGTCGGTGAAGGTCATCACGAAGCCCCCCGCCGGCATGGGATTGCCCTGCATCTCGATCACCCGGCCATCCGGTCGCTCCCGCGCCGAGACATGGGGGCTGCCCCGCTTCATGAAGGCGACCCGGCGCGCCACCTGGGCCTCTATGTCCCCCGGACCGCAGAGCCCCTGCTCGGCGTTGTAGCGGATGATCTCCTCGATGGAGCGCCCCACCTGGATAAGCCCGTGCGGATAATGGAACAGCTCTATGTAGCGCCGGTTCCAGGCCACCAGCTTGAGCTCCCTGTCCACCACCGAGATCCCCTGCCCCATGTGCTCTATGGCTCCCTGCAGCAGGCCGCGGTTGAAGCGGAACACGTCCGAGGCCTCGTCCACTATGGTGGCTATCTCCTCGAGCTGCATGTTGCGCCCCTGCAGGGCAGAGGCCAGCACCAGCCGGGCGGACGAGGTACCAAACACCCCGGCCAGCAACCGCTCGGTGTGGGCAATCAGATCGGCCGACGCCTGCATCTGGGGTGCCAGGGTGCCGCCGTGCTCGCCGGCGAAGCGACCGAAGGCGCGCTTGACCCGGCTCGAGCCGACGAAGCGGGCCGCCAGCATCTCCAGCTCCTTGACCGAGACCCGCGCCTGGTAGAGCGCCGTGGTATCCCGGCTCGGCTTGCCGACGAAGTTGGCGGCCTGCAACCGCTCGCTCACCGCCGCCCGTGACAACAAGGAACCCGCCACGTAGCCGAGCAGGTTGAGCAGCAGGCTCAGGAAGATGCACCAGGCCCCCAGGCTCAGCTCGCGAAAGGCGGGCCAGTCGGGGGGCGCCAGCAGCGCCTCCAGGGGTGAGCCCGCCAGCAGGCCGCTTTCGGCCAGCAGGGTGAGGAACCAGAGGCTGACCCCCAGCGCCAGCCCGAGGTAGACCCCCTTGCGATTGCCGTGCCGCCAGTAGAGGCCGAGCAGCAGGGCCGGTGCGAACTGGGCCACGGCGCCGAACGACAGGTAGCCGATGCGCGACAGGCTGGTGAGATCCCCGAGCCAGAGATAGAGCACCCAGGCCGCCAGCAGGATCAGCAAAATGGCGCCCCGGCGCACCTGCAGCAGCAGCCGCATCAGGCGCTCGTCCCGCCCCTGCTGCCAGAAGCGGCGCAGCAGCACCGGCAGCACCAGATCGTTGCTGACCATGATGGCCAGGGCTATGGTGCAGACGATCACCATGCCGGTGGCCGCCGAGGTGCCGCCGAGAAACGCCAGCATCGCCATGCCGTCGAAGCCGAGCGACATAGGCAGGCTGATGACATAGGTATCCGAGGCCATGTCGGCCCCCACCCACTGCTTGCCCGCCAGCGCCAGCGGCCAGATGAAGAGCCCCATCAGGAACAGGTAGAGCGGGAACAGCCAGCGCGCCCAGTGCAGATCCTGGCCCTGATTGTTCTCCACCACAGTCACGTGGAACTGGCGCGGCAGGCAGATGACGGCGCACATGGCCACCAGGGTATAGATGGCGAGCTCCAGCAGGCTGCCTGGCGACACTGCCACCACCGCATCGAGAAAGTCGGTGGCCACCAGGGTGCGAGCCTCGCTCGGCCTGGCGATGATGAGCCAGAGCGCGAAGCCCCCCACCGCCATGAAGGCGAGCAGCTTGACCACGGATTCGAAGGCGATGGCCACCACCATGCCGCGATGGTGTTCGGTGGCATCCAGGTTGCGGGTGCCGAACAGTATGCTGAACAACGCCAGCAACAGGGCGACGCCGAGGGCCAGCTCGGCCGTGTTGCCCGTGGGCCCCGCCGGCACCGAGTTGGCCATTAGCAGATCCAGCCCGGTGACTATGGCCTTGAGCTGCAGCACCAGGTAGGGAAGTATCCCCATGACGGCGATCAGGCTGATCACCATGGCCAGACGCTGGGACTTGCCATAGCGGGCGGCGATGAAGTCGGCGATAGAGGTGATGTGCTCGCGCTTGGCCACCAGGATGAGGCGGGCCAGCAGGCGCCAGCCAAACAGGAACACCAGCATGGGGCCTAGATAGATGGGCACCGGCGACCAGGGGGATTCGCTGGCCTGGCCGACGGTGCCGAAGAAGGTCCAGGAGGTGCAATAGACGGCGAGCGACAGGCTGTAGAGCAGGGGCTGGCCCTTGAGCCGGCGGCGCTTGCTCTTGTCCGCCACGTAGGCGATGAGGAACAGCAAGCCCAGATAGGCGAGCGACAACCCGATCAGCAGCCATCCTTGGTGCATCTACATTCTTCCCTTGTTCAGATGTGTTGAGCGCCACGCCGGCTCAGCGTGCCGACGGGCAACTGTCATTAAGTGTGCCCGCTCAGGCGGCGGCGCCCTCATGCTCCCCGCGCAGCCGCAGGACGAAGACCGGCAGTACCACCAGCACCATGATGAAGAAGATGCCCCCACCGAGCGGCTCGAACAGCACACCGCAGATCGCCATCAAGGCCGCCACCGTCATGCCGAGGCCGAGCGCCGCATAGAGCGCCTGGGTGGGGATCTGCTGCTCGGCTGGCAGTTGGCGGGTCATGAAGCGCACGGCGCCGAGGTGGCTGATGCAGAAGGTGACCCCGTGCAACAGCTGGCCCAGCACCAGCACAGCCAGCTCGGTGGAGGCGCCGAGCAACACCCAGCGCACCACGCAGCCGACGGCCCCCACCAGAAACAGGGTCTGGGCCCCGAAGCGGTGGAAGAAGCGCTTGTCCGCGGCAAACACGGCGATCTCCGCCACCACCCCCAGGGCCCACAGGTAGCCGATCAGGGTGCCGCTGTAGCCAGCCCCCTTCCAGTACATGGCGCTGAAGCCGTAGTAGGCGGCATGACTGCCCTGCAACAGGGCGGTGATGAGCAGGAAGCGGCGCACCGGCGCCGACTTGAGGGTGACGAGCAGGGAGGCCCGGGCCCGCTCCCCTGTGAGCTCCTGGGGCAGCGGCCGCAGCGGCAGCACGCTCAGCGCCAGCATGGCCAGCAGTCCCGCCACCATGGTGTGCAGCACCCAGTCGCTGCCGAAGTTGCTCACCAGGGCGCCGACCAGGGTGGAGGCGACGATAAAGGCGAAGGAGCCGCACAGCCTCACCTTGCCATAGTCGAGGTGCGTCTGCACCACCATGCGGGTGGCAAGCGCCTCCCCCATGGGCATCAGGGTCGGGTAGATGAAGTTCGCCACCAGGGTCAGCAGCACCAGCCACCAGAGACTGTGGCTGAGGTAGAAGCCCAGAAACGCCAGCAGGCTCAGCAGGCAGAGCAGCCGGGTGACGGGCAGCAACTGACCGGCCCCCTTGACCCGTCCCATCACCATCAGGTTGCCGGCAAAGCGGATGGCCATGCCGACTCCCAGCAGCAGGCCTATCTGCTCGGCGCTCACCCCTTTGCCCTCGAGCCACAGGGACCAGAACGGCAGATAGGCGCCGTAGACGAAGTAGAAGGCGCCAAAGAATAGGGCTAACCAGGAGAAGGCGGGCATAGGTGCTCGGCAGCGGGACAAGGGGCACAAATGATAACCGATTTTGGCGCAGGGATCCCCAGGGGCAAGAGGGGATAAAAACGATAAATATCAATAAAGTTGAACCTTTGTCACATCCCCCTGTCTATTGGTTAACACCGCTTCCTGATGAGTGTTGCAATCCTTACACCCGCCCCTGGCGGGTTTCTTTTGGGGGCCGGTTTATACCGCCAGAAACAGAGAAGGGGCCCTGGGGCCCCTTCATCATCATCGTCATTGGCAAACATCAGAACACGTACTTGACCCTTGCGCTCAGGTTGCGGCCCGGCTCGGTCTGGTTGCTGGTGTCCGTGGTGGCGGAGAGACCCGTGATGCTCTCGTAGCTGACGTACTCCTTGTCAAACAGGTTGAACACACCGACGTTGAGCTGCAGATCCTGCATCGGCTTGAACTGGGCGTAGATATCCACCACACCCCAGCCGGCGCTCTTGATGTTGTCGTTGCCTCTGGCGTCCTTGCCCACCTTGTCCATGTCGTCGGCGAAGCGCAGTGCGGTGTTGATGTTCCAGTTCGGCTGCTCCAGACGCACACCCAGGCTGCCGTTGAACGGGCTCAGGCTGTTGATGTAGTTGCCGTCGCCGTCCTTGCCCTCTATGTAGGCCAGGTTGCCCCAGACGTTCACCAGCTCGTTCAGCCAGTAGTCCGCCTTGACCTCGGCCCCCTTGGTGGTCGCCTTGTCCAGATTCTGGTACTGATAGATGGCGGTGCGCCCTTCGGTCCCCACGGCCGTCAGCTCGATGAAGTCATCAAACTGGTTGTAGAAGGTCGCCACTTCATAGCTGAAGCCGCCACTGCTGCCGCGTACCCCCAGATCGATGCCGTCGCTGCTCTCGGGCTTGAGGTTAGGGTTCGGCTCGATGCGATAGCCATAGGCCTGATGGTTCAGGGTGGAGAAGGCGTTGTCATACATGGGCGCCTTGAAGCCGTGGCTGTACTGGGCGAACAGGTTGGCCGCCTCGTGTGCCTTGAACACCAGCCCCAGCTTGGGCGAGAACTCCCCTTCGGAGATCTTCTGCATGTTCTCGCCGGTGTAGGCGGGATCCTGGTCCGGGGTCATCTTGTAGTAGTCGTAACGGGCGCCCGGGGTCAGCACCCAGCGCTCGCCAAACTTGATCTCGTCAAAGGCCCAGAGCGCGCTGCGCTCGCTGGTGGTGGAGGGGAAGCTCAGCTCGCTGTAACCGACGAAGTCACCCGGAGTGGTCGGCCCCTTGAAGCGGGTACGCTCGTTGTCGGTGTGCTCATACTCGACACCCCAGGCCAGACGCTGGTTGGCGAGCGCCTTGCTGAACTTCACCTGGGCCCCCAAGCTCTCCTGCTCGAAGCCGTTGTGATCCAGGGAGTTCTTGGTCACATAGGGGTTGCCCGGATTGACCGGATACTTGGAGGAGGCGTACTGATCCAGGGTCTGCTTGGTGCGGGTGTAGTAAATCTTGCTGTCCACCCGATCCGCCCAGGGGGCATTCAGGGCGAGGCCGTGATCCAGCACCAGGGAGAGGTTGTCGGTCTCCTTGTCGGTGATCGGCTGATTGAAGACGGAGCCCGCCTTGGTCAGATCGATGGCATCCGGATCCTGCCCCTCGGTGAAGTAGTCGACCGTCAGCTTCAGGAACTGATCATCGGAGAGGTTCCACTTGCTCTTGAGCAGCACCGCCTGGCTGACGATGTCAAACTCGTCCTTGTCGCTGTCGTAGTTCTGGGTCACCCCACCGTCACGCCAGGTGTAGCGCAACAGGTTCTCGAACTCGCCGGTGCGCAGCGCGCCTGTGATGCCGGCCATCTTCTGGTGGCTGCTGGAGGCATACCCAGTGGTCGCGTCCAGGTAGCTATCCTTCCCCTTGAGGAAGTCGCCGGCATCCTTGGTGGTGATGGCGATGACGCCCCCCAGGGCATCGGAGCCGTAGGCCGCGGACGCCGGCCCCTTGGCCACTTCCACCTGCTTGATCATGTCGGTGTCGAAGTAGGTCTGGCCCACACCGCCGTTCTTGTAGGCGTCGTTCTGGCGCACCCCGTCCTGCACCACCTTGACCCGGTTCTCGCTCATGCCGCGAATGGTGAAGGTCTGGGCATCCCCCGCCCCCCCTTGCACGCTCACGCCTGGCTCATAACGGAACAGATCGGCGACATTGCTGACGACCTGCTCCTCGATCTGCTCCGAGGTGATGACGGCGATGGGGCCGGAGACGTCTTCCAGCTTCTGCTCCATGCGGGAACCGCTGACGACCATGACTTCATCCGTTTTCTTGTCTGCGGCGAAAGCAGGGGATACCAGCCCGGCCGCCACGGCGAGGGCAATCAGAGAGGGGGTGTTGTTGTGCGCCACTGCAAAGTCCTTATTGAGAATCATTATCAACCGAACGGCATCTTACCCAGCCCGCGACAAAGATCAATAATAAAGTGAATCATTCTCATTTTCTTTTGCTTCTGAACGGTTTTACACTAGCGCCTCTTTTTTCCTGCTCGCCATGCTGCCATCGTATGGTGCAGTGCCTTTGCCAATCTCTGCCTCTGTGAGTGAGATGCCATGACTCGACGACTCCCCCTGCTCGCCCTGCCCCTGCTGCTGGCCGCCTGCGCCACCCCGCCGCAGAGCCAGCCTCCCCAGACCCTCTATCACTACCAGCTTGGCGAGGGGATGGACGACAGGCCCCTCAGCCTCGCCCAGGCGGTGGACAAGGTCAGGGATGCCGACATAGTGCTGGTGGGCGAGCTCCACAGCCACCCGGCCGTGCACCTGCTGCAGGCAAACCTGCTGGCAGAGCTTGCCGGGATGTCGCGCGTCGATGGCCGGGGGCTGGTGCTCTCCATGGAGCAGTTCACCCGCGCCGATCAACCCGTGCTGGATGCCTACCTGGCCGGGCGCATCGGCGAATCCACGCTGATCCGCGAGGGCCATGCCTGGCCCAACTACCCGAGCGACTACCGCCCCCTGGTGGAATTTGCCAAGGCACAGCAGCTGACAGTGATCGCCGCCAATGCCCCCAAGCCGCTGGTGAGCTGTGTCGGTCAGGAAGGCCCCGAGTGGCTCGACAAACTGCCCGCCAGCCGCCGCAGCCAACTCGCCCGCGAGCTCACCCTGGGAGAGGATCCCTATCGCCAGAAGTTCATGGCCTCCATGCATCATGGGGATGCGGACGGCAATGCCCGCCGCTTCGCCGCCCAGACCAGCTGGGACGACACCATGGCCGAGAGCATGGTCGATTATCTCAAGCAGCATCCCGGCCGGCGCATCATGCACATTGCCGGCAACTTCCACGTGGAGGGGGGGCTGGGTATCGCGAGCCGCATCGCCAGCCGCAATCCGGCGCTGAAAGTCGCCCTTGTGGTGCCTGAGACTGGCTCCCAGGATGGCAAGGCAGCCCCCGGACGGCGTGCCGACGTGCGGGTGCACATAGCCCCCCTGCCGGAACGCTGGCTAAATGCAGAGGAAATGAAGCAAGATATGGGCGCGCTGCATCAATCCCGCAGCCGTGACTGCAGCCAGTGGCTGCAACCCTAATCTTCCAGGATACGGCGGGTAAAATATGGACGTGTTACTGATCATCGATGTGCAGCAAGGGGTCATGAAAGCGACCCATCACCAACAGCCACAAGTTCTGGCCAACATCAACCGGGCCGCGGCCCATGTCAGACAGCATCATGGCCGGGTCATCTACATCCAGCATGACGACCTGCCAGGGGACGAGCTGGAGCCCGGTACCCCGGGCTGGCAACTTCACCCGGCGCTGCAACCCGCCAAGGGGGATAGCCGGGTGCGCAAGACGGCGTGCGACAGCTTCCTCGAGACCGAGCTAGCCTTCCTGTTGGCCGAGCAGTCCGTCGACCGGCTGATCCTCTGTGGCAGCAACACCGATTTTTGCGTCGATACCACGGTACGCAGTGCCGCGGCTCATGGCTTTGAGGTGCTGGTGTTGAAGGATGGTCATACCACAGCCGATCGTCCCCACCTGAGCGCCGAGAAGATCATCGAGCACCACAACTGGATGTGGCAGCACCTGAGCCTGCCAGAGGGCAGAAGCATAACCCTGCTCACCACGGATCAGCTGCTCGAGGCGGCTCAACCTGCACTGGCGTGCTAATCTGCCCGCCTTGAAGTGATCACCTGATTGGAGTCTTGCGTGCGTCTATTCTCTGCCGTTGCCCTTGTGCTGTTGTTACCGGCGATCACGGCCTGCTCCGGCATGCCGGGCACCACGCCCGACGGCCCGGCCCCCCTGTTTCATACCAACATCAACGAAGAGGGGAGCAAGCGCTTCACCTTCGAAGCCGCTCCCCTCGACGTCCTGCCGAGTCGGTTGCAGGAGGATGACAGTCGGCTGAGCCGCAACAGCAAGAGCCTGCTGGAGCGCCGCGAGGCCCTGCAGGATGAGCAACTGACCGAGACGCTGGCGGCGCGCAACTATTGCCGCACCGGCTACATAGTCCTCAGCCAGACCTCCTGGAAGATCCGGGGGGAGTGCAACGAGACAGCCACCCAGGCCGATCGCGACGCCTTCCCCAACAAGGCCTCCTGGCAGGAGTGATCCCGATTTGGGAACAGGTAACAAAACGGGCAGCCTGGGCTGCCCGTTTTTCATCTCATGACCTCGATCCTCAGACAGGTGCATCCGTCTCGCTGGTCAACTCGGCGCCGTTGTCGACGCGCTTGTGCCCCTCCACCAGGTGGACGAAGTCCACCAGCTCGTCACCGGAGACCCGGAACGCCTGGCCGAAGCCCTTGACGAACAGCCCCTGCTCGGGCTTGAGACGAAACAGCACGAAGTCCTTGAGGTTGGAGAGCCCTTTGACGATGTCGCCGAAACGCCCTTCCAACGCCGCTATCGCCTTGCCCCAGCGCTCGTCATCCCGCGCCACCACCTCGGCCACGGCGTCAAAGGTGAGCCGCTTGCGGGCGAACAGCTCCCGGGCGCCGGTCTCGTCCTCGATCAGCATCAGGGATACCTTGGGCACCTGTTGCAGGTTGCGGGCATGGCGGGCTATCTCGGAGATCAGCACATAGTAGCCATCTTCCTGCAGCACGAAGGGGGCGTAGCTGGCATTGGGGTTGCCTTCGCCATCCACGGTCGCGAGCTGCAGGGTGCGGCAACCGTCACGAAATTCGCGGATCTCCGGTTGCAGGCGGTTCTGCAGACGCTCCTGACGTTCACTCATGCTTTCACTTCCTCTTGATACTGGTGGCGCAGGGCCTTGAAACGCTCCACCTGGTCAGGCAGCAGCTGACGCTGCTCGTCACGCCCCAGGTAGATCTTGAAAATGCAGCGGCCGCTGTGGCCGAAGAACTGGAAGGAGTGCCCCTCCTTGCCCATGAACAGCTTGCTGACCAAGGCAATGCCGACCACGTTGTCGAGCTTGAGATGACCGTGCATCTCGCCGTCCCGCCCCATCAGGTTGTAGTAGCCGCGGGCCGTCTTGCCCTTGGGGAAGGGGGCCTTCACCTCGAAGATGGAGCCGTCGGACTCCACAATTGTGGTCACCTGACCCCAGCTGGCCAGATCCGCCAGCAGGGCTTCGGCCTGATCGCTCGGCACCAGCGTCATCAGCTCGGCGGGCAGGTGGCGCACCACCTCCCATTCGCTGACGGCCAGCTCGGTGGCAATGCTGGAAGGATGGGCGCTGGGATCTTGTTCCAGCAGCGCATGAATGCGTTGTGCAATGCTCATCGGTTCTCCCTGGATGATCTGGCGATGGTACTCAGTCTCGCGGCGGATACTGTAATAAAGCGGCCCCCTTAACGCAATTGATAATCGCTTTCATTATCAGTGCATTTTTTTCACCGGCTTGATATTCTCGGCGGCAATCCCACTCTCATACACCCTTCGGAGGTTCGCATGGGCCGTCGTTTTGCCCTCGCACTCAGCCTGCTCGGCTGTTCAGCCCTTTCCCTGCCTGCTGTCGCGCAGGAACGTATCGTCAGCATAGGTCCGGCCACCACAGAGCTCATTATGGCCCTGGGGGGCGAGCAGAGCCTGATTGCCACCGACGTCAGCAGCCCTGAACCCAAGGGGCTGCCGAGAGTCGGCTACCACCGCGCCCTGGCTGCCGAAGGGATACTGAGTCTGGCCCCGACCCGGCTGGTCGGCAGCGACGAGATGGGGCCGCCACCGGCCCTGGAACAGCTGCGCCGGGCCGGCGTCGAGGTGACAGTGCTGCCGACGGCACCCACCCTGGCCAACCTCAACGAGCGGATCGACGCCCTGGCAGGCTTGCTGGGAAATGAAGCCGCCGGCACCAGGCTGAAGGCCGATATCGCCGTCCAGAGCGACCAGCTGGCGGCCCAGGCGAAACAAAACAAACCCCTCAAGGTCGCCTTCCTGCTGCTGCACAAGGGCCAGCCCACCAGCATAGCCGGTGGCAATACCACCGCCAGCGCCCTGGTGACCCTGGCCGGCGGCGTCAACCCGGTCGCCCGCTTGCACGACTACAAGCCCGTCTCCACCGAATCCCTGATCGAACTGCAGCCGGATCTGGTGCTGGTGAGCGGCCGTGACTGGCAACAATACCAGAGCGTCGACAGCGTGCTGGCCCAGGTGCCGGCCCTGGCCGCCACCCCGGCAGGCAAGAACAGGGCCATCCACGCCATCGACGGTCACGCCCTGCAAGGGGGTCTCAGCCTGAGATCCTTGCAGCAGGCCAACCAGATAGCCCAGTGGATCAAGCAGGGTTCATGATGCGTCTGCCGCTGCCCTGGCTGCTCGCGCTCACCGGCTGCACGCTCGCCCTGCTGCTGGTCGGCTCCCTCGCCACCGGCCCCATGTCGCTCTCCTTGGCCGAGAGCCTGCTGGCCCTGTTTGCCGGCAAAGAGAGCGGGATAGAGGCACACAAGCTGCTGATAGTGCAGGAAATCCGCCTGCCACGTACCCTGCTCTGCATCGCCGTGGGAGGCATTCTCGGCCTCTGCGGCGCCGTGATGCAGGGGCTGTTTCGCAACCCCCTGGCCGACCCCGGCATCATAGGGGTCTCCGGCGGTGCGGCGCTGGGTGCCGCCCTGGCCATAGTGCTGCTTGCCCCCCTCGGCCAGCAACTGCAGAGCCTGCTCGGCCTCGGTCTGCTGCCCCTGCTCGCCTTCCTCGGCGGGGCGCTCACCACCACCCTTGTGTATTTGCTCGGCACCCGTGAGGGGGGCACCTCGGTCACCGTCATGCTGCTGGCGGGCGTCGCCATCACGGCGCTGTCAGGGGCCGTGATAGGGCTGCTCACCTACCTGGCGGACGATCAGATGCTGCGCAACCTTAGCCTGTGGCAGATGGGCTCCCTGGCCGCCGGCAAGCCGGTGGATGTGGGGCTGGCGCTGGCGACCCTGGTCGCCCTGCTGTGGCTCTTCATGCGCGATGCCAATCCCCTCAACGCCCTGCTGCTGGGGGAGGGCGAGGCACGCCACCTGGGAGTGAACGTGCAATCCCTCAAGCGGCGCCTCATCCTGCTCACCGCCGCCGGGGTCGGTGTGGCGGTGGCGGTGGCCGGCATGATCGGCTTCGTCGGTCTGGTGGTGCCCCACCTGGTGCGGCTGCTGGCCGGCCCCAATCACGTCAGGCTGCTGCCGCTCAGCGCCCTGCTCGGCGCCGCCCTGCTGCTGGGGGCCGACATGCTGGCCCGCACCCTGCTGGCGCCGGCCGAGCTGCCGGTGGGCATCATCACGGCCCTGCTGGGTGCCCCCTTCTTCATCTGGCTCTTGGTCAAGAGTCGCCGGACGCTATAACAGGAGAACGCCATCTTGCCCGGATCCCCCTCCCCCCTGCTCACTTGCCAGAGCGTCAGCCTCACCCGGGGCAATCGCCTCATCCTGGACAGCCTGGATCTCGACCTGCATGGGGGCAGCCTGACCGCCCTGCTCGGCCCGAACGGGGCGGGCAAGAGCTCGCTGCTCAAGTGCCTGACCGGCGAGCTGGCCTATGAGGGCACCATCTCCCTGTTCGGTCGCGAGCGGCAAGAGTGGGCCGGCGATGCCCTGGCCCACAGAGTCGGGGTGCTGCCCCAGAGCTCGTCCTTGAGCTTCCCCTTCCTGTGCGAGGAGGTGGTGGCCATGGGGCGGCTGCCCCACAGCGAGCCCGCCAGCCGCCGCGACCAGATAGTGAAGGCCGCCATGGCCCATGCCGGGGTCGAGCACCTGGCCGGCCGCCTCTACCCCGGCCTCTCCGGAGGGGAGCGCCAGCGGGTGCAGTTTGCCCGGGTGCTGACCCAGATCTGGCAGGAGCCGTCACCGGAACGGCCGTCGGATCCCTTGCAGCCACGGCTACTGCTGCTGGACGAGCCCACCTCGGCCCTCGATCTCAAGTACCAGCATCAGCTGCTCACCATGGCCCGCGCCCTGGCCGCCCGCAACACCACCGTGCTGGTGGTGCTGCACGACCTCAACCTGGCGGCGCGCTACGCCGATCGGCTGGTGATGCTGGAGCAGGGCAGGCTGATGGCGGACGGCTCCCCGGCAGAGGTGCTCACCCCCGAACTGATAGCCCGCCTCTACGATTATCCCGCCCAGGTGATCCATCACCCCGAGACGGGGCAGCCCATGGTGGTGTAATGCCAAACGCATCGCCCTCCCTCTCCACGACTAGCCCGTCCAAGACATCCACTCCCCCAGAGACGGGACAGCCCATGGTGGTGTGATATCGGTGGTGGTGTGATAACGGGCGCATCGTCCTTCCTCTCCACGACTACCCCGTCCAAGCCATCCACCACCCCGAGACGGGGCAGCCCATGGTGATGTGAATCAAGTCAGGATCCCGAATAGCAAAAGAGCGCCCTTGGGCGCTCTGTTTGTTTGCAAAGTGAAGGGGCTCAGGCGATCTGGTAGCGGCCCGGCTTGTGATTGAGTGTCAACACCAGGTTACAGATGATGGCCGCCACCACGGAGAGCGCCAGCAGCCAGGGGGAGACCACGAAGAAGGAGGCGATGACGATGGCGCAATCCAGCCCCATTTGCAGCTTGCCTGCCCGTATCCCCCATTTGTCCTGAATGAAGAGCGCCAAGATGTTGAAGCCGCCCAGGCTCGCCTTGTGGCGGAACATGATGAGCAGCCCCATGCCGATCAGGGTGCCGCCGATCAGGGCCGCATAGACGGGCTCTATCTTGCCTATCTGCAGCACGGCGTTGAGGTGATCCGTCATGAAGGAGACGGTCGCCACGGCGGCGAAGGTGTTGAGGGTGAAGCGCGGCCCCATCCTGAGCCAGGCCAGGGCATAGAAGGGCAGGTTCATGGCGAAGAAGAGCAGACCGAAGCTCAGGCCAGTGACCTGCTGCAGCAGCAGCGCCAGCCCGGCAGTGCCGCCGGTGAGCAGACCGACCTGATGAAACAGGAAGATGCCGAGGGAAACGAAGCCTGCCGCGGTCAGCAGGGCGAGCACATCCTCATAGAGCGGATGGGCCGAACGGGGGGTGTTGTCCATAACCTTATGTCCAGTAGCGAAGTGAAAAGAGTGTCTGAGGCCCGGTGACGGGCGCGAGCCCCGTGAGTCGGGACTTCGTTATGGTCACAGTGTCCATTTTGAGTGACCCGGATCACAAGTACGGGATCGAATGCGCCGAAATGGTGCGCGTCAGCGCCGCGTTACAACCCTTGCACCAAAATATGTCACGCCCTCCCCCTCTCAAGCTGAAGCCAACCTGAAGCGCGCCTGAAAAACCCGGGCTATCTCTCTGCCAGCAGGCGGGAATCGTTCTAAAATGAACCCCTTGCCACAGGCTGCGGAGCAACAGCAGATGAGAGTCAGCGTATTCGGAATAGGTTATGTGGGGCTGGTTCAGGCCGCCGTGCTCGCCGAGATGGGCCACAGGGTAACCTGCGTGGACGTGGACGCCGCCAAGGTCGAGCGCCTCAAAGAGGGCATGATCCCCATCTTCGAGCCCGGTCTCGCCCCCCTGGTGCAGGCCAACCATCAAGCCGGTCGCCTGCAATTCACCACAGATGTCGCCCAGGGGGTGGCGTTCGCCGAGCTCATCTTCATCGCGGTCGGCACCCCGCCGGATGAAGACGGCTCGGCCGATCTGCAGCACGTGCTGGCGGTGGCCGGCACCATAGGGCGGCTGATGCAGGGCGGCAAGGTGGTGGTCAACAAGAGCACAGTGCCGGTCGGCACCGCCAACCGGGTGCACCAGCATATCGCCGCCATCCTGCGCGATCGCGGGGTCGACTTGCCCCTTGAGGTGGTCTCCAACCCGGAGTTTCTCAAGGAGGGGGCCGCGGTGGCCGACTGCCTGCGGCCGGATCGCATCATCATAGGCACAGACTCGGCCCACGCCATCTCCCTGCTCGAAGAGCTCTATGCCCCCTTCAACCGCAATCGGGATCGCATCATACAGATGGACACCCGCAGCGCCGAGCTGACCAAGTACGCCGCCAACGCCATGCTGGCCACCAAGATCTCCTTCATGAACGAGATGGCCACCCTGGCGGAGAAACTCGGGGCCGACATCGAAGCCGTGCGCAAGGGCATAGGCGCCGACCCCCGCATCGGCCATCACTTCATTTATCCCGGCTGCGGCTATGGCGGCTCCTGCTTCCCCAAGGACGTCAAGGCGCTGATCCACACCGCCAGCCAGATTGGCTGTGATGCCCCTTTGCTCCACGCGGTGGAGCGGGTCAACGACGGCCAGAAACACAAGCTCATGGCCCGTCTGCGGCAGCACTTCGGTGCCGATCTGACAGGGCGGACCTTCGCCCTCTGGGGGCTGGCCTTCAAGCCCAACACCGACGACATGCGCGAAGCACCGAGCCGGGTGCTGATGGAGGCGATCTGGGCCGCCGGTGGCAAGGTGCAGGCGTTCGATCCCGAGGCCATGAGCGAGGCCCAGCGCCTCTATGGCCTGCGGGACGATCTGACCCTGTGCGGTACCCAGGAGGCCGCTCTCAAGGGGGCCGACGCCCTGCTCATCTGCACCGAGTGGCAGCAGTTCCGCGCCCCGGACTTCGAGCTGGTGCGGCAGACCCTGAAGCAGGCCGTCATCATCGATGGCCGCAACCTCTATGACCCGGCCCGCCTGCGCCAGCGCGGCTTCACCTACTACGCCATAGGCCGGGGCGACAGCCTGGCCGCGGGGCTGTACGAGGAGCAACAACAATGAAATATCTGGTCACCGGCGCCGCCGGCTTCATCGGCTTCCATGTGGCGCAGCGGCTCTGCCGCGACGGCCATCAGGTGGTTGGCCTGGACAACCTCAACGACTACTACGAGGTCAGCCTGAAGGAGGCGCGGCTGGCCTTGCTGCTGCCACTGCCCGGTTTTCGCTTCGAGCGGATGGATCTCGCCGATCGCGCAACCATGGCGGCGCTCTTTGCCCGCGAGCGGTTCGATCGGGTGATCCACCTGGGGGCCCAGGCCGGGGTGCGCTATTCGCTGGACAACCCCTTCGCCTATGCCGACAGCAATCTCAACGGCACCCTCACTGTGCTGGAGGGGTGCCGCCATCACGGGGTGCAGCACCTGGTCTATGCCTCCTCCAGCTCGGTGTACGGCCTCAACGAGCAGATGCCGTTCAAGACCTCGGACGGGGTGGATCACCCCGTCTCCCTCTATGCCGCGAGCAAGAAGGCCAACGAATTGATGGCCCACTCCTACTCCCACCTCTACGGGTTGCCCACCACTGGCTTGCGCTTCTTCACCGTCTACGGCCCCTGGGGGCGGCCCGACATGGCGCTGTTCAAGTTCGTGCGCGCCATCCTGAGCGGCGAGCCCATCGACATCTACAACCAGGGCCAGCTCAGCCGGGACTTCACCCACATAGACGACATAGTGGAAGGGGTGATCCGGGTCGCGGACAGGCCCCCGCAAGGCGACCCGGCCTGGCAGGGAGCGGCCGATGCCAGCCCGGCCCCCTACCGCCTCTTCAACATCGGCCATGGCAGCCCGGTGCGACTCATGGATTTCGTGGAAGCCATAGAGGCGGCGCTCGGCAAGCGGGCCATCCGCAACCTGCTGCCCATGCAGGCCGGGGACGTGCAGGCGACCTGGGCCGACACCCAGGCGCTGTTCGATGCCACCGGCTACAGAGCCGGAGTCGGGCTTGAGGAGGGGGTTGCCAGCTTCGTCGACTGGTACAGGGCCTACTACGGGGTCTGACCCCATAGCCCGAGATGAAAAGGGGCTGCCAGTGGCAGCCCTTCTTGCTGGGTCCCTGCCTCAGAGGCCCGGGGTATATCGGAAGGGTTCTAGCCTGGGAGTCAGCCCCTGGCATGCGGGCTTGAGAGCCTCAGCCCCCGCCAGCAGCCAGTCGGTGCGATGGCGGTTGCCGAGGTTTTCCATCTTCTCGGGCTCGAAACACAGCACCATCAGATCCGCGCTGCCCAGCACATGGCGATTCGGCGCGGCCGCCACCCAGGCCGCCGCCTCGCGAGCCTGCTCCCCATCCCCCAGCAGGTAGGGGTAATGTTGCACGGGTTGCCGAGCGAACAGCAGGTGCTGTTCCTTGAAACCGGCCAGCAGCAGCTCGTCCTCCGCGGGCACCTTCTGCTGTGCCCGCGCCATCACCCCCTGCGGCGTGCGCATGTCGTTGAGGCGCACGCAGATCCAGCAGGAGTAGAGCAGCCAACCCACCGCCAGCGAGCAGAGGATGGCGCTGAGCGGCGCCCGGCGCAGCAGCACATTGACCAGCAGCAGCACCGCCCCCAGCACCAGCAGGGGCAGCCAGGGGGCCGGTCCCAGATCCCCCAACCTGCTCGCCAGCTTGTCGTAGAGAGCCAGGGCCCCGGCGCCACCCACGCAGAGGATCCCCAGCAGCCAGCCGAGCCCCCCCAGCAGACGGCCGGGCCAGACCCGCGCCAACAGTGCCCCCATGTAGGGAGCGGTCAGCAGGGCCAGGGCCGGCGTGCCCGGCGTGACATAAACGCCGCGTTTGCCCGGCGACAGGGAGAAGAAGAGCACCACCAGCACCAGATAACCGAGCAGCAATATGACGCGCTTGTCCTGGCCCTGGATAGCCTTGCGCCACGCCAGCACCAGCCAGGGCAGCAGCAGGGAGAGGGGCAGCCAGAACGGCGGGATCACCGAGCTGAGGTAGTACCAGAAGGGTTTGACGTGATGCCAGGCATTCGCATAGCGGGTCACCGTCTGGCGCAGCAGTATGTTGTCTCTATAGGCCTGCAGCACTGGGTCCCCGCTCTGGGCCACGGCGCTCAGCATGGGCACCAGCCACAGGCCGATGGCCAGCAGCATGAAGAGCGGCCCCGCCAGCGCCTTCAACCAGTCGGCACGGGAGGCGGCGCGGATCTGCTCCCTGTGGGTCCAGATTGCCGGGATCAGGATCAGCAGGGCCAGCAGCCCCACCCCCTTGGTGATGATGCCGAGCCCGGCGGTAAACCAGCCGAGCCAGTACCAGCGCCAGCCTCCCTCGCAGAGCAGGAAACGGACGAAACCGTAGACCCCCAGCGTGATGAAGCAGGTCACCAGAGCGTCGATCTGGGCCGTCTTCGCCTGCAGGGTGAATTGGACGGTGAGCAGCAGCAGCAGCCCGGCCATGAAGCCCGTCGCCGGGTTCCACAGACGGCGGCCCAGGTCCCACACCAGCACTATGGTCAGCAGACCCGCCAGCAGGGAGGGCAGCAAAAACGCCACCTTGATAGAGCCGGTCAGCAGATAGCCGATGGCGATGCCCCACATAAACAGGGGGGGCTTGTCCGGGTAGATCTCGCCGCCACGCATGGGGAAGAGCCATTGGCCGCTCTCCACCATCTCCTTGGCGATCAGGGCGAAGCGCGGCTCGTCGGCGGGCCAGGGATCCCGCAGGCCGAGGCCGGCACCCAGCACCATCAGGGCGATCAGCAGCAACCAGCCGAGGGAGCTCTGATTGAGCAGGAAGCGATCATTTACCATGGCGGACCTCATTGATATCGACGAGCTTGCCACGTCTCCAGCCTTGGAGCGGGATGACCAGAGGAAAGCGGCTGATCAGGACATGCTCATTTGCCATGGTGGATCTCGTTGTCATCGACGAGCTTGTCCCGCTTCCAACCCCGGTGCTGGATATCCAGGTAGAGGCTGTAGAGGGCGGTGAAGGTGGGGAAGAGATTCTGCAGCACGCCGACGGAGTCCTGCTTCGGGGAGAAGACGAAATAGCTCAGGGTCATCAGGCTGCCGAGCACACTCATGTACCAGAACATCCGGGGTATGACGGGTTTGCCGGCCCGCTTGGAGGCCAGGAACTGCACCAGCCAGCGGCCGCCGAACATCAGCGCCCCGGTGTAGCCGATGAGCTTCCAGCCGGTCACATGCAGGCCGGTCCAGTCGAACCAGGTCAGCTCCATGGAGAGCAGGGCATCGATCATATCAGCCACTCCAACGGCATCGAGAGCAGAGAGTCGATCACTCGAGTGTCTCCCTGACTTCGACCACCTTGGAGCGGCGTTGCAGCCAGCAGACACCGACCACGTCCACCAGCCCGACCCAGAGCCGGTTCCAGACCCCGTATTTGGAGACACCCGCCTGCCGTGGCCTGTGATTGACCGGCCAGGGGGACATACGCCCGCCCTGGGCCTGGATCAGGGCCGGAATGTAGCGGTGCATGTGGTTGAAGCCGGGCAGGCGCAGATACCAGTCGCGCCTCACCACCTTGAGACCGCAGCCGGTATCCGGGATACCGTCCCGCAGCAGCAGATCGCGAAACCCATTGGCCAGTCTGGAGGAGAGTCGCTTGACCCAATCATCCCGGCGATTGACCCGGTGACCGATAAGTCCCACTTGCGTGGGATCCTGCGCGAAGCGGCGCTTGGCCTCCTCCAGCATGGCGGGAATGTCGGCCGGATCGTTCTGGCCATCCCCGTCGAGCACCACCAGCCAGTCGCCGCGACCGTGGCGCACGCCACTGAGCACCGCCATGCTCTGGCCCACGGCCCTGGCATGGCGGATCACGCGCAGCCCGGCATAACGCCTCTTCAGATCGCACAGGACGGCGTAGCTGTCATCCTCGCTGCCATCGTCCACATAGATCAGCTCGTAGCAGTATTGCCCCGCCAGCGCGGCATCTATCTCGCCGATGAGGGGGGCCAGATTGTCCCGCTCATCCTTGGCGGGCACCACGACAGAGACACCGATTGAATCAAGCATATGAAGTTCCCGACCATGACGAGGAACGCAGTCGCCTCGACCGCTTTCCTCATTAACATTCTCTCGACAAGCTGACTAACATCATGCAAATACAAGGCGTTAGACAGCAAGTGCGGCAGTTTATTGCCCCAAAAGTAATAAATCTATCAATTTGAATTGTGCCGTGTTCAGAGGGCCTGGTCGCACAACCCCCGGGCTCCCCTTCACACTCACCAAGAGCGCCTTTTTTTCTCTGCCAAAAGTTCCAGACCGTTTTCATCTCTGATGGCCTGACACATAACCAGATGTTCCATCCCCTGGCTGGCGTCCCCCCCATATCGGGCCTATATCTTGCGGATACGAAATTCGAGGTATCCATCATGCAGAGACTCTGCACCTGGGGCTGGGGAGTCCTGCTACTGCTTGCCACTTACACCCATGCCGACGCCTTTCGCCAGGCCCCCAAGGCGATGAGCGCCTTGCGCCAGGGCGCCGCCATGGAGCAGAGCAACCCCCGGCGAGCCATAGCCCACTACTGTACCGCGGCCAGCCTGGGCAACCCTGAGGCCTACTATCGCATCGGCCGCCTGCTGGCTCGCGGGCCCCAGGGGATCCGCAGCCCCCGCCACGCCAACGCCTACCTCGCCATGGCCATGCGCCTTGGCAATCAGCAAGCGGCTCGCTACTACAACGAGCGGGTGGGCAACGCCCCCCTCGGCACCTGCGGTATCGGCGGAGGCGGAGGAGGCGCCCCCTGGGTACGCCCCAGCACCCCCTTCGATCAGGATAGCTATCTGGCCCGGCAATCCCTCACCAAACAGAAGCTGGCCGTCATGATCCGCCAGGCCGCCCACCGTCACAAGGTCGACCCCCAGCTGGCGCTCGCCATCGCCATCGCCGAGTCCAATCTCAACAGCACAGCCGTCTCCCCCAAGCAGGCGCAAGGGGTCATGCAGCTCATTCCCGAGACCCAGGTGCGCTTCGGCGTTACCCGCCCCTTCGATGCGCAGCAGAACATCCGTGGCGCCATGATCTACCTGAAGTGGCTGGAGAAGCAGTTTGGCCCCGACTGGGTCAGGATCAGCGCCGCCTACAACGCCGGCGAACAGGCCGTGATCCGCCATGGCGGCGTACCGCCCTACCAGGAGACCCAGGAGTATGTGCAACGGGTGCTCTACTACTCGGGGCAGGACCCTGCCAAGAGCACCAGGCAGCCCCGCTGACCCTTGGCATAAGCTGATTCCATGGCTTCTCAAGGTCAGCTGATGAATCCTATCGAGCCAGAGTTAAGGAAGTCTTAAGCCAGCTCGACCCGGAACCTTGATCGGCCATCTGCCAGATGCCAGCCTCTTTTCCTCCCTCTGCCGGAGGGGATCCCGACACTCAATGCCCCCCGGTTGTCCACTTTGCCGCCCTCTTCCCATTGGTTTACAATCGACGGGTTTTTTGGAACCGGGTCGGCCCCTGCCGACCAGGCCCCACCACGACGTCAGTTTGTTGATGCAAAGACATTAAACTGCTGAAAAGGAAGAGAATTAGCCAATGGCTCAATTTATTTACACCATGAACAGGGTCGGCAAGGTCGTGCCGCCCAAGCGTCATATCCTCAAGAACATCTCCCTCTCCTTCTTCCCGGGCGCCAAGATCGGTGTGCTGGGTCTGAACGGCGCCGGTAAATCCACCCTGCTGCGCATCATGGCGGGGATCGACACCGAGATCGAAGGGGAAGCCCGTCCGCAGCCCGGCATCAAGATCGGCTACCTGCCCCAGGAGCCGAAGCTGGATCCGGAGCAGACAGTACGCGAAGCGGTGGAAGAGGCGGTCGGCGAGGTGAAACGCGCCATGGCTCGCCTGGATGAGGTCTATGCGGCCTATGCCGACCCGGATGCGGATTTTGACAAGCTGGCCCGCGAACAGGGCGAGCTGGAAGCCATCATCGCCGCCCAGGGTGGTCACAACATGGAGAACCAGCTGGAGCGCGCGGCCGACGCCCTGCGCCTGCCGGCTTGGGATGCCCAGATCAAGCACCTCTCCGGGGGTGAGCGCCGCCGGGTAGCCCTGTGCCGTCTGCTGCTGGAAAAGCCGGACATGCTGCTGCTGGACGAACCGACCAACCACCTGGATGCGGAATCCGTGGCCTGGCTGGAGCGCTTCCTGCACGACTACGAGGGCACAGTCGTCGCCATCACCCACGATCGCTACTTCCTCGACAACGTGGCGGGCTGGATCCTGGAGCTGGACCGCGGCGAGGGTATCCCCTGGGAAGGCAACTACTCCTCCTGGCTGGAGCAGAAGGACGCCCGTCTGGCTCAGGAAGCCAGCTCGGAAGCGGCCCGTCGCAAGTCCATCGAGAAGGAACTGGAGTGGGTGCGTCAGAACCCGAAAGGCCGTCAGGCCAAGTCCAAGGCCCGTATGGCTCGCTTCGAGGAGCTCAACACCAACGACTACCAGAAACGCAACGAGACCAACGAGCTGTTCATTCCGCCCGGACCGCGCCTCGGCGACAAGGTGGTCGAGGTGGCGAACCTCTGCAAGTCCTACGGTGACAGGCAGCTGATCGACGATCTCTCCTTCGCCATTCCGAAGGGGGCCATAGTCGGCATCATAGGTCCGAACGGCGCTGGTAAATCCACCCTGTTCCGCATGATGTCGGGCCAGGAACAGCCGGACTCAGGCACCATCACCCTGGGTGATACCGTAGTGCTGGCCTCCGTGGATCAGTTCCGCGACAGCATGAACGACAAGAAAACGGTGTTCGAAGAGGTCGCCGACGGTCAGGACATACTGCGCATCGGCAACTACGAGTTCCCGAGCCGTGCCTACATTGGTCGCTTCAACTTCAAGGGCGCCGATCAGCAGAAGCGGGTCGGCGAGCTCTCCGGTGGCGAGCGCGGCCGTCTGCACCTGGCCAAGCTGTTGCAGACCGGCGGCAACGTCTTGCTGCTGGATGAACCGACCAACGATCTGGACATCGAAACCCTGCGCGCCCTCGAGAACGCCCTGCTGGAGTTCCCGGGTTGTGCCATGGTCATCTCCCACGATCGCTGGTTCCTCGACCGTATCGCCACCCACATCCTGGACTACCAGGACGAGGGCAAGATTGCCTTCTTCGAGGGCAACTTCACCGAATACGAAGAGTGGAAGAAGAAGACCTATGGCGCCGATGCGGTTCAGCCACACCGCGCCAAGTACAAACGCATTACCAAGTAATTGCGTCTGGCGATGGAGTGAGGCGGACCAACCGCACCGCTCCAGATAGACAAGCGCATCGCCCCATTGGGGTGATTGCAACGTCACAAGGGGAGCCCGGGCTCCCCTTTCTCTTGCCTTTTCGCTTACAATCTTCCCGCTTCCCCCTACCGGCACTCACCAATGACCCAGACCAGCGCCCCCCCGAAGAGACTCACCATCCAGATCCGGATCGAACCCGGCTGCCTGGGCCCGGATGGCAAGCGCCACATCGATACCTTCTGCGCTGCGGCCGGCCGTATCTTTGCCGCCATCGAGCCCGAGCGGGTGAGCTGGGTGCTGCTCCCGCGCCATGACAAGCAATTGCCCGAACAGGAGTTTTTCATTGAGGGGCGCAAGCTGAGCGAGACGCAGGCCAGCCTGCTATTGCAGCGCATGGGGCTGACGCTCGTCACCTTGCAGGAGCACAGCGACGCCGTGCTGGCCCAGCTGGTGGATCGCTACCTCAAGAGCCTCTGAGAGTCGCCATCGCGGCACAAGCCTCTATCGAACCTTGTTTTTACCTCTCGATGGGCAAACGTTTGAATTTTTACTCTATTCATTGATCCCCCTCGCAGATCCGGGGTTTGTAAACATCGCGGCCTGTGTAAAAATGTGCGCGCTGTCACGGTATCAGGACGAGTCTGGTCACTCAGTCGCCAGAAACAGGGCCATTTACCCCGCATGGATGGGATTGGCCGCTCGCCTGCTGCTTATTTCACGTCACCCATTGGAATCCAACATGAATCAACAACACCAAGCTGCCAGCCAGGTCGCCGGGCAAGGATTGCTCGAGCGCCTGTTTGCCCTGAAAGGCCATGGCACCACGGCCCGCACCGAGGTCATCGCCGGCATCACCACCTTCCTGACCATGGTCTACATAGTGTTCGTCAACCCGCAGATCCTCTCTGCGGCAGGCATGGACACCCAGGCGGTATTCGTCACTACCTGCCTCATCGCCGGCATCGGCAGCATTCTCATGGGGTTGCTGGCGAACCTGCCCATCGCCCTGGCCCCCGCCATGGGACTGAATGCCTTCTTCGCCTTCGTGGTGGTGGCTGGCATGGGCTACTCCTGGCAGATCGGCATGGGCACCATCTTCTGGGGTGCCCTAGGATTGCTGATCCTCACCCTGCTGCGGGTGCGCTACTGGCTGATTGCCAACATCCCGCTCACACTGCGGGTCGGCATAACAGCCGGCATAGGCCTGCTCATCGCCCTGCTCGGCCTGCACAACGCCGGCATAGTGGTAGCGAGCCCCGCCACCATGGTGACAGTGGGCGACCTCACCTCACTGCCCTGCCTGCTGGGGCTGCTCGGCTTCTTCCTGATCTGCATCTTCTCCGCCCGCGGCGTGCACTCCGCCGTGCTGATCGCCATAGTGGTCACCACCACCCTGGGCTGGCTGTTCGGCGACGTGACCTTCAAGGGCTTCGTCTCTGTGCCGCCGAGCATCACCCCCGTCTTCGGTCAGCTGGACCTGATGGGGTCGCTGGACATCAGCCTGGCGGGGATCATCTTCTCCTTCATGCTGGTCAACCTGTTCGACTCTTCCGGCACCCTGATCGGCGTCACCAACCGCGCCAAGCTGGCGGATGACAAAGGTCACTTCCCGCGCATGAAGCAGGCGCTGCTGGTGGACAGCGTGAGCTCGGTCGGCGGCGCCTTTATGGGCACCTCCTCCGTGACGGCGTATATCGAGAGCAGCTCGGGGGTGGCCGTCGGCGGCCGTACCGGCCTGACCGCCATAGTGGTCGGCGTGCTGTTCCTGCTGGCGATCTTCTTCTCCCCGGTCGCCGCCATGGTGCCGGCGTACGCTGCTGCGGGCGCCCTCATCTACGTGGGCGTGCTGATGTGCTCCGAGCTGACCCGGGTCAAGTGGGAAGACCTGACCGAAGCGGTTCCGGCCTTCATGACAGCGGTGATGATGCCGTTCAGCTTCTCCATCACAGAAGGGATAGCCGTGGGCTTCATCTCCTACTGCGTGATGAAGGCGGGCACCGGCCGCTGGCGCGAGATCAACCCTTGCGTTCTGGTAGTGGCCCTGCTGTTCGTGCTCAAGTTCGTCTGGGTCGACAGCCACTAACCCCGGCTTGCGCACACAAAAATGCCCGTCATCGACGGGCATTTTTTATGGCTGGCAAAGGGCAAGGTTCAACGGATGCCGCGGGCCTCGCGGATCCACTCCCAGGCCTGCTGGATCTCCTGGGTCTTCTCCTTGGCCATCTCCATCATCTCGGGGGGCAGCCCCTTGGCGGCCAGCTTGTCCGGGTGATGCTTGCTCATCTCCTTGCGATAGGCGCGCTTGATCTCCTGATCGCTGTCGCTCTCGCTCACCCCCAGCAGCTGGTAGGCATCCTTGAGGCGATCCTGGGAGGGGGCCTCCTGCCGGTATTGCTGCCCTTGTCCACCCTGCTGCTGGCGGTGGAAGAAGTTCATCTGCGCCTCGGCCATCGCCAGGATCCGCCCCAGCTCGATACGGCTGAAGCCGAGCTCGTCCGCTATGGTCTGCAGTATGGCGCGCTCGTTGGCCTCCACCTTGCCGTCGGCAAAGGCGGCCTGCAGCTGCACCTCGAGGAAGAAACGCAAGATGTCACGCTGCCCCAGGCTGGCACGGCGGAATTCCGCCAGGGTTTCCCGCAGCGGGAAATCGCTCTCCTTGCCCTGGCGGAACGACTCCTGGGCACGCACCCGCTGCTCGCCGGAGAGGCGCATCCTGTCCATCAGGCTGGAGGCGACCCGGATCTCGTGCTCGGTGACCTGACCGCTCGCCTTGGCGATGTGGCCCATGACGGCGAAGGTGGCGTGGAAGAAGACCGCCTGCTGCTGCTGGCTGGGGGCACGCTGGAACGCCCCCCGAATGCCCATGCCCCGATCGAAGCGGTGGCCGATCCAGAGGCCAAGCAGGGCGCCGAAGATGTTGCCGAGCAGAAAACCGAAGAAGGCGCCAAGCACCTTACCCCAAATACGCATGGTTCAAGACCTCGTGATGTTAATGAGTGCCGGCAAGCAGCTGGTCATCCAGCTCGCGCAGCCGATCGACTGTGCCTATGTCACGCCATTCGCCGGTCAGCAGGCTGCCACCGACCCGGCCTTGCGCCATCCAGTCGCGCAGCAGGGGGGCCAGCTTGCAGGCACCGCAAGGCAGGGAGACAAAGGCCGCCGGGTGATAGAGGCCGACGCCGCTGAAGGTCAGCGCAGGCGCATCCAGCACCCGGCCGCCTTGCAGGGAGAAATCCCCCTGAGGGTGCTGGGGCGGATTGGGCACCAGCCAGAGATGGGCCAGGTCATCCGCCAGCGACTGATTCACCAGAGCGCCATAATCCCCATCAATCCAGGTATCGCCGTTGATCACCAGAAAGGGTTCTGGGCCCAGCAGGGGCAATGCCTGCACTATGCCGCCTGCGGTCTCGAGGGCGCTCTCCTCCGCCGACCACAGGATCTCGACCCCGAACTGGCGGCCATCGCCGAGCGCCTCCACCAGCTTGTGGCCGAGCCAGGCGTGGTTGATCACAAGCCGGGTCACCCCGGCCGCCTTGAGCTTCTCGATGTGGTGGACGATGAGGGGCTTGCCCCCCACCGCCAGCAGCGGCTTGGGCAGCAGGTCGGTGAGCGGGCGCATCCGCTCCCCACGACCCGCGGCCAGGATCATCGCCTTCATGAGGCCACCCCGGTGCGTGCCAGACCGGGCAGCACCACCTGCTCCAGCCACAGGCCGAAGCGGGCCAGCACCGGATGCTCGACACCATGGGTGTGGCAGACATCCACCACATAGCCCAGGGTGCGGGGAATGTCCTTGAGGTAGCCGGACTTGCCGTCGCGATGGTAGAGACGGGTGAAGAGGCCGGCCGCCTTCAGGTGGCGCTGCATGCCGGTCAGGTCGGCGTGACGACGGAAGCTGGCATAATCGAGCCCGCCGAGCAGGCCCGCCCGGCTCAGGGTATCGAAGCCATGGCCCATGCCCCGCTCGATCACCTCATCGGGCCAACGCACGTAACAGTCTTTCAGCAAGGAGACCAGGTCGTAGCTCAGCGGCCCCATGACCATGTCCTGGAAGTCGATGACGGCAAGCCGGCTGTCGTCCGGCGTATTGCCGCCACACACCATCAGGTTGCGGCTGTGGAAGTCTCTGTGCATCACCCCCTGGGGCTGGGCCAGGTTGTTCTCTGTGAGGCAGGCGAACATCTCGTCCAGCAGTTGCCGTTCGGTCTCGTCGAGACTCAGGTTCAGGTGATGACCCAGCAGCCACTCGGGGAAGATGGCATTCTCGCGCGCCATGAAGGCCTCGTCGAAAGGCTCGAGCGCCAACCCGACAGCTCCCAGCCGGGGCAGCAGCCCTATGGCCTTGCCATACCAGGCCAGCACGTTGCCATCGTTCAGGCAGCCGATAAGCTGGGTATCGCCAAGGTCACTGACCGCCAGCAGGCCCTGCTCGTAGTCCACCGCCCTGACCTCGGGAGCCAGCAGCCCCACGGCGTGCAGGGCGGCCGCATTGCGAACGAATTCATGATTTTTTTCGGTTTTCGGATTAGCATCCACCCACACTAGGCCACCACCACGGAAGTAGCGGCGGAAACTGGCGTCACCGGAGATCAGGGTCAACTGGAGGTTGGCATCACCGGTAATCCGGCGTGCCCATTGCAATAGCAGGGAAGTGCGATCGTGCATGAGTCGGGAACCAAATTGGAAAGCAGCACTTGGCTGTTAGCCCTGGCCGCAATAATGCTTTATCATTGCCGGCTAACATAAAGCAATGACATGCAATGTCAACTCGATGGATCCTGACATAAAATGCATGCCCTGAATCAACCGTTTTTACTACGGATTGCGCGAGCCCTTCACATGACAAAATGGACACTGGGGTCTTCTTATCCCATCGCCCTGACCATCAGCCTTGTTCCTGCCCTGAGTCCGCTCACGGTCCAGGCGGCGCCCCTCAACGCGCCACCGGCCACCGGGATCCTCAACAGCCTCTGCTATGACTATGTCCCCAAGGTCGAGAAACCCAGCGCGAGTCAGGACGCCAATGCCCAGCCCGTCGAAGTGGATGCCGATCGCCTGGAGGCCAAGCAGGGCGGTACCGCCGTCTATGAAGGTGACGTCAAGGTGCGTCAGGGCGTGCGCAAATTTGACTCCGACTACGCCCAGCTGGATCAGAAGAGCCGGGATGTCATCGCCATCGGCAACATCTATTACAACGATGGCCAGATTACTGTCACCAGCGACAAGACCCTCAAATCCAACCTGGACACCAAGAACTCCGAGCTGGAAGAGGGCAAGTATCAGGTGCATGGCTCACCGGTGCGCGGCTTCGCCGAAAAAGTCACCATGACCAACAACAACCAGAACATCACCCTGGAGGGCGCCCAGTACACTACCTGTCCCCCGGGTCAGGAAGCCTGGACCCTGAAAGCCGGCAGCATAGATATCGATCAGTCCGAGGTGTTCGGGGAGGCCTGGAACGCCAGCCTCTGGCTCTATGACTATCCGGTCTTCTATTTCCCCTATATCAACTTCCCCATCAAGGATGAGCGCAAGACGGGCCTGCTCTACCCGGGCTATACCCAAAGCTCCAAGAACGGCATGGATATCACCCAGCCGTTCTACTGGAACATAGCCCCCAACTACGACTCGACCATCACCTCCCGCTTCATGGACAGGCGGGGCCTGATGGAGCAGGTCGAGTTCCGCTACATGCCGGATCCGGCCCACGTGGGCAGCCTCTATTTCGAAAACCTGGCGGACGACAAGCAATACGACGAGACAGACAGCCTCAACGATCACCTCTCGGACGGTCACCGCTATCTGCTCAGTGCCCGCCACACCTCCATGTTCATGGACAACGCCCTGCGGGTGTCGGTGGACTACACCAAGGTGCGGGATCAGGACTACAACTACTTCAACGACTTCTCTCCCAAGGTGGGGACCCAGGTCGACAACCAGTTGCAGCAATCCCTGAGAGCCGGCTACTACCAGCAGAGCTGGAACCTCAATGCCGAGGTGCGCACCTACCAAATTCTGCTGGCCAGCGCTCAGCAGCCCCACGAGCTGATGCCGCGCATCAACCACAACTACTACCAGCAGGGCAACTGGTACGATCTGGCCTGGAACACTGAGCTGACCAACTTTGGCTACAACAACGACCAGGCTATCGAGCAAAACAAGGGCAGCGCCTACACGGGCACCCGGGTCTACACTGCGCCCACTCTGACCATACCGCTCATCGACGAAGCCGGTTACTTCCTCGACAGCCAGTACAAGCTGATGTACACCCGTTACGATCAGACGGTGCCGGATGACATGAGCAGCACCTTCACCAACAGGTTCACCCCGCAAGGTGGGGGGGATGTCACCCTGGAAGAGGGCATCATCACCCGGGTTCTGCCCTCGTTTCGCCTCAAGGGCGGCATGACCTTCGAGCGCGACCAGCAGTGGTTCGGCGAAGGGGCCAGCCAGACCCTGGAGCCTGAGTTCCAGTACCTCTATGTGCCCTACAAGGATCAGGACAACATAGGTGTCTACGACTCCACCACCATGCGTCAGGACTACTACAGCCTGTTTAGCGATCGTCGCTTCGCCGGCTTGGACCGCATCAGCGACTCCAACCGACTCTCGGTCGGCGTCACCACCCGCATCTATGATCCGGCTGGCGATGAACGAATTCGGCTGGCCGTTGCCCAAGCCTTCGACTTCGTGGCCCCCAGGGTCAAGCTCTACTCCAGCGACGCGCTGAGCACCAATACCCGCTCCCCGCTCTCGTTCGAGGGGGACGCCAAGATCAACGAACAGTGGTATGCCCATGCCGGGGCACAATATGACCTGGAGCAGCGTCAGATAAGCTCCTCCAACAGCGCCCTGGAGTACCGCCACGAGAAGCTGATCAGCCAGTTGAGCCACCGCTTCGTGCGGGACGCCAACTACGACCTGGATCGCAAGGGCGAGGTGACGGATCTCAACCAGATCGGCCTGCTGCTGACCACACCGCTCAACGATCAGTGGCACCTCTATGGCGGCTACTATCAGGAGCTCGACCAGAACGTCAAAGTTGACCGCAAGGTGGGTCTGAAATATGACTCCTGCTGCTGGAGCATCAACTTCAACCTGGAGTGGGTCAATACGCCGGACAACGTGAACCTGGCCCCGACGTCCGAGCGCAGCCTCGGCATTCAATTTGAAATGAAAGGATTGGGTAGCGTGGGTACCGGCTCCAAGGGCACCTCCCTTGACACCGAAGCACTGCCTTACATTCGTCCGTTTAACCTGCGAGACCAATAACGGGTCTGGCAAACGCCTTGAGAGATGGATATGAAGAAGACGTTGATTTCCCTGCTGACCGCAGGCCTGTTTGGAGTCATGAGCCAGGGCGCCCTCGCCGCGCCCGAGCTGGTGGACAAGGTGCTTGCCGTGGTCAACAAGGACGTGGTGCTGGCCAGTCAGCAGGAAGCCCTGGTGCAGAAGGTGAAGGCCTCCGCCCAGGAGAGCGGCCAATCCCTGCCCGATGACGTCACCCTGCGCAAGCAGGCGCTGGATCGCCTGATCCAGGAGAGCCTGCAGCTGCAACTGGCGGATCGCCAGGGGCTCAAGATCAGTGATACCCAGCTGGAGCAGGCCATCCAGAGCATAGCCGCCGACAACAAGATGAACCTGGAGCAGCTCCGTGCCCAGCTCGAACGGGAAGGGCTGACCTATGCCCAGTACCGGGAAGAGGTACGCCGCGAGATCCTGATGAACGAGGTACGTCGCAGCCAGGTACGCCGCCGCATCAACATCTCCGAGCAGGAGGTGAAGCAGGTGGTCGAGGCCCTGAGCAAGCAGGGTCAGCAACAGACCGAATACCACGTCGGCCACATCCAGGTTGCCCTGCCTGACAACCCGAACGCCGAGCAGCTCAACGCCGCCAAGGCCAAGATAGAGCGCATCCTTGCCGCCCTGAAGGAAGGGGCAGATTTCCGCAAGCTGGCCATCGCAGAGAGTAACGGTCCCAAGGCCCTGGAAGGGGGTGACTGGGGCTGGATGAGCCCGCAGGAGATGCCCACCCTGATGTCAGAGGCGGTACAGGGCGCCGGCAAGGGTGACATAGTCGGGCCGCTGCGCTCGGGCGCCGGTCTGCACATCATCAAGGTCTTCGACACCAAGGGTCAGCAGCAAGTGATGCAGACCGAGGTGAAGGCACGCCACATCCTGATCAAGCCCTCCATCATACTGAGCGAGGAGAAGGCCAAGGGGACCCTGGACGGCATTCTGCACGACATCAAGAGCGGCAAGGCGAGCTTCGCCAGCATGGCGGAGAAGTACTCCGAAGACCCGGGCTCTGCGGTGCAGGGTGGCGAGCTGGGCTGGTCCGATCCCAACGTCTATGTGCCTGAGTTCCGCGACATGGTCAACCGCCTGCAACCGGGCCAGATCAGCGAGCCCTTCCGCACCAGCCACGGCTGGCACATAGTGCAGCTGGAAGATCGCCGCAGCCAGGATGCCACCGGCAAGGCCCAGGAGCAGCGCGCCTATCAGCTCATCTTCAACCGCCGCTTCACCGAAGAGTCCCAGGCCTGGCTGGATGAGCTGCGCGACGAAGCCTACATCCAGATCGAACCCAATTAATGGGCGATGAGCAGATGAACAGCCATCGTCTTGCCATCACGCCGGGTGAGCCCGCCGGCATAGGCCCGGACCTGGTGCTGCAGATAGCCCAGCGGGACTGGCCGCACCAGCTGGTGGTGATCGCCGACCCGGCGCTGCTGCGCGAGCGCGCCGCCCTGCTGGGGCTGCCCATCGAGCTGGAACCCTATGATGCCGCTGCTCCCGTGTGAGGGGTCAGCGGGCGGGAACCCTGACGGTGTGTCCCGTCCCCCTCGGCGCCCCCGTGGTGCCGGGCGAGCTCGACGAGGGCAATGGCGCCTATGTGCTGGCCACCCTGCAGCGCGCCTGCGACGGCAACCTCAGCGGCGAATTCGCCGCCGTGGTGACAGGCCCGGTGCACAAGGGGATCATCAATCAGGCGGGCGTCTCCTTCAGCGGCCACACCGAATTCTTCGCCCAGCAGTCAGACACCGCCGACGTGGTGATGCTGCTGGCCACCGAAGGGTTGCGGGTCGCGCTGGCGACCACCCACATTCCCCTCGCCTACGTGGCCATGGCCATCACGCAGGAGCGCCTTGCCAAGGTGATCCGCATCCTGGATGCGGATCTCAAGGGCAAGTTCGGCATAGCACACCCCAGAATTTACGTCTGCGGCCTCAACCCCCATGCCGGGGAAGGGGGCCATCTCGGCCGTGAAGAGATCGACGTGATCGAACCCGCCCTCGCCAGCTTGCGCCAGGAAGGGATAGATCTGGTCGGCCCCTTGCCGGCCGATACCCTGTTCCAGGAGAAATACCTCAAGGATGCGGATGCGGTACTCGCCATGTACCACGACCAGGGGCTGCCGGTGCTCAAATACAAGGGCTTTGGCAACTCGGTCAACATCACCCTCGGACTTCCTTTCATCCGTACTTCGGTGGATCACGGCACAGCGCTGGATCTGGCAGGCAAGGGCCTGGCAGACTCGGGCAGCCTGATCACCGCGATTAACCACGCCATCCAGATGGTAGAGAAAAAAAGATATGAGCAGTAAGGTGCAGAGCAACAAGGTGCACATGGGCCACACGGCCCGTAAGCGTTTCGGTCAGAACTTCTTGCACGACCGTTATGTGATCGATCAGATAGTCGCCGCCATCAACCCGCAGCCGGGTCAGAACCTGGTGGAAATCGGCCCGGGTCTGGCGGCACTGACCGAACCGGTCGCCTCCCAGATGGACAAGATGACTGTGGTCGAGCTTGACCGGGATCTGGCGGCTCGCCTGCGCGAGCACCCGACCCTCAAGGACAAGCTGACGGTGATCGAGGCCGACGCCATGCGCTTCGACTTCGGCACCCTGATGGGAGAAGGCAAACCGCCCCTGCGCATCTTCGGCAACCTGCCCTACAACATCTCCACCCCGCTCATCTTCCACCTGTGCGAGTTCGCCGACCGGGTCGAAGACATGCACTTCATGCTGCAAAAGGAAGTGGTATTGCGGATGTGCGCAGGCCCGGGCAGCAAGGCCTATGGCCGCCTGAGCGTCATGGTCCAGTACTACTGCCAGGTGATCCCGGTGCTGGAAGTGGGCCCGGGTGCCTTCAAGCCGGCCCCCAAGGTGGACTCGGCCGTGGTGCGACTGGTGCCACACAAGAACCCGACCATAGTCGCGAAGGATCTGCGCTGCCTGAGCCGCGTCTGCACCGAGGGCTTCGGCCAGCGTCGCAAGACCATCCGCAACAGCTTCTCCAACTTCATCACTGACGCTCAGCTGACCGAGCTTGGCATAGATGGCAACCTGCGCCCGGAGAACCTCTCCCTCGAGCAGTTCGTCATGATAGCCAACTGGCTGGCCGATCAGCAGCAGGCCTGATCCCATGGCATCCCCCCGGATAGTGGTTCGCCCGCACCCCAGCTATGTGGCGGGCACCGAGGATCCTTACCATTTTCTCTATCTCATCGAGATAGAGAATCTGGGGCCGGGCCAGGTGCAGCTGCTGCACCGGCGCTGGCTCATCACGGATGCCAATGGCAAGATGCTGGAAGTGGAAGGTCCCGGGGTCGTGGGCGAGCAGCCCTTCATCGCCCCCGGCGAGACCTTCAGCTATCAGAGTGGCGTACCGCTGGCCACCCCCTTCGGCGTGATGGAAGGCAGTTACACCCTGCAAGACGAATCGGGGCAGCAGTTTGAGGCCCCCATAGCCCCTTTCACACTGGCCGTTCCCAACATTATCAACTGAGGTTTCATGGCGAATTGTTTCGTCGGTGATATCCAGGGCTGCTACGACGATCTGCGCCGTCTGCTGGATCTTGCCGAATTCGACCCCGACAACGACACCCTCTGGCTGTGCGGCGACCTGGTCGCCCGCGGACCGGACTCTCTCAACACCCTGCGTTTCGTCAAGTCACTGGGAAGCCGCGCCGTGACCGTGCTCGGCAACCACGATCTGCACCTGCTGGCGGTGGCTCATGGGGTCGCCCCCCTCAAGAAGAAAGACAAGCTGCAGGCCCTGATGGAGGCCCCGGATCGGGACGATCTGCTGGAGTGGCTGCGCCACCGTCCCCTGCTGGCGGAGCACCCAGACTTGCCCATCATGATGGTCCATGCCGGTCTCTCTCCGGCCTGGGATGCCCACACGGCACGCAGTTGCGCCCGCGAGGTGGAGACGCTGCTGCGCGGCGATCAGTACAGCTGGCTGCTGCACAACATGTATGGCGATCAGCCCGATACCTGGGACGAAAATCTGCTGGGGATAGAGCGCTACCGCTACATCATCAACACCTTCACCCGGATGCGCTTCTGCTACTTCGACGGCCGACTCGACTTCAAGTGCAAGAAGGGGCCCACGGAGTCCACCCCTGGCCTGCGCCCCTGGTTCGAGCAGCGGGAGCACCACGTGGACGATCCCATACTGGTGTTCGGCCACTGGGCGGCCCTGATGGGGGCCACCGGCAAGGCGGACATCAAGGGGCTGGACACCGGCTGCGTCTGGGGCAACAGCCTCACTATGTGGCGGTATGAAGACGACGCCCTGATAGCGACCCCCTGCCCCGCTTACGCCAAATAAGCCGTCGGTGCAGCCGCCCAGCCTGCACCGAGTCAGGCGATAGACGGACAATAAAACGGGCCCGGCATTGCCGGGCCCGTTCCTTATGGGGTGAGGTAGCGGCTTACAGCTTGCGCCCCAGCCGTTTCTCGACCTGGCGCCGCTCCCAGTCGGGCCCGAACAGCTTGAACGGCTGAAACAGGTTGATGGCGTGGGATATCAGGCCCAGCCCCCAGCCCAGCATGGGCCACCAGGCCCAGATATAGTCCGGGTTGCTCAGGTAGTTGATGACAAACAGCCCCCCTATCACCAGCACATAGCTGATGAGGTGGCCGTAGAAGCCTTTGAGCCCCTCGACGAACTTCATCGCCTCCCGCTCGTCCCTGGCCACATGCACTGTCCCCTGACTATCTGTCTCGTTCCCTTTCATCTCGCTCTCCTGCAGTTGAGTCACATCGAGCTCGAAGACGGAGGCCAGGGCCTTGAGGGATTCCAGTCCAGGTTGCTGGCCCTGCTCGATCCGCTGTATGGTGCGGACACTCAAGCCAGTCAGGGTCGCCAACTGATCCTGGGACCAACCCCGTTGCAATCTCAACTTCCTGACGATCATCTCGAACTCCTTGTGGTGACTGACAGGGCCAGCATAGGGCCGGTGAGGCCAGAGGTGACACGACAGAGGGCCGACATCCACCTGACTATTCTTTAAAATCAATCCGTTGTAACTAGCTGTTGGATTGATACCTATGCCCGGGCGCACAGACCAGCGCGCCCGGTCAGGCCTTCACAGGCTCCGCATCAGCTCGGCGGCGATCTCGAAAGAACGCAACCTGGCCTGATGATCGACGATGGGACCGTTGAACATCAGCTCGTCGGCCCCGGTTTCGGCCAACAGGGCCTTGAGGCCGTGACGCACCTGATCCGGATCCCCCACCAGAGAGCGAGCCAGGGTCTGCTCCATCGCCATCAGCTCCCGGGGCGACCACTCCTCTCCCAGGCTCTGCACCGGCAGCGGCAGCTTGCCCGCATCACCCCGATAGAGGCGCAGGAACTGCTGCTGGAGCGTGGTGAACAGGAAGCGGGCCTCCCGGGTTGTGTCGGCGGCGATCACATTGATGCAGACCACCGCATAAGGCTTGGGCCAGCGCGCGGAAGGGCTGAACTGGGTACGGTAGATCTCGAGTGCCTGCAACAGCAGGCCGGGGGCAAAATGGGAGGCAAAGCCGAACGGCAACCCCATGGCGGCCGCCAGCTGGGCGCTGTAGAGGCTGGAACCCAGCAGCCAGATGGGCAGATGCAGCCCCTGACCGGGCACCGCCTGCACGGCGCCGACCTCGTCACCGAAGTAGCCCATCAGCTCGCGCACTTCCGCCGGAAAGTCATCCACCTCGCCGCTGCGCTGGCGGCGCAGCGCCTGCATGGTGCGCTGATCCGTGCCGGGCGCGCGACCGAGGCCGAGATCGATGCGATCCGGGTAGAGAGAGGCCAGCGTGCCGAACTGCTCGGCGATCACCAGAGGGGAGTGGTTCGGCAGCATGATGCCGCCGGCCCCCAGCCGCAGTGTGCTGGTGGCACCGGCCAGATGGCCGATGAGCACCGAGGTGGCAGCACTGGCGATCCCCGGCATGTTGTGGTGCTCCGCCAGCCAGTAGCGGTGGTAGCCCCAGCGCTCGGCATGGCGGGCCAGATCCTGCGAATGACGAAACGACTCGGCCGGCTGGCTTCCTTCGGGGACGGGCACCAGATCCAGGACGGAATAGGGGATGGCAGACATGGGACACTCCATTGATTCACAGGCGATTCACCAGTGGAGCAATGTAGCACGAGATATCTGAATGAATCACCTGACCAGGCTGCCGGGACCCGCGCCATGCAGCTCGCGGCAAGGGGTACGCCGGAAGATAACGGTTCCTCTTCTGGCCCCCACCTCCTATGCTTTTTGTCATCTTGCGAGCACACTGTTGGCAGATCATCGCGGGGAGCGCCCCTAGGACAAGGACAGGTCCATGACAAAAGCAAGCCTCGGCAGCAAGCCCTTTTACGTGCACATTGCCACCCTCTTCATACTGCTGTTCTCCGTGCTGGGGGGCGCCCTCATCATGCTGCAGTTCCAGCAGGGCATGCAGCAGGGGCTGGAGCACGAACGGCAAAACTTCCAGCAGTACAGGGAACAGCTGTCTCTCGCCATCAAGCTGAACCAGCGCCCGGCCCGCATGTCCCTGAGCCTGCTGCGCAGTGGCCAGCTGGCCGCCATGAGCAACCTGGAGTCCCGCCTCGGCTACCTGCCCCAGCTGGCCGAGGTGCTGGCCAACAGCGCCAGTTATGGCGCCATCTATGCCGGTTACGAGAACGGCGACTTCTTCCTGGTACGCAAGCTGACCGATCGGGCCAGAGGATTGCTGGACAACCCCCCTCCCGGGAGCCACCTGCTGGTGCAGAGCCTGAGTCAGGGCCGGGGAGAGTTCCTCTATTTCAACCAGCGCCTGCGGCTGCTGGAGCGGCGGCCCATGCCGGACTACCAGTTCGATCCCCGCGATCGCGGCTGGTACAAGGAGGCTCGCTGGGGCACGGGCATCATAGTGACCCACCCCTATCTCTTCTTCACCACCAGGGAGCCGGGCATGACGCTGGCGGTGGAAAGCGACGATCGCCGGGCGGTGATAGGGCTGGATGCCGGCGTGGAGGGGCTCTCCTCCCTCATCGGCGAGCTGCCCCTGCCCAGCCACTGCCAGCTGGTGCTGTTCGATGAGTTCGGTACCCTGCTGGCGACGGATCCCAAGCGGCTGCCCAGCTTCGAACAGCTGAGTCGCCTGCCCATGCTGTCGGCGCTCAAGCACCCCATACTGGCCAAGCTGCAGCAGGAGATGGCCTCCAGGCCCACCCTGCTGCACGCGCCGACCGAGCTGACCCTGGCCGCCGAGGATGGCAGCGACTGGCTGGTCAACCTCTCCTCCCTCGACGAGGGTTCCCCCTTCTACCTGGCCCTGCTGGTACCGGCGGACGAGCTCACCGCCCCGGCCCGCCACGATGCCCTGCGCAACCTGGCCTGGGCCCTGGCCGGTCTGCTGCTGCTGCTACCCGTCATCTGGCTGGTGGCGAGGCGCACCGCCGCCCCCTTGCTGGCACTGACGCAAGAGGCCGAGCGGATCCAGCACTTCGACTTCGGCGAGAGCGAGCGGCCAGACTCGGCGATCCGCGAGATAGACGATCTCGCCCGCGCCATGTCCAGCATGCGGCTGACCCTGGGCAACTTCATGAGCATGGGTCTGGCGCTGGCGGCGGAGCACCGCTTCGATTCCCTGCTCAGCCGCATACTGCACGAGACGGTGGCGGCGGCCCAGGCGGAGGGCGGCTGCCTCTATCTGGCCCAGGACAAGCAGATGAAGGCGGTTCAGGCCATCTGGCAACGGCAGCCCCTGGATTGTGAGCGGGTGCACTGGCAGGAGTCCCTGCTCGGCGGCCTCTATCATTCAGAGCGGCTCAGCCTGCCCCTCGATGCCGAACAGTGGTCGCACTACCTCGTCGACTGGGGCCCCTTCCCCGGCCCCCGCCAGCTGCTGGCCGAACCCCTCTACAATCACCGCCAGGAGTTGATCGGCTGCCTGTTGTTGCTGATCCTGCCGGACTGCGCGCCACGGGAGCTGGCGTCGCGCATCAGCCTCATCGAGGCGCTGGCGGGCATGTCCGCCTCCGCCATCGAGAATCAGCGCCTGCTGGAGGAGCAAAAGCAGTTGCTGGAGGCCTTTATCGAGCTCATCGCCGGCGCCATCGACGCCAAGAGCCCCTACACCGGAGGCCACTGCCAGCGCGTGCCCGAGCTGACCCGGATGCTGACGGAGGCGGCCTGCGCCCAGCAGAAGGGGCCTTTTAGCGAGTTCAGCCTCAACGACGAGGAGTGGGAGGCCATCCATATCGCGAGCTGGCTGCACGACTGCGGCAAGGTCACCACACCTGAGTTCGTGGTGGACAAGGCCACCAAGCTGGAGACCATCTACGACAGGATCCACGAGATCCGCACCCGCTTCGAGGTGCTCAAGCGCGACGCCCATATAGAGGCGCTGGCGGCCCGATTACCTGCCCCCGAGCAGCAGGCAGCCCTCGAGGCCGTGGCCCCGCTCTGGCAGATGCTGGATCAGGAGTTCGCCTTCGTCGCCGAGTGCAACCTGGGGGGCGAGTGGATGGCACCGGAAAAACTGGCGCGGCTCGATGCCATCGCCAGCCGCACCTGGCTGCGCACCCTGGATGATCGCCTCGGCGTCAGTCCGGAGGAGCTCAGGCGCCATCCCGGGGAGGCGGCTCCGCTGCCCTGCCGCGAGCCGCTGCTGGCCGACAAGCCGGTCCACCTCATTCCCCGCCCCGCCCACGACAACATAGCCAGGCACAATCCCTGGGGCTTCAAGGTCAGGGTCCCCACCCATCTCTACAACCGGGGGGAGCATTACAACCTCGCCATCGTTCGTGGCACCCTCACCGAGGAGGAGCGCTACAAGATCAACGATCACATCATCCAGACCATCCGCATGCTGGAGCGGCTCCCCTTCCCCCGTCACCTGCGCAAGGTGCCGGAGATAGCGGGGGGCCATCACGAGCGGATGGATGGCACCGGCTACCCGCGCCAGCTGCTGGGTGAACAGATGAGCATTCCCGCCCGCATCATGGCCATCGCCGACATCTTCGAGGCCCTGACCGCAAGCGATCGCCCCTACAAGTCGGGCAAGACGGTCTCCCAGTCGCTGACCATAATGCTGCGCATGGTGCAGGAGCGGCACATAGACGGGGCGCTCTTCGAGCTCTTCGTCGACAGCGGTGTCTGGCGGGACTATGCCCTGCGCTTCCTCGCCCCCGAGCAGCTGGACGAGGCAGCCTGTCAGGCCCTGCTGGCGGAGCCGCGCTAGCCGCTATTCCCGAGCGCCCATAAAAAAACGGTCAACCGAGGTTGACCGTTTTTCATCTCCAGGCAGCCCTTAGAACAGCAGATGCGCCACGCCGGCGATGACCGGCAGGGTGACCAGGGTGCGCAGCAGGAAGATGACGAACAGCTCCCACAGCTTGACCGGGATCTTGCTGCCCAGCAGCAGGGCGCCCACTTCCGACATATAGATGAGCTGGGTCACCGACATGGCGGCGATCACGAAGCGGGTGATGTCGCTCTCTATGGTCGAGGCCAGTACAGCCGGGATAAACATGTCGGCGAAGCCGACCATGATGGTCTTGGACGCCGCCTCGGCCTCCGGCAGTTGCAGCAACTCCAGCAAGGGCACGAAGGGAGCACCCAGCCAGTTGAAGATGGGGGTATGCTCGGCCAGCATCAGGGCGCAGGTCCCGATCGCCATCACCACCGGCAACACGCCAAACACCATGTCCAGGGCGTTCTTCACCCCTTCCCGCGCCACGGCGCCGAGATCCGTCATGCTGTCGGCCTTGGCCAGGGCACGCTGATAACCATAGCTCAGCACGCTGTGCTGATGGGGAATGGCCTCCTGCTTGCGGCACAGGGGGGTGCCGTCGCTGTAGACATCCTTCTTCCAGGAGAGCGGGGGCAGGCGCGGCACTACTATGGCGGCCACCACACCGGCCAGGCAGACGGTCAGATAGAAGGGCACGAACATGTGCTCCAGCTTCACCTGGGAGATCACCACCAGGCAGAAGGTGATGGAGACAGCCGAGAAGGTGGTGCCGATGACGGCGGCCTCACGCTGGGTGTAGAACTTGCCCTCGTACTGCTTGCTGGTGAGCAGGATGCCGACGCTGCCATCCCCCAGCCAGGAGGCGAAGCAATCCACGGCGGAGCGGCCGGGCAGGCGGAACACAGGGCGCATGATGCGGGTCATCATGGTGCCGACAAACTCCAGCAGACCGAAGTCCAGCAGCAGCGGCAGCAGCAAGCCGGCGAAGATGAAGACGGAGAACAGCACCGGCAGCAGATCGTGCAGCACCAGGCCACCGGTCGCCCCGGAACGCAGCACCTCGGGGCCGGCCTCGAAGAAGGTCAGCAGCACGAAGAGGCCCCCCAGCACCCGCACGCAGGCCCAGAAGGGGGAGACGTTGAACAGGCTGTTGAGGAAGGGGCGTCTCACCAGGATCGCTGGCTTGAACAACCAGGCGATCAACGTCATCAGCATGGTGGTGGTAATGATGGCGCTGACCATGGCCACCAGATAGTCGGCGAACACCGTCTGTACCAGCTTCGCCAGCACGGCGACGGGGATGGTGACATTGCCGTCATAGATGACGGGGGTCATGAACAGCAGGATCCCGATGAGCGACGGGATCAAAAACATCAGCACGTTGCGGCGAGTACGGATCGCCGGTGCTTCCAGGGTCTTTTCCAACATGATAGACAGCCTTAAATATGACTTTTCCTTCAGCCAGGCAGCCTGCATATTCATGCCCTCGCCCGGCAAACGGGCGCAAGAATAACCCAAAAAACTGCACAAACAAGCTTTTAATGGATTATTTCAAGCATAAATATTTTATCAGGCGAACCATCCATAAGAACAAACCAAAACAGTCATGCATATCAATTCAGTTTGACAGGTTAGCATAATGTTTCAAATTAGTTACGTTCAGGGGCGCAGTATAATCAGTTGCGGTTGGCAGGCAATAAGTGGCATGAGAAATATATCTATATGGTGATCCCGTCGATCCTCCCATAAAAAAACCGGAGCCTGTCGGGGCTCCGGTCTTGTCACGGGAGAGAGGCTCAGTCGCGTACGTAGATCACTTCGACGCCGTCGTCGTCTTCGTCATCCCAGTCGTCGTCCTCGTCCAGCGCCTCATCGAAGGCCTTGGAAGCTGCCAGGGCTTCCGCCTCGGCCTGGGCCAGCTGGTTCTTGTGGTAGTCGTCCCACTTGAACTCGACCTTCTCGATGGCGGCCTTGGCATCGGCTTCCAGCTGACGGGGCATGGTGTCCAGCAGATCCAGGATGTCGTAGCAGACCTTCTTGGTGCCTTCCTTGCTGATGGCGGTGATCTGGTAGACAGGGCCTTCGTAGGCCAGCGCGGCCTTGACTCTGTCCATCACTTCCTGGGCTTCTTCTTCCAGGATCAGATCCATCTTGTTGAACACCAGCCAGCGCGGTTTGCCTGCCAGCTCGGGGCTGTACTTCTCCAGCTCCCGGACTATGGTCACGGCATTCTCAGCCGGATCGGAACCGTCAACCGGGCAGATATCCACCAGGTGGATCAGCACGCGGCAACGCTCCAGGTGCTTGAGGAAGCGGATACCGAGGCCAGCGCCTTCGGCAGCACCCTCGATCAGACCCGGGATATCGGCGATGACGAAGGAGCGGGAGTTCTCCCCACGCACCACACCCAGGTTCGGCACCAGGGTAGTGAAGGGATAGTCGGCCACTTTCGGGCGGGCGGCAGAGACGGCGCGAATGAAGGTGGACTTGCCCGCGTTGGGCAGACCCAGCATGCCGACGTCCGCCAGCAGCAGCAGTTCCAGCTTCAGGGTGCGAACTTCACCCGGGGTGCCGTTGCTCTTCTGATAGGGGGCGCGGTTGACCGAGCTCTTGAAACGGGTGTTGCCAAGGCCGTGGAAACCGCCCTTTGCGACCAGCAGCTTCTGGCCGTGAGTGGTCAGATCCCCCAGCAGTTCACCGGTATCTTCATCGCTGGCGCGGGTACCGACCGGGACGCGCAGGGTGCGATCCTTGCCGCGACGACCGGTACAGTTGGCGCTCTGGCCGTTCTCGCCACGCTCGGCGGCATGGAAACGTTCGAAACGGTAGTCGATCAGGGTGTTCAGGTTCTCGTCGGCGATCAGATAGACATCACCGCCGTCACCACCATCACCGCCGTCCGGGCCACCGTTCGGGATGTACTTTTCACGGCGAAAGCTCACACAACCGTTACCACCGTCACCGGCATCGACTCGAATCTGGACTTCATCAACAAACTTCATAGGTAACCGTCACCTTAATTCGAAAAACCGATACGCAATTATAGTGGTACAGGCCCCTTGGGGCGAGACGCAACTGGCCGATGAGGCCCGTCTGCGCCGGCTCATCCGCGTGCCGTTTTTTCGTCAAACTCATCAGAAAAACAAAAGCCCCGCCTGTTGGCGGGGCTTCGGATCCTTGCGGTCCGTAATTACTCAGCAACTATGCTGACGTACTTACGATTCAGCGGACCTTTAACTTCGAACAGGATCTTGCCAGTCGCTTTCGCGTACAGGGTGTGATCCGTGCCCAGGCCAACGTTGGTGCCAGCGTGGAACTTGGTACCACGTTGACGAACGATGATGCTGCCTGCCAGAACTGTTTCGCCGCCGAAACGCTTAACGCCAAGGCGTTTAGCTTCAGAATCGCGACCGTTGCGGGATGAACCGCCAGCTTTTTTATGTGCCATTTATCGGACTCCTCTAATTAAGCGCTGATGCCAGTGATTTTGACTTCAGTGAACCACTGACGGTGGCCCGCTTGCTTACGATGGTGCTTACGACGACGGAACTTGACGATAGTCACTTTCTCGCCACGGCCGTGAGCCACAACTTCAGCTACAACCTTGCCACCTTCAACGAAAGGAGCACCTACTTTAAAAGTGTCGCCTGCAGCAACCATCAGAACTTCGTTGAAGTCGATGGTAGCGCCAGTCTCAACGTTCAGCTTTTCCAGACGAACGATTTGACCTTCGGCCACACGGTGTTGTTTTCCGCCGCTTTGGAATACCGCGTACATTTGATTAACTCCGTAAAGGCGTGTCTTTTGCTCAAGGCCAGACACGCGCAAAAACCTATAACAATGGGCGGGCATTCTACGCAGAACGATTTGCCTAGGCAAGGCCAATTTAGCAAAAAGTTTATTTTGTGCGCATATCTGCCGCCGTGAATAAACGCTTAACTGTAACCCATTGTGAAATCGTGTAGAATCCCCGCCATTGCTAAAAACGCAGTAATTGCTGCCGTCACGTTACGAGACTTATGGACCAACAGACTATCCGTGCGCTCTGTGCCGCCGACATGACGGCGGTCAATGAACTGATCCTGGCCAGACTCCAGTCCGATGTCAGCCTGATCAACCAGCTGGGTTTCTACATTGTCAGTGCAGGCGGAAAACGGATGCGCCCCATGCTGACGGTAATGGCCGCCCGCGCACTGGGGTACCAAGGTCAGGACCATCTCAAGCTCGCCGCCATCATCGAATTCATTCATACCTCTACCCTGCTGCACGACGACGTGGTCGATGAATCCGACCTGCGCCGCGGCCGGGAGACCGCCAATGCGCTGTTCGGCAACGCCGCCAGCGTCCTGGTCGGTGACTACCTCTACAGCCGCTCCTTCCAGATGATGAGCGAGCTCTCCAACTTGCGGGTGATGGAAATCCTGTCGGATGCCACCAACACCATCGCCGAGGGGGAAGTGCTGCAGTTGATGAACTGCAACGATCCGGACACCACGGAAGAGAGCTACATGACGGTCATCTACTGCAAGACCGCCAAGCTGTTTGAAGCCGCCACCCGCCTCGCCGCCGTGCTGACCCATCAGCCCGAGCCCGTCGAGCAGGCCATGACCGACTACGGCAAGTACCTGGGTACCGCCTTCCAGATCATCGACGACGTCATGGATTACTGTTCCCAGAGCGATGAGATGGGCAAGAACGTCGGTGACGATCTGGCCGAAGGCAAGCCCACCCTACCGCTGCTGCGCGCCATGGCCGTGGGCACCCCGGAAGAGCGTCAGCTCATCCGCGACGCCATCGAGCACCGCAACGGCATGGAGCATCTCGACCGCATCCTGGCCATCCTGGATCGCACCGGTGCCCTGGAGTACTCCCGCGAGCGGGCCCGGGAAGAGGCCGACAAGGCCATTGCCGCCCTCGCCATCCTGCCGGACTCCCAGCACAGGCAGGCGCTGGAGACCCTGGCCCAGATGGCGGTACAGCGCAGCGCCTGAGCCTATGTGTCAGCATCCAAGAAAAAAGAGGCCATAGGCCTCTTTTTTATAGTCTGCGCTTTGCGCTCAGGCGTCAGCACTCTCTTGATTGCTCAATGGGCCAGCGCCCAGAGGATGACGGCCCCCGCCACCACCAGACAACCGCCGATGCGACGCAATTGCTCCGGCGGCTGATCGCTCATCAGTCTCAGCATCTGTTGCCAGGCCCTCGGCGCCAGCAAGGGGCCCAGCCCCTCGAACAGCAGCAACAGCCCCACTCCCATCAAGATGGCTGTCAGCATGACTCCTCCTGCCCTCTGGGCCCTTGTCTCATCAAGCAAAAGGGCCTGAATCATCAGGCCCTTTGGGTTATGGCGCTATGCCTGCTTACTGCTTGTCACCGTGAGGCGACTTGAGGTAGCGGAAGAACTCGCTGTCAGGCTTCAGGACCATGAGGTCGTTGCCGCCGGCGAAGCTCTTGCGATAGGCCTCCATGCTACGCACGAAGCTGAAGAACTCGGGGTCCTTCTTGTAGCTGTCGGCATAGATCTTGGCGGCTTCCGCATCCCCTTCACCACGCAGCTGACGCGCATTACTCTCGGCGTCGGCGATCATGACGGTGACCTTGCGGTCGATGTCGGCACGCAGGATCTCGGCCTGCTCGCGGCCCTGGGAGCGGTGCTCACGGGCTACCGCAGTCCGCTCGGCACGCATCCGCTGATAGATGGAGCTGGAGACTTCCACCGGCAGGTTGATCTGCTTGATACGCACATCCACCACCTTGATGCCGAGCTCGGAGGAGCGCGCCATCTTCATCAGGGCATCTTCCATCACGGTACTGCGCTCACCGGAGACTATGTCCTTGATGGTGCGGTTACCGATCTCGGAACGCAGACCGTTGTTGATCTTGCGCTTGAGCAGGTCTTCGGCCTGGATCTTGTTGCCACCACCTGTTGCCAGGTAGTACTTGGAGAAGTCCTCGATCTTCCACTTCACGTAGGAGTCGATGATGAGGTCTTTCTTCTCTGAGGTGACGAAGCGATCCGCCTGGCCTTCCAGAGTCTGGATGCGGGCATCCATCTTGCGAACCTGGTCGATGAGCGGCACCTTGAAGTGCAGGCCCGGCTCATAGAGGCGGGGCTCACCGGAGTCAACCCGCTTCACCTTGCCAAACTGCACCACTATGCCCTTCTGACCTTCATCGACGATGAAGACGGAAGAGAAGCAGACCATGGCGGCCACAGCGATGACACCAATAGCTATTTTCTTCATCTATTAGTTTCTCCCTGTGCTGAAACGATCACCGCCACGCAGCGGGGTCGGAGTGGAATTGGCCCCTTCGTTGGACGGCTGGGCCGGCTCCACCGCAGGTGTGCCCGCCGGACGTGCCGGTTGCACCGCATTCGCCTTGCCGGAGAGCTTGTCGAGCGGCAGGTAGATCATGCTGTTGTTGCCAGCAGGCATGTCGACCAGCACCTTGTTGGCTTGCTGATAGAGCTCTTCCATGGTTTCCAGGTAGATACGCTCACGAGTCAACTCGGGGGCGGACTGGTACTGGGGCAGCAGCTCGTTGAAGCGCGCGACTTCACCCTTGGCCTTCAGCACGATCTGGGACTTGTAGCCTTCGGCTTCCTGTTCCAGACGCTTGACCTGACCACGGGCCTTGGGCTCGACTTCACGGGCATAGGCTTCCGCTTCACGGATGAAACGCTGTTCATCTTCCTGGGCGGAGATGGCGTCATCGAAGGCGTCTTTCACCTCTTCCGGCGGACGCGCCGGCAGGAAGTTGACGTCGACGATCTGCAGACCCATCTGGTAGGGCTCTATGATGCCATCGATCACCTGCCAGGTCTCCTGACGGACTTTTTCCCGACCCGTGGTCAGGACATCATCCATCTTGGTGTGACCCACCACGTAGCGCAGGGCGCTGTCGGTGGCCTGGCTCAGACTCTCGTCCGCATTGGTGACGCTGAACAGATACTGCTCGGGATCGACCACGCGGTACTGCACGTCCATCTCGACCCGGACCACGTTCTCGTCCTGGGTCAGCATGAAGCCGGAGGCAGGCAGGGAGCGCACCGATTCCACATCCACCGGGATCACCCGATCGATGAAGGTCGGCTTCCAGCGCAGGCCCGGATCCACGTTATGGGAGTACTCCCCAAAACGCAGCACCACGCCCCGCTCGGCTTCGCGAATGGTGTAGAAGCCGCTGACGACCCACACCACCACGGCCACCACCAAGGCGATGGAGAGGCCAAACTTGCCCACATCACCACCCGATTTGCCACCACCGAACAGGCCACCGAAACGACGGCTCACCTTGCGCAGCATCTCATCCAGATCAGGGGGTCCCTGATTCTTGCCGTTGTTCCCCCAAGGGTCACGGTCTTTGCCGTTGTTACCAGGCTCATTCCAAGCCATCAGCGTCTCCATTAATACATGCGGATGGATATCATCTCTACCGGGCCATCAACCCTTGACGAAGTTTGTCTTCATCGCCGGATCAATGCCTGATAAAGCGTTGTAAACTCTCACCTTCTTGTTTCATGAGGCGGTTCCAGTCGGCAAGCTGCAAGCGTACCTCCAGGACAAAATCCCCCTCCTCGCTGAAACCTTCCTGCTCGATGCCTTTCAGCCGATAGAGCGCACTGCGCAATCTCGCGGCCGAGGGCGGCAACTGCAGGGTGTGATGGACCATGGATCCGGCCAGCAGTTCGGTCAGGGCCTGGAACAGGTATTCACTGCCTTCACCTGTCTGGGCAGACAGCCAGACCCTCTGCGGGCGCCCTTCGTCATCCCGCTCCAGACCGGCCGGACGATCGGTCAGCTTGTCGATCTTGTTGCAGATCATCAGCTGGGGACGGTCGTCCGCCTCGATCTCGGCCAAAACGGTCTGCACCGAATCGACATTCTCCTGCATCTGCTCATCGGCACAGTCCACGACGTGCAGCAGCAGGTCCGCTTCGCGGGTCTCCTGCAGCGTCGCCTTGAAGGCCGCGACCAGATCATGGGGCAAGTGCCGAATAAATCCAACTGTATCCGCCAGGATCACATCACCCACATCCTGGATCACCAATTTACGCAGGGTGGGATCCAGAGTTGCGAACAATTGGTCGGCAGCATACACGCTGGCATCTGTAAGTTGGTTGAACAAAGTGGACTTTCCGGCGTTGGTGTAGCCCACCAGCGACACGGTCGGCACCTCGTTGCGGTTACGGGCGCGACGGCCCTGCTCCCGCTGCTTCGCCACCTTGTCGAGCCGACGCAAAATCGCCTTGATGCGCTCTCGCAGCAGGCGTCGGTCGGTTTCAAGCTGGGTTTCACCCGGGCCGCGCAGACCTATGCCGCCCTTCTGACGCTCGAGGTGGGTCCAGCCTCGCACCAGGCGAGTAGAAAGATGGCGCAATTGGGCCAGTTCGACCTGCAACTTGCCTTCGTGGGTACGGGCGCGCTGGGCGAAGATATCGAGGATGAGGCCTGTCCTGTCCACCACACGGCACTGGAACAGACGCTCCAGGTTGCGTTCCTGGGCAGGAGTCAGGGCATGGTTGAAGATGACCACGTCCGCACCCAGCATCTGGACCTGGGACGCGATCTCTTCCGCCTTGCCGCTGCCGACAAAATATTTGGCACTGGGCGCGCTGCGACTGGTGGTGATCACCCCCAGCGCATTGACCCCGGCCGAGCTCACCAGCATCTTGAGCTCGTCCAGATCCTCCCGCTCACCCTCATCGCTGAAGTTGACATGTACCAGAACGGCCTGTTCACCAGCTTCGTAACGGTCAAACAAGCGCTTGCTCCTTGACAGGTATCATGATGATTCTGAGTTGGCGAGTGGGCTCGCCGCGGGATATCACGCCTCGGCTTCACCCTGCTCTTCACCGGCGGCGCCCGGGGCGTGCTGGTGATGGTTGACGGCACGGGCCGGCACCACGGTGGAAATGGCGTGCTTGTAGACCATCTGGCTCACGGTGTTCTTCAGCAAAATGACAAACTGGTCAAACGATTCGATCTGACCCTGCAGTTTGATGCCGTTCACCAAATAGATAGAAACAGGAATCCGCTCACGGCGCAGCGCATTCAAAAACGGGTCTTGGAGAGATTGCCCCTTAGCCATCTTTCTTTTCCTTATAGTTTGTTGTTTTTAAACACCGGATATCAATATAACAACCTGATTATACAGGGAGTGTCAAGCCGCACCAGCTCGGGCGACCACCCTGGCCACATTGCCAGACTCACCAGATTCCAACCAGGTCAGGTCGGGCCAGCCACGCAACCAGGTCATCTGGCGCTTGGCCAGCTGACGGGTGGCCACGATGCCACGATAACGCATCTCATCATATCCCACTTCCCCTGCCAGGTAGTCCCACATTTGGCGGTAGCCAACGCAACGAATAGCTGGCAGATCCGGGTGAAGATCACCCCTCTCATAGAGCGCCCTGACCTCCTGTTCGAACTCCCCCTGCAGCATCTTGTCGAAACGCAGCTCGATACGCTGATGCAGCACGGCGCGATCGGAGGGGGCGATGGCAAACTGGTGCACCCGGTAGGGCAAGCCTTCCCCCTGCACCTGGGTCAGCTCGGTGAGGGTCTTGCCGCTGATGCGATAAACCTCGAGCGCCCGGCTGAGCCGCTGAGGGTCGTTGGGGTGGATGCGGGCACCGGCCACAGGATCGATGCGCACCAGCTCGTCGTGCAGGGCTTGCCAGCCGAGGCGAGCGGCCTCTGCCTCAATCTCGGCGCGAATGGCCGGATTGGCGGAGGGCAGCGGAGAGAGCCCCTCCAGCAGCGCCTTGAAGTAGAGCATGGTGCCCCCCACCAGCAGCGGGATGCGGCCGCGGTCGGCGATCTCTTTCATCTCGCGCAGGGCATCGCGGCAGAAATCCGCCGCCGAATAGCTCATGGCCGGATCCAGGATGTCGATCAGGCGATGAGGGGCCTGGGCCAGCTCGGCGGCAGTCGGCTTGGCGGTGCCAATGTCCATGCCGCGATAGATGAGCGCGGAGTCCACGCTGATGATGTCGCAGGGCAGGGCCTGACACAGAGCGATGGCGAGATCCGTCTTGCCGGAGGCCGTCGGCCCCATCAGAAAAATTGCAGTCGGCAAGTCAGCCACTTTCATGTTCCTCTGGCACGGTCGCCCCGTCGGGAGGCGTACCATGCAAATAGCGTTCAATGGATTGAAGAGGTCAGCCCCGGCGGTTCAATCGCCCCGTGCAAACCCCTCCAGCACGGCCGCCAACGAAGAGGACGCACCATGCGAATGTCTGCCAGTTGGTCACTGAAATCGGTCACAAGTTCCGTCAGCAGCCGGCTGGCCGTTGAAAAATCATATATTTTTTCGGTGCTTATCCCCTGCTCCACCAGCCACTGGCATAGTACTTCAGCCTGCTGGTCGGCATCACTGTCAGATCCGCTCTCGATCAATTGCAGCAATTCGGGTAAGAGGCGCACCAGATCGGTCTGGCGCAGCAAGGCGGGCACCCGAGTCAGGATCATGGTGTCGCGCCCCCCGCTTTTCAACTCCAGCCCCATGCGTTTGAGCAAACGTTCCTGCTCCTCCGCCAGCGCAATCAGGTTCTTTGGCAGCTTGAAGGAGACCGGCAGCAGCAGGGGTTGCGCCGCCAGTCCCTGGCCCCAGGTCTCCAGCAGCCAGTGGCGCAGCAGCACCCGCTCGGCCCGCACCAGGGAGAGCAGCGCCAGTTGTCCCTCCCGCTCGATCAGCAGATAGGCCTGCTCCACCAGGGTCAGGGCGCGAGTCCCCTGGGGCGACGGACCGGCCGGGGTGACGGGAGCTGCCTGAGACGCCTCCCCCACCACCGGCAATGTGGTGAGCAGGGCGCCCATGCCGCGCATCGCCTCCCGGCTGGGGGGCTCGGGGGGCTGGTAGTTGCCCGCGCGGCCGGCACCTTCGCGCACGGCACCGCCATCCCGCGTCTGGGCGGGGGCTCTATAGCTGTGCTCGGCGCCATACCACTCGGGGCGTGGCGCCTGGCCGGGATACTCGATCTGCGGGCTGGTCGGCAGCTCGACCAGGCTCTCGGCCAGCGGCTCGTCCTGCTCGCTGGCTCCCGCCCCTTCCCGGCGCAGGGCGGTAAAGAGCGCCTGGAAGATAAAGTCGTGAATGAGCCGCGCCTGATGGAAACGCACCTCGTGCTTGGCGGGATGGACGTTCACATCCACTTGACGGGGATCCAGCTCTATGTAGAGCACATAGGCGGCGAAGCTGCCGGCAGGCAGCAGCTCGTCATAGGCCTGGCGGATGGCGTGGTTGATGAGCTTGTCGCGCATCATGCGGCCGTTCACATAGGTGTATTGCAGATCGTTTTGCGGTCTGGCCCCCGCGGGCAGTGCCAGCCAGCCCCACAGGCGCACGTCGCTGTGCTCGCTCTCCACCGCCAGCGCGTGGTGCATGAAGGGGGTGCCACAGACGGCGGCGAGGCGGCGCTCCTGCTCAGGCACCGTATTGGCGGCCTTGTACTGGCGCACCACCTTGCCGTTGTGGCGCAGGATCAGGGTGATGTCGAAGCGGGAGAGCGCGATGCGGCGTACCAGCTCGTCGATGTGGGCAAACTCTGTCTTCTCGCTGCGCATGAACTTGCGCCGCGCCGGGGTGTTGAAGAAGAGATCCACCACCTCCACTGTGGTGCCCACCGGATGGGCCGCCGGCTTGACGGTGACGCTCATCTCGCGCCCTTCGGCCTGCGCCTGCCAGGCTTCGGACTGCTCCGCGGTGCGGGAGGTGAAGGTAAGACGGGAGACAGAGCTGATGGAGGCGAGCGCCTCGCCGCGAAAACCGAGGCTGTTGATCCCTTCCAGGTCATCCAGGGTCGCCACCTTCGAGGTCGCGTGCCGTGACAGCGCCAGCACCAGCTCGTCCCTGGCGACACCGCTGCCGTTGTCACGGATGCGGATGAGCTTGGAGCCCCCCTTGTCGATGTCGATCTCGACCCGGTCGGCCCCCGCATCCAGGCTGTTTTCCACCAGCTCCTTCACCACCGAGGAGGGCCGCTCCACCACCTCGCCGGCAGCAATCTGGTTGGCCAGGATAGGAGGCAATATACGGATCGGCATGGCTGACTCCTGCTTTTTAACCTTGGGGATCTAGGTTGGTGCTGAGCGAAGCCCAACATGGAAAAGATGAACACATCAACCTCACCCAGCCCTCCTCTTCGCAAGGGGAGGGAGCACAAGACTCCCCCCCTTTGAAGGGGGAGGCTGGGAGGGGGTTAACCCAATGACAACCGTGTTTTCGATGGGCTATCAACCCGGACAATCACTAAAACAGCCCATTTATTTCGGGATATAGAGCACCTGCCCTATCTGGATATCCCGTGACTTGAGCTTGTTGATCTCCACCAGCCGCGCCTGGCTCACGCCGTGCTTCTCGGCGAGGCGGGAGAGGCTCTGACCGCGGGTGACCACGTGGCGGATCATCTGGGACTTGTCGTCGCTCTGCACGCTTGCGACCGGCACGCTCGGCTCCTTGGCCGCCACCTTGTAGGGTTTGATCACCCCGGCACCGGAGGCGCTGCCGACGCTGCTGACCGGGGCGCCGCCATCACTGCTGCGGCTCGGCACTGTCGCTGGCATCCGGTTGGTCACCTGCTGCCGGGGCGCGGGGGCAACTGCCGCCTTTTTCGCCACAGGCTGGCTGGCGCTGGCCACTCGCTGCCCCTTGCCCGTCATCATGGGGCCCTTGGTCGGGTGGCTGCGATAGTAGCTGCGGATCCCCTCGAAGATGGCGCGGGCCAGCTGATCCTGGTAGCTGGCAGTGGCCAGCAGCTTCTCTTCCGCATGGTTGGAGATGAAGCCGGTTTCCACCAGCACGGAGGGAATGTCCGGCGCCTTGAGCACCGCCAGGCTGGCGTGCTCCGGTGCCTTCTTGTGCAGCCGGGCAACCCGTCCCATGGAGCGCAGTATCTGGCGACTCACCTCATAGCCCTCGGCCCTGGACTTGTCCATGGAGAGATCGAGGAAGGTCTGCGCCAGATAGGGATTGGGGTCGGATTCGGCCAATACCTTGCCCACACCGCCCAGCAGTTCCCCCTGCTTCTCCTGCTTCTCCAGCCAGCTACCCATCTCGCGGTTGGCGCGATTGGTCGACAGCACCCAGACCGAGGCGCCGCGCGGCGTGGAGTTGTGGAAGCTGTCCGCATGCACGGACACCAGCAGATCCGCCTTGGCCTTGCGGGCGATTTCGGAGCGCTTGTTGAGGTCGACGAAGTAGTCACCACGACGGGTCATCACGGCACGCATGCCCGGCTCGCGGTCGATCAGCGCCGCCAGCTTCTGGGACACCGACAGGGTCACCCTTTTCTCGTAGGTGCGGCGCGGGCCTATGGAGCCGGGATCTTCACCGCCGTGACCAGGGTCGATGGCGATGACGATGGCCTTGCCCTGACCGCCGACGGGAGCGGGCTGCGCCGTGGCGCCACCCTTCTCTTCATAGGGCAGATCGATCACCAGGCGATGGCCATAGGGGCCGGCCGGTGCCAGCGGGAACACCACCGGCTTGATGGCGGAGCTGAGATCCAGCACCAGACGCATACTGCCCTTCTCAAGGGGCGTGCTCTCGCGGATCTTGCGCACCAGCTCGCTCTTGTTCTCGATGCGAGCCAGGTTGGCGGCGTTGCTCGCCCCCTTGAGATCGATCACCAGGCGACTCGGGCCGCTCAGGGTGAAGTAGTTGAAATTGGGGGCGCTGCTCATGTCGAGCACCACCCGGGTGTTATCCGGCGATGGCCAGACCCGCACACTCTTGAGCTGATTCGCCCAGGAGGGTAAGGCCATCAGGGAGAGGGCAATAACAAGGATCAAGCGCACTGAGATGACAACCGTTCCAGAATGGCTTCGCCAATAGCAGTGCGGGCCGCAATCAGGGCCTCGCGCTGCTCGTTCACATACGTCAGGGTAATCTCGAGATCGGGGGATGGCAGCCAGCCCTCCCCTTTCTCCGGCCACTCCACCAGACAGAGGGTGTCGGCGCCGAAATAGTCCCGAATGCCCATGAATTCCAGCTCTTCCGGATCCGCCAGTCGATAGAGATCGAAGTGATAGACCTGCCAGTCGGCCAGTTCATAGGGCTCCACCAGTGTATAGGTAGGACTCTTGACCTTGCCTTGATGGCCAAGCCCTTGCACCCAGCCGCGGGTCAGGGTGGTCTTGCCGGCCCCGAGGGCGCCGTGCAGAAATACGGTAGTGGCCTGCTGGCACGCCTGCGCCAGACGGCCACCCAGTGCCACAGTTGCTGCCTCGTCCGGCAGTGTCATCATCAAGGTTTTTGCCATGTTCTTCTTGTTACTTGTTACGGTGTCGGATTGACCAGACGGCGGATCCAGGGCAGCAGATCCGATGCCAACATGCCCCGCTCACCCTCGGCGGCGGCCAGATCGGCGGCCTCTGCGTGGATCACGGCCCCCAGTCGCGCGGCCATGCCGGCAGACCAGCCCTGAGCCAGGAGGGCGGCGATTATACCAGATAACAGATCCCCCATGCCGCCACTGGCCATGCCGGGATTGCCTTCATCGCAGAGGCTGATGCACTGGCCATCGCAGATGAGCGAGCCCGCCCCCTTGAGCAGCACCACGCCGCCGTATCGCTGCTGCAGCCGGGAAACGGCGGCGAAACGATCCGCCTCGATCTCGGCGACGGCGCACCCCAGCAGGCGGGCCGCCTCCCCCGGGTGGGGCGTGAGCACCCAATTATCCTGATGACGGGGTGCCTGCGCCAGCCAATTCAATCCATCGGCGTCCAATACCAGGGGCAGACTGGCGCTGAGGTAGTGTTCGAACTGGGCCCTTCCCCACTCATCCTGACCGAGCCCGGGCCCCAGAACTCGCACCGTGGCCCACCCCTCGTCACTCCCGGCCGGGCATCCCATCAGCTCGGGCTGCACCAGGCTGGCGGGGGGAGAGTCCGGGTGCTGGCACAGTCGCACCAGACCCGCCCCCGCCCGCAGGCAGGCCTGCCCCGCCAGCAGTATGGCCCCCTGCATCCCCAGGTTGCCCCCCACCAGCAGCACCTTGCCGTGCTTGCCCTTGTGGGCCGAGCGGGAACGGGAAGTCAGCAGGTTCTTTATACGGGGATAATCCAGGCGCTCGGCGGCGGGCACCTGGTCGGCCTCAGGCACCACCCCGAGGGGATCCCAGTCGAGCTGGCCGACGCCGTCCACCCCGTCGGCGGTGAGCATGCCCTGCTTGATGCCGATGAAGCTGAGGGTGCGGGTGGCGTGCACCAGGGCCCCCATGGCGCGGCCGGTGTCGGCATTGAGCCCGGAGGGGAGATCCACCGCCAGAACCGGGGCATTCAAGTCATTGATTGTTGCGACGATCTTTGTCATTGGCGAGGAGAGGGGGAGCTGGACACTGGTGCCGAGCAGTGCATCTATCACCAGATCCGGCGGAGGGAACTGCGCCCCCTCGAGCACATCGGCCATCATCACCTCTCCTCCCGCCGCCAACCACTCGTCGGCGGCCCGCCTGGCGTCCCCTCTGAGCAGCCCAGGCGCCCGGGCGGCTATCACCAGGGGCTCTAGACCGAGTCGGCGGGCGAGGCGGGCCAGCACATAGCCATCCCCCCCGTTGTTGCCCGGGCCGACGAAGATCCACCAGTGGTGACTCTGGGGCCAGTGATGGCGGGCATAGCTGCACAGGGCGGCGCCGGCCCGCTCCATCAGGGCGTAGAGGGCTTGCCCCTCACGCTCGGCCCAGCACTGCTCCATCTTGCGGATCTGTTCGGCCCGCCACAGGGGCTGTGCTAGACTGATGCCTTGTTTTTTGCCGATAGCGTCCTCGATAACCTGTACCATGATGGCTCCCCACCTTCATCATCCACTGGCCCGACTCCTGGCCTGGCATATGGCGTGCCATGACGGCGCACGGCCCTCGTCACCCTCAGTGCTGCGGGCGCCATGCCGCTGCCAGCAGGCAGGTGAGACACAATGACGGCCGCCGAACTCGCGCAACTGGCCCACGATATCAAGCTCTGGGCACGGGAGCTAGGATTTGACCAGGTCGGCATCACGGACACGGATCTCGCCCTCGAGGAGCCCAGATTGCAGGCCTGGCTGGATGCGGGTCATCACGGCACCATGGACTACATGGCGCGCCACGGCATGATGCGGGCCCGGCCCCAGGAGCTGCTGCCGGGCACCCTGCGGGTGCTGTCGGTGCGGATGAACTATCTCCCCTTCGAGGCGGGCTTTGCCGCCACGCTGAAGGACCCCACCCTGGGCTACATCAGCCGCTATGCCCTGGGGCGCGACTACCACAAGGTGCTGCGCAACCGGCTCAAGCAGCTGGGGGAGCGTATCGAGCAGCGCTGCCAGGCGCTGTTGCCATCCACGCAGGAAACCACGGGGGAGTGGCGCCCCTTCGTCGATTCGGCCCCCATACTGGAGCGCCCCCTGGCGGCCAAGGCTGGGCTGGGCTGGGTGGGCAAGCACTCGCTGCTGCTCAATGAGTCGGCCGGCTCCTTCTTCTTTCTCGGGGAGCTGCTGGTCAGCCTGCCGCTCCCCGTCGATGCCCCGGTGGAAAAAGAGCAGTGCGGCAAGTGCGTGGCCTGCATCAACATCTGCCCCACCGGCGCCATCATAGCCCCCTACGTGGTGGACGGGCGGCGCTGCATCTCCTATCTCACCATAGAGAACGACGGCCCCATCCCGGAAGAGTTCAGGCCGCTGATGGGCAACCGCATCTATGGCTGTGACGACTGCCAGCTCATCTGCCCCTGGAATCGCTATGCGGATGCGAGCCCAGAGCCCGACTTCAGCCCCCGCCCCAATCTGCACCGCCCACCCCTGCTCGACCTCTGGCAGTGGTCGGAGGCGGCATTTTTGAAGCACACCGAAGGCAGCCCCATTCGCCGCATCGGCTATCAACGCTGGCGCCGCAACCTGGCGGTGGCGCTGGGCAACGGCCCGGCCAGCAGCGACGCCATGGCGGCCCTGCAGCAGGCGCTTCCCGGCGCCGAGCCCATGGTGACCGAACACATCGAATGGGCGCTGGCGACCCTGGCCGCGCGCCAGGAGAAAGAGAACAAGAAGACCCGTTTGCTGATCCGCTGCATCGAAAAAGGCCTGCCGGATCACGCATAAGTGATCTGGCCCTTGCCGGATGACAGCACTTTTTTCATGCTCTGCCGACCATTGACCATAGGCACAATAAAAGGAAGATTCGGATGCAGATGTTGGGAGTAGATATTGGCGGCTCCGGGATCAAGGGCTGCCTGGTGGACACCGAGACTGGCGAACTGATTGGCGAGCGCCACCGCATTGCCACGCCGCAACCGGCCACCCCGGCCGCCGTGGCGCACACCCTCAAGGCGCTGGTCGAGCATTTCCAGTGGAAGGGGCCCATAGGGTGCGGCTTCCCCGCCACCATCCACAACGGCATCGCCAAGAATGCCTCCAACATCGACAAGAGCTGGATCGAGACCGATGCCGCCCACCTGTTCGCCGACGTGACCGGCCTGCCCTGCCACGTGCTCAACGACGCCGATGCGGCCGGGCTGGCCGAGATGCGCTTCGGCACGGGCCGGGATCGCAAGGGGGTCATCATCCTCATCACCGTCGGCACCGGCATAGGCACTGCGGTGTTCGTCAACGGCCAGTTGCTGCCGAACACCGAGCTGGGCCATCTCATCTTGGAAGGCATGGTCGCCGAGCACTACTGCTCGGATGCGGTGCGCAAGCGCGAGGATCTCTCCTGGAACCGCTGGGGCAAGCGCTTCAACAAGTACCTGGCCCGCCTCGAGTTCCTCTTCTCCCCCGATCTCTTCATCCTGGGAGGCGGCAGCGCCGCCAAGCTCGACAAGTTCATCGACCGGATAGAGACCCGGGCCCCCCTCGTGGCGGCGGCCAACCTCAACCAGGCCGGCATCATAGGGGCCGCCCTCTACGCGGCCGAGCAGCAGGGCTGACCGACGCTCACTGCAATCAGCAGATACCAAGAAAGGGCCCGGCACTGCTGCCGGGCCCTTTTGTTTTGCGGTCATCTTGCCGCTTATCACCCGTTACATGTCGTCGAGTCGGTGCACCCCGTGCACCAGTCGGGTCAAGCGGGTCTGCTCCAGCCCGGCCAGATTCTCGAGCAAAGGCGGTGGTGGCCGATGTCGGGCACTCCCGGGCCAGATGGCTCAGCTCGCCCACCAGCTGCTCTTCCCAGCGGCATACCTGAGTGACGATATCCTGAGTCTGGACTGATGCCGGCAGCTCGAAGCGGGTAATGGCAGGCAGCATATCCTCGCTGAAACCCCGGTTCAGCCAGGTCTCCTTGACCGCCTCTCCCAGCTGAGCAGCATATTCGTGCAGATGGGCACTGGCCGCATCCTCACGCCCTTGCAGATAGACCAGCAACATCCGGCTGCGCTCGCCATCCACCTGACTGGTCAAACGCCCGTAACAGAGCCCGAGCTGGTGATGAACCTGTTCGAGATAGAGCAGCAACTCTTTGATCTGTTGAAATCGCATCATCGCACTGCCCTCCATGCTTGTCGACTTCATCAGTATAAAAAAACGGCGCCACCGACCCAATCCAAAGCGAGGCCCCCCTTGCGCTGCATCAAGGGATGGCCGACAAAGTGAGTCAGGTGATCCGGAACGAATAGGGAACGATTTGTGCCAGGATGGTGGCAATAAATGGAGGAGCATCAGGCTCGATAGCCGATAACAAAACGGGCTGACACACTAATAAAACCAGCCTTTACCCAGCATAAACCATCGGATTCGGTTAATGCCACAATACAGGATCCAAATACAATATACCATCCTGATTGTTATCCGCCGTTAGTCAGGAAGCGGGAATCCTTATACATTTTTTAGACGTCTAGACGTAGAAACATGCGTTGACACAGCCATCCGGACATCTTAGCATCATCCTCCATGATGGCAGAGCAACCCAGTGAAACCTCTGCCCAATTCACCCGCCTGTAGCGCCCTGTGCTTTAAGGCTGTTAGCACGGAAGAATCCATGATTAAGTTGATCGGTCTCAACAAAGTCTACGGTAAAGGCAGTGACGCCGTGCACGCCCTGCGTGACGTGAGCCTGCATGTGCCACAAGGCAAGATTTTCGGGGTGATCGGCGCCTCCGGTGCTGGCAAGAGCACCCTTATTCGTTGCGTCAACCTGCTGGAGCGCCCCACCCAGGGCCAGGTCATCGTCGATGGTCAGGATCTGGTGGCCCTGAGCGAGCGGGATCTGACCCAGGCTCGCCGCCAGATCGGCATGATCTTCCAGCACTTCAACCTGCTGGCCTCCCGCACCGTGTTCGCCAACATCGCCTTCCCTCTGGAGCTGGCGGGCTGGAGCAAGGCGCAGATCCAGGCGAGGGTCGAGGAACTGCTCGCCCTGGTCGGGCTGGAAGCCCGTGCCCACGCCTATCCGTCCGAACTCTCCGGCGGTCAGAAGCAGCGCGTCGCCATCGCCCGCGCCCTGGCACCGGCCCCCAAGGTATTGCTGTGTGACGAGGCCACCTCGGCCCTCGACCCCCAGACCACCCGATCCATCCTGAGCCTGCTCAAGGAGATCAACGTCAAGCTGGGGCTCACCATCTTGCTCATCACCCACGAGATGGATGTGGTGAAGGGGATCTGTGACGAAGTGGCCATCATCAGCGACGGTCGCCTGATCGAGCAGGGGGAAGTGGCCTGGTTCTTCAGCAACGCCAAGACCCAGCTGGCCCGTGACTTCATCCACTCCACCATCCACCTGGAGGTGCCCCAGGAGTACCAGGACAGGATGAGCAGCGAGCGGGTGGCCAACAGCTATCCCCTGGTGAAGCTCGGCTTCACCGGCGCCACCGTCGATTCGCCGCTCATCTCCGAGGTGAGCCGCCGTTTCAACATCGACATCAGCATACTGAGCGCAGACATCGAATACGCCGGTGGCGTCAAGTTCGGCTTCCTGCTGGCGGAGCTGTTCGGGGATGAGGCCCAGTGCGAGGCCACACAGCAGTTCTTCATCGACAACCACATTCAGCTGGAGGTAATGGGTTATGTCCGAAGCCATGATTAATCTGCTCATCACAGCCCTCGGCGACACCCTGATCATGGTGTTTGCCTCCGCCCTGTTCGGCTGCCTGCTCGGGCTGCCGCTGGGCGTGGCACTGCACGTGACCAAGGCCGGCCAGATCCTGGCCAACCCACTGCTGAACAAGATCCTCGGCATCGTGGTCAACGTCGGCCGCTCCGTGCCCTTCATCATACTGCTGGTGGCCATCATTCCGCTGACCCGGCTGATCGTCGGCACCAGCATAGGCACCATAGCCGCCATAGTGCCGCTGACCGTCGGTTGCATCCCCTTCATCGCCCGTCTGGTGGAAGGTGCCCTGATGGAAGTGCCGGACGGCCTGCTCGAGGCCGCCAAGGCCATGGGTGCCAAACCCTTGCAAATCATCGCCAAGGTGCTGCTGCCAGAGGCCCTGCCCGGGATCCTCAACAGCATCATCATCACCCTGGTCACGCTGGTGAACTACTCCGCCATGGCCGGTGCCATCGGTGGTGGTGGTCTGGGGGATGTGGGTATTCGCTACGGCTACCAGCGCTTTGACCCTACCGTCATGCTGGTCACCGTGGTCATTCTGGTGGTACTGGTTCAACTCATCCAGAGCGCGGGTGAGCGCCTGGTCAAACAATGTGATCATCGTTAATCGTCGATTTCTGACAGGAGGTTTTTATGAAATTGGGCATTAAATCCGCGGCAGCTGCGCTGCTGGCAACTCTGGTACTGGTCGGCTGCGGTCAGAAGGAAGAGAGCAAGACCCTGAAAGTCGGCGCCATCGCCGGCCCCGAGACCGAACTGATCGAGACCGCGGCCAAGGTGGCGAAGGAGAAATACGGCCTGACCGTCGAGGTCGTCACCTTCTCCGACTACGTCACCCCCAACGTGGCCCTGAACGACGGCAGCGTCGACGTCAACGCCTTCCAGCACAAGCCCTACCTGGATGCCCAGATCCGTGATCGCGGCTTCAAGCTGGTACCGGTTGGCAACACCTTCGTCTACCCGATCGCCGGCTACTCCAAGAAGATCAAGGCCCTGTCCGAGCTGAAAGACGGCGCCCAGATCGCGGTACCGAACGATCCGACCAACCTGGGTCGCTCCCTGATCCTGCTGGAGAAGCAGGGCCTGCTGAAGCTGAAGGAAGGCGCCGGTCTGGAAGCCACAGTGCTGGACATCGCCAGCAACCCGCGCAACTTCAAGATCGTCGAGCTGGAAGCCGCTCAGCTGCCCCGCTCCCTGGAAGATGTTGATCTCTCCATCATCAACAACACCTTCGCCGGTCAGATTGGCCTGACCCCGACCGAAAACGGCCTCTTCGTCGAAGACAAGGAGTCCCCCTACGTCAACCTGATCGTTGCCCGCGAAAACAACAAGGACGACGAGAAGGTCAAGGAGTTCGTCCAGGCCTTCCAGACCGACGAGGTCTACAAGAAGGGAACCGAGCTGTTCAAGGGCGGCCTGGTGAAAGGTTGGTAATCACTCACTCTGTAAAAAAGGCCACGCCAAGCGTGGCCTTTTTTTTTGCCCCCGTTATCATAGCCAGAAGCACGGCAACACGAAAAAACAGAACAACAATGAAGAAATGGTATCTGGCCTACTGCAAGCCCAAGGAAGAGGCCCGCGCCCGCGCCCATCTGGCGGCGCAAGGCGTTGAATCCTATTACCCCATGGTGGAAGTGGAAAAACTGCGGCGTGGCAAACGGGTCCCGCAGCGTGAACCCATGTTCCCCAACTACCTGTTCATCTACGTGGATCTGGAAGTGGTCACCCCGGTCACCCTGAAGTCCACCCGCGGCATCAGCCGCATCATCCACTTCGGCAAGGAGTGGAGCCCCGTCAGCAGCCAGCTGATCTACCGGCTGATGAGCCGGGACGACAGCGACGAGGCACGCGCCAGCTACGCCTGCCTGCCGACGCAAGGGGACAAGGTATTGATCGAATCAGGCCCCCTGGCCGGGTTCGAGGCCATCTACCTGGAGCCGGATGGGGAGAAGCGGGCCATCCTGCTGGTCAGCCTGCTCAATCAGGAAACCAGCAGCAGCTTCGACAATCAGGCCTTCCGGCGTCTGGACTAACCATCCAGCATCAGGTCTGAGTTGGCAGCGAGCCGCGCCCCATACCCCTGCTGGTCAGCCTGCTCAATCAGGAAACCAGCAGCAGCGTCGACAATCAGGCCTTCCGGCGTCTGGACTGAGTCGGCAGCGAGCAGCGCCCCATACCCCTGCTGGTCAGCCTGCTCAATCAGGAAACCGCGGCAGCGTCGACAACCGGCGTCTGGAGTGAAAAAAACGGGGCAGGCCCATAGGCCTGCCCCGCTTTTCTGCCACCTCAGCCTGACTCAGGCATCCAGCTCGAAGCGACTGATGGCCGCGGTCAGCTGGCCCGTCTCCCGGGTCAGTCTGGCGACGATCAGCTCCCCCTGCTGACTGTGTTCGCTGGACTGATGGCTGAGCCCGGCGATCTCCTCCACAGTGCCCGCCACCTCCTGGGCCACCCTGGACTGCTGCTCGGTCGCGGTGGCGATGGCGGCGAGCTGACCGCAGAGATCCTGCACCAGCGCCGACATGGCCGCCAGGGTCTCGGTGGCCGAGGACACGGCGCCCCTGCCCTGCTCCACCAACAGGGTGCCGCTGCCCACGGTATCGGCCGTCTGCCGGGTCTGCTGCTGTATGCTGGCGATGGTCTGGTTGATCTCCGCCGTCGACTGGCTGGTACGGCTGGCCAGCTGGCGCACCTCGTCCGCCACCACGGCGAACCCCCGCCCCTGCTCCCCGGCGCGCGCCGCCTCTATGGCGGCATTGAGCGCCAGCAGGTTGGTCTGCTCGGCTATGGTGGCGATCACCTCTGTGACGCGGCCCACCTGCTCGCTCTGGCTGCGAAGCAGCGACATCGCCTGATTGGCCTGGGTGATCATGGCGGCAATCTGCGCCATGGTGGCACCCATGCGGGCGAGGGCCTGCTCCCCCTGCCTGGCCTGCTGCTCGGTCTGACGCGCTGCGCCGGCCGCATCGGCGATGTTGCCCGCCACGTCCCTGGTGCTGGCGGACATCTGCTCTATGGCGGCCGCGACCGTATCCAGCCGCTGATTCTGACTCGCCAGATCGTCCACTATGGCGTTGGTGGTCTGACCCACCTCCCGGCCGGCCCCTTCCACCTGCGCCACCGCACCCTGGATCTCCCCCACCAGCTGGCGTAGCTGGCTCGACATCCGGTTGATGGAGCCGGTCAATCCGCCCAGCTCGTCCTGGCGCAACACCGGCAGGGGCTCCCTCGGCAAGCGGCCATCGGCAACCTGCCCGGCCCGGTTCACCAGGCTGGCGATGTCACGGGTCAGACGGCGGCTGAACAGCAGGGCCACCAGGGTGCCGAGCAAGATGACGCTGGTGGTCGCCAGCAGCAGGGTGCGGTGGATGGCCTGACTGGCCCCGGCCAGCTTGCCCGCTATCTTGTCCACTTCTCCCCGGGTCTGGGTCACCTGGCTCGCCAGCTGACTGGCCAGCTGGGTCAACGCAGGTTCAATGTCGGTGGCCATCAGGTGGTTGGCCTGATCCCAGTCCGGCGCCTGCCGCCTGGCGATCACCTGTCCCACCAGCTCGGCAAAGGGGGCAGACATCTCCTCAAAGAGCGTCCACAAGCCCTTCTGCGCCTCGGTGAAGTTGGCCTGCTGCTGTTTCAGCTCGGCCACCCGCTGCAGATGGAACTGGTAGTAGTCCTGGTACTTGTCGCGATACTCCTTGTCCCCCGAGATGAGGAAGTCCCGCAGGGCGGAGAGGGCATTGGCCAGCCCGTTGTAGGCATCCCCCACCTGCTTGAGCAGCAGGCGGCGATCGCCGGGCAGCGTCTCCTGGGGCGTCGCCACCTCTTCGTTGGCAATGGATTGCAGCTGATCGAGGGCCGCCTCCGCCAGGGGGCCGGCTTCCAGCAGCATCAGGGTGTGGGCCGGCAGGTTATCTTCGGTATGGGCCAGGGCCCACACCTTCTCCTGCGCTCCCTTGAAACTCTTGAGGGCGCGGCTCAGGGCGGGCGTGAATCCCTGCTGCTCTATGGCTCGCCAGGCCTGCTCCCACTCCTGCTTGATGCGCGTACCTTGCGCGGGATCCTTGCCGAGAATGAGGTAGGCCCGCAGGGAGGAGACGGTGGCGATCAGGGCCTTCTGGCTCGCCTCGTCCCGTTGCAGGGCTGGCAGGGCCTGGCCCAGCAAGGCCTCCTGGGAGGCTTCAATCCGGCCGAGCTGATGGTAGACAAGGGCGGAGGAGAGAATGATGAGCAGGTTGATAAAACAGAAACTCAACAACAGCTTGCTTGATATTTTCATGACCATCCTTGTGTCGCAGCGGGCATCCTGCCCTTGATTAGCGCCCGATCAATGCGGGCAATCGTTCGCGCCAGGTGTCATGCCAGACGAGCAACTCCTCGCGTGGCATGGGGCGTGCGGAGAAGAACCCCTGGCATTGATCGCACCCCAGCCTGGCCAGCAGCAGCCAGGTGGCCTCGTCCTCGACCCCCTCTGCCACCGATTTTAACCCCAACTTGCGCGCCAGTTCGATACTGGATTCGATGATGGCGAGGCGGGAGGGATCTTCATAGCAGCGATCGACGAAGGATCTGTCCAGCTTCAGCTCGGTGAACGGCAGCAGGGCGAGCTGCTGCATGGAGGAGTAGCCGGTGCCGAAGTCGTCGATGGAGAGGCCGAAGCCGTGCATCCGCAAGCGGGTCAACACCTCCAGCGACTTGCCGAGATCCTTGACGAAGGCGCTCTCTGTCACCTCCAGGGTGATGAGCTCGGGGTTGATGCTCCAGCGCTGGCAGTGATTGAGCAGGGTATTGCACAGATCCCCCTCGATAAGCGAGGTGGTGGAGAGGTTCATCGACAGGTTGAGGGAGAGCCCTGTCTTCTCCCACAGGTGGCCGTCGCGCAGTGACTTGCCGATGATCACCTCGGTCAGCGGATCCATGAGCCCGTTGTGCTCCGCCAGCGGGATGAAGCGGGCCGGCGAGATGAGCCCATACTCGGGGTGCTGCCAGCGGGCGAGCGCCTCCATGCCGACCCACTGACCGTTTTCAAAACTCACCTTGGGCTGATACCAGGGCAGCAGCTGGTCCTGCTCCAGGGCCCGGCACAGCTCATCCAGACTCAGGCTGTGGCCATCCTCCTCCTGGCTGCGCGCCTGCTGGGGCTGCCAGGCGCCGATCAACTGGGCTATCTGCTGATGACTGGCGGGTTTGTCGATGCGCCCCAGCACCTGCAGGCCGTAGGCGCGGCTCATGCGCAGCACGGCGTCGACCACATCGTCTTCCAGCGCGCTGCACAGCACTATGCCGCCGCGAAAGCCACCCAGGGAGAGTCGACGCAGCAGGGCCATGCCATCCATGCCCGGCATCCGCAGATCGCAGAACAGGATGTCGACCTGATGGTGCTGACACTGGGTCAGCGCCTCCTCTCCGTCCTGGGCTTCCAGCAGGTTGCCGTAGCCAAGCCCGCGGATCTGGTGCATCAGGGCCTTGCGCTGGAAGTTGTGATCCTCCACCACCATGATCACCAACTCATGCCGTGCACTATTCATCGAGCCATAACTCCATTTCACCTCTGATAGAGTCCATCAATGCCTGTACCGTCTGGCCCAGCTCGTCGAGTCTGTCCAGTTGCTTCAACCTGGCCGCCGCCTCCAGCTGGGCGGCCTCGGTCGCCAGGGCCTGCTGCCCCACCATGCGGGCGGCCCCCTTGATTCGATGCGCCGTCTCCACCAGCGCCTGGGTATCCTGTCTGGCCAGCGCCAGCATCATGTCTTCGCCATCCTGCCGGTTGGCCTCCAGATACTCCCTCCCCATGCTGCGCGCCACCGCCTCGTCACCAAACAGGGTCAACCAGCTTATTCCCGGTGCCTGAACCTCTGCTTGCCGGGGCACCATTGTCTCTTGTTGCGGGCTGACCGCCGGTAACCAGCGAGCCAGGGTCTGGCGCAGGGTTTCCAGGCTGTAGGGCTTGAACAGCATGTCGTTCATGCCGGCCTCCAGCATCTGCTGGCTGGCCTCCTCCGAGGTGTCGGCGGTGACACCTATGATGGGCGCCTCGTCACCGGCCGCCCGCAGGGTGCGCGCCAGGGTATAGCCATCCATCACCGGCATGTGGCAGTCGGTGAGCAGCAGGGCGAACTCCTGCCCCTGCCAGGCGCGCAGCGCCTTCTCCCCATCATCCACCACCTCGGGGTCTATGCCGAGGATGGCGAGCTGGCGGGTCAGCAGCGCGCGGTTGACGGGATGATCGTCCGCCACCAGCACCCTGCCCCTGAGCCGCTCTCCCTGCATCTGCATCGGCTGGCTCGGCCGCTCGCTCGACAACTGGCGACAGGTCTCCAGCAGCAGGTCCGGGTAGATGGGAGACTGGCCTATCCGCCACCAGGCGTCACTGCCCATGCGGCCACGCAATGCCTCATGGGGGGAGAGTACTATGCCCTTGAGGGAAGATTGCTGCAAATGCTGCAACCAGCCACTGCCAAGGGCCTGCTCCAGGCGGCTCTCCTGCGCCAGCAGGTAACCCTCAAGGGGATGACGCCACTGCTCGGCGGTCAGGAGGTGGAGTGTGGCGCCGAGTTGCTCCATCACGGCTTGCAGTACCTCGTCCTCACCGAACCACCACCAACGCTGACCTGCCAGCGGCGGGGCATCCCACCGGCACTCGGCCAGGGGAATGGCGAAGGTCACAGTGGTGCCTACCCCCCCCTCGCTCTCCAGCACCAGGCTACCCCCCATCTTCAGGGTCAGCTGATGGCAGATGGCGAGCCCGAGTCCGGTGCCGCCGAAACGCCGGGTGATGTCGGACTCCACCTGCTTGAAGGGGGTGAACAGATTGACCTGCTTCTCCCGGGCTATGCCGATCCCCGTATCCCGCACCTTCAATGTCAGCCGATGGTCCTGATAGCCCACCTGGATGGCAATCTCCCCCGCCTCGGTGAACTTCACCGCGTTGTTGAGCAGATTGGAGATCACCTGACCCACCCGCACCGCGTCCATGCTGGCGTGATCCGGCACCTCAGGCCCCCACGCCAGCGTCACGTTGAGCCCCTTGCCATAGGCCAGGGTGGCATGACCCCGGATGACGTCGCAGATGACAGAGGTCAACCGGCAGGGATGGGGATTGAGTTGCAGCTGCCCTGCCTCCATCTTGGAGAAGTCCAGGATGTCGTTCACCAGATAGAGCAGGTGATTGGTGGAGGTCGAGATGTTGCGCAGCATGTAACGCTGGTCGTCATCGAGGGAGCTCATCTGCAGCAGCTCCAGCATGCCGTGCATGCCGGAGATGGGGGTGCGCAACTCGTGGCTCATGGTGGCGAGGAACCGGCTGCGCACCTGGGTCGCGTCTTCCGCCACCCGTCTAGCCTCACGCAGCTCCAGCTCCTGGCGCTTGAGCTTGGTGATGTCCTGTACCACCCCGTTCAGGATGACCCCCTCCAGCCCCTCCTGTCGCACGAAGTGGCCCCGGATCTGCAGGTAGCCCGCTTGTCCCTGGCGCTTGATCTCCACCTCGAGATCCAGCGGCTGCATGGTCAGGGCATGGCGCTCCACCGCGGTCACGAAGTCATGCAGGGCTTGCCCCGTCAGCCCCAGAAGGCTGTCGTCGGCCTCCTCGGATCCCAGCATCTCCTTGAGCCCCTGGGAGGTGTAGAGGAAGTTGCCGTTGCCCGGCCCCAGCCAGTGATACTGATAGACCAGCCCCGGCATGCTGTCGGTGATCTGGGTCAGTCGGGTCTGCGCCTCCTGCGCCGCGGAACGCGCCTGCCTCAGCTCGGTGACGTCCGTCAGTACGGTCAGGATCCCGAGCCGCTTGCCGTCGGGGCCGACAAACAGCCGCTTGGTGTAGATCATCTGATGCTCGACACCGTCGGCGAGCTGGATCTCGCCGCGGCCGTGAAGCTCCTCGCCACTCTCCCAGACCCTGGCATCCTCCTCGATCACCCTGGCCCGAATGGCCTCCGGCAGCCGGTCCTTGAGCAAGCGCTCATAGGAGCCGTTCAGGTTCTCGCCCCCCAGGAACATCTGCCGATATGCCAGGTTGGTCATCGCGATTTCATAGTGCTCATTGGTCAGCACCACCTGGTTGGGCAGGGCGTCCAGCATCATCTGGACGAACACCAGCTGCTCTTCGAGCCGACGCTCCGCCTCCCGCCGCTGACTGATCTGGCGGCGCAGAGTCCGGTTCCAGCCCACGAACAGCAGCAGGAAGAGCAGAAAAATCCCCCCGCCTAGGGAGGACCAGAGCAGCACTTTACGCGGATCCAGCCCCGTCTGTATGGTCAGGGAGAGCCACTTCTTCTCCAGGGCGACCAGCTCCGCCGGGGGGATTGAGAGCAGCACCTTGGTCAGGATCTGCTGCAACATGGGATCATGCAGGTGGGCCGCCATGGCGATGGGAACCCGCAACTCGCTGCCGGAGAAGACTACCTGATAGCGATCGCTGAAGCCCCGCTGCAACGACTGCTCCAGGGTGGTCATGCTCATCAGCAAATAGTCCACCTTCTGCTGATCCAAAAGCGGCAGCAGCTCGGGATCGCTTGCGACCGTCACGGGCTCGGCCCCCACCTCGCTCAGCAGGGATTTCTCCACCGAGCCCCCCACCATGCCCACCCTGTACCCTTTCAACTCCCTGGGACTGGCCAGCTCCGCCATGCCATGCCTGCCCACTATCACCCGATTCAAAGAGACGTAATTGGGCGTAAAGCGGGCAAACTGCTGGCGCTCCATGGTTGGGGTCATGGCCGGGATGACATCCAGCTTGCGAGCCTGGAACAGCTCGAGTGTCTGGGCCCAGTTCTTGGTCTGCACCAGGGTGAACTGCAGGCCGGCGCGCTGGTTCAACATCGCCAGCAGATCGGCAACCAGCCCCTTGAGCCGTCCCTTGTCGTCTATCTCGCTCATCCCGGGCCAGTCCGGGGCGACCCCATACTTGAGCACAGGGTGCTGCTGCAGCCACGCCTGCTCCGGCGCGCTGAAGACTACCTCCTTGCTGCCCTTCACCAGCTCATAGTCAACTATGCCCCCCGCCTCCAGGATGCGGCGACGCTCGCCGGGCGAGATGTCATCCAGCGCCCGCTCGAGCAGCTCCTGCAGCGGCTCGTTGCCCGGCGCCACCGCCATGGCGAGGGAGGTATCCTTCATCCAGTCCACAGTGGTGACCGCCATGCCCGCCATGGCCTGCAGGCGGCTCAACATGGGCAGCTCGGCCAGATAGGCGTCCGCCTTCCCCTCCTTGAGCATGAAGATCGCCTCGTCACTGCTGTCCGCCTGCGCCAGCTGGTCCATGCCCAGCTTCCGCCAGCTCCTCGCAGGAGCTGAATCCCTGTTCACACACCCAGCGTAATTGACGAGCCGCCGCCAGGGAGAGGGTGTCGTTCCCCTTCGCCAACAGCACGGCGCGGGGCAGCGCCATCAGCTCTGAGGTAAACAGCATCTGCAGCTTGCGGATCGGGCTGGGGGCCACGCCTATCACCATGTCAATCTTGCCGTCCAGCAACGCCTGCTGGACCGCCGTATTGTTGGCATAGGTGCGATAACGCAGCTCGAGACCCAGGCTGCCCGCAATCTGCGAGGCAAAGGCATCCAGAGGGCCGGTGAAGTTTCCCCGGCCATCGGTATAGATATAGGGGGGCCAGGCCGTCGCTGGCATGCCGACCACCAGCTCATCGTGGGTGAAGAGCCATTGCTGCCCGGAGGGCGTTAAGGCGCTCCTGTCCAGCAGCGTCTCGACCGCCGTCGCCCCCTGGCTACAGCAAGCCAGCCAGCACAACAGGATGAGGCGATAGCAGCGGCAAAGCATAGTTAACTCCCGTATGGATAGGAGGGGGATCATAGGGATTTTGGCAAAATGTGCGAATAAAAATTCGTAATGCTCATCAGGACAAAAAATGGCAGGCCGAAGTCTGCCATCAATGCCAGCAGAAAGGGGGCAAACAAGCCCCTCGCATCAGGTTATTCGATTCCCGAGGCGGAAGCCGGTTTGATACTCCCGCTCGCGAACGAGGGCGATTTGACCTGATATCCTTCCAGCCCGATATCTTTGAGCAGGGCGGGTGACAGATTGACCTGCACGAGACGACGCTCGACCCGGGCAATCCTTTCTGGACCAGGGATTCAACACTGCGCAGTAAAACCAGTTCGATAGACATGACATTCTCCAGTTGAACATGCGGTTCTCCCGGAGAAAGTGGATATCACCCTGCGGGACGAACCGCGGGTGATAAAAAGACAGGGGTTACCTGTTTACGCCACGCGGTAAAAGAGCACGAGATTTCACGCCGCACGCAGTGCCGCGAGAGAATGCAATATTGAGCATCAGATGTTGCATATTCGTCTCCTTACAGGATAAAAGTTGAACAGGTTGCAGAAGTCTAAAAAATATCCGAATTTAAAACAAGCCTCTTGCGACTCCTTTTTAAACGTTTTTACGGCATTTTATGCTGCCCGAAGCCCCCCCGGGGGCATCAGATCCCCGAGAGTAGCCGGTACTCCTCCAGCACGTAGGTATCCGTCATGCCGCTGACATAATCGAGCAGCAGCCGCACCCGGTAATACCACTCCTGCTCATGCTTACAGGCAAAACGTGGATCGGGGTGGCGATCGCCAGCCGGTAGGCCTTGAGGTGACGGGCCGAGAGGCGGTGATAGAGGCGGCGCGCAAAGAAAAGCGCCTGACTCCCCTCCCCGGCCAGCAGGCGGGCAAACTGTGGCGCTGGCAGCGCCAGCAGGCAGGCATAACTGGTGAGCACCCCGCGCAGCGCCGCATACCCTTCCAGCTCAAGCGCTTCCACCTCGGGGCGCATAAAGACCAGCTCGCGGGCCACCTGCTTGAGGATATCGAGCACCCGCGCCGCCGGCGCCTGACCGTGCAGCAGCGCTTGCGGGTAGGAGCCCTGCAAAATGGCCTGATGTTCGCTGACATAGCTCTGCGCCGCCAGCGCCACCAGATCCCGGGTCAACTGCTGGCGAAAATGGGGGAAGAAGCCCCGCCCGAGGCCAGCGCCTCATCCAGCAAGGTGCCCATGTAGTCGCTCTCATCGGCAGCTCGCAGCGCCGCCAGCAGTTCACCCTGAGTCAGGATCCGCCGGTCTACCGCATCTTCCAGATCGGCGATGCAGTAGGAGATGTCATCGGCCGCCTCCATGATGTAAACCAGCGGATGACGGCAGCCGGGAGCCAATCCCAGACTCTGGCCGAGGGCGCGGTAGAGCGGCTGCTCGCTGAAGAAGATGCCCCGCTTGCTGCTCCAGCCATGATGCTGGCCATAGCTCACCCCGGTTGGGGCTGCTGCGGGTATTTGCACAGCGCCGCCAGCTGTCCCAGGGTCAGGTTCAGCTCGTGCAGGCTGTGCACCAGCCGCAGGCTCTGGGCGTTGCCATCAAACAGTTGCAGGTCCTGACGCAACTCAGCCCACTGGGCCGAGGGTGGCTGCGCCAGCGCCTGCTGATAGAGGGGAACGAGCATCTCGCCGAGCCACTGGCTCATCACCTGCTCGCCGAAGTGGCCGAACGGCGGGTTGCCCACGTCGTGCAAGCAGGCAGGACATCTCCACCAGATTGATAAAAGGCCCCTTCACAGACCGTGCCCGCCGGCAGGGCCGCCAGGATGCGCCTGCTGATCTGGCGACCGGTCTCCTGCACTTCCAGAGAGTGGGTGAGGCGGCTGCGCACCGAGGCCTTCACATCCAGCGGGAAGACCTGGGTCTTCTGCTGCAGGCGGCGCACCGGCGCCGCCTGTACTATGCGGGCGCGATCCTGCTCGGTCGCCTCCAGCAGCGCCTCGCTGCCCCAGGGGTGAATGCGCGCCGGGGTAATCAGACTGTCATACATGGTGCGGCTCCTTGCCAGCAACTTCCATCAGACTCAAGACAACCTCCAGCCTCACGACAACAACCAGCGCCGCAAACGGGCGATGTCGCCGGGATATTCACGGCGCAGTGTCTCAATCCAGTCCTCCACGTTCTCCCACCAGGCGGGATGATCCGGGCTCTGGATAAGCTGGGCCGTCTGCTGCAGGCGGCGCAGGCCGATGGAGCCCGCCGCCCCTTTTATCTTGTGCGCCTCCTCCACCACACCGGCCTGATCCTTGGCAATCATGTTGGAGTCCAGCACCGCCATGTAGTCCGGCATCATCTTCTCGAACAGATCGACGCTGGAGAGCAGCACCGGCTTGCCGACCGTGCTGGCGTAATCGGTGAGGAAGGGCAGATCCAGCAGCGCATCCTGGTTGCCCGCGTCCGCCTGCTCATCGGCCTCGTCGTCCGCCAGATCCGCGAACAGGTGGCCTATCACCTCCCGCACCGCCTTGGAGCCGAGCGGCTTGTTGATCACATCCTGCATGCCGTGATCCCGATAGTACTGGCGATCGCCGGTGGCGTTGGCGGTGAGTGCCACCATGGGGGGCAGGCTGTCGCCGTAACGGGCCAGCAGCTGGGCCGCTACGTCGAAGCCGGTCATGTCCGGCAGCTGGATGTCCAGCAGTATGAGGTCGAAGTCATCCGGGTTGGCCATGGCCAGCGCCTGGGTGCCGTCCCGCGCCACCTGCACCTGATGGCCGAGCTTGTTCAGCAGGGCGCAGGCGACGGTGACGTTGAGCTCCACGTCCTCCACCAGCAGAATATCCAGGGAGGGCATCTCGGGCTCAGGCGGGGTCGCCTGCGGTTCGACACAATCCACCTCCAGTTCGGCGGTGAAGCAGGAGCCTTCGCCCGGATCGCTGTCCACATAGAGCTGACCGCCCATGGCCTGCACCAGCTGGCGGGAGACGGCGAGGCCGATGCCGGTGCCGGTGGCGTGCTTCTTGCCCTGCACCTGATAGTACATGGCGAAGATCTTCTCCTGCTGAGCGCGGGGAATGCCGACCCCGGTGTCTTCCACCTCGAAGTGCAGCGCCAGCTTGCCCGGTTCATCGGCGGCGTGGGCGAGACAGCGCACCGTCACCCCGCCCTCGTCGGTAAACTTGACCGCATTGCCCACCAGGTTCCACAGCACCTGACGCAGCCGGGTGCCGTCCGCCATCACGAACTGCGGCATGTCGCCATCCCTGTCGAAATGCAGATAGAGCCCCTTCTGCTCCGCCTGGATGCGCGACAGCATCTCCAGCTCGTCGAGGAAGGCGGGCAGGTCCATGGGGGCAGGCGCTATCTCGAGGCGGCGGCGGTCGAGTTTGTCCAGATCGATGATGTCATTGAAGATATTGCCCAGGGTCACAGCACTCAGGTGGATGGTCTTGAGCTGTTGTTGCCGCTTGGCATCGAGGGGGGTGTCCATCAGCATGCGGCTCAGCCCCACTATGCCGTTGAGCGGGGTGCGCAGCTCGTGGCTGATGGTGGAGATGAAGGTGGTCTTGTCCCGGCTCGCCTTCTCCAGCTTGTCCTGATACTGCTTGCGCTCCGTGATGTCGCGACCAAAGCCGAGCAGGCCGAGCCGCTTGCCGAACCTGTCGAAGAAGGGCACCTTGCGCAGCTCGAAGTAGGCCTTGCGGCCATCGGGGTACTCCAGCCACTGCTCATAGGTGAGGGGCTCGTTGCTGGCAAAGACCTGCTTGTCGGTCTCCACCACCTTGTTGGCTATCTCCTGCTTGTAGACATCGAACGGGGTCAGCCCGATGAGCTCAGCCTCCACCTTGCCGGTGAGCTCCTCCATGGCGCGGTTGCAGCCGGAGAACTGCTCGTCCTCGTTGCGGTAGTAGACCAGATCCGGGGAGCAGTCTATGAAGGAGCGCAACAGGGCGGTACGCTCCCCCAGGTGCAGCTGGGCCTTCTCCCGCTGGAACACCTCGTTCTCCAGATCCTCTATGGCTTGCTGGCGCAGGGTCTCGGCCCGGTTGGTCTCGGCTATCTGGGCATTGAGGCGGCTGATGTTCTCCTGCAACTGGCTGTTGAGCTCGAGGTCGCGCTCGCGCATGTCCTGCAGCTTGCGCACCATGCGGGTCAGCCGCTGGCGGGAGTCTTCCAGCTGATCCACAACTATGGAGAGGAAATAGACGGCCCAGGGGGTCACCAGCAGGCCGAAGAAGACAGAGCGCACCAGGTCGACTATGTCCACAGTGCCGCGCAGAAACAGGGTCACCCCCATCTGGATGGAGACCGCCAGCACTATGATGGCGGTCGCCAGGAACATGCTGAAGCGCACCAGTCCCAGCTTGGTCATCAGGTCGACATAGTATTGCGCCCAGGATTTGATTTGCTTCATCTCGTTGTTTTCTCCCCGTTATTGCGCAAACAGAATACCAGTACGGCGCCCCTGAACTCTTGCCCCTTGCACCTTAAATTATTGATTAACGTCACACTCCGACTGGGGTAGCATTCCCGCCTGAGTCAGTCAGCTCCGGTTCAGTAAAGGATCCCGAGCCGCACTGCCACCCTTGTCATCCCTTGTGTCAGGAGCACACCCCATGCGCAATCATGTCCTGTTGAGTCTTGGTCTGCTAGCCGCCAATGCCGCCCACGCCGATCTTGGCGAGATCCCCAGAGAGTCCGGCTGGTCCGGTTTCCTGCTCGGCGGGGTCAATGTCGTCAGCTACGAGTCCAACTTCTACGCCGGCGATGACAACCACAGTCGAATCAACGACCTCGGCTCTTCCGACAGCGAGAGCGGCCTGACGCCGCTTATCAACGCCGACATCCGCTACACCTTCGCCGACACCCGCACCCAGGTGTTCCTCGGCAACCTTATCCAGGATGCGGTGCGCTTCGACTTCACCCAGCAGCTGGGCCTGCGCCAGGAGATGGGCGACAAGGGCATAGTGGCCACCTCCCTGGTGTTCAACGCCATGCCGGTGGAGCTGTGGAGCGATCCCTTCGCCACCGGGGTAGATCGCAGCGCCACCGACGTGAAGTCGAAGGGAGTGCGCTTTGCCTGGGACAAGATCTGGGGCAGCAACTTCTACGGTACCCTCACCACCCGGGAAGTGGATCTGGACGAGGAGCGCAGCGGTCAGCAGTATGACCAGACCCACGGCACCCAGTATGCCGCCATGCTGGATCGCAACGGCAAGGTGCACGACATGGCGCTCTCCTACCAGTTCCACTTCGGCGGCAACCAGTTGCTGGAGCCGGCGATCCTCTACAAGCAGGCCAGGCTCGACGGCAGTGCCGAGAGCTTCGACAACACAGGGTTGCAGCTGACTTACGCCAAGCGGGGCCCACAATGGTCCATCGTCAGCAACCTCTATGCCGGCAAGCGCAAGTATGACGAGGCGAATCCCCTGTTCGGCCAGCGTGCCGATGCAGACGAGTTCGCCATCAACGGCACCTTCTTCTGGCACAACCTGTTCGGGGTCAAGGCCCTGGCCGCGACCTTCACCGCAGCCTACTCAGGCGCCGACTCCGACATCGAATTCTACGATACCCAGGCCACCCGCTTCAGCACCGGCCTGCTGTACAACTTCTAAGCCGAACCCTGTCGAAAACAGCGAGGCCACCCCAGGGGTGGCCTCGCTTTTTTTCGCTTCCTGACGGCGTCAGATGCCGAGGGAATCCAGCAGATCGTCGTGCTCGTTGCTCGCAGGCGCGACCGCCTGCGCCGGCTTGGTCGCCGCCAGCTTGGTCTGGGCGATCAGCGCATCGGGGTCAATCTCCTCCTGATCCCTGCCCTCGTTGTGCAGCCGAATGAACTCGGTGCCGTCCATCGCCAGCTCCAGATAGAAGATGTTGTTGCTGGCTGTGAAGAAGGTGACCCTGCGGGTCTCGGGATTGTCGAGGTTAGTATCCACGCTCAGCATCACCTGCTTGTTCAGGGCCAGCATCTTGGGCTGGTTCTGAGTGATGTGGGTCTGCAGCTCGCGCCCCACCTTGCCGGTGAAGCTGCCGAGGATCTGGTTCATCAGCTCGCCCATGACGTTGCTCACCTCGTCAGAGGTGTGGGAGATGGCGAGATCCTCCTTGGAGAGCCCCATGCTCAGCATGTAGCTCTGGTAGAGCTCCATGGCGGCGGCGGAGAAGTTGATCACCACCAAGCCGGAGAAGCCGCCATCAAACAGCACGAAGCAGCCGATATCCGGCTTGAGGCAGGTCTTGCTGATCCGCTGCACCATGCCGGAGAAGCGCACCTGGGTCTGGGTCGCCGCGCTCAGGACGCCCGTGACCGAATTGCACAGGCTCAGCAGCACGTCCTCTGTGGTCAATACGGCATCATCCTCGGATCTTGTTACTATCATGGAACCTTCCTGCTGATCGAAAAAATAGGCTTGTCTGTCTCACCGCCCATGTCATCACGCGCGCGTCCGATACGCTAACAGATTGCGTGATCCCGGTGCTGAAACCGCGAGCCGCCTCTCACTTGACCAGATTGTCAGTCAGAAACGGCTGAAATCCACCCAGAGTGGCCAACCGGGCTCGCCAGTTATCGGCCTGCTGTCGCAAATCTTGTGCCTGATAGGGAATCGCGGGGTGCACTCCCCAGATGGGACCGGGCCAGGCGGCATCCGTGCTGAAACGGGCGACATGGTGCAGGTGCAGCTGGGGCACCAGGTTGCCGAGCGCCGCCACGTTGATCTTGTCCGGATTGAGCGCGTGCTCCATCAGGGTGGCGACGGCGCAGGACTCCTGCATCAGCTGTTGCTGCTGCTCGGGAGGCAGATGGTGGATTTCCCGCAGCCCGGCGATCCTGGGCACCAGGATGAGCCAGGGATACTGGCTGTCTTTGGCCAGCAGTACGCGGCAAAGGGGGAGATCCCCGAGTATCTGGGTATCCGCCTGCAGGCGGGGATGCAATTCAAACATGGGGCCTCGCTGGTCAACATGGGCACGTCAGGAGATGAGTGTGCCCACGTTACTGCAACGGGGGGCAAACTTAAAGCCGGGGCACGGCCCAACCGATGAAGCGCTTGCGAAGTTCGGGGTCAGCCTGCAGGAAGAGCTGCTGCAACTGCCCCTCCAGCTCGCTGGCAGGGACTGAAGGGGCCTGGGCCGCCGTCACCGCTGCCGTGGTCGCCACGGCGCCGATCGCCAGCACCGCCTTGCCCGTGCCGCGGTTGTACTCCATCAACCTGGCGTGCCAGTCCATGCCGATCTGCATGCCGTTGACCACCAGGGCATCCTGTTGCACCTTCAGGGGCTTGTCCCCCGCCAGCAGGCTCACGACCGGCGTCTTGGCGTAGCGCTCCATGCCTTTCTCGTCGGTGGGCACCGCGGCCTGCAGGCGCACCGACTGACCGCGGGCCTCATAGCGGATCACCTGGGGCTCGGAGCGGATCTGGCGATCGTTGTCGCTGCTGTTGCGACTCGGGATCACCCCCTCATAGCGCACCAGCAACTGCTGCGCCCCGTCGGCCAGCACCCCATGCTGCTCGTCCTGCACCTTGCCGTCGCTCACCGCCAGGATCTGGAAATCCCCGGGAACCTCGACCCTGACCTCGGCCTGCACCGAGCCGGCACACGACAAGCCGGCACACAGCAACATGATCCCAACCCAACCCTGATGACCCTTCATTCCCTGTCTCTCTCTGCTCGCTATGATGGGCGCAGGCTAGCAGCCAAAGATGACAGAAAAATAACGGGCTCAGAGCAGGTAGTGGGGCCGCTCGGCAAACCACTGGGCCAGCACCTGCTTGAACAGCCGTATCTTGCGCGGCACCCGGCGCTGCTGGGCATGGAGCACATGTAGCGGGTGCAGGGCCGTCTGCCAGTCCGTCAGCACGGCCACCAGCTCGCCCCTGGCCAGACTCGTCCTCCACCAGCATCAGCGGGCACTTGGCAAACCCCATGCCCGAGCGGGCCAGTTGCAGCACTGTGCTGTAGTGATTGGCCCGCACCTTGCCCTGCACCAGGATGTGGGCCTCCTCCCCTGCCTTGCGAAAATGCCACTGCTCCCAGGCCGGGTTGTGCCCCTGGAGCAGGCAGGGGCGCCCGCCCAGCTCATAGGGGGTGGCGGGGAGCCCCTCCCGGGCCAGCAGGGCTGGGCTCGCCACCACCACATCTTTCAGCTGCCCGAGGGGCAGCGCCACCAGGTTGTCCGGCACCTGATCCATGGCGCGCAGGGCGATGTCATTCTCCCCCTGACTCATGTCGATCATGGCGTTGGTGAAATTGAGCTCCACCTCGACCCCGGGGCAGATCTCGGCGAAGCGCGCCAGCAGCTCGCTCACCATGCGATCCCCCGTACTGACCGGGCAGGTGAAGCGCAAGCGACCGCTGTCCTCCTCGGTCAGGGCCTGGATGTCCTGCTCCGCCTGGCGGGCCAGCGCGGCTATCTGGCCTGCCTGCACATAGAGGGTCCTGCCCGCCTCGGTCAGGCTGAGGCGACGGGTGGTGCGCTGCAACAGTTGCGCATTGAGGGCGGACTCCAGGGCGCTGACATGGCGGCTCAGCATCCCCTTGCTCACCCCCAATGCATCGGCGGCGGCGGAGAAACTGCCACGCTGCACCACCTCGTAGAAACTGCTCAGATGGGCGATGTCCATTCATTAGCTCCAATATGGAAACAATGGGTTCATCTTAAGCGCTTTTTCTCCCTTTTCATCCAGCTATCATCAACACATCCCCATCAGGAGTGACCAAGATGAAAATTGTGATTGTGGGTGCCTCCGGCACCATAGGTTCCGCCGTCAGCGAGTTGCTTGCCAGAGACCACCAGGTGATCCGGGTCGGCCACAGCCGAGGGGATGCCACCGTCGACATGACTGATGGCGCCTCCATCGCCGCCCTGTTTGCGGGCATAGGCCGGTTCGATGCCCTGGTGGTCGCCAGCGGCAGCGTCGCCTTCAACGCCCTGACCGAGATGACGGACGAGCAGTGGCAACTGGGGCTCCAAAGCAAGCTGATGGGCCAGATCAACCTGACCCGCGCCGCCATTCCCTATCTCAACGACAAGGGATCCATCACCCTCATCAGCGGCATACTGAGCGAGGAGCCCATCCACTGGGGGGTCAGTGCAACCACCATCAACGGCGCCATAGAGCACTTCGTGAAGGGGGCCGCCTGCGAACTGCCGAGGGGCCTGCGCATCAACGTGGTGAGCCCGACCGTGCTGGAGGAGTCCATGGACAAATACGCCGACTTCTTCCCGGGCTTCGTGCCTGTGCCCGCCGCCAGGGTGGCGCAGGCTTACCAGAAGTCGGTGCTGGGAGTGCAGACCGGCCAGATCTTCAGGGTCAATGGCTGAGGCCGCCCTCTCCCACGGCCAGACGCCAATAAAAACGGGCCCCGTCATGGGGCCCGTCTGTTTGTCGGCTTGCTGCCTTCACCACCGGCAAACGTTTGTGCGCCGGCGGCAAAAAAAGGCGGTCAGCCTCAGTCGATCAGACCGTACTGCTCGCGCAGCACCTCGATGATCTCCTGCTTGGGATTGGCACTGCGCACCAGCTTGTGGCCTATGACCTTCTCGGCGATCCCCACGTAGGTGTGGGAGATGTCCATCATCACCTCGGTGGGCAGCTTGTTGTCCCGGGCCAGGGCGAAGCGTTCCGGCATGCGGTTCTTGTTGAGCAGGATGTCCGGATCCGGGAAGTGGTTCAGCAGCCACTGGCGGAAGCCCTCTTTGGACTTCTCGACGATCTCGCCATTGCGCAGGGCGGCGCCGTCCCAGATGCGGGAGCTGTCGGGGGTACCCACTTCGTCCATGTAGATGAGCTTCTCGCGACCGGCGGCATCCTGGACATAGCCAAACTCGAACTTGGTATCGACGAAGATCTGATCGAGCGCGGCCAGAGCCTCGCTGATGACGTTGAAACCCTCCTTGAGCAGGGCTTCATAGCTCTCTATGTCTGCCGGGGAGCGGAAGCCGAAGGCCTGATGGTGGCGCTCTATGTCGGCACGGGAGACGTTGACGTCGTCCGCTTCCGGCACGCCGTCCAACCCTTTCAGCACACCCTTGGTGGAGGGAGTGATGAGGATCTCGGGCAGCTTCTGATCCTTCTTGAGCCCTTCCGGCAGGGTGATGCCGCAGAACTCCCGCTCGCCGTCCTTGTAGGCACGCCACATGGAGCCGGTGATGTACTGGCGGGCGATGGCTTCAATCATCACGGGGCGGGCTTTTTGCACTATCCAGACGAAGGGGTGCGGGATATCCAGGATGTGGCTGTCCGCCAGTCCCTTCTCCTTGAACAGCTTGAACCAGTGGCTGGAGATGGCATTGAGTGCAGCCCCCTTGCCCGGCACGCCGTTCAAGCCATCCACCCCCTGCCAGATGCAGTCGAAGGCCGAGATGCGATCGCTGATCACCATGAGGGCGAGCGGCGTATCCGCGGGCACATCATAGCCTTTCTCTCTTATGAGCCGGGCACTGTCTGCCGGGGTCAACCAGTAGACGCTGCGCACTTTGCCGGAATGGACAGGTTTATCGGTACGGATCGGCAAATCGTCATTCACCGCCAATACTTGATCTGCAAGACTCATGGCTAATAACACTTCCTGTTGTGGGACTGACAAGACAGGCGCATCAGGCTCCTGTCTACGAAGGATTCATTCAGCTAAACAGCGCTAGGCCCCTCTGCCGGGGCAGGCTCCCAGGAGGGCCCTTGGCGCGGACTCCGCATAACAAAACAGGGGCACCAGGCCCCTGTTTCTATTCTACTTTAGCGGCCTGATCGGCCACGCCTTTGGCAAAGGCCTCGGACAGGCTGATATACATCTGGGAGATGACACCGGATGCGACCGGCTTCTTGTCCTTGTCGAACAGGGTGATGGAGGTCTTGCCTCCGGCCATCTCGCCCAGCTGGAAGCGATACTGGTCTTCCTCCAGCTTGAACGGCTCGGCCCCCTTGGCCTGCCAAAACTCGGCATTGGGCTCGTCATACTCGACGTCGATCCAGCCCAGGGACTGCTGGGTGTCCTTGATGGTGAAACCGTAGGCCGGCAACACCTGATTGAGACGGCGCCAGACCTGCTCGAAGGAACCATCGGCGATCCAGGCACTCAGCTCGTTGTTGTCCAGACCCAGCTCCAGGCCCATGCCATCGGTGGACTTGTGCTGTTCGCGGGCCTTGAGCTGCTTGTCGTAGTAGAGGGAGAACTGGTTCAGCGCCCGGGTCGCATAACGCTGGGCATCGGCCGGGGTCAGCACTGTGCTGGTCTCGCCGTCTATGGTCTCTTCATGATCCAGCACCCGTACCGACATGTTGACGGCGTGACGCTGCAGGTCGTTGTTGAGGGTGAACTGGTAGCGTTGACGGATGCGGAAGTCTTCGTCCTCCTCCGCCCAGCCATCGAGGGCGGCGGAGTTGTCAAACCAGCCGGTCTGCAACACGCCGGCCTGCTGATCCAGCTTCTCTGTGGTGACCTTGTGCTGGGCCAGGAAGTTCATCAGGAAGGCCCAGGTATCGCGCTCCACGCTCTGGCTGGTGCTCAGAGCATAGAAGGCCAGAGTAGGCTCGCTGGCCTTGGCCACCACCTGACTGCCAGGGACCACCGTCAGCAGCTGGGCTGGTGGACGCACGTCCACCTTGGCGCCGATGGCACCTTCGCGGCTGCTCTCCGGCAGGGCCGGAATGTCGAAATTACTGTTAAAGGCGGGGGTACTCAACCCGGCGGGCACGAGGAAGGCGCGACCTTCGAGGCGGCTCTCTTCATACTCGAAGCCACGGTTGGCCATCTTGCGATCCTGGGGTGAGCTACAGGCTGCCAACACGGCAACGGTCGCGACACTCAGCACCAGGCGCACTGCATTTCCCTTTCCATTTGCTTTAAACACTCGCCATCAACTCCGCAGTCGTCAGTGCTCGCGCCATCGCCTGTTCCCCCTCGGGGGTGAGGTCGGTCAGCGGCAGGCGCAAGGTCGCCGTCGCCATCAATCCCAGTCGGGCACAGGCCCACTTCACCGGGATGGGACTCGGTTCGCAGAACAGAGTCTGATGCAACGGCATCAATCGATTGTTGATGTCATGAGCCTGCCCGGCATCACCGGCCAGCGCAGCACGACACATGTCGGCCATCTGGGGCGCCGCAATATTGGTGGTGACCGAAATGACGCCATCGCCCCCTTGCAGCATAAAATCACATCCGCTGGCATCATCGCCACTATAAAGCGCGAAATCCGGCCCGCACAACTCGCGCAGCAGCGGGGTGCGGCTCAAATCACCCGTCGCCTCTTTCAAACCGATAATGCCGGGAACCTTGGCCAGACGAGCCACGGTCTCCGGTTTGAGATCGCAACAGGTGCGACCGGGCACATTATAGAGAATTTGAGGCAGACCACTAGCCTCGGCGATCGCACAATAGTGACGATAGAGACCTTCCTGGGTGGGTTTGTTGTAATAAGGGGTCACCGAGAGGCCCGCCACCACGCCGGTTTGGGCGAAACGCCGGGAGAGGGCGATGGCGTGGGCAGTGCTGTTGGAGCCGCACCCTGCGATGACCGGAATGCGACCGGCGGCGAACTCGACGGTTTTTTCCACGACTGCGATATGTTCCTGCTCGCTCAGGGTGACCGACTCTCCCGTGGTGCCCACCGCGACTATGGCACTGGTGCCGGCACCGACATGATACTCCACCAGGGCTGCCAGACTGGTCCAATCGATGTCACCCGAGGCCAGCATGGGGGTAACGAGCGCAACAATACTACCGCGTAACATGGATATTTCTCCCGATTTTCAGGGGCGTAATGGTAAAGCTGCCCCTTTTGAAAAACAAGGGAGGCAGGGGACAAGCCGTGTTACCATCCGCCACAAAACGTATGGATGCACGAGGGCAGGACAGGGCCCGGAGCAGGGCGTCATGCCCGCCAAGCGCGCTCGCTGTCACCGCATTCGCAATAAATGGACGAGAGACGATTTATGACTCACTACCTGGTCGTAACGGCCATCGGCACGGACAGGCCTGGCATCGTCAATGAGGTTACCCGTCACGTCAGTGGCTGCGGTTGCAACATTGTCGACAGCCGTCTTGGCATCTTCGGTAACGAATTCACTTTCATCATGCTGTTGTCCGGTGACTGGAACAGCCTGATGCAGCTTGAGATAAGCCTCCCCCTGCGCAGCCAGGAGTGGGATCTCATCACCATGATGAAGCGCACCGAGCGCCACCACTCCCTGCAATATGACATCAGTGCCAGCGCCGAGGTGCTGATCCGGGATCAGCCGGGCATCGTAAGCCAGTGCACCCAGTTCTTCAGCGATCACGGCTGGGACATTCAGGCCATGCAGACCGTCACCCTCGAGCAGCAACCCTTCAACCTGCTCAAGGCCAATTTCCAGCTCAATCAGGCCAAGCAGGGCGAGGCGGCCGACTCGAAAACGGCCTTCGCCGATTTCTGTCGTGAACTGGGTGCCGAGTCATTCGAGTTCATCGTCAATCACAAATACGCCTGACGGCGTTTATCCGAGGAGACCCCATGCAACCACTACAAGTTGGTACTCAGGCCCCCGATTTTTCCCTCTCCGATCAGGATGGTCAGCAGGTCAGTCTGTCCTCCCTGCGGGGCAAGAAGGTGCTCATCTATTTCTATCCCAAGGCGATGACCCCGGGCTGCACCACCCAGGCCTGCGGCCTGCGGGACGTCAATGCCGAACTGGCCGCCCTCAACGTGGTGGTGCTCGGCATCAGCCCGGATCCGGCCAAGCGTTTGAAGAAGTTCGAGGAGCGCGACAGCCTGAACTTCCGGCTGCTGGCCGATGAGGATCACGCCGTGGCCGATGCCTTTGGCGTCTGGGGCCCGAAGAAGTTCATGGGCAAGGAGTACGACGGCATCCATCGGCTGAGCTTCCTCATCGATGAGGAGGGCAAGGTGGCCCATCGCTTCGACAAGTTCAAGACCAGCGATCACCATCAGGTGGTGCTCGACCTCGTCAAGGGCTGAAGTCCGCTCAGACACGATAACAGGGCCTGCAGATGCAGGCCCTGTTCGTTTGCCCCCTGTTCTGCCGCGCAAGCACCGGGAATGTCCTGCCAAAAGCAGCGCCCCTATTGCGCCCTCCTCCCCGTTTTTCTCGCCAACCTCCCCTATCAGATCAAAAAATTCATCCTGGATATGGGTTAACGTGGCCCCAGATTCATTTTCCAGTGAGACAGCCCATGAACATGAGCCATACCGAACGCCTGATCCTGAGCAATCAGTACGAGATCCTGGCCAAACTCAACCCGGAGAAGGCGGCGTTTTACCAGCGGGCCAGCACCATAGTCGAGCGTGGCTACTGCCTGCAGATCCTCGAGCTGGAGAAGAGCTTTGGCCATCTGGATCTTGCCACCTGCCAGGAGGTGCTGGACACCCTGGAGCTACATCATGCGCTGGCCATCTCCTGGGGCAACCTGGACGAAGGTACCCGGGCCGAGGTGAACGAGAGTCGCCTGGCCTTCAACGGCTACAGCCGCAGCCAGGAGCGGGAACTGGCGGATTATGTCTGCTTCCTGCTGGAGGTGGACAAGCGCTTCCCCGAGCTGCCGTGCCCCTGTGACGAGCTCTCCAGCGACATCGCCATGCGCGACAAGTACCAGCGCATGCTGGCGGCCTGGCGTCAGTGTCCCCGTCAGTACAAGCTCTCCATCCAGGAGATCAGCAAGGTACTGGCCGCCTGAATGTGAAAAAGGCGCCTGGTGGCGCCTCTTGCTCCCCTGCCGGGGTTATTCGTAGAGGAAGGATTTGTCCAGCTGCTTGAAGGCGGCGTTGAGGGTGTCAGCCAGCTCCTCGTAACGGGGCCGGGCCACCAGCTGACGATGACCGCCCTGCTCGTTCATCTTGCCGTTGATCTCCCTGTACCAGTTGGCGAGGGAGGGGGGAAGACGGGTATCGGCACGCTGCCCGAGCCAGTAATAGCCTTGCAGCGGCAGGCTGAGCAGGAACAACACCGAGGCCATCACGGAGGGCCAGTAGTGCAACTCGCCGAACTGGAACTGCAGCATGACGCTGAGCACGGCGAGCGCCGGAATGACCCTGAGGGCGAACTCGGTGGCCTTGATCACCCTATTCTCCGGGAACATGGAATTAAGCTCGGGACGGCGCGGCCAAAGAGTCATATAATGACGGCCTTGCTGTAATTTAGTTCCAAAAATGTTCATGCTCATACTACCTCCGAGCTCTTTTTGAACGTATTAACGGCAAAACCTCGACAATATTTGAGAGGCAATAACAAAGGTTGAGGATGACTTTGTTATTTTTCAACAATCAGGTTATCCTTTGTACGCCCAATTTTTACGCCAGTGGTTTGCTGCTGGCCTGTCAGGGACGTCAGAATTACGGGTCTTGTATCACTATACAAGGGGCAAGCAACAGATTGCCAACCCTCATAAGGATAAGTTGATAGTTTTTGGGCGCACCGCGTCCGGCGCATCCTCCAACCCAACCCAATCTGCGATAGGATTTATTCATGAGTAAGCTGGTTCTTGTTCTTAACTGTGGCAGCTCGTCCCTGAAGTTTGCTGTCATTGACGCAACCACCGGTGATGATCTGCTGTCCGGCCTGGCCGAGTGCTTCAACCTCGACGACGCCCGCATCAAGTGGAAGCTCAACGGCGAGAAGGGCAGTGCCGATCTGGGTGCCGGTGCCGCTCACCAAGAAGCACTGGACTATATCGTCCACAAGATCCTGCCGCTCAACCCTGAACTGTCCAAGAACCTGATTGCCATCGGCCACCGCGTGGTACACGGCGGCGAGCAATTCACTTCTTCCGTGCGGATCTGCAAAGACGTGATCGCCGGTATCGAAGCCGCCATTCCTTACGCTCCGCTGCACAACCCGGCTCACCTGATCGGCATCCGTGCCGCCCTCAAGGTCTTCCCTGAGCTGGCCGAGAAGAACGTCGCCGTGTTCGACACCGCCTTCCACCAGACCATGCCGGAAGAAGCCTTCCTGTACGCCCTGCCGTACAAGCTCTACAAAGAGAACGGCATCCGTCGCTACGGCGCCCACGGCACCAGCCACTATTACATCAGCCTGGAAGCCGCCAAGCAGCTGAACAAGCCGGTCGAAGAGCTGAACATCATCAACTGCCACCTGGGCAACGGCGGCTCCGTCTGCGCCATCAAGAACGGCAAGTCCGTCGACACCTCCATGGGTCTGACCCCGCTGGAAGGCCTGGTGATGGGTACCCGTTCCGGTGACATCGATCCGGCCATCATCTTCTTCCTGCACGACAAGCTGGGCATGAGCGTCGCCGAGATCAACACCATGCTGACCAAGGAATCCGGCCTGCAGGGTCTGACCGAAGTCACCTCCGACTGCCGTTTCGTTGAAGACAACTACGACAGCAAGGAAGAAGCCAAGCGCGCCATGGACGTGTACTGCTACCGTCTGGCCAAGTACATCGGCGCTTACGCCGCCGCCATGGACGGTCGTCTGGATGCCGTGGTCTTCACCGGCGGCATCGGCGAGAACTCCGCCCCGATCCGTGAGATCACCCTGAACAAGCTGGGCCTGCTGGGCTTTGACGTCGACCACGACGCCAACCTGAAGGCACGCTTCGGCAAGGGTGGCGAGATCACCAAGGCTGGCTCCACCAAGGCCCTGGTTATCCCGACCAACGAAGAGTGGGTCATCGCCCACGACGCGCTGGAACTGGTCGGCGCATAAATTAGCTGTAGAGCAAGGCCGCCCCAGGGCGGCCTTTTCCTGATCCCAAAAAATGAACAAGGGGTAATAAGTGGCACGCACTATTATGCTCATCCCGGTCGGCACTGGTGTCGGCGTAACTTCCGTGAGCCTTGGCGTCGTTCGCGCCATGGAACGTCACGGTGTCAATGTCAGCTTCTTCAAACCGGTTGCCCAGCCGCGTCCGGGTGAAACCGGTACCGAGCGCTCCACCGCCGTGATCCGCGCAGCCGCCAACATCAACCCGCCCGAGCCGTTCGCCCTCTCCTACGCCGAGAACATGATCACCTCCAGCAACACAGATATCCTGCTGGAAGAGATAGTGGCTCGCTTCGAAGAGCACGTGAAGACCAGCGGTGCCGAAGTGGTGGTGATCGAAGGCCTGGTACCGACCGACAAGCAGCCCTTTGCCAACAAGCTGAACTACGACGTCGCCAAGGCGCTGGACGCCGACATGGTGTTCGTGACCCATCCGGGCAATGACTCCAGCCAGAAGCTGAAAGAGCGCATCGAGCTGGCCTGCTCCAACTTCGGTGGCGTCAGCAACCCGCGTATCGTGGGCTGCGTCATCAACAAGGTGGGTGCACCGGTTGACGAGCACGGCGTGACCCGCCCCGATCTGACCGAGATGTTCGAGGCCCATCACCACACCTCCGACACCGCCCACAATCTGGAAGTGCTGCAGGTGTTCGGCAAGAGCCCGCTGCGCATTCTCGGCTGCATCCCCTGGAACACCCAGCTGATCGCCCCGCGCGCCAAGGATCTCGCCAAGCACCTGGCCGCCAAGATCCTGCACAAGGGTGAGCTGGACAGCCGTCGCCTGCAGACCGTGACCTTCTGCGCCCGCTCCATCCACAACATGATCGAGCACTTCCGTCCAGGCAGCCTGCTGGTGACCTCAGGCGACCGCTCCGACGTCATCGTCTCCGCCTGCCTGTCCGCCATGAACGGCGTCAAGCTGGGTGCCCTGCTGCTGACCGGCAACTACCACCCTGAGCCGCAAGTCATCGCCCTGTGCCAACAGGCCATGGCTACCGGCCTGCCGATCATGATCACCGGCACCAACACCTGGCAGACCGCCGTCAGCCTGCAAAACTTCAACGTCGACATCCCGGAAGATGACCGCGAGCGTATCGAGCTGGTGCAGGACTATGTGGCTGGCCACATCGACAAGCACTGGATCGAGTCGCTCTCTGCCAAGTCCACCCGTTCCCGTCGTCTGAGCCCGCCGGCGTTCCGTTATCAGCTGACCGAGCTGGCCCGTCAGGCCAACAAGCGCGTCGTGCTGCCGGAAGGGGAAGAGCCGCGGACCATCAAGGCTGCCGCCATCTGTGCCGAGCGTGGCATCGCCCGTCCGGTGCTGCTGGGCAACCCGGAAGAGATCCGTCGCGTCGCCGAACAGCAGGGTGTGGTACTGACCGATCGCGTCGAGATCATCGATCCGCTGGAAGTGCGCGAGCGCTACGTGCCGCGTCTGGTCGAGCTGCGCAAGAACAAGGGCATGACCGAAGTGGTTGCCCGCGAACAGCTGGAAGACAACGTGGTGCTGGGCACCATGATGCTGGAGCGTGGCGAAGTGGACGGTCTGGTCTCCGGCGCCGTGCACACCACCGCCAACACCATCCGTCCGCCGATGCAGATCATCAAGACTGCCCCGGGTTCGTCGCTCATCTCCTCCATCTTCTTCATGCTGCTGCCTGATCAGGTGCTGGTATACGGTGACTGCGCCATCAACCCGGATCCGAGCGCCGAACAGCTGGCCGAGATCGCCATCCAGTCCGCCGACTCCGCTGCCGCCTTCGGCATAGAGCCGCGCGTCGCCATGATCTCCTACTCCACCGGTACCTCTGGCGCCGGCGCTGACGTAGAGAAAGTGCGTGAAGCGACCGAGCTGGCCAAGGCCAAGCGCCCCGACCTCATCATCGACGGCCCGCTGCAGTACGACGCGGCCATCATGGAGAACGTGGCCAAGTCCAAGGCACCGAACTCACCGGTCGCAGGTAAAGCGACTGTGTTCGTGTTCCCGGACCTGAACACCGGCAACACCACCTACAAGGCGGTACAGCGTTCCGCAGAACTGGTCTCCATCGGCCCCATGCTGCAAGGCATGCGCAAGCCGGTCAACGACCTGTCCCGTGGCGCTCTGGTAGACGACATCGTCTACACCATAGCCCTGACCGGTATCCAGGCAGCCCAGGCCGAGTAATATCGCCCACCGCTGACCCTGTGAAAAACCCGCCGAGAGGCGGGTTTTTTTATGGCGGACAGGGATCTGTTGATCGGCGAGATCAAATCCGGATCCTTGCAGGATCCGCCGGACTGGCCGCGAACGCCTCCTGGCAAGGGGCCGGCGATAAGCAAACACTCACACCTGCGCAGGGGGATTGCACAATTGCGATCCAGTCAGGATCAAATCAGAATATCCCTTTAAGATCAGCTAACTAACGCCAGACACACCGCTAATCTACAGAGTTTTCCACAGCTTTTGTGGATAGTTTACCGATCATTTGAAAGAAAATGACAGCGCCAGCTAGCGCCCTCCTTCCCCTGCGTCCATGAAAAAGGGCTCCGAAGAGCCCTTGAACAGCCATTTCCACGTCCGACCGCATCAGGGACGCAGGGACTTGTCGGCCCGGGAGATGCCGCAGACACCCGAGCGCACCACTTCGATGATCTCGTTGGTCTGGGCGGCAGTCTTGATGAAGGCGTCCAGCTTCTCACTCGTCCCGACGAGCTGCACCGTGTACTGCTCCGGGGTGACATCGACGATCTGGCCACGGAAGATGTCCGCCAGCCGTTTCAGCTCGTCGCGGGCACCACCGGCGGCGCGTGCCTTGACCAGGGCGATCTCCCGCTCTATGTGTTCCCCTTCGCTCAGGTCACACACCTTGAGCACGTCCACCAGCTTGTGCAGCTGCTTCTGGATCTGCTCCAGCACCCGCTCGTCACCCATGGTGACGATTGTCATGCGGGACAGAGTGGGATCCTCGGTGGGGGCCACCGTCAGGGTCTCGATGTTGTAGCCGCGCTGGGAGAAGAGACCTACCACGCGACTCAGGGCGCCGGATTCGTTCTCCAGCAGTACTGAAATGATATGCCTCATCAGGTTCTCTCCGTCTTGCTCAGCCACATCTCGTCCATGGCACCAAACTTGATCTGCATCGGATAGACATGCTCATCCGGGTCGACCGAGATATCCATGAACACCAGCCGATCCTTCATGGCGAAGGCCTTCTCCATGGCGCTCTCCAGCTCGGCCGGATCGCTCACCGCGATGCCGACGTGGCCATAGGCCTCTGCCAGCTTGACGAAATCGGGCAGGGATTCCATGTAGGAGTGGCTGTGACGGCCGCCGTAGAACATCTTCTGCCACTGCTTGACCATGCCCAGCGCACGGTTGTTGATGGAGATGATCTTGATGGGCACCCCGTACTGCATGCAGGTGGAAAGCTCCTGAATGTTCATCTGTACCGAGCCGTCACCGGTGACGCAGCAGACCACGGCATCCGGATTGGCAAACTGGGCCCCCATGGCGGCCGGAATGCCAAAGCCCATGGTGCCGAGGCCCCCGGAGTTGATCCACTGGCGTGGCTTGGCAAACGGATAGTAGAGGGCGGCGAACATCTGGTGCTGACCCACGTCGGAGGCGACGAAGGCCTCCCCCTTGGTCACCTTGTAGAGCGCCTCTATCACCTGCTGCGGCTTGATCAGGGTGGGGTGGGTCTCGTAGGCCAGGCAGTTGCGGGAGCGCCACTGATCGATCTGGCTCCACCAGTCCGCCAGCGCCTGCTTGTCGTTGTCAAAGCCGCACTCGCGGATCACTTCCAGCATCTGCTCCAGCACGGTCTCCACCGAGCCGACGATGGGCACATGGGCCTGTACCGTCTTGGAGATGGAGGTGGGGTCTATGTCGATGTGGACTATGGTGGCGTTGGGGCAGAACTTGCTCACGTTGTTGGTGACGCGGTCATCGAAGCGGGCACCCACGGCGAAGATGAGATCCGCGTTGTGCATGCTCTTGTTTGCTTCGAAGGTGCCATGCATCCCCAGCATGCCGATGAATTGCGGATGGATGCCGCTGAAGGCCCCCAGTCCCATCAGGGTGGTGGTCACCGGCAGGTTCAACAGCTCTGCCAGCTTGGTCACCAGGTGATCCGCATTGGCGTTGATGGCGCCACCGCCCACGTACATGACGGGGCGGCTCGCCTCGGTCAGCAGCTTGGCGGCCCGCTTGATCTGGCCCTTGTGTCCGGCCTTGGTCGGATTGTAGGAACGCAGGGAAACGGACTCGGGATACTGGTAGGGGAATTTCTCTTTCGGGTTCTGCACGTCCTTGGGCAAGTCCACCACCACGGGCCCCGGGCGGCCACTGGCGGCAATGTAGTAGGCCTTCTTGATGGCGTCGGGAATCTCGCTGGCCTTCTTGCACAGGAAGCTGTGCTTCACCACAGGGCGGGAGATGCCGATCATGTCGGTCTCCTGGAACGCGTCCTCCCCAATCATGCTGGTCGGCACCTGACCGGACAGGATCACCAGGGGGATCGAGTCCATGTAGGCGGTGGCGATGCCGGTGATGCAGTTGGTGGCGCCGGGACCCGAGGTCACCAGCACAGTGCCCACCTTGCCGGTGGAGCGGGCGTAACCGTCCGCCATGTGCACCGCGGCCTGCTCGTGCCGCACCAGGACATGCTCCATCTTGCCGTTTTCGAAGAGAGCGTCATAGATGTCGAGCACTGAGCCACCAGGGTAGCCGAAAACATGCTCAACTCCCTGATCTTCCAGCGCTCTAACCACCATCTGGGCGCCTGATAACATCTCCATGATAAAGCCCTCCAGGCTTTGCTCCGTTAAGCGAAAGCTACCGACAGTCCGCTGCTTCCCGGCAGCGCCGATCCGTCTCTTGTTGTTGTCTGCATCCAGACCAGGCGAGTTCGGAGCCGTCGATAGTAGAAAAATAGGTTTTTTCCATCATTCACCCGAAAAGCGGGTGAAAAACCAACTTAACCCGCTTGTGAACGCTTGTCCACGGCTTTGTCTGACCATAACAGTCATAAATTTCAAACAGCTATTAACATTCAGTGACTTGGTCACCAGACCGGAAACAAAGCGGGGAGTATGGGGGGGAAACTAGCGGATCATGCTGCCAATCTGGGCAGGGATAGAAATAAATGGCCCACCCCAGAGGGCGGGCCGTCAAAACCATCCCGTCTCAGTGCTCGTCTTCCGGCTCCACCAGCCAGATCTGCTGATCCGGATCAGCCTCTTCACAGACCGAGATGCTGACCCCCATGTCGAGCAGCTCATGCAGGGTGAGATTGTCTGCCAGTGTCATGGTGTCGCCGTTTTCATTGGTAAAGCGCATGTTGTCCGTCCTCTCCTTGATGGGATCAACTCAGTCTAGTCAAAGGCGCTGAGTTGCGATAACCAGGGACGGGCCAATGCCGGGTTGCCCGCCAGTTCGCTGAGGCGATCGCACACCTCCTCCGGGAAGAGGGTCCTGGCCCACAGGCGGCGGGAGAGAGAGGCCAGCTCCTCCTTGGCACCAGCCAGCAGCCAGTCGGCCAGCTCCCCCGCCACATCGGGGTAGCGGATCCGCCCGGGTGACGGCGCCTCGAGCCAGGTTCTCAACGCATTGGCATCCAGCGTCTCCATCAACTGGGCCAGCCCCATCAACTCCAGGGTCCTGCCGTTGGTCAGCTGCTCGAACTGGCCGCCCAGCGGCTTGACCAGCAGCTTCTTGCCCAGCGAGAGCGCCTCCGAGGCAAGTTCAAACCCCGCATTGCTGATGACCCCCCGGCAACCGGCCAGCGCCAGCTTGAACCCCTCCCGGGCCGCAGGCTCGAAGCGGATGTTGCGCCATTGACTGGCCTTGCGAAGGCCGGGGTGAAAGCAGACGAAGCGCTGCTGGTTGAAGCGCGACAGCAGCGCAGCTATCTGGTCTATCTGCTCGAATGGCAGATAGACCAGGATCTGCTGGTTGTCCGGGGCCGGGGCCATGGGATCTATGATGGGGGGCAGCAGCGGCTGACCGAAGTGAAACCAGTGCAGCCCCAGAGAGCGGCGCACCGGGGCGAAGTGGCGCATCAGCTGGCGGTTGAAACCACTCTCCCCCCAGCGCGGAATGGGCCAGTCGAAGCTGGCCTGATGGCTGATGGTCAGACTGGGTTTTTGCCAGCGCCGGGCGGCATGGGCACTGAGTGGCTCAAAATCGCTGATCACCAGATCGTAATCCCGGCAGTCGAGGGCCCGCATGTCCTGCCAGAAGCGAAGGGGAGAGAGTCCCTTGAGGGTGCGCCAGCCCGAGATGCGGCCCTGATGGCTGACGAAACTAATGCCGGGGAAGGTGCGATAGTCCCCGAACTCCCCCATCTCGAAGTAGCCGTCGGCGGCGCGCCCGCTGAACAGGTAGTCGACCTCTATCCCCCTGCTCTTCAGGGCACGGGCCAGAGTCCTGCTGCGGCTGATATGACCGTTGCCGGTTCCCTGTACTCCAAACAGTATCCTCATCCCTGGCTCCAGTTAAGGGCCCAGAGGGCGCAGCCGCCCCCGAGCAGGGCGCCAGCCACCAGATCGCTCAGATAGTGCACCCCGAGCAGCAGCCGTGACGCCCCGGACCAGGATGGCCCAGAGAAACAGCAGCGGTGCCCAGAGCGGGAAGCTGGCCGCCAGCACGGTGGCCATCAGGAAGGCGGCGGCGGTATGGCCGGAGGGCAGGCTGTAGCGATCGGAGGGGGTGATGAAGACCGGCAAGCCCACGGGGCGCTGGCGCCTGAGGGCATTCTTGAGCAGCAGATAGAGCGGCAGCTCGGCGGCAAAGGCCAGCAGGGCGACTTGTACCACTTCCCGCTGCGCCTCCCCCTGCCACCAGAGCAGGGCGGCCAGCACGGCGTAAAGGGGACCGTCACCGGTACGGGAAATGACCCGGCTGATCCTGGCCTGTGGCCGGTTGTAGGGATGGAGCAGACAGACACGGCACACCCGCAGGTCCCATTGCTGGATCTTGTTCATCACGCCCCCTTCCCTTGAGTCTTGAATGCAGACTAGGGCGGCGCAGTGACACTTGGTTGAAGGAGAGATAACAGATTTGTGACATGAACCATGCAAAAAAGGGCCATGCGGCCCTTTTTCAGCTATTACCCGGGAAGACTCAGTTCAGGGAACCGCGCAGCCCGTTCTCCATCAACTGGCAGTTGTGGGCCGCCAACCGGCTCATGAAGCTCTCGTCCACCGTCAGGCCGAACACCTGCTCGTAGAGATCCTTCATCACGAAGGGCTGCCACATCATGCTGAGGAAGGAGATCTTCAGCATCTCGGGATCCAGGTTGTCACCCAGCTGACCATTGGAGCGCATGGATTCGAGCAGGGCATCGAACTGGGGCAGTTGACGCTCCAGCAGACGATTCAATACAAAATCCCGCCCCGGGCTTTTTTCGGTTGATAATGCGCTGGAGATGGCGGAAGTCAGCTCGCTGTTCGGCGCCATCACCTGATAGTAGGTATTGAGCAGATCGGTCAGGCTGCGATTGCTGCTCTCGTCATGCCAGGCCTGATCCAGCGGCTCGGCCACATCCCCCAGCACCGCCTTGTAGAGACCCTCTTTGCTGCCGAAGTAGTAGTGGATCATCGCCAGATTGGAGCCGGCCAGCTCGGCGATCTCACGGGTCGTCACCTTGCTGTAGGGGGTGTTGAGAAAACGTTCGCGTGCGGCGGCGAGCAGCTTGTCACGAATGTCGGAACGTCCGACCGGACGGCCAGGTCTGCGCTTTTCCATGGAATACCTCAGATAATTCAGCAAGGGCTGATAAGTCGATCTGATTGTGCGGGTGATCGAGTACAGCAGGAACGACCAGATAATCAGGCATGAACCGAATATGGGACAAGGAAATTTGCACTCCTTTACAATCCGATTAAATAACACAGTGAATTGAACCTGTCCTTTCGAGTTGACACAGCATAAAAATCTCGATATTGGTAGTAGCGTTATCGACTGGAAGGATTGAGTCATCATGCATATTGCCGCTCCGCTACTACTGCTCCCCCTAATCGCGACTCCTCGCGCGGGATCCTTGTAGCCGGGCTAAGGCATAGCCGGAATTTACAAAAACCCGTGCACCCCGCACGGGTTTTTTTATGCCAATGCAGGATGCACGCACCGAACTTAGGAAGAGGGAAGTCACATGTCAGATCGAGTCATCATATTCGATACCACCTTGCGTGATGGCGAGCAGGCGCTGTCGGCCAGCTTGACGGTCAAGGAGAAGCTGCAGATTGCCCAGGCGCTGGAACGACTCGGTGTCGACATCATGGAAGTGGGCTTCCCCGTCTCTTCCCCCGGTGATTTTCAATCGGTGCAGACCATAGCCCGTCACATCAAGAACAGCCGGGTCTGTGCCCTCGCCCGCGCCCTGCCCAAGGATATCGATGCCGCAGGCGAAGCCTTGCGGGTCGCCGAGGCCTTTCGCATCCATACCTTTATCTCCACCTCCTCCATCCACGTCGAGAGCAAGCTGAAGAAAAGCTTCGAAGACGTGCTGGAGATGGGGGTCGGCGCCATCAAGCATGCCCTGCGCTACACAGACGACGTAGAGTTCTCCTGCGAGGATGCGGGCCGCACGCCGATCGATAATCTCTGCCGCATGGTGGAGGCCGCCATCAAGGCAGGCGCCCGCACCATCAACATCCCGGACACTGTGGGCTACACGGTACCGACCGAATTTTCCGGCATCATCCAGACCCTGTTCAACCGGGTGCCCAACATCGATAAGGCCATCATCTCGGTGCACTGCCACGACGATCTCGGTCTCTCGGTGGCGAACTCCATCAGTGCCGTGCAGATGGGGGCACGCCAGATAGAGTGCACCATCAACGGCATCGGCGAGCGGGCGGGCAACTGCTCCCTGGAAGAGGTGGCGATGATCCTGAAAACCCGCGCCGACCTGCTCGGGGTGCACACCAACATCCGCCACAACGAGATCCACCGCACCAGCACGCTCGTCAGCCAGCTCTGCAACATGCCGGTGCAGCCGAACAAGGCCATCGTCGGGGCCAACGCCTTCTCCCACAGCTCCGGCATTCACCAGGACGGCGTGCTCAAGGCCAAGAACACCTACGAGATCATCACCCCAGAGAGCATCGGCCTGACCCAGAACAACCTCAACATGACCTCCCGCTCCGGCCGCCACGTGATCAAGCACCGGATGGAGTCCATGGGTTACGCCGAGAGCAGCTACGACCTGGACCATCTGTACGGCAAGTTCCTCACTCTGGCCGACAAGAAGGGGCAGGTGTTCGATTACGATCTCGAGGCGCTGGCCTTCTTCAGCCAGATCCACGAGGAGCCCGAGCACTTTAAGCTCGAGTATCTGGGCGTGCAGAGCGGCAGCTCTGTGCTCGCCACCGCCTCGGTCAAGCTCAAGGTGGGCCAGGATCTGATCTGCGAAGCGGCCACCGGCAACGGTCCTGTGGATGCTGTCTACCAGTGCATCAACCGCATCACCGGCTACGAGATCCGCATCGACAAGTACGAACTCAAGGGCAAGGGTGAAGGCAAGAATGCCCTCGGCCAGGTCGACATAGTCGCCGAGTACAAGGGTCGCAAATTCCATGGCATGGGGCTGGCCACCGACATCATAGAATCCTCGGCCCAGGCCCTGGTCCATGTCATCAACAGCATCTGGCGCGCCGATCAGGTGGCCGAGCAGATGGAACGCAATAACAACATCAAATCGGAAACCGTCTGAGCAGTATTGGCTCAACGCCAGACAGACGGCATGGAATAACAACATCAGGACGGAGACAGTCTGAACAGGTAGAGGATCGCAGTATCGGGTCACTGGGCAGATTGAACTCAACACAACATCAGGACGGAGAGAGTATGAGCAGTTATCGGATCGCAGTATTGCCGGGGGACGGCATTGGCCCGGAAGTGATGGCAGAGGCCCTCAAGGTACTGGAAAAGGTGCAGACCAAATTCGGCTTCTCCCTCGACTATGATCGCTTTGATGTCGGTGGCATCGCCATCGACAACCACGGCACCCCGCTGCCACAAAGCACCATAGCCGGCTGCGAAGCGGCCGATGCCGTGCTGTTCGGCTCGGTCGGTGGCCCCAAGTGGGAGCACCTGCCGCCGAACGATCAGCCGGAGCGCGGCGCCCTGCTGCCCCTGCGTGCCCACTTCAAACTGTTCTGCAACCTGCGTCCGGCCCGTATCTACACAGGTCTGGAGCAGTTCTCCCCCCTGCGTGCCGACATATCGGATCGCGGCTTCGACATCGCCTGCGTGCGCGAGCTGACCGGCGGCATCTACTTCGGCCAGCCCAAGGGGCGCGAAGGGGAAGGTGCCACCGAGAAGGCATTCGACACCGAGGTCTATCACCGCTTCGAGATTGAACGCATCGCCAAAATTGCCTTCGAATCGGCCCGTGTGCGCCGCAGCAAAGTGACCTCCATCGACAAGGCCAACGTGCTCGCCTCCTCCATACTGTGGCGCGAGGTGGTGACGCAAGTCGCCAAGTCCTACCCGGACGTGGCGCTGAACCACATGTACATCGACAACGCCACCATGCAGCTCATCAAGGATCCGTCCCAGTTCGACGTGCTGCTCTGCTCCAACCTGTTTGGCGACATCCTCTCCGACGAGTGCGCCATGATCACCGGCTCCATGGGGCTGCTCCCCTCCGCCAGCCTGAACGAATCCGGCTTCGGCCTGTTCGAACCGGCCGGTGGCTCGGCCCCGGACATCGCCGGCAAGGGGATTGCGAACCCCATAGCCCAGATCCTCTCCGCCGCCCTGATGCTGCGCTACAGCCTGGGCCAGGAAGCCGCCGCCCAGGCCATAGAGCAGGCCGTGGCCCAGGCCCTGGCCGAGGGTTACTTCACCGCTGATCTGCATCAGGGTAGCGCACAGCATCCAGTACAGAGCACCGCAGAGATGGGCAGCCAGATAGCCGCACGGATCTGAGCCACGCAGCACATAACAAGGAATACAGAGCAATGTCCAAGACCCTCTATCAGAAAGTGTTTGACGCCCACGTGGTCCGGGAAGTGGAAGGGGAAACCCCCCTCATCTACATCGACCGCCATCTGGTGCATGAAGTGACCAGCCCGCAGGCGTTCGACGGCCTGCGCGCCATGAAGCGCCCGCTGCGCCGCCCGGATCTGACCTGGGCCACCATGGATCACAACGTCTCCACCACCACCAAGGACATCGCCGCCTCCGGCGAGATGGCCCGAATTCAGATGGAAACCCTAGCAGCCAACTGCAAGGAGTTCGGGGTCCGGCTCTATGACCTGAACCACAAATACCAGGGCATAGTCCACGTGATGGGGCCTGAGCTCGGCATCACATTGCCCGGCACAACCATAGTCTGCGGCGACTCCCACACCGCCACCCACGGCGCCTTCGGCTCGCTGGCGTTTGGCATTGGCACCTCGGAAGTGGAACACGTGATGGCGACCCAGACCCTGAAGCAGGGCCGGGCCAAGACCATGCGCATCTCGGTCAACGGCAAGCTGGCCGAGGGCATCAGCGCCAAGGACGTAGTGCTGGCCATCATAGGCAAGGTCGGTGCTGCCGGCGGTACAGGTTACGTGGTGGAGTTCGCTGGCGATGCCATCAGGGGTCTCTCCATGGAAGGGCGCATGACGGTGTGCAACATGGCCATCGAACTCGGCGCCAAGGCGGGCATGATAGCCCCGGATCAGACCACCATCGACTACATCCAGGGCAAGGTATTCGCCCCCACAGGCGAGTCACTGGCGCAGGCCATCGCCTACTGGCAGACCCTCAAGAGCGATGCCGATGCCACCTTCGATGCCGAGGTGGTGCTCAACGCCGCCGATATCGCGCCTCAGGTGACCTGGGGCACCAACCCGGGCCAGGTGATCGCCGTCAATGAACCCATTCCGGCACCGGAATCCTTCAGCGATCTGATGGAGCAGCAGTCCGCCCGCAAGGCGCTCGCCTACATGGACTTGCAGCCGGGCCAGAAGCTCTGTGATGTCGCCATCGACAAGGTGTTCATCGGGTCGTGCACCAACAGCCGCATCGAGGATCTGCGTGCCGCCGCCGCCATCGCTCGTGGCCGCAAGGTCGCCGCCGGGGTGCAAGCCCTGGTGGTGCCGGGTTCCGAGCAGGTGAAAGCCCAGGCCGAGGCCGAGGGGCTGGACAAGATCTTCCTCGAGGCGGGCTTTGAGTGGCGCCTGCCCGGCTGCTCCATGTGTCTGGCCATGAACAACGACCGGCTGCAACCGGGGGAGCGCTGCGCCTCCACCAGCAACCGCAACTTCGAAGGGCGCCAGGGCCGTGCCGGCCGCACCCATCTGGTAAGCCCGGCCATGGCCGCCGCCGCCGCCGTCACCGGTCGCTTTGCCGATATTCGTGCGCTGTAATTACGAGGAGAACAAGATGACAGGCTTCAAGCAACACAAGGGGATCGTCGTCCCCCTCGACAGTGCCAACGTCGACACCGACGCCATCATTCCCAAGCAGTTCCTGCAGAAGGTGAACCGCATCGGCTTTGGCAAGCACCTGTTCCACGACTGGCGCTTCCTGGACGATGCAGGGGAGCAGCCCAACCCCGAGTTCGTGCTCAACCAGCCCCAATTCGCCGGCGCCAGCATCTTGCTGGCCCGGGAGAACTTCGGCTGTGGCTCGAGCCGCGAGCACGCCCCCTGGGCGCTGGCGGATTACGGCTTCAAGACCATCATTGCCCCGAGCTTTGCCGACATCTTCTACGGCAACGCCATCAACAACGGCATGGTGCCGGTACGCCTGAAAGAAGAAGAGGTCGAAGCCCTGTTCCAGCTGGTCGCGGCCCATCCGGGCACCCAGATCGAAGTGGATCTGGAGGCGAACCAGGTGCGCGCCGGTGTGCTCACTTTCGGTTTCGAGATCGACGAATTCCGTCGCTACTGCCTGCTCAACGGGCTGGATGCCATAGGCCTGACCCTGCAGCACGAGGCCGCCATCAGCGCCTTTGAGGCGAAACAGCCGAGCTGGATCTAAGTACACTCAAAACCAGCATCGGCGTCTTCGAGACAACCCAAGGCAGCCAAGCTGGATGTGACGCGCCAGCGGCAAGAAAACGAGTAGAATCCACAGGGAGCCCAGGCTCCCTGTTTTATTCTCAGTCCCGCCCAGGCACAGTGGGCTCACCGACAGGAAAGGATGATGAAGACGACCCGCACCCTCTCCCTGCTGCTTGGCATGCTGCTCGCCCTCCCGGCCAGTGCCGGGCAGACCTACTTCAACAGCAACGGCGGTCAGCTCAACGTCGGCTGGCAGGACAGGGAGGGCCAACCCCAGCAACTCAGCTACCGGCTGGAGGCGGGCAAGCTGCCGCCGCTCATCGCCTATCGCCCGGCCAGGATGCAGGAGGAGGTGCTGCAGACCTTGCTGCAGCAGGCTGCCCTTGAGTTCCCCGAGGTGCAATTCTCCCTCTCCCGCCCCAGCCTCGCCCTCAGCCTCAAGAGCCGCAACGCCGACAAGGCCAGGGAAGCCTCCCTCTGGGTCAAGCCGGAGCAGGCCAGGCTGGAGGCAGAGTGGCTCAAGCAGCACTACTTCCAGCCCTTCACCCCGCCCGACGGCGCCCCCGCCATCAAGCAGGATCATGTGCGCATCGCCCTGGAGAGCCGCGCCGAACTGGCACCCCTGGCCGAGCAGCTCAAGCAGGAGGGAGCCACAGAGACGGAGGCGCGCCAGAAGACGGTGGCGCACATGCTCGACTTCATCCAGGCCATCCCCTATCAGCTGCTCGACAGCCAGTCGGGGCGCTCGGGCAAGGGCTTTCTGAGCCCCCGCCAGGTGCTGGAGCAGAACCGGGGGGATTGTGACAGCAAGGTCACCCTGATGGCGGCCCTGCTGGCCCAGCGCTTTCCCGAGCTGAAGCAGGCCATGGTATTCGTGCCGGGCCATGCCCTGCTGGGGGTGGCACTGCCGGCCGGTCCGGGTCAGGCGACCCTGAGCTGGCAAGGGGAAAGCTATCTGCTGCTGGAACCGACCGGCCCCGCCCAGCTGCCCATGGGCCAGCTCGCCCCCACCAGCAAGACGCTGGTCGACAGCAAGCAGTTGAGCGTCCAACCCGTGCTGGCCAGCAACTGAGCTGCCCCCAGGGCTGCAGCCCGGGCGGGAAGACAAGGCTGGCCCGGGCCGAAAATGCATCGACCAGCCGGTGGCTGGTCGATGGAACAGGGTAGTGTGCGGGCTCAGGTCAGCGGCAGGAACTCCAGCGCCAGCAAGAGCCCGCCCTCCTCCTCCAGCACCCGCACTATGCGGGCCTGGGCTTCGAAGGGGGGCAGCAGGTTGCTGCTGGTGGCCAGGCTCACCCTGATGGGGTGAGCCAGATCGAAGCCATGCTCATTCACCTCAACCCCCATGCCATTGGCGCTGAGATCCCGGCAGACTCCCTCAAGCACCTGCTGGCGCTGGAACAGGGTGACGGGGGCGTTGATGACCATGCGCTGGAAGGCACGTCTTTCCTTGGTGCTGGTGATCACTGGGGGCATCCTCCTTGGTGGTGGCTCGCACGGCGCGACCCGTGAAACATAGTGCTGGCCTCCCCCAAAGAAGGCCAATACAATGCGGTTCGTTGCTCAAACGGGGTGCGGTTTACCGCTGAGATTATACCCGTGAACCTGATCCAGATAATGCTGGCGGAGGAATTTGAGGCATGGCGCGCGTTTTTTGTGCCCTCATCCGCTGGCCCTCACCACAGGAGACGTGCCATTGATGAGCAGACCGCTGCCCATGGCACCTCAGTACCCACAGGAGTGCCATTGATGAAGACCCTGCTGCTGCTCGCGACCGGCCTGCTCTCTGCCCAGGCATTTGCCGCCGACACCCTCACCGTCTACACCTACGATTCGTTTGCAGCCGAATGGGGCCCGGGTCCCAAGATCAAGCAGGCCTTCGAGAAGGAGTGCGGCTGTACCCTCAACCTGGTTGCCCTGGAAGACGGCGTCGCCATCCTCAACCGGCTGCGGCTGGAAGGCCAGCACAGCAAGGCAGACCTGGTGCTGGGGCTGGACGATGCCCTGGTCAGCGAGGCCAAGCAGAGCGGCCTGTTTGCCCCCCATCACACCAGGCTAGACGCCCTCAAGGTGCCGGGTGGCTGGCAGGATGACACCTTCGTCCCCTATGACTACGGCTACTTCGCCTTCGTCTACGACAAGGACAAACTCAAGCAGCCCCCCAAGAGCCTGAAAGAGCTGGTGGAACGGCCCGATCTCAAGGTGATCTATCAGGATCCCCGCACCTCCACCCCGGGCCAGGGGCTGATGCTGTGGATGAAGTCCGTCTACGGCGACCAGGCCCCCGCCGCCTGGGCACAGCTGGCCAAGAAGACGGTCACCGTCACCAAGGGCTGGTCCGAGGCCTATGGCATGTTCCTCGATGGCGAGGCGGACATGGTGCTCTCCTATACCACCTCCCCCGCCTATCATCTGATCGCCGAGAACAAGCCCCAGTATCAGGCGGCCGCCTTCGCAGAGGGGCATTACCGTCAGGTGGAAGTGGCCGCCAAGCTGAAAGGCGCTGTCCAGGACAAGCTGGCGGACCAGTTCCTGCAGTTCATGATAAGCCCTGCCTTCCAGCAGGAGATCCCCGCCGGCAACTGGATGTACCCGGTGATCGACCAGCCGCTGCCCAAGGGCTTCGAGCAGATGATCACGGTCGCCAAGCCGCTCGCCTTCAGCGCCGATGAAGTGGCCGCCAATCGCAAGAACTGGATCCGCGAATGGCTGCAAGCCGTCACCCAGTGAACGCAGGCTCTCGTCCCCTCTGGTGGCTGCCGGGCAGTGCGGCCACCCTGCTGATCTTGCTGTTGTCCCTAGGGCCGCTCGCGGCCCTGCTGTGGCAGGCGGGCACCTTGTCTCCCCGCACCCTGCTGGCCGATCCCTATCTGCGCCATGTGCTGGGCTTCAGCCTGGGGCAGGCCCTGCTCTCCACCCTGCTGAGCCTGGGGCTTGCCATTCCGGTGGCCCGTGCCCTGGCGCGGCGCCGCTTCCCTGGCAGGGCCTTGCTGCTGAAATTGTTCGGCCTCTCCCTGGTGCTGCCCGTCATCATCGCCATCTTCGGCATGGTCGCGGTGCACGGCCGCCAGGGCTGGTTGCCACAGCTGCTGCGCGGCCTGGGGCTGGATCCTGGCAACTACCTCTACGGCCTGTTCGGCATACTGCTGGCCCATGTGTTCTTCAACATGCCGCTGGCGGCGCGCCTCATGCTGCAGAGCATAGAGAGCGTCCCTGAGACCTCCTGGCGCCTCGCCAGCCAGCTCGGCATGCGCTCATCCCACATCTTCCTGCTGCTGGAGTGGCCGCTCATCCGCGGCATACTGCCGGGGCTCGCCAGCCTCATCTTCATGCTCTGCTTCACCAGCTTCACCACAGTGCTGGCGCTGGGCGGCGGCCCCAAGTCCACCACCCTGGAAGTCGCCGTCTATCAGGCACTGCGCTTTGATTTCGATCTCGCCACCGCGGGCGGCCTGGCGCTGGTACAGCTGCTGCTGACCGTCGCCCTGCTCCTGCTGCAACACAGGCTGCAGACCCCCCCTGCAAGCCGCCTCACCAGCCGCCGCCCCTGCCTGCGGCCGGATCGCCATCAGCCGGGGACAGCCCTGGTGGATGCCGTGGCGCTCTGCACCGGGCTCGCCATCTTCCTGCCGCCCCTGCTGGCCATAGTCGTGGCCGGTTTCAACCCCGGCCTGCTGACGGCGCTGGCATCCCCCGGACTGTGGCAGGCGGGCGGTCAATCCCTGGCCATCGCCCTGGCTGCCGGATCGCTGGCGACCCTGCTCGGCGCCGGTCTGCTGCTCACCAGCCGCCACCTGAGGGTGCGCGGGCGCAAGCGGCGGGCCGCCGCCCTGTGGGAGGCCAGCGGCTCCATGATCCTGATGATCCCGGCTGTGGTGCTGAGTACAGGGCTCTTCATCATGTTCATGCCCTTTGCCGACGTCTTTGCCCTGGGCCCCTGGCTGGTGGTACTGGTCAACGCCCTGATGGCGCTGCCCTATGTGCTGCGCACCCTCAGCGCCCCCATGCAGCTGGTGGTGCGTCAATACGACCGGCTGGCGGACAGCCTGGGGGTGCGCGGTCTGCATCGCCTGCGGCTGGTGGAGTGGCCCCTGCTGCGCCGCCCGCTGGCGCTGGCCATGGCGCTCTCCATGATATTGTCCCTCGGGGATCTCGGCGCCATCGCCATGTTTGGCAGCCAGGCCCTCACCACCCTGCCCTGGCTGCTCTATCAACAGCTCGGCAGCTACCGGCTGACCGACGCGGCGGCCACCGCCCTGCTGCTGCTCACGCTCTGTTTCTCCCTGTTCTGGCTGGTTGAGCGAGGTCTTGGAGGAAAAAATGGCGAGCATTGAGGTACAAACCCTGCGCTACCGTTTCTGCGGCTGTTCTGGCTGGTCGAACGGACTCTTTGAGAGGAAAAAATGCTGAACATCGATGAGCTGGTCACCAGCTACCCGGATTGGCGCGTCAGCTTCAGCGCCACCCTGCCCAGGGGGGAGATCACCGCCTTGATAGGGCCAAGCGGCGCCGGCAAGTCCACCCTGCTCGGGATGATCGCCGGCTTCGTGCCGGTGGAGTCCGGCCGTCTCAGTTTCGATGGCGTCGATCTGCTGCCGCTCGGCCCCGCCGAGCGGCCGGTGACCACCCTGTTTCAGGATCACAACCTCTTCCTGCACCTCTCGGTGTTCGACAACATCGCCATCGGCCTGCACCCGGGCCTGCGCCTGAGCCCGGCCCAGCGCGAGCAGGTGAAACAGGGCGCAAAGCGGGTCGGTCTTGGCGACATGCTGAGCCGCCTGCCGGAGCAGCTCTCCGGTGGCCAGCAACAGCGGGTGGGGCTGGCCCGCGCTCTGGTGCGGGGCAAGCCCCTGCTGCTGCTGGATGAGCCCTTCTCGGCCCTGGATCCCGCCCTGCGCCGGGAGATGCTGGCGGAAGTGGCCCGCCTCGCCTGCGAGCAGGGGATCACAGTGCTCATGGTGTCCCACAACCCTGAGGATGCCCAGCTCATCGCCGATCAGGTGCTCTTCGTCGACGAGGGCCGCATCGCCCTGCAGGGCAGACCCGACATACTGCAAGACAGCGAGCACCCCGGGCTGCTGCGCTACCTTGGCCGTACACAAGGGTAATGACGGTAACGGGATCAAAAAAGGGGAAGCCTGCTGGCTTCCCCTTTCTCATGCAGAGATTGCGTTAAATCAGAGATTTTCCTCGGCGAACGAAGCCAGTCGGCTGCGCACCACACCGTTCAGGAAGATGTTGGCACTGCCGTCGAAGTCCTTGAAACGCTCGACTATGTAAGTCAGACCCGAGGTCACCGGGCTCAGGTAGTTGGAGTCGATCTGGGCCAGGTTGCCGGAGCAGACGATCTTGGTCCCCTCGCCGCAGCGGGTGATGATGGTCTTGATCTGGGAGGCGGTCAGGTTCTGGCACTCGTCCAGCAGCACGAAGGTGTTCTGGATGCTGCGCCCGCGCATGAAGTTGACGGATTTGAACTGGATGTTGGCCTTCTCCATGATGTAGCTCAGGGACCCGCTCATGTTCTCGTCCTGCTTGTGCAGCACCTCCAGGGTGTCGGTCACCGCCGCCAGCCAGGGCATCATCTTCTCCTCCTCGGTGCCGGGCAGGAAGCCGATGCTCTCGGCAATTTCCGGGGTGTTGCGGGTGACTATGACCTTCTCGTAGATCCCCTTCTCGATCACCAGCTCCAGGGCCGCCGCCATGGCCAGCAAGGTCTTGCCGCAGCCCGCCGGGCCGGTCAGGATCACCAGATCGATGTGCGGATCCAGCAGGGCATCCAGGGCCATGCCCTGATAGATGTTCTTGGGATGCACCCCCCAGGCCTTGCGTGACATCAGTCGCTCGCGGCCCAGATCTTTCAGGCGGATCTTGTTACCGTCGTGGCTCAGCACCCTGGCTGCGAAGAAGTTCTCCTCGTCCAGCAGGTACTGGTTGACGTGCACCCCCTCCAGCAGGTTCGAGTCGATCACGTGGACTGTGTCGCGACCATGGGTCTCGCTGTCGCACTCGCCCACCCGTTCCCAGAAGCTGCCAGGCACTACCTGGAAGCCCTTGGCCAGCAGCCGGATGTCGTCGATCAGCTGGTCGCTGCGATAATCCTCCACATGGGCAAGGCCCGCCCCCTTGGCCTTGAGGCGCATGTTGATGTCCTTGGTCACCAGCACCACCTGGCGTTTCATCTCGTGCTTTTGCAGGTAGAGGGCCGCGTTGATGATGCGGTTGTCCGCCTCCTTGTCGGTGAACACCTCGGCATCCTGAGGAAGATGGTGATCGCTGAAGATGGAGATATGACCGCTCGCCTCACCCGCCAGCGCCACCCCCTGCACTATCTGTTCGGGGTTGGCGTCGCGAAACACATCTTCCAGCGCGCGGATGGCGACCCTGGCATCACGGCTGACGTCTTTCTGGCGATCCTTGATGTTGTCGAGCTCTTCGAGCACCGTCATGGGGATGAGCACGTCGTGCTCTTTGAAGGAGTAAATGGCGAGGGGTTCGTGAAGCAGAACGTTGGTATCCAGGATAAACAGCTTTCGGTCCGTGTTGTCCATAAGCATCCTCCTTGGCACTGAAGGTGCCACGTGTGTGAATCTCAGATGTCATTGAAACCACACGGCCGTGACAGTTTTATTACCCCCAACGCTACGCCCGATTTTACCGCTGCGCAACAAATCGCTTGCAAGGCAGTCTCGTTCGAACATAAAAGCAGCAATGAAAAGACCGGCACTCTGGCCGGTCGTTTTTCACTTCTGTCTGTCAGCAGCGCCCGTCAGCCGCACTTGGAATCGCCGCAGTTGAGGCAGGTCATGCAGCCATCCTTCTGCACCAGCGCCTTGGTGTGGCACTTGTAGCAGAGCGCCGCACTGGCCGGGAAGCCGCTTCCTGACTGCTGGGCGTCAGCCTCCTGTTCGGCCTGCATCTGTGCCTGCTTCTCGGCCAGAAACGCCTGCTGGTGCTCATCCAGCCCGGTGGCCTTGAGCATGCCTATCTCGGTGAGATGGGTCTCGATCACGTTGCCAATTTCGGCGATGAGCGACGGCACATACTTGCCCTTGTTCCAGTAACCGCCTTTGGGATCGAACACGGATCTCAGCTCCTCCACCAGGAAGGTGACATCCCCGCCCTTGCGAAACACCGCGGAGATGATGCGGGTCAGCGCCACTATCCACTGGTAGTGTTCCAGGCTCTTGGAGTTGATGAAGATCTCGAACGGACGGCGCGTCTCGTGGACTGTGCCCTCGTTGAGAATGATGTCGTTGATGGTGATGAACAGCGAGTGCTCGGAGACATGCTCCGGCGTCTTCAGCTTGTAGGTGGTGCCCATCAGCCGTTCCGGACGCAGCACAGTCTCGTGCATGTGCACCACGTCATCCTCGGGGGCCGGCGCTTCTTGCGGCTCATCCCGGGTTTTCACCTTGTAGGCGACGATTTTCCTGTCGATCTTCTTGACCATAATCTGTTCTCAGAATTTGCCGTAATAGCCTTCTTTCAAGGCGTCATAGAGGTTGGCGGCGGTGTGCAGCTCGCCATCGTATTCGATCTCTTCGTTCCCCTTCACCGTGATGACGGAGCCATCCTCCAGAGTGAACTCGTACTGAGTGTTCTCCAGATCCTTCTCCTTCACCAGTACCCCCTGGAAGGCCTCGGGGTTGAAGCGGAAGGTGGTGCAGCCCTTGAGCCCGGAGTCCGAGGCATACATGTAGATGTCCTTGAACTGCTCGAACGGGAAGTCGGTCGGTACGTTGGCCGTCTTGGAGATGGACGAATCTATCCAGCGCTGGGCCGCCGCCTGGATGTCCACGTGCTGGGCGGGACTGATGTCATCGGCTGTGATGAAGTAATCCGGCAGACGGCAGGCATCATCTTCGGTGTAAGGCATGGCAGCGGCGTTGATGAGCTCCCGGTATGCCAGCAGCTCGAAGGAGTAGACATCCACGCTCTCCTTGCTCTTCTTGCCCGCCTTGATGACGTTGCGGCTGTAGTGATGGGCGAAGCTCGGCTCTATGCCGTTGCTGGCGTTGTTGGCCAGCGACAGAGATATGGTGCCGGTCGGCGCTATGCTGCTGTGGTGGGTGAAACGACCACCGGTTTCGGCCAGCGCGGCCACCAGGGCGGGATCCACCTCGGCCACCTGTTGCATGTAGCGGCTGTAGCGCGCGTGCAACACCTTGCCCTTCACCTTGTCACCCAGCTTGATGCCATCGGCCGCCATTTCCGGACGAAGCCGCAGCATCTTGCCGGTTACCTCGAACTCCTGCTCCATGATGGGGGCCGGGCCCTTCTCCTTGGCCAGACGCAAGGACTCCTGCCAACCTGTCATGGCCAGCTCCTGGGAGACCTGCTCGGTGAAGGCGACAGAAGCCGCAGAGCCATATTTTATCTGCAGCATGGTGAGGGTCGAGCCCAGACCGAGGAAGCCCATGCCGTGACGGCGCTTGGCGGTGATCTCCTCGCGCTGCCTGGGTAATGGCAACTGGTTGATCTCCACCACGTTGTCGAGCATGCGAGTGAAGATGGCCACCACCTTGCGAAATGCCTGCCAATCGAAAGCCGCTTTTTCAGTAAAAGGGTCGCGCACAAACTTGGTCAGATTGACCGAGCCGAGCAGACAGGCGCCATAGGGGGGCAAGGGCTGCTCGCCACAGGGGTTGGTGGCGCGGATCTCCTCGCAGAACCAGTTGTTGTTCATCTGGTTGACCTTGTCGATCAGGATGAAGCCGGGCTCTGCATAGTCATAGGTGGAGGTCATGATGACGTTCCACAGCTTGCGCGCGGGCAGGGTCTTGTAGACCTTGCAGGCCACCTGGCCCAGCGCGTTGATCACCACCCCTTCCTTGTTCGGCCAGTCGGCCCAGAGCACCTGCTCGGGATCGTCCAGCGCAATGCCATCCTGCTCCACCTCTTTGGCGGTGTAGGGGAAGATGAGTCGCCAGGGAGCATCTTCCTTCACCGCCTTGACGAACTCTTCGGTGATCAGCAGAGAGAGGTTGAACTGGCGCAGGCGACCATCTTCCCGCTTGGCCTGGATGAACTCGATCACGTCGGGATGCCGGATATCCATGGTGCCCATCTGGGCGCCACGGCGACCGCCCGCCGACGAGACGGTGAAACACATCTTGTCGTAGATATCCATGAAGGAGAGCGGGCCCGAGGTATAGGCCCCGGCACCGGAGACGAAGGCGCCGCGCGGACGCAGGGTCGAGAAGTCATAGCCGATGCCGCAGCCCGCTTTCAGGGTCAAACCGGCCTCGTGCACCTTGCCGAGAATGTCATCCATCGAATCTTCGATGGTACCGGAGACAGTGCAGTTGATGGTCGAGGTGGCCGGTTTGTGCTCGAAGGCCCCAGCATTGGACGTGATGCGGCCCGCCGGAATGGCTCCATTGCGCAGCGCCCACAGGAAGGGCTCATACCAGGCATCAGGCTCGCTCTCCTGCGCCGCCAGCGCACGGGCGACCCGCTGATAAGTCTCGTCTATGGTGCCGTCGATAGGCGCCCCATCCTTGCTCTTGAGGCGATACTTGCTGTCCCAGATCTCGAGGGAGGTTTCCTGCATGGGGATGAGGGCAGAGCCGGTTCCACTCTCCAGCACAGGGTTGGATTTAGCCATTTTCAAGCCACCTTATGTGAATACAACAACGTCATGACAGAGTCAAAAACACAACCAATAGGTTTCATATCAATCAGATAACACTATATATAGTATCTCTCTCACGGGGCGCAGATTCTATCCTAAAAAATGCCCCGGCCAGCAGATATTTGGGCCAGGGCATTTAACCGGTTCATTTCCCGATGAATTTAACGGGAGAGGGGATCTCAGGTTTTTTTGACGTACACGCTCGGCGTCTCACCCGCCATATTCAGATAGAACTCGTAGACGCCGTCTTCATCCGGCGAGAATTTCATGTCCTCATACTTGGAGCAGGGGTTGACCGGCACAGGTTCTCCGCCCAGCACGACGACACCGTCACTCGGGCTCTTGTAGCCGAAGTTGGTGCCACAGCTCCAGCCGGTATCGGCGAACTTGAACTTGTAGGGAGCCCACTCTTTCTTGAGGGTGCCCTTGGCCATGTAGAGCTTGTCGGCCACCTTGACCACCTTGCTCTCATCGGTCGCCATCCAGTCGTTCATCTCCCCGCGCAGGTAGATGGATTTGCCATCGAAGTCGCTGTTGTCTGCCGCCTGCTCTGCACCGCCATTGGATGCGCAACCGCCTAATACCAGGGTTCCCGCCGCCAGCATCATCGTTACTGTTCTTTTGAACATGGGTCTATTCCTTAAATTATTGTGATTCCTTGGCCCATAGAACCTGGGCAGACGAATTAAAGCAGAGCGGGCATCACAAGAAAGGTAGAGTCATCACATTCTGTGCAGAAAAGGGGCCGGTTTTTTGGG
>NZ_JBJSWH010000003.1:0-762425 GCF_046087985.1 Aeromonas ichthyocola
ATCTTCGTTTTCCGAGCAGCTTTTTCACCGCTTTGCCCCTGTCATATGTGACAGGGGCATTTTCACCATCCCGCACTAGGCTCTCTCATGCCAATTGAGACCATTGTCATCAGGCGCTCATGGCAAGGGGGAGGGGTGACTCACGAGCTGACAGCTGTACAAACTGCCCATCGTCATCACGCCAAACGGCAGTGATGACACCCCGGTGGAGTCCGGACACCACTTGAATCAACGGGGCGGAACCCGAACAGCCAAACGAGTAGGGACAAGAGATCACGGAGGGTTTGTTATGTCAGAACAAGCAGTGCTGCTGGGTGGATGGACTGCCTACCACAAGCTGAGCGCCAAGGATCAGGCGGTATTCAACCAGGCGTTGGAAGGATTTGTCGGGGTGCAGTACACACCCTTTGAAGTCTCCACCCAGGTCGTCGCCGGCACTAACTACCGCTTTAAATGCAAGAGCACTGTGCCGCTGCCCAACCCCATCCACGGGGAAGCCGTGGTGCAGATCTTCCAGTCTCTGGATGGGTCGGCCCATATCACCTCCATCACCCCGATCTGATCCGGTAGTGGGGCAAGGCGGGGAGGGCATAGCCTTCAACCGGTTTGCCTCAACACCCAGCAATAAGAAAGACGCCCGAGGGCGTCTTTCTGTATCCATGCCCTAACGTCGCCAACGTATTGATAGAATTGCCAAGCAAGATCCACTAATATCATTTAATTAATTTTGCTTTTTCAAATTAGCATATGCCTCTTTTTTATCGTCCTAGATGGTGAAACTGTTTGTTCAGCAATACTTTTTTGCGCCAGTAACGGGCTGGACCAGAGAAAAATCATAGGCATTCAGCAGATCAGAGGGTGTCATTCAATGGCACTAGCTTAGTAATTCATTCATTGTTTTTTATAAAGTGAAAATTGTATGGCTAAGGTAAATAGTTATAGAAATAGGTGAAAATGCCAGCGGTGGCATGGTAAGATTATGTTTTTTAAAAGAAATTTTGAAGATGAGGCGAGTTATGCAGATGACTCTACTCTCTGATTTACACAGCCTTCTACACAATAACTGTTAGAACAAACAATATGCTCTATCTCGACTTACCGAACTCAATGCACGTTGTATGGGAAAGCATTGTGAGCTTCCTTAATTCGTCCTTTATAAGCGCGTTTTTATCCGCGCTAGCTGGCGCTGGACTCGGCGTTTGGGGTGCGCAAAAACTTGCGGAACGATCGGCTAGGGCCAAAGAGCTCCTTGAAGCATTACGACAGGCAAATGCTATAGTCGTTTTAGCATCGACAATCGCTAATCAAGCTCTTTCGGTAAAGAAGCAGCAAATAAAGCCACTCTCTGACCAATATTTTAAAGACCGTGAGGTTGCCGAAGCCTTACAGAGCAACTTGGTAGATGTTGCACCTGTGCAGCCTATCAGCTTCCAAATTCAACTAACGAAGATCACTCCGCTGACTCTTCCAATCGAAACACTCAAGAACTTGACGTTTTCTGCCCAACTCATGCCTGGGCGGGCACTAGCGCTGGTCTCGATGGTCGAGCAATCAATTACCGATCTCACGCATGCTCTCAACACCCGGTCAGAGATGATCGATGCTTTTCACAAAGCAAATCTTTCATCCCAGATTCTCTGCCTCGACTACTTCGGATTGAAGCGGCCGGACGGAAATACGAATGCCATGTATCACGACACTATGGTCGCTGTTTCTCAGAACACTGATGATGTCGCCTTTTTCAGTACAGAGCTCGCCGAGGAGCTTCAGGCTCACGCGTCGCGCATGCGCGAAAAGCTGCTCCAGATTCGACGTGAAGCCCCAAAAGCCAACGCTATAGATTTCTCCGGTCCACGCCAATCTGGGCTCATGCCACCAAGGGAAGACTATGAATCTTGGTTATCAGGCTTCAAGCCTCAGGATTGAGGCACACGCTCTAACACTTGATTAAGCCGACGTACCGTAGGGGGCAATGAAATTGCACCGCTAATATGGCTTCTGGTATCAGCACAAAAGCCGCCTTGCAAACGGTGCAATGCGCTTCGCTTATTGCACCCTACGTGTTTCGTCAATCCCTGGGGTGGTGTTGCTAAGCGCCATGCTTCGCCAAAGCAACAAAAGGGGCGATCTGCGCCCCGATTCTTCAGGTCTCCCCGCTTTATATCGCCGCACGCTGCCTGATTGTCTGCTGACTCACTACCAAGATTCCTGTTTTCCTCATCAGGCCGGGCAGAAAAAGGCCACGTTCACTCATACCTCGCCGCTTCCCAGGCGTGTATCGCCTGTTTGCGGGTCTCGCCCCAGTGATAGTCGCCGAGCTTGCCGTTTTGCTGGATGACTCTGTGGCAGGGGATCATCAAGGCGACGGGGTTGGCGCCCACCGCCAGCCCCACGGTGCGGGCGGCCTTGGGGTTGCCGATGGCGCTCGCCACCTGGGCGTAGCTCACCACTTTGGCTGGCGGGATCTCGAGCAGCGCCCGCCAGCCGCTGATCTGAAAGTGGGTGCCGCTCACATGCAGGGAGATGGGGCGTTACCCTAACAACGAGTTCAAATCGCTCGCCTGCCTCACTAAGGCTGGCTAAAATCCGCTACTTAACCAAACGTGGGGGCTGGGCAATGGGAGCCGCATAGCTATGGGTATTTCAATTACGTTTCCAAGCCAGGTCGGTGCTCTTCTTTGCCGTTCAATGTTCATGAGATATCTGTCGGGGATTAAATAAGTGAAAGGATCAGAAGAGAACGAAAACATCAGCCTCCTGGAGGCTGATCCTGGCAGCCTTCCCGAGTTCAAGGTCGCCTTGCAGGATGCTTTTCGTGTGGCGGCAGAGGCAGACTTTGGACACCCACTTGAAGAGCCCATTCCTTCTGACGAAGATATTGAACAGTCATTCCACACCAAAGGGGCCGTTACATACTGGATCATGGCAGCCGAACAACGTGTTGGCGGAGCCGTGGTAGTGATAGACCAGATGAGCGGTCGCAACTCACTGTCATTCTTTTTCATCGCGACGAGCCAACAGAGCAAAGGCTTGGGCCTTAAAGCCTGGCATGCGATTGAAAACGCGTTTCCTCTCACTAAAGTCTGGGAAACGGTGACGCCATATTTTGAGAAAAGGAATATTCACTTCTACGTGAATAGATGTGGTTTCAAAATTGTCGATTTCTACAACAAGCACCATCCGGATCCTCATCAGGTCTCACACCATATTGATGGCAAAGGAGATGACGATGAGATGTTCCGGTTTGAGAAAATAATGGAAGGTGCGAGTGCTGGTAAACGCGAAAGCCAACCAGGCGATTGACCTCGCTTGCTTCGCTCTCTGTAGGCTGTGCGATACATCAGTACGGCCCACGTGGCTTCAAAGGTGAAGACGGCTTTCGAAAGATAGACCAGGTCAAGGCGGTATTCGTCGCCACCGCTATCAGGTGAATACCCTCTCCATTCATACCTCGCCGCTTCCCTGACGGGTCTCGCCCCAGTGATAGCCGCCGAGCTTGCCGTTCTGTTGGATGAGTCTGTGGCAGGGGATCATCAAGGCGACAGGGTTGGCGTCCACCACGAGGCCGATGGCTCTGGCGGCCATCTGTAACAAAACAGGCGATCTCGATCCCAATTCTCTATAATGCCCTCCTTTAAAACCGCCGGGCTCATGTCCGGCGGTACCATATGGTCTGCTTTAGCGCCGCGAGGCAGGGCCACGACAAGATTGAGAAACGGTTATGCATACCCTGGAACAGCTGCGCGCGGGCGAACTGCTTGGCGCTCGCCACCTCAAACTCGCCGAAAACCTGACGGTTTTCCCCCCCGAGATTTTGAGCCTCAAAGAGACGCTGGAGGTGCTGGATCTCACCGGCAACCAGTTGAGCCGGCTTCCTGACGAGTTGGCTGAATTCAAGAAGCTTCGCATCCTCTTCTGCTCCGAGAACCGCTTTACCGAGTTGCCCGAGGTGTTGGGGCGCTGCCGGTTGCTCACCATGGTGGGCTTCAAGGCCAACCGGATTGCCACTGTCTCGGCCGCATCCCTGCCTGCAGGCTTGCGCTGGTTGATCCTGACCGACAACGTTATCGAACGACTGCCGGACGAGCTAGGGCAGTGCGCCGCCCTGCAAAAGCTGATGCTCTCTGGCAACCGCCTGCGCGAGCTGCCGGCAAGCCTTGCCAACTGCCATCATCTGGAGCTGCTGCGCATCGCCGCCAACCGGCTGGAGGCGTTTCCCGAGTGGCTGCTCGGTTTGCCGCGCCTCGCCTGGCTGGCCTATGCAGGCAACCCCTTTAGCGACAAGCAGGAGCAGCGGCTGGGCCAGTGCAGCCCGTGGCCGACATCCCCTGGGATTCGTTGACGCTGGGCGAGCAACTGGGGCAGGGGGCATCCGGCGTCATCCATCGCGCCAGCTGCGCGCCGATGAGGGACCGCGGGCGGTGGCGGTCAAGCTCTTCAAGGGGGCCGTGACCAGCGATGGCCTGCCCCGCTGCGAGATGGCGGTGTCGCTGGCGGCAGGCGTCATCCCCATCTGGTCGGGGTTGAGGGGCGGCGGCGATTACCCCTCCGGCATCCGGCACTGGTGATGGCGCTGATAGACCCTGATTTTATCAACCTGGCGGGGCCGCCGAGCTTGGACTCCTGCACTCGCGACATCTATCAAGCTGATGCCCCTTTACCCCGGCTGCGCTGCTGGCCATGGTGCAGGGGGTGGCGAGCGCCGCGCTGCATCTGCACGGACGCGGCATCCTGCATGGGGATCTCTACGCCCACAATATGCTGCACTCCTTGCACTCTGAGGAACAGGGGCGGCCCTGCTCGGGGATTTCGGCGCCGCCTCCTGTTATGAGCGCCGACCGTGAGCGGGCCGGGGCTGGAGCGTCTGGAAGTCAGGGCCTTTGGTTGCCTGCTGGAGGAGCTGCTGGCCCGCTGCGTCCCTTGTGATGACAAACTGGATGCCCTGCATGTGCTGGTGGATGCCTGTCTCGCCGAGGCGGTGGCGGCGCGCCCCGACTTTGCCGAGATTGCGGCAAGGCTTGCTGCGGTGGCGGCGGTCATCTGCGCCGAGCCAGTTTTGCTGTGATCAGTTTTGCTGTGATCCGGCTCGCCCTGCCGTCGCGGTAGTAGCAGGCGCAAAGCAGGCGAAAAAGAGCAGGAGTGGATGACGAAAAGATGTCAAAAGGGGGCCTTGGGGCCCTTTTTTGTTTTGTTCCGCTTTTTTGGGTAAAAGTTATGGCTGCCGCCTTGTTGGTGCTTGCGTGCAGCGGGCTAAGTTGTGATATTGAGTCATCTTTACATGACAGGGGTGACTGGATGGAAGCGGCGTTTTGGCATCAGCGTTGGGAAGAGAACCGGATCGGCTTTCATCAGGCGGATTTCAATCGCTGGCTGCAATCCTGGTGGTCGGCCCAGCAGCGGGCGAGCCCGTGCTGGTACCCCTGTGCGGCAAGTCCCGCGACATGCTCTGGCTGAGCGGGCAGGGCCATCCGGTTGACGGGTTCGAGCTCTCGGCCGTCGCCATCAACAGCTTTTTCAGCGAGAACAAGCTGAATGAAACGGACAGTGCCGAGGGGCCTTATCAGTGCCATCAGCACGACAGCCTGCGCATCTATGAGGGGGATTTTTTCGCCGCCCCCGAACTTGGCCGCCGCTATCGGCTGGCCTACGACAGGGCAGCCCTCATCGCGCTGCCGACCGCCATGCGCCGCCAGTATGCCGAGCTGATGAGCCGGCTTATCGAGGCGGGCGGCCAGATCCTGCTGGTGACTCTGGAATATCAGCCGGAGCAGCAGCGTCAGCCGCCGTTCTCGGTGGGAGAGATGGAGGTGCGTACCCTGTTCGAGCGCGATTTCCAGGTTGAGGTGCTGGGGCGCGCCGCCGAGGTGGATCACCCCAGGGTGCTGTCGGGTCAGCTCTCCTACTTCGATGAGGTGGCCTACCGGCTGGTGCGCCGTCCAGAGGTGACCAAAAGCGTGAGCCAAGGCGATAAAACTCGCCATAAAGCTGCAGCTGGTTGACTCTTTATTACCTCCTTTGACATAGATCAACGTGACAAATCGGGGGAATGCCTAAGATGAGGCTGTTTCTCAATCACTGCAGGTGTCGACCGATACGCTCTGGTTTGAACCATTCGGCCGTTCATCGACTCAGTGTCTGATTTTCACGCTCATGTTCACTTTTGGCGGCTCTGGTCGCAATTGATTATGGTTTTTCCAGCCGACCCCCAGGGGTCGGCTTTTTATTGCCTGCAATCTGCCGTGGGGCGGGTATCGAGGCCTGATCAGGCTTCGAAGGTGGCGGCATTGAGCCGGAACGCCTTGGGATCGTCGATGAACTGGCCGGTGATCCGCTCGTCGTGCTCGTGGCCCAGGCCATAGCTGCAGAGGATCAGCCGATCCGAGGTACGCGAGCGCAGCTGGGTGATAAAGCGCACCAGATCGGCGCGGCTGAGCCTGCCCACCTCCTCGCGTACCCGCTCCCGCTGATCGAAGCCCAGATCCTTGTTGCCTATGCTGACCCAGAGCCGCTGGCCGCGGCTGCGCAGGTTGGCATCCCGCTCGCTGAGCTGGGCCTGCAGGCCCGCCTTGCTGTCCTGCCATTGCTGCTCGGTGAACTCCAGCATGGCCAGCGGGAAGAGATCGATGAACTCCTCCACCGCGTCCAGCAGGATCTGCGGCCCTGCCACCGGCGACTGTATATAGAAGATGAGGCCGGGATGGCGATTGAGGGGCAGGTTGCCGGCCCCCACCACGTAACCCAGCTGCTGGCGAGTGCGCAGCTCGTGGAAGAAGGTGGAGGACATGATGTGGTTGGCCAGGGTGAAGCAGGCGAGATCCCGCGCCCGGGTGGTGCGGGACTGGTAATAGACCAGCAGCGCCGAGTCTTCGTGATCGCACCCCTGCTCGCGAATGAGGGTGCCTCTGTCCTGAATGGAGATGAGGGGGCGGCGGGTCTCGGCGCTGGGCTGGCTACTGACGCCGAGGTGACGCTCCAGCAGGGCGGCCAGTTCGAGTGCCTCGGCGGCGGTCCAGTCGCCGTGCACCAGGGTCTCTATGTGCACCTCGGCAAAGAGCCGGGCGACGAAGTCGGGCATTTCGTCGAGTGCTATGGTGCGCAGGTGGCGCAGCAACTGCTCGAACGGCGGGTTGTTCGGTTGCAGCAAACTGGTGAGCTGGTTGAACAGCTGGGAGATGGGCCTGGTCTTGGACTGGTTCTCCCAGTTGCGGATGAGCTGTTCCTTGATTTCGCTGAAGCGAGCCGGATCCGGATAGCCCAGGGTACGGTTGCCGAGGATCATGTCGAGCAGCAGCGGCAGCTTGTCGGCAAAGCCGCTCAGGTTGATGGTAAAGCCCCCCTGATGGGCATAGATCTGGTAGCCGAGCCCGGCGAGTTCTGCCGGGTAGGTGAGGGCATTGAGGTGATCCGTGAGCAGCTCCACCGCCAGCCTGGCCATGGCGATGTGGCGCGGGCTTCTGACCGCATGTTCGCTGTCGATGGAGATATAGAGGCTCCCCTTGGGCACCCCAAACAGGTGCTCGTGCAGATGCCAGAGGCGAAAGCCGGGGGGTCGACCAGGCAGGCCGGCATGTCGGCACTGAGGGACGGCGTTCTGGCGTCGAGGCGGTTGCTGATAAAGGGGTTGGGGGAGGGCAGGTGCAATGCGGGATCCGGCTCGCTCTGCTGCCAGCGGATCTTCTCGGCCTCGGTGATGGCCTGGACGCTGTAAGGGGTCTGATACCAGCGGGCCAGGCGATCCGTGCTCACCTCCGGCGCCTGTATGGTGACGCGCAGGTTGTGGGGGGTCAGCTTGGCGAGGAAGCGCCGGATCAGGGGCTCATCGTACTCGCGCATCATGTAGTCGCCGTGGAGCAGATCGTCCGGGGCATAGCTGAACAGATTGAGCACCAGCCCCGAGACGGTGTCCAGCGCCCGGCCCCGCTCCTGGAACCGGAAAGCGGATTCCAGCACGCTGCGCTTCTCGTCATAACGCCAGGCCTGCAGGCCATGGCGTTCGATGAGTTTCAGGTAGCCGAACAGGGCGGCGATGATGTCGTCCACATGGGCAAGCCCGAGGGGCGTGAGGCCGAAGCTGATGCCGAAGTCCTTGAAGTTGGCGCCGCTGATGCCGCCTCCGGCGGCGAGCTGGTTGACCCAGCCTCTCGCCTTGAGCAGGGAGAGCAGGCTGCCTTCCCCTTCGTAGCCGATGAGGTGGCTCAGGAAGGTGAGGGGCTTCTTGTCGTAGAGGGCATCCACGCTCGGCAGCGGGAAGGTCAGCGCCAGCTTGCGGGTCTCCTTGACCGGCGCTATCTGGATGCGGATGCCGAGATCATCGAGTCGGTAGAGGGGCGCCGAGAGGGCGGGGGGGCCCAGGCGGCGATCCGGAATTGTGCTGAAGAAGCGGTCGCACCACGCCAGCTGGGTTTCAATGGATGCCGGAGAGAGCATTACCAGCGCCATGCGATCCGCACTGTAGTGGCTTTCGTAGAACGCAATAAGGTCGGAGCGCAGATCCCGGCCGGGCAAGTCCGCCAGGGTATCCAGGTTGCCGACCGAGAACTTGGAGAAGGGGTGGGCCGGGTTGACCGTCTCCTTGTGCACCTGATAGCTGCGGCGCACATCGTCCTGCAACTTGAGGCGGTATTCGGAGTCGACCGCGTTGCGTTCCTTGTCGACCCACTCGGGGGCGAAGGTGGGGCAGATGAAGAACTGGGAAAAGCGATCCAGCCCCGCTTCGAAGAAGCCGTTGTCGATATCGAAGAAGAAGTTGGTGAACTCGGTGCCGGTCCAGGCGTTGTTGCTGCCCCCGTGGCGGCTCATGAACTGCTGGTACTCGCCGGGTTTGGGATAAGTACGGGTACCGAGGAACAGCATATGCTCAAGGAAATGGGCCATGCCCTGGCGATCGACAGGGTCATCAAAGTGGCCGGTGTTGACGGCCAGGGAGGCGGCCGATTTATCGGTCTCGGGATCGCAGATCAGCAAGACCCTGAGCCGGTTTGCCAGCTCCAGATAGTGATACCGCCGATGGTCGTTGGGACTGGCATATGGGCTCATTGGGGCGTGACTCGCGGTGAATTTATTTGAATTTAAACATGATTATCGACCCCGCTATCTCACGAGGCAAACCCTTTTCTGAGAGGTAGCGCAATTGTTTCCCCCTGCATGGCGGGGTAAGATCCCCCCGCTATTTAAACAGGCCCCCTGGGCGAGGTTGTAATGAAAATCTACATCATGCGTCATGGCCAGGCTGGCATGAACGCAAAGACTGATGAACAGCGTCCACTGACCGAGCAAGGCATCGAAGAGTCCATCCACATGGCGAGCTGGTTGGCCCCTCAGCTGGCCGGCTCCCTGAGCCTGGTGATCCACAGCAACTACCTGCGTGCCAGACAGACCTGGCAGGCTATCTCTGCCGAGCTGCCCGAGGCCCTCAAGGTCGAGGAGAGCGGCGAGATCACCCCCTATGGGGATCCGGCCTTCGTGGCGAGTTATCTCACCGCGCTGGCGGCGACCCACGACAACATCCTGATGGTCAGCCACCTGCCCCTGGTCGGGTATCTGGTGCAGAGCCTCTGTCCGGCGGCGGGTGCACCCATGTTTGCCACCTCGGGTCTGGCTTGCATCGAGTGGCAAGATGGCAAGGGGGCCTTGCTCTGGCTGGAAGGACCGCATACAATACGGTAAAAGTTAATAAAAAGTTACAGATTGGTTTTTTGGGGAAGAGAGAGTCGATTTTTCCGGTTTTTTATACAAATTTAACGGAATTATCTCGCATAAGCTGCTGTCATACGGATACAACTGCAAGAGGTTGCAAACGATGAGAGTGTTCAAGAAGTACCTGCCACTGATGGTGGCAAAGCATGTAAAAACCTTCTTCAAGGGACGGATCTACATCCACGGCAGGGGGCGCTTCGATTTCCAGTCGGGCCTGCTGATGATGCCACTGCAAGCCGATATTCCCCACCGTCAGACGGTGCTCGAAGTCAACGAGCTGATATCGAGGCTGCACATGGATGCCGCTTGAATCGCATCTATGGTGTCATCTCCCCCTCATGCCCGCCCAGTGCGGGCATGATTGCATCTGGGCCTCTGTGACGCCTCTCAGGCCTCTTCAAATCGATTTTCGAATAAGGTTGCCGCGTCCCGCATCAGGGTGCTTGCTTATCCTGTTTGCCTCTCTATACTCCCGCGAAATATCCGCCCCCTTTCTCTGGACATAGCGATGCCCCTTGCTTTCCTGTTCCCCTTCTCCTGCATGGCCATCTGGGCCGGCAACGGCATCGTCAGCAAGCTGGCGGTGGGGGTGCTCTCGCCGGCCGCCCTGGCCTGGTCGCGCTGGATGGTGGCGGCCCTGGTGCTGACCCCCTTCCTCGCGCGGCGAGCCTGGCGCATGCGTGACAAGCTGCGGGCCGGTTTCTCCCGGCTGGCCATGCTGGCCCTGCTCGGCATGGTGCTGAACCAGACCTTCGGCTACTACGCGGCCCAGACCCTGGGGGCCACCGAGATCGGGCTGATGATGGGGCTGACCCCGCTGATGACGGTGCTGCTCAGCATCTGGCTGCTGCGCGAGCGCCCCACCTGGGGCGCCCTCGTCGGCGGCGTCATCTCCATCCTGGGGCTCGCTATCTTGCTGGGGCAGGGGGATCCAACCCGCTTGTTCACCCAGGGCATTCACATCGGATCCGTCTACATGCTGCTGTCGGCGGCCACCTATGCGCTCTACAGCGTGCTGCTCAAGCGCTGGGATCTGGGGCTCGACAACTGGTCCATGCTCTACGGCCAGGTGCTCTGCAGCCTGCTGTTCCTCACCCCTTTCTACCTGCTGGTGGACGGCAAGTGGCCTGATGGCAGCGCGCTCTGGCTCATCCTCTATGCGGGGATCCCGACCTCGGCCCTCTCCCCCTGGCTCTGGATGCAGGGGATAGCCCTGCTCGGGGCCAGCCGCACCGCCATCTTCATGAACCTGTTGCCTGTGATGACGGCAGCCCTGGCCATCAGCTGGCTGGGAGAGACGCTCACCAGCTATCACCTGATCGGCGGCGGCATGACACTGCTGGGGGTGCTGCTGGCACAGCTGCTGGTCAAACCTGTGAGGGTGCGGCGGCGGGCCCGGCTCGCGATGGCCGGCTGCCAGGAAGATTGAACGAAAAGACCGCCTTGGAGGCGGTCTTTTGCTATCTGGGGGGCGCTTACTGCGCCGTCAGATAGAGGTCTTTGGCATAGACCAGATCTTGCGGGTTATGGTAGGGGTAGCCCTTGACGAAGGGCTTGAGCAGCCGTGACTTCACATAGAAGTAGACGGGGGCTATGGGGGCCTCTTCGTCGATCAGTGCCTCGGCCTGCTGATAGAGCCGGTTGCGTTCGGCCGGATCCTTGGCGTCATGGGCCTTGGCCAGCAGGGCGTCATAGGCCTTGTTGAACCACTTGCCGCTGTTGGCGCTGCTGCTGGATGTCATGATGTCGAGGAAGGTGGAGGCATCGTTGTAGTCCCCGTTCCAGGAATAGCGACTGACCCCGAAATCCCCTTCGTTCAGGGCCGAGACCATGGTCTTCCACTCCATGTTGTTGAGCTCGGCCTTGACCCCCAGGTTGTGTTTCCACATGGAGGAGATGGCCAGCGCTATCTTCTTGTGCCCCTCGTTGGTGTTGTAGAGGATGTCCACATCCAGCGGATTTTGCGGCCCGTAGCCCGCCTCGGCGAGCAGCGCCTTGGCCTGTTTGATGCGCGCCTCCTTGCTCATCAGCTCGCTGGCCGGCGGCTTGAGCTCGAAGCCATCCACGCTCGGCGGGGTCAGGCTGAACGCCGAGAGTTGCCCCTGTCCCAGGATCTTCTCCGTGATGGTGTCTCTGTCGATGGCAAGGGAGAGCGCCTTGCGCACCCTGACGTCGTCGAAGGGTTTGCGCTGGGTGTTGAACACGTAGTAGTAGGTGGCGAGCATGGGGGCGCTCACCAGATCGTCCGGGCTCTGGCGCTTGATCTGTTGATACTGCTCCAGGGGATAGGTGGTGTAGTGCAATTCGCTCGCGCGATAGCGGTTGTAGGCCGCGGTATCGGAGACGATCTCCAGATAGATCACCTTGTTCAGCACTGTGCGCTCATTGTCCCAGTAATGGGGATTGCGCTCGGCGATGAGGCGCTCGTTCGGAGTCCACTCCTTGAGGGCGAAGGCGCCGTTGGAGACTATGTTGCCAGGCTTGACCCACTCGTGACCGAACTTCTCTATGGTGGCCCTGGGGGCCGGGAAGGTGGTGTAGTGGGAGAGGGTCTTGAGGAAGAAGGGGACAGGGGCCTTGAGGGTTACCTGCAGGGTGTGATCATCGAGCGCCTTGATCCCCAGGGCATCCGGGCTCTTCTTGCCCTGCACCACCTCGCTGGCGTTGGCGACGCCGGTCAGCTCGATGAACCAGGCGTAGTTGGAGGCGTTTTTGGGATCGGCCGCCCGTTGCCAGCCATAGACATAATCCGCCGCCGTCACCGGCTCGCCGTTGGACCACTTGGCATCGGGTCTGAGCTTGAAGGTGTAGATTGTGCCGGTGTCATCTAGCTCGTAACCAAGGGCGCCGGCCGCCTGCAGCTTGCCGTCGCCATCCAGGGTGTAGAGCCCCTCGAACAGATCGTTGACGATGTCGCTGCCCGCGCTCTCTTCCACCATCTGGGGGTCGATGGAGGCGGGTTCTGTGCCTATGTTGCGCACGAAGGTTTGCTGGGCACTGGGTAGCAACTTGGTGCCTGCGGGCACCTGGGCCGCCAGGGCGGGGAGGGAGATCAGGGCGGCAACCGCGCCGGCAATGAGAGTCCTTTTCATTGAATATCCTTATGTTTTTTTGCTTCCAAAGCCGAGCCAGTGTGCTGGATTGAGGGCGAGATCTCAAGAGGGGGGCCGGCGGACGCCGGGGGAGAGAACCGGATGGGGAGGGGCGGGGTGAAATGGCATTCTTGTCACGAATTAACATGATGAAAGACGCCGATTGAAGCCCGTTTTTCAGCGCTAGGCCCCCTGTCGACGGGGTTTTCTGGCGATTTATACGGCGGCTTAATTCGCTGCAAAAACAAAAAACAGGCGTTACATTAGGTTACAAAACAACGCTGCCGAGGATCGGCACTTTTTTTGCCGACACTTGCAAACGTTTTCAACGGCCAACGGAAACGATCTTAAAGGAACAAGAATGCGAAACATGATCACCATGGGCGAGTTCATCGTCAAAAAGCAGGCGGACTATCCTACCGCGACCGGCGAGCTGACCTCCTTGCTCAGCTCCATTCGTCTGGCTGCCAAGGTGGTGAACCGGGAGATCAACAAGGCGGGGCTGGCGGACATCATCGGCTCCATGGGGGCCGAAAACGTGCAGGGGGAGGTGCAGCAGAAGCTGGACGTCTACGCCAATGAGCGCTTCAAGGCGGCGCTGGAGGCCCGTGGCGAGGTGTGCGGCATGGCGTCCGAGGAGGAGGAGGACTTCGTCTCCTTCGATTCCGAGCTCTCCCGCCACTCCAAGTACGTGGTGCTGATAGACCCCCTGGACGGCTCCTCCAACATAGACGTCAACGTCTCGGTCGGGACCATCTTCTCCATCTATCGCCGGGTCAGCAAGCCGGGCGCCGGGGTGACCCTGGAGGACTTCCTGCAACCGGGCAACCGCCAGGTGGCCGCCGGTTACGTGGTCTATGGCTCCTCCACCATGCTGGTCTACACCACGGGCTTCGGGGTCAACGGCTTCACCTACGACCCTTCCATCGGCTGCTTCTGCCTCTCCCACGAGAACATCCGCATCCCGGAGGAGGGCAAGATCTACTCCATCAACGAGGGCAACTACATCAAGTTCCCGGACGGGGTGAAGAAGTACCTGAAATATTGCCAGGAGCGGGACGAGGCGACCCACAGGCCCTACACCTCCCGCTACATCGGCTCCCTGGTCTCCGACTTCCACCGCAACCTGCTCAAGGGCGGCATCTACATCTATCCGTCCGGCACCAACTCCCCGAACGGCAAGCTGCGGCTGCTCTATGAGTGCAACCCCATGGCCTTCCTGGTGGAGCAGGCCGGTGGCAAGGCGTCCGACGGCTTTGGCCGCATCATGGACATCCAGCCCACGGCGCTGCACCAGCGTACCCCCTACTTCGTCGGCTCCACCAGGATGGTGGAGCGGGCCGAGGCCTTTATGCGTGAGTTCTCCGCCCACGAAGATCCGGCCAATCAGGGGTGATGCCCGGATGTCGTGCCTGCGATGAGCAGATAAAAAACGGGAGCCAATATGGCTCCCGTTTTGTTTGGCACTCGCTGCCACTAGAGGCTGTTGTTGGCGAGATCCGTCAGCAGGGCATCCACCAGTTTCAGGCGCATGGCCCTGTCCTGGTTCGGTACCTGGAAGCGCAAGCGGGTAGGTCCATCCATTTTATAGATACGTGGCTGGGCTGGAGAGCAGTTTTACCAGATAGGTCGGGTTGACGCGGGTCTCCTGGGTGAAGTCCAGATAGCCGCCGCGATCGCTCATCTCCACCCGGCGAATGCCAAGGGCCGTGGCCCGCTGGCGGAAGGCCGCGATCTCCATGAGGGTCTTGGTCGGCTCCGGCAGCAGGCCAAAGCGATCGATAAGCTCCACCTTCAGCTCGCGCAGCTCCTGCTCGTCGGCGGCGCTGGCGATGCGCTTGTACATGGAGAGGCGCATGTTGACGTCAGGGATATAGTCGTCCGGCAAGAGGGCGGGCAGGCGCAGCTCCACCTCGGTGTGCTGGCTCATCAGCTGCTCGAGGGACGGCTCCTTGCCATGTTTGAGGGCCTCCACCGCCTGCTCCAGCATCTCCATGTAGAGGGTGAAGCCGACCGACTCGATCTGGCCGCTCTGATCGTCACCGAGCAGCTCACCTGCGCCCCGGATCTCCAGATCGTGGGTGGCGAGCGCAAAGCCGGCCCCGAGATCTTCAAGGGAGGCGATGGCTTCGAGCCGCTTGGCGGCGTCCTTGGTCATCAGCTTGGGATGGGGGGTGAGCAGGTAGGCATAGGCCTGATGGTGGGAGCGGCCGACCCGGCCCCGCAACTGGTGCAATTGGGCCAACCCCAAGTGATCCGCCCTGTCCATGATGATGGTGTTGGCGCTCGGCACATCTATGCCTGTCTCTATGATGGTGGTGCACACCAGCAGGTTGAAGCGCTGGTGGTAGAAGTCCGACATGATGCGCTCAAGATCGCGCTCGCGCATCTGGCCGTGGGCGATGCCGATGCGCGCCTCCGGCACCAGCTCGGCGAGATCAGCCGCGCACTTCTCTATGCTCTCGACGTCGTTGTGCAGGTAGTAGACCTGACCGCCCCGTTTGAGCTCCCGCAGCACAGCCTCGCGCACCACGGCCGGCTCGTGCTGGCGCACGAAGGTCTTGATGGCGAGCCGCTTGGCGGGCGGGGTGGCGATGATGGAGAGGTCCCGCATGCCGGACATCGCCATGTTGAGGGTGCGCGGGATCGGGGTGGCGGTGAGGGTGAGGATGTCCACGTCGGCCCGCAGCGCCTTGATCTTCTCCTTCTGGCGCACCCCGAATCTGTGCTCCTCGTCGACGATGAGCAGCCCCAGATCCTTGAAGGTGAGGTCTGAGCCGAGCAGCTTGTGGGTGCCTATGATGATGTCGACCTTGCCATCGGCCAGCTCCTTGAGCACGGCCGTCTGCTCCTTGGCGGAGCGGAAGCGGCTCAGCACCTCCACCCGCACCGGCCAGTTGGCGAAGCGATCGCGGAAGTTGTCGTAGTGCTGCTGGGCCAGCAGTGTGGTGGGCACCAGCACGGCCACCTGCTTGCCGCCGTGCACCGCCACGAAGGCGGCGCGCATCGCCACCTCCGTCTTGCCAAAGCCCACGTCGCCGCACACCAGCCGGTCCATGCTCTTGGCCTGGCACATGTCGCCGAGCACCGCATTGATGGCGTTGAGCTGATCCTCTGTCTCCTCGAACGGGAAGCTGGCTGCAAACTGGCGGTAGCTCTCCTTGTCGTGCTTGAAGGCAAAGCCGGCCCGCGCCGCGCGTATGGCATAGACATCGAGCAGCTCGGCGGCCACGTCGCGCACCTTCTCCGCCGCCTTGCGCCGCGCCTTGACCCAGGCCTCGCCGCCTAGCTTGTGGCTGGGGGGGTTATCCGAACCCGTGTAACGGCTGATAAGGTGCAGGTTGGTGACCGGCACGAACAGCTTGTCGCCACCTGCGTACTCCAGGGTGAGGAACTCGGTGGGCAGGCCGCCGGCATCCAGGGTCTCGAGCCCGAGATAGCGGCCGACCCCGTGATCCAGATGCACCACGGGCTGGCCCTGGGTCAGCTCGCCGAGGTTGCGGATCACCGCATCCGAGCTTAGGTTCTTGCTCTTCTCCCGCTGCCGCTTGCTTCTGATCTTGCCGCCGAGCAGCTCGGTCTCTGTGATGAGGGCCAGGGCCTCTGCCCCGGCGGGTTCGAGCAGGAAGCCCCGCTCCAGCGGGCTGACCAGCAGGCCATGACGCGCCTTGCTCCCGACGAACTCCTCGAGGGAGGCGAACTCCTTGGGTTGCAGGTTGATTCGTGCCAGCAGATCGCCTAGCCCCTCGCGCCGCCCCTCGGACTCCACCGCGAACAGAGTGCGGCCGGCAAAGCCTTGCAGGAACTGGCTGAGGGCCAGCAGGGGTTGCTCCTTGCTGTGATCGAGCTGCAGGTCGGGCAATGGGGCTATGGGCAAGTCGTGCTGGCCCGCGCCGCCGTCGGTGGCCGCCTCCTGCAGGCGCACGGCGCCGTACTGGCCGAGGGCGGCGAAGAGCTGCTCTACCGGCAGGTAAATTTGCTGGGGAGGCAGCAGGGGGCGGGTATTGTCCCAGCGCCTGTCTTCATAGCGCTGGCCTATGTCGTTCCAGAAGCGCTGGGCCGCCGGGTAGATCTCCCCCACGGTGAGCAGCAGGGTGTTGTCTGGCAGGTAGTCAAACAGGCTGGCGGTCTGGCTGAAGAAGAGCGGCAGATAGTATTCGATGCCGGCGGGCCAGCGCCCCTTGCTCACCTCCTGATAGACGGATCCCTCCGCCCGCGACAGCTCGAACTGCTCGCGGAACTGACCGCGAAACAGCTCGATGGCGGCCTCGTCGGTGGGAAATTCCCGGGCGGGCAGCAGGCTGACGCTCTTGACCGGCTCGCTGGAGCGCTGGCTCTCGGGATCGAAGGGGCGGATGGAGTCCACCTCGTCGTCGAAGAAGTCGATGCGATAGGGGCGGCTGCTGCCCATGGGGAAGAGATCCAGCAGGGAGCCACGGGCGGCGAACTCGCCGTGCTCCAGCACCTGCTCCACCGCCACATAGCCCGCCTCGGCCAGCCGTCCCCGCAGCTGTTGCAGGTTGAGGCGCTGGCCGCTGGTCACCATCAGGCTGTATTTGTCGAGATAGGCCTGGGGCGCCGTGCGCAGCATCAGGGTGGAGATGGGCACTATCAGCACGCCGCTGCTCATCTGCGGCAGCGTATAGAGGGTCTCGAGCCGCTGGGAGATGATGTCCTGATGGGGGGAGAAGGTGTCGTAGGGCAGGGTTTCCCAGTCCGGGAACATCAGCACGGGGCAACCCTGATCGGCCAGCAGGAAGCTGAGCTCCTGTTCGAGGCGCAGGGCGCTCGGGGTATCGGCGGTCACCAGCAGGACGGGGCGGTTGGCCTCCCGGGTGAGGCGGGCGGCGACCAGTGCCAGGCTGCTGCCGACCAGTTGGCCCAGGGTTATTTTCTGGCCCGCTTTGGCGGGCAAGGCAGGGAGTTTCATTGGCATCGTTCGATTCTTTTAACGTTGACGTTGGCTGTGATTAGCGCTGACGCTCTTGGGCACGCAGTTTGAGCTGCTTGGATTGCACATGCAGGCTGGCACGCACCAGCAGCTCCCTGTCGTCCTCGCGGATCCGCACATAATCGAGCACCACATGGGTGCCGTGCTCGCCGGGCTCCCGCTGCTTGACCTCGCCATAGCAGTAGACGGCGGAGGCCTCCTCCCGCAGGAAGATCTTGAGTCGTACCAGCTGGTGCAGTTGCGGCGGCTCGCCGTGCCCCTGGCGCGGGTGCAGGTAGGTGAGCTGGCCGGCACCAAAGCGCAGGGTGTGGAAGCGATGTTCGGGGTGATCCTGCGCCGCCAGCACGAAGCCCATGATCATGTCGATCTTGCGGGACTGCTGATTGATGATCTCCACCAGATCGTGCATGGACTCGTTCTGGTTGCGCAGCAGGCGGCTGCTCACCAGATCGATGGAGGTGATGGCGGAGGCGATGCGAAAGGGCTCGGGCAGCTCGGCATCAAGGGCCTCCAGCGTCGGCAGGTGAAAGTCGGCCGGCATGGGGATCACATTGACCGGCGTGGCATGGGTGACGCTGAAGAACTGTTCCTGCATGGAGGCTATCCCTTGTTGTCATAGACGATTTTTAACGGCGCTGTTGACCTTGCCCCGCGGCGGTGTCCCCGGCCTGGCGCGAGACGTCATGTCCGGCCGTCCCTTGGGTGCTCCCGTCACGACGGGGCGCAGCATGGCGGCGGGGGCCTGCGCATTGGGCGAAACATGGCGCCATGGGCTGCCTTTAAGGCTCAGGAGAATGGGCCATTGCGCCTGCCCCTGCGTCATCTGCTGCGGCAACGCGGCTTGCGTTGAGGCGTCAACAGACCCTATTATCCGGCATCTTATTTTGTTGGCAACGTAGATATCCTTGAAGACTGGACTTTTTCAGCCACTCTCGCTGGCCATAGGCCTGCGTTATGCAGGCTCGCGACGCAGTAACCGCTTCGTCTCCTTTATCTCCCTGTTTTCCACCTTTGGCATCGCCATCGGGGTTGCGGCCCTGATGGTGGTCATTTCGGTGATGAACGGGTTCGAAGGGCAGCTCAAGGGGCGCATTCTCGGGGTGATCCCCCACGTGGTGGTGACCAATACGGCGGGGCGCATCGATGCCCATCCGCCAGGCCTGCCCGATCTCGACAAGCTGCCCCACGTGGTGGCCACGGCCCCCATGCTCGACAGCGAAGGCATGTTGCAAAGCCCGGGCCAGCTCACCGGGGTGAGCGTGCAGGGGATAGATCCGGCCCGCTGGCCCAAGGATGACATCCTCCATGCCCAGATGCTGGGGGGACGGCTGGACAGCCTGCAGCGCGGCCAATACCACATAGTGCTGGGGCAGGGGGTGGCCAACCGCCTCAAGGTCTCCATTGGCGACGAGGTGCGTCTCATCCTGACCGAAGGGACCCGCTTCACCCCCTTTGGCCGGGTGCCGGCCCAGCGGCTCTTCACCGTCTCCGGCATCTTCGGAGTCGGTGCCGACGTGGACAGCCAGGTGGCGCTGATTGCCCTTGGGGACGCCCAGCGCCTGCTGCGCCTGCCCGAGGAGACGGTGGGCGGCATCCGCCTCTGGCTCGACGATCCCTTCGCCGCCGATGAGGTGGTGAGAACCGCGCTGCCGGACGGGCTGGAGTGGCAGGATTGGCGCCGGGAGCGAGGTGAACTCTTCCAGGCGGTGGCCATGGAGAAACGCATGATGGGGCTGATGCTGGTGCTGATCATCGCGGTCGCCACCTTCAATATCCTCTCCGCCCTGGTGATGGTGGTTACCGACAAGGAAGGTGAGGTCGCCATACTGCGTACCATGGGCATGAGCGAGGCGGGGATAGTCAAGATTTTCATGGTGTTGGGGGCGTCGAGCGGCGTCATCGGCGCCCTGTTTGGCGGTCTGGCGGGGCTGGCCCTGTCGTTCGGACTCAACCCCCTGCTCGATGCGGTGGGGCTCAACCTCTATATGGCGGCGGGGGGCAGCGGTCTGCCGGTCATCGTCGAACCCGCCCAGGTCATGACCATCTTGCTGGGTGCCGTGCTGCTGAGCTTCAGTGCCACCCTCTATCCGGCGGCCCGTGCGGCCCGGGTCAAACCGGCCGAGGCATTACGTTATGAATAGCGCCGTGAATCCATCATCTTCTGTTGTTACCTCCGGTGCGAGTGCCGGCGTTGTGGCCGGTGCCAATGTTGTCACTGGTATAAGTGGAGCCCCTGTTATGAATGAACCCCAGTCCTGCGAGCCTCTGCTGCGCTGTCAGGCCCTCAACCATGTCTATAAAGAGGGCAATCTGGAGACCCAGGTGCTCAAGGGGATAGATCTCTGCGTCGCCCCTGGCGAGATGCTGGCGGTGGTGGGGAGCTCGGGCTCGGGCAAGACCACCCTGCTGCACCTGATGGGGGCGCTGGACAACCCCTCGAGCGGCGCCGTGTTGTTCAAGGGGCAGGACATCCACCACTGGGACAGCAAGACCCAGGCCCGTTTTCGCAATCAGGAGCTGGGCTTCGTCTATCAGTTCCACCACCTGCTGGCCGAGTTCACCGCGCTGGAGAACACCGCCATGCCGCTGCTGATCGCCGGCGAGTCGGTGGCGAGCGCCACCGAGAAAGCGAGCAAGATGCTGGGACGGGTGGGGCTCTCCCATCGTCTCAATCACAGGCCTTCCGAGCTCTCCGGTGGCGAGCGCCAGCGGGTGGCCATCGCCCGTGCCCTGGTCAACGAGCCTAGCCTGGTGCTGGCGGACGAGCCCACCGGCAACCTGGATCACGCCAGTGCCACTGCGGTGTACGAGCTGCTCTGCGAGCTCAACCGGGAGCTGGGCACGGCCTTCGTGGTGGTCACCCATGACTTGAGCCTCGCCGCCAAGCTGCACCGCCGGGTGACCCTGGTGAGCGGCATCATGGCGGAGGTCGCCTGATGTTCAAGCCGCTGCCCCTCTTTCTGGGCCTGCGTTACAGCCGCTCCCGCCGTCGCAACGGCTTTATCGCCTTTATTTCCGCCTCCTCCCTGATTGGCATAGCCCTCGGGGTGATGGCCCTCATTCTTGGCCTCTCCGCCATGAACGGCTTCGAGCGGGAGCTTAAAAACAGGGTGCTCTCGGTGGTGCCCCACGGGGAACTCATCGGCATGGAGGCGCCGCTGCCCGACTGGCAGAGGCTTAGGGACTACCTGCTGGCCCAGCCCGGGATCGAAGCCGCTGCCCCTGTCATCCGCCTCGATGGCCTGCTGGAGCACGGCTCCGCCATCAAGGGGGTGCAGGTGCGTGCCGTGCTGCCCGAGCTCGAGGCGAACCTGTCGGATGCGGGCAACTACATGACGGGGCTGGGGTTTCGTGAACTGCAGGCGGGCGAGCACGGGGTGATCCTCGGCAAGACCATAGCCGACAAGCTGGGGGTCAAGATAGGTGACCCCGTGACTCTGCTGCTGCCCCAAGGGGGAGACGAGACGGGGATCAAGAATCCCCGGCGGGAGACCCTGACCGTGGTGGGGCTGCTGGAAATAGGCGGCCAGCTCGACGGCGTGCTCGGGTTCATGCACCTGGCCGATGCCCAGTCCATCACCGGCATGGGCAGCGCTGTGGAGGGCTTCAGCCTCAAGGTGAACGACGTGCTCAAGGCCCAGTCCATCACTGTGGCGGCCGCCCGCAAATTCCCGCACTACGTCTACATCAGCAGCTGGATGAGTCGCCAGGGGTATCTCTATCAGGACATCCAGATGGTGCGCACCGTCATGTACGTGGTGATGCTGATGGTGGTGGCGGTGGCCTGCTTCAACATCGTCTCCACCCTGGTGATGGCGGTGAACGAGAAGCGCAGCGAGATCGCCATCCTCAAGACCATGGGGGCTAGCCCGGGCCAGATCCGGCTCACCTTCGTCATCCAGGGCATGGTGAACGGGGTGGCGGGCGCCTTGCTCGGTGCCCTGCTGGGGGGCCTGCTTTCGAGCAAGCTGACCCAGATCCTGGGCGTTATCGAGAAGCTCATCGGCCATCGCTTCTTGAACCCGGACATCTATTTCATCGACTTCCTGCCGACCGAGCTGCACCTGCAGGATCTGGTGATTGTGACCAGTGCCGCCATCCTGATGAGTCTGCTGGCCACCCTCTATCCCGCCTGGCGGGCCAGCGATCTGGTGCCCTCCCGGGAGCTGGGCCACTGATCCGTGAGCCAGGTTTGCCAAGCCTGACAAGATGCTGAAAAAGAAGGGCCCGCCGGTGCAGACCGGCGGGCCCTTCTGTCTTCTGGTCGTTCGACTGGCCTAGTGGGCGTTGAGCTCATCCAGCGGCAGCGAGAAGCTCGCCACGAACACATCGATAAAGTAGCGCATGGCCGGGTTCATGCGGGCGGCCAGCATCTGCTCGAGGCGCTTGCGCGCGGGCTCGAACTCCCGGTTGCCGACGCTCAGTTCCTCCAGACACTTGGTATAGGCGCAGAGGGTGTCGGCATCCTTCACCAACCGGGCGAGGACGTCGTCCTGGGCACCGGAGTCGAGCAGGGGGCGAAAGTCTTCCATCAGCTCGGGGGGCAGCATGCCGAGCAGACGCTGTTCGGCGGCGAGCTCAATCTTCTTGTACTCGCGGGCTATCTCGGGGTTGAAATATTTGACGGGGGTCGGCAAGTCGCCCGTCAGCACCTCGCTGCTGTCGTGGTAGAGGGCCATGACGGCGGCGTGGTTGGCATCCACCTTGCCATCAAACAGCCGGTTGCTGATGACGCCGAGGGCGTGGGCCACCATGGCGACCTGCAGGCTGTGCTCGGCGATGTTCTCCGGCTGTATGTTGCGCATCAGGGGCCAGCGGTAGATGAGCCGCATGCGGGCGAGGTTGGCGAAGAAGTGGCTGGGCAGCATGGGGGACCTCGAACTGGGGCAATGAAAAAGGGCAGACCCTAGTCTGCCCTTTTTTGACATCCCAGGCATAGCCTGGCGGTGCATTCTTGTTTAGCGAATATAGCGACCGGATTCGGCCTCGTGGTTGGTGACTATCATCTGGCCTATGGGGGCCAGGGCAATCAGGGCCAGCTTGAGGTGCTGGATGCCGAACGGGATGCCGATGATGGTCACGAAGCAGGCCAGGGCCGAGGCGATGTGGCCTATGGCCAGCCAGACTCCGATCACCAGGAACCAGAGGATGTTGCCAATCATCCCGAGGGCACCTGTGCCTATGTCGCTCTGCCCCGTCATTGTCTTGCGGTTGACCGCCTGCTTGCCAAACGGGAAGAAGGTAAAGGTGCCGATGACGAAACAGGCTCGCCCCCAAGGGATCCCTATCAGGGAGACGAAGCAGAGCAGCCCGGCCAGCCACCAGGCCAGCCCCATAAAGACGCCCCCCAGTACAAACCAGAGCAGATTGAACAAGAAGCGGAAAAAGGACATGTGGGTCTCTCCAGACTCATAAATTGGCAGTCACCATAGCGAGCGGCGCCGAGGGACGCAATGGCTGATGCGAGAAGGCGGACAATTTGGGTCGCAGACCCCCTGAGCGCACCGCTCCCGGCGACGCCGAGAGATGAAAAAAGCATAGGGTGGCGTGCAAAAAGGTGAGCAAGTGCAAATTATTGCGAACCTGATGCTTGAACTCGGCGCAAGGCTTCCCCATATAGGAGGCAGTCTTGCGCAAATTGTGCTGTCTGTGCCCCGGATGGGGGATGTGCGGCTCGACGCGACCAATGTGCGCCGCTATAATGTCGCGTCATATTTTCTCATCACAAAGACAGTCGTTGTCTTTATAAACAGGAAGACTCCGGGCTTTGCCCAGGGGTAATAAAGGGTCAGCACACAGTGCTGAGTTGAACGAGGTAAAAGAATGCAAGTTTCTGTAGAGACAACCCAAGGTCTGGAACGCCGTCTTACCATCACTGTACCGGCTGCTACCGTTGACGCTGCCGTGCGTAAAGAATTGAATGGCCTGGCCAAGACTCGTCGCATCGACGGTTTCCGTCCTGGCAAGGCTCCGGTTGCCATCATCAAGAAGATGTTCGGCGCCATGGCCCATGCCCGCGTTGCCGATGAAATGATGCAGAACAACTTCATCAAGGCCATCATCGAGAGCAAACTGAGCCCGGCCGGTGCGCCGACCATGGATCCGAAAGAGATCAAGGAAGGCCAGGATTTCGAATTCACCGCCACTTTCGAAGTGTACCCGGAGTTTGAAGTTGCCGGTCTCGAGAGCATCAAGGTTGAGAAGCCGGTTGCCTCCGTCAAGGATGCCGACCTGGCCAACATGATCGACACCCTGCGCAAGCAGCACGCTACCTGGTCTGACGTCGATGCCGCTGCCGCCAATGGCATGCGTGTCACCCTGGACTTCGTCGGTTCCATCGACGGTGAAGAGTTCGACGGTGGCAAGGCTGAAGGTTTCACTCTGGAACTGGGCGCCGGCCGCATGATCCCTGGCTTCGAAGACGCCATCCTGGGCAAGAAAGCGGGCGACGAGTTCACCATCGAGGTGACTTTCCCGGCTGACTACCACGCCGAAGCCCTGAAGGGCAAAGCGGCCAAGTTCGCCTCCAAGCTGAACAAGGTTGAAGAGCAGGTGCTGCCTGAGCTGACCGAAGAGTTCGTCAAGCGTTTTGGCATCGAGAGCGGCAGCGTTGAAGAGCTGAAAGCCGAAGTGCGCAAGAACATGGAGCGCGAACTGGCTCAAGCCCTGAAAAACAGCGTGAAAGAGCAAGTGCTGAACGGCCTGGTTGAAGCCAACCAGATCGATCTGCCGAAGGCTGCCGTTGCCCAGGAAATCGACACCCTGCGTCAGCAAGCCCTGCAGCGTTTCGGTGGCTTCCAGGGCGGCAACGCTCCCGAGCTGCCGGCCGAGCTGTTCCAGGCGCAAGCCGAGCGTCGTGTACGCGTCGGTCTGCTGCTGGGTGACGTCATCCGCACCAACGAGATCAAGGCTGACGACGCCCGTGTGACCAGCATCATCGAGTCCATGGCCACTGCCTACGAAGATCCGAAGGAAGTGATCGAGTACTACCAGAAGAACGAGCAGATGCTGAACGGCGTTCGTAACCTGGCCATCGAAGATCAAGCCATCGACCTGATCCTGTCCAAGGCGCAAGTGACCGAGAAAGAAGTTGCCTTCGACGAAGTGATCAACAAGTCCGGTGCCGCTGCCTAAGAACATTTGACTTAAGGTCAAAACTGTTAAGTATAATGGCTCGTGTGATCTCCACTCGGGCCATTTTATTTTAGGGACAATGCCTTATGTACAAGAACTATAACGATGTGACTGAATCCCCACGCAATGCGCTCATCCCTATGGTGGTCGAGCAGACGGCGAAAGGGGAGCGTTCCTACGACATCTATTCCCGTCTGCTCAAAGAGCGGGTGATCTTCCTGACCGGTCAGGTTGAAGATCACATGGCGAATCTGGTGGTGGCTCAGCTGCTGTTCCTGGAGTCCGAGAACCCGGATCAGGACATCAGCATCTACATCAACTCGCCGGGTGGTGCCGTCACTGCGGGGATGTCCATCTATGACACCATGCAGTTCATCAAGCCGGACGTCAGCACCGTCTGCATGGGGCAGGCCTGCTCCATGGGCGCCTTCCTGCTGGCCGGCGGTGCCAAGGGCAAGCGTTTCTGCCTGCCTAACGCTCGCGTGATGATCCACCAGCCGCTGGGCGGCTTCCAGGGCCAGGCATCTGACATCCAGATCCATGCCCAGGAGATCCTGAAAATCAAGAATACCCTGAACGATCGTCTGGCTTTCCATACCGGACAGGACATGGCCACCATCGAACGCGACACCGACCGTGACAACTTCATGTCGGCCGAGCAGGCCGTGGCCTATGGTCTGGTTGACGGCATCCTGAGCCAGCGCGGCTGAGCAGGGTATCCCGTCCTGTTGTAAACTCAACAGGACGATCCATCCTCTATTGATAAAACGAGGTCGCTGAATGACAGAGAAACGCAAGGGTGAGGGCGACAAGCTGCTTTATTGCTCTTTCTGCGGCAAAAGCCAGCATGAAGTGCGTAAGCTGATCGCTGGCCCTTCCGTCTACGTATGTGATGAGTGTGTCGAGCTGTGCAACGACATCATCCGCGAGGAGATCCGCGAGATCTCTCCCAAGCGCGATGGTAGCGAGCTGCCGACCCCTCATGAAATCCGCGCCCATCTGGACGACTACGTGATCGGGCAGGAGTACGCCAAGAAGGTGCTGGCAGTTGCCGTCTACAACCACTACAAGCGTCTGCGCAGCGGCAGCGAGTCCGGTGGTGTGGAGCTTGGCAAGTCCAACATCCTGCTGATTGGCCCGACCGGCAGCGGCAAGACCCTGCTGGCCGAGACGCTCGCCCGTCTGCTGGATGTGCCCTTCACCATGGCCGATGCCACCACCCTGACCGAAGCCGGTTATGTGGGCGAGGACGTGGAGAACATCATCCAGAAGTTGCTGCAAAAGTGCGACTACGACGTGGAGAAGGCCCAGCGCGGCATCGTCTACATCGACGAGATCGACAAGATCTCTCGCAAGTCGGACAACCCCTCCATCACCCGCGATGTCTCCGGGGAAGGGGTGCAGCAGGCACTGCTGAAGCTGATCGAGGGCACCATCGCCTCAGTGCCGCCGCAAGGGGGCCGCAAGCATCCGCAGCAGGAGTTCCTGCAGGTTGATACTTCCAAGATCCTCTTCATCTGTGGCGGCGCCTTCGCCGGCCTGGACAAGGTGATCGAGCAGCGTTCCGTCAAGGGGACCGGCATAGGCTTTGGCGCTGACGTCAAATCCAAGAATGCCAAGGCGACCTTGAGCGAGAACTTTGCCAAGGTGGAGCCGGAAGATCTGATCAAATATGGTCTCATCCCCGAGTTCATCGGTCGTCTGCCGGTAGTGGCAACCCTCACCGAGCTGGACGAAGCGGCCCTCATCCAGATCCTGAAAGAGCCGAAGAACGCGCTGACCAAGCAGTACGCTGCGTTGTTTGCCCTGGAAGAGGTGGAGCTGGAGTTCCGCGACGACGCCCTGAACGCCATTGCGCGCAAGGCGATGGAGCGCAAGACAGGTGCCCGTGGTCTGAGATCCATAGTCGAAGCCGTGTTGCTCGACACCATGTATGACCTGCCCTCCCTGGAAGGGGTCAGCAAGGTGGTGATCGACGAGACGGTGATCAAGGGGGACTCCGCGCCCCTGATGATCTACGACAATCCCGAGACACAGGCCGCTGCGTCAGAGTAACTGACTGATTTTTAATCACATAAAGGGGCATTTTGCCCCTTTCATGCTTTTTACGGCCAAGGCGATTGAATCTCATCTTTGCGCCCCCATATACTCAGCCAAGCGCTTTGCCAACGGTATAACAAGCCGAGAGGACATATATGAACCTAGAGCGTTCAGAACGCATCGAGATTCCCGTCCTGCCTCTTCGTGACGTGGTGGTTTACCCCCACATGGTCATTCCACTCTTTGTGGGGCGGGAAAAATCCATTCGCTGTCTGGAAGCGGCCATGGAGCAGGACAAGAAAGTCCTGCTGGTGGCCCAGAAGGATGCGTCAACTGACGAGCCGACGGTGGAGGAGATCTTCTCCGTCGGGACAGTAGCCAACATTTTGCAGATGCTCAAGCTGCCTGACGGCACCGTCAAGGTGCTGGTGGAAGGGGGCCAGCGTGCCCGTCTTGAGCGGATGATCGATGACAAGGACTTCTTCGTCGGTGAGGCGCAGTACATAGCGTCTGCCCCCATCGAGGAAAAGGATCAGGATGTGCTGGTGCGCTCCGCCATCGGCCAGTTTGAAGGCTACATCAAGCTCAACAAGAAGATCCCGCCCGAGGTGCTGACCTCGATCTCGGCGATCGACGATGCGGCGCGCCTGGCTGACACCATGGCTGCCCACATGCCGCTCAAGCTCGAAGACAAGCAGAAGGTGCTGGAAATCGCCTCTGTGTCCGAGCGCATCGAGTTTCTGATGGCCATGATGGAGTCGGAGATCGACCTCTTGCAGGTCGAGAAGCGCATCCGCTCCCGGGTCAAGAAGCAGATGGAGAAGAGCCAGCGGGAGTACTACCTCAACGAGCAGATGAAGGCCATCCAGAAAGAGCTGGGTGAGCTGGAAGACAGCCCGGACGAATTCGAAGCCCTCAATCGCAAGATTGACGAGGCGGGGATGCCGGACGATGCCCGTGAGAAGGCCCTGGCCGAGCTTGCCAAGCTGAAGATGATGTCCCCCATGTCCGCCGAAGCCACAGTGGTGCGCAGCTATGTGGACTGGATGGTGCAGGTGCCGTGGAAGGCCCGCTCCAAGGTCAAGAAAGATCTCGCCAAGGCACAAGAGGTGCTGGATTCAGATCACTATGGCCTGGACAAGGTCAAGGATCGCATCCTCGAGTACCTGGCGGTACAGGCACGGGTGAACAAGCTCAAGGGCCCCATCCTCTGTCTGGTCGGGCCTCCCGGTGTGGGCAAGACCTCGCTGGGTCAGTCCATTGCCAAGGCGACCGGTCGCAAGTACGTGCGCATGGCGCTGGGTGGCGTGCGTGACGAAGCTGAGATCCGCGGTCACCGCCGCACCTATATCGGCTCCATGCCCGGCAAGCTCATCCAGAAGATGGCAAAAGTCGGCGTGAAGAACCCGCTGTTCCTGCTCGACGAAATCGACAAGATGAGCTCGGACATGCGCGGCGATCCCGCGTCTGCCCTGCTGGAGGTGCTGGATCCCGAACAGAACAGCAGCTTCAACGATCACTATCTGGAAGTGGATTATGACCTGTCGGACGTGATGTTCGTGGCCACCTCCAACTCCATGAACATCCCGGGTCCCTTGCTGGACCGGATGGAAGTGATCCGTCTGTCCGGTTACACCGAGGACGAGAAGCTCAACATCGCCAAGCAGCATCTGCTGGCCAAGCAGATCCAGCGCAACGGTCTGAAAGAGTCCGAGATCACCATCGAGGATTCTGCTCTGGTCGGCGTTATCCGCTACTACACCCGCGAGGCGGGGGTGCGTAGCCTGGAGCGCGAGATCTCCAAGATCTGTCGCAAGGCGGTCAAACGCATCCTGCTGGACAAGAGCATCAAGCATGTTCAGGTCAATCAGGAGAACCTCAAGGAGTTCCTCGGGGTACAGCGTTTCGATTACGGCAAGGCCACCGATCAGAACCAGGTAGGCCAGGTGTGCGGCTTGGCGTGGACCGAAGTGGGGGGCGATCTGCTCACCATCGAGACCACCAACGTGCCGGGCAAAGGCAAGCTCACTTATACCGGTTCACTCGGTGATGTGATGCAGGAGTCCATCCAGGCCGCCATGACGGTGGTGCGGGCCCGTGCCGAGAAGCTGCGCATCAACGCCGACTTCTACGAGAAGCGCGACATCCACGTGCACGTGCCGGAAGGGGCGACCCCGAAAGACGGCCCGAGCGCCGGTATCGCCATGTGTACCGCCCTGGTCTCCAGCCTCACCGGCAACCCGGTGCGTGCCGATGTGGCCATGACGGGGGAGATTACCCTGCGCGGCGAAGTGCTGCCCATCGGGGGTCTCAAGGAAAAACTGCTGGCGGCTCACCGTGGCGGCATCAAGCGGGTGCTCATCCCGAAAGAGAACGAGCGAGATCTCGAGGAGATCCCGGACAATGTCAAACAAGACCTTGAAATTTATCCGGTTCGCTGGATTGATGAGGTGCTTGCACTGGCGTTGCAGGACAATCCGCAGGGTTTCGAACGCGTTTCTGTCGTGTAAATGTTGATGCGCCGCAAATTTGGCGCATTCGGGGGGTGGTTAAGGCTTGCATGCGCCGGATAACGGAAGTAGCCTTGACCACCGATCGGGTACTCATGATGAGTCGCAATGCGTGATGTGGCGCGGGTTTGCGCCAGATTGTCACTTGCAACTGATCAGGAGGCTTGTTATAAAACCTCCACTTGTTGTGGCCAGGGAAATCAGTGCCGCAGCGATGTTCGATAAAAGGGGAATATAAGAGTGAATAAATCTCAACTGATTGACAAGATTGCAGACGGTGCTGATATCTCCAAAGCTGCCGCTGGCCGTGCGCTGGATGCTTTCATTGACGCCGTGGGTGAAGCCCTGAAAGAGGGTGACCAGGTTGCTCTGGTTGGCTTCGGGACTTTCGCCGTGCGCGAGCGTGCCGCTCGTTCTGGCCGTAACCCGCAAACTGGTGCGACCATCGAAATCGCTGCCGGTAAAGTTCCTGCCTTCAAAGCCGGCAAGGCCCTGAAAGACGCGGTCAACTAAGCCGGGCGCTGATTCTCATCGGCTCCGACCTTGGTCGCTGACCAGACAAGTGAGAGGGCTCTCCCTCATACTGATTGACCAAGGCGCATCGCATTCGGTGCGCCTTTTCATTATTCATGCCCATCGAGTTCGGGAGCATAAGTACAAACATGATGTTGGATAAACTACGCGAAGGGGCGCAGGGCAAGGTAGCCAAGGTTATCTTGGGCCTGATCATCCTCTCCTTTGCCTTGGCCGGTGTAGGCAGCTACCTCAATGGCCCGGCACGTACCGCCCCCGCTACCGTCAACGGCAATGACATCAGTGCCCCCGCACTGGAGAATGCCTATCGCAACGAGCGGGCCCGCATGGAATCCCAAATGGGTGAGGCCTTCAACCAGCTGGCCGCCAACCCCGACTACATGAAACAGTTCCGCCGCGGCGTGCTGGACAGGCTGATCGATCAGGCGCTGATCGATGACAAGGCCCGTCAGCTCGGCCTGCGGGTCAGTGACGAGCAGATCAAGCAGGCCATCGTGGAGATGCCGGAGTTTGCCGAGGACGGCAAGTTCAACAACGATCGTTACCTGCAGCTGATCCGTCGCGCCGGCATGACCCCCGAGATGTTCCGCGATTCCCTGCGCCAGGACATGGTGCGCCAGCAACTGATGGGCGCCCTGCTGGGCTCCGAGTTCGCCCTCAAGGGCGAGGCCGAGCAGCTCGACAAGCTCTATAACCAGACCCGGGACCTGCGTCTGGTGCGCCTGGCTGCCTCCGCCTACATGGGTGAGGTCGAGGTGAGCGACGCCGAGGTGGATCAGTTCTACAAGGCCAATAGCGGCCGCTTCATGAACGACGAGAAGGTCAAGGTCGACTACCTGTTGCTCGATGCCGCCAACCTTGGCAAGAACATCAAGGTGACCGAGCAGGATGCCCAGGATTACTACGATCAGCACCAGGACCTGTTCCAGCGTGCCGAGCGTCGCCAGGTGGCACACATCCTGATCCCCTTCGGCAAGGATGAGAAGGCGGCCCAGAAGCAGGCCGACGAGCTGCTGGCCAAGGTCAAGGGCGGTGAAGATTTCGCTACCCTGGCCAAAGCCAACTCCAGCGATACCTTCTCTGCCAAGAAGGGCGGCGAACTGGACTGGTTCGAGAAAGGGGTGATGGATCCAGCCTTCGAGCAGGCTGCCTTTGCGCTGGCCAAGGCGGGGGATCTCTCCGCTGTGGTGAAGAGCCCGTTCGGTTTCCACATCATCAAGCTGCTGGCCGTCGAGCCTGCCAAGACCAAGCCGTTCGTGGATGTGATAAGCGAAACCATCACCCGTCTGCAAGCGGACAAGGCCAAGGAGCTGTTCTTCGCCGAGCAGCAGAAGATGGCCGACAGCAGCTTCGAGAACCCGGATTCGCTGGACTTGACCGCCGAAACCATGGGTATGAAGGTGGTCTCGACTGATTACTTCAGCCAGGCCGATGCCCAGGCACCGCTGAACGATCCCAAGGTGCTCTCCGCCGCCTTCTCCGAGCAGCTGCGCGATGACAACACCAACTCCGACGTGATCGAGCTCGCCGATGGCAAGGCGCTGGTGCTGCACATCATGGGTCACCAGCCCAAGGCGGCCAAGCCGCTGGCGGAGGTGAAAGACCAGGTGATTGCGGCCATCAAGCACGACAAGGCCAGTGAAGTGGCTCGTGGCAAGGCGCAGGGTCTGCTGGACAAGCTGAAGGCTGGCGAGAATATCCAGGCCGAGCTGACCGCGCTGGGTCTGAAGGTGGAGAATCATGACGGGGTAGCCCGCTTCGCTCAGGATCTGGATCAGAACCTGGTTGCTCAGGCGTTCCGCATGCCTCATCCGAGGACGGCAAGCCGAGCGTCGAGCTGGTGACCGAAGCCAATGGCGACCGCGTGGTGGTGGCCGCTGGACAAGGTCAACTGTGCCAAGGAGCCGTCCCGGCATGGCCAAGCTGCTGCAAGGCCAGCTGGGTCAGGGCAAGGCCCAGGTGAGCTACAAGTCTCTGATCGACGAGCTGCGCAAAGCTGCCAAGATCGAGTACTTCACCGACGTGGAAGCGACCGTCGAGTAATCGACCACTCGCAACCCATTGAAAACGGCCCCGTGATGGGGCCGTTTTTTTTATCTGCGAGGCGCTGCTCGGCAAGCGCGGGCGGGCTGGGGAAGGGGACATGCACCCTGATCCTGGCAGGGGATAAGCCGGATAGGGCATAACAGCGGCCCCCATCCTCAGCCCTTCTCTCGCAGTGGGAGCCGCTCGCAGAGGGGGCTGAGAGGCATAAAAAAACCGGCGCCACTGGCGCCGGTTTCATGATGGAAGACCCGGGGGGTTACACCACGCCCTGACTGCGCAGGTAATCCTCGTAGGTGCCGCCGAAGTCGCGGATACCGTTCTCGGTCAGTTCCATAATGCGGGTCGCCAGGGACGACACGAACTCACGGTCGTGAGAGACGAAGATCAGGGTGCCTTGGTACATCTCCAACGCCAGGTTCAAGGATTCGATGGATTCCATGTCCAGGTGGTTGGTCGGCTCATCCATGATCAGGATGTTGGGACGCTGCATCATCAGCTTGCCGAACAGCATGCGACCCTGTTCGCCACCGGAGAGCACCTTGACCGGCTTCTTGATGTCGTCCTGGGTGAACAGCAGACGACCCAGCACAGAGCGTACCGCCTGCTCGTCTTCGTTGGCCTGTTTCCACTGGGCCATCCAGTCGAACACGTTGAGATCGGTGTCGAAATCGTCGGCGTGATCCTGGGCGTAGTAGCCGATCTGGGCGTTCTCGGACCACTTGATGGTGCCGCTGTCCGGTGCCAGCTCGCCCATGAGGGTCTTGATCAGGGTGGATTTACCTATGCCGTTGGTACCCAGGATGGCGACCTTCTCGCCCACTTCCAGCATCATGCTGAGGCCCTTGAACAGCGGCGCCTCACCATAACCCTTGGACACCCCTTCCACTTCTAGGATGTTGCGGTACAGCTTCTTGTCCTGCTCGAAGCGGATGAAGGGGTTCTGACGGCTGGAGACCTTCACTTCCTCGATCTTGATCTTGTCGATCTGCTTGAGGCGGGAGGTGGCCTGGCTCGACTTGGAGGCGTTGGCACTGAATCGGGAGACGAAGGATTGCAGGTCGGCAATCTGGGCCTTCTTCTTGGCGTTGTCGGAGATCAGACGCTCGCGGGCCTGGGTGGCCGCCGTCATGTACTCGTCGTAGTTGCCCGGGTAGACGCGCAGCTCGCCGTAGTCCAGATCCGCCATGTGGGTGCAGACGGAGTTCAGGAAGTGACGGTCGTGAGAGATGATGATCATAGTGCTTTCACGATCGTTGAGCACCTGCTCCAGCCAGCGAATGGTGTTGATGTCCAGGTTGTTGGTCGGTTCGTCCAGCAGCAGGATGTCGGGGTTGGAGAACAGCGCCTGTGCCAGCAGCACCCGCAGTTTCCAGCCCGGAGCCACTTCGCTCATGGGGCCGTTGTGCAGCTCGATGGGGATGCCGGCACCCAGCAGCAGCTCGCCGGCACGGGCCTCGGCGGTGTAACCGTCATACTCGGCGACCAGGCCTTCCAGCTCGGCGGCCTTCATGTAGTCGTCGTCGGTCGCTTCGAGGTTGGCATAGATGGCATCGCGCTCGGCGATGGCGGCCCACAGCTCGCTATGGCCCATCATGACCACGTCCAGCACGCGCATCTCTTCGTAGGCGAACTGATCCTGGCGCAACTTACCGATGCGCTCGTTGACGTCCAGGCTCACATTACCGCCAGTGGGCTCCAGATCGCCGCCGAGGATCTTCATGAAGGTGGACTTGCCACAGCCGTTTGCGCCTATGAGGCCGTAGCGGTTGCCGCCGCCAAACTTGACGCTGATGTTCTCAAACAGCGGCTTGGCGCCGAACTGCATGGTGATGTTGTTGCTGCTTAACAAAGGAGATGTCCCAGGTTGTCTGTCAAATGGCGCGCATTATGGCACAGATCCCCCGAAAGTTTTAGCAAGAACTGTGATCGGGGCCCATTGCACCGGGGGCCAGTTGGCGAGAAAGCCGCCACTTGCCGGGAGGGCGGGAAAGGGGAGGCGAAGGTGAGGCCCGGAATAAGAAAAGCCGGCACAGGGCCGGCTTTGGGGCGGTCAGACAACCTTAGTGGGCGGAGGCGCCGGAGGCACCGAGCCCGGTCTGGGAGCGGACGAATTGCGGGAAGAACTTCTGGTGTTCCTCGCTGGCGTTCTGGGACTTGTCGGTGACCGAGAAGAACCAGATCCCGACGAAGGCCAACCCCATGGAGAAGAGCGCCGGGTACTCGTAGGGGAAGATAGCCTGGGCATGGCCCAGCACCTTCACCCACACGGTCGGGCCCAGGATCATCAGGGTCACTGCGCTGATGAGGCCCAGCCAGCCACCATAGACGGCGCCGCGGGTGGTGAGGCGGGACCAGAACATGGAGAGGAAGAGCACCGGGAAGTTGCAGCTGGCCGCGATGGAGAAGGCCAGGCCCACCATGAAGGCGATGTTCTGCTTCTCGAACAGTATGCCCAGACCGATGGCGACCACACCCAGCACCAGAGTCGTCATCTTGGAGACGCGCAGCTCGTCGGCTTCGTTGGCCTTGCCTTCCTTGATGACGCAGGCATAGAGGTCGTGGGAGACCGCAGAGGCGCCCGCCAGGGTCAGCCCGGCAACCACGGCGAGTATGGTGGCGAAGGCCACGGCGGAGATGAAGCCGAGGAACAGGCTGCCACCCACGGCGTCGGCCAGATGGACGGCGGCCATGTTGGTGCCCCCCAGCAGGGCGCCGGTGGCATCCTTGAAGTCCGGGTTGGTGCTGACCAGCAGGATGGCACCGAAGCCGATGATGAAGGTCAGGATGTAGAAGTAGCCGATGAAGCCGGTGGCATAGAACACTGACTTACGGGCTTCCTTGGCGTCGCTCACGGTGAAGAAACGCATCAGTATGTGGGGCAGACCGGCGGTGCCGAACATCAGGGCCAGCCCTAAGGAGATGGCGGAGATGGGATCGGCCACCAGGCCACCCGGGCTCATGATGGCGGCGCCATTGGCATGGACCTTGACCGCTTCACTGAACAGGGCACCGATGTCGAAGTTGACGGACTTCATCACCATGATGGCCATGAAGGAGGCGCCGGAGAGCAGCATGACCGCCTTGATGATCTGGACCCAGGTGGTGGCCAGCATGCCGCCGAACAGCACGTAGAGCACCATCAGTATGCCGACCAGCACCACGGCCACATGGTATTGCAGGCCGAACAGCAGCTCGATGAGCTTGCCGGCACCCACCATCTGGGCGATGAGGTAGAGGGCTACCACCACCAGGGAGCCGCTGGCGGAGAGGCTGCGTACCGAGGTCTGTTTGAGGCGGTAGGAGGCGACGTCGGCGAAGGTGTACTTGCCGAGGTTGCGCAGCCGCTCTGCGATCAGGAACAGTATGATGGGCCAGCCCACCAGGAAGCCGATGGAGTAGATGAGGCCGTCATAGCCCGAGGTGTAGACCAGGGCGGAGATGCCGAGGAAGGAGGCGGCGGACATGTAGTCACCGGCGATGGCCAGACCGTTCTGGAAGCCGGTGATGCGACCGCCGGCCGCATAGTAGTCGGAGGCCGAGCGGTTGCGCTTGGAGGCCCAGTAGGTGATGAAGAGGGTGGCGGCCACGAAGGCCACGAACATCACTATGGCCGAGATGTTGAGGGGTTGGCGTTGCACCTCGCCGGTCAGCGCATCGGCCGCCAGCAAGGGAGTGGAGACCAGGCCGGTGAGCAGCAGCAGAGACTTGCCTTTCATGATTGCACTCCCTTGAGAATCTTCTGGTTCAGCTCGTCAAATTCGCCGTTGGCCCGGAACACATAGATGCCGGTCAGCACGAAGGAGGAGACGATGAGGCCCACGCCAACCGGGATGCCGCGGGTGATGCTGGAGCCTTCGCTGAGCGGGGTGCCGAGCCAGCCCGGGGCGAAGGCGATGAGCAGGATAAACGCCAGGTAGAGCCCCAGCATCAGGATGGAGAGGGTCCAGGCGAAACGCTGGCGTTTGCTGACCAGCTCCTTGAAATTGGGATCTTGCTGGATCCTCAGATAACGTTGCTGTTCCATTGCAGTTCTCCGTGACGGTTGTGTCAGCTGTGATTGAAGGGTGTCCCTACCGAGCAGGGGGCTGCTCATGTAATCAAAATGTGAAGCAAATGTTATTTTTGGGCAATTAGACTTTGGGATAAGCCAGGGGGCCGCCCTGATGCAGGCGCAGAAAGATGAGGGCGGCGGCGGTGGCGTCACTCAGGGCGTCATGAAGGGGCAGGGGCGGCAACCCCAGGTGCTGGCAGATGGCGGCCAGATGCAGGTCGATGACGGCGTCGGGATAGCGCCGATAGAGGTGGTCGTGATAGAGGCGGCTCACCTCTATGCCACGCTGGGGCAGGCGCAGCCCCCACAGTTTCTGGCAGGCCAGATTGAGGATCCGCAGGTCATAGGCGATGTGGTAGCCCACCAGTTCACGGGGTCCGATGAAGGCCAGCAGCAGGCGCAGCGCGGCCTCCAGCGTCATGCCCTGTTGCAGATCCTGATGGCGCAGGCCGTGGATCACCACGGACTGCGCACTCAGACTGGCCGGTGGCTGCACCCTGATGGTGAGGGCCTCGCCGGTCAACACCCGGTTGCCCTGGATGCGCACAGCCCCGATGGAGACGATGTCCGCCTTGGCGGGATCCAGGCTGGTGGTCTCGAAATCGAGCGCCACCCACTCCTCCTTTGGGGGCGTTGCAAAGAGCGGGGCAAACTCCCCGTCCCAAAAGCCCCGACCCAGCCAACGACGTCGCCAGTGGTGCCACATGCCTATTGCCTAAGACGAAAGTGCAAGGTGAGCCACTGCTGGAACTTCTTCACCTGATGCAGGGCATGGCGCAGCAGATCCCGCTCCCCGTGAGCGAGTTCGGCGACCTGTACCCGGCTGTCGCCATCCTTGAGCTGGCTGCGCAGCCGCAAGCGGATGAAGAGCCGGAAGGCTTCCGCCAGGTTGGCGCCATAGTCGGGGCTGAGGCGCCCCGCGGCCACCAGGGCGTCGATCCGCCCCAGGGTCGAGGTCTCCAGCACTCCTGCCTCCAGGGCCAGCACGCGCAGGCCGTGCACCAGGGGGAAGAGGCCGCCACGCTTGAGATCCAGCCCCTCGGGGGCCTGCTCCAGCCGGCCAAAGAGGGTGAGGGGGGTGTGGAAGGCAACCGCCGCCCGGGCCATCTCCGCCAGCAGATCCGGCCTGTCGGCCAGGCGCTCTCTCAGGTGGCGGGCGAGGGGGGCGAGCAGGGGGCGATCCCCCATGATGGCCTGGGCATCGGCCAGGGTGGCGAGCCACAGCAGGTCGGCCTCGCTGGCGCGCACGCACGCCTGCTCTATCTCATCCCGCCACTGCCGGGCGCCCTTGACCCACTCCGGATTGCTGACCATCACCTTCCCCGGGCAGGGGGGATAGCCGAGCCGCGCGAGCAGGGCGCTGAAGGCGGCCAGATCGGCCTGCTGATCGGGCCAATGCAGGTCATCCGGCAGGATCAGGGCGTTGTCCTGATCGGTCTTCTGGATCTGCTCGCCGCGCCCCTCCGAGCCCAGCATCAGCAGGCACACCTGCTCCTGCACCTCGGGGGGGATCACCAGAGCGAAGGCCTTGGCGATCAACTGCTCGTTGATGGTGGCAATGAGCTTCATCAGAAACAGAGTATGTATCCCCTGGGCAAACAGGGAACGAATGAGTTGCTGCTGCTCCCTGGCCACCGCCTCCAGGGCCGCCTGGCTGTCTGCCCGGGCGATGCGCAGGGTCAGCACATGGGAGTGGGCGGAGAAGAGTCCCAGCACCTGAGTCAGGTGCAGTATCCCCGCCACCTCCTGCCCCTGCCAGATGACCAGCCGCTTGATGCGGTGGCGGGTCATCAGCAGCAGGGCGTCGAACAGATAGCTGCCTTGCGCCAGGCCGATCAGCGGCGCCGGGGTCAGCACCGCCAGCGGCGCCGTCAGGGGCAGACCCTTGAGGGTCAGGGCATGGAGCAGGGTCTTGCGGGTGGCGAGGCTCAGGCTGCCGTCAGCGGCGGGATAGAGCAGACAATCTGTGCCCCGGCTGGCCATGGCTTCGCTGGCGGCCAGCAGACTGGTCTTGCTGTCCAGCTGCAGGGGGGGCTGCAGGTGGCCTGGGTCGATGCGGGTCAGGATGAATTCCGCCAGGTTCTGTTGCCCGAGCTGGCCGCGGCGCTCCTGCTCTCGCTGACGCTCGGCCAGGGTGGCGGTGAAATAGTGTGCGAAGGCGGGGTGCGCATCGCACAGCCCCAGGAAGGTGTCGCGGGGGATCAGCTGGCAGAGAGTGTCCTCCAGGGCGCTGAAACGATGGCGGCAGCGGCCGTCGAACTGGGCGCGGACGTCGAACATGTCTCCCACGCCATAGTCGCCGAAGGGCTGATGGGGCCCCGACTCTTCCACCGCGCCCTTGATGACGAGGTAGAGGCCGGCGGGCTCATCCCCCGGCTGTTGCACCGTCTGGCCGGCGCGAAAGTAGCAGATGCTGAGGCGTTGGCCGAGCCGTTCACGGGCAGCCTCGCCCAGGCAGTCAAAGGGCGGGCGGGCAAAATCGAACAGAAGTGACATGACAATTCTCGGCCTGAGGGCATGGGGCCAGTCTGGCAAAGGGGGGAGCGGGGCCAGCCGACTTTAGTCGCAGAGCCGGGCTGGCCTCCCTGTACCTGCCGATAACACTCTGGTAACGTTGTGGTATGACCAGTGTCGGCACAAGGAAGAGGAAAGAAATGGACAAGCCAAGGATCAGGTGCGAGATCCGGGACGGCATCGCAGAGGTGATGCTGACCCGGGGGGACAAGCTCAATGCGCTGGACAGGGCCATGTTCGGCGCCATCGACGAGACGCTGAACCAGCTTGCGCGCCACAAGGGGTTGCGGGCTGTGATCCTGCACGGCGAGGGGCGGGCGTTCTGCGCCGGGCTGGATGTGAAATCCATGCTGAGGCAGCCGGTGGCGGCTCTGGAAATATTGAGACGCGAGGCGGATGAGGCGACCAACCTGGCCCAGCGGGTCGCCTATGGCTGGCACCAGTTGCCGGTGCCGGTGATCGCCGTGACCCAGGGGGTCTGTTTCGGCGGCGGCCTGCAGATAGCGCTCGGGGCCGATTTTCGTTTCAGCACCCCGGATTGTCGCTTCTCGGTGATGGAGATCAAGTGGGGCATCATCCCCGACATGAGTGGCAGCGTCACCCTGCGCAATCTGATGGGGGTGGACGTGGCCATGGAGCTGGCCATGAGCGGCCGCGAGCTGGATGCCCATGAGGCGCGGGCGCTCGGGCTGGTGAGCCGGGTCTGCGAGGATCCCCTCGACGCGGCGCGGGAGTTCGCCAGGACCCTGATCACCAAGTCGCCGGATGCGCTGGCGGGGATCAAACAGCTCTACCATCAGGCCTGGGCCCGCAGCGATGAGGTGATGTTAAAAGAGGAGACCCGGTTGCAAAAGCAGATCCTGGGGCGCCCCAATCAGTGGCGGGCGACCCTCAACAGCCTGTTTCGCTGGCGCCTGCCGTTCGGACCCCGCCGCAACGCGCTCTGAACCGGCGCTCACTCTCAAGAGAGCACAAATAAAAATGGCAGCCTAAGCTGCCATTTTGCATTGTGCCGTCTGATTATTTGACGGTATCCGGGTCCGCCTCGAAGGGGTGGCCGGTTTGCTCGCGCATCAGGTTGACCTCGGCGCGGTTGTCAATCCAGTAATCCGCGTTCTTGATGCCGAGTTTCTCCGGGTGGAACACGGGATCAACCCCCTGTGCCAGCTGTGCCTCGTAATCCTTCAGGCAGGCGAAGGCGGGCTTTTGCAGCATCAGTATGGCGCCGATGTTGAGCCAGGCCATCAGGCCGACCCCGATGTCACCCAGACCCCAGGCCAGATCGGCGGTCTTGACTGTGCCATAGACGGTGGCAGCCATCAGCGCAATCTTCAGCAGGAAGGTGAGCCAGGGACGGTTAATCTTGCGGTTGATAAAGGCGATGTTGGTTTCGGCGATGTAGTAGTAGGCCACTATGGTGGTGAACGCGAAGAAGAACAGGGCGATGGCGACGAAGTAGTTGCCAAAGCCGGGCATCATGCTCTCCATGGCGGTCTGCACATAGCCTGGACCGGCCGCGATGCCGGCGATGCCGGTGTAGATGGCGGCGCCGTCCGGTCCCTGTACGTTGTACAGGCCGGTGATCAGCAGCATAAAGCCGGTGGCGGAGCAGACGAACAGGGTGTCGATGTAGACGGAGAACGCCTGCACCAGGCCCTGCTTGGCCGGGTGGCTCACGGCGGCGGCGGAGGAGGCGTGCGGGCCTGTGCCCTGAGCCGCTTCGTTGGAGTAGACCCCACGTTTGACGCCCCACATGATGGCCAGACCCAGAATGGCACCGAAACCGGCTTCCATCCCGAAGGCGCTCTTCCAGATCAGCAGGATGACGCCTGGCAGCTGGCCGATGTTGAGGGCGATGATGACGCAGGCGACTATGATGTAGCCCAGCGCCATGAAGGGCACCACTGTACTGGCGAAGTTGGCGATGCGCTTGACGCCGCCGAAGATGATGAAGCCGAGCAGCAGCGCCAGACCGGCGGCGGTGACGTTCGGATCGATGTCAAAGGCGGTCTGCAGGCTGGAGCCGATGGAGTTCGCTTGCACCCCAGGCAGCAAGACGCCGCAGGCGAAGATGGTGGCGATGGCGAAGGTCCAGGCGTACCACTTCATGCCGAGCCCTTTCTCGATGTAGAAGGCCGGGCCGCCGCGGTATTCACCGTTGATCTTCTCCTTGTAGACCTGACCCAGGGTGGATTCCACGAAGGCGGAGCTGGCGCCGAGGAAGGCGACCATCCACATCCAGAACAGGGCGCCCGGGCCCCCGAAGGTGATGGCGGTGGCGACGCCGGCGATGTTGCCGGTACCGACCCGACCGGCCAGGGTCATGGAGAGTGCCTGGAAGGAGGAGACACCGGCATCGTTGCCCTTGCCCTGGAACATCAGGCGCACCATCTCTTTCATGTGGCGCAGTTGCAGGAAACGGCTGCGCAGGGAGAAGTAGAGGCCCACCCCCAGACACAGATAGATGAGCGCTGGGCTCCAAATCACGCCATTGATGGCATTGACGATCTCATTCATGTACAACAACTCCTTTGTTGCGCTGTCTTGGCAGATGGGCTCTCGCCCACTCGCCCTTTTGTTAACAATCCAGTTAACAAATGAGCGCGAGGTTGAGGGGTTAAGCGGCATTGGCCATGCATGGCGTTGTAACATATCGACTTGTTTCGGTGCTTCCCAGTGAAATTTACGTTAGTGTTGCTAATTTGTGAACTTGATGTGGTGGCACGGGATCCATGGCAGGCAGCGTTTTCTATGGTGAAATGGCGTTATTTTCTCCTGAAACAGCCAGACCTTGTGACGGGCGTAAAGCATTTTGAAGCCAAACATGAGGCCAACAATGAAAAACCTCCTGAGACGTTGAGGGAATACGTCCCCTGAGGTCGATGTGGCAGCGAGCGCCATCGCCCACCTGTTCGCAATGTTATCGGTCAGCCCGACAGGCGCTGTGGATCTGACGGCTGGCCGAGCCGGATCCCGCCAGCGAGGTGCTGGTGGCCTGCCTGGGGGACAAGTGGTCGGGGTGCTGGTGTGGCACTGGCTGCACCGCTGCATGTTGCACCAGCTGGGGCCTGATCTCGGCGCTGGTTGTCGATGAAGGGTGCAAGGGGACGCGGCAGTTGGCGTGCCTGCTGCTGGCGGAAGGCCGAAGGCGATGGCGCGGGCCGCAGGTTGCAGTCAGCTGGAGCTCTCCAGCAGCCTCAAGCGCGAGGGGGGCCCATCGCTTCTATCTGGCGCAGGGTATGGGAGCGGCCGAAACGGTTCGTGAAATGCTGTAACTTGATGTGGCATCAAAAGAAGGAGTCTGTGTGTTCTGGTCCAGGTTGAAAGCGGTATTCGGTCTTGCCTCTCCCGGGGAGCGTCATGCCCCGCAGGCGCTGGAGTGGCAGCAGGCCCTGGCGGCCGTGCCCATCTTGCAGGGCTTCTCCCAGGATGAAGAGCAGCAGTTGATTGAACTGGCCCGCCACTTCCTCTCCCGCAAGACGCTGACCCAGCTCGGGGTCGAGCTCAGCCCCCGTCAGCAGGGAGTGCTGGCCCTGCAGGCGGTGCTGCCCATCTTGCATCTGGGGCTGGAGTGGTATCGCGGCTTTCACGAGGTGATCATCATCCCCGAGCCCGTTACCCGCCGCCAGGAGGTGCAGGACGAGTTCGGGCTGGTGAGCGAGTGGGAGGAGGAGAACGCCGGCGAATCCTGGCCTCAGGGGCCCCTGGTGCTGGCCTGGAGCGAGTTGCAGCAGGATGGGGACTGGGATGGCTTCAACCTGGTGATCCACGAGCTGGCGCACAAGCTCGACATGCTGGGGGGGGATGCCGACGGGGGGCCGCCGCTCCCGAGCGGCATGGATCAGCGGCAATGGACCCAGGCGCTGCAGAGCGCGTTCGATGAGATGAATGCAGAACTGGCCAGGGGAGAGGTGACGCAGATAGACCCCTATGCCGCCACCCACCCCGCCGAGTTTTTCGCGGTGTGCAGCGAGAGCTTCTTCACCGAGCCCCTGCGCCTGCGGGCCGTCTATCCCGCCGTCTACGAGCAGCTCGCCCGCTTCTATGGTCAGCAGCCTGCCGCCCGCTTCCCGGCCACCCGATTGCTGGCGGGGGATGCCGAGCAGCACAGCTGACCGGCATTGCGGCGACAGAAAAACAAAAGGCACCCGAAGGTGCCTTTTGCATGGGCGCGAGCGCCAGGACGCGGCAGATTATGCGGCAGCCTTGAGCTGGACTGCGGCGGCTTTCTTGTGATCGCCAATCGGCAGCACAGTGCGGCCGAACTGCTCGTTGATCACTGTGGCCATGGCCAGGTAGATGGCGCTGGCACCACAGATGATGCCTTCGAAACCGGCGATGGTGCCGATCAGGGTGCTGCCGGTGAAATCACGGGCGGCCAGCAGGAAGAAGAGCACTGTCAGGGAGGCGAACACGAACTGCTTCACGCGCGGGAAGTTGACGGTGCCAACCAGCATGAAGAGGGTGAACATGCCCCACATCAGCAGGTACCAGCCCATGTAGGCGTGGGGAGTGGCTTCGGCCAGACCCATGGTCGGCATCACCAGCAGGAACACCAGGCTCCACCAGAAGGTGCCGTAGGAGATGAAGGCGGTGACACCGAAGGTGTTGCCACGCTTGAACTCCATGATACCGGCGATGATCTGGGCCAGACCGCCATAGCACAGGCCCATGGCCAGGATCATGGCGCTGATGGGGAAGAAACCTGCGTTATGGATGTTCAGCAGAATGGTGGTCATACCGAAACCCATCAGACCCAGAGGGGCAGGGTTGGCCAATTTTTCGCTCACGTGGCGTTCTCCAAAAATAGAGGTGGGGGTTGATAAAAGACGCGCGATTTTAGGCAGGCTCTTGGTCCCGAGCAAGGGGGTGAGGGGGCTAAATGGTAAAAAAATGACACGAAATTTTAAGTGACCAACCATTCGTGCCATTCAGGTAGACGACAGGTGAATGGATAACGTTTTCAATGTTGCTTTTTTGTATGCAGGGCTCCCGAAATGAAAGCGGGCAACAAAATACGCCTCTGCCGCTATGACCGGGTTGTGGGTACCGCCTCGCCCTTGAGCAAGTGACGCCCGGGTGGAAAATTCATCTCATATGCCATCAGACAAGAGTTGTTCAACCCCCTTTGATGACCCCGAGCCTTCCGCTGCATGGTGCTGCCAATTCCCTGTCTCGCAGTAAGTGCGTCCCTGGGGCAGGGTTGAGGCCGGTGGGGGGTTACTGGTCCCTACGCCAGGCAGGGGCGTACTTGGGGGTGGGCAGAGGCTGGATAGAGGAGAGTGTGGCGCTGCCTGCCCCAGACACAAGGAGCCGGGCAGCGCAGCCGATGATTCTCTCTCACGAGTCGCGGGGGAAGGAAGGTCCGCGTATTTCACGCCCATCAGCTTGAGGGAAGGGCGCGGGCACACAGAGGCGGTCTGCCCACCGCCAGAAGGAGGCTTGTGTGGGTGCGCCAGATTTTCAACCCTCCCGTGGGGTGGGCAGGTGCCGGCTTGTCAGCCTCTTCACTGGGGAGGAATGTCGCAAGGCCAAGGGCGTGGGGCTAGCAAGAAAGCGCGCTAAGCGGCGATCAGAGAAGGGGAACCAGAAGGGGGAAGATCCCCCTTAGCGGGGCCATCACAGCGGCTCAATTATCCAGGGTGAGGACCACCTTGGCTTCCTTGTCGGTCTCCTTGACCTGGCTGTCGAGCACGAACAGGCGATCCGGCGTGATGCCCTGGGTATCCACCAGATACTCCTTGGTGTTCTGGGCCCGGCGCATGGCGAGGTTGCGCAGGGACTTGGCGGTGATCAGCTGCTGATCCCGCAACAGGATCACCGCCTGGGCGCGCAGAGCCGGGCTCTGAGCCGGGAGCGTCAGGCGATCGGCCAGGGTGCCGAGGTTTTCGCTGAACTTGGCCTCATAGGCCTCGGCCAGGGCACTCTGCAGGGCGGGGTCCTGCTCCAGCAGGGCGAGATCCACCGGGCTGCCGGTGATCTTGGCCAGCACCCGCTCCAGTTTCTGGCGCTGCAATAGGGGGCGCTCCTGGTTGAAGTTGACCTTGCCGCGGATGTTCATGCTGAGCCTGGGTCTGTCTTTCAGCGCCTGGGCCAGGGTGGTCAGCTTGCTCTGCTGGGTCGGGGTAAGGGCGGGATCGCCTGGCAGGAAGGGGAGCTCATCGAGATCCTTGGTGCCGCCGGTCAGGGAGGCCAGCAGGGAGAAGGGGGAGGTGATGGCCTTGCCGAGGGTGTTGCCGAGCACGTCCCAGAAGATGTTGCCCAGGCTGAAATCCGGCTGATCCAGGTTGCCCTTCACCTTGAGGTTCATCTTGATGACACCGCTGGCGTCGCTCAGCAGGGCGATGGCAAGGCCCAGAGGCAGATCCTTGGCCTGCTCGCTCTTCACCTTTTCGCCGAGCTGCAGCTTCTTGATGGTGATGTCGTTGTCCCCCTCCAGCCGGTTGCCCTGCAGCTTGTAGTTGAGCTTCATGGAGAGCTGCCCCTTGTCGATGGCGTAGCCGGCATAAGTGCTGGAGTAGGGGGTGAAGGTGGTGAGCTCCAGATTGTTGAAGGCCACGGCGACGTCGAGCACGGGATCGGCGATCAGCAGGTTGGCGCCGCCCCTTATGGTGACGGGGGCATATCTGTCCACCTTGCCGTTGAAGTCGAGCTCGGAGCGCTGCCCCGGGACATTGGTGATGTGGCGGCTCTGGCCCGCGAGGGAGGCGATGTCCACCACGAATTCCGGGCTCAGGCTGCGATCGGCAAATCGCAGGTTGCCCTGGGTGGTGCGCACCTGGTCGATGGTGAAACGATGTGCGGTGCGGGCGCTGCTTGCAGCCGCTTGGGTGCTGTTGCTGGCCGGTTGCGGCAGCAGCAACTGTTGCACGTTGGTGACCCCAGTTTCGTTGATCTCGATGCGGGCGAAGGGTTTGCTCAGCAATGTCCTTATCCGCATCTGCTGGCTGATGCCGTCATAGTGCAGGCCGGTGAGCTGCAGGTGTCTGATCTGCAGCAGTCGCTGGTTGTCGGCCCGATCGAGCACTTTGAGCCCGTTGATATCGAGCCCCCCTTGCAGGGTCCAGCTTGCTGAGGGCCCCTTGGGCGGTGGTGGCGAGGGCCAGTTTGGTGCGGCTGGCAAGCAGCCCGTCGCGCACGCTGATGCGCAGCAGATCTGCCAGATAGGGCTGTGCCAGCGTCAGGGGCAGCCCCTGCTGGTTGATGTCGCCGCTTAAGGTGAAAGGGTCAGGGTCAGTTGGCCATCAAAGGCGAGGGGGCTGCTCTGGTTGAAGTGGGTGGCCAGAGTCAGTTTGCTAGGTTGCTCCCCTTGCTGCCCAGTGGCCCCAGCGCCAGCTTGAGGCCGGAGAGCTGGCGTGCCAGCGGTTTGCCGCTGCTCGATTCGGTGAAGGTGAGATCGCCCTTGTCGATGGCGATCTGCTTGATCTGCCACTGCCAGGGTTTGTCTGGCGCCGTCTGCCGTTACCGGCTGTCTTTGCTTGTTGTGCCGGTTTGCGCCGCATTGTTGGCCACCTCGTTTTAGCGGCTTTGACGGGTTTGGCGGGGGCCTGTTCAATCAGCAAGTCAGCCAGATCCAGCTCCTGCTGTGGGTTGAGGGTGGCCTTGAGCAGGGGCTGCTGCAGGGTCACCTTGCCAATCTGCAGGGACTGCTTGTTGCCATCGACCGCCAGCTCGCGGTCAGGGCCAGCTGGTTGAAGCGGGCAAATTCGTCGCCCTTTGTTTTTTAAGCTGCCAGTTGTCCAGGGTCAGCTTGCCTTTGGACAATTGCCACTGCAGCCCCTTGCTTGCCCTCGGAGCTGGTACTCCAGCTCTGCATTGGCGTGGCCCTTGGCCAGTCCAGCTTGACGTAGGGTGCCCAGAGCGGGGCGAAGGGTTTCAGCTCGACCTGCTTGAGGCTCGCTTGCCCTGACCCATGCCGCTCATCATGTCGAACTTGCCGTGGGCGGCGAGGCTGCTTTTGCCGTTGAGGGCGGCGCTCAGCCGATAGGGGTTGTAGTTTGCCTCGGCGCGCAGGTTATCGAGCTTGCAGGGTCACTTTCTCCAGATTGAGGGGCGGCAACCAGCCGGGTTCGCTCTGCTTGCGCTGATCCTGATAGCGCACATGGCCGTCAGTGACCGCGATGCTGGCGATGCTTACCACCAGCGGGCGCTGGCTGTCTCGGTCGGGGGAGGGCTTGCACTGGCGAGAGCAAGGTGGCCAGCGCATCGGTCAGATTGAAACGAACATCCCCTGTTGTCCTGCCAGCCGCGCAGCAGCACCACGGGTTTGGTCAGGGTGACCTCCAGCACCAGGGCCTTTCTGCTGCCAGCTGGCTTGCAGGTCTGGGGGTGATAAAGAGCTGCTCAAAACGGATGATGGGCTGCTGCTGGCATCGAGCAGGGCGGTGGGCCGAGAGTGAGGGAGGGTTGCGCAGCCTACGTCAATCTCCCCCAGGGTCAGCTGCAGGCCGTAGTGCTGGCCAGCCAGCCCGGCAGGTGGCGCTGGATGAGGTTGGGGGCTTGCCACAGCAGCAGATGGTGACGCAGGATAAGAAGCAGCAGGAAAGCGTAGGCAAGGTAGCGTAGCAAGCAGAGCTGGGGACGCGGGCTCGGTGGTGTTCATTTGGTGCACTCCCATTTGGTTCCCGCCATGGTACAGAAAAGCTGGATAGTAATCATGGGGTTGCGTGCTGTTGTACGCCGTACTTTGTCCAAAGGCGATCCAGTTCACCCTTTTGTTGCAGCGCTGCCAGCCACTGTTCCAGCTGGGCAGGGGTAATGGGGGCCGCAGGGTGAAGGATGGCGCGGTGTTGATACTGTTGATCCCATTTTTGCGAGATCAGCAGCTGGTCGGCTGTGTCGGGATGGGCCAGCAGATACTGGTTAAGGTAGGAGACGTTGAGAATGGCCACCTCGCCACGCCCTTTGAGCAGGGCTTGCAGGGCGCTGATGTTGTCCTTGACCAGGGTGATATTGAGCTTGCTGCTGCAGGTAGCTCGGGATCGGCATTGAACTGACCGATGCCGTAGTGATAGCCGGTCACCCCGATAAGATGATGCTGGGGGTTGTCGAAAAAGCGTTGATCCCGGCCCGCCTTGAGGGCGACGTAACCTCGCCACCACCGCAAAGGGGGCTGTCATCTTGTATTTATCGGTGTTCCAGCCCCAGCGGCTGTCTTCAAACAGCATCAGCGAGAAACGGCCCATATCAGCGCCTTGTAGCGGTTGGCGGCCGAGGTGGGGACAAACACGAAACTCACCTCTTGCTGGATGTCGTTGAGCTGGTCGATGAGATCCAGGGTCAGCCCTTCATAGTGTGCTGTCGAGTTTGACCACGAAGGGGGCATAGGGGTAGCCACCAACCTTGATGAGGGGATGGCTCCATGCCAGACAGGCTGAACAGCAGCAACAACCAGCACCAATATTTCATGGGATCCCCAGGGCAATAGCATGATCCCAGATTCGGTTAATCTGCGCTGCTTTTCAAGCTGTTAAGGGAATTAACACAGCGCTGTTCGGCGGCCTCCAGCTCGGCCATCACCATCTGGATATCCTCCAGCTGCTGGCGCAGGGAGTGCGTTTTGCCTCGATCAGCTGGATCATGGAGTGGAGCTGGATCCGGCTCGAGCGGTCGGTGTCATACATGTCGAACAGCTCGCGGATCTCCGCCAGGCTGAAGCCGAGCCGCTTGCCACGCAGGGTCAATTTCAGGCGGATCCTGTCCTTGTGGCTGTAGATGCGGGTCTGCCCCTCCCGGGCCGGGGTGATCAGCCCCTCGTCCTCGTAGTAGCGGATGGTGCGCGGCGTGACATCGAACTCGTGGGCCAGCTCGGAGATGCTGTAGGTGCTCCTTCCTTGCCGGGCAGGGAACGGGACATGGTCATGACTCCTGTTGCTGGGCGTGTGGCTGGCAGAGGCGGGCGCGCAGCCGCTCGGCATTGGCATGGAGCGCCTGCCCGACCCGGGAGCCGTTGGGGCGGCCGAGCTGCTCGCTCACCCACTGGCCGGTGGCGGCCAGCTTGTCGAGGTTCACTCCTGTGCTCATGCCAAGGCCGTGCAGCAGGTAAACCACCTCTTCCGAGGCAACGTTGCCGGAGGCGCCGGGGGCATAGGGGCAGCCGCCGAGCCCCGCCACAGAGCAGTCTATGGTGCGGATGCCGCGCTCGAGCGCCGGCAGCAGGTTGGCGAGCCCCTGGCCATAGGTATCGTGAAAGTGCACCGCGAGCCGGCCGGCCGGGACTTCGTGCAGCACAGCATCCAGCATGGGCGCCACAGTGCCCGGGGTGCCGACTCCTATGGTGTCACCAAGGGAGATCTCGTGACAGCCGAGATCCAGCAGCCGCTCGGCCAGGGCGGCGACCCGTTTCGGGCGGGTCGGGCCGTCATAGGGGCAGGCGATGACGGTGGAAAGGTATCCCCGCACCTTGATGCCGAGGCGGCGCGCCTCAGCCACCAGCGGGGCGAAGCGCACCAGGGATTCCTCCACGCTGATGCCGATATTGGCGCGGGTGAAGCCGTCTGAGCAGGCTGTGAAGAGGCCAATCTCGTCGACCCTGGCCTGGATCGCGGCCTGCAAGCCCTGCAAATTGGGCACCAGGGCGCCGTAACGAGTCGCTCCCTTGCGGGGCAGGGCCTCAAAAAGTGCGGCGGAGTCCGCCATCTGCGGCACCTTTTTGGCAGAGACAAAGGCGCCGACCTCGATGCGCTGCAGACCGCTGTCGGTAAGGCGCTGGATCAGCTCCAGCCGCTGCACCAGCGAGAGGGGGCGGCTTCATTTTGCAGGCCATCTCGCGGCCCCATCTCCACCAGACTGACCTTGTCGTCCGGCTCTCCTGTGCTCGGTTCATGGGTGTTCCTCCTGTGCGGTATCTTTTCGGCAAAGCGCACCAGCACGGCGCCCTGGCTTACCTGCTCGCCCTGTTTGCACTGCAGGGCTTCAATTACCCCGTCCCGCTCTGCACGAGGACTGGTGTTCCATCTTCATCGCCTCCAGCACCAGCAGGGGTTGCCCCTTGCTGACTGTTTGCCCCTGCTCGACCAGTACGCCACTACGATGCCGTGCATGGGGGCGATGGCGCCCTGCGCCTTCTCATCTGCCTGATCATGGTGGTGGCTGTGCTGCTGATCATCGGCCGCGAAGCGGATGCGCTGCCCGCCAGTTGTCATGATGAAGGTTGCCTCCGGCCTGCGAGGGTCTGAATGGGGATCTGCTGCCAGCAGCCCGCCCTGCTGCAGCCGGATATGATCATCACCGAGCTGGTAGCAATGGGTCTCCCCTTGCCACTCAAACTGGCCGCCCCGCTCGTTAAGGGTCAATACCCGGTGCTCATCACCGATGCGCACCGCTGCTGTCCAGCTGCGATCCGGCCCCAGCCGAAATCCGCAGGCTTGCTGCCAGGGGAGGGCCGCAGTGCGGCTCGCCAGCCAGAGGGTGGCCAGCGGCCAGGCGAGCTCAGGAATGGGCTGTGCTGTGGTGGGGATGGGCCACTGGGTGTGGTGCGCCATTGCCAGCACGTCCGGCTCCTCACACAGGCGCAGCAGCAGTGGGCCGTTGTGCACCAGGGGGCCGAGACTCAGGGCCGCCAGGGCATCGGCCAGCTTGGCAAAGGCCTCGGCGCGGCTCTGGCCGTGGGCGACCAGCTTGGCGATCATGGGATCGTAATAGGGGCTCACCTCATCGCCCGCGGTGACCCCGGTGTCGATGCGTACCCCCTGTGGCCAGTGCAGCCAATGGATGGGGCCGCTGGCGGGCAAGAAGCCTGCGCCTACGTCCTCGGCGTAGAGGCGCGCCTCCACGGCATGGCCGCGCAGCACCACTTCCTCCTGGGTGAGCGGCAGGGGCTTGCCCTCGGCGACTGCCAGCTGCCAGGCCACCAGATCCTGGCCGGTGACGGCCTCGGTGACAGGGTGCTCCACCTGCAGCCGGGTGTTCATCTCCATGAAGAAGAACGCCTCCCCGCACAGCAGAAATTCGATGGTACCGGCCCCCACATAGTCGATGGCCCGGGCGGCGGCCACGGCCGCCTCGCCCATGGCGCGGCGCAGCGCCGGGGCTATGTTGGGGGCGGGGGCCTCTTCGATTACCTTCTGGTGGCGGCGCTGCAAGGAGCAGTCCCTGTCCCCCAGGTAGGTGACGTTGCCGAGGGTATCGGCGAAGACCTGCACCTCCACGTGGCGGGCGCGGGCGAGGTAGCGCTCGAGCAGCACACTGTCATCCCCGAAGGCGGCCAGGGCTTCCCGTTTGACTGCCGCCAGCGGCTCGTCAAAGTCGGCCAGCTGATCGACCCGGCGCATCCCCTTGCCACCGCCGCCACTGGCCGCCTTGATAAGGAGCGGGAAGCCAATCTGGCTCGCCTGATCGCGCAAAAAGTCCGGCCGCTGATCCGTGCCGTGATAGCCGGGCAGCACCGGCACGCCGGCTGCCTGCATCAGCGCCTTGGCGCCCGATTTGTCGCCCATGGCGAGAATGGCGGCGCCGCTTGGGCCGACAAAGCGCAGGCCGCGCTGTTCGCAGGCGGTGGCAAAATCGCTGTTTTCCGACAGAAAGCCGTAACCGGGATGGATGGCATCGGCGCGCGCCTCTTGGGCAATCTTCAGCACCTTGCCGGTGTCGAGGTAGCTCTCTCTGGCCGGTGCGGGCCCCAGATGCCAGGCCTCATCGGCCAGACGGGTGTGCATGGCGTGGGCGTCGGCGTCCGAGTAGAGGGCGATGGTGTGAATGCCGAGGCGTTTCGGGCCGTCTTGATGATGCGCACGGCGATTTCGCCGCGATTGGCGATCAGCAGGCGCTTAATCTGAGTGTGATGGGTCATGCTCCACACTCGTCCTTGAAACGGGGGCGCCAGGCGGGAGGGCGTTTGTCGAAGAAGGCCTGCATCCCCTCCTGGGCTTCGAGCCCGACCCGCACCCGGGCGATGGTCTCGACGGTTTTCTCTTCGTGCAGGCGGGAAGGTGGGCCTCTATGGCGGCCAGCAGTCGTTTGGTCTCTTTCATCGCCTCCGGCCCGTTGCGGCACAGACGCAGGGCCTGCGCCCGTCCCTCCGCCAGCAGCTTCTCCGGTTTGCAGAGTTGGTGCGCCACATTGAGCCGACAGGCGGTGATGGCATCGAACGGCTCGGCGCTGAGCATGTAGCGGCGCGCCTGACGCATCCCCATGGCGCGCACCACGTAGGGGCTGATCACCGCGGGCACCAGGCCCAGGCTCACCTCGGAGAGGCAGAAGCGGGCATCGTCGCTGGCCAGCACCATGTCGCAGGCGCAGATGAGGCCCAGCGCTCCGCCATAGGCGGCCCCTTGCACCAGCGCCACCGTGGGGAAGGGGAGCTCGTCCAGGGTCTGCATCAGCCGCGCCAGTACCCGGGCATCCTCCCGGTTGTGCTCGAAATCGGCGTGGGCCAGGTTGCGCATCCAGTTGAGGTCGGCGCCCGCGCAAAAGTGTTTGCCCTCTGCCCGCAGCAGCAGGGCGTGGGGGCGTTCGGCGAGATCATGACCATGGAGATGGGCCAGATCGTCGAGGCAGTCGAGCAGCCCCAGCATCAGGTCGGCATCAAAGGCGTTGTGGCGGGCCGGGCGCGACAGCACCAGCTCGGCCAGCGGGCCGTGCCGTTCCAGCCGAAACGGGGTCTGGGAGGTGCTGAGGAAGTGAGTGGATCTGACATCGTTTTGCTCCTTACATCCTGAAGATGCCGTATTGCTCGGGCCCGGGCTTGGCCCCCTGGCAGGCGGCCAGCGCCAGGGCCAGCACGGTGCGGCTCTGGACGGGATCGATGACGCCGTCATCCCAGAGCCTTGCGCTGGCGTAGTAGGGGTGCCCCTGGCGTTCATATTGCGCGATAACGGGGGCGCGGATGGCGTCCGCCTCCTGCTCCCCCAGGGTCTTGCCGTCGGCCGCCAGCTTGTCCCGGCGCACCTGCACCAGCACCCCGGCAGCTTGCTCGCCTCCCATGACGGAGATGCGGCTGTTGGGCCAGCTGAACAGAAAATCGGGCTCATAGGCGCGGCCGCACATGCCGTAGTTGCCGGCGCCAAAGCTGCCCCCGACGAGCAGGGTTATTTTGGGCACCCTGCTGCAGGCCACGGCGGTGACCAGCTTGGCGCCGTGCTTGGCGATGCCCTCCCGCTCGGCTTGGCTTCCCACCATAAAGCCGGTGATGTTCTGCAGGAACAGCAGGGGAATGGCACGCTTGTTACAGAGCTGGATAAAGTGGGCACCTTTCTGGGCGCTGTCGCTGTGGAGCACGCCGTTGTTGGCGAGTATCCCCACCGGCATACCCTGGATGCGGGAGAACCCGGTGACGAGCGTGGTGCCGAACAGGGCCTTGAATTCGTCGAACACGGAGCCATCCACCAGGCGGGCGATGAGCTCCCGGGCATCATAGGGGCGCTTGAGGCTGGTGCCCACCAGGCCGTAGAGCTCCTCTATGGGGTAGAGGGGCTCATCGTAGCTTGGGTGGCCTGAAGGCAAACCCGAGGTTGGCAGGCTGTTTTCCCCCAGATTGCTCACCAGGGTGCGGGCTATGGCCAGGGCATGAGCATCGTCTTCGGCCAGGTGGTCGGCCACCCCGGAGTGGGCGCAGTGCACCAGGGCCCCCCCCAGGGCTTCGGCGCTGATCTCCTCGCCGGTGGCGGCTTTGACCAGGGGCGGGCCCGCCAGGAAGATGGTGGCCTGTTCCCTGACCATGATGGACTCATCCGCCATGGCGGGCACATAGGCGCCCCCTGCGGTGCAGAGCCCCATCACCACGGCGAGCTGGGGGATGTTCTGGGCCGACATGCGGGCCTGGTTGTAGAAGATGCGGCCAAAATGCTCCCGGTCGGGGAACACCTCGTCCTGCATGGGGAGGAAAGCACCGCCGGAATCCACCAGATAGAGGCAGGGGAGGCGCAGCCGCTCGGCGATGGCCTGTGCCCGCAGGTGCTTTTTCACCGTGAGCGGGTAGTAGGTGCCCCCCTTGACGGTGGCGTCGTTCACCACCAGCAGGCAGAGCCGGCCCGCAATCTGGCCGAGCCCGGTGATGATGCCAGCGGCGGGCACGGGCTCCTCATAGACCTGCCAGGCAGCCAGTGCCGAGAGCTCGAGGAAGGGGGAGCCCGGGTCCAGCAACTGATTGATGCGCTCGCGGGGCAGCAGCTTGCCACGGCCCTGATGGCGGGCGTTGTTGGCCGCGCCGCCGCCCTGGGCTATCTCGGCGAGGCGGGCGTTGAGATCGGCCACCAGGGTCTGCATGGCCTCCCGATTGGCGGCAAAGTCGGCGCTCGTGGTATCCAGGCGGGAGTGGATCTGGCTCATGGGTTCTCTCCCATCTGGTTGTTGCTGCCAATGGCAGGGGGCAAAGAGAGAAGCATCATGCGTTCTCTCCCATCAGCTCGCGGCCGATGAGCCAGCGGCGGATCTCCGAGGTGCCGGCCCCTATCTCGTAGAGCTTGGCGTCCCGCAGCAGGCGGCCGGTGGGGTATTCGTTGATATAGCCATTACCGCCGAGCAACTGGATGGCATCGAGCGCCATCTGGGTGGCATTCTCGGCGGCAAAGAGGATGGCGGCGGCGCAATCCTTGCGGCTGGTATGGCCCAGATCGCAATCGCTCGCCACCGAATAGACCAGGGCGCGACTGCTGGCGAGCCGGGTATACATGTCGGCGAGCTTGCCCTGCACCAGCTGGAAATCGCCGATGGCCTGGCCGAACTGCTTGCGTTCGCGCACATAGGGGAGCACCACGTCCATGCAGGCCTGCATGATGCCAAGGGGGCCGGCGGCCAGCACCACCCGCTCGTAGTCGAGGCCGCTCATCAGTACCCGGGCCCCGCCGTGCAGGGCGCCTAGCAGGTTCTCTGCCGGCACGGGGCAGTTGTCGAACACCAGCTCGCAGGTGCTGGAGCCGCGCATGCCGAGCTTGTCGAGCTTCTGGGCCGTGGTGAACCCCGGGGTGCCCGCTTCGACGATAAAGGCGGAGATCCCCTTGGCCCCGGCATTGGCATCCGTCTTGGCATAGATGACGAAGGTGTCCGCATCCGGGCCGTTGGTGATCCACATCTTGTTGCCGTTCAGCACATAGTGATCATTCTCGCGCACCGCGGTGAGCCGCATGCTGACCACGTCGGAACCGGCCCCCGGCTCGCTCATGGCGAGCGCCCCCACGTGCTTGCCACTGACCAGATCGGGCAGGTAGCGGGCCTTCTGATCAGGGGTGCCGTGGCGGTGGATCTGGTTGATGCAGAGGTTGGAGTGGGCGCCGTAGGAGAGGCCGACCGAGGCGCTGGCACGGCTCACCTGCTCCATCACCAGCACATGGGCGAGATAACCCAGATCCACCCCCTCATACTCTTCCGCCACCGTAATGCCGTGGAGCCCGAGCTCACCCATCAGGGGCCAGAGGTCGCGGGGGAAGGCGTTGCTCTGGTCAATCTCGGCGGCGCGCGGGGCGATCATTTTCTGGCAGAAGGCCTCGACCTGCTCGGTCAGGGCGCGGAGGGTTTCATCCATCAGGGCATGCATCCTTGCTCTCCTTGGTCTCTGGTGCTCACCAATCTCGCGCCTCCGAAACGGAGGGAAAACTGGTCAGTCCATTCGTGATTTAAGTTTACGTTAGCGTAAACGTAAATGAGTTGTTAGTCTAAGGTAAATTCGTTGAGTGCCGACTGCAAGGGGCATAGCCCCGAGCGGGCAAACGCAAGGAGTGAGCAAGATGATCAGCGAGTGCATCCGGTCTGCCGGCCTGCCTGAGGGGCTCTGGCACAGTGCCAGCCACCGGACAGCCAAGGAGAGTGCGGTATGAGCCAACACCATACCCAGTACGGGGATCTGCCGCTTTATATTGGCGGCGAGGCGTACCCTTCCGCGAGCGAGTCCTGGATCGAGGTGACCAACCCGGCGGATCAGAGCCTGCTGGCGCGGGTACCGAGAGCCACCCCGGCCGAGGTGGAGCTTGCGGTGCGCCGCGCTCACGACGCCTACCTGCTGTGGCGGGAGGTGCCGGCCCCTGAGCGGGCCCGGGTCATGTTCAACTACCAGCATCTGCTCAAAGCCCATCACGACGAGCTGGCGACCCTGCTGGCCCAGGAGACGGGCAAGAATCTGGCGGACGCCAGGGGAGATGTGTGGCGCGGCATCGAGGTGGTGGAGCAGGCCTGCGGCGTCGCCAGCCAGACCCTGGGGGAGACCATGGGCAACGTGGCGCGCCGGGTGGATGGCCACTCCTGGGTGCAGCCGCTGGGGGTCTGCGTCGGTATCACGCCGTTCAACTTCCCCGCCATGATACCGCTCTGGATGTTCCCCCTGGCGGTGGCCTGCGGCAACGGCTTCGTGCTCAAACCTTCTGAACAGGATCCCCTGACCCCCATGCGGCTGGCCGAGCTGTTCACCGAGGCGGGGGCGCCAGCGGGCATCCTCAGCGTGGTGCACGGCGGCGCCGAGCAGGTGGATGCGCTGCTCGCCCACCCGGACGTGAAGGCGGTGAGCTTCGTGGGCTCTGCCCGGGTCGGGGCCCATGTCTATCGCACCGCCACCGACCACCTCAAGCGCGCCCAGTGTTTTGTCGGCGCCAAGAACCACATGGTGATCATGCCGGATGCCAACAAGGCACAGGTGCTGAGCAACCTGGTGGGGGCCGGGGTGGGCGCCGCCGGTCAGCGTTGCATGGCCATCAGCGTGGCGGTCTTCGTGGGTAGTGCCCGCGACTGGATCCCGGATCTCGCCGCCGAGTTTGCCAGGGTCAAGCCGGGTGTCTGGCACGATCCGCAAGCTGCCTATGGCCCCCTTATCAGCCCTGAAGCCAAGGTACGAGTCGAGGGGCTGATTGAAGCAGGCATGGCCGAGGGGGCCCAGTGTCTGCTGGACGGGCGTTTTTGCGACGTGCCCGGTTACCCGGTGGGCAACTGGGTGGGGCCGACCCTGTTTCGCGGCGTGACGCCCGAGATGCGCATCTATAAGGAGGAGATCTTCGGCCCCGTGCTCGCCTGCCTGGAGGTGGAGAGCCTGGACGAGGCGCTCGCCCTCATCAACGACAACCCCTATGGCAACGGCACCTCCATCTTCACCGGTTGCGGCGCCGCGGCCCGCAAGTTCCGCCACGAGGTGGCGGTGGGTCAGGTGGGGATCAACGTGCCCATTCCGGTGCCGCTGCCCTTCTTCTCCTTCACCGGCTGGCGCGGCTCCTTCTACGGGGATCTGCACGCCTATGGCAAGCAGGCGGTGCGTTTCTACACAGAGACCAAGACGGTGACCGAGCGCTGGTTCGATGAGGACATACCGACCGGACCCAACATGACCATCCACCTGCGGTGAGGTGTGGCCGATGGGTCGACGGCACTCCCGCCGACGCCCACCATGGCTATCCCCCTGTGGTGAACGGTGGATCTGCGACAAGCAATCGAGATAACGAGGAAGCGAACAAGATGGATTTTACCCTGACCGAATCCCAACGGGCCTGTGTCGACTCGGCCGGTGCCTTCGCCGATCTGGCGCTCAAGCCCCACGCCGCGCGCTGGGACAGGGAGCACGAATTCCCCATCCCCACCATCAAGCAGGCGGCGGCGCTGGGCCTGTGCGGCCTCTACACCCCGGAGCAATATGACGGGCTCGGCTTGAGCCGGCTCGACGCCAGCCTCATCTTCGAGCGCCTGGCCATGGGTTGCACCTCCACCACGGCTTACCTGACCATACACAACATGGTGAGCTGGATGCTGGGCAGCTGGCTGCCGGCCGAGGTGGCGGCAGAGTGGGTGCCGAGGCTGGCCAGCGGCGAGCTGCTGGGCTCTTACTGCCTCACCGAGGCGGGGGCGGGATCGGACGCCGCCGCCCTCAAGACCCGTGCGGTGCGGGACGGCGATGACTACCTCATCGACGGCAGCAAGGTCTTCATCTCGGGGGCGGGCAGCACAGAGGTGCTGGTGGTGATGGCCCGCACCGGGGGCGAGGGGGCCAAGGGGATATCTGCCTTTATGGTGCCCGCCGAGACGCCGGGTGTGAGCTATGGCAAGGCGGAGGAGAAGATGGGCTGGAACAGCCAGCCGACCCGGGAGGTGAATTTCAGCGCCGTGCGCATTCCTGCCCGCTACCGGCTGGGGGAGGAGGGGGAAGGGTTCAGGTTTGCCATGCAGGCGCTCGATGGGGGGCGCATCAACATCGCCAGCTGCTCGCTGGGCACAGCCCAGCAGGCGCTGGACGACGCCCTGGCCCATGTGCAGCAGCGCCAGCAATTTGGACACCCGATCAGCGAATTCCAGAGCGTGCAGTTCCGCCTCGCCGACATGGCCACCGAACTCGCCGCCGCCCGCCTGCTGGTGCGCCAGGCCGCCGCCAAGCTCGACAGCGGCAGCCCGGACAAGAGCGCCTGGTGCGCCATGGCCAAGCGCTTTGCCACAGACGTGGGTTATCGCGTCTGCGATGAGGCCCTGCAACTCTTTGGTGGCTATGGTTATATCCGCGAGTACCCGCTCGAGCGCTACCTGCGCGACACCCGGGTGCACCGCATTCTGGAAGGCACGAACGAAGTGATGCGACTCATCATCGCCCGCCGTCTGCTGGGGGATCCCGGCCTGTCGCTGGAGTAGGGGGGCAGCGCGTCCTCCGTCTCTTGTTGCCGGGGGGCGGTGGACAGGCGCCGCGCCGTCGTCAGGCTTTGTGAGCCAGCCGAATTTCGGCTCCATTCAACCCTGTCATCATGGCGGGGCAGGATTATTCACAAGGACAATGCAATGACAAGGATCAGGCTCGAATATCACGGTCACGTGGCCTACATCACCCTGGATCATCCGCCCGCCAACACCTGGACCCTCGCCAGCCTGCAGGCCTTCCTGCAGATGATGGTGGAGCTCGACAGCCGCCCCGATGTGGTGGCGCTGGTGATCCGCGGGGCGGGGGACAAGTTCTTCTGCGCCGGCGCCGATCTCAAGATGTTTGCCGACGGCAATGTGGAGCACGCCCGCGAAGTGGCAGAGGCCTTCGGTCGCGCCTTCGAGGCGCTGGCCCGCTTCCACGGGGTGAGCATAGCCGCCATCAATGGCTTTGCCATGGGGGGGGGCCTCGAGGTGGCGCTGGCCTGCGACATTCGCATCGCCGAGCAGCAGGCGCTGCTGGGGTTGCCTGAGGCCTCGGTGGGTTTGCTACCCTGCGCCGGCGGCACCCAGCGGCTCACCGAGCTGGTGGGGCCGGGCTGGGCCAAGCGGATGATCCTCTGTGGCGAGAAGGTGAGCGCCACCCTGGCCTACGAGATGGGGCTGGTGGAGGAGGTGGTGACCGAAGGGCACGCCTGGACGGCGGCGCAGCAGATGGCGCAGCGGGTGGAGCGCCAGAGCCCCAGCGCCCTGCGCGCCTGCAAGCGGCTCATCAACCAGGGGCGCAGCGGCCACAGAGATGCGGCCCTGCCCCTGGAGCGCAGCCTGTTCCTCGCCCTGTTTGACGATGCCAACCAGCGCGAGGGGGTGGCGGCCTTCCTCGAGAAGCGTGCCCCGCGCTGGCGCTATGACAAGAGCGCGGGAGAGTCCCATGACTGAACCCGTGCGCCTGGCAACCCATCCCACTGCGGACGGGCACCTCATCGGCATCCTGACCCTGGACAGCCCCGCCTCCCTCAACGCCCTGAGCCTGCCGATGATCCAGCGCCTGCAAGGGGCGCTCACCGCGTGGGAGCAGGACCCGGCCGTGGTCTGCGTGCTGTTGCAGGGGGCCGGAGAGAAGGCATTCTGCGCCGGTGGCGACATTCGCTCCTTCTATTACCGCCGGCAGGAGGAGAGCAAGCAGGCGCTCTTTGCCTATGCCCGCGACTTTTTTGAGCAGGAATACAGGCTGGATCACCATATCCACAGCTACACCAAACCCCTCATCTGCGTGGCGGATGGCATCTGCATGGGGGGCGGTATCGGTCTCTTTGCCGGCGCCGATTTTCGAGTGGTGACCGAGACGAGCCTGTTCGCCATGCCGGAGGTGACCATAGGCCTCTACCCGGACGTGGGGGCCAGCTGGTTCTTGAGCCGCATGCCCGGGCGACTCGGGCTCTGGCTTGGCCTCACAGGCGCCCGTTTCAACGGGGCGGATGCCCTGGGGTTGGGGCTTGCGGATCACGCAATGGCGAGCCGTGAGCGGGCCGAGCTGCCGGCGCGGCTCGCGGCCCTCGACTGGGCCGACCAGGGGGATCCACGCGAGCAGATAGATAGGCTGCTGGGCGGGCTGCACGCCGAGGCTGGCGAGCTGCTGCCGGCCCCCGTGATCTTGCCCCATCAGGCCAGGATCCATGCCCTGCTGGCCGGACGCACCCTGCAAGGGGTGCTGGACAGGCTGGACAGGGCCGAACTGGACGAGCCCGACCTGGCCCGGGCCCGCGACACCTGCCGCACCGGCAGCCCCATCAGCCGCGCCATCCTCTGGCGCCAGTACTGGACGGCGCGCCGTCAGTCCCTGGCCGAGGTGTTTGCCGACGAGCTGGCGCTCTCGGTCAACTGCGTGCTCAAGGGGGATTTCGTGGAAGGGGTGCGGGCCCTGCTCATCGACAAGGACAAGTCCCCCCGCTGGCAGCCGCCCCGGCCCGGCACTGACTGGCTCGACGATTTCTATCGCTGGCCCGAGGGGACCAATCCCCTGGTCTAGCGCTGCCAAGGGCGCGCCGGCCGAGCTGCCGGATAACGAACTGAGCAAGGAGCAAAGAATGACAAGGATTGGATTTATCGGGCTCGGCAACATGGGAGGGCCCATGGCCGCGAACCTCGCCAGGGCGGGCCATGCAGTGCAGGTCTTTGATCTGGTGCCCGAGAGCCTGGAGCGGGCCATCAAGGCCGGTTGCATCGTCGCCGGGGATGCCCGGGAGGCGGTCACCGGCTGCGATGTCGCCATCAGCATGCTGCCGGCCGGGGATCATGTGCGCGGGCTCTGGCTGTCGGAGGGAGGCGGCCAGGATCTGCTGGGGGCCTTGCCGACGGGGGCCCTGGTGATCGACTGCTCCACCATAGATGTGGCCTCGGCCCGCGCTGTGGGGGCGGCGGCGAAGACGCGGGGCATCCGTTTCCTCGATGCCCCCGTCTCCGGCGGGGTCGCTGGCGCCGCGGCGGGCACCCTCACCTTTATCGTCGGTGGCGAGAGCGCCGATTTCGAGGCGGCCAAACCCATCCTGGCCAGCATGGGGCAGAACCTGTTCCATGCCGGGGCGCTCGGGGCGGGGCAGATCGCCAAGATGTGCAACAACATGCTGCTCGCTATCCATATGGCGGGCACCGCAGAGGCCCTGGCGCTCGGGGTCAAGGAGGGGCTGGATCCGGGCGTTCTCTCCACCATCATGGGCAAGAGCTCGGGCAACAACTGGAGCCTGGAGCGCTACAACCCCTGGCCCGGGGTGATGGAGAATGCCCCCGCGTCCCGCAACTATGAGGGGGGCTTCATGACCCGGCTGATGGTCAAAGACCTGGGGCTCGCCATGGCGCTGGCCGAGCACGCCCACAGCGCCGTGCCCATGGGGGCGCTGGCCCGCAACCTCTTTAACCTGCACGCAAGCCAGGGTCAGGAGAGCAAGGATTTCTCCAGTATCCTGGCGTTGTATCTCGGTAAAGCTCAGGGTGAGAAGTGAGAACGCTGGCCTCTCATCACTCTCTTCAATTTGCACGCTGCGAAGGGGCAGGGCGCACGGGATTTTTCCAGCATTCTCGAACTCTATCTGGATAAACCCCAAGACAAGCCCGGCGCTATGTGACGCGGGAGCCTGCCACTCATTCTTTCCCGTCATCCGGGGCCAGGCAACAAGGAGCATTTATGGATATCACAGATAAAGTCATCGCTATCACGGGGGCGGGACGGGGGCTCGGCCGCGCCATCGCCCTGCGTCTGGCCAGTCAGGGGGCCATATTGGCCCTGGTCGACGTCAACCGCGCCGATCTGGAGGTGACCGAGGCCGAGGTGCGCAGCCGGGATGGTCGCTGCGCCCTGTTCGTCTGCAACGTGGCGGACGAGCCCGAGGTGGAGGCGACCTTTGCCGCCATGGAGGAGCAGCTCGGCGCCCTGCATGGCCTGGTCAACTGCGCCGGCATATTGCGCGACGGTATGCTCATCAAGGTGAAAGAGGGGGCGCTGGTGGAGAAGATGAGCCTGGCCCAGTGGCAGGCCGTCATCGACGTCAACCTCACCGGCACCTTCCTCTGCGGCCGCGAGGGGGCGGCCTTGATGGCGAAAGGGGGGCAGGGGGGCGTCATCATCAACATCTCCTCCATCGCCCGTGCGGGCAATATAGGCCAGAGCAACTATGCCGCCAGCAAGGCGGGGGTCGCCTCCCTGGTGGTGACCTGGGGGCGGGAGCTGGCCCGCCACGGCATCCGGGTGATGGGCATAGCCCCCGGGGTCTTTGCCACCGACATGACGGCGGCCATGAAGCCGGAGGCCATGGCCCGGATGCAGCAGGCCATTCCGGTCGGCGCCCTCGGGCAGGGGGAGCAACTGGCCCAGACGGTGCAATTCATCCTCGCCAACGACTACCTGTCCGGGCGTATCATAGACCTCGACGGCGGTCTGCGACTCTAACCCCGGCGGCGATCCGCCCATGCCCCTTGCCACTGGCACAGGGGCATTTTTATGGCCGTTTAAACCCAAAGACCTGCCTGACGCCCAGGGCGGCCCGCTGCATGGGCATGCAGGGCTTCTGTGAAAAACAGGGCTGACATCATGGAAAAACGTGAAAGATCAACGGGTCTTTCTGAATTTGAACCAGCTCACAGGCCAGCTGAGTGAGTGCTGTAGAATTGCGCGCGGTCAAGGCGGTGCATGATTGGCACTGCGAAGGATTGCGGTCGGAATAGTCATGCAATATAGTTGCCGCCTTTTTCACGGGGTACGGATTTATCGCCCCTCCCATGTCGCGCGCTGTATGAATACGGATGCTCAGCCGCCGCTTAATAAAACAGGTTTGAGATGGACAAGAAACTAGGGCTCGGCGCCCTCATTTCGCTGGTGATCGGCTCCATGGTCGGTGCCGGGGTCTTCAGTCTGCCACAAAACATCGCAGCGCACGCCAGCGCCGGGGCCGTCGCCCTGGGCTGGGCCATCACCGGGATCGGCATGATCTGCCTCGCCCTGGTCTACCAGAACCTCTCCATGCGTCGCCCGGATCTCGATGGGGGCATCTTCAGTTACGCCAAGGCCGGTTTCGGCGACTTCGTCGGTTTCAACGCCGCCTGGGGCTACTGGCTCTGCCAGCTGCTGGCCAACGTCTCCTACGCCATAGTGGTGTTCAGCGCCCTGAGCTACTTCTTAGACACGCCGGACAACGTCATCTTCGGCGACGGCAACACCCCGGTCGCCATCACCCTCGCCTCCCTCCTCATCTGGTCGGTGCACGCCCTGGTGCTGCGCGGCATCCAGGTGGCGGCCCTGGTGAACATAGTCACCACCATCGCCAAGATGGTGCCCCTCATCGTCTTCTGCGTCGCCGTCCTGCTCGCCTTCAACATGGAGACCTTCACCCTGGACATCTGGGGGCAGGGCAACACCGAGCTGGGTTCCGTGATAGATCAGGTCAAGTCCACCATGAAGGTGACGCTCTGGGTCTTCATCGGCATAGAGGGAGCCGTGGTGGTCTCAGCCCGTGCCCGTCATCGCAAGGACGTGGGCCGTGCCACAGTGCTGGCGCTGCTCGGCGCCCTGGCGCTCTACGTCATGGTGACCCTGTTTTCGCTGGGGGTGATGAACCAGCCGCAGCTGGCGGCCCTCAAGAATCCCTCCACCGCCATGATACTGGAAGCTGTGGTCGGCCCCTGGGGCGCCTGGCTCATCAACATAGGCCTGGTGATCTCCGTGATGGGGGCCCTGCTGAGCTGGACTGTGCTGGCGGCGGAAGTACCCTACATAGCGGGCAAGACAGGGGTCTTCCCGGCCTGGTTTGCCAAGGAGAACAAGAACGGCTCGCCCCAGGTGTCGCTCTGGTGCTCCACCTGTCTGGTGCAAGCCTTCCTCATCATCATCTACTTCCAGAGCAGCACCTATCTGGCGCTGGTCAACATCGCCACCTCGGCGGCCCTGGTGCCTTACGTCTTCTCCGGCGCCTATGGCCTCAAGCTGGCGCTGCAAGGCACCACCTACGAGCACCAGCCCCATCAGCGCAAGCGTGATCTGCTGCTGGCCCTGGTGGCCACCGTCTACGGCTGCTGGCTGGTCTATGCCGCCGGGGTGGAGTACCTGCTGCTGGTGGCGCTGCTCTACAGCCCCGGCATCTTCATCTACTGGAAGGCGCGCCAGCACCATGGCCTGCGCAGCCTCAACCGGCTGGAGCGCGGGATGACGGCGGCCCTGCTCGGTTGCGCCGTGCTGGCCTTCTACAAGGTGATGGACGGTACCATTCCCCTGCATTAATCGGCACAATAAAGAGATGGCATGACGCCATCTCTTTTTTTATGGGCAGTGGCGGTCAACTAGACCGCCATTTAGCTATATAAGGAATTTTTATGCTGTTTGTGGGTTATCTGGTGTTGGGGGCCTTCGCGGGCATGCTGGCGGGACTGTTCGGGATCGGCGGCGGGCTCATCATAGTGCCTGTGCTGGTGCTCAGCTTTCATGCCCAGGGGGTGGCCCCGGAGATCATTACCCACCTCGCCCTCGGTACCTCCCTGCCAACCATGATCTTCACCGGCTTCAGTTCCCTGCGTGCACACCAGGAGGCGGGGGCCGTCGACTGGGTGATGATCCGCCGCCTGGGGGCGGGCATGTTCATCGGCGCCTGGCTCCGGCGGCCTGACCGCCAGCCAGCTCAGCGCCAGCACCCTCAACATCATCATCGGCTGCTTCGCCTGGACCATGGCCCTGCAGATGGGGCTGAACCTCAAGCCCAAGGCGGAACGCCAGATGCCAGGGCCGGTCGGCACCGGCATCGCGGGCACCGTCATCGGCTGGCTCTCGGCGCTGTTTGGCATAGGGGGGGGCTCCATGACGGTGCCTTACCTCAGCTGGAACTCGGTGCCCATGCGCAACGCCGTGGCGGCCTCCGCCGCCTGCAGCATGCCCATCGCCCTGGCGGGCAGCCTGAGCTACCTCTATGCCGGCTGGGGTCACGCCGATCTGCCCGAGTGGAGTGTCGGCTACATCTATCTGCCGGCCCTGCTTGGCATAGTGCTCACCAGTACCCAGTTTGCCCGCGTCGGCGCCAAGCTGGCCCATCGCCTCTCTCCCAAGCGGCTCAAGCAGGCGTTCGCCCTGCTGATGCTGGTGGTGGGGGCCAAATTCATGCTGTTTAGCTGATCCATTCGGCAGATTGTTGAAAAATAAGGCGAACGGTTCGTCTCCTGGCAGAAAGCCATTGCATTGGCAGGCCAGTTTGCCTATTCTCCTCGCCGGTGGTCCCATTGGTCCTCTCGCATTGATAACTCGTCAACCTGGTCAGGACCGGAAGGTAGCAGCCAAGGCGGGGGACTCGAGTGCCGGGATGTGGCTGGTGGGGCCACCACCTGTTTCTGAAAATCAATAAGTTACGACTAACAACCCCCTTCAGACCTCTTGGTAATCCACTTTGTGTGGATAGATCAGGAGTCTTCATAGTGAATCTCTGGCTCAGTCCTCAAGGTATCTGGTACTACCGCAAGGTGACAGTGCTCCCCTGTGGTCGCCGCAAAGACATCAAGAAATCTCTCCGTACTCGGGACAAGCTCGTCGCTCGTGAACAAGTGGCTCAGCTGCTTACCTGCGCTCGTTCTCGGGTAAAGCCCGTGGCTGTCCAGCCAGAACCTCAGCCAAACTACATGCCAGAGCCTCAGCGGCTACCGCAACAGACACCCTCAGCGGCCAATCCTGCCCCTCAAACAGCTCCTGCGGCTTCATCCCCTGTACTCTCAGAACTCAGTGAGCGTTACCTGAAAGAGAAGGGTCTGTCATGGGCTCCCAAAGAACTCAGCAACCAGAAGAACTACATTGGCTACTTCATCAAGGCGCTGGGGGATAGATCTCCCACCGCGTACAGCAAGGCCGATGTGGTCAAGTTCAAGGACGAATTGCTGAACTCAGGAAAGAGCCCGACGACTATCAACAAGTATCTCCAAAAGCTATCTCTGCTGTTTGTTTGGCTAGGCAATCACCACGAAGGCATCGTTAATCACTTCGCTGGTCTCAAGTTGCAGCGAGCGAAGGAGGTCAATGCAAGAAGCGGGTACACAGCAGAAGAGCGGCGGCAGTTCGTCGTGTGGGCAGGGCAGCAGCAGGTTTACCGCAAGTGGGTAGCGTTACTCGGTATGTATACGGGAGCGAGAGCCAATGAGATCTGTCAGTTGTACGCTGACGATGTACAACAGGTGGATGGCGTATGGTGCTTGAACATTCGGGGCGGTCGTCCAGACCAGAAACTCAAAACGGCTAACAGTGCTCGCCTTGTGCCGATCCATTCATCGCTGATTGCGGCGGGCTTTATCGAGTTTGTGCTGAGAGGGCAGGGGGACGGTTGTTTGCAGAACTACCCCATCGGCAAGATGGTTACAGCCACCTCTGGGGCCAGTGGTTCAGCCGTCATCGTCCTGTAGATAAAGACTTCCACAGCCTGCGGCATACCGTGGCAACAGCGTTAAAGGATCATGGTGTACCGCTACAGTACGCGGCAGCCATTCTAGGCCATACCAATGGTGCCATCAGTTATGACAGATACGGTGGCGGGGTAGCAGTGGAGAAGTTGCAAGCGGCTATTGAACTAGCTCTATGTACAATTTCACCAAGTACTATTAACTCCTGAATCAATTGAGGCGAAGCCCCATTTGGGTTATAACCGTGTTTTAGTACAAAAAATCAACGCAGACGGTTCTAGGCTACTGAAATTTAGTCAATTACTAGCATTGAAGCTAAAACAACGTAATCCGATTTGATAGGGAGAATTGCAACATGGCTAGATGCACAGCACCAGTACGTGGACATAGGTCAGCGGCCGCAGCCGCAGACTGCCCCGCATGCGGTGGTCGCTACGGTGGACACAGTAGCTACGGTGGCTACAGTGACTACAGTCCTTATTCCAGCTCGTCATCTTCCTCGTCGGGAAGTGGCGGTAGGTCCGGTAGCAGCGGGTCCAACAGCACAAAGCCGCGCTGGTCACGAGCCGGTTCGTCCGTGTCCTACACGTATGCCCAAGTGCAGTCACTCACGCCAATCCGACAAACTATTGAGACACGAGCTGCGGAGCAACCTGACCTTCGTGACGTCTTCCTGTGCCATGCGTGGGACGACCGGCTGGGTATAGCCAAAGAGCTACACGATTTACTCGAGGCGGTTGGTGTCAAAGTTTGGTTCAGCGAGAAGGACCTTGGCCTCGGAGTTCCTATGATGCGCGCCATCGACAAGGGCTTAGCAAATTCACGAATCGGACTTGTACTGGTGACCCCTGCGCTGCTGAATAGACTCCCCAGAGAGGGAGTTGCTGACAAAGAGCTTTCGGCACTCTTGGCGGGTAACCAGCTCGTTCCAATCGTGCATAACACAACGTATGAAGCTCTCCGCAATGTCAGCCCCTTGCTCGCTTCACGAAGCGGCTTGGACACTGGAGAAGATTCAATGTCAGTTGTCGCGGCAAAAATTGCTGAGCTGGTCGCTGTTTAGCTCGGCGGCCCACACAGGTTCTCAATTCAGATGCTGTTGTTCGTAAAAATGCGATCTAACCCTTTACTCAGTAAGAGACCCTTAGTTTGTATCGGCCGAAGTGGTCACTCCTTTGGCTGATACTTTTTAAAAAACTGAGCAGCCAGTGTCTGTGCGTCTACCAAAGCCGCTGGGGTCAACTTCTTGGCAGTACTGTCCCTGTCTTCTGCAGCAAGGGTTCCTAACACATCGCCATTGGCGGCAGAAACGGAAAACCATACATACGCCATTTCGAAATTCTGTGTAACCCCAGCGCCGTTATTGTACATCCTCCCGAGGTTCCATTGAGCCATCGAGTTCCCTTTCTCTGCTGCCTTGCGGAACCAAGCCACAGCCAGACGGTAATCCTGTGTGATCCCAGTGCCTCTATAGTACATCGCCGCGAGGCTGTTCTGAGCCTTCGCGAGCCCCTGCTCTGCTGACTTGCGGAACCACTCCACAGCCATTCTGTAATCCTGTGTGACCCCAGCACGCCCCCCTTCGTACATACTTCCAAGTTCGTATTGAGCCTCAGGGTGCCCCTGCTCTGCTGCCTTGCGGAACCAAACCTCATCCTGATTGTGATACTCATCTGTTCCCACATAGAGGAGGCCGTACATCAACCCGAGGGCATACTGCGCTTCGGCATCCCCCTGCGCTGCTGCTTGCTTGACCTCTTCAATAGGTTTAATCACCCATTCATTCGCCTGAACGATAGCTCCCAAAGAGCAAAGCCCAGCCAAAAGCAACGCCAATACTGCTCTTTTCATCCCTGAAAACTCCGTTCTACTGCAAGTCGTCACACTGTATCACTAGTACTGAACGGCATGCGTTGATTGAGTCACAGTGCTGGTAAGGCAGTTGGCAAATTCTGAAAAATGTCTGTGCCCACTCTTGAGTACCAGCGAGCCAGCCAATACCCCCCGGTGGGGTGCCCCTCGCCAGCCTGCCGGTCTCCCTGCCGTCCCGTATCTGTGATCACCTAGATGCTCCCCAGCTCATCTTCCTGTATGCCCTAAGCCTCCCTATCGCCAGCTCATAGGCGATCCCCTGCGTCATCCTGTTGCCCTTCGCGGCGTCTCTCTTTAACCCGCTCTCCATCATCACGCCGTTACCTTGACTCAATTGCTGGGCCTGTCCCTCTGCTGCCCTGGTCGCTTCAATTATCTCATTAGGGTATACACCAGCGATACATAGTTGATGTGCCACAATCACTGATAAAAAAATCATTGACCCTACTTCAATGAGACATTTACGATGAGCCTACTTGATTGAGACACTACCTAACGAAGACACGATACTGACCACCGACCAGAAGTACCGCGCAGCCAACGGCAGTGTAGCCTTCTAGCCACTGGCATGACGACTGAGAGAGGTTAAGGAGGAAAGATGTTTGTGAGGGCATACCTGCGGGCCAGTACACAGGAACAAGACGCACAACGGGCACGTCAGACACTTGCAGACTTTGCCCAAGAGCGAGGTCATACGGTAGCGGCTTGGTATGCTGAGAACGTCTCAGGCGCACACTTGGAGCGTCCCGAGTTGACCCGCCTGCTGGCTGACGCTCAACCTGGAGACGTCTTGCTACTGGAGCAAGTAGATCGCCTGAGCCGTCTAGTTGAATCCGAATGGCAGCAACTCAAGCGAGCCGTTGAAGATGCTGGGATGCGTATAGTAGCTCTGGATCTACCTACCTCTTGGGGAGCTATGGACAAGGGACAGGCTGGAGCCGCAGACATGACTCAGCGGATCCTTGGGGCTGTGAACCTGATGATGCTTGAACTGCTTGCTGCCTTTGCTCGGAAAGACTATGAGGATCGCAGAAGGCGACAAGCTGAAGGCATCGCCAAGGCTAAGGAGGCGGGCAAGTACAGGGGAAGCACCGCTGATGCTGCCAAGCACAAAGTCATGGTTGATCTCAGGCGCAATGGCGTATCAGTGGGGGACATTGTGGAGATGACTGGTATGTCACGAGCTACCGTCATGCGAGTGCTGAAGAAGGCGCGAGAGGCTGGGGAACTATCCGAGTAACCTATCGAGATCAATAGGAGTCGGGCTCCTCTAGCTCGGCTTCCTTATTCAATCTTCCACCATTAGTTGACCACTACACGCACCAAACGATCTCTGATCAATCGTATAACTGGCCATAGGGTGGCCTAGGTGCTGGCCTAGGATGATCAAAGAGGATCACTGAGACTGCTTCCTGTCGCTGCCTCCATCCATGGGCAACCTATCACCTGTCCGATGCTTAGCTGATTTGAATAAACCCTGACCATAGGAGAGAACTAATCTATCGACCCTTTCCCTTACCCACCCTGTTTTGGACAGCCTGCCAGCTTGTCCTCGTGATCCTTCCCTTGTAAAATCGCCTCCAATTAAACCCTGACCAATGGAGAACTGCCATGAGATAAACCTACCGAACCAGAGAAAACCGAATGATTGAACTGACTAATTCCATTGCTGCCCCTAAGCGTGGTCGTCCTGTATTTACCCACGATAATCGCTTTGTCCGCCAATGGCTTTACCGCTATAGCAGTACGCCCATGTTGGAAGATGAGTTGCTGATACCCTTTAAAGTCCCGTCCATCTACGAATTGCCAAGCTGGTGCCATGATGTGATTGTCGGAGCTGCAAGGTTGAACAACTCCGAGAAGTACACCGGCAAACCCTTAAATACAACACTCATCATCAAGCTCCTCATGGCTTTCCCCACGCTGACCAATGCCAATGTGAAGGCGTACCTTGAGCCTCGAATGGCGGGCTCTGTCAGCAAGCAATACGTGAGTCAGCTAACCAATGCGGCGATCAGTGCAAGTAAGTCAATCGACTACTACCTCGACAAGCTAGAACTCGGGGAACAGATAGGAAGGGGGTCAACTGGAAATAGTCTGACATTATTTAGTAATCCGTCAGATCTTTCCTCGGTCTGGTCGGAGTGTCAGGCAGCATAGGGTTGATTTGAGGGTAGTCTGACGTTATTTACAGGGACAGTCTGATCCCATCAGTCTTGGTATCTTGGTCTGGGATGATTATCAAAAAAGCATTGTCTACCAGACCTTCTACCAGACCTTCTATCAGACCTGACATCGCTTGCTCCTTGGAATGAATGCCGGTTCTGACTAGAGATGATTACCAATAAAGACCATTCCAATAATCCTATCTATAAGATACCTATCAGCGCTCTCAAACTTGGTGATCACCATACTCTGGGGATCTCCACATCCCTGTTGTTGGAATAGAGGATGGTCGAATGATGACTAGATCTGTACAAACTGGGGAAATACCAAGTCGGCCTGAGCTGGAACGAATTTTTCTGACTACTTATTGAACAGTGCTTGTTTGGAGTGCTGATGTCTCCAAGAGTGCTGATGTCTCCAAGAATGGTAAGTTATTCACAGTAACTACTGACATCAGCAACACTAGATTCGTAATCAGAATGTGCACTTTGCGCATTACTCATCTCATACGAACAGTCATCTTCAAGATCCAAATTTGTTGCGCATGAATGTAATGAGTTCGCCGCTGTTGCAAGAACGTCTGCCGCGCTCTCAGCCTCTTCTCTTGCTTGAACGCACTCTTCTGAATCTTCAGACGCGACAGCAACAGGCAATCCAAACACGACAAGAAGGGCAAATAAGCTAGCACTTAGAATACGCATAGAAGTCTCCGATTCACTTTGGAATTTATTATGCTGAAAGCTCTCTCATAGTTACTTGATCCTCTTCACAACATCCTTCAGACGAATGGATTTCCAGTGGGCTTTTTATTACTAGTTTCTCTACATCTGCGGAGCTGTTTTACGTTGGTTTACTACGTCTATTCTTCATTGGCTTGAAGCATTGGGGGAGGGTAGTTATCATTGGCTCCTCAATTGCCCTTATAGCTACTCCACTTCATGTGGATTACCTTGGTCGGGTTGGTTGTTAAATTTTGACTTTAGAAATCATGTTGATGGCAACCACGCCATCCCTAAGTGCCTGATTTATTTGGGCTCGCATTGATAACTCGTCAACCTGGTCAGGACCGGAAGGTAGCAGCCAAGGCGGGGGACTCGAGTGCCGGGATGTGGCTGGTGGGGCCACCACCTGTTTCTGCAATTCAATAAGTTAGCCTCCTATACCCCTCTAGACCTCTGGTCATCTACTCTGTGTGGACCAGTAGATACTCGCCATTTTCTCCGCATTGCCTCTGTTGTGCTTTTCGTTCCGTCTTAGCCTTGTTGTGATCCTGTTTTTCTTCTTTTGGCATTCATCTGCGATGTCACCATGGCGTCTGGCCATCGTCTGCATGCCCACTATTTGATACGTCGTCGGGGAACCCCGGCGTCTTGGTCTGCGGTTCTGAACAGCGTGGCGTGAGGCCGGCTCAATGCGTCCTGCGGGCATGTCATCTGGCCCGCGCATGGCGGGCCCGATGGCTGTTTCACTCAAGGGGGGCGACGGGGATTTGCCGCTTGAAGGGGGTGGCGTTGTTGGCCTTGCGGTGTTCCGATACCAGGATCAGCAGGCGCTGCAGGGCGATGAAGCAAAACAGCAGCAGGCCTATGATGATCTTGGTCCACCAGGAGCTAAGGGTGCCGTCGAAGTTGATGTAGGTCTGGATCAAGCCCTGGATCAGCACCCCGAACAGGGAGCCGAAGACGGTGCCGACCCCACCGCTCAGCAGGGTGCCGCCGATGACCACGGCGGCGATGGCATCGAGCTCCACCCCGACGGCGGCGAGGGGATAGCCCGCCGAGGTGTAGAGCGCGAACACTATGCCCGCCAGGGTCGCCAGTGTGGTGGAGAGCAGGTAGATGCGGATGGTGGTGTGGCGCACCGAGATCCCCATCAGGGCCGCCGAGGTGGCGTTGCCGCCGATGGCATAGACGTTGTTGCCAAAGCGGGTGCGGTTGGCGAGCAGTATGCCGAAGACCACCACCGCCAGCATGATGAGGGCCAGCAGGCTCAAGCGACCGCCTCCCGGTATCTTCCACGACAGGCTCGACAGGTAGGTGAAGCTGGGGTGATCGATGGGCAGGGACTGCTCCGAGATGAGGAAACTGGCCCCTCGCAGGAAGAACATGCCCGCCAGGGTGATGATGAAGGCAGGGATCTTCAGGGTGTCGATGAGCCAGCCCATCAGGGCGCCGAAGCCGGCGCCGAGCACCAGCACCAGGGGGATGGCCAGCAGCGGGCTGACCCCCAGATCCCCGATAAGCTTGGCCAGCAGCACGCCGGTGAAGGCGATGACGGCGCCCACCGACAGATCGATGCCCCCAGAGAGGATGACGAAGGTCATGCCGACCGCCACTATGCCCAGAAACGCGTTGTCCGTCAGTATGTTGCAGATGATGCGGGTGGACATGAAGGCGGGGAAGGAGGCCAGGCAGAGCAGATAGCCCAGCACGAAGACCATGATGGTCACCATCAGGGGCAGGTTGCGTTTAAACATGGCGAGTCCCTCGCTGGAACAGGTGGTTGAGGGCCGGCGACTGCATGACGAGCACCGCCAGCACCACCATGGCCTTGACGATCTGGTTCCACTGGGGCTGGTAGCCGGAGAGCAGGATACCTGTGTTCACCCCCTGGATGATCAGTATGCCGATCAGGGAGAGGGCGAGGTTGAAGCGTCCCCCCATCAGGGAGGTGCCCCCTATCACCACCGCCAGGATGGCGTCCATCTCCAGCCAGAGCCCGGCGTTGTTGGCATCAGCCCCGCGGATGTCGGCGGCGACTATCATGCCGGCGACGGCGGCCATGATGCCGCTCAGCAGGTAGGTGGCGATCACCACCATGGGGGTGTTGAGCCCGGCGTTCTTGGCGGCCTTGATGTTGATCCCTACCGCCTCGATGAAGAGGCCGAGGGCGGTGCGCTTGGTCAGCAGCCAGAGCAGCAGCGCCATTCCCAGGGTGATGATGACAGGGGTGGGCAGATAGAAGAGGGCGCCGCTGCCGATCCAGGCCAGGGCCTCGTTGTTGAAGGTGATGATCTGCCCCTCTGTGATGAGCTGGGCTATGCCCCGGCCCGCCACCATGAGGATCAGGGTGGCGACTATGGGCTGGATCTTGAACACCGCCACCAGCAAGCCGTTCCACAGGCCGCACAAGAGACCCACCCCAAGCACTGAGGCGACGATGACCGGCAGGCTGTGACCGCCGGTGGCCAGGCTGGCCATGGTGGCCCCGCTGATGGCCATCACTGCCCCCACCGACAGGTCGATGCCGCCGGTGGCGATCACCAGCGTCATGCCGAGGGAGAGCAGGGCCACAGGGGCGCAGCGGTTGAGTATGTCGATGAGGCTGCCAAACAGCCGCCCATCCTGGACATGGATGGCGAAGAAGTTGTCGGCGACCAGGGCGTTGATGAGCAGTACGCAGAGCAGGGCTGTGCATTGGGCCGTGCCCGTGGGCAGGGCTCTGCGGGGGCGCGCCGGCCCGCCAGGAAGGGGGAGGGTGGATGACGTCATATCAGGCCTCGCATGCAATGGCGTTCATGATGGCAGGGACGCTGAGGGCGTCCGTCGCAAGCTCTGCCACCTGTTTTCTGTCGCGCAGGACTATCACCCGATCGGCATAGCCCACCAGCTCCTCGAGCTCAGAGGAGATGACCAGCAGGGCCAGCCCGTTGGCGCAGAGGGATTCGATGAGGCGGATGATCTCGGCATGGGCCCCCACGTCTATGCCCCGGGTGGGTTCGTCCAGGATCAGGAATTGCGGCTTGGTCAGCAGCCAGCGGGCCAGCAACACCTTCTGCTGGTTTCCCCCTGACAGAAACTGGATGGGCTGCTCCGGCCCCGGGGTCTTGATGGCCAGCTGCTCGATGAGGCGGGCGGTGATCTCGTCCTGCTCCTTGCGGGGCAAGGGGCGCAGCCAGCCCCGCTGGGCTTGCAGGGCCAGCATCATGTTTTCGCGCACCGAGGCCGAGGCGATGATGCCGGCGCTCTTGCGATCCTCCGGGCAGAAGCCAAAGCCATTGGCGGCGGCCTGACGCGCACTGCGGATGGTCACCGGCTTGCCCCGCACCCGGCACTCGCCACTGTCTCTTGGCACTATGCCGAACATCAGCTCGGCGGTCTCGGTGCGACCGGACCCGAGAAGGCCGGCCAGACCCACTATCTCCCCGGGCATGACGTCGAGACTGAAGGGGGCTATGACCCCGCGCTTGCCATAACCCCTGAACGACACCGTGGGCTGGTTGCTGCGCAGTGTCTTGCCGGCCCGCTTGAGGGCGTTTTCGTCAAGCTCGTGCCCCAGCATCATCTTGACCAGATCCAGTTGCGGCAGCGCGGCCGTGTCGCGGGTGCCGACCAGCTCGCCGTTGCGCAGCACAGTGATGCGATCGCTGATGGCGTAGACCTGATCGAGAAAATGGGTGATGAAGATGAGGCTCACTCCCTGATCTCGCAGGTTCCCCATGAGGGAGAAGAGCATCTGCACCTCGCTGGCATCCAGGCTGGCGGTGGGTTCATCGAGGATGAGGATCTTGGCCGACAGTGAGATGGCCCTGGCGATGGCCACTATCTGCTGCATGGCGACCGAATAGTGACCGAGGGGCAGGGAGACATCCATCTCGAAGCCGTATCCTGCCATGATGGTCTGGGCCTGCCGGGCCATGGCGGCTCTGTCGATGAAACCGAAACGGCGGGGCTCGTGGCCGATGAAGAGGTTGTCTGCCACCGACATGTTGGGCAGCAGGTTGACCTCCTGATAGACGGTGCCAATCCCCAGGCGCTGGGCATGGGCGGTGTTCGTGGGGGAGATGGGGACGCCATCGAGTTCGATGCGCCCGCCGTCGGGCTGATAGACGCCGGTGAGGGTTTTGACCAGGGTGGACTTGCCGGCGCCGTTCTCGCCGAGCAGCGCCATGATCTCCCCCCTTCGCAGGGAGAAGTCCACCTGATGCAGGGCACGCACCCCGGGAAAGGTCTTGCAGATCCCGCGGGCGTTCAACAGGACATCCTGAGTGTTTTCTGACATGAATAGAGGCTCTCCGATATAACACGCCATATCGCAACCCAGCCGATATGGCGTCTTATTCAACTGGCAGGCTCAGCGGGCGAGCGGCATTAATATCCCATGTCTTTTTTCAGCTCGAGCTGGGCCTCGGCACTGGCAGGCTCGAACAGAATAGACTCCGTCTTGATATGTTTGGGGGGCAGGGCGCCATCCTTCTTATAGGCCAGCAGGGCATCGAAGGCTGGGCCTGCCATATTTGGCGTCAATTCCACCGAGGCATTGGCTTCGCCGGCCATCATCGCCTTGAAAATATCCGGCACCCCATCGATGGAGATGATCTTGATATCCTTGCCCGGTTTCAGCCCGGCCTCTTTAATGGCCTGGATGGCGCCTATGGCCATGTCGTCGTTGTGGGCGTAGACGGCGCAAATATTCTTGCCGTTATTTTCCGCCTTGATGAAGCTCTCCATCACCTCCTTGCCCTTGCTGCGGGTGAAGTCGCCGGACTGGGTGCGGATGATCTTGATGGTGGGTACGGCCGCCACCGTATCGAGGAAGCCCTTCTTGCGATCCAGCGCCACGCTGGCCCCCACTGTGCCTTGCAATTCAACCACGTTGCAGGCCTTGCCATCCTGCTGCTTGATGAGCCACTGGGCCGCCACTGCCCCTTCGTGGACGCTGTCTGCGGCGACCCCGGTCATGAAGAGGGCGTCATCTTTCACCGTGATGTTGCGATCCAGCAGGAACACCGGGATCTCGGCCTCTTTCGCCTCCTGCAATACCGGATCCCAGCCGGTCTGCACCACAGGGGCAATAAAGATGGCATCGACCCCCTGGGCAATGAAGGAGCGGATGGCCTTGATCTGGTTCTCCTGTTTTTGCTGGGCATCGGCAATTTTCAGGGTGATGCCGCGTTTCTGTGCTTCCGTCTTGGCGACCGAGGTTTCCGCTGCCCGCCAACCGGATTCAGAGCCTATTTGAGAGAAGCCCACCGTCATCTCGGCAGAATATGCAGAGGCAGAGAGAATAAGGGTGCTGATAATGCCCGCCAGTTTCACTTTCTTATACATGTGACACTCCTTTGTGATGCATGGTGAAATAAACCGGAACGCGTCAGGTTTTTATTGTACGGGTCAAGGTTATAGGCTCTTGGGTTTAACGACGGGAGGTGGCTCACAGAAAAATTTCAGCAGCATGATGCTTCATACAAACAGCAGACAAGTTCATATATGGCGCCATGCTTATGCTGATTTATGTGCATATTTATTCCGAAAGCCATGGTGTCCGGCCCGTCATGGAAGGGGCTGTCATTCTCTTGCGGGGTAGACCGCCCCGGGGGAATGAAGTGCCGCCAGGCGAGGGAAGGCGATCCCGGTTGGTCGGAGCCTAAAATGGGATTCGTTCAGGGTTGAAATTACGCAGCACGCCCCCTACACTGCCCGCCCCAAACAGCCTGGTAGAGAGGAGGATAGAAGATGAGAAGAGTCATTCTCACACCCTTGCTGGCCCTTGCCATGAACGGATGCGGGGGTGGAGAGGGCGGGAAAGACGATGCCATTCCCCCCACGATAACAACGTATTTCGAGGCATCCACCCAGAGTACCCAGGGTGGGCAGTTGAGCCCGGTCAGCCTGCGCCTAAGCGCCGGTGAGCAGGGCAGTTTCACCGTAGCACCCGACGCCGGTTATGTGTTGGCGCAGATTGCGGGTTGTGAGGGGACGCTGGACGGCCTCACCTATACCACGGGCCCCATGCGCGGCGATTGCCAGGTCTCGGCGAGCTTCACTCAGGAGACAGCCCCCGTCTATTTCGAGGCCACCACCCAGAGCAGCCAGGGTGGGCGGCTGAGCCCGGCCAGCCTGCGCCTGAGCGCCGGTGAGCGGGGGCGTTTCACCCTAGCGCCCGACGCCGGCTTCGTGCTGGAGCGCATAGAGGGCTGTGACGGCACCCTGCAGGGTCACGACTACATCACAGGCCCCATGGGCGCCGATTGTCAGGTGTCGGCTCGCTTCATCAAGCATGCCGCCCATGCCATTGCCCGTGAGGATCACGCCCTCGCCAGCGACGTGGAGCTGATCGCCCATGCCCGTGGCGCCATCGCCGACAGCGAGGCGCGTCGCACCGAATTGGTCCGCACCCTCTATCAGGGTCTGGGGGCCATCAGCTGGAACCCGAGCCACGACTCCATCACCTTCTCCAGCTTCCAACCCGAAAACACCGTGACCCTGCTTCCCTCCAACATCAATGGCAAGGGGGAGAGCGAGATCCGCGGCCTGGTGATGGTCTCCGAGCAAGATGACTATCGCCGGGCAGCCATGGGGGCGAATCTGTTTGCGGTGGATCGCACACCCCAGAGCGAGGCACTGCTCAAGGGTCTGATCGGCTGGCTGACCCGGGGGAGGGATAGTGATGACGATGGTCTTCGCATCCTGACCGCCCAGGTGCCGAGTCGCGCCGACAGCTGGTATTTCCCCCATAACGAGGGGATCCGGGACTGGCTCAAGGCCATGTATCCGGACGCGCACAGCATCAACCAGGCCGATGAGTGCGATTATCAGGCCCTCGGCGCCTGCATCGACCGCATGGCGCCGGATCTTATCGTGATAAGCGACCTCGATCGCCAGGGGCTGGGATACCAGGGCATAGCCCAGGCCATCGCCAAGGCGAAGGCCGCCGGGATCCCGCTGCTGCTCTCCAACTACCGGCGAGAGGCGAGCCCCTTGCTGGCGCCCCTCTATCTGGAGATGGGGCTGGTGACCTGGGGCAACTACTGGTCGAAGCTCAAGGTCAGCAATCTGGCGGCGAGCACCATCATGGCGCCAGATCCCCAGCTGATGGCGGTCGATACGCTGCTGAGCAACCTTAAGGAGGGGGAATTCAGCACCCAATGGCTGGATGCCTGCAGCGGCAACTTCCTCAACTGCGGCGGTGTCGATGAGTTCAATCTGCAGTTCAAGAGCGGCGCCGACTGGCTCAGGAATGCCGCCATCACCCTGGACAAGGCGGGGATCAGCCCCTTCGCCCGCGGCGGCTTGGCACTGTTGCCGGCCAGCCTGCTGCTGGCCGACAAATACCGCGCCGCCATCGATTACCCCATCGCCTGGGACGAGCATCAGGCCTGGCAGCGGGCGATGTTTGCCGACTGGCTGGTGAGCTATGCCCGTGTTCGCAACCTGGCCCAGCCGGATCTGGGGGAGTACGTCGTCGATCGCAGCCAGGTGTTCAAGGGAGATCAGGCCCATTACGCCTATCCCGCCGTCATCAGCGACAGCCGCCGCATCTCGGTGCCCTATTCCGGGCAGTGGACCTCGACGGGCTGGTATGCCCTGCCGGGGCAGCGTATTACCCTGAGTCGCACGGATACCGCGGATGTTTCCGCTACCATTCGGCTCAATTACCACAGACCCAACACCAACAGGGCCTATGAGCAGAAGGTCTATCGGGCGCCGCTGGAGTTGGCCAGCGGGCGGCTTCCTCTGAACAAGGGCGACAGCGTCAGCTTCACCTCGCCCTATGGGGGCCCTGTCTATCTCTATCTGGAGGGGGGAGACGGGGCGCTGCAAGTGGAGGTGACCGCCACCGGCGTGACCCGCCATCCAGCCATCCTGGACTTCAGTGATGAGCAACAGATCCGGGACTTCAACGAGCGGCTGGAGCAGACCGAGCTGCCCCATGTCGATCTCAGGGCCGATGGCGCCGAGCAGCATCTGCGGCGGGATCGCTTCACCGGGGCCATCGGGGGGACCATTGCCGACACCGATGCCCTGCTGGAGAGCATCTCCCGGGATCATATCAACAGCGTCTATACCCTGGCGGGCTTCAAGATCCAGGGCAAGCGCCTGGAGGAGTCGCTGCCTGACGAGGTCAGGCGCGCCTGTGTCGCGCTGCTGGGGGATCAGTGTCTCGACGAATCACTGCATACCCGCACTATCATCCAGCACGCCAACTACGACCAGAATGCCCATTGCGGGGTCGGCTGCAGCGGTAACCCCTGGGACTCTTCCGGCAGCATCAGCCCGACCGGTTGGCTGGACAATCACGAGCTGGGGCACAACCTGCAAACCCAGCGCCTGAATGTGCATTATGCCGCCGCCAGCGATGCCGACAACTGGCGCGGCTATGGCAGCCGGGCCGGGGAGAACTCCAACAACATCTTCCCCTATGTGGTGAAGTGGCAGGCCCACTATCTGCGCGACGGCAACCAGGCGCCCATCAAAGATGGTCACATGAATCACAAGGATCTGTTCTACGCCTTCATGTCCGACGCGGCCGGGGTGAAGGATAAGAGCGGCAACCGGGTGGTGCTGGGGGCCAACTGCAAGGTGCTGGATGCGGGGGAGAGCCGCTACGAGGCGCCCTGGCAGAGCAATGCCTATGCGATCCACAACGGCTATCGCATGGCATTTTATATCCAGATGGCGCTGCGCGCCCACGGCATGAGGCTGGCGGATGGCACCCGCCTGAGCAACGGCTTCAATATCTTCACCCTGCTCTACCAGCATTCACGGATCTTCGGCGCCGTTGCCGACAACGAGAGCGACTGGAATGCCAACAGGGACAGGCTCGGCTTTGGCCTCTTCCCCTTCCAGGGGCATGGGGTCTATGGCGGCAAGCAGGTGAGAGACATACCGGGCAACGATTTCATGCTGGTTGCCCTCGGCAGGCTAACCGGCCTGGACTGGCGCAGCCACTTCGATCTGCTGGGTCTGCGCTACTCGACGCTTGCCGCCGCTCAGGTGCAGGCGAACCAGCCCTCGGGCGTCCTGCCCATGGGGATGTACGTGCTGGAGGACGATCTCCCGCCCGCCAACATGAGCGAGGGGCTGACATTCCTGCCCCTCTCAAGTACGGATGGCAGCACCCTCTGGCCTCGCGACCAGGGATCGCCGGCCAGCTGTCCTGTTCCCTAATAAAGAAAAAACGCCCTCAGGGGCGTTTTTTCTTGGCCAGCACAGGCTTGTCGGCCGCAGAAGGCGGGCTTAACTCGCGTTGAGCCTCGTAGCCCTGCGGGGGGACTCAGGTCCTCAGCAGGCCGAGAAAGGCCTTCATGGCCGGGGTGACGCTGTGCTTGCGGGTGATGAAGGCGATGGTGCCGGCGCTCGCATCGACCAGGGGTTGGCAGGGCAGTTTGAAGAGCTGATGGGCGGTGGCGGCGATGCCGGCACTGACCACGGCGCAGCCGAGGCCGTGGCTCACCCCGTTGGCCAGGTGGAACAGGGAGTCGGTCTCCAGCACCACCCGCAGGCTGAGCTGCTGGCGGGCGGCGGCCTCGTCGAAATAGCGACGAAACTGCATGGTGGCGCTCGGCAGTATCAGGGGGAGATCCTGCAAGTCCGCCAGCCTCAGGGGCTGGCTCGGGGAGAGGTGCGGGGGCAGGGGCCCCAGCAGCGCCATGGGATTGGGGTGGCGCAACTGGACGTCGAGGGCGCGGCGCTGATGTTCGGTGAGCAGCTCGTCAAAGCCGAGGCCGATGTCGGTCTGGTGCAGATCCAGCTGCTCGAGCAGGGTGGCGTGGGTCATCACTGACAGGCGCAGGCTGACCTTGGGGAAGGCGTCGTTGAAGCGCTTGAGCAGTGGCATGATGTCGATGCTCGACTGGGGCACCATGCCGATGCGCAGGACCCCCGAGAGGGCGCCGCCAAACAGGCTCAGCTCCTGGCGCATGGCGTCCTGCTCCAGCAGCATGCGCTCGGCGTGGCGCAGCACCACTTCCCCCGCCTGGGTCAGCGCCACGAACTGGCTGTTGCGCACCACCAGCTCGGTGCCGAGGGATTTTTCCAGCGCCGTGATGCTGGCGGACAGGGTCGGCTGGGTGATGAAGCAGGCCTTGGCCGCCTTGGCGAAGTGGCGGTGCTGGGCCAGCTCGTAAAAATAGTGCAACTGCTTGATGTTCATCGAAGAGGAAGCGCCTGGCGTGGAGGATGGCTGACAAAGTTAATCAATCGACATCGTAATGGCAATAGAGGTTTTCTATCGGTGAATAGATTTGTTTCATTGGTTTTGGGGGAGCGACTTATCTAAACTTGAGGCCCGAATACACGTTATAAGCGTCTCGCATGATCCCATTCAATTCACGGTTGCCCAGGCTGGATGAGCTGGTGGAAGAGGTGGCCGTGTCCGTCAACATCAATGGCATCAACCACGCCGTCATGATGGCCACCCCGGATGATCTCGACGACTTCGCCATCGGCTTCCTGTTTGGCGAGGGCATCATAGGGGGCAATCACGATGTGCACGACATCCAGATCACCCCCTCGGAGCACGGCGTGGTGCTCGACATCACCATCGCCAACCGCTGCCTGGCTGCGCTTGGCCAGCGCAAGCGTCGCCTGGCCGGGGCGAGCGGCTGCGGTATCTGCGGGGTGGAGGCCATAGAGCATGCGCTTCCCGAGTTGACCCCCCTGACCCCGGGCGCCCCCTTGGATACCGCGCGTCTGCGGGACTTGCGGGAGCGCATCGCCCCCTGGCAGAGCAAGGCTCGCCAGAGCGGCGCCCTCCATGCCGCCCTGGCACTGAATGATCGCGGCGAGATCCTGGCCTGCCGGGAAGACATAGGCCGCCACAATGCCCTGGACAAGCTCATCGGCATGCAACTGCGCCAGCCCGCGCAGGCCGCCACCCTGGTCATCACCAGCCGCTGCGGCAGCGAACTCATTCACAAGGCGGTGCAATTTGGCGCCGCCCACCTCATCAGCCTTGCTTCTCCCAGCCAGCTCGCGGTACGACTGGCCCTGAAATACAACCTGACCCTCATTCATGTGCCCAGATCCGATGCCCCGGTCTGCTATGCCAGCCCCCGCGCCCAGGATCAGTTCGGAGACTCCCATGTCCAGTCATATTGAGAAACCGGCCAAGGCCGGCGGCTTTTCCTCCCTGCAGTCCACCTTCAAGCGGGTGCTGCAGAGCCAGAAGACCCGGCAGAACATCAAGAACCTGCTGCGGGTCAACCAGACCGACGGCTTCGACTGCCCGGGCTGCGCCTGGGGGGACAACAAGCAGGGGGCCTTCCAGTTTTGCGAGAACGGCGCCAAGGCGGTGGCCTGGGAGTCCACCGGCAAGACGGTGGGGGCAGCCTTCTTTGCCGAGCATTCGGTGCGCCGCCTCTCTGCCCAGAGCGACTATTGGCTCGAGTATCAGGGCCGACTGACCGAGCCCCTGCGCTACAACCCGGCCAGCGATCATTACGAGCCGATAAGCTGGGACCAGGCCTTTGCCCTCATCGCGGAAAAGCTCAAGAGCCTGGCGAGCCCCGACGAGGTGGAGTTCTACACCTCGGGCCGCGCCAGCAATGAGGCCTCCTACCTCTATCAGCTGTTCGGCCGTCTCTATGGCACCAACAACTTCCCGGACTGCTCCAACATGTGCCACGAGGCGAGCGGGGTGGGGCTCATCCAGTCCGTCGGGGTGGGCAAGGGCACTGTGGTGCTCGATGACTTCGACGCCGCCAAGGCTATCTTCGTCTTCGGCCAGAACCCGGGCACCAACCACCCGCGCATGATGAATGCCCTGCGCAAGGCGGCGCGCCAGGGCTGCCAGATAGTCACCTTCAACAACTTGAAAGAGGTGGCGCTGGAGCGCTTCGCCAGCCCCCAGAGCCCGGCGGAGCTGCTGACCCCGGCGGCCACCCGCATCAGCCACCAGTACCTCACGCCGAAACTTGGCGGTGACATGGCGGCGATTCGCGGCATGGCGAAATACATCCTGGAAGAGGAGGGGGGCCGCATCGATCTCGCCTTCATCGAGCAGCACACGGCGCACTTTGATGACTATCTTGCCAAGGTGAAGGCCACCGACTGGGAGCAGATCGAGGCGCAATCCGGGCTCAGCCGGGAGGAGATCGTCCAAGCGGCCAGGATCTTCGCCCAGAGCGAGAGCGTGATCAGCTGCTGGGCCATGGGGATCACCCAACACAAGCACTCGGTCGACACCATCCGCGAAATCGTCAACCTGCACCTGATGTGCGGTCAGCTCGGCAAGCCGGGGGCGGGGCTCTGCCCGGTGCGCGGCCACAGCAACGTGCAGGGCAACCGCACCATGGGGATCAACGAGAAACCCAACGCCGCCTTTATCGACCGCCTGGAGCGCCGCTTCCCGGTGGGCCTCAAGCGCACGCCGGGGCACAATGTCTACGAGGCGCTCAAGGCCCTGCACGGCGGCAAGAGCAAGGTGCTCGTCTGCCTTGGGGGCAACCTGGCAGCTGCGGCGCCGGACACCGACTTCACCTATGAGGCGATGCGCAAGAGCGAGCTCAACGTGCAGATCAGCACCAAGCTCAACCGCAGCCATCTCATGGTATCCAAGGATGCCCTGATCCTGCCCTGCCTCGGCCGCACCGAGCTCGATCTGCAGCGCAGCGGCATCCAGAAGATCACCGTGGAAGATACCTTCAGCATGGTGCACGCCTCCACCGGCATGAACGAGCCGGTCTCGCCGCTGTGTCTCTCGGAGATCGACATAGTCGCGCGCATGGCCGAGGCGACGCTCGGCAGCGAGCGGGTGGACTGGCTGGCCCTGCGGGACGACTACGCCCTGCTGCGCAACCTCATCGCCGAGACCATAGCCGGCTTTGACGACTTCAACCGCCGCATCGAGGAGCCCAGCGGCTTCCACCTGGAGAACGGCGCCGCCCTGCTGCGCTGGAATACCGCGAGCGGGCGCGCCGAATTTCGGGCGAGCCGCTTGCCGGACTCCATCCTGCCCGAGTGCACCAGCCACGCGGAGCAGATGGTGGGCGAGCCCGTGCTGCTGCTCCAGAGCCTGCGCTCCCACGATCAGTACAACACCACCATCTATGGCATGGACGATCGCTACCGCGGCATCAAGGGGCGGCGCAACGTGGTCTTCATGAACGAGGAGGATGCCCGTCGCCTGGGGCTGGCCGAGGAGCAGCAGGTGGACATGACCGCCATCTGCAACGACGGGCGCGAGCGGGTGGTGCGCGGCTTTAGCGTGATCTTCTACGAGATCCCCAGGGGCAACATCGCCGCCTACTACCCGGAGACCAACCCCCTGGTCGCCATCGACAGCATAGGGGAGGGATCCTTCACCCCCACCTCCAAGTCGGTGCCCGTGCTGGTGACGCCGACCCGGGCGCCGGTGACCAGCCTCGCCGTCAATCTGTAAGCATCCGCGCTCCGAACCCCTGCCCAGGCAGGGGTTTTTTCATGCCCGCTATTCACCAGGCCCTCTCGTTTGCCGAAGCTGTACGGCGATTGTATGGCGCACCATCTTGCTGTGGTCGGGGTCGGGGGATGCCGCTATGCTGCGGCCCTCTTCCGGCCCCTGATGCAGGGCGGCCGGCAACCTGAACCCCGACGTGCCTGCCGAGCAGGGTGGCCCAGCGCCGCCGGTTTGCCGTGCGCGATCCTGTGCGGAACCCACACATGCGCAATGCAATCTCCCCCCTGATGGCCGGCCTGGCCTTTATCCTGGCGGCCAGCCCCGCGATGGCGGCGGATCCCGCCAAGGAAGAGGCGCAGACGCGCCGTGACGAGCGAAAGGCAAAGGCGGCCAAGGAGGGCGAGCGCTCCCCCTGGCTGTTCGTGCCCCTGCTGAGCTCCAGCCCCAAGCTGGACACGGCGGCGGGTCTGATGGTGGGTTATCTGCACCAGTTCGATGAGGGCTCGCGCCCCTCCCTGTTCACCCTGTCCGGCAAGTACACCACCTCGGCGTCCCTCATCACCAGCGCCTTCGCCAAGACGTCGTTCGGGGCGGATCACCACCGCATCGTCGGTGGCGTCATCCTCGGCGACATCAACAACAGCTACCAGGATTACCTCGGCACCGGCCGCGCCCTCGAGACCAACGACAACTTCCGCTCCGCCTTCCTGCGCTACCTCTATCGGGTGGAGGGGGACTGGTTCGTCGGCGGCATGGCGGCCTACTCCAACTACGAGGTGCAGGGACAGGATCTGGAGTCGGATCAGATCCTGGACGAGCTGGGGCTGGAGGGGTTCACCTCGGGGGGGCTGGGGCTGGTGGTGCAGCACGACTCCCGGGACAGCGACTTCAGCGCGACCAGGGGCTGGTATTTGAACGTCAACAACCTGGCCTACCGGGAAGGGCTGGGGGGAGAGGGGGACTTTGACATCTATCGGGTCGACTATCGGGGCTACTGGAGTCACGGGGATGGCAATGTGCTCGCCTGGCGCAATCGCAACCAGTTCTCCCACAACGCGCCAAGCGGCTCCTATTCCCCCATCTACCTGCGTGGCTACACCCCGGGGGAGTACCTGGGTCAGCACATGTCGGCGCTGGAAGTCGAGGAGCGCTACCAGCTCGCCGAACGCTGGACCCTCACCGCCTTCGCCGGGGTGGCCTGCCTCTACGGCGACGCCGTGAACGGGGAGTCCCTCGACTGTGGCGACAGCGACAACATCTATCCCGCCTGGGGGGCGGGGGTGCAGTACCTGCTCAAGCCGGAGGCGGGCATAGTCGCCAACCTCGAGTATGCGATGGGCAAGGACGACAACGCGGGCATCTACCTCAAGATGGGCTACAGCTTCTGACGCCGGGCCTCAGGCGCCGGCCACCACCACGCAGTTGCGGCCCCTGTGCTTGGCCTGATAGAGCGCCTTGTCCGCCTGCTTGAGCACGGCACCGAGATCGCTGGCATCCCCTGGCCAGTGGGCGACCCCGAGGGAGATGGTGATGCCCCCGGCCTGCTCCATCTCGTGGTTCGCCACCGTCTGCCGCAGTCGCTCGGCGATCCGCTGCGCCTGCACCAGGGAGACCCCGGGCAGCAGCAGCAGGAACTCCTCGCCGCCGCTGCGGCACAGGGCGGCATCGGCGCGCAGATCCCGCTGCATCAGGGTCGCCAGGGCGACGATGACGGCGTCCCCGACGTCGTGGCCGAAGCGGTCGTTGATGGCCTTGAAGTGATCGATATCGAGGGCGATGACCGCCAGCGGCCGGGCCTGCGCCTGATAGTCGTCCAGCATCTGCTGCATGGCCCGCCGGTTGAAGAGGCCCGTCATGGGGTCTGTGTGGCTGTCGGTGTGCAACTGGTCAATCTTGGTGTTGAGCAGCCCCAGCCCCTTGAGGATGGCCTGCTTGAGCTGGGCCGCCTCGAAGTACCAGGCGCGGATGCTGGAGATGTTGGAGGCCGCCTCCTGCTGATCCATCAGCCTGGCCCTGTTGGCCAGTTGCCGCAGAGGTCGGGAGATGATGGTGGCCGAGAGCCAGATGACGAAGAGGATGAAGAGGGTGACCGGGATCATCCCCTTCAATATGTCGAGCATCTGCTCATCCAGCCCGGCCAGGGTGGCGCTGCGGGGACGCTGGGCCACCACTCCCCAGCCCGCACCGGCCACGGGGGCGAAGCCCGCCAGCATCTCGGTTCCCCGGGAGTTGAGCACGGCTTGCGCCCCCTGCCGCCCCTGCAACACCTCGTCCACCACCACATTGTCACTTATCTTCTGGCCGATGCGCTTGGGGTTGGGGTGGTAGATCAGGGTCTTCTGCCGGTCGACCACGTAGAGATAGGAGCCATCCTGGTAGTAGTGCTGGCCCAGCAGGCTGGAGAGCACGCTGGCGGATTCCAGGTAGATGGTCCCGGCGACATAGCCGAGGTAGCGCCTGTCCGTCGAGAACACCGGATAGGAGAGGCTGATGAGGTAGTTGCCCGAAAGGGAGATAAGAGGGTCCGAGATGGTCGGCTGCTGGTTGGCGAGGGTCTGGCGGGCGCTGCGGGAGCTGAGCTTGGCCCCCTTCACCTTCAGGGTCTCGGGGGAGACGGCGACTATGGTGGACTCGGTGTTCACGACGGCCACCGAGTTGAAGGTGTTGGTGCGCTCGCGCAGCTGGGCCACCTCCTGCTCCAGCCCCGCGATGTCGTTGGCCTGCAGCTGCGGCGCCAGCAGGGTGGCGCTGTAGGCAAGCTGCCCTTGGGCCGCATTCAGCATGGCCTCGGCGGAGGCGGCCAGCTTGGTGGCATAGACACGGTTGGCCTCCAGGGTACTGTCGATCAGCAGCTGTCGCTGTGCCTGATGGATGGCGTAGAAGCTGTTGCCGAAGGTGGCCAGCACGCCGAGCACGGCCAGGGCCAGGATGAGGCGATGGAGATCAAACCTCAGCAGCCAGTGAGATAGCATTGGAGAAACGAGTCCTTGTCGGTTGGCGCCGGGCGCCGGAGCCATGGTGCAATTTTACGGGGGCTGGCTGCGCAAAAGCTACCGTTAATGTGGTTCTCGAACGATGCCGTGTCGTGAATGACAGCCATGGCCGCGTCATGTTCCTGCACCGCCCTGATCACCCAGGGCGGTGAGGGCGGGATCACCGAGCTCGGCCACCGTCTGCCAGAAGGGGGCTATGAGGGGGTTATCCCCTCCCGGCGGGCGAATGAGCCCTATGATCCAGCTCGCCTCGGCCTCTTCCAGGGGCAGGGTGATGACGTCCGGGTGCTCTATGGTGGTGGAGGAGGGCACCAGGGTCCAGGCGATGCCCGCCGCCGCGGTGGCGATGCCGGCGGCGAAGTCGTTGACATACTGGATATCCCCAAAGCGCAGCCCGCTCTGGGCCAGGTAGTGCACGAACTGATCGTGGAAGGAGGGGGCCTTGTCCCGGCGCAAGATGGCGAGCGGCTTGTCCAGCAGATCCGAGAGCCCCGTGACCCCCTGGTAGCCGGCGGGCAGCACGGCGACGAAATGGGCGCGCACCACGGGCAGCACCTGCCAGCCCTTGGGAGCGGGCAGGCGGCAGAAGCCGAGATCCAGCTTGCCTTCACTGAGCGCCAGCAACTGGTGATGGGTGGAGAGATCGTTGAGCTCTATGCCGACCCCGGGGCGGCTGGCCCGAAAACGGGCGATGGCCGCGGGCACCAGCAGCTTGGTGGCGACCCCGAAGCCGATGCGCAGGGTGCCGCCATTGCCCGCCAGCACGTCGCGGGCGGTGCGACCGAGCTGCTCGCTCTGGGCCACCAGGGCGCAGGCATCCCCGTAGAGGGCGCGCCCGAGGGGGGTGAGCCGGGTGCTGCTGGCATTGCGCTCGAACAGCTCGCCGCCAAATTCCCCCTCCAGCCGCCGGATCTGCTTGCTCAGTGCCGACTGGGTGATGTGCTGGCGCGCCGCCGCCTGACCGAAGTGCAAGACCTCCCCCAGGGTGACGAAGGCCTTCAGATCTCGCAACTCCATCACGACTCCTTCATTCCTGCTTGGAATATTGAATGGCAAAAATTGTCATTGGACGGAATTCTAGAACTGTTCGATGCTGATGCCAATTCGTTTTGACCCCCGCCCATGCCCCAAGGGGAAAGGCGGCACCATCCTCAAGCAGCAGGAGACAAGCCAGATGCACCATCCCAAGTTCAACGACTTCCCCGCGGATTTCCTCTGGGGGGCCGCCTCTGCCGCCTACCAGGTGGAAGGGGCCTGGAACGAAGACGGCAAGGGCCCCTCGGTGTGGGATCTCTTCACCAAGTTGCCGGGCAAGACCTTCGAGGGCAGCAACGGGGACGTGGCGGTGGATCACTACCACAGGGTGGAAGAGGACGTGGCGCTGATGGCCGAGATGGGGCTCAAGGCCTATCGCTTCTCGGTGAGCTGGCCACGCATCTTCCCAAGCGGGCGAGGTGAGGTGAACGAGGCGGGGCTCGCCTTCTACGAGCGGCTCATCGACGCCCTGCTGGCCCACGGCATAGAGCCTGTTCTGACCCTCTACCACTGGGACCTGCCCCAGGCCCTGCAGGACGAATACGGCGGCTGGGAAGACAGGCGCATCATCGAGGACTTCGAGCGTTACTGCGTCACCCTCTATCAGCGCTTCGCCGGCAAGGTGAAGTACTGGGTCTCCCTCAACGAGCAGAACTACAACCTGACCAACGCCTACCAGCTCGGCACCCATCCGCCCGCGGTGCAGGACAGGACGCGCTTCTTCGCCGCCAACCACATCGCCTTTCTGGCCAACGCCCGGGTGATCAAGGCGTTCCGTCAGCATGTGCCAAACGGCCTCATAGGCCCGAGCTTCGCCTATTCCCCGGCCTATCCGGCCTCCTGCGCCCCGAGCGACATGCTGGCGTTCGAGAATGCCGAGGAGTTTACCAACCTCTGGTGGCTGGATGCCTACTGCTTCGGCCGCTACCCCCAGGCGGCGCTCGCCTACCTGAGAGAAACCGGCGAGGCCCCCGAGATACTGCCAGGGGATCTCGAGTTGCTGCGCGAAGGCACCCCCGACTACATAGGCGTCAACTACTACTACACCCTGACCTTCACCGACAATCCCCTCGGCGGCCAGACCATGCAGCGCATCAACACCACGGGGCAGAAGGGCACAACGCCATCGAGCGGTGTCCCCGGTCTCTACAAGACCACCCCCAACCCGCACCTGGAGACCAGCAACTGGGACTGGGCCATAGATCCCACCGGGATGCGCATCGCCCTGCGCCGCCTCTCGTCCCGCTACGGCCTGCCGCTGATGATCACCGAGAACGGTCTCGGCGAGTTCGACAAGCTGACCACGGACGGCCGGGTGCAGGATGACTACCGTATCGCCTACCTGCACAGCCACCTGAAAGCCTGCCAGGAGGCGATGCAGGACGGGGTCGAGCTCATCGGCTACTGCGCCTGGTCCTTCACCGACATCCTGAGCTGGCTCAACGGCTACCAGAAGCGCTACGGCTTCGTCTATGTGGAGCGCGACGAGCAGGGGGGATCCTTGCGCCGCATCAAGAAGGAGAGCTTCCACTGGTACAGCCAGGTGATCGCCTCCGGTGGCAAGACGCTGTAAAGCGTTGACTTAAGGCGCGGGCGCATGGCGCCGCCCCAATGCAAAGGCCCCCTCGGGGGCCTTTTTCGTGGCTTTTTCATGGCGGCGTGCAAGCCTTTGGCGCCCATCCCGGCCTAGATAAACATGCCCCCCGAGGCCTCGATGCGCTGGGCGGTGATCCAGCGGTTGTCATCGGAGAGCAGGGCGGCGATGACACCGCCGATGTCGTCGGGCTGGCCGACTCTCCCCAGCGCTGTCTGGCTCGCGAGGAAGGCGTTGACCCCCTTGTCGTCGCGCACCACGCCGCCGCCAAAGTCGGTCTCGATGGCACCGGGAGCCACCACGTTGACGGCGATGCCGCGGGGGCCCAGCTCCTTGGCCAGATAGTGGGTCAGCACCTCCACGCCCCCCTTCATGGCGGCATAGGCGGCGTAACCCGGCATGGCGAAGCGGGTGAGGCCGGTGGAGAGGTTGATGATGCGCCCGCCATCACGGATAAGCGGCAGCAGCTTCTGGGTCAGGAAGAAGGTCCCCTTGAAGTGGATGTTGAGCAGGGTGTCGAACTGCTCCTCCGTGGTCTGCTCGAAGCTGGCATGAATGCCGATACCGGCGTTGTTGACCAGGTAGTCGAACTGCGGCCGTTGCCACTCCCGGGCGAGCAGTTGCTTCACCTCCTCTGCGAAGGCGACAAAGGAGGCGCTCACCCCCACATCCAGCGCCAGGGCATGGGCCTGGACCCCGAGGGCCTGAGCCTCTGCCACCACGGTGGCCGCTTCGTCGGCCTGGCTGCGGTAGGTGATGATGAGATCCACCCCCTTGGCCGCGAGGGCGAGGGCGCTGTGTTTGCCAAGGCCACGGCTGGCGCCTGTGATGAGGGCTATGGGTCTGGTCATGGTGTGACTCCTGTGGGTGGCAAGGGCTCGGTGCGAGCCGACCGGATCACTGTATTGTTCCTTTATTGCCGGATAAATAGCGTGATAATGAAATCACTGTTCCGTTTGAAGAGACAATCAGGCCATGGATCAACTGGATGCGATGAAATTGTTCGTGCGGGTCGCCGAACTCGAGAGTTTTACCCGCTGCGCCGAGCAACTGGGCATTCCCAAGGCGACCCTCTCCGCCGCCATCCGCCGGCTGGAGGAGCGCATGGGCACCCGGCTCTTGCTGCGCACCACGAGACGGGTGCAGCTCACCACGGATGGCCAGCTCTGCTACGCCAGGTGCCGGGATCTGCTGGCGGACATGGAGGAGTTTGACGGCCTGTTTCGCCAGGGGGGTCAGATCTCGGGGCAGTTGCGGGTAGACATGCCAAGCCGGATGGCCCGCCATCTGGTGATCCCGGCGCTGCCCGCCTTCCTGGCCCAGCACCCCGACTTGCAGCTGATGCTGAGCAGCACGGACAGGCGGGTGGATCTGGTGCGCGATGGCTTCGATTGCGTGGTGCGGGTCGGGGCGCTGGAGCCCTCCAGCCTGGTGGCGCGCCCCTTGGGTCACTATCGCCAGATCAACTGCGCCAGTGCCGCCTACCTGGCCCGTCACGGGGTGCCGCAGACCCTGGCGGATCTGGCCGGGCACCGGCTGGTCCATTATGGGTCGGGGCAGGGGCGCAGCGAGCCGGGCTTCGAGTACCAGCAGGCGGATGGCAGCCGCGCCCTCTTGCCGATGGCGGGGGCCCTGATGGTCAACGACAGCGAGACCTACCTGGCGGCGGCGCTGGCGGGGCTTGGCATCATACAGATGCCGAGGGTAGGGGTGGAGGGGCTGCTCGGGCGCGGCGAGCTGATAAGCCTGCTGCCCCGGTGGCAGGCGCCGCCGCTCCCCATCCACGCCCTCTATGCCCATCGCCGCCAGCTGGCGCCCAGGGTCCAGCTCTTCATCCACTGGCTGGCGGACCTGCTCGCCGGGGCCCTGGCCGGGGAGTCAGAGCCGGCTGCGCCTTGAGCGGTATTCGCTGGGGGAGAGGGCGAACGCCTCCTTGAAGAAGCGGGTGAAGCTGCTCTGGCTGGCAAACCCGAGGCGCCCGCCCACCTCCTGCAGCTGCAGGCCGGGATCCTGCAGCAGGCGGCAGGCCTCCTCCCTTCTCACCTGCTCCAGCAATCCTGAGAAGTGGCACCCCTCCTCGCGCAGGTGGCGGTTGAGGGTCCAGCGGGTCAGCCTGAGGGCCTCGCAGATCCCCGCCAGCAGGGTGGGGGGGAGTCGACGCTCTCCTGCCAGAGCCGCTGGCGGATGAGCCCGAGCACCCGCTCCCTGTAGTGGCTGCTCGGGCGCAGCAACCGCATCTGGCCGTCGAGCTCCCCCAGCAGCAGGGGTTGCAGGGGGCCGTTGCAGCCCCCCGTGGGCGAGATCGAGCAAGGCCGCGGGGAAGCGCAGCTCAAAGGCTTCTCCCCGTTGCAGCCGATCCCCCAGCCAGGCCCCCAGCTCGCGCCACAGCCTGGGCCGCACCGGGGTGGGCAGCACCAGCCGGCCCTGGCCGGGGTGGTAGAACTGCAGCAGGGCATAGAGGTGACCGAGGTTGGCCAGGCTGCTCATGGCGATCACGTCCGGGTGATCGGACTCCGAATGGTAACTGAGCCTGGCCTGTCCCTCTTCTTCCCGCAGCAGTATCCGATCGCACTCGCCGATGAGGGGGCGGTAGGCGAGGAAGAAGTGCAGGGCCTGGCGCAGGGTGGCGGCGTTGCAGCAGAGGCTCGCCAGCGGCAGGTAGTCGGCGAAGAGCCCCGAGAGCGAGGGGGGCGACCACTTGTGGGCCATGTCCACATGGGGGGCGACCTGGGTCAGCAGCCGGAAGTGGCGCTGGGCGTCGATCCGCCCCTGGGGGAGCAGCAGCTCTTCTCTGGCAATCCCGGCACCTTGCAGGAGCTGGGCCGGATCCCGTCCCTGTCTCTGCCAGTGGTTGAGGCAGTGTAGTGCTATCCGGTTGGAGACTGTCTTCACGGCGAAAATCCTTGTCGGCGGTGGCCCACCATCATCCGCCATTGGCCATGAATTGCCGTGAGCCAGGTTCGGCTTCATGTTTCAGAAATGTAACCAAGGGTAACCCTGCAACCCTTTTCACACTTTTCGAACGTGCTCCCAACCGGCAATTCCCTGCACCCGCAGGGCAAGTGAGGCGGGCCGATTTTGCATAGAGTGGCCACTCCTACACACACATGGAAGATAACAATAATGACATATCCCCCCTTCGCTCTGACCCGTCTCACCCTGAGCATGGGCGTCCTGCTGCTGGCAGGGTGCAATGGCAACGACTCCAGCCCCAAGCCGGAGCAGCCCACCCTGGGGCACCGCACCGTCAGCCTGATCGAGCAGGATGGCCTGCAATTCAAGGATCTCGATGGCAGCGGCGCCCTGACCCCCTATGAAGACTGGCGCCTTGGCGCCGCCGAGCGGGCCCGGGATATGCTGGTCAGGCTCTCCCTGGCAGGCTCTCCCTGGCCCAGAAGGCGGGCCTGATGATGCACGGCACCCTGGTGCTGAACGCAGACGGGCGGGTCAACCTCACCGCCATGGACAAGATGCTGCGCGAGGATGGCGTCAATACCTTCATCACCCGCATGGCGGGGGATCCGGCGGCCATCGCCGACGACAACAACCGGCTGCAGGCCCTGCTGGAAGGGGTGGGGCTCGGCATCCCCATGACGGTGAGCACGGATCCCCGCAACCACTTTACCCATGATCCCAACGCCACCAGCATAGGCGCCGGGGCCTTCTCCCAGTGGCCCGAGACCCTGGGGCTCGCCGCCATCGGCGATGCCGCCCTGGTGCAGCGCTTTTGGCGACATCGCCCGTCAGGAGTACAGGGCCGTCGGCATTCACGAGGCCCTCTCTCCCCAGGCGGATCTCGCGACCGAGCCGCGCTGGGGCCGCATCAACGGCACCTTCGGTGAAGACAACCTGCTGGCCAAATCCCTGGTCAAGGCCTACATAGAGGGCTTCCAGCAGGGGAGCGACGGCATAGGCAAGGAGAGCGTGGTCACAGTGGTCAAGCACTTCGCCGGGGCCGGTCCCCAGAAGGATGGCCTGGATGCCCATAACCCCTGGGGCAAGGAGCAGGTCTATCCCGGCGGCCAGTTCGCCTATCACCTGGTGCCCTTCGAGGGGGCCTTCGAGGCCAAGGTGGGGGCCGTGATGCCCTATTACGCTCTGCCCGAGGGGCTGACCCATGAAGGTCAGGCCATCGAGGAGGTGGGCTTTGGCTTCAACCGCCAGATCCTCACCGACTTGCTGCGGGGCCACTTCAAGTTCGACGGCGTGGTGCTGAGCGACTGGGGCATAGTCAACGACTGCAACGCCCGCTGCGAGCAGGGGCTGAGCCAGGATGAGGTGACGGCGGGGGTCAGCCCCTGGACTGTGCCCTTTGGCATGTCCTGGGGCGTGGAGAAGCTCACCAAGGCCGAGCGCTACGCCAAGGCCATCGACGCCGGGGTGGATCAGTTTGGCGGCGTGGAAGATCCCGCCCCCCTGCTGGCGGCGGTGCAGAGCGGCCTGGTAACCGAGGCGGCGATCACCACCTCGGCCGAGCGCATCCTGGAGCAGAAGTTCGCCCTGGGGCTGTTCGAAAACCCCTATGTGGATACCCAGGCTGCGGTGGCCCTGGTGGGCAAGGCCGAGTTCCAGCAAGCTGCCCAGGCCGCCCAGGCGGCGTCCCATGTGTTGCTGAAGAACGAGGGGGCCCTGTTGCCGCAGAAGGCGGACGGCAAGCGGGTCTACCTGCACAACGTCAATGCCGAGGTGGCCGCGGCCAACGGCTATACGGTGGTGACGGACCTGGCCCAGGCCGATCTCGCCATAGTGCGGGTCAATGCCCCGGGTGAGCAGGATCCCCGCTTCCCGTTCGGCAGTATCCACTTCGGTCAGCTCGGCTTTGCCAGCGCAGATCAGGTGGTGCAGGAGACGGCCCACGAGGGGATCTATCGCGGGGCGGACGAGTACGCCGCCATCCAGGCCGTCGCGCAGGCCGGGGTGCCCATGGTGCTCTCCGTCTATCTGGACAGGCCCGCCATCCTGACCGAGGTGGCACCGGCGGCGCAGGTGCTGCTGGCCAACTTCGGGGCCCTGGATCAGGCGCTGTTCGACGTCATCAGCGGCAAGGTCAAGGCCAGCGGCAAGCTGCCCTTCGAGCTGCCCTCCAGCTGGCAGGCGGTGCAAAACCAGCACCCGGACGTGGCGAAGGACTCCGCGAACCCGCTCTACCCCTATGGTGCCGGTCTGGCCTATTGAGGGCGAGCCCGACATCCATGATCACCAAGGCGCCTGCGGGCGCCTTTTCCATTGCCGCCATCGACAATCCCGGTTTGGCGCAAGGGGCTGGCTTGGGCATAATGACGCCCCATCAGGGTTGCCGCGCCTCGCGACCGCGAGAGGCGGGTGCACCCAGCAAGCGCGCAGAGGAGACAAGATGAAATTTATCGGAGCCCACGTCAGTGCGGCCGGCGGGGTGGAGAACACCATAGCCCGCGCCCAGGCTATCGGGGCCAACGCCTTCGCCCTGTTCACCAAGAACCAGCGCCAGTGGCAGGCGGCGCCACTCTCCGAGGCCAGCATCCGCGCCTTCAAGGCGGCCTGCGACAAGGGGGGCTTTAGCCCCGAGCAGATCCTGCCCCACGACAGCTACCTCATCAACCTGGGCCACCCGGATCCCGACGCCCTCGCCAAGTCCCGCGACGCCTTCCTGGACGAGATCAGGCGCTGCGAGCAGCTGGGGCTCTGCTATCTGAACTTTCACCCCGGCAGCCACCTCAAGCAGATCCCCGAGGCGGCGAGCCTCAAACTGGTGAGCGAGTCCATCAACTGGGCGCTGGAGCGAAGCCAAGGGGTCACGGCGGTGATAGAGAACACCGCCGGCCAGGGCACCAACCTCGGCTGGTCGTTCGAGCACCTGGCCACCCTGATAGAGGGGGTGGAGGACAAGAGCCGGGTCGGGGTCTGCTTCGACACCTGCCACGCCTTCGCCGCCGGTTACGATCTGCGCACCCCCGAGTCCTGCGCCGCCGTGTTTGCCGACTTTGACCGCATCGTGGGCTTTGAGTACCTCAAGGGGATGCATATCAACGGTGCCAAGTGTACCTTCGGTAGTCGGGTCGATCGTCACCACAGCCTGCGGGAGGGGAACCTGGGGGAAGCCGTGTTCCACCACATCATGAACGATCACCGTTTCGACGGCATTCCGCTTATCCTCGAGACCATAGACGAGACGATCTGGAGTGACGAGATACGCTGGCTGCGCAGCCTGGCCAGGGCCTGAGCCGCAGGGCTGCCTGAACAGAGGCCGGTGCCGCGCCTTCCCCCGCCATAAGGGGGGAAGGGCATTACCCATACGAGGAGACGAGATGCAATCACAGGGAACCGCGCCACTGCTGCGCTGGGGGATAGCCGGGGCGGGAGCCATCGCCAGGCGTTTTTGCCGCGACGTCAATCAGTACGCCAGGGGCGGGCGCGTGGTAGCGATCGCCGCCCGGGATCAGGGGCGGGCCGACGAGTTCGCCCGTGAGCTGGGGTTGGGGCTGGCCTATGGCAGCTATCAGGCCCTGGCCGAGAGCCCCGAGGTGGAGGCTGTCTATGTGGCGGTGATCCACCCACAGCATGCCGCCCTGATCAGACAGATGCTGCTGGCGGGCAAGCACGTGCTGGTGGAGAAACCGGCGGTGACCCGGGTGGCGGATTGGGACGCCCTGGTGGCCCTCGCCCATGAGCGCGGCCTGCTGCTGCTCGAAGCCATGAAGGTGATGTGCTTCCCCGCCATGCGGGCCCTGTTGCAGCGGTTGCCCCTGCTGCCCGCGCCCCGCAGCCTGCGGGCGGCGTTCGGCTCGGCCCCGCCTCCGGTCGGCAAGCTGTTCGATCCGGCCCTGGACGGCGGCGCCGCCTGGGATGTGGGGGTCTATCCGCTCTGGCTCTATGCCGCCTTCTGCGAGCGGCTGGGGCTCGCGACCCAGGCCCCCGAGGTGGCGCTGGACAGGGCGACGGGGGAGGTGGATCTCGCGGCCCGCTTCAGCTTCGGCGGCCCCTTCTCGGCGGAGCTTGGCGCCTCCATCGTCGAGGATCTCGATCGGGATGCCTGGCTCTCGGGGGAGGCGTGGACCCTGGTCATCGAGGGCAAGTGGTGGAATCCCCAGCACATTCGCTGGCAGGGGGATACGCCGCCTGCCGCCTGGCCGGCGGACATCTACCTGCCGGTACAGGGGGGCGGCATGCAGCACGAGGCGGATCACTTCGCCGATTGCCTGCGCCACCGGCTGCTGGACTCCCCCTGGGTGCCCCACGCCCTGACGCGGCGGGTGCTGGGCTGGGTCGAGGCGGGGTTGCACCGGGGAGGCTGACGGCGCCGCACGCTGTCTCGCAAGAGATCCTCGCAACACCTTTCTTGAACAACAGAGGGCGCCACGGCGCCCTCTGTTTTTGTTTTAGGGTGACCCTAGGCTCAGGGAGCGGGCAGGGTCTGGGCGCGGCAGAAGGAGAGGAAGCGGCGCAGGGCCGCGGAGTGGAACTTCTGCTTGTGCCAGACGAGGGAGAGCTGGCGGGGGAAGGTCTGGCTCGGGGTGAGCGCCACCAGACGGCCGCTGTGCAGGCGATCGGAGACAGCGAGGCGGGAGATAAAGGAGATGCCGAGCCCCTTCTCCACCGCCAGCATCACCGCCTCCAGGGTGTTGAGCTCGAGCCCCGCCTGCCAGCGCGGCAGCCTGGGCTGGATCTGCTGCTCGAACTGCTCGCGGCTCCCTGACTGGGGCTCGCGCAGTACCCAGGTTTCGCCTGCGAGCAGGCGAAGGGGCAGCTCCAGCTGCCCGGCCAGGAGGTGCTGGGGCGGGGCTATGATCAGCATCTCGTCTTCGAGCCAGGGCTCGCTCACCAGATCCGGGTGATGGTTCTCCCCCTCGATGAGGGCCAGATCCAGCTCGAAGTGGGCGAGGGAGTGGCACAACAGGTGGGTGTTGGCGATGGTCACCCTGGGGGCGGATCCCAGCTCCTGGGCGCCCCCCGCCAGCAGACTGGGCAGCAGGTAGTTGCCTATGGTCTGGCTGGCCCCCAGGCGCAACTGGCCGCTCGGCTCGGCGTCCGGGCCAAACAGCTGCTCTATCTCCTGCATCCGGGTCAGCAGCTCCTCGGCGGCCGGTTGCAACAGTCGCCCCTCGTTGTTGAGCTGAAGCCTCGGATGCACCCGATCGAACAGCGGGGTGGCGAGCTGGCGCTCCAGCTCCTGCAACGACTGGGAGACGGCCCCCTTGCTGAGGCAGAGCTCGCTGGCCGCGCCCCCCAGGTTGCCGTGGCGGGCTATGGTGGCGAACACCTTGAGTTGTTGCAGGGTCAGCTTCATGTCGTTTGATTTTCCTAAACGCTTAGTTCAATTCATTTAGATATCGTAAACGATAGACCCTCTTTATCCTATGCACATCGTCATCAACAAGAGGGTACCAGGTCATGATCGCACGCACCCGTCGCTCCCTTGCCGCCGCCCCGACCCCCATGGCCGGGCTGGCACTCGGGATCGCCAGCCTCGGCTGGTGTTGGGAAAATGCCGGTCAGTTCGATGGCCGCCTGCAACTGCTGGGGGCCGCCATCGCCGCCGTGCTGCTCCTCGTCCTCACCTTCAAGTTCCTGCTGCACCCGCGTCTGCTGTGGCAGGATCTCGCCCACCCCGTGGTGGGCAGCGTGGTGCCCACCTATGCCATGGGGACCATGGTGGTCTCCAAGGCGGTGGGGCTGCTGGCCCCGACCCTGGGCCAGGGGCTCTGGTTGTTTGCGGTGATCATTCACCTGGTGTTCCTCGCCACCTTCGTCTGGCACAGGGCCAAGGCGTTTGAAATTCACCACATGGTGCCGAGCTGGTTCGTGCCGCCGGTGGGGATCATAGTGGCCGACGTCGCCTACCCGGGTGGTCCCTTCGCCGTCCTGGCCAATGGCCTGCTCTGGTTCGGCATGGCCTGCTACGCCCTGATGCTGCCACTGATGCTCTATCGCCTCATCTTCAGCCACGAGGTGCCGGATGCCGCCAAGCCCACCATCGCCATCCTGGCGGCGCCTGCCAGCCTGTCGCTCGCCGGCTACCTCACCGTGAGCCAGGATCCGTCGCTGCTGCTGGTGGCCGTGCTGCTGGGGATAGCCGTGCTGATGACAGGCATCATCTACCTGGCCTTCATCAAGCTGCTGCGCCTGCCGTTCTCGCCGGGCTATGCCGCCTTCACCTTCCCCCTGGTGATAGGCGCCACCGCCCTGTTCAAGGTGGGTCACCTGCTGTCGCAGTGGCCAGAGGCGGCCCACTATGCGGCGCAGATCAACCAGCTGGCCTATCTGGAGCTCGGTGCGGCGACCCTGATCGTCGGTTATGTGGCGCTGCGCTACCTGATGTTCTTCCTGCCGCTGGGCCAGGTCGGCATGCTGGAGCAGCCCCTGCGCCGCTAAGGTCGCAGCCGGTCTCGACCAAGAGCAGACCCCGCCTGGCGGGGTCTGTTGCATCCGGGGCCGGTACAAAGCGTGAGCAGCGCCCACTGCCTGGGGATCAGGGGGCGCTGTCAATCCGTGAAAAGGCTCAAATTGTCGCTCATTCAGGCGATATTAAGGTGGTTTTCACTGGTATTACCTGTCAGGATTGCCGCAATTGCCCACTTCTACTGTTTGATAGTACCCATGTCCTCCCAAGATCCCGTGTTTGACTCCGCATTCCAGACCCGTTTGCTGCACCCGCGTTACTGGGTGAGCTGGCTTGCCCTCGGCGTGCTCGGCGTGCTCGCCTATGTGCCGCCCCGTTGGCGTGACAAGCTGGCCGACGCCCTGGCGCCCCTGGTGCTCAAGATCTCGAAAAAGCAGGTCTATATCGCCAGAACCAACCTCGCCATCTGCTTCAAGGAGCAGAGCGAGGCAGAGCGGGACGCCATACTGATGACCTCGATCCGGGTCGGCCTCAAGAGCCTGCTGGGGTTTGGCGAGTTCACGGTGCGCAGCCCCGAGTACCTGATGAAGCGCATCCAGGTGAGCGGATGGGAACACATCGAGGCCGAGCAAGCCGCCGGTCGCCCGGTGATCCTGGTGGTGCCCCACAGCTGGCCCATCGATGCGGCGGGCTACTACTTCTCCCAGCGGGGCCTGCCCATGTGCACCATGATGAAGAGCGCCCGCAACCCTGTGTTCGACTGGCACATCAACCGCGAGCGGGCCAAGAATGGCTGCCGCGTTTACGAGCGCAGCGCCGGCATCAAGCCGGTGATCAAGGCGGTGAAATCCGGCCTGAGCTTCTTCTACCTGCCGGATCAGGATCATGGCCGCGAGGAGCATCTTTCGCCCCCTTCTTTGGCTATCCCAAAGCGACCCTGCCTGCCTTGCCCCGTCTGGTGCAGGTCAGTGGCGCCAAGGCGGTGCCGCTGCTCGCCTGCTATGACGAAGCGAACCACTGCTACCGGCTGGAGATTGAGGCACCGTTCGACAACTATCCCACCGAGGATGTGATGGCCGATACCTGTCGCATGAACGACATGGTGCAACAGCAGCTGATGCGCCATCCGGGCCAGTACATGTGGTTCCTCAAGATCTTCGATACCCGTGAGGATCAGGAGGGGCTCGGATGGCCGTTACGAAGAGGGGATCCAGCGGATCCGCCAGGGGTTGCCACCCCAGGGCTAACCCAGAATTTGGATTGATTGAAATGGCCCCAGTGGGCCATTTTTTATGATAACTAGTCTGATCAGTGCCTTGCAGGTCGATGGCCAGCCTGCTCAGGGTAGAAAAAATGTCAGGATAACTACAATAACCGTTTGTTTTTTGATGACGTGATGGTCGCCATGTCTGCTTTCGATCCGGTATTTGATACCTCATTTCATATCCGCCTGCTGCATCCCAAATGGTGGGGCAGCTGGTGCGCCTGGGCCTGCTCCCTGCTGGCATTTACTCCTGCGGTTGAGGGATCGCTTTGCCGACCTGGTCTCACCGACCTGATGCGTTTTTCGAAAAAGCAGGCCTATATCGCCGATACCAACCTCAAGATCTGTTTTCCCGAGCTGGATGCGGCTGATCGGCGCTGCTGCTCAAATCGATCCGGGTCGGGCTCAAGACCTTTATGGGCTTTGGCGAGCTCAGCTGGCGCAGCAAGGCACGGCTGACCCGTCGCATCAAGGTTACCGGCTGGGAGCATATAGCAGGCCGAGCTGGCCGCGGGCCGCCCGGTGATTTTGGTGGTGCCTCACACCTGGGCGGTGGACATGATAGGCCGCTACCTGACCGATGAGGGGGTGCCCCTGTGCACCATGATGAAGAGCCCCAAGGATCAGGTGTTCGACTGGTATATCAACCGCGAGCGCAGCAAGGGCGGGCGTGTCTATGAGCGCAGCGTCGGCATCAAGCCCGCCATCAAGGCCCTGCGCAGCGGCGACAGCTTCTTCTATCTGCCGGATCAGGATCATGGCCGGGAGGCGAGCATCTTCGTGCCCTTCTTCGGCCACCCCAAGGCGACCCTGCCGGCCCTGCCCAAGCTGGTCAAGCTGACCGGCGCCCGGGCCGTGCCCATCCTGGCTTGCTATGACGAGGATCTGGGCTGCTACCGGCTCGAGGTGGAGCCGCCGTTCTACCCTTATCCCACCCAGGATCTGGAGGCAGACGTCAACGCCATGAACCGCATGGTGGAGCAGCAGCTCGGCCGCTTCCCCGAGCAGTACATGTGGTTTCTCAAGATTTTCGAGACCCAAGCGGATAACGAAGGGGAGGATGGCCTCTACGAGGAGGGGATCCGGCGCATCCGCCAGGGGTTGCCCCCCGAGCCTTGAACCACAGGGCTCCCTTGCGGGTCGTTTTGACAGCCAGTGAGAGGCGGTTGGGGCAGGGCACACCAGGCCACCCTCGGCAAGGGGCCGGCGGGGGACCAAAGCGGGGCCCTGTCGCCCTGTCTGGCCTACCGCCACGCAAACAAGGTGCAAACAAGGTGCAAATAAGGTAAAAGGGCGGTCATGAAAATTCCAAATCGAATCCAACCTCTGGTTGATGACGGCCTGGTCGACGATGTCATCAGCCGGCTGATGAGCGGCAAAGAAGCCGACGTCTATGTGGTGCGCTGCGGCGACGAGATCCGCTGCGCCAAAGTCTATAAAGAGGCCTCCAAGCGCAGCTTCAAGCAGGCCGTGGTCTATCAGGAAGGGCGCAAGGTGCGCAACAGTCGCAGTGCCCGCGCCATGGAGAAGGGCTCCAAGTACGGTCGCAAGCAGCACGAAGAGGTGTGGCAGAACACAGAGGTGGATGCCCTGTTCAAGCTGGCCGCCGCCGGCGTGCGGGTGCCCACCCCCTATGTCTGCCTGGATGGCGTCCTGCTGATGGAGCTCATCACAGATGCCGAGGGCAACGTGGCGCCCCGCCTCAACGACGTGGCGCTCTCGGCCGAGCAGGCGCTCATCGATCACGGCAAGGTGATCCGCTACGTGGTGCGCATGCTCTGCGCCGGCCTGATCCACGGGGATCTCTCCGAGTTCAATGTGCTGGTGGATGCAGAGGGCCCGGTCATAATCGATCTGCCCCAGGTGGTGGATGCCGCCGCCAACAACCAGGCCAGGGCCATGCTGGAGCGGGACGTCAACAACATGCGCAACTACTACGGCATCTATGCGCCCGAGCTGCTCAAGACCCGTTATGCCAGGGAGATGTGGGCGCTGTTCGAAGACGGCAAGCTCACCCCGGAATCCGAGCTGACCGGCCTGTTCGAGGAGAGCACCGAGGCCATCGACATTGATGCCGTGCTGCACGAGATCGAGAGCGCGGAAGAGGAGGCGATGGAGCGTCGGGCCCGCATGAAGGCCGAGCAGGAAGAGGAGTTCTGACGAGAGCCCGGATCCTGTCCATGCAAAGAGCGCCCTTGGCGCTCTTTTTCATTGGGGCGACGGCAGGTTCAGCGTCCCGTCAGGGGCGGGGCCTTGAGGCGGGGGCCGGGGTAACCCTTGACCTCGCCGAAGCGGGGATGGCCGCTCTCCCAATCTGCGGCTGCGGTGCGAATGGCCTCGGGGCTGAAGCTCACGAAGTTCCACCAGATCTGCAGCGGCTCGGCCAGGGGCTCGCCGCCGATGAGCAGCAGGCGGGTGCCCGGGCCGAGTGTCACCGCCAGCTCCCGGGTGCCCGGTGGCAGATAGAGGAGCTGCTCGGGGGCGAGTGCTTCCCCTGCTATGGTCGCCTCTCCCTGCAAGGGGAAGAGTCCGTGCTCGAAGGCCGGATCCAGCGGCAGCACTATGTGCCCGCCATGGGGCGCGTGCAAGTCCAGCCCGAGGATGGGGGAGAAGCTGAGGGTGGGGGCTTGGCGCCCGGCATGCTCGCCGATGAGCAGGGTCAGGGTGGTCTCGCTCTCCTGCCAGCTGGGCAGCAGGGGGTAGTGATCGAAGCGGGGTTGTGTGTCCTGATCACGCTCAGGCAGCGCTATCCAGAGCTGGGCGGCGTGCAGGTCGGGGTAGCCCGCCAGGGACTCCTCGGTGTGGGCTATGCCGCGCCCGGCCGTCATCAGATTGACCTGGCCCGGGCGGATCACCTGCTCGCTGCCGAGACTGTCACGGTGCAAAATCTCCCCCGCCAGCATCCAGGTGAAGGTCTGCAGGGCGATGTGGGGATGGGGCCCCACGTCCAGCCCGGGGGCGTCGGGGGCGAAGCGGGTCGGCCCTATGTGATCGAGAAAGCACCAGGGGCCTATGGTGCGCCGCTCCTTGACCGGGAGGGCGCGGGCCACCGGGATGCCGCCCACGTCGGTGAGGCGGGAGGAAATGCGTTGCCACTGTTGTGTCATGTCGTGCTCCTTGCTGGGCGGTGATCCTGCTGCATCAGGATAGTGTATCCCTCGCGCTCGCCGAGAGGGGTGGGGGCTAGCGGCGGCGGCCTCCGCCCCCGAAGCTGCGCATGGGGGTGAAGCCTGGCCTTATCGCCGGTCTGACGGTAGGGGCGCGCACCGGGGTGGCCATGGCGCGGGGAAGGTGCGGTCTGGTATCCACCCTGGGCTGGGTCCCGGGGGTCAAGAGGCCGTTATTTGTCTTGGGCAGGGTGGAGGGCATCAAGAGGCCGCCGTCGACCTTGGGCTGTGTCCCGGGGGTCAGCAGGCCGCTCTCGGCCCTGGGGAGAGTGCCGCCCTTGTCATCCAGCGGTGAGCGCGGGCCCTTGTCCGGGTTGCTGACGCTGGGTCTGTTCTGCCGGTTGTCACGCAGGGCCTGTTGCTGCTCCGGCGTCATGGCATTCCAACGGCCCGCCAGCTCCCCTCGCAAGGCGGCCACATCGGGCTGGCCATTGTTCTCCTGCCAATCCTGATACTTCTCCTTGATCTCCTGTTGGCGCTCAGGATCGAGCCCGCTCCACCACTTCTTGATCAGCTCGTCAAAATCCCCCTGGTTGTCGCAGCACCAGGGGTAGTAGTCATCCCAATAGCCGTAATAGTCGTCATACCACCAGTAAGAGGCGCCATAGTGACCGCCGTAATAGTCACCAGCGCCAAGCCCCACGCTGGCGCCTGACGAGGAGGTGTTGCTGCAGCCCGCAAGGGCCAGGGCCAGCAGGGGAATGAGGAGGGCGATGCGCATGATGCTCCCGGTGCCACGAAAGGACGCAATGGACGGATGATAACCTGACTATGCACCAATCCGGCCCTGGATGGCAGACCCAGCCCCCATCAGGCGCCGGGTAGCGAGGATCTTCCCGGCATCGAGGGCAGGAGAGGGAGTGGTGGCCCTAGATTACACCCTGCTGCGTGGCCCCGCAGGCTAGTAGCCAGCCATCCGGGTCAAATCGTGCCACCTGATAGCGCGGCTATTCCGCCTCGGCACAGTCGGCCATATAACGGCGCCAGGTGGCATTCGAAACGGGTCGGTTCTGGTTGGTGCTGCATCTTGATGGTGGTGTCGGCCATTTAATCGGCTGCCACTATCGGCAATGCCATGACGCAGGCCTCTCGGCCCAGATGGGTCAGCAGACGGCGCACATCGTCGAGGCGGATGAGCAGGGTGGCGGTATTGACCAGCGGGTGGCACTGCACCTGCTCGGCCTGCCAGATACGCTCGTCCACCACCAGCTCCACGGCATGCTCGCTATCGCGCACCATGGCGAGCAGGGTGACCGAACCCGGGGTGAGGCCGAGCACTGCCTCGAGCCGTTCGGGGGAGCCAAAGCTCAGCCGCTTGACCCCGAGCCGTGCCGCCAGCGTCTTGAGATCGACCCGGCTCTCCTCCGGGCTCACCACCAGAAACAGCCGCTCGCTCTTCGGATCGCGCAAAAAGAGGTTCTTGGTCTTGGCAGCGGGCAGGTCGGGCAGCAGCCTGCTCGCCTCCTCGCAGGTGAAAACGGGGGGGTGATCGATACGCTGGTAGGGGATGGCGAGCCGATCCAGCAGGGAATAGATTGCCACAGTGACTCCTTTCGTCGGCGAAGCGCGGTAATAAAGGGGTTGATGAGGATGACGACGGGATCGAGCTTACCAGTTTGACTCAGGCCCCGCAGCCTAGGGTGACGATTGCGAGCAGGCACTGTATGAACGTACAATAGTCCCATCCCAAGGCCGACCCCTATTGCCCATGACCGCGACCCAGCCCACCGTTCCCGCCACTCCGCCCCTCGACGGCTTTATCCTGACCCGCCACGGTCGGGACGTGCGCGGCCGCGACGGGCACGCCGCCACCACCGAAATCGTGATGTGGCTATGGAGCGCCCAGGGGCCGGTGCGGGTGGTGGTGCCGGGGCAGGAGCCGGTGTTCTTTCTGCCACAGAGCCATATGACCGAGGCCGCCGAGCTGTTCAAGGGCGCCGGGGTGAGGGGGCGGTTTCGCCGCCTGCCCATGCACACCTTCGACGGCCGCCCTGTGGTGGGCTGCTATTTTGCCACCCTGAGCGCCTTTCACCGCGCCATAGAGCTGCTGCTCATTCGCGGGCTGGAGCACTTCGAGGCGGATATCCGGCTGCCGGAGCGCTTCCTGATGGAGCGCTTCATCACCGCTGGCGTGCGCTTCGATGGCCGAGCGGTGAAGAAGGGGGGCAGGCAGGGCTACTGGGAGGTGAACGAGGCACGCTGCGCGCCGCAGGCGGTGACGCCGACCCTCTCCTGGGTATCGCTGGACGTGGAGTGCGCCATGGACGGGGCCCTCTTCTCGGTCGGTCTTTACAGCGAGCAGGATGCGCGGGTCATCATGATAGGCACCCCGGAGGCGGATGCCGACAGCTGGGGCACCCAGGTCGAGTGGGTGGCGGATGAAAGCGCCCTGCTCGGCGCGCTGGAGAGCTGGTTCCAGCGGCACGACCCGGATCTGGTGATTGGCTGGAACGTGGTCAACTTCGACTTTCGCCTGCTGCTGCGCCGCGCCGAGCTGGGCAAGCGCCGCCTGCGGCTCGGACGAGGGCGCGAGCTCTGCTTCTGGCGCTCGTCTCGCAATGATCCCCAGACCGGCAACGTCATCATCCCGGGGCGCATGGTGCTCGACGGCATCGACACCCTCAAAAGCGCCACCTGGCAGTTTGCCAGCTACAGCCTGGACGCGGTGGCGAGCGAACTGCTTGGTCGTGGCAAGGACATCGAGGATGTGGCGAACCGGGGGGAGAAGATCACCGAGTTGTTCCACTCCGACAAGGAAGCGCTGGCCCGCTACAACCTGGAAGACTGCAAGCTGGTGTGGGAGATCTTCGACTACTGCCACCTCATCCCCTTCGCCATAGAGCGGGCTTCCCTCACCGGTCTCGAGCTCGACAGGGTAGGGGGCTCGGTGGCCGCCTTTACCAACCTCTATCTGCCGCGACTGCATCGCGGCGGCTACGTGGCCCCCAATCTGCCAGCCGACGGTGGGCTGGCGAGCCCCGGCGGCTATGTGATGGACTCCAAACCCGGTCTCTATCGCCACGTGCTGGTGCTCGATTTCAAGAGCCTCTATCCCAGCATCATCCGCACCTTCTGCATCGATCCCATGGGGTTGGTGGAGGGGTTGCAGCACCCCGAACAGGCCATTCCCGGCTTTCGCGGCGCCCTGTTCTCCCGCGAGCGGCACTTCCTGCCGGATCTCATAGCCACCCTCTGGGCGGCGCGGGACAGGGCCAAGGCGGCCAGCAACAAGGCGCTCTCCCAGGCCATCAAGATCATCATGAACTCCTTCTACGGCGTGCTGGGCTCGGGGGGCTGCCGCTTCTATGATCCGCGACTTGCCTCATCGATCACCCTGCGCGGTCACAGCATCATGCAGCAGACCCGGGAGTGGATAGAGGCTAAGGGGTTCGAGGTGATCTATGGCGACACCGACTCCACCTTCGTTCATCTGGGCAGAGATACCACCGCACCGACTGGACCATGCTGGCCAAGCAGTTTCAGACTCGGCTCTACGAAATGGTGTTCCACGACGAAGATCCCAGCGGCTATGTGCGCACCATGGTGGATGAGACCCGGGCCGGCTTGCACGACGATCTGCTCATCTATCGCAAGCGGCTGCGCCAGAAACTCGAGGAGTATCAGAAGAATGTGCCCCCCCACGTGCGGGCGGCGCGCCTGGCGGACGAGGAGAACCTGCGCCGCGGTCAGCCCCAGCGCTATCAGCACAGGGGCACCATCGCCTATCTGATGACCCTGAACGGCCCCGAGCCGCTGGAGTACAGGCGCAGCGCCATCGACTACGAGCACTACATCGACAAGCAGTTGAGGCCCATTGCCGACGCCATACTGCCCTTTATCGGCGAGTCGTTCGACCGTATCTGCGGTCAGCAGCTGGATCTCTTCTAGCGAGCTAGTCCTCGCCACCGGGGGTTGACCCGGATCAGGAGGGTCGGAAGGGTAGGGCGAAGGCGGAATGCAAAAAGCCCGCTCGATGAGCGGGCTTTTCAAATTTGGTGCGTCCTAGTGGATTCGAACCACCGACCCCCACCATGTCAAGGTGATGCTCTAACCAGCTGAGCTAAGGACGCAGGGTGCGCAATGCGGCTTTTTCATTTGCCAGAAGTGGTGGGTTTAATTGGATTCGAACCAACGACCCCTACCATGTCAAGGTAGTGCTCTAACCAACTGAGCTATAAACCCACATCAGGCAACTCTGCAAAGTTTTGAAACTGAATGGTGCGTCCTAGTGGATTCGAACCACCGACCCCCACCATGTCAAGGTGATGCTCTAACCAGCTGAGCTAAGGACGCATAATCAGTGTTCTGTAATGGTGCGTCCTAGTGGATTCGAACCACCGACCCCCACCATGTCAAGGTGGTGCTCTAACCAGCTGAGCTAAGGACGCATCACAGAAAAAGTGGTGGGTTTAATTGGATTCGAACCAACGACCCCTACCATGTCAAGGTAGTGCTCTAACCAACTGAGCTATAAACCCACTTTCTCTTACTTCACTACGCCAGCGCTGCCCACGTGGTCGGCATACTACCCATGCCCCCCAAGGCTGTCAACAGGCCATATGCACAAAGGAGACTGTTTGCCCAGTTCTTGCGCAGCCTGTTGATTTTGCAGGCGAGTTGTATTCCGAAGCCCTGTTACTGAGATCGCGACAGGGTAGTGCAGGCTTCCGGAGTGGCAAAACGGCCGTAGATGTAGCGCAATCTCGCCCCCAGCATCAGGGCCGCGCTGGTGAGACCGACGATAAAGCCGATCCAGAAGCCCTGGGGCCCCATGCGCGGCACCACCCAGTCGGTCAACCCCAGGATCATGCCGGTGGGCAGCCCCAGTCCCCAGTAGGCGACTATGGTGACGTAGAAGATGGCCTTGGTGTCCTTGTAGCCACGCAGGGCCGCGGCCGCCACCACCTGCACCGAGTCCGAGACCTGATAGATGGCGGCGAAGAACAGCAAAATGGCCGCCAGGACGATCACCTGCTGATCATCGGTATAGATGGAGGCGATCTGCTCGCGCAGCAGTACCGTCATGGCGGCAGTGGCAGCGGCGATGGCCATCCCCAGCATCAGGCCGGTACGGGCGGCAACGCGGGCGTGCTCCGGCTGGCCTTCCCCTATGCTGTGGCCGACTCTGATGGTCACGCCGACGCCGATGGAGAGCGGCAGCATAAACACCAGGCTGGAGAAGTTCAGGGCTATCTGGTGGCTCGCCACCGTCTCGGCGCCGAAGGGGGCCAGCATCAGGGCCACCACGGTGAACAGGGTCACCTCGCAGAAGATGGCCATGGCAATGGGGAAGCCTAAGCGAAACAGGCGCCAGATCCGGCTGCCGTTGGGGCGAGCGAGCTGGGCGAACAGATTGATCTTCTTGAAGTGGGGGGAGAGCTTCACGTAGGCGATCATCGCCAGCAGCATGGCCCAGAGCACTATGGCGGTGGCCACGCCGCAGCCGACCCCGCCGAGCTTGGGCATGCCGAAGTGGCCGTGAATGAAGATGTAGTTGGCGGGGATGTTGACCGCCAGTCCCACGAAGCCAATCACCATGGTCGGCATGGTGTGGGAGAGCCCCTCGCTGAAGTTGCGCAGCACCTGGAACAGCACAAAGGCGGGCAGACCCCACAGGATGGCGTGCAGGTAACCGGCGGTCTTGTCTGCCATCACCGGATCCACGTCCATGAACTGCAGCGCCAGCGGGCTGAAGTAGAGCGCCACCATGGCGATGGGGGTCACCATCAGCGCCAGCCAGAAGCCCTGGTGCACGGCCGGGCGGATCTCGTCCCGCTTGCGGGCCCCGTTGAGCTGGGAAACGATGGGGGTGAGCGCCATGATGATGCCCTGCACCAGCAAGATGATGGGCAGCCAGAAGCTGGAGGCGACCGACACGGCGGCGAGATCCACGGCGCTGACCTGTCCCGCCATCACGGTATCGACGAAGTTCATGGCGATCTGGGCCACCTGGGCCACCAGTATGGGGCTGGCTAGACGAACGAGCTGCTTCGCCTCGGTCCAATAACGTTGCACTGACACCTCCGAGTGGATCAGATAAAAGAGAAAAGAACGGGTAAATGAGAGGGGCTTTTATCTCCTGCCGGGAGGAGACAAAACGCGGGGGTGTCATTCTAGCCTGAAAATCCGCCAACGGGGAAGGTTGGCGGCGCATTTCTACCCGGGATCAGGCGTCCTCGTGATCGCTGATCAGCAGGTTGGCGGCGGCGTAGGCGGCCTGCTCGCGCAGATCCGCGGGCACCCTATCGTCGCTCGCCACGGCGTTGAGCGCCCGTATGCTGGCGGCGATGGCCTGGGGCACATAGCCCTGCTCACCTGAGCCTATCTGGTTGTAGGCGATGCGAATGGCCTCACAGCATTGATATACCTGCATTTTTGTTTCCTCGTTAAGCCAAGATTGAATGGGGTCACTATAACGATCGGTGCCCCCCTTGTCAGCCGGCATGCTTGTCTTGCTCTGTGGCCGGGGGTAACCTGCCGACAATTTTGTTACAGCGTGGAGACGAGACATGTTCACCGGCATAGTACAGGGGACCGCCGAACTGGTGGCCATCGAAGAGCTGCCCAACTTTCGCACCCATGTGATCCGCATGCCGAGCCCGGCCTGGGGCGAGGGGCTGGCACTCGGCGCCTCCGTGGCCCACAACGGCTGCTGCCTGACGGTCACCCGCATCGAGGGGGAACTGGTCAGCTTTGATCTGATGCAGGAGACCCTGCGCCTGACCAACCTCGGTGGGCTGGCTGTCGGGGACAAGGTCAATGTGGAGCGGGCCGCCCGCTTTGGGGACGAGATTGGCGGCCATGCCATGTCCGGCCACATCATGGGCACGGCCGAGGTCAGTGCCGTCATCGACAGCCCCAACAATCGCCAGTTGTGGTACCGCCTCGCCCCCACGCTCATGAAATACGTGCTGACCAAGGGCTACATCGGCATTGACGGCATCAGCCTGACCGTGGGCGAGGTGCGCGGCCATGAGTTCTGCGTCAACCTCATTCCCGAGACCCTGGCCCGCACCAACCTGGGTTGGGTCAAGGCGGGCTGGCAGACCAACATAGAGATCGATCCCCAGACCCAGGCCATAGTCGACACCGTGGAGCGGGTGCTGGCGGCGCGCCAATAGTGGTATCACTCCTCTGGCACTGTGTCAGGGCGGTGATCGCACATTTCAGTTGTTCTCCACCTGCTCGAATGCATCGACAACATTCAGCACCAGGGCGGGGGTGATGTCCTTCCAACGATTTTTCTGATGCCTTTTTCAACCAGGCTGGATCCTGGACCAGATGGAATACATGGCGGGCAGGAACACGAGCGTCAGGATAGTGCCCGCAAAGGTGCCGCCAATCAGCGTGTAAGCCAGTGTTCCCCAAAACACCGAATGGGTTAGCGGAATGAAGGCGAGGATCGCGGCCAGCGCAGTCAGAATGACCGGACGAGCACGCTGCACGGTCGCTTCGACAAGCGCATGGAAAGGGTCTAGCCCCGCCTGCTCGTTTTCACGGATCTGCCCGATCAAGATCAGCGTGTTGCGCATCAGGATGCCCGACAGTGCAATCAAGCCGACAAGCGCATTGATGCCGAAGGGCTGCTGGAACAGCAACAGTGTCGGCACCACACCGATCAGACCCAGTGGACTGGTCAGGAAGACCATGATCATGCCCGCAATCGAGCGCACCTGCAGGATGATGATGAGCAAGGTGATGGCCAGCATGATGGGGAAGACAGGCAACATGGCCGTCATTGCTTTGCCTGACTCCTCGATGGAGCCGGCCTCTACGATGCTGTAACCGCTTGGCAGCGTTGCCATGAGGGGCTGCAACTGCCGGGTGATCGCCGTCGATACGTCTGGCGGCTGCAAATTGTCGGCGATGTCGCCCCGTACCGTGATGGTCGGTACCCGGTCGCGTCGGCGCATGACCGGCTCTTCCATGCGGACATCGACATTGCCCACTTGTGACAACGGGATCCGTTGTCCATTGGCGCCGACCAGTGTGAAATCGCCAATCCTGGCCGGATCGAGCCGGATGTTGCCCGCAGATCGCGCAACAACCTGTACGGTGCGAATGTCTTCCCGCACGGCAGTGACCGGAATGCCGCTGAGCAGGAATTGCAGTTGCTGCGCCACCGAGCTTGAGTTCAGTCCCAGCGCTTGCAGTCGATCCTGCTGCAAAGTGAAGTGCAGCGTCGGCACGCGGACACCCCAGTCGGTGTTGACCGTGCGCATCAGTGGACTGGCGCTCATGACCTGCTGTACGTCAGCCGCGATGTTGCGCAGTACCGCCGGATCGGGTCCACTCACCCGGTAGGCCACCGGAAAGGGGGAGTAGGGGCCGAACACCAGCTGGGTGACGCGCACCCGAGCCTCGGGGGCCAGTCCCTCGGCAATGGCCTGGCGCAGTCGGTGCTTCAGGGCTTCGCGTTCGTGCTGGCTGTCCGTGCGCACCACTATCTTGGCAAACGACGGATCGGGCAGTTCTGGTCCCATTGAGAAAAAGAAACGGGGAGCCCCCTGGCCGACGTAGGCGGTGACGATTCTGGCCTCCTCCTGCCTCGCCAGCCAGGCTTCCACCTTATTTGCCGCCAAGCTGGTCTGGGTAACCGAGGTGCCATAGGGCATCTGCACTTCTATCAGGACTTCAGGGCGATCCGAGATCGGGAAGAACTGCTTCTTCACCAGGCTCATCCCCAGCACCGATGCCACGAACAGCGCGATCACCGAGCCTGCCACGAGCCACTTGCGGGCTATGACGTTGCCCAGCAGTTTGCGAAAGAGGTGATAGCGCGGCGTGTTGTAGAGCGCAGGGTGAGCGCCTTCGACCTTCTTTACATCGGGTAGCAGCTTGACCCCGAGGTATGGCGTGAAAACCACGGCCACTACCCAGGAGGCAATGAGCGCTATGCCCACTATCCAGAACATGTTGCTGGTGTACTCACCCGCCGTGGATCGCGCAAAACCATTGGGCATAAATCCGACGGCGGTGACCAAGGTGCCTGAGAGCATGGGCGCTGCGGTATGACTCCAGGCGTAAGCCGACGCCGCGATCCGGTCATAGCCCTCTTCCATTTTCACTACCATCATTTCGATGGCGATGATGGCGTCGTCTACCAGCAACCCCAGGGCCAGGATCAACGACCCCAGGGTGATGCGGTCGAAATGCTTGCCGGTCGCGAGCATCACGGCGAAGACGACAGCCAGTGTCAATGGCACGGCTGCGGCGACCACGACACCCACCCGCCAGCCCATGCTGACAAAACTCACCAGCATGACCACGAGTACCGCAGCGAAAAACTTGATCATGAACTCATCGACCGCCGAACTGATGTTGACGGCCTGGTCGGTCACCTTGCTCAAGTTCATGCCCAGCGGTTGCTCGGCGTTGATGGCGGTGATTTCGTTATCCAGGGCCTCGCCCAGATCGAGCCCGTTCCAGCCGTCGCGCATGACGATCCCCAGCAGCAGCGCAGGTTCGCCGCCGTTGCGGATGATGAAGGTCGCCGGATCTTCATAGCCCCGTTTCACCGTCGCGATATCAGAGAGCTTCAGCGTGCGTCCCTGTGCCACAACGGGGGTGTCGCGTATTTTTTGCAGCTCGTCAAAGGCGCCGTCCAGGCGAATGAACACCTCTGGCCCCCTGGTTTCGATGGCGCCGGCTGGCGTCAATGCATTCTGGCCGTTCAGGGCCGTGAACACCTCTTGCGGGCTGACGCCTAACGTGGCCAGGCGCTCATGGGAAAACTCGACATAGATACGCTCCGACTGCTCGCCAACGATGTTGACCTTCTTCACGCCGGGCACGTGCAGCAGGCGCTGGCGTAGCTTTTCCGCATCCCGGACCAGCTCACGCTGTGGTATGCCCCTTGCCTTGAGGGCGAACAGGGCAAAGGTCACATCGGAATATTCATCGTTGAGAAATGGCCCCATCACGCCTAGGGGCAGATTGCGCACTTCGTCGCCGACCTTTTTACGGGCTTGATAGAACTCATCCTGCACTTGCGACGGTGGGGTGCTATCTAACAAGGTCAGCGTGGTGAAGGCCAGCCCCGGACGGGTGTAGGTTTCGCTGCGGTCATACCAGCGCAGCTCCTGCAGCCGCTTTTCGATCTTCTCGGCGACCTGATCCTGCATCTCCTGCGCGCTGGCGCCGGGCCAGGCGGTGATGATGGTCATGACCTTGATGGTGAAGGAGGGATCCTCGGCCCGCCCCAGCTTGAAGAAGGCGGTGATCCCGCCCAAGGAGATCAGCATGATCAGAAACAGCGTGATGGCCCGTTCGCGCACCGCAAGCGCCGACAGGTTGAAGCGACGTTCGCTCATGGACGTGCATCCTCTGTTGTCACATTGGCAGAGGGTAGGAGCGTGCGCACCAGCTCCCCTTCATGGAGCAAGTGAGCGCCCATGGCGACCACCAGATCGCCTTGCCGGAGCTGGCCTGAAACCTGGGCAGCGTCACTGTCAAGGTTCAACACTGTGACAGGGTTCCAGGAGACTTTGGTGGGATGACCATGAACACGCCACACGCCAAGGCCTTGACCGGTATCGAGCAAGGCGCTGATCGGGATCTGAACGCCAGCTCTTGCCGCAACCGGGTCCTCTGTCAGATGGAGAGTCACAGTGGAACCCAAAGGTGCATCCTGAAGCGCTCCTGTCAGCACATATCGTGCTTCAAAGGTGCGAGTGCTCGGGTCTGCTGCGTCGGAAAGCTGCCTTAACGTTGCCGCGGCTGTGCCATCGCCTCTTCCGAAGAGCGTTGCCTGGCCCTGGGAACCCAATGGGGGACGCAATGTTTCTGGCAATTGAATGACCGCTTCACGCGCCCCCGCATGGGCAATGCGCACGACGGCTTGCCCGGCGTTAACGACTTGCCCTGGCTCCGCCAGTGTCGCTACCACGGTGCCATCAACATCGGCGACCAGGTCTGTATAACCAGTGGCATTACGGGCCACTTCCGCTTGTGCTTCGGCGGCTCGAAGTTCGGCTTGGGCCGTGTCCATCGCCGCCTTGGCCTGATCGTAAGTGGAAACGGAGATCGCGCCCGTGCCACGCAAATTTCGGTAACGGGCTTCATCCTCCGCGGTTTGTTTCGCTCTCGCCCTGGCTGCCACAACCGACTCCTGTTGTGCGTGCGCGGCGAGTGTCAGATCAACCGGGTCAATACGCATCAGCAATTGACCCCGTTTGACGGTTTGTCCTGCGTCTACGAGGCGCTGCAGCACCTTGCCAGATACGCGAAAACCCAAGTCACTCTCAATGCGAGCCGCGACTACCCCAGTAAAAGAGCGTGATTCAACCTCTGCATCATTGACCGTGACGGTACGCACCAGCGGTACTTGCGTACGCGGATCAGATGGTTGTTGCTCACCACAAGCCGTCAGGGCCAGCGGTAAAGCAGTGATAATTGCCAGTATGCTGTGACGAGACATACAGAAGCCTCCATGAAGAACGATTCAGGAGGCAATGTAATTCAAGTGACCAAATTGGTCAATAGTCACAATTATTATGGCGCGAGACTGCGCAGCACCAGGTTAGATAATTGGGTTGGCGCCTTGTCAATGCAGTCGAAGTTGTGTTGCAGCATGAGAGGATTTAAATAGGGCCTCATGACAAGATAAATCGCCGCAGTTATTTCATCCAATGGTGTTTTTCGCTCAAAATCACCAGTTTTACGGCCTTCTTGAAGGATATCTTGCAGCAATGTCTGAATGTTTTGCTCATAGACAATGGTGGCTTGCCAGCGTTCGGCTGCGGCTGAGGCCGCTATTTCATAGAGATTTCGATCCGCGGAGAACAAGCGACAACTTGCCTGAATGATTTCTTGAAACATCCGGCGCAGCTTCTCGGGCGGCTGATCAACCTGTTCGATCGCTCTTCGAACATCCTCCTGGATCTCATAGAGGCAGTTTGCGCAAATACTCTCGCCAATCGCCTGCTTGGACGAGAAGAACTTGTAAATATATGCCTTTGAAAAACCTATTGATTTTGCCAGTTCAGACACAGTGGTCTTGCCATAGCCGTAACGGCTGAAATGCTCGGTGGCTGCAACCACAATCTGATCCCGCACATCGTGATCAACAGGGCCTCGATTCAGCGCAGGCGTGCTGTTTTCTTCACTCATTATCTTTCTCTCCGACGGCCATACAGGGGATTTGGAATGTTAACGCGCCATCGTCAGATTGACAACGAGTGACCAATTTGAGATTTGTTTTTGCGCTGTTATCTGCAATCAGAAGATGTTTCCAAAGCCACCTTCATCATGTTCGCCATGGCTTGCTGGCAGACCGGCTGCGTTGTTGGGCCTGACGATACCCTTCGGCACTCTCAGCTCTTGGGCACTTCATGTGGGCCATTCTCCTGAGCAACCAGCGACGATGACAAATGCAACTGGCAGCAAACATCGGCTTGACCAGCACAGCAAGAAGGCGAGAGGAATGCGGCAAGAGCTGTGGGGGCCGGCAACTGATAGGGGGGGGGCGGTAAGCCTGAAGAACGACGCAGCGGACTATCGCTACCTGGCATAGGTGTGCCTCATTCACGAAGTCAGTCCAATGTCATCTATTTGAACGGGGGGAGCGGACCTTGAGCAGTACGAGGGGCAGTGCATCTTGTCGATACAATCAGGGCGCCGTGATGCCCTGGTGTGAAGGGGCTACCGCTGGCAGCACAGTGTTAAAAAGCTAATAAAAACAATGCCAGTCAGACTTGGCTGACTGGCATTTTACCCTTTGGGCTGCCTTTGTTCAGGACATAGATTCAAAACATCTGCTCGTCGTCTGCATCCACAAACAGCTGCAAACAGTCGCGGGCTTCATCCCGGTGCAGCCGCAGGTGGATCGGATTGCAACAGGCCATGCAGTCCTCGTAGAACTCCTGATCCCCCTGGCTGGCATCCAGCTCGACCCGGGTGTGGTGGCCGCAGTGGGGGCAGACGATGCGCTTGCTGGTGTACTCGATCATGGTGACCTCCTGGGGCCGACTGGCCGCCTCTTTCCCCTGATTCTAGTCGGCAAGAGGCGGCGCAACCGCGAGCAGGCGCACGTTTATGACAGGGATCAGGGGATGCGCCTAGCCCCTAAGGTCTGACCCGGTGCACCACTGGCCCCGTGCGGATTCACCCCACCCAGCGGGCCAGTCTGTCTGCATCCAGCTCGGCGAGCGAGGATAGCTGGTGATCGGCGATGGCGAGACGGGGGTCGCCCACCAGCGCCGGGTCCGGCACTATCAGCGCCTGCATGGACGCCGCCTTGGCCGCCAGCAGGCCGGTGAAGCTGTCCTCGATGGCCAGACAGTGCACAGGTTCGACGCCCAGCTTCTCGGCGGCGTGGATATAGACGTCCGGGTGGGGTTTGCCAAAGCGCTCCACCTCGGCGGAGTGGACCGCCATGAAGCGATCCTGGATGCCGAGCTTGCCGAGCACAGCCTCCACCATGGTGAAGGGGGAAGAGGTGGCCAGGCCAATCTTGAGACCACGGGCCTCGATGAGGGAGAGGGCCTCCAACACGCCCTCCTTGGCCTGACCTTCCTGCAGGATGAGTGCTATCACCTGATCCAGGATGCGTTGCACCACCTCTTCCTGGGTCGGGCCGCTCCAGGGACGCAGGCGATACCAGTGGGCCACCAGCTGATCGATGCGCACCCCTATGGTGGAGTTGCAGTCTTCCTCGGTGTGGAAGTGGCCCAGCTCGGAGAAGACGGCCATCTGGGCCCGTTGCCAAAAGGGTTCCGAGTCGATCAGAACACCATCCATATCGAAGATCACGGCAGTTAACATCTTGTACTCCTGACATAGGTGAAGGGGGGATTATAAGCCCGACGCCTCAATGGAAAAGGGGCAGAAGCCCGCCCCTTGCGCCGGATCACGCAGATAAACGTTTGTTTTTACGTGACAAAGAATGCGCTCTAGAAGAGCACCTCGACCCGGGCGGCGACCGCCTTGGCCTTTTCCACCGCCTCTTCGCACCCTTGCCCACGGGCCAGCGCCACACCGAGACGACGGCGACCGGCGATCTCGGGCTTGCCAAAGAGACGCAGCTGGGCGCCCGGCACCAGGGCCAGCGCCTCGGCAACCCCCTGATAGCGGATATTCTGGCTGTGGCCATCGCGCAGCACCACGGCGGAGGCACTCGGCCCGAACTGGGTGATGGTGCCGACCGGCAGCCCCAGGATGGCGCGCACGTGCAGGGCGAACTCGGAGAGATCCTGAGAGATCAGGGTCACCATGCCGGTGTCGTGAGGGCGGGGAGAGACCTCGCTGAACCACACCTCGTCACCCTTGATGAAGAGCTCCACCCCGAACAGGCCATGGCCACCCAGGGCCTCGACCACCTTGGCGGCGACCTCCTTGGCGCGGGCCAGCGCCAGCTCGCTCATCGCCTGGGGCTGCCAGGATTCGCGGTAGTCACCGTCTTCCTGACGATGGCCTATGGGATCGCAGAAGTGGATGCCGTCCACGGCGCGCACAGTGAGCAAGGTTATCTCGTACTCGAAGGGGACGAAGCCTTCGACTATCACCTTGCCACGGCCGGCGCGGCCCCCCTCCTGGGCATAGGTCCAGCTCTCGTCCAGCTTGGCGAGATCCCGCAGCAGGCTCTGGCCCTTGCCGGACGAGCTCATCACGGGTTTCACCACACAGGGCAGGCCTATGGCCTCGACAGCGGCAATGAACTCCTCCTTGCTCTGGGCGAAGCGGTAGGAGGAGGTGGGGAGGCCGAGCTCTTCGGCGGCGAGCCGGCGGATCCCCTCCCGGTTCATGGTGAGCTGGGTGGCGCGGGCGTTGGGCACGACCCTGACTCCTTCCTGCTCAAGCTCTGCCAGGGTATCGGTGGCGATGGCTTCAATCTCGGGGATGATGAGGTCGGGCTTGACCTCGGCCACCAAGGCGCGCAGGGCGGCGCCATCGAGCATGTCCAGCACCTGGGCGGCGTGGGCGACCTGCATGGCGGGGGCGTGGGCGTAGCGGTCGGCGGCGATCACTTCTATGCCAAGGCGTTGCAGCTCGATGGCGACTTCCTTGCCGAGTTCGCCTGAGCCGAGCAGCAGGGCACGGGTGGCGCCGGGGCGGGTGGCAGTTCCAAACATCTGATCTCTCCTGATGTCCATGGTCAGGGTTGCTGACCCGAGTGAGTAAAAAAAGAGGCACGCATGGCGTACCTCAGGAAACGGATTTGTGGGCGCGCTGCTCCAGATGGGTCAGCAGTGTGATGGCGCCTATGATGATGGCAGCGCCGAGCCACAATCGGCCGGGGGGCGCCCAGCCAAATACCAGCCAACCCGCCAGTACGTTCATGGGCAGCTTGGCAAAGTCAAAGGGTTGCACGAAGGAGGCCTCGGCCACGCTGTAGGCGCGGGCGATGGACATCTGGGCCAACGCCGACAGCACCCCTGAGACCGCCACCAGCAGCCACTGGGTTTCGCTCGGCCACTGCCATTCGGGCAGGGCCAGCATGGCGTTGAAGGGGGTGCTGAAGATGAGCAGGTAGACCACTATGGTGTGGGACGATTCGCTCGCCGCCTGATAGCGCACCAGCAGGGAGTAGCCGGCCCAGAACAGGGCGGCCGCCACTGGCAGCAGGGAGGCCCAGCTGAAGTCATCGGTCCAGGGGGCCAGGATCAGCATGGCCCCGACAAAGCCCGCCAGGGTAGCCAGAATGCGCGCCCGGCTCACCTGCTCCTTGAGCAGCAAGGCCGACCCTAAGGTGGCGAACAGGGGGGAGGTCATCAAGAGCGCTATGCCCTGCCAGATGGGCACGGGCACCGCCAGGGCCCAGAGCCAGAACTGGATGCCGATGACCGCCAGGGCGACCCGCAGCAGGTGCAGCCGCAACTGGTTGGTCATCAGGGATTGGCGCAGGCCGTGGCGGATGAGCCAGGGCAGCAGGCAGATCAGGGCGACCAGATACTGTGAAAGGCGACCTGGGTCGAGGGGAGGCCGAGCTTGAAGCTGACGTACTGGCTCAGGCTGTTGACGGCGGCAAAGCAGAGGCCTGCCACCATCATCCAGACTGCACCGGCAAAGGGGGAGTGCCTGCGGGAGGGTGCCATGGGATCCGGGTCACTGAAAAAAAGTGCGGCGGATCATAACGGCAATCGTTTGTTCTGCCAAGGCCGGGGTGCTTGCTGAGTACCTCGCTGGCGACTAAGTGCACAAGCATCAAAATATTTGAATAACTTGAGCATCTATTTTCGCTATCCGCCTTGAACCTCAATCTTTATAGTGACCTCCATCGACAGCACAGCTGTTCAACCGACAACCAAATGGAGTTTCACCATGGCCAATATCCTCGTTCTCAAGTCCAGCATCCTGGGCCAGTATTCCCAATCCAACGCCCTGATCGACGGCTACCTGGCCGAGCGCCAGGGTGACAGCGTCACCGTGCGTGATCTGGCAACCCTGAACCTGCCGGTGCTCGACGGCGAGCTGGCCATGGGCCTGCGCGGCGGTGAGAACCTGAACGAGCGTCAGCTGGCCGTGCTGGCCCAGTCCGACGAGCTGGTGGCCGAGCTCAAAGCGAGCGATCTGGTGATCATTGCGGCCCCCATGTATAACTTCAACATCCCGACCCAGCTGAAGAACTGGATCGATCTGGTGGCCCGTGCCGGCGTGACCTTCCGCTACACCGAGACCGGTCCGGTCGGCCTGGTGGAGAACACCCGCGCCCTGGTGGTCAGCCCCCGCGGCGGCCTGCACCTGGGTAACCCCACCGATCTGGTGACCCCCTACATGCGCACCGTGCTGGGCTTCATCGGCATCAACGAGGTGGACTTCATCTACGCCGAGGGCATGGGCATGGGTCCCGAGGCACAGGCCAAGGGCATAGAGCAGGCCAAGGAGCAGCTGGAAACCCTGGCATACTGATGCCGTGACGCTTGCCTGCTCACCCAGGTCCAGAATCAACAACGCAGCCATCAGGCTGCGTTGTTGTTTTCAGATGGCGGGACGCCAGTCTTCAATCCCAGATGAAGCGACGGCAGCCGCTGCCGACCAGCAGACAGACCGCGACCAGGGATCCCAGCAGCAGGCTGCTGAGCCACTGCTCCGTACTCTGGGGCAGATGAGGGGAGAAGAGGCCGATCGTGAAGAGGGCGCTGATGATGATCAGGCTGGTCTGTCGGGTCAATATCATGGGGTCGTCCTTGGCTGATGCTCACCTGAAACGAGGCTAACCGCCCTCTTGTGACAGGGTGATGTATCCGTACATCACCCTGTTGGGGCTCTTCAGACCATATCAGGTTTTTACCGCAGAGCCAGCGCCATCACTGGCGCTGTGATCCCGATCCCGCGACCTCCCTTATCTGAACTGTTTCTGCGCTGGCTGGTAGTGAAAATCGCCGCCGGCGAGCCGCGCTTCCAGTGCAGCCTGATCGATCTCCTGCGCCTTGCAGAGATCATCCAGATCGTCATAGCGATCACGCAGCTGCATATTGACGACGCTCAGCAGCATGTTGATGTCCATGGTGGCGAACGGGTCAATGCCATGATTTTCTCGCTGTCCAGCAGGTGCAGCTGCTCGATGGCGGCGCTGACGCTGTGCAGATGCTGGCGGATCGCCTCGCGGGATTCGGCGGGCAGATAGTCGGTCAGGGTATGTTGCCAGCTGCCCGCTTCAGTCTTGAGCTGCTGGAACAGGGTGAGCCCCGCCGGGGTGAAGGAGACCAGACTGATGCGCTTGTCCTGGGCGCTGCTTTCGGTGAACAGAATGCCCTTCTCCACCAGACGGTGGATCTCGCGGGAGATCCGCACCTTGTCCATTCCGCTCGCCTCCACCAGCTCTTTCTGGCTGATGGGGTAGTGGGGGCCAAGCACCATCATCAGGCGCCATTGGGGCACCGTCAGCTGGTACCGCTGCTGGTAAAACTGTTCAAAGGTATCGCGCACCATTTCAGCGGCATGGACCAGCTGATAGGGGGGATAGTGCGCGAGCAGCTCTATGATCTTCGACATATGACATCCTGCTGTGGCGGCTGCATCGGGTGCAGTTTCTCTTGATACTTTGACCTTGATGATACGTAACTCAAGCTGATTTGTCTGACCCGGTTGCGATGAAATGTGCGGTGGCGCACGTGTTCAAGGAAAAACCGGGTCTGACCCAGGGTTTTCAACTGGCCTCGCTGTTCAGCCTTTACGCAGCCAGATCAGGGCATTATCTGCAAGCCAGGCCTCGCGGCTCTGGAGCGTAGAGCGCGGCCTCGTCGCGGCTGCCCGCTTGCCAGCTTTGCGGGGCTCCTGTTTGGCAGCCTGCGCTGGCCCAGCAGGCAGGCCGGAATGTGCGGGTTGGCCTCGATGGCGACCAGCAGATGGGGCTTGGCCGCCTCGGCACCCTCGGTGGCAAAGACCATCAGCGCCTTGTTGTAGAGCAGCCAGCTGGAGGCTTCATCGAAGCGCACCAGCAGGGCGGCCAGGCCAGCCAATCCCCTTGCAGTGCATAGAGGGTGGAGAGGTTGTAGCGGCAACCCAGCTCATCGGCCTGACAAAGGTCAGCAGGGCCAGATACTCCGCTTTGGCCTCGCCCAGCTTGCCAAGGCGCAGCAGGCAGTCGGCGCGGCCGGCTCTGGCGGCCAGCAGAGGCGCGGGCCTCGGGGCACTCCAGCCGTGGCCGGCGATTTGCTGCCAGAAGGCTCGTCAAACAGCGGGGTGGCATCGGCGATGATCTTCTCGAACCAGCCGAGGCGGGCCTGATGATCGCGGCAGCTGTCGGCCAGCTCGAACCAGGTCTGCCACTGTTGGGCCTGCTCGCCATTGAGGGCCACATCAGTGCTGGGGGCGGCCTGATACTGGTCGAGGTTGAGCAACTGGTTGAGGGCGGTTTTCATGTTCTGGCGCTGGCGTTTGCAGAACTCGACAAAGGGGAGCTCGCTGGCGGCGGCGCTATAGAGCATCTGGGCCATGGGCTTGTCACGAAACAGGCTCAGCTCGGCGGCCAGACTGAAGCGGTACTGGGTGGTCGGGTCGTTCAAATCCTTCGGCTTGGGCCAGGTGGCAAAACCCTGCTGAAGCCGTAACACCACTGACCGAGGGGATGGCTCTGTTCGAACACCTGCTCGGGGTTATCGCTGGGCAGGCGGCATTGGCTCGGCAGGGCCAGCTGGGCGTCGTCGGTTTGGGATTCCAGCTCGGCGATCAGGTGGTTGAGGGCTTCTGCACTTTTCATCCAACTCGGCATCCTGTTCCAGCAGACCAGCCAGCGGGCGTTGCCAGTCAGGGCTTGTCTGGCCCCACCAGACGGGCACAGAGAAAACCGTGCAGGGCCGGGTAGGTCATGTCCTGCTGGCTGTGGCTCTGGATCCATTGATTAAGATGGCGGGTACGAGTGGATGGGTTCATCGACAGTTCCTCTGGATTTGAACAGCCGCGAAGTCTACCTAAAAGTGGGGTTATTTGCAGCAAATGGGCGACCTGTTTGGCGATTTAATCACCATTGGCGGATAAGATAAGGGCGAAAGGGCGGCCAGTGGTGGCTTGGGGACTAGGCCGGATCACCGCTCTTGAGGTAACATGCGCGCATTATAGGGGCCATGTTCAATGCAGGCCCATCCGGGTAATGAAAAAGAGAGCACCATGATACAGATTGGCAAGATGAACACCCTCACCGTTGTTGAACTCGAAGACCGTGGCGCCTGGCTGGCGGCCGGATGAGTACGGTGAACTGCTGCTGCCCAAGCGTCAACTGCCGGAAGGGGTGAAAGAGGGGGATAGCGTGCAGGTCTTCCTCTATCTGGATGCCGATTGCGAGCCGGTGATCACCACCGACAAGCCGTTTGCCATGGTGGACGAATTTGCCGGTCTGAAGGTGGTCAATGCCAACAAGATTGGTGCTTTCCTCGACTGGGGCATGAAAAAGGATCTGTTTGTGCCCAGCCGCGAGCAGAACAAGCCGATGCAGGTGGGCCACGTTTATCTGGTGCGTCTGCAACTGGATAACGAAGGGCGCATGGTCGGCACCAGCCGCATCGAGCGTTTCCTGACCCCGGCCGGCAGCAACTTCAAGGTCGGTGACGAAGTGACCGCGCTGCCGGGGGAGCACTCGCCCCTCGGCATCAAGGTGATCGTCAACGGTCAGTATCCCGGCATGCTGTTCAAGAACGAGGTGTTTGGCCGGGTGATGACCGGTCGGCCGCAAACCGCCTGGGTCAAGCAGGTGCGCGAAGATGGCAAGCTGGATCTGACCCTGCAAAAGCCGGGTCTGGCGCGGGTTGATGATGCCGGTGAACGTATTCTGAGCCGGATGAAAAAGCAGGGCGGCAGTCTGGCGGTGGGTGACAAGAGCGAACCCGAGCTCATCTACAAGCTGTTCAGCATGAGCAAGGGCACCTTCAAGAAGGCGATCGGCGGCCTCTACAAGCAGGGCAAGATTGTCATCGAAGATAACGCCATCACGACGCCGGTGGCGCAGGTACAAGCAGGCGACAGGCAGTGGATAGCGAATAAGATGCCGAGCCCCTGTGTTGGCCTCTGCAAGGCGAAAGATGGGCTTTGCCTTGGTTGTGGCCGCACCCTGACCGAGATCGGCCACTGGTCGGCGATGGATAGCAAGGCCCAGCTGGCGGTGATGGCCGAGCTGAATGGCTCGAAAAGCACCCACCGCTGCCCGGGTTGTGGCAAACCGGCCTATTGCGCCGTCTCTGCCGGTCAGACCATTGCGCAGTGCTGGTGCAGCCAGTTGCCAGTACTGCCGATGCAGGAGGCCAGCGCTTGCTGGTGCCGCCGCTGTCTGGCCAAGGCCATCGCGGCGCAGGATTAGCAGAGAACAGAATAAAAGTGAATACAGAAACAAGAAAGGCGCCGATGGCGCCTTTTTATGCCTGCTGCTGGCGATGCCAGCGCACATGCACTTGATCTTCGGTCAGCAGACGGGGCAGCAGGAAGGTGGCGAAGATCACCTCAAACTCATCCTGATGATCCAGCAAACCGACCCACACTTCGACCCAGCGCTCCATATCGACCGGCTCACCCAGCTCGGTCGACCAGTCGGCATTGGGCAGGGTCGCCTCCACGGCGCCACGCTGCTCAAACTCCAGGGTGATGTCGACTATTTGTTCGGGGGCCAGCATATCGGCGGCCTGCTCAAGAAACTGATCATAGGCCCATTCGACCAGCTGATCCGGGTACGCTGTTCCATGAAATCACTCCAGATACATCGAGGTTCGCCACTTTAACAATTATTGGCTGTGGCGGCCAGACCAGTGGGGCCGGGCCTGCCTGTCAAGTGGCCCTTGGGGAGTATGGTTAAGGCGCGGATCAGCTGGCAGGGAGTGGGATGAAGCGACGACAGTACAGGCGGCAGATCAAGCGGCGGCGGGAGGCCTGGTGGTGGCACTATCTGCCGCTTGCACCGCGGAGGTGGGCGGCCATCTGGGCCCACCGGAGAAACCCGATGAGCCCTGAGGATCAGTCGGCCTCGTGCACCCGGTTCAGGGTGACCTGGCCGAGCTGACTCATCTGGCGGCGGATCCAGGCCGAGCGCTGCTGCACATAGGGCGAGGGGGGCTTGACCCGGTAGCGCCAGGGATTGGGCAGGGCGGCGGCCAGCAAGGAGGCCTCGTAGCGGGTCAGGCGCGCCGCCGGTTTGCCGAAGTAGTGCCGGGCGGCCGCCTCGGCGCCATAGATGCCGGGCCCGAACTCCACGATATTCAGATACACCTCGAGGATACGGGACTTGTCCCAGCCCAGCTCCATCAGCAGGGTGAACCAGGCCTCTATCCCCTTGCGCAACAAGCTGCGATCGCTCCACATGAAGAGATTCTTCGCCGTCTGCTGGCTCAGGGTACTGGCCCCGCGCACCCGCCGGCTTTGCTGGTTGTGTTTGAGGGCCGAGCTGATGGCATCCATGTCGAAGCCGTTGTGATCGGCGAAGCGCTGATCCTCGGCGGCGATCACCGCCAGTTGCAGCTCTTTGGAGATGGACTCCAGATCTACCCACTCATGGCGCACCTCGGTGATCTTGGCGGGCGGAAAGAGGGCCCGCTCGATACGCCAGCTCCACATCGGCGGATCGATAAAGCGCAGCAAGCGCCACCGAGCCGACCGAGCAGACCAGCGCCGCCAGCGCAGCTTGCCTGCCCACCTCAACAGCCGGCGCCCCGATGCAGATGCGCGCACGGGGGCCACGGCGTCAGGCTCTGAGTCCCACTCATAGTGACCGGGATCGTCGGGATCCGGAATTATTGGGGCAGCCATTCGATGTGGCAGAACTTCTCGTCGACACGGCGGGAGAGCAGCATGCGGGCAAACAGGTGCTCATACTCTTGCTCGGCATTGCCAAGGCCAACCCAGATTTCGGCGTACTCGGCATCGCTCACGGCAAACCCCACGTCCGCTTCCCAGTCATCGGCGGGGTCGGTCTCCGCCAGCAGACCCCGATCGTTGAAGGCCTGGTTGAACAGGGCTATCTCCTGTTCGGGCAGGTTGTCCGAGGCCAGCTCCATGAAGAGTTCAAGGGCGGTATCGAGCAGTTCCTCGACGCTGTGCATTTCGTCATTCAAAGACATAAGACCTGTATTCCAGATAAGGGAAAAAGGTGCCGGCGCAGATCACTGCCTGCGGGGCGGCGCTATTCTAGCTGGCCCCGCACGCCTTGGCGAGATGCCACTGCGTCAGGCAATAAAAAACCGGATCCTGCTACAGGATCCGGTCTTCATTGAGGGAAGGGGTCACGCATGGGGCGTCAGCTCATCCCTTCTTGTCATCGGCGAAGGTGATGTTGAGCTCCAGTACCGACAGCTCGTCACTCTTCTTATCGAGCTGGACGGTGATCTTGTCCGGATCGATCTGCACATACTTGCGGATCACGTCGAGGAGATCCTGCTTGAGCTGGGGCAGGTAATCCGGCCCCCCTCTTGAAGAACGCTCGTGCGCGACTATGATCTGCAACCGCTCTTTGGCCAGTTGTGCGGTGTTTTGTTTCTTGTTGGAACGAAAATAATCCAATAATGACATGTTTAACTCCCGAACAGTCGGCTAAAGAAGCCCTTCTTTTCTTCTTCCAGAAAACGAAAATCCTTGGTGTCACCCAGCAGGCGGGCAACTGCGTCCTCATAGGCCTGACCGGCATCGGACTCCTTGTCCAGAATGACCGGCTCCCCCGAGTTGGAGGCGCGCAGCACCGCCTGGGACTCCGGGATCACCCCGAGCAGTTTGATGGCCAGGATCTCCTGCACATCCTGCACGCTCAGCATGTCGCCACGGCTGACGCGAGTCGGGCAGTAACGGGTCAGCAACAGGTGCTCCTTGATGGGGTCTTCCCCGCGCTCGGCACGGCGGGACTTGGAGGCCAGGATGCCGAGGATACGATCCGAGTCACGCACGGAAGAGACTTCCGGGTTGGTGGTGACGATGGCCTCGTCGGCGAAGTAGAGCGCCATCAGGGCCCCCGCCTCGATGCCGGCCGGGGAGTCGCAGACGATGTAATCAAACTTCATCTCCGCCAGCTGATCCAGGATCTTCTCGACCCCTTCGCGGGTCAGGGCGTCCTTGTCCCGGGTCTGGGAGGCCGGCAGGATGAACAGATTCTCGGAACGCTTGTCCTTGATGAGGGCCTGGTTGAGGTTGGCCTCACCGTTGATCACATTGACGAAGTCATACACCACGCGCCGCTCGCAGCCCATGATGAGATCCAGGTTTCGCAGGCCAATGTCAAAATCGATGACCACTGTCTTGTGGCCTCGCTGGGCCAAGCCGGTGCTCAGGGCCGCGCTGGTTGTGGTCTTGCCAACGCCACCTTTGCCCGATGTAACGACTATGATTCGCGCCATTCTCGCTTCCTTGTAACTCTATTTGATGCGGTCTATTCGGAGTTGTTCGTTGTCCAGCCGGATATGGACTGGCTCTTGTATCAGGCCTGCCGGCAGTGCGTCGCTGAGCTGGAAGGTGCCCGCGATGGAGAGCAGCTCGGCCTGCAATTGCTGGCAATAAATGCGGGCAAGGGGATTGCCCTTGGCCCCCGCGATGGCACGGCCACGCAGGGCGCCATAAATATGGATGCTGTCGTCGGCGATGACTTCGGCCCCCGGACTGACCGAGCCCAGCACCACCAGCGAGGTGCCGGCAGCATAGATCTGCTGGCCGGAGCGCACCGGCCCGACGTGGACCTTGGTCGGCTCCAGGGCATGAAGCGGGGCGACCTGGGCCACCTCCAGGGGCGGCTGGCGCGGGCAGGCTCGGGTTCCGGTTCGCTCTTGCGACTCTTGCCCGAGGCCATCACGGCCAGTCCCACCGCCTTGGCGGCTGTCTTCATCTCTTCACTGCGCGCCCCCGTGATGCCGACCAGCACAAACTCTTCGGACTCCACCAGCTCCTTGAGCTGTTCGAAATCGGGAATATGTTCCAGTCGGGAAACATTGATCACCAGCGGCGCACAATTAAAAAACTGGGGAGCCTGCGCGACCTTGGCCTCCAGCAGTTGTCGGATCCGGTCCGGATTGCCATCGCTGAGATGCAACACAGAAATAGTGAAGGTGGTCCCTTTCAATTCGTTATCGCGTTCAACCATGAATCTTCCCCGAACCGAGACGGTAATACGTTATTGTTATTCAATTCCTGATGTTATAGTTTGCCACCACCAGAGGCAATGAACCCGTCGGATTATATCAATTTCCATGTTGTGTGCAGTCTATAAAAGTCGCAAAAAAGCCGAGACCTATCTCTTTATTGAAAGAAGAGAGGACTTTTCCCGTGTGCCAGAGGCACTGATGAGTACCTTCGGACGCCCCGAGCTGGTCTTGATGACCAAGCTGGACCCGGCCAAGCCCCTGGGTCTGGCTGATGTCGGCAAGGTGATGGCCGCGCTGACCAGCCAGGGGTTCTACCTGCAGGTGCCGCCGCCTCCCGAAAACCTGCTGGAGCAGCACAAGGCCAGCCTGAAAAAACCATCCTGAATATCCAGCCCTGTTGTGTGTTCTGCCCAGCGGGGCTAATTCTTTGTGACTCTGCATGACGCATTCCGGCCCCGGAGAGGTGGCCTGCGATAATCCCGTGACAGGATCTGGCCAAATTAAACCCTCCCTTTGGTAATATTCACTTTTCGTTGTTTAAATAGAAAGTCAATCTGCTCCCAACACCATATCCTCAACCTTTGCTGGCGCTCACAAAAATAGCGAGTGGCGCGTACTCATATCCGCCATTTCAACGGCTATTGGCTCATTCATCGATTATTTTCAGCCCCTTCTTTGGGCGCTTTTTTGGCCTCCACTGCTCGATGCGTTATCCATCAAATAGGGCGTAAAGAGGGCGGTGATAACTGTGCTAAAACCAGTTTGCGCGATGCGCTGTGGCCAAAATGATGAGCTAACCCCCTGTTTGTGTACTTGATTGTTTGCCCTGATCACGAAAGTGCCGCATAGGTGGCAATCAATGTGGCGGCGTGATAATCCGCAGGGTGAGCGGTAACCGCGTCTTGCCAAACAAGGGTATGACCAATGGTGAGGGGATTGAGTTGAGGGGCCATCTCGATATCGATTAGTTGTGAAATCGTGGCTGGTGGGGCAAGATATCGGGTAAAGGTTACTGGCAGGGTAGAACGTCGCTTCCAATCCATTGAGACGAGTCAATCAAGGCATTGGATGTAATTAAAGAGGTATGCAGACAAGACAATCCGCAATAAGATGGCGTAGCAGGGGTATATCAGCAACGCCCTACAGTGAAATGGTCGGTATGCCGGTATAAGTGCTTCATGTCATGCCTGTCGGGCAGAAAAAAGGCGGGATATCCCGCCTTTTGTTCAGATGAGGGTCGTCGATGCCGCTTATTCGCAGGCAACCTGCATCACCTTGATGGCCAGGCCACCGCGGGAGGTCTCACGGTACTTGGAGTCCATGTCCTTGCCGGTGATGTACATGGTCTCGATGACCTTGTCCAGGGAGACACGGGGCTTGGAGGTACGACGCAGGGCCATGCGGGAGGAGTTGACCGCCTTCATGGCGGCGATGGCGTTGCGCTCGATGCAGGGCACCTGTACCTGGCCGGCGACCGGATCGCAGGTCAGACCCAGGTTGTGCTCCATGCCGATCTCGGCCGCTTCACACACCTGCTCCGGGCTGCCGCCCATGAGTTCAGTCAGGCCGGCGGCGGCCATGGAGCAGGAGACACCCACCTCACCCTGGCAACCCACTTCGGCACCCGAGATGGAGGCGTTCATCTTGTAGAGCATGCCGACGGCGGCGGCGGCCAGGTAGAAGCGGGTGTATTCGTCGCGGCCGACCGGCTGGATGAACTTGTCGTAGTAGGCCAGCACGGCCGGGATGATGCCCGCGGCGCCGTTGGTCGGGGCGGTGACGACGCGGCCACCGGCGGCGTTCTCTTCACTCACCGCGAGAGCGAACATGTTGACCCAGTCAACGATGCTCATGGGGTCGTTGGAGAGATGCTCGTTGGTGGTCAGCTGACGGTAGAGGGGCGCGGCACGGCGCGGCACCCGCAGCGGGCCGGCCAGGACACCCTCGGTGCGGCAGCCGCGCTCTATCCCTTCACGCATGGTGGTCCAGATCTTGCCGAGCTTCTTGTAGATCTCTTCCGGGGTGTTGAAGCACTTCTCGTTCTCCAGCATCAGGGCGGAGATGGAGAGACCGGTCTGGCCGCAGTGGGCGAGCAGCTCGGCGGCGCTCTTGAAGGGGTAGTTGACGGTCATGTCGCCGCTGTCGGCCTTGCCGAAGCTCTCTTCATCGACGATGAAGCCACCGCCGATGGAGTAATAGGTCTTGCTGTAGATGGCCTCGTCTTCGATGAAGGCGGTCAGCTTCATGCCGTTCTCGTGCAGGGGCAGGGCCTCGTCATGGAACACCATGGCGCCTTTCGGGAAGCTGACGGTGTGGCAGTGCAGGCCTATGGGCAGACGACCGGTCTGCTCGACCCGGGAGATGAATTCAGGAATGCCGTCGATGTCGACATTTTCCGGCAGGTTGCCGGCCAGTCCCATGATGATGGCGGTGTCTGTGTGGTGGCCTTTGCCGGTCCAGGAGAGGGAGCCATAGACGTCAACCTGGATCCGGGTGATGTCACGGATCTTGCCGCTAGCACGCAGATCATCCACGAACTGTTTGGCAGCTTTCATCGGGCCTACAGTGTGGGAAGAGGAGGGGCCAACACCGATTTTGAAGATATCAAAAACGCTGATCATGTAACAATTACCTCAGGGTAGAAGGGGGCGCCATGCCCGCTCGCAGAAAGGGTGATCCATGGGACGGGTCTGTCGTCACAAAGGCCAGGGAACCAGATAACCGCAGTGTAACGGCTTCCTGCCTAAAAAAAGTTGAAATAGATCTATTTTTGTTGAATTCACGGCGCGAGTATAAAATTTATTTTGATGGTTATCCATTTTGTTAAGCGCAAGGCAAACGTTTTGCGAAAAAATACCCGGCCAGGCCGGGTATCTGAGGGTCATCTGAGGTCGTTTTTACCCAGGCTTAACATTCGGTGATGTTGACGGCGAGGCCGCCGCGGGCTGTCTCCTTGTACTTGGTCTTCATGTCGTTGCCGGTTTCCCACATGGTCCTGATCACCTTGTCCAGGGAGACCTTGTGCTCGCCTGTGCCACGCAGGGCCAGGCGGGCGGCATTGATCGCCTTGACCGCCCCCATGGCGTTGCGCTCTATGCAGGGCACCTGTACCAGGCCGCCGATGGGATCGCAGGTCAGCCCTAAGTTGTGCTCCATGCCGATCTCGGCGGCGTTCTCGACCACGGCCGGGCTGCCGCCCAGCAGCTCGGCCAGGGCGCCGGCGGCCATGGAGCAGGCGACCCCCACTTCTCCCTGACAGCCCACCTCGGCCCCCGACAGGGAGGCGTTCTTCTTATATAAGATGCCGATGGCGGCGGCGGTGAGGAAGTACTGCATCAGCAGCTCATCATCCACCTTGCGCACGAAGCGATCGTAATAGTGCAGCACGGCGGGGATGATGCCGGCGGCGCCGTTGGTGGGGGCTGTCACCACCCGGCCACCGGCGGCATTCTCCTCGTTGACGGCCAGGGCAAACAGATCCACCCACTCCATCACCATCAGGGGATCCTTGTTGAAGTTGGTCTCGCCGCAGAGCTGGCGATAGAGGGCAGGGGCGCGGCGCTTCACCTTGAGGCCGCCCGGCAGCACCCCTTCGCTCTTGCAGCCCCGCTCGACGCAGCCCTGCATCGCCTGCCAGATCTTGCGCAGCCCCGCTTTTATCTGCTCATCGCTGCGAAACACCCGTTCGTTGGCCAGAATGAGCCGGAGATGGAGAGGCCGCTCTCCTGACAGTGGGCCAGCAGTTGGGCGCCGCTGTCGAACGGGTAGGGGACGGGTGTTCGGCATCGACTTGGCGGCCTCTTCCTTGGCGGTGGCGAAGTGGCTCTCTTCAATGATGAAGCCGCCACCGATGGAGTAGTAGGTCTGGCTGAAGCGCAGGTTTTCATCGGCAAAGGCGCGCAGAGTCATGCCGTTGGTGTGGGCCGGCAGGGTCTTGCGGCGGTTGAAGATGATGGCACCGGTGCGGGGAAGTGGCTCGGCTGTTCGCCTGCCAGTAGCAGGCGCTGCTCTTTTCCACTCGAGCCAGAATGGCGGGAATGGCATCGATATCGACCGATTCGGGTTCAAAACCCGACAGCCCCAGAATGATCGCCTTGCCGGTACCGTGCCCTTTGCCGGTCTGGCCCAACGAGCCGTAACACTCCACTTCGACCGCGCAGTGTGTGGCAGATGGCCTTGCTGGCTTGAGCTGCTGGACGAAGGCATAAGAGGCGCGCATGGGACCGACGGTATGGGAAGAGGAGGGGCCAATCCGATGGAAAACAGGTCAAACACGCTGATCATGACATCACTCCGGTGATGGTTTATGTCTGTTTATTCTAGGATTTTTGCCGTGGATGGAAAGCGGGGATGTGCGGTGCTGTGACATGGGCACAGATAAAGGGTGGGGTGTTCATCGAGGTTGAAGGGGCTGAAGGGATGCCCCTTCAGGGGCAGGATCAGTCGAGAAATTCGCACAGATAGGCGGTGGGGGTTTTCACTTCCAGTTTGAAGGAGGAGTGGCCCGCCACCAGGAAGGATTCACCCTGGCTGTAGGTGTGCCACTCATCTTCATCAGCCAGCTGGATGGTGAGTGCGCCCTTGATCACTGTCATCCGCTCGGGGGCGGCGGTGTTGAACAGGTAGTCACCGGCGTTCATCACCCCGACGGTGGATTTCTCGCCTTTTTGTTCGAAACCGATGGATTTTACATTTCCGTCAAAATATTCGTTAACTTTCAGCATCTTTACATCCCTGTGTGTACGTTTGTGCAGCCAAAGCTAGCACAATCTTTTGCCAATTGTCATGGTGGGATAGGGGAAAAACACCGAGGCCTTTGAATCTTCAACTTTGTGCAAACTTATAATAGTTAAGGTTTCGATTTGCTGATTTAAAACAGCTATTAAATGTGAGATAACACGCGCCGCCAGGGGAATGGAGAGGATTATTCCCCTGTTTGGTTAATTGCACTGGGAAAGTGTGAATTTTGCTACATAAAGGAACATTTGTGTTAACAAAAGGACTCATTAAAACATCGGCTTCCAGGTTGTGGTCGCCATGGTACTGGGCGCAGTGGTCGGCGCGTTTATGGGTGAACAAGCCACTGTGTTTGCACCGCTCGGTACCCTGTTCATCCAGCTGATCAAGATGCTGGTGATCCCGCTGGTGGCGGTCGCCATCCTGTCCGGGGCCGCCAATCTGGGGGCCAGCCCGGCCGCGGGCAAGATAGCGGTGACCACGCTCGCCTTCTTCCTCGGTACCTCCGCGCTGGCCGTGTTGCTGGCACTGGTAATGGGGCAGATCTTCAAACCGGGTGTCGGGGTCGATTTCGGCTCCACCGCCGCCATGTTTGCCGGTGACTACGCCGACAAGGGCGCCCTGCCAGACGCCGTGGCCACCCTGCTTGGGATGATCCCGACCAATGTGTTCAGCGCCCTGAACGAGGCGAACATACTGCAGATCCTGGTGTTCTGCATGTTCCTCGGCATAGCACTGGCCAAGCAGCCCCGCGAGCGCGCCAAGCCGCTGGTGGATGGCCTCAACACCCTGGTGGACGCCTTCGTCTGGATGATCAACAAGGTGATGCTGATTGCCCCCATCGGGGTCTTCGGCCTGATGGCCGATGCCATCGGCACCTATGGCTTCGACGTGCTGACCCTGGTGCTCAAGCTGTTCGTGGTCTATGTCGCCGCCATCCTCATCTTCGGCTTCGTGGTCTACCCGATGCTGATCGCCTTCTTCTCCAACACGCCGGTGCGCAAGTACTTCTCGGCGATGAAGAAGCCGCAGATAGTGGCCTTCTCCACCGCCTCGTCCATGGCGACCCTGCCGGTCAACATGGAGACCTGCGAGCACGATCTGAAGGTGACCAACGCCACCGCCTCCTTCGTGCTGCCGCTGGGTGCCACCATCAACATGAGCGGCAACGCCATCTATTACGGTCTGGTGGCCATCTTCTTCGCCCAGGTCTACAACATCGATCTCAGCATGGGCGCCTGGGCGGCCATCATAGTCACCTCGACCCTGGGTGCCATCGGCCAGGCCGGCGTGCCGGGCCCGAGCTTCCTGGTGGTGGCCGTGCTGCTGGCGGCCGGCATCCCCATCGAGGGGCTGCCGCTGCTGTTCGCGCTGGATCGCCTGTTCGACATGATACGTACCGCCCTCAACATCACAGGTGATGCGGCTTGCGCCATCATAGTCGATCGCTACAGCCCGGATTACGATCCGAACCGCTGGAGCAAGGAAGCCTGAGACCTGGCTCACAGCCATGAATGACAAGAGGGAGGCGCAAGCCTCCCTCTTTCTATTTTCCTGGGGCCGCAATGGCTGCCCCTCCCTTGCCGACTCAGGGAGTCAGCTGGCCCAGCGCCTGCCGGCAGCGCTGCTCGGCGGCCTCCAGCTCCAGCAAGACCTCCAGCAAGACCATCTGGGAGCGGCTGCTCTTGTCCGCGTCATAGAGATCGAACAGTTCGCGGATGTCCGCGAGGCTGAAGCCCAGCCGTTTGCCACGCAGGGTCAGCTTGAGGCGCACCCTGTCCTGACGGCTGTAGATCCGGGTCTGCCCCTGGCGCGTCGGGTTCAGCAGTCCCTGATCCTCGTAGAAGCGGATACTGCGGGTGGTCACATCGAATTCACGGGCCAGCTCGCTGATGCTGAAGGTCCGGGCGTCATCCTTGGATTTGGTCATAGGGCTGTCTTGGCTGTCATCTGGTTGTCACTGCAGGGGCACCTTACCTAAACGTAAACGGCCCGCAACTCTTGTTCCGGGGAGGGCGGCGGCATATGTTATCCCAATGTAACAAGGAGAGTGCGATTGATGGATATAGTGATTGTGGCGGCCAAACGTACCCCCATGGGGGCCTTTCAAGGGGCCTTGAGCGCACTGAGTGCGCCCGAGCTTGGCGCTTGCGCCATCCGCGCCGCCCTGGCGGCAGCCGGGATAGACGCAACTCGGGTCGATGAGGTCTATCTGGGCAATGTGCTGAGCGCCGGGGTCGGGCAGGCACCGGCCCGTCAGGCGGCGCTCAAGGCCGGGCTGCCGGACAGCGTGCCCTGCACCACCATCAACAAGGTGTGCGGCTCCGGCATGAAGGCGGTGATGCTGGCGGCAGACGGGTTGCGGCTGGGGGAGGTGGATGTGGTGGTGGCGGGCGGCATGGAGAGCATGAGCCGGGCCCCCTATCTGCTGGACAAGGCGCGCAGCGGTTTTCGCATGGGCCATCAGAGCGTGCTGGATCACATGTTCCTCGACGGCTTGCAGGATGCCTACGAGGGACAGCTGATGGGCGTACATGCCCAGCGCAGCGCGGATCAGGCCGGGCTGACCCGCAGCGCCATGGATGAGTTTGCCTTGCGTCGTTGCAGCGGGCCCGGCGGCGCAGCAAGCGGGCTCTTTTGCATCCGAGCTGGCAAGTGTCTATCGCGGTGAGCGCTTGTTGCTGGCCGAAGATGAGCAGCCCGGCAAGGGCAGACCGGATAAAATACCGACCCTGAAGCCTGCGCCTTTGGCAAGGAAGGAACCATCACAGCTGCCAATTCAAGCTCCATCTCGGACGGTGCTGCGGCGCTGATATTGATGGATGGCGCCACGGCGCAAGCCTGGCAGGTACCAGTGCTGGCACGGATTGTCGGTTATCAGAGCCATGCTGCATTGCCCGCCGAGTTTACCTCTGCACCTATCGGCGCCATTTCACGCTTGCTGGCGCGTCTGGCATGGTCGGTGGAAGAGGTGGATCTGTTCGAGATCAACGAGGCCTTTGCCATGGTCACCATGCTGGCCATGAGCGGGTTGGCATCCCTCATCACAAGGTTAATGTGCATGGTGGGGCCTGTGCGCTGGGTCATCCGCTGGGGGCGAGCGGCGCGCGGATTCTGGTGACGCTGATCACTGCGCTGCGGCAACGGGGCTTGCGCCGGGGGGTGGCTACGCTCTGTATCGGTGGCGGTGAGGCGACCGCCATCGCGGTCGAAGTGAATGACGAAACGAATTAATTGGTGGCTTCCGTGCCAACAGTTGCTCCGTGACCCAGGTGGTTGCCGCCAGATAGAGGTGACTCACCTTGTCCTCATTTAGCCCTAACTGTGCTGTCTTGGCGGTGACCCGCGACCAGTTGGCGCTCTCGTAATCTTCACAAAATGCGAGATAAAAACCGAGGTTGCCTTTTCGTTTCAGCAATGCCAGCCGGATATCTTCGACTAAGGGGATAGTCCCCAGTAGCTTGTCCATCGGTTGTTCCATCAACACATCCAGCAGGGAGAAGAGCCCGGTGATGAAGGCTTGCTGCGCCTGCTGGGTGGGGGCATGGGTCTGTGCCAGCAGCTCGCAGAAGCGGGCCCGGATGAGGGACATCTGGTAGAGCTCGGCACTCTTGTCGTGACCGGCGCTGGTGGCGGCGATCAGGGCCACGAAACGCTTGAGCTGGGCGTGCCCCAGGGAGCTGGCGGCCTGGCGAAACGAGGCGATGGGCTGGGGAAAGCGCTTGAGGTGGTTGACGTAGCGCAGCAGCTTGAGGGAGAGGGAGAGATCCTGGTTGAGCAGCTGCTCTATCTTGTCCAGATCCGGCTCGGCCTGATTGACCACCTTGAGCAACTGCATCACCACCAGCTGGGTCGGGGGCATGGTGGTTTGCTGCACCATCTGGGGCCGGCTGAAGAAGAAGCCCTGGAACAACTCGACCCCGAGCCCCTTCATCCGTTCAAACTCGTCCTTGTCCTCCACCTTTTCGGCGAGGTAGGTGAGCGGCAGGTGGCTATGGGTCAGCATGAACGTCTCTATGCTGGCGAGCGGTGTGGCTCGCAGATCGAACTTGATGATGTGGATATAGGGCAGGAACCTGTCCCAGGCCGGGACCAGGGTGAAATCATCCAGCGCCAGCCGATAGCCCAGCCCGTGGAGCTGGATCACCTTGTCCAGCAGAGCATCGTCGGGCTCGGCATCTTCCAGTATCTCGATCACCACCTTGTCCTGGGGCAGGCACTCGGCCAGGCCGTCCAGCAGCAGGGAGTGAGGAAAGTTGATGAAACAGGGGTGGCCGCCAAGCAGCTGATCGATGTTCTGTTGCAGGAATTGCTCCGTCACCAGTCGCGAGGTGGCCAGCTGGGCGGAGATGGGGGGAAACACATTATCCAGGCTGTCGCGAAACAGCAGCTCATAGGCATGGGTCTTCAATTCCCGATCCAGGATGGGCTGCCTTGCTACATAGGAATACATGCATTTCTCCAGCATGGGTGAAGGCTTGATTCTATGGTGAAGCGGATCACTATGCCAGTGCCGACCGGGTCGAAAGGGTCAGCAACTGGCATAGTATTGCCAGGGGTGGCGGGATCAGAAGAGGTAGTTGAGCTGCAGGCCGGCCAGCCAGGCGTCCCCTTCCGAGGTGCCCTGGAAGGTGGAGGTGGTTTGCGCTATCCCGGGTCTGAGCTGCATGGTTTCGTTCACCTCGACCTTCTTGCCGTCGATCAGGGTCAGCCCCAGATCCAGCGACAGGTTGCGGTCTATCTGGTAACCCACACCGGCGCTGTACCATATCCGATCCGAATCCGGGATGGAGATGGTGCGGCGATCGGCGGGGACAGGGCTGCGATCATAGGCCAGGCCGGAGCGAAGCTGCCACTTCGGAGCCAGCTGATAGGTCAGGCCGAGGGCGTAGCGCCAGCTGTCTTCCCAGTGCTCGTCCTTGATGTGCATGGTGCCATGGTGATCGAGCTCGGATTCGAGCTGCACGAATTTGCTCCAGTTGGTCCAGTTGATGCTCGAATGCAGCGCCAGGGCCGGGGTCAGCTGATGGAACAGGGCCAAGTTCGGCGGTGGCGGGCAGTGGCAGCACCAGGGTGCCGGTATCTTTGAAGGTGCTGGCCCAGCATTACGGCCGACGGCATCCCCGGGAGAGAGTCAGGTTGACGTCATGGCGATAGGTGAGACCGATACGGGTCCGCTCGCTGGGGACAACTCCAGCACAGGTGCCGACATTCCAGCCCATGCCCAGCCATCCCCCTTGAGATGCTTGGCAATCTTGTTGGAGGGGAAGGTGCCGCCTACTTCCCCTTCGCCATGAATAAGGGAAAGACCCATGCCTGCCGACCAGAAGGGGGTGAACTGATAGGCCAGGGCCGTGCCGAGCTCGACCGTCTTGATATCGGAGACATTGCCAAAGTGGCCGGCGCTGTACCCTTTCCGGCATCTGGACGCCGAGACCGTAGTGGGAGGTCGCCGAGAGAGCCCAACTGAGCCGTTCATTCAGGGGGGATGAGATAGGCGTTGGGCACCCAGGCACCGTCCGCGATGTCGTTGGCGCTGGCATCGGCGGACGTTGCCTGGGTGGTGGGGTCACGAACTTATCGGGTACACCCCTTCGATATTGACGTCTGGGGGCTGGATATGAATGACGCCGCCGGAGAAGGCGGTCTGCTCGAAGCGGGTCATGGCGGCGGCGTTGCGGCCCGAGCACGCTGGCGTTGTCGGCAATGGCGGCCTCACCGGCAAAGGCGCGTCCCAGGCCTGTAGCGGACTGTTCAGCCAGCTGGAACCCGGCGGCATGGGTCTGACCCGGATCACCAGCAGGGCGATGGCGGACGGCTTGATGATGGGATGCATGGCAAAATCCTTGCTGTTACCCGAGGGTTCAATAGGTCATATGAATGGAGGCAGGATTTTATATGGTATGACCAGTAAGGCAACGGTAATGGCCAGTATCTGGATAAAACAAGATTAAATGCTGGGATGATGCACTCTAATAGTTTGATTAAAAAAGAAAAAGAAACACTGTGTGCTACATGTGTGCGCTGAAATCTTTTGCGGACAAAAAAAGAGCGCCTGCGGCGCTCTTTCCATTTATCAATAATCAGAATTTCATGTTGAACTGGGCAGAGGCCAGAAGGCGTTGCCGTGGGAGGTGCCCTTCCAACGAGCTATGGTAAACCTGGTCAGACCTTCGTTCACATCTACTTCTTTGCCGTCGAGATAAGCCATACCGAAGTCAACACTCATATCTGTGTTGATATGGTAGGTGGCGCCGGCGCTGTACCAGATTCGGTCAGAGTCAGGGATGCTCAGGCTACGGTATTCGGCTTCGATAGGGCTGTTGTCATAGGCAAAGCCCAGACGGGCTTCCCAGCAGGGTTGATATACCAGGTACCACCGAAGGGAATAGCGAGTCGAGTCTTTGAATTTCTCTGGTCTTTTTGCAGGCATACACCGGATTGGCAGGAGTTGCTGGTGGCCTTGAGCTCCTGGAAGGCGCTCCAGTCGGTCCAGTTGACGGAGTAGTGCACCGCGAACTGCTGGTTCAGACGGTGGTAACCGGCGAACTCGGCCTGGGCAGGCAGATCCAGCTTCAGGTTGCCATCGACGGTCTTGTAACCTGAGGTCAGCCCCTTGAAGTCGCCGTCAAAGCTCAGGTCTACCTGGGAGCGGTAGGTCAGGGCCAGGCGGTTGTTGTCGTTGATCTCGTACAGGGCGCCGACGTTCCAGCCAAAGCCCCAGGTGTCACCCTTGAGGTGAGCGATGGCGGTGTCGCTGTTGTGCGGCACGCCGGTTTTGGCGGTCAGGCCAGGTGCCAGGGCACCGGCATAGCGGTTCAGCTCGGCCTGGGCATAGACGGCATTGACACCGGCACCCACGCTGAAGTTGGAGTTGATGCGGTAGGCGATGTTGGGGTTGATGTTGAAGGTCAACAGCTCGGTATCACCGGCACCGGCACCGGCCGGGAAGGTCTTGGAGTACTCGGTAGCGAGGCCGTAGTTGGAGAAGAGGCCAATCCCCCAGGCCCACTGATCATTCAGGGGCTGGATGAAGTAGGTGGCCGGCACGAAGGCATCGGGGGCGATGTCGCTCTCGCTGGAAGAGGCCAGCTTGGCCGGACCGGCATAGATGTCACCCGCGACATCCACGTCGGGCTTGATATAGGTACCGGAAACAGACAGTGCCATCTTGTCGAAGGTGGTCATGGCGGCCGGGTTGCGGGACAGCACGGACGCGTTGTCGGCGATGGCGGCTTCACCGGCATAGGCGCGGCCCAGACCGGAGGCCGAGTGTTCGTTCAGCTGGAACGCGGCGGCGAAGGTCTGACCAGTGGCCAGCGCGATGGTGGCGGCAATCAGGCTCTTCTTGAAAATAGTTGTCGTCATGGTGTTCTCTCTTTGTAGGCAGATTTTTTTGCGATATCAGGGCTGCACGTCCGGTGCAAACCACGACAAAATCCGTTTTTATTTCAGCTTCTTCCCATTCAATTCTGGCGTGATTCTATGGATCTGGTAGGAGGTAAGAAATCAGACCAGTGACAGCAGAATACATAAAAGTTTCTAATGTGTTAATCATTTGTTTTAACTTGCTGTTTAATTCATCATTTTAAGGGGTAAAGATGGATTATTGACCTGGATTGCCTTTTGAATCGTCACAAAAATAATTGTAAAAATTTTTCGAAACTTGAGGCAAATGCGGTAAAGGGGAGTAAGGGGAGAGAACAGGTAGAATGACCGCTGCCTGTGCATTGAGGGGCTGTTAAGCTTTGTTAAATGTCCCAGTGCAAACGTGACTGCAGCTGCCGTGGCAACGGGGGCGAGTGACTCTTTCATCTCGCCAATCAGCACCATGTTGGCCCCTTGAGTTGGACGTATCTCCCCTTTGAGGGTGCCATCTGCAAAAGCTGGCTTGTTGCAGGGTGAGGGGCACATGTTGGGCACCAAAAACAGGGTGAATGGGCCCCATCTTGCCCTGGATCACCATGTGCAAGGCCGGCCCCTGATAAAACGAGCAGTGATTGACATAGGTGACCGTTAATCCGGGCATGTCGCTCAGGGTTGCCATATCTTCTCCATCTTGGCTGTTGATGCTGTACAAGTTGACCCTCTCATCGACACCCTGGATAAAGGGTTTTTCGCCATAGACATGGGCCATGGCCACCTGTGCCAGCGACAGCGGCCGCAGGAGCCGTTTCTGGCCAGCGTGATCCAGCGGGTGCTCATTCCGAGCAGGAAGGCGACCGATGCAGCCAGGGCGATCTGGCGGGATGTTGATGTCCGGAGCTTGACCGGCACCGTGCCAAGGGGACGGGATGGCGGCAATCATCTTGCGCGTCACTGTCTTGCAGCATGGCTTGCCTGAGCAGATCCGCTCGGCCAGTCCGGCGGGGACCTTAACCTGCATGGCGCGCTTGCAGAGTTGCTCGAGCTGCTTCATCTCGTCGAGATAGTTCCGATTGGTCTGGCTGGCTTCAGCGGCTTTGAGGAATCCGGCAGTTTATCGTTGGGCTGGATCATGGCGTTGCGGCGAAATTCGAGTTCATCCATGTCCGTGTCCTCTCTGTTGTACCGCAGCCTCCATGGCCTCTTTGATCTGGTTACGAGCCCGGAACAGCCGCGTCATGACGGTGTTCTTGTTCAGGCCGAGCTGGGCGGCGATCTCTTCGCCGCTGAACCCCCCCAGCACCTGCAACAGCAGGGGCTCCTGATACTCGGCGGGCAGGCGGGCTATGTGGCGCCTAAGCCATTCGTGCTCCATCTCCTGCTCGCTGTGCAGCGCATCCTGATCGCTTTGGGGATGCTCGTCGAGATCGATGAGATCGAACTGCTTGCGCTCGAAGCGCCGGGCATTTTCCCGCCGCAATATGGTGATGAGCCAGGCCTTGGCGGCCTTGTCATCGATCAGGGAATCGATCGCCTTCCAGGCCCGCAGGAAGGTCTCCTGCACCAGATCCTCGGCGACTTGCGGATCCCGGCACAGCCAGTAGGCGTAGCGGTAGATGTCCCCGTGCAGGGCATGCACCAGGGCCTCGTATTTCGTTTGTTTGTCTGCCATATCCCCATAGACCGGGGTAGCAGAGGGATCCTTTCCCGTTCCCGCCTTTTTTTTTCTAAAAAAACCTAACGTCATGAATGCGATTCCTTTTTCATGAGTGGTTTGGCGCAGGCGTCAAGGACGTGCCCACGCCAGTTTTCTGAGGACATAGGCTATCGCAAAAGTCTCCCTGGCGCACAGCGCCAGGGCCAGCTCCTGCCAGTCGACCCCTTGGCCGGCGGCGCCGGGGGCGGCAAAACAGGCCCTGTCCAGATCATCGAGTCGCGTGCCCATGGCGGGATCGCCATGGCAGGGCAGGCTGGCCAGGTGCTGGCAAGGCTGCCCCCAGCGAAGCCCAGCCCAGGCCAGCAAAGCCCACCTGGCCAGATCAGGCTCCCGGGCCGCCAGGGCCCGTTGCAGCCGATAGAAGGCGAGCCAGCGCGGCCCGCCTTGCAACAGGGTGCGCAGCAGCAGCGCCAACAGAACCCAGATGAGGCTCTCTGCGCCGGGCGCTTTGGCGGGATCGGAAGGGGCGGCGTCGCCCTCGATGTGCAGGGTCTGCGCCGGCAGTTGGGCCTGCTCGATGCGCCCGGTACTGGTGTTGAACCAGGAGAGGGTCACGGCGGGCAGGGTATAGCTGCCCGCGGCTTCAGCGGTCAGGGCCTGGCGCCACTGGCGTTCGAAGCGCAGCGCCCCCTTGGCCACGAAACGCTCCTGCTGCTGCTCGCCGTCCGGTTTCATCGAAAGGCCCGGCGGCAATGCCGGGGCCGGGATCTGTGGCAGGCGGTTGCCATCCCCCCCCTCCATCACCAGGGTGAGGGTGCGGATCACCGGCTCCCCGACTCTGGCCCCCCTGGCCGGACTGAACTGCTGGCGCAGGACCAGGCTGCTCGCCACCGGCTCCACCGGTGCCTTGTCCACCTTGACGAAGAGGGTGGCCGCCCTGGCGGAGAGCAGATCCCCAGCGTCGCTTTGCGTAGCGGTGTCCGGGTCCTGGGGCAATCGACCCTGGAATCGGGGGGACTCCAGGGGATGCAGCCCGGGCTCCCTGGCCTGCAGCAGCCATTTGCGGATCAAACGCCCTGGCATGCCGGGGCTGGCGGGGGACTCCCAGCGATCGTCGCCGAGGCGGCGTATGGTGAAGCCTTGACCGAGGGGCTCGCTGAGGTTGGGGGCCTCCATGTTGGCGGGCAGCCAGAGGCTCAGCTCATAGATGAAGGGTTGCCCCGGGTAGAGGGGGCCCTGATGCAGCACCCTGGCCTGCAGCTCCACGGGGGAGAGGCGCGTCTCGGGTTGCGGCGTCAGTGTGCCCGTCTGGGGACGCGTCGGAATAGGCAGCGCGGGCGTCTGCTCGGCGCCTAGGGTCAAGGGCGGCACCTGGCGGGGGCTGGTCTCCAGCAGGTGAAGCGGGATCTGCCAGCGGATCAGGCTGCTCACCTGGGTGTTGACGCGGCTGATGCTGACCCGGCCCACCGCAAACTGGCGCAGCAGGGGGAGTAGGCTGAGCTCGTCCCCCTTGAGCTCCCCGTCGGCTTCGATGACGAGCAGCCAGTCGCGATCGCTTTCCCCCGCCAGCAGCTCGGCGCGAGGGGGCGCCGCCTGCACCTGGGTGCCCAGCAGCATGGCGAGCAGCCACCAGCCGCTTGGCCCTTTCATCAACCGGATGAGTGAACGCAGCCAGGGGATCACCAGGGCTCCTCCACCTTGAGAAGGGGACGGCGCTCGGCCTCCTTGCGCAGCCGCTGCTCCAGCAGCAATACAGGGGAGAGGGTGGCAGGGGCATTGCCGTCGTCTGCTGAGCTGCCGATGGTTCGGGTTGCTTGCTGTTGCTGGTATCGGGAGCGGCGGTCGCTCCACCCGTAACAGAGAGAGGTTATAGAGCGCATCTTCATGGCCGGGTTCGAGCGCCAGAGCGGCAAGATAGGCCTCTTTGGCTGCGGGACAGTTGCAGCAGGGCATTGCCGCGGTTGTAGTGGGCGGTGGCGCTTGCGCTTCCTGATAGGCTGCGATAGCTTGCAGATAGACTCCGGCCCGATACCAGGCGTTGCCGCGCCAGACTGGGTCCTTGAAGGTGCGGGCAGCCCGCTGAAGCGCCCCTCTTGAGAAGCTTGCCAACCCGGCGCCCCTCGGGCCTCTCTGTTGCTTGCAGATCTTGCAGGGCAAGCAGCTGCCACCCCACCATCAGAGCAGCAGCAACCAGTGCGCGCCTATGCGAGCCAGTAGCGCCAGTGGCAGCAGAGGGAGCAGCAACCAGGGGCCGAGAATCCAGTGGTGCCCCGGGGTGAGGGTCTGGCTCATGGGCAGCGGTGCAAAGTGAGGGGAGCCCGGCCTGCAACCATTGCAGCCTTCCCCCTGTGCTGGCCAGTGCGGCAATGGCCTGACTATCTGGGGCGGGCAACTGCCCCAGGGCGTTGCCGGATTGGCAAACCCCCGGCGGATTGGCCGGAATGGCGGACATGGGGGCCGGTTGACCGCTGGCCAGCAGAATATCGAGGCGTGCCGACTGGGTGTGGCGGCAAAGAAGGCGTTGCTGGCAGGGCCACAGGGCGGCGATTTGGGTCATCTGATTCTGGGTGAGGTCGTCGGTGATCAGCAGCAGACGCGCTTGTTCTCCAGGGGCCAGCTGCTTCATGGCCAGTTCCACCGCCCGTGCCGGGTTGCTGCCCTGCAACGGCATGATATCGGGGCGCAAGTCGGGCAGTAGCAGCGAAAGGGCCTGATGATCCCGGGTTGGCGGCATGGCGAGGTAGGCATCGCCTGCAAACAGGATCAGCGCAATGCGCTCGCCCTTGGCGCGGCTCAGCAGCTGCTGCAACTGCCATCTGACCCGGGTCGCCCGATCTGGTTTGAGGTCGGTGGCGGTCATCGAGCGTGACAAGTCCAGCAGCCAGATATCGAGGCGCCGCAGGCTGCTGTTGCAGCTCGCCGCGCAGGGCGGGGCCACTCAGGGCCAAAATGACGGGCAGGGTTGCCAGCCAGAGCCAGGGGCGTTGAGGACGGGGGCTGGCAGCAGATAAGCCTGCATCGCAGGTGCGAGCAGCGGGGGCTGGCGACGCGGCGCCACCCTTGCCAGAGCCAGGGGATGAGTGCCAGCAGCCACAGGGGGCGGAGCAAGATCAGCTCCATCTGCGCGCGCCTCGTGCCAGCCAGCTACGCACCATGCGAAACTCCAGCCTGCCGTGCCCTGCCGGCAGAAGCAGCAAGCCACAAAGCAGTGCCAGCGGCCAGGGGTAGAGCTCGATCACCGGCTGGTACTGGGCAATCGGCATGGGGGCAGGTTCAAGGGCATTGAGAGTCGCGTTGATGGCATCGAGATCGCTTTGGGTGCGTGCCCGAAAGTAACGCCCTTTGCCTGTCTTTGCCAGCTCTTTCAGGAGCGGCTCGTCCAGTTCGCTGCTGGGATCGGCCTGACCGCTGCCCGCCTCATCGTAGGGTTGGATAAAGGTATCGGGATCGGCCCCGACCCCCAGCGTGTAGATCCGTATTCCCTGCGCTGCGGCGAGTTTGGCCTCCTGCAGCGGGTCGGCATTGCCTGCGGTATTGCGGCCATCAGTGACCAGCAGCAGGGCGGTGGGGCGACCTGGATCTCCATGCTGACGTGCCAGCTGGATGGCCTCGCCAAGGGCGGTGGTGCGGCCGACCAGATCAAAATCAAGCTCGTCGCTCAAGGTCAATAGCGCCGGGATCTCCTGAGTGAAGGAGAGAGCAGATAGGCGTGATCGGCAAAGACGATAAGGCCAACCCTGTCTCCGGCCCGCTTGGCAATCAGCGCCTTGATCTGCTGGCGCACCGCCGTCAGCCGTGCTTGCTGCTCGCCGTTATCGAGCATATCCGGGGTGCGCATGCTGTCGGAGATATCCACCGCGAGCAGCAGATCCCGGCTCCCTTCATATCGGATAACCGGTTCTCCCCACCACTGGGGGCGGCAGAGGGCGAGGATAAGGGCGCACCAGAGCAGCATGGCGCGCCAGAGCGGCAATCCGGCCTGAGGACGCAGCAGGGCAAACCCGGGGTGAGTCAGATAACCACGGCGCAGGGGCGGCAAGCCGAAGCGCACCAGCAAAGGCAGCACCAGCGCCAGGGCAAACCAGGGCCAGGCCAGGATCATGGATGTCTCCGCGCGGCTTTACGCCCCGAGCGGGGAGAGCGTTGCAAGAAGAGGGTTTGACCCCAGCGGCGATAATGTTGTCGCAGCTGTTCGCTCTGCTCGCGAGTCGGGCGCTGGCTGCCATAGAGCCAACTGCTCCAGTGAGACGAAAACTGGCTGAAATCGCTGCCGCCGTGACGATCGACGAAGGCGAGCCACGCCTCTCCCTGCAACTGGCGCGCCTCGGGCCAGCGTTGCAGCGCTTCATGGCGCAGGGCCTCCTGTATGCGTGGCACCAGCAGCGGCGGATCCTCCCTCCAGCTGACGGCACCAGCGGCGGTAACGTATTACCCTGCGGGCAATCAGGACGATCAGCAAGCAGGCGAGCAGGGCGATCAGCAGCCAGCCCCAGGCCAGCAGACGGGGTCGCTTTGCTCTCCAGGGGCGGGCCCGGATGGATGTCCCGCATCAGGGCGGCCAACTGGCGGGTGATGGCGTCGGAGGCGGGACTGGCGGCTGTGGAGCTCGGCGGGCACGATCATCCCTGATGACATCCAGCCTCCTGCCACTGGCGTTGCAGGGGCAAGCCGTTGTCGAGGCGGTAGAGGCGCTGCACCAGGGGTAACAGCTGCTGCTGGCAGGCGTCGGCTTGCTGCCTTGCCGCTTCCTGGTAGCGCCAGCGAAAGAGGGTCTGTCCGGCATCGAGCCAGCCGCTGCGCTTGCCCGATTGCACCGCCAGTTGCCCCTGCTCGGGCAGGGCCGCTTCCAGGGGATCCCGGATCTGCCAATAGTGGATGTCGTGGCGCTGGCCGAGGCGTTGCAACTGCTGGCTGAGCCCCTGATCAAGGGGCTGTGGTCGGTGATCAGCGTCAGTTGGCACCATGGGCAGCTTCACGCGGCCAAGGTGTCTGGGCCAGGGAGTGGCCAGCCTCCGGCGGGCCAGCCCCGCTGATAGTGATGGCAGAGAGATTCGAGCAGGGGGATCAGGGAGTCACGCTGAGTTTCGTGTCGGGTCTCGATCCCGTGGCAGATCAGGGTGTTTGCCTGCTTCTCCCCCTGCCAGAGCAGGGCGGCGGCGAGCTCGCAGCCGAGGCGGGCCTTGAGCTGGGGGCCTGAACCGAAATACATGGCGGGGGAGAGGTCCAGCAGCAGCCAGTGGGCCTGCTCCTGCTCCTCGGCATACAGCCGGGTGTGGGGGCGCCCGAGGCGGGCGGTGACCCGCCAGTCGATGTGGCGCACTTCGTCCCCGGCCTGATAGAGGCGCAGCTCACGAAAATTCAGGCCAGGCTGTCGCCCGAGCCGTCCTTGACGTGCCTGGTGGATGCGCGCCCGCTGGCCTTGTCTTGCCCACAGCCGGATGGCCAGCAACTGGGCCAGGGGCAGGGCGATATCGGGATGGGCGCGAGGATCAGCGGATCTGGTCATGGGCGCCGATCATCAGGGGCATGGGATAAGGTCCAGCAGATGGGCGATCAGGGTGTCGTTGTCGAGGTTGTCCGCCAGGGCCTGATAGCTGGGGGTTAAGCGGTGGCGATGAACGGCTGGCTATCAGGGACATGGGATAAGATCCAGCAGACGGGCGATCAGGGTGTCGTTGTCGAGATTGTCCGCCAGGGCCTGATAGCTGGGGATTAAACGGTGGCGATGAACGGCGGGCTGTCAGGGACATGGAATGGCATCCAGCAGACGGGCGATCAGGGTGTCGTTGTCGAGGTTGTCCGCCAGGGCCTGATAACTGGGAATGAGGCGATGACGCAGCACGGCCGGGGCCAGTTGCTGGATGTCTTCCGGCAGCACGAAATCCCGCCCGGCAAGCCAGGCCCGGGCGCGGGCGGCGCGGGCCAGGCCTATGCTGGCCCTGGGGCTGGCGCCCACCGCAATGAGGGATTCGAGCTCGGGGCAGAGGCCGCTACCGGGGCGGGTGGCACAGATAAGTTGCACCAGATAGTGCTCGAGCCGGCTCTGCATCTGCACCGCCTGCACCGCGCTGCGGGCCGAGAGCAGGGCGGCCTGGCTCAGGGTTAGGGGGGGCGGCGGCAGTTGCTCGCCTCCGGCGTTGAGCTGCAAGATGGCCAGCTCCATGGCGGGGCTGGGGTAATCCACCATGAGTTTCAGCAGGAAGCGATCGAGCTGGGCCTCCGGCAGGGGATAGGTCCCCTCCTGCTCTATGGGGTTCTGGGTCGCCGCCACCATAAAGAGCGGCGGCAGGCGCCAGCTCTTCTTGCCCACGGTGATCTGCTGCTCGGCCATGGCCTCCAGCAGGGCAGACTGCACCTTGGCCGGGGCCCGGTTTATCTCGTCCGCCAGCACCAGGTGGTTGAACAATGGGCCGGGCTGGAACACGAAGCTGGCATCCTGAGGGTGAAACACCTCGCTGCCGGTGAGATCGGCAGGGAGCAGGTCCGGGGTGAACTGGATGCGAGCGAAGCGCCCCTCGACGGCGCCGGCCAGCGCCTTGACGGCCCGGGTCTTGGCAAGGCCGGGGGCCCCCTCGATCAATACATGTCCTTCACATAGCAGGGCGATCAGCAGCCCCTCGATGAGGGAGCCCTGTCCCAGGATCTGACTGCCAAGATAGTCCCCAAGCGCTCTGAATTCGGCCGCTGCCATGTAATGAACCCGTTGTTTTCATAGAAGTTGATCTTTTTATACTCCAGTTGGCCCCCAAGGGCGAGGGAGGGTGGCAAGATGGCGGCAATTTAGTTTCAATCAGCTGTATGAAAGTTGTGAGTGGATTGTTAAGATGTGGCGCAATGAGGTCAGACCTCTTCCTTTTAATCTTCTCGTTTAACCAAGGAGCCAGGATGAAACAGCCATTGAAACTGACGACTCGCCAGGGCGAACGGATTGCCGTCGTGGCGGGTCTGCGAACCCCCTTTGCCAAGCAGGCCACGGCCTTCCACGGCGTGCCAGCGGTGGATCTCGGCAAACTGGTGGTGAGCGAGATGCTCGCCCGCACCGATCTCGATCCCAAGCTCATCGACCAGCTGGTGTTCGGCCAGGTGGTCCAGATGCCCGAAGCCCCCAACATAGCTCGCGAAATCGTGCTCGGCACCGGCATGAGCGTCAGCACCGATGCCTATAGCGTGTCGCGCGCCTGCGCCACCAGTTTCCAGGCGGTGGCCAATGTCACCGAATCCATCATGGCCGGCACTGTCGACATCGCCATCGCAGGCGGTGCCGACTCCTCCTCCGTGCTCCCCATAGGGGTGAGCAAGACCCTGGCCCGCGCCCTGGTGGATCTCAACAAGGCGCGCAATCTGCAGCAGCGTTTCAATATTCTGCGTCGTCTGCGCTTGAAAGACTTGATGCCGGTGCCGCCCGCGGTGGCCGAGTACTCCACCGGCCTCTCCATGGGGCAGACCGCCGAGCAGATGGCCAAGAGCCACCAGATCAGCCGCGAGGCGCAAGATGCCCTGGCCCACCGCTCCCATACCCTGGCAGCGCAAGCCTGGGCCGAGGGCAAGCTCAGTGGCGAGGTGTTCACCGCCCACGTGCCACCCTACAAGTCGCCGCTGGAGCGGGACAACAACATCCGTGAAAGCTCCGATCTGGCGAGCTACGCCAAGCTCAAGCCGGTGTTTGACCGGCTGCATGGCTCGGTCACCGCCGCCAACGCCACCCCGCTCACCGACGGCGCCGCCGCCGTGCTGCTGATGCGCGAAGGGCGGGCGAAAGAGTTGGGGTTGGAGCCGCTGGGTTACATCCGCAGCTTCGCGTTTTCCGCCATCGACGTCTGGCAGGACATGCTGATGGGTCCCTCCTATGCCACGCCGCTGGCGCTGGACCGTGCCGGCATCACGCTAGCCGATCTGACCCTCATCGACATGCACGAAGCCTTTGCCGCCCAGACCCTGGCCAACCTCAAGATGTTTGCCAGTGCCGAATTCGCCCGCGACAAACTGGGCCGGGATCAGGCCATCGGCGAGGTAGACATGGACAAGTTCAACGTCCTCGGCGGCTCCCTGGCCTATGGCCACCCCTTTGCCGCCACAGGGGCGCGCATGATCACCCAGACCCTGCACGAGCTGCGGCGTCGGGGTGGGGGACTGGGGCTCAACACCGCCTGTGCGGCGGGTGGGCTGGGTGTGGCCATGGTGCTGGAGGTTGAATGATGAGCGCTAAGACTTTTTCACTGGATATTCGCAAAGACGGCATCGGCATCCTCACCATGGATGTGCCCGGTGAGAGCATGAACACCCTCAAGGCCGCCTTCGCAGACGAGATCCGCTCCGTGCTGGCCGAGATAAAGGGGAACCGCGATCTGATCGGTCTGGTGATCGCCTCCGGCAAGAAGGACTCCTTCATCGCCGGGGCCGACATCAGCATGCTGGCCGCCTGCACCAGCGCCCGTGACGCCGAGACGCTGTCACGGGAGGGGCAGGTGGTCTTCGCCGAGATCGAGGCGCTGACCATACCCGTGATCGCCGCCATTCACGGCCCCTGCCTGGGCGGCGGGCTGGAGCTGGCGCTCGCCTGCCATGGCCGGGTGGTGACCGAACACGGCAAAACCGTGCTGGGCTTGCCGGAAGTGCAGCTCGGCCTGCTGCCGGGCTCCGGTGGTACCCAACGCCTGCCGCGCCTCATCGGGGTGGCCAAGGCGCTGGATCTGATGCTGACCGGCAAGCAGGTCAGGGCCAAGCAGGCCAAAAAACTGGGGCTGGTGGACGATGTGGTGCCCCCCTCCATACTGCTGGAGGCCGCCATCAAGCTGGCGAAGAAGGGCAAACCCCGCCATCAGCTGAAGCGGGATCTTCAAGCCAAGGTGCTGGAGACCAATGCCCTGGGTCGCAAGGTGCTGTTCGATCAGGCCCGCAAGGGGGTCAAGGCCAAGACCCGTGGCAATTACCCGGCCCCTGAGCGGATCCTTGAGGTGGTGCGCATCGGCGTAGAGGAGGGGATGCAGGCTGGCCTAGCCGCCGAGTCCCGCCACTTCGGTGAGCTGGTGATGACGGCGGAATCCGCCGCCCTGCGCTCAATTTTCTTCGCCACCACAGAGATGAAGAAAGAGGTCAGTTATCAGGGGGCCGAGCCGCGCAAGGTGGCCCATGCCGCCGTGCTGGGCGGAGGCCTGATGGGGGGCGGCATCGCCTTCGTCACCGCCACCAAGGCGGGGGTACCGGTGCGCATCAAGGACGTGTCGAGCGCCGGCATCGGCAACGCCATGCGCTACAGCTATGACCTGCTGGCCAAAAAGCTCAAGCGCCGCCAACTGCTGCGCAGCGAGCTGGAGAAGCAGATGAGCCTGCTCACCGGCACCCTGGACTACGCCGGTTTCCACCGGGTGGACATGGTGGTGGAGGCGGTGTTCGAGGATCTCGCCCTCAAGCACCAGATGGTGGCGGACGTGGAGCGCGAGTGCGGTGAACACACCGTCTTTGCCTCCAACACCTCCTCCCTGCCCATCCACCAGATAGCGGCCAATGCCGCCCATCCGGAGCGGGTGGTGGGGCTGCACTACTTCAGCCCGGTGGACAAGATGCCGCTGGCCGAGATCATCCCCCATGCCGGCACCAGCGCCGAGACGGTGGCCACCACCCTGGCGTTTGCCCGTGCCCAGGGCAAGACCCCGATCGTGGTCAAAGACGAGGCGGGTTTCTACGTGAACCGCATCCTGGCCCCCTACATGAACGAGGCGGCGCGCCTGGTGCTGGAAGGGGAGCCGGTGGAGGTGCTGGACAGTGCCCTGCTGGACTTCGGCTTCCCGGTCGGCCCCATCACCTTGCTCGATGAGGTCGGTATCGACGTTGGGGCCAAGATCTCCCCCATCCTCGAGAAAGAGCTCGGCGGCGAGCAGTTCCAGGCTCCCAAGGCCTTTGACAAGCTGTTGCAAGACGATCGCAAGGGGCGCAAGAACGGCAAGGGCTTCTACCTCTACGGCAAGGCGGCGCCGCGCAACCGCCTCACCGGCAAAGAGGGCAAGAAGACGGTGGACGAGAGCGTCTACGCCGTGCTCGGGGTCAAGGTATCGCCCAAGCTTGCCCGCCAGGAGATCGCCGAGCGCTGCGTGCTGCTGATGCTCAACGAAGCGGCCATGGCGCTCGACAGCGGCGTGGTGGCCTCGGCCCGTGACGGCGACATCGGTGCCATCTTCGGCATCGGCTTCCCGCCCTTCCTCGGCGGCCCCTTCCGCTACATGGACAGCCTCGGCATCGATCATTTGGTGGGGCGCCTCGAGCACTACCAGAAGCGTCACGGCGATAGGTTCGCCCCCTGCGCACGCCTCAAGGCGATGGCGGCGGAGCAGCAGCGCTTCTACTGATCTGCGGCGAGCAGCCAAGAAGAGACGCGAGGCGACCCCGGGGTCGCCTCGTTTTTTTGTCTGAGCGGGGGCAGGGAAGGGGGGAACGCTCGCCCCCATGGGTAAAAAAGCGGCGCATCAGGGGCCAAATCATTGATCTGGCGCAAACTGGTGCCCCATTTATTACTTTGGTGGCATAGGACTCAGGCGCCGGTTGAGGTCAAATAGCCTTATCAGGAACGGGGACTACCCCGTCACGAAAGGGACACCCATTTCACTGGATGAAGGACACACTATGAGTCTGCTTGAACAAACCATCTGGAACATATTGGGATACGGGGCCATGCCCTTTATCTTCCTGAGCGGCTTCGTGGCCGTGGCAGTGACCTGCTGCCTGCTGCTCAATGCCTTCGGGGTCAAGTCCGCCGAGAAGTGAGTCACTCTCGTTAATGCCGCCAAATGCCAGTCCTCGGACTGGCATTTGTTTTATGTGTTTTTTAACGCATTTATCCAGGCCAAGGCGGGGAAAACTGTGGTCAATATGGTCGAACCCGGCGGCCATTTTGATTACACTGGCGCCCGGCATGTCCGCCCTTTTCTCTTTTATCAGGTGTTCACGATTTCTATGGCGCTCAAGGCAACCATCTTCAAGGCCCAGATCAGCTTGTCTGACATGGATCGCAATCTCTATCAGGACTACTCCCTCACCCTGGCCCGTCACCCCTCCGAGACCGACGAGCGAATGATGATCCGGCTGGCGGCCTTTGCCTGGCACGCCGCCGAGCGGCTGGAGTTCACCAAGGGACTCTCGGCGGACGACGAGCCCGAGCTCTGGCGCAAGAACTATTCCGACGAGATCGAGCTTTGGATTGAACTCGGCCAGCCCGACGAGAAGCGCCTCAAGAAGGCGTGCAACCGCTCCCGCCAGGTGGTGCTCTATCTCTACGGTGGCCGTGGCACCAGCGTCTGGTGGAAGCAGAACCAGGGCAAGCTCGGGCTGCACGACAACCTGACCGTGATCGAGCTCTCCGACAGCCAGACCCTGCCCCTGACCGCCATGGTGGAGCGTACCATGCAGCTCACCTGCACCATCTCGGACGGCCAGCTCTGGGTCAGCAACGGCACCCTGGAGGTCACCCTGGATCCCGTGGTGCTGATGGGGCGCGCCGCCCGCGAACTCTAAGACGGACTCCCCATGCTCAGTGCACTGCTCGATATCGTCATCCCGGTGTTTGCGGTGGCGGGCCTCGGCGCCCTCTACGGGCGGCTGCGCGGGGGAGCCGAACTCGGCTACATCAACCGGGCCAACATAGAGCTCTTCTCCCCGGCACTGGTCTTCTCGGCGCTGGTGAAATACCCGCTGGATCTGGCGGCCCACCTGCCGCTTATCGCGGCAGGGGCCCTGGTGATATTGCTGCCAGGCTTGCTGCTCTCCCTGCTCAAACTCAAGGGCATAGAGAGAGCGGCGCTGATCTTGCCCGCCATGTTTCGCAACACAGGCAACCTCGGCATCCCGCTGATGGTGCTGGCCTTTGGCGAGCAGCAGCTCGGCGCCATCGTCATCCTCTTCGTGCTCTCCAACCTGCTTCACTTCTCGGTGGGCATGTTCATCCTCTCTGCCAATGCCTCGCGCTGGCTCTGGCTGCGCAGCCCCATGCTGTGGGCGGCCCTGGCGGGGCTGCTGGTGGCCAACCTGCAGATCCCGCTGCCGGACTATCTGGTGACCAGCGCCTCCCTGCTCGGCCAGATAGCTGTGCCCCTGATGCTCTTTGCCCTCGGCATCCGGCTGATGGAAGGGGAGCTGGATCACTTGGGGCTGGCGCTCAAGTGCAACCTGCTCTATCTGCTGGCGGGGGGCATCTCCCTTGGGATCGCCATCTGGCTGCTGCCCCTGGATCCTGCCTGGATCCCGCTCCTGATGCTCTCGGTGGCGCTGCCCCCGGCGGTGCTCAATTACATGCTTTGTGAGCAGTACCAGTGCCAGCCCGACAAGGTGGCCAGCATAGTGCTCGGCGGCAATGCGCTCTCGGTGCTGGTGATCCCCCTGGCGGTCTGGCTGGCGCTCCATCTGGGGGGCTGACCCGGTTCTATCTTCCCCTTAAAGGACGCCCGATGGCGTCCTTTTTATCGCTATCGCGAATGTCCGATTAGGTTTCGCTAATCGAACCTATGGCTCTTAAACCCGATTGGTTCTGTTCCCCTTGACCTTGCTGGTGATCCCTTTTGGAAACCAGCCACCTTTACCCATCCGCGCCCGTACCTTTTTCTGATACTGCTCAGGGGATAGCACCTTGGGTGTTTTATGGCGGGTGCTGTTGCAGTGTCGACAAGCGGCCACGATATTGGCTGGCCGATCCCCCTTCGCTGCGTGGTTGCAGATGTTCCCCCGTACACTGCAATAGCCGTGCTTCGACAGGAGTGAGGCGGTATTGGTGTATCAGTGCGGCAGGGGAGGCTTCCCATATCGGTAGTCCGCAATAGAAGCAGTGAAAGGATTGACGAACGGCAGCCTGGTGGCGTTGTTTGGCGATGTTACCCATGGTCGTGACCTCAATAAATTTGGTATTGAAGTCCGTGACGGTATGGATTGAATGATGGCCGGACGGACTTCGGTTCAAGTTGAAGTCCCGTCGGCCTACATAGACTCGGAGCGGGTACTGACCGGCTTAGGCGGATCAGCCTTACACCGCTCCTCTTATGAAACAGCGGCAGTCAATTAATAGCGGGTGCTCCATTGATTGTAAAGCCAACAATACAAGAGGATATACGTGACATAATGGCTGCAAACAGGTCCATTTTGGAGTCGTTATGGAAGGTGCACTGTATATATCTGACTAGAGTACGATTGATGCCAAGCATATCGCCCTGTTTCGGGTTAGACGAAAAGGGTGAGGAGCGGAGAGGGAGGAATGGGATAAAAACAGGGCGGCCAAGGCCGCCTTGTTTATTTATTGACGGCCGCTTGCTCGTGGCCGCTTCTGCGTAGCTGGGTATAGAGGCCAACCCCCGCCAGCAGGCCGGTGAGGGCCAGCAGCAGCCAGATGGCGGTGGCGGGGCGGGTGCCCGCATCTCCCAGCATAAAACCGATCAGCAGGTTGCCAAAGAGCGCCATGCAGCCCCCGGCGCTAGCATAGAAGCCGTAGTAGCTGGCGAGCTGGTCTGGGGGGGCGTAGCGGGGCAACTGGGCGGCAAAGAGCGGGAAGCAGAGGATGGAGCCCAAGGAGAGCAGGGCCACCTGCGCCAATACCCCCGCCGTCGGCCAGGGGGAGAGCAGGGGCAGGGCCAGATAGCTGAGCCCCATCAGGCCTATGCCGAGCCCCATGGCGAGCGGCACTCCCAGGCGGCGCTCCACCAGGCGGGATGCCGGCAGCTGGAGCAGGACGCCGATCACCGCCGAGAGGGTGAAGACGCCGCCGAGCAGCTGGGTGGCGTCCGGCAGGCTCTGGATATGGGCGGGCAGGGCCAGATAGAGCTGGTGGAACAGGATCTGGTAGCTGCCCGCCAGCAGGGTGAACATCATGAAGGTGCGCTGGCGCAAAATGGTGCCCCACTGGCGCAAGATGGCGCCGCGCGGGCTCTGGTTGGCCACCGGGCGTTTGGGCAGCACTCGATACTGCAGCACCCCCAGCAGGGCGAACAGGCTAGCCGCCAGAATACCCGTCAGGGCATAGCTCTGTTGGGTCAACGTCAGGCCGACCAGGGGGCCGAGCAGCATGCCCGCCTGGCTGGCGAGATTGTGCAGGGCGAAGGCGCGCTGACGCTGATCAGGCGCGTTGCATTCACTCGCCAGATAGGCCTGGGCGCAAGGGGTGAACAGGGCCCCGGCAAAGCCGGTGAGGGCCGCCGCCAGCAGCAGTATGGGCAGGGACTCGGCCCAGCCCAGCAGCAGGAAGCCGACCGATCGCACCAGGCAACCCCAGACGATGGCGGGGTGATAGCCGATGCGATCACCGAGCGTCCCCCCCAAGAGGAAGAGCCCCTGCTGGCTGAAGACCCGCATCCCCATGACCAGGCCGCAGGCCCAACCGGCGAGGCCAAGGCCGCTGCCCATGTGCTGGGCGAGGAAGGGCAGCATCATGTAGAAGCCGAGGTTGAACGCCAGACCATTGATGATGAGCAGGCGGGCGGCCGGGCTCATGCCCTGCCAGTCCCGCCAGTAGGAGGCGCCGTTCATCTTGTGTGCACCCGGGGGCCGGTTGCGGGCCATACCGCAGGCGCTGTCATGGGAAGTCTCGTCATGCTTGTCTTCGCAGGGTGCGAAGGAAGGGGATGCCGCTCTGATCGTGGCTTATCTGCACCGGCACCTGATAGAGGCGCTCGATGAGATCGGCGTCGAGCACCTGGGCGGGGGGGCCGAAGGCTTGCAGATCGCCCCCCGCCAGCACGATCAGCTGATCGGCAAACTGGGCCGCCAGGTTGAGATCGTGCAGCACCACCAGGGTGATCCACTGCTGCTCCCGGGTCTGCTGGCAGAGGTGCTCCATCAGTTGCATCTGGTGATGCAAGTCCAGGGCACTGACCGGCTCGTCCAGCATCATGATGCGAGGATCTCGCAGCAGCACCTGGGCGAACAGCACCATCTGCCGCTGGCCGCCGCTTAAGGAGTAGAGGGGGCGATCCGCCAGATGGGCGATGCCAAGGGCCTGCAGGGCGCGGCCGGCCGCCAGTATGTCCTCGTCCGCGAGGCGCATGGATAGGCTGTCGAGGCGCCCCAGCACTACCACCTCGATGACGCTCAAGTCCAGCTCCAGCTGGATGTTCTGGGGCATGTAGCCAAATTGCTGGCGCCACTTGGCCTGGGTCATCTGGCGGGCGCTCTGGCCCCCCAGGCGGATGTCGCCGGCGGCCGGGGTCAGTTCACCGAACAGGGCGCGCAGCAATGAGGTCTTGCCGGTCCCGTTCGGGCCGATGATCACATGGACCTGACCCGGATGCAGGGTAAGGTCGAGCTCCCGCAGCAGGGTCTGCTGGCCGAGGGAGAGGGAGAGTCGGGATATTTCAAGCACGTTTACGCCCCCTGCCGAGGATCAGCCAGATGAAGAAGGGCACGCCAATGAGCGCAGTGACTATGCCGATGGGGAAGAGGGCCCCCGGAATGATGGACTTGGAGAGCACCGAAGCGGCCGAGAGCATGCAGGCGCCGCACAGGGCGGAGAGGGGGATCAGGAAGCGCTGATCTTCCCCCACCAGCATGCGGGCTATGTGGGGGGCCACCAGGCCGACGAAGCCGATGATGCCGACGAAGCTGGTGGCGGTGGCGGTGAGCAGGGCGACCAGGATCAGGGTCTTCATGCGCAGCCTGTCCACGTTGACTCCGAGGCTGCGGGCCCTGGCTTCCCCCAGACGCAGGCTGGTGAGGGCCCAGGCGTCCCGGTAGATGAGGAGGGTGCAGATCAGGGTGACGGCGGCGGTGATGATCAGGGCATCCCAGGTGGTGCGCATCAGGCTGCCAAACAGCCAGAACATGATCTGCTGGTTGAGCTCGGGGGAGGAGAGGAACTGCAGCAGGGAGAGCAGGGACTGGAACAGAAACAGCAGGGCTATGCCCGCCAGGATCAGGGTCTGGCTGCTGATGTTGCGCATCATGGCCAGACCAAACAAGAGGCTGGCGGCAAACATGCACAGGATGAAGGCACCGGCCGGAATGGCAATCAGGGGCGGCAGCCCAAGACCGCCGGTATAGAGCGCCAGTGCCGCGCCAAGCCCTGCCGCGGCCGCGAGCCCCAGGGTGTAGGGGCTGGCCAGGGGGTTGTCCAGCAGGGTCTGCATCTGCACGCCGCCAAGCCCGAGGGAGGCGCCGACCACCAAGGCCATCAGGGCGATGGGCAGGCGCATGTCAAAGACGATGGTGCGGGTCATGGAGTCCGCCTGGGCGGGGGAGAGCAGGGCATCGATCACTTCCCCAAGGGGCAGCAGGGAGGGGCCGGTGGCGATGTCGAGCACCAGGGTAATGCACAGCACCAGGGTGAGCAGCGCCAGCCAGTGCCAGCGGCGGCGCTCCCGTTGCCGCTGGCGGGTGAGGGTCTGCTGCAGGGCAGCCAAATCATTCATGATAACCATCCTGAAACGGGCGCTCTCAAGGGGCGCCCGCAAGGGTTAAAGAGGGATGACGCAGAGGGACTTTCCCGACTCGGGTCGGAAAGTCCGGCCCGTCAGGTTCAACCAGCCATTACTTGATACCCAGCATAAAGGTGCCCTGGGGACGAATGGGCAGATAGCTGCGGTAGAAGCCCTGATAGGTGGCCAGGGGATCGAGATCCTCGAACAAGTCGGGGTAGAGCGCCTTGGCCATGAACTCGATGAGGGCGGCATCCATGATGCTGCGGGTGGCGCCGTGATAGACGGCGTAGAGGCGACCCTGCTGCACGGCGGGCAACTCGCTCCAGCCCGGACGGGCGGCAAAGCCCTGCAGACGCTGGCGCACCGTCTCGGCCGAGACGTCCTGACCGACCTGCATCGCCTCTGCGCTGCTCACGCTCTCGTAGCCCGCCATCAGGATCACCTCGGGTTTGCTCGCCAGCAGTTGCTCAGGGTGGATGGGGCCCCAGCGCTCGACGAAGGGGGCCGCGACGTTGTCACCGCCGGCCAGCAGGGCCATGGCGCCCCACATGTCCTTGCCATAGGTGTAGCTGTACTCGGCCGGGCCCTTGTCCCCCAGCTCGATGTAGACCCGGGGCGGCTGGCGCTTCGCCTGGGCAACCCGGGAAGTGATGGTGTCAATCTTGGCCTTGTATTCGTCGGCCATCTTGCGGGCACGAGCCTCCTGACCGGTCACCTTGCCAAGCAGCAGGGTGCTCGCCATGTGGCGGGCCAGGGTCTGGGCGTTGTAGTCCACCACCACCACGGGAATGCCTGCCTGCTCGAGGCGCGGCAGATCCGGGGCCAGGGCCTCGTATTGCCACTGGGCCAGGATCACCAGATCGGGTTTGACAGCCAGGGTCTTCTCGATGGAGAAGCTCTGATCCTGCACGTTGCCAAGGTCGGGCACCTTAGCCAGTTGCGGCAGGCTGGCCACATAGAGGGACCAGATGGCGGGGCGGGACTTGACGAACCAGCCACGGGACATGCCCACCAGGCGATCGGCGCCCCCTTCACCGGCCACGGCCAGGTAATCCTCGGGATAGAAACCGAGCACTATGCGGTTCGCAGGCAGGCTCAGGGAGACCTTGCGGCCCATCACATCTTCCACTTCAACGGGGGCGGCGGCCTGTGCCATCCAGCTCATCAGGGCGAGCTGACCAAGCAGCAGCAACTTTGCCAGGGGGTGACGAAACATCTTGTGAAACCTCGGGGGGATAGGGCCTAAAAAAAGAAGTGAGAACTATTGCTATTCGTGAGCCGAAAAGCAATAAGCGTTTGTCCTATCCCCTCTCTTGTTATTTATGTCATTGCTGAAACCGGTTCCATAAGAGCACATGGTGCAGCTCCAGTGGAGACAATCTCTCTGCTTTCACGGGTCATGGGGGCCTGTAACGCCTATCTGGCTGCACCTGGAACCGCACACTGGCCGCCGCCTCTCTCGCACTTCCGGACCGGGCTCTCAGCCCCGGACTCTGCTCTATGTCGAGCCCCTTGGCGTGGTACCCCCATGATGTGGCGACGATTTTCTACGCACAGGGGGCAGGCACTGCCCATACGGGTATTGCTCGTCACCTGCACGCAACAATTTGTTGGCATTGTTAGCCAGCTCCCAGCGACTCCGTCGCTAAGGGGGCAGAGTAGGCGCGATCTTGGCCGCTGGCCGAGTTCGACATCTAACAAGGTGCTGCGGCCCGCCTTGCGCGGGCGCCAATAACATAATCTGCCCATAAAAAAGGAAACTGACCATGTCAGGAAGACACTCTCTGGTGGCGCTCGCGGTCGGGCTGGCGCTCTCAGGACAGGCACAGGCGCAACTGCTGATCAGCGAATACCTGGAAGGCTCTGGCAACAACAAGGCGGTGGAGCTGAGCAACCTCGGCTCGGATCCCGTCGATCTCGCCCAATACCGGCTGGCGCTCTATGCCAACGGCAAAACCCTCACCGATGCCCCCACCAACAGCCTGGCGTTGCAAGGCACCCTGGCCCCGGGGGCCAGCCTGGTGCTGGCCAATCCCTCCGCCAGCGGCGAGATCCTGGCCAAGACCAAGCAGACCAGCGGCAACCTGGTGTTCAACGGCGACGACGCTCTGGTGCTCTATCGCGGCAGCGAGATTGCAGACAGCTTAGGCCAGGTGGGGGTGGATCCGGGCACGGCCTGGGTCTCGGGCTCTGTTTCGACCCTGGACATGACGCTTCGCCGCAAGGCCACCGTCACCACGGGCCGCACTGATGCGACCAACCCCTTCGATCCGGCGCAGGAGTATCTGGCCGCCCCCAAGGATGACGCCAGTGGCCTGGGTTGCAGCGGCGATGCTCCCTGCGACGGCACCCAGCCGCCCGCCTTCGTCTGCCCGGTCGATCAGCTGGTGCCGGTGCCCGCCATCCAGGGCCCGGGCAGCAGCAGCCCCCTGGTGCCGGCCGGCAAGTTTGAATCCGAGCAGGCCTATGCCACCCGCGGCGTGGTGACCCAGGTGGTGAGCGGCCTCTACAAGGGCTTCTTCATTCAGGACGCGCAGGGGGACGGTGATCCGGCCACTTCGGACGGCCTCTTCATCCACAGCACCCAGGCCAACGGCGCCCTGGTGCCGGGAGCCGAGGTGTGCGTCTCGGGCAAGGTCAAAGAGTATTTCAACCAGACCCAGCTCAGTGCCGATCAGCTGGTGGTGACCCAGCCGGTGGGGGCCTTGCTGCCGGCGGTGGATCTGGTGCCTGTGGGAGGCGAGAGCCTGAGCCAGCTGCTGGAGCGCCACGAGGGGATGCAGGTGCGGCTGGTGCCCGAATCCAGCCTGGTGGTGACCCGCAACTTCAGCTTCGACTACGACGGCAAGCGCAACAACCTGGTGCTGGCCTATGGCGCGCCCCTCATCAAGTCGACCCAGAAGTTTGCCGCCCTGAGCCAGGAGGCGAGCGACTGGGCCCTGCGCAACCAGCAAAACCAGCTGGTGGTAGAGACGGACGCCAAGGCGCCGGACGGCGTGCTGCCCTGGTATCCCGGCTTCAACGCAGAGGATGGTTACCTGCGTATCGGTGACAGGCTCAACGGGCTTGAGGGGGCGCTCGGCTACTCCTACAACCTGTTCCGGCTGGTGGCCAGCAACCGCATCGACAGCAGCGACATCGATCACAGCGGCTGGGATCCGGGTAGAGACGCCGGAGCTCGCCGAGGCGGGGGATCTGCGGGTCGCGAGCTTCAACGTGCTCAACTTCTTCACCACTGTGGTGGGCGGCGATGCCAACCCCACCGGCAGCAACCGTGGCGCCCTGACGGTGCCTGAGTTCGAGCTGCAGCGCACCAAGATCGTCAGCGCCATCACCCGCCTCAACGCGGACGTGGTGGGGCTGATGGAGATAGAGAACAACGGCTACGGCGACAACTCCGCCATCGCCAACCTGGTGGCGGCCCTCAACGCCGCCCAGCCGGACGAGGCGGATCACTACGCCTGGGTGTCTTCCCCCGATGGTCAACCCATAGGCACAGATGCCATTACCGTGGGCCTCATCTACAGACCCGCCAGCGTGACGCCGCAAGGGGCCGCCAGCCTCATAGTGCTGCCGGTGCAGCAGGCCGAGGCCCAGGACGCCAGCGGCAAGCCGGTGGCCATCAACCAGGGCATGCGCGAGTCGCTGCTGCAGCGCTTCAGCTCCCCCAAGGGGGATGCGCCCCTGACCCTGGTGGTCAACCACCTCAAGTCCAAGGGCTCCGCCTGCTTCGAGGATTACCCCGACTACGTCACCGCCGATCCGCTGGACGGCCAGGGTCACTGCAACGCCCTGCGGGTCTCCGCCGCCAGGGTGCTGGGGGAGCGTCTCAAGGGGGTGAGCGGGGATCTGCTGCTCATCGGGGATCTGAACGCCTACGGCATGGAGGATCCCATCCGGGTGCTGACCGACTATGATCCGGCCGCCCAAACGCGCCAGATCCTGAGCGCCTCCTTCACCACGCTGGCGGGCCAGCCTTATGAGGAGAGCGGCAGCGCCCTTGGCAAGGGCTATGGTCTCATCAACCTCAACACCCGCTTCCACGGCACCGACACCTACTCCTACAGCTATGAGGGGGAGCTCGGCAACCTGGATCACGCCCTGGCAAATCCGAGTCTGGCGGCCAAGGTGATCGGCATCGAGGATTGGCACATCAACTCCGCCGAGAGCAACTTCTTCGAGTACGGCAACAAGTACAGCGGCCAGCTGGCGAAATCCGAGGGGCCCTTCAGCGCCTCGGATCACGATCCCGTGCTGGTGGCCATTCAGTACCCGCTGCCGCCCGCCGGAGTCTTGAGCCTGGAGAGCGCCGCCGCCAGCGTGGAGGAAGGCAGCACTCTCACGCTGTCCGTGGCGCGCCGGGACGGCAGCCATGGGGAGGCCAGCGTCAGTTACCGCGTCGCCTACGGCAGCGCCGATGCCAAGGACGTGGCACCACTGACCGGTACCCTGAACTGGGCGGCTGGCCAGAGCGACAGCCAGACCATCAGCATTCCGGTGAAGAGCGACACCCTGCACGAGGGGGATGAGACCTTCACCCTGGAGCTGTTTGATGCAAGCGGCGCGGCGCTGGGGGAGCAACACCAGACCCTGGTGACCATCAAGGACAAGCTGGCGCCTTCCACCATAGCCCTGGCGAGCGCCAGCATGAGGGTGAACGAGGGGCAGTGGTTTGCCGAGATCCCCCTGGTGCGCAGCGGCGATCTCAGCAAACCCGCCCGTGCTACTTTGAGCCTTGAGGGGATCACGGCGCGCTGGGGGCTGGATTTCCTGCCCTGGTTCGGCCAGTCGGTGAGCTGGGCCGCGGGCGAGGGGGGCAGCAAGTCCATCAAGGTGCTGATCCTGGACGACTGGTTCGTGGAGTCCACCGAGCAGTTCAAGACAAGCCTGGTGAAGGTGCAGGGCGCCCAGCCTGGGACTGTGCAGCAGACCCGGGTCGATATCCAGGACAACGACAAGCCCTGGTGGCCCTTCGGCCGCCACTGATGAGAGTGAGCATGCAGATGACACAAGGGGCCCGCGGGCCCCTTCTTGCTGGTTGGCGCTTTGGCCTGACTGGCAGTGCTTCGCCCATGAAAAAGGCCCACCGCGTCGGGTGGGCCTTCTCCATGGCAGGGCGCTCCTAACGGAGTATCAACCCTGCGCGTTGCTCAGTACCAGCTTGCCATCCTTGACCGGAATGGTGGTGCCGGGTTTTTGTTCCATTCGCACTACCCCTTCCTGACCGGCGAGGCGGTAGGTGACGTCATAACCCAGGGTGCGGGTGCTGCTGTCTTGCACCGTCTTGCAGCGCTGCTCTGTGGTGGTGTAGGTGTCCCCCGCCTGCATGTTGCCCTGCACCTGGTTGCCGGCGTAGCCACCGGCGGCGGCCCCGGCGACGGTGGCGACCTTCTTGCCGCTGCCGCCACCGAACTGGTGGCCCACCACGCCCCCGAGGGCTGCACCGACCACTGTGCCCAGGATCTTGTGTTCATCCTGCACCGGCTTGCGGTGGGTGACGGTGACGTTGCGGCACTCCTGGCGCGGCGTCTTGATGGTCTCGGTCACCGGTTTGCTGGCCAGCACCTCGGCAAACTGGGGCTCTGATGAAAACAGGGATCCGCTGGCGGCGGCCGACAATGCCAGTGCAGAGGCCACACCGATCCCGATACCTGCCAACATGGATGTGTTCATCTCTTCTCTCCTTACAGTGATTGCCCTTGGGGCCTGGGCTCATTCTTGGCATTTTTGTCCCCGGGCTCAAGGCAATGGCCCTTCGGGTGCGACAGAGGCTGGCTGCGCCAAAAACGGCCCCGGCAAGGGAGCGTCTGTGATTGGCGACAAAAGGTGGGGCGATGGCGTCGCGAGAGTCTGGGGCAGGGGGCGCAGCCCCTTAAGACGTTTCGCTAATACCTGGGCGTGCGCCCCCTTGGTACCCTCGTCGGGTATAAGGATCCGCCGCCTGCCAAGTACCTTGTGCGCCGTGATCCGCGAGACTCCCCCCGCTTTGTGCCCATATGAGGAAGGAACCCGATGACAAAGCCGCACATCTACGAGACTGGCCTTGGCAAGACGCCCGCCAATTTCGAGGCCCTGACCCCCTTAAGCTTTCTGGCCCGGGCGGCCCGGGTCTATCCCGACTACCCGGCCCTGATCCATGGCCCCCTGCGCCAGAGCTGGGCCCAGACCGAGGTGCGCTGTCGCCAGCTCGCCTCTGCCCTGCGCCTGCACGGCATCGGCGAGGGGGATACGGTCTCCATCGTCGCCCCCAATGTCCCGGCCATGTTCGAGGCCCACTTCGGGGTACCCATGAGCGGCGCCGTGCTCAACACCATCAACACCCGGCTCGATGCCGAGTCCATGGCCTTCATCTTCCAGCATGCCCAGAGCAGGGTGGTGCTGGTGGACAGGGAGTTTGGCGCCCTGGTGCGCAAGGCGCTCTCTCTCATTGACAGCCAGCCTCTGGTCATCGCCATCGACGATCCCCTCTATCGGGAGGGGGAGCTGGTCGGCGAACTGACCTACGAGGCCTTCATTGCCGGGGGCAACGGCGACGAGCCCGGCTGGCTGCCGGCGGACGAGTGGCAGGCGATTTCCCTGAACTACACCTCGGGCACCACGGGCAACCCCAAGGGGGTGGTCTATCACCATCGCGGCGCCCACCTCAATGCGGTCAACAACGTGCTCTCCTGGGAGCTGCCCAAACACCCCGTCTATCTGTGGACGCTGCCGATGTTCCACTGCAACGGCTGGTGCTTCCCCTGGACCCTGGCGGCCACCGCCGGGGTGAGCGTCTGCCTGCGCCATGTGCAGGCGGGCGCCATCTATGAGGCGCTGCAGGAACACAGGGTGACGCATTTTTGCGCCGCCCCCATAGTGCTCAACATGCTGAACAACGCCGATCCGGCCCTGAAACTGGGGCTCGATCACCCCATCAAGGCGATGACGGCGGGGGCGGCGCCACCCGCCACCGTGATCGCCGGCATGGAGGCCATGGGGATAGGCGTGACCCATGTCTATGGCCTCACCGAGACCTATGGCCCCTGCGTGGTGTGCGAGCCCCAGCGTAGCTGGCAGGGGCAGGATGCCACTGCGCTCTCCCGGCTCAAGGCCCGCCAGGGGGTGGCCTCTCCATTGCAGGGAGAGATGCGGGTCGCCAACCCCGTCAGCGGCGAGCCTGTGCCCCGGGATGGCAAGACCCTGGGGGAGATCTTCCTGCGCGGCAACATCGTCATGAAGGGCTACCTCAAGAACCCGGCGGCCAGCGAAGAGGCGATGGCTGAGGGCTGGTTTCGAAGCGGGGATCTGGCGGTCTGGCACCAGGACGGCTACGTGGAGATCAAGGACAGATCCAAGGACATCATCATCTCGGGCGGGGAGAACATCTCCAGCCTGGAGGTGGAGGACGTGCTCTATCGCCACCCGGACGTGGACGAGGCCGCGGTGATCGCCATGGCGGACGAGAAGTGGGGGGAGGTGCCCTGTGCCTTCGTCAAGCTCAAGGAGGGGCGTGTGCTCAGCCAGGCGGAGCTGATCGCCTTCTGCCGCGAGCAGATGGCCCACTTCAAGGCCCCCAAGCGCATCATCTTCACCCCCCTGCCCAAGACCTCCACCGGCAAGGTGCAAAAGTTCATGTTGCGCCAGCAGTTGGAGTGATCCCGTCGAAGGGGATGCGGACGGGCATCTGAGGGCAGTTCATCTCTTGTGGTCATGTGGATGTGTCACTGGACAGTCCAGGTCAACGGTGTTGAATAATCCATGTCAACGCCGTTGACTTGCATGAGGGACATACCTAAAATCGCTCATCATGACGACTTGGAAAGGGAAGGAAATATGATCAAGGATGCTGTGACCGAGGGGGTGGTGAAATTGGGTGGTGCTGACACAACCAAAGCCTTGATCCTCGATGTTGCCCGAAAACTTTTCTCTTCAACCGGCTACAGAGCGACGTCGCTCAGGGCCATCGCAAAGGAAGTCGGGGTCGATCCCGCATTGCTCATCCGCTATTTCGGCTCCAAGGAGGAGCTTTTTCTCGAAGCGCTGGCCATCAGCGACTTTTGTGAAAAAGCACTCACAGGTTCATTGGATGGCATGGGATACCGTATCGTTCTTGAACTGATCTCCGGCGACATTAAAAATAAAATGAGTTCCTATGTGTCGTTAGTTCAGGCCTCTGACAGCGAGACCATAAGAACCCGTTTACAGGATGTCGTTAGAACTCGATTCGTTGAGAAACTTGCTCAACGTTTGCCGGGGCAGGATGCTGAGTTGAGAGCACACCTTATTTCTGCCCAGACGGGGGGACTTATCAATTCATTGGCCGTTATCCAGCACGAAACACTGCTGACAACGCCAATCGATATTATTGCCGAGCATTATGGCGCAGCGATACAGCTCTTGATCGATGGCAAGCCAGCCTGATAACGATTTATTGAGATTGGATTGCTGCTTTAAGCAATATTGATATCAACAGCTTTTTATGTGAAGCTTTTTAAAACCCATTTAAAATAGGCGGTTTCACTGTGTCAAACTATCTTCTGGTTGATGAAACCAAGTGGTGGCGTGCACTCCATTGCAATATTTTCAAGAATTTCAGCAATCCACTCTATGGCGTGACCGTTGAGCTGGATGTGACGAAATTTATAAACAAAATCCGCAAGCTGGAGACATCATTCACCTTTGCCATGATATTCGTCACGGCCAGGTGTGCAAATGAAATGGAGGCATTTCGCTACCGATTCTTGGATGGGCGCGTGGTGCTATACGATCAAATCAATACTGTGTTTACTTACCTTGACAAGGAAACAGAGTTATTCAAGGTTGTTGACGCCCCATTGACGGATACGCTGCAGACCTATGTGTTGGCGGCGCAGCAGGCCGCGCTTGCACAACAGGCGTATTTTACAGCGCCAGCGGGAGGCAATGTTTTTCAATTTTCACCGCTACCTTGGTTCTCATATACGCAACTGTCTCATACATTCTCCGGAGACAAAGAGAACGCCATCCCTCTTTTCAATTGGGGAAAATATTCCGAGAGAGAGGGCCGTGTCATGCTGCCTTTTTCCGTGCAGGTGCATCACTCCTTTGTTGATGGCATTCATATCGGCAGGTTTCTCGAAAAACTGCAAGCAGCACTCAATGAAGACTGAGCGTGAATGACAGAATTATCGCAATAAGGCTCAATATGAAAGATAGAATAGATGACGGTATCGCCGAGTATTACCAAGAAGAGTTCAATGGTCTCAAGTTTGCCGACACCCATATCTACGCAAAAGTATTTGAAGACTGTGTCTTTGTGAATTGCTCCTTCAATGGTGCCCATTTTCAACGTTGCAAGTTCGTTGACTGCGTCTTCAAAAATTCAGATCTGAGCAACCTCCGCGTTGATAGCAGCCGATTTTTAGCCGTACTTTACGAAGAGTGTAAAATTATCGGGGTTGACTGGACTAAAGCCGAGTGGTCAAGGTTTGTGGTGCCTGGTCAGCTCATGTTCAAAAAATCTATTTTAAATGACTCCTCGTTCTTTGGTCTTAAATTGCCTGGGATGATCATGGAGGAGTGCAAGGTAAGGGCTGTGGACTTCAGAGGTGGCGACTTCAGCAAATCCGATTTCTCATACTCGGATTTTACTGAAAGCATGTTCGGCAATACCAACCTGAACGGTACTGATTTCAGGGAGGCGACAAATTACCGTATCGATGTGCGGGACAATCACCTGAAAGGGACTAAATTCACACGGCTTGAGGCAATCCACTTGCTGGATGGCTTTGGATTCGAGCTGTTTGATTGAAAGCCAGATGCCAGTCAATGGCTTGTGCCGTGAATGCTTTTTTATTCAGGTTGAGCAATAAGCCGGGGCATGACCATTATTTGACTGTAAGGTCTTTTTCGGATTTAAAAGGGAGGCATAGGCCTCCCTCTTGTTTATTTTTATTATCACAAAGACTCACCCCTTTAACTGGTCGAGGCAAGCCGGATGAGCCGTCGGATATCAATACTCCGATCATTTGTGATGCCGCTCATGAGGGCGCCGCACCACGTCTTGCAGGGCCCGGCCTTTCGTTCTGCGAAGGCCTGTTGCAAGGTCAACAGGCTCACTGCTTGCTGGGGAAGAGATGGCGGGTCTGTCATAACCTAGCCTATCAGCGGGGAGGATTGGCACCCCTGATGCGCTTGCTCAGCTCCTCCCACAGGCCGGAGATGAAGTAGTAAAGTCCCCCTGCTTCACTGGCCTTGGTGTACTCGGCGAGCGGCTCTATCATGCCGCTCTTGAACTTGTCGAGCGCCTCTTTCTCGTTGGCTGCGTCGATATAATCCCCCACCACCTCGAAGCCCTGCTCCAGCAGCTGTGACTTTTCAGGTAAAAAAGAGGGGGAAGACATCAGCAAGAAGGTGACGCTGGCGGGATCCTGTCCCTGACGGAAGAACTGGTATTTGCTCATAGGGCCTCTGGGGGTGAACTGTGTCCCTTCATTATCCATGGGGGCTTTCCCGCCGGACAGGCCCCATTTGCGACATCCCAAGGGGCCTTTATTCAGGTCGGCTTCAGTCAGCGCCTTGGTGGTTTGCCCTTGCCAAACAGCCGGGGGGCATGAAGCAGGGTATAAGCGAAGAGGCTTATGGTGCTGGGGCCGCCATAGGGGCGGCTGGGATCGGCCATGTTGAGTTGATGGGATTCGGCCGCTGTGCGGGCATCAGGGGCCAGTATGGGTTCGCCTATGACCTCGAACCCCTGCGCCAGCAAAACGGCCTTGTGTGCCAGGAAGCAGGTCGACGCCATGTCGAGCAAGGTGAAGGCGGCGGGCGCCTCCGGGGTGGAGAAAACCTGAAATTTGTTCATCGCGCCTGGGGAGGTGAGGGTGGTGCGCCATTATCGCCGCCGACCCTGGGATGAGCGACTCCCTGTTCAGGGGGGCAAGCCTTGGTATCCCGGCCCGATCAGGGGAACGGAGCTAATCCCCGAGAAATAGGCTCGAAAGGCGTCAATCCTCCCACGAGGAGGGGGAGACGCTGGTGCATAAAAAACGGGCCCATCAGGGCCCGTTTGCTCTATCTATCGGTGCAAAGACTACTTGTTGTGGCGTTCATGGAGACGCTGCACCACATCCTTCAGACCCAGCCCCTCGTTTTGCAGCAGCACCGTCAGGTGGTAGAGCAGGTCAGCGGATTCGTTGATGAGCTCTTCTCTGTCTTTCGCCATGGCGGCCAGGGCTACTTCCACTCCCTCTTCACCCACCTTCTGGGCGATGCGCTTGGTGCCCTTGCCGTACAGGCTGGCGGTGTAGCTGGTAGCCGGGTCTGCCCCCTTGCGCGAGGCCAGGATCTGCTCGAGCTCGGCGAGGAAGCCGAGCGGCGGCACAGGGTGACCGTCGAAGCAGGAAGGGGTGCCCAGGTGGCAGGTGGGGCCGACCGGATCGGCGGCGACCAGCAGGGAGTCCTGATCGCAGTCGGTGCTGATGGCCACGAGTTTGAGCACATGGCCCGAGCTCTCACCCTTGGTCCAGAGGCGCTGCTTGCTGCGACTGAAGAAGGTGACCTGGCCGGTGGCCTGGGTCTTCTCCAGGGCTTCGCGGGTCATGAAGCCCTGCATCAGCACCTCGCCGCTCACGGCATGCTGGACGATGGCGGGGATCATGCCGTCACATTTTGCCCAATCGAGGCGGTCGATGAGGGTGGGATCAATCAAGGGATTATTCACGGATGGCGACTCCTTCGTTTTTCAGCCAGCGTTTCAATTCGGGAATGGGGATAAGGCCCTTGTGGAATACGGAGGCCGCCAGGGCCCCGTCCACGTCGGCCTGGGTAAAAGCATCGAGGAAATGTGCCATGGTGCCGGCGCCACCGGAGGCAATCAGCGGCACCTTGCAGACGGCCCGTACCAGCTTGAGCTGCTTGAGATCATAGCCCTGGCGCATGCCGTCCTGGTTCATCACGTTCAGCACGATTTCGCCGGCGCCGCGCTTTTGCACCTCCTTGACCCACTCCAGGGTGGTCCAGCTGGTGGTGCGGGTGCGGCTCTCGTCACCGGTGAACTGCTTGACCTGATACTGGCCGCTCGCCGCATCGAAGTAGGAGTCGATGCCCACCACCACGCACTGCACGCCGAAGCGCTCCGCCAGTCGGGTGATCAGGGTGGGATCGGCCAGGGCCGGGGAGTTGATGGAGACCTTGTCGGCACCAAACTCCAGGATCTGGCGGGCATCCTCCACGCTCTTGATGCCGCCGGCGACGCAGAAGGGGATGTCGATGACCTCCGCCACCCGGCTCACCCAGCTCTTGTCCACCACGCGGGCGTCGCTCGATGCGGTGATGTCGTAGAACACCAGCTCGTCGGCACCCTCCTCGGCGTAGCGGCGGGCCAGCTCGACAATGCCGCCCATCACCTCGTGGTTGCGAAACTGCACGCCCTTGACCACAACGCCATCTTTGACGTCGAGACAGGGGATGATTCGTCTTGCCAGCATCAGTTGCCTCCTTCTGTGGTGGGGGCAGTCCAGCAGGCGATGGCCTGCTTCACGTCGAACTTGCCCTCCAGCAGGGCGCGGCCGAGGATGACCCCCCTGACGCCAGTGTCCTTGAGCGCCTCTATGTCGGCCAGGCCGCCGATACCGCCTGAGGCCTGAAACGCCACGCTGGGGTAACGGGCGCAGAGATCCCGGTAGAGCTCGACGTTGCTGCCCGAGAGGGTCCCGTCCCGGCTGATGTCGGTGCAGAGCACGTGCTTGAGCCCGGCGGGGAGGAAGCGCTCGATCAGCGCCTCAAGGCTCACACCGCTGTTCTCCTGCCAACCTGCCACCGCAATCTGGCGATTGCCCTGGGTATCGATATTGACGTCCAGCGCCAGCACTATGCGCTCGGGGCCGTACTTTTCCATCCAGCTAGCCACCAGATCCGGGGACTTGACGGCGGTGGAGCCGACCACCACCCGGTTGGCGCCGGCGGCCAAGAGGTCTGCCACGTCCTGCTCGCTGCGCACCCCGCCGCCCACCTGCACCGGCGCCTGGGTTACGGCGAGCAGCTCGGTGATGAGGGCGAGCTGGCGCGCTTTGGCATCCTTGGCGCCGTCCAGATCCACCAGGTGCAGCTGCTCCGCCCCCTGGGCAACATAGTCGTCGAAGCGGGCCTGAGGGCTGCTGCTGTATGCGGTCTTCTGGCCGTAGTCCCCCTGATAGAGTCGGACTACCTGGCCATTGATGAGGTCAATTGCGGGAATGATCATCCTTGTTACAGCTCCAGAAAGTTTTGCAGTAAACGGGCACCGGCACTGCCTGAGCGCTCCGGGTGGAATTGGGCGCCGAAGAAGTTGTCACGGCCGACGATGGCGGTGAAGGGCTGGCCATAGTCGCAGGTAGCGAGGGTCGCCTCTGTCACCTCCAGGGCGTAGGAGTGGACGAAGTAGAAGTAGCTGCCGCTTCGGATCCCTCTCAGCAACGGGTGGGTCTCATCGTGCTCAATCTGGTTCCAGCCCATGTGGGGCAGGCGCAGATTGCCCACCTCCATCAGCCGGATCCTGCCAGGCACTATGCCGAGGCCCTCGATCAAGCCCTCATCCGATCCGTCACTGCCACTCATGGTCTCCTCGGAGGCCTGTGCCAGCATCTGCATGCCGAGACAAAAGCCCAGCAGGGGCTGCTTGGCGGCGCGAATAAGGGGCACCAGTCCCCGTTCGTTGAGGTTTTTCATGGCGGCCACCGCAGTGCCCACCCCGGGCAGGATCAGCTTGTCTGCCTGCTCGATGTCGGCGGCCTGGCAGGAGATCTGCGGCGCCGCGCCGAGGCGTTCGAACGCCATCCGCACCGAGGCGAGGTTCGCACAGCCCGTATCGATGATGACGAGGTTTTGCTTACTCAAACCCATCACAGCACCCCCTTGCTGGAGGGGAGTTCGCTCCCTTTCACCCGGATGGCCTGGCGCAGGGCGCGGCCAAAGCCCTTGAACAGCGCCTCCACCTGGTGATGGGTGTTGCCGCTGCCCACCTTCATCTGCAGGGTGATGGCCATGGCGTCCGAGAGGGAGCGGAAGAAGTGGGGCACCATCTCGGTGGCCATCTCCCCCACGCTGTCGCGGCCAAAGCCGCTCGGGCAGTCGAACACGAAGTAGGGGCGGCCGCTCAAGTCCAGCGCCGTGGCCACGTCCAGCTCGGTGAGGGAGGGGGTATCGGTGGTATGGCGCGGGCGGCCATCGATCACCGCCTGCACCTCGTCCATCGCCAGCACGAAGCCGAAGCGACCTATGCCGCGCTTGTTGCCAAGGGCCTGACGCAGGGCCTGACCCAGGGCCAGCCCCACATCTTCGACCGTGTGGTGATCGTCGATGTGCAGATCGCCGCTGACCTTCAGCTTGAGGCGGAACCCGGCGTGAGTGGCTATCTGATCCAGCATGTGATCGAAGAAGCCGATGCCGGTGGCAATCTGGTTGCCGCCGCTCTTGTCCAAGTCCACCGCCACCTGGATGCGGGTCTCCTTGGTGTAGCGCTCCACCTCGGCCACCCGCCCCTTGGAGAGCAGCTGATCACGGATGGCAAGCCAGTCGTGATCCTGCGGCTGGTAGCGAATGCCGCGGATGCCCATGTTCTCGGCAAGCTGCAGATCTGTCTCTCTGTCGCCAATCACGAAGGAGTTGGCAAAGTCGATACGACCCGAGGCGAGGTACTCCTTCACCAACCCGAGGTTTGGCTTGCGGCAGCTGCAACCGTCGGTGGGGAAGTGGGGGCAGATCAGCACCTGCTCCCAGTTCACCCCTTGGGATTCAAAGAGGTGCATCATCAGATCCTGAGGGGGCTGGAAGTTCTCCAGCGGCAGGCTGGCAGTGCCCAGCCCATCCTGGTTGGTCACCATCACCAGCACGTATCCGGCGGCCTGCAGCTCGCGCAGCACCGGGATCACCATGGGCTCGAAGCGCAGCTTGGCGAGGCTGTCCACCTGCTTGTCGGTCACCGGCTCTTCTATCAAGGTGCCGTCACGGTCGATAAACAAAAACGGGGTCTTCATCTGGCTACTTCCTTATACGCTGGCGGCAGACGGGTTGCTGGCTGAGGGGGTGCTGTTCGATAGATCGCGCAGCACGGCGAGGACGGCGTCCATCTCCCCCTGATAGCCGATGGTGATGCGGATGCTGTTGTCCAGGCCCGGTTTGCTGGAAAAATCACGCAAGATGATGCCGGCGGCCTTCATGGCGGCAAAGACGGCGGCGCCATCGGTGAAGCGCACCAGCACGAAGTTGCCCTTGTCCTCGAACACCTCTTTCACGCAGGCAAGCCGAAGCAGCTCGGCCTTGATGAGAGCCTTCTGCTTGTTGAGCTCCTGCACCCGCTCCTGCATCAGCGCCAGCCCCATGGGGGAGAGGGCCTGGGCCGCTATCTGGGCGATGGGCTCGGGGATAGGGTAGGGGGCTATCACCTTGGCCAGCATGGTGATCACCTCGGGATTGCCCAAGGTAAAGCCGCAGCGGATCCCCGCCAGGGCAAAGGCCTTGGAGAGGGTGCGAGTCACCACCAGATTGGGGTATTGGTCCAGCAGATCCACCACTGAGCCTTCCGGGCAGAACTCGATGTAGGCCTCGTCCACCACCACGATGGCGCGCTCCCGGGCCTTCTCCAGCAAGGCGATGAGCCCCTTGCGGCCCACCAGATCCCCGGTGGGGTTGTTGGGGGAGCAGAGGAACACCAGTTTCACGTCGGAGAGGCGATCCGCGATGGCGGGCCAGTCCGGCTGACGGCTGGCGGTGAGCGGCTGCACGACGATGCCGACGCCGCAGGTCTCGGCGCTGATGGCGTACATGCCGTAGGTGGGGGGGCAGATGAGGATCTGATCCTCCCCCGCCTCGCAGAAGGTGCGGATCAGCAGCTCGATGGCTTCGTCGGCGCCGCGGCTCACCAGCACCTGAGCCGGATTGACCCCGGCGTAGGCGGCGTAGCCGTTGACCACCTCGGCCGGCTGGCACTCGGGGTAGCGATTGAGGCGGTTGCCCTCGATGGTGAAGGGGTAGGCCAGCGGCGCCTCGTTGGCATTGAGCCAGACATGACCCTGACCACCGATGCGACGGGCGGATTGATAGGGGGTGAGGGCCCGCACCACGCGGCGAGCCAGATTGGCGATGCTCATGACAAATCCTTCTGCTGCTGGCTTGAAAGTGCGTTCAATCTGAGGGTGACGGCGTTTTTATGGGCATCCAGCCCTTCCGCATCGGCGATGCGCTGGACTATGGGGCCAAGGCCCTGGATCCCCTCGATACTCAGCTCCTGCACCGTGTAGCGGCGCTGGTAATCCGCGAGCCCGAGGCTGGAGCAGGTGCGGGCATAGCCGTAGGTGGGCAGGGTGTGGTTGGTGCCGCTGGCGTAATCGCCGACCGACTCGGGCGTCCAGGATCCCAAGAAGATGGAGCCGGCGTTCTCGAGTCTGTCCAGCAGATCGCGGGGCGCTTGGGTCTGCACTATCAGGTGCTCCGGCGCATAGGCGTTGGAGATGGCGCAGGCCTCGTCCAGATTGTCGCAGAGGATCACCAGGCTGCTGCCGAGCGCCCGGGCGGCGATGTCGCGGCGGCTGAGCTGGGCAAGCTGGCCCTTGATCTCGCCTGCGATGGCGTCGGCCAGGAGCGGCGAGGTGGTCACCAGCACCACCTGGCTATCGGGGCCGTGCTCGGCCTGGGAGAGCAGATCCGCGGCCACGAAGGCAGGATTGGCGCTCTCGTCGGCAATCACCAGCACCTCGGAGGGGCCGGCGGGCATGTCGATGGCGGCGCCGCGCCAGTCACGGGAGACTTGCCCCTTGGCTTCGGTCACGTAGGCGTTGCCCGGACCGAAGATCTTGTCCACCTTGGGAATGCTCTGGGTGCCGTAGGCCATGGCGGCGATGGCCTGGGCGCCGCCGATGGCGAACACCTTCTCGACCCCGCAGGCGCGGGCGGCAAACAGTATCTCGTCGCTGGCGGGCGACGGGGTGCAGAGCACCACCTCGCGGCAACCGGCGATGCTTGCCGGAATGGCCAGCATCATCACTGTGGAGGGGAGCGGCGCGCTGCCCCCCGGCACATAGAGGCCGACCCGGCTGATGGGCTGGGTGCGCAGCTCGCACACCACCCCGGGCTGGGTCTCCACCCGCACCACGGGTTGCGCTTGCGCGGCGTGGAAGGTGCGAATGTTGGCGATGGCCGCTTCAATGGCACCCTTGATGCCGTCATCCAGCCGCGTGCAGGCAGCTTCAATTTCGTCCTCGCTGACGCGCAGCTGTTCGCGGGGGGCGCGCTCGAAGCGCAGGCCGAGTTCCCGCAGGGCGTCGTCGCCACGGCTGCGCACGGCGCCGATGATCTCCTTGACCACGGCACCTATGTCCGCCTCGTCATTGAGCGCCGGCCGGGTCAGCACATCGGCCTGCTGTGCGGGGGAGAGGGTCTTCCAGATCAGGGTCTGCATGATGTCCCTTCCTTATTCCATCATCTTTTCGATGGGCAGCACCAGGATGGAGCTGGCGCCGAGGGCCTTGAGCTGCTCCATGGTTTCCCAGAACAGGGTCTCGCTGGAGACGACATGCAGGGCCACCTGATTGGTATCACCGGCCAGCTGCATTATGGTGGGGCGCTCGGCGCCCGGCAGCAGATCCGTGATGGCATCGAGCTTGTCCTTGGGGGCGTGCAGCATGATGTACTTGCTCTCGCGGGCCTGCTGCATCCCCTGGATGCGAGGCAGCAACTTGTCGATGAGCTTCTGCTTGGCCTCACTCAAGGGGTTGGGGGCCTGCACCAGTACCGCCTTGGAGCGGTAGATCACCTCCACCTCTTTGAGGCCGTTGGCCTCCAGGGTAGCGCCGGTGGAGACCAGGTCGCAGATGGCATCGGCGAGGCCTGCGCGGGGCGCCACTTCCACCGAGCCGCCCAGCATCACGCTCTTGAAATTAAGCCCCTTCTCGTCGAAGAAGCGCTTGAGCAGCCCGGGGTAGGAGGTGGCGATACGCTTGCCAGCCAGACTCTGCGGCCCTGTGTAGGTGACATCTTCCGGCACCGCCAGGGAGAGGCGGCAGCCACCGAAGTCGAGCTGCTTGAGGGTCTTGACCTGATAGGGCAGATCCTGGGAGGCGCGAATGAGCTGCACCTCTTCCAGTACGTTCTCGCCTATGATGCCAAGGTCGACCACCCCTTCCATCACCAGCCCCGGGATGTCGTCATCACGCACTCGCAGTATATCGATGGGCATGTTCTCCACGTGGGCGATAAGGCGCTGCTCGCGCAGGTTGATCTTGAGGCCGCAGCTCTTGAACAGGGCCTGGGAGTCCTGGCTCAGGCGACCGGATTTTTGCATGGCGATGCGCAGACGTTGTGTTTCCATTGCTCGATTTCCTTCTAGTCAAAAACGAAAAAACCCTCGGAAGTGTGTGCTTCCGAGGGTTCATGAATCTTGCGGTCCTTTTGGAAGTCACCAGTTAAGTGTCTTCCAGCAGTCAACCTCCTGAAAGACTAGTCGGGATGATGATGGTGATGATGAGTCTTCAGCAGGGTGAACTTCATGTAATCAATCCTTTACAAATAAGATGTCGTAGTTGACGCCTGATTTAAACTACCTGCCTTGACAGAAAATGCAACCTGAAATTGTGATTTGCCCGATTAAAGTGGAGAAAACGGTTTTCTGGTCGATAACTAATCAAGATAGCCTGAGGAGTGATCACCATGCCCAGCCAGGACCTGTTATTTCCCATCTTGCCGCGCGCACCGTCGACCCCTAGCCCCGACGACATCAAGCGGGAGGTGACCCAAATCAGCCAGAAGCATCAGCTGCGCAAGATTGGCACTGACAACGGCGGCGGCGCCCAGCAGTACCAGCAGGGGCATCACCCGGCCAAGCGTGATCAGCCTAAGGCGCAGGAAGATGATCACAAGCCGGATCCGGACCATCAGATCGATCTCTTCGTCTGAACGCATTATCAGTCCCGCTTTCGCCACGCTTTTGGCATAATGGCCGCTTTTGCGCGGGACCCTCCTTTGACCATCCAGACCCTGTTCAAGCCAGATGGCCCTCTGGCCAGCCACATCGAGGGCTTCAAGGCCCGCGCGCCGCAACTGGAGATGGCCGAAGCGGTGGCGCGCGCCATCAAGGGCGGCGGCCGCCTGCTGGTGGAGGCGGGCACCGGCACCGGCAAGACTTACGCCTATCTGGTGCCGGCGCTGGAATCCGGCAAGCGGGTGGTGATAAGCACTGGCTCAAAGAACCTGCAGGAGCAGCTCTTCTACCGGGACCTCCCCACCATCACAGGCGCGCTCTCCTACACCCCGCCGGTGGCCCTGCTCAAGGGGCGCAGCAACTACCTGTGCATCGAGCGGATGAACCGCCTCTTGAGCGAATCCCACCTGCAAAAGCCCGAAATTCTCAGCGATCTGGTCAAGGTGAAGTCCTGGTCCACCGCCACCGACAACGGCGATGTGGGGGACATTCCGGGGCTGCAGGAGAACGCCGAGATCCTCGCCCACGTCACCAGCACCAACGACAACTGCCTCGGTCGCGACTGCCCCTATTACGACGACTGCCATCTGGTGGTGGCCCGGCGCCGGGCCATGGATGCCCAGGTGGTGGTGATCAATCATCACCTCTTCTTCGCCGATATGGCGGTGAAAGACACCGGATTTGGCGAGCTGGTGCCCGAATCGCAAGTCTATGTGTTCGACGAGGCGCACCAGTTGCCGGAGATCGCCACCAACTATTTCGGCAAGTCGGTGGGCAGCCGCACCATCCTGGATCTGGCGCAGGATATCCAGCTCGCCTATAGAGCCGAGGCCCACGACATGGGACAACTTGGCAAGGCGGCGGACAGGCTCTCCATCGCGAGCCAGGACTTGCGCCTCGCCTTCGGGATAGACGGGGGGCGTGGCAATACCCGCGATATCCTGCGCCAGCCGCTCTGGGGCCAGGCCCTGGCCCGTCTCAACGACGCCATCGGGCTCTGCTACGAGGTGCTCAAACTGGCGCTTGGGCGTGGCGAGCAGCTGGATCACGCCTTCGAGCGAGTCTGCGAACTGCGCACCCGCCTCGGTGAGGTGTTGGCGGTCAACCAGACCGGTTTCTCCTACTGGTATGACTGCTCCCGGCTGCACTTCTCCCTCAATCTCACCCCCTTGTCGGTGGCCGAGCGGTTCGGCGCCGAGGTGCAAAAGCCCGAGGTGGCCTGGATCTTTACCTCAGCCACCCTGACGGTGGATATGCGTTTCGATCACTTCAAGGCGGAGCTGGGGCTCGCCGGCAGCGCCGAGCTTATCCTCGACAGCCCCTTTGACTATACGGAGCAGGCGCGACTGTGCGTGCCGCGCTTCCTGCCGGAGCCCAATGCCTTCGGGCGCGGCGAGCAGCTCGCCAATCTGATGATCCCCCTCATCAACAAGACGCCGGGGGGGTGTTTTTTCCTCTGTACCAGCCATCAGGTGATGCGGCAGGTGGCCGAGGTGCTGCGCCGGGAAATCGGCCGCACCGTGCTCTTGCAGGGGGAGGATAACAAGCAGCGGCTGCTCAAGACCTTCGTGGAGAACGGGCGCGCCGTGCTGGTGGCTACCAGCAGTTTCTGGGAGGGGATAGACGTGCGAGGGGCGGCATTGTCCTGTGTTATCATCGACAAGCTACCCTTTGCGAGCCCGGACGACCCGCTGCTCAAGGCGCGGGTGGATGACTGCAAGCTCAAGGGGGGAGATCCCTTCGCCGAGCTCCAGCTGCCCAAGGCGGTGATTGCCTTGAAACAGGGGGTGGGGCGGCTCATTCGTGATCGCAGTGATCACGGCGTGTTGGTCATCTGTGATCCGCGCATGGTCAACAAGCCCTATGGCGCCACCTTCATCAAGAGTCTGCCCGCCATCCCTCGCACCCGGGAGTTAGAGTCGTTGGGGAGTTTCTTTGACCGAGGCGAATGAGCCTGTCGGTTATTTCCCCGAATGCGGAAGCTGGAGAGCTTGGGAAGCTTTGCCGAGCGGCCTGACAGACCGCGTACCCGGTGCGCTCGGCATTCGACCTGCGATGCTGGCGGGTGGCTAGCGATTGACTGATTTGCCATGTTAAGAAAACGGGTGAGCAGATCCCGCTTGCACGTTATGTCATTGACTGATTTATAGAGATTGGAACCCATGACCGAGTTGAAGATCCTGGCCGTTGATACCGCCACCGAAGCCTGCTCCGCCGCCCTGCTGGTGGGCGACAAGCTGTTCTCCCGTTGGGAAGAGGCGCCGCGGGATCACACCCAAAAAATCCTGCCCATGGTTCAGGCTGTGTTAGACGAGGCCGGTCTATCGTTGGCTGAGCTCGACGCCATCGCCTTTGGGCGTGGACCGGGCTCCTTTACCGGCGTGCGCATCGGGATCAGCGTGGCCCAGGGGCTCGCCTTTGGCGCCGGCGTGCCGCTCATCGGCATCTCCACCCTGGCTGCCATGGCCCAGGGGGCTCATCGTCTCGACGGCGCCGAGCGGGTGTTGACCGCCATAGATGCGCGGATGAACGAGGTCTATTTTGGCCACTACGAGCTGTGTGATGGCCGCATGCAGCTAGTGGGGGAGGAAGTGGTGAGCGATCCCGCTGCCCTGATTGACGCGCGCGGCAAGCTGGCGGGCAGCTTGAGCTGCGTCGGGACCGGTTTTGAAACCTATGGCGAGACGCTCAACGCCCTGGCCGACGAACTGGCGGTGAGCCAGGTGCGCTTCCCGGCGGCGGTCGACATGTTGCCACTGGCTCGGGCCGCCTGGCTGGCGGGGGAGGCGGTCGCTGTGGAGCAGACCACACCGGTATATTTGCGCGACAAGGTGACCTGGAAAAAACTGCCGGGTCGCGAGTGACATCCAACGGCGAGCCGCGACGCGACGCCAGTCAGTGAAGGTGGACGGCGCGGACAAGGAGAGGCAAATGATGAAACGCGTGATCATGCTGGGCCTGACGGGGCTGCTGCTAGTCGGCTGCAGCTCGGTGCCCAAGGAGCTGGCCTATGAGCCGGAAAGCCAGCTGGTGGCCTATCAACCTGCCCTGCAGGGGATGGAGGGCAAGCCCGCGCGCTGGAGCGGCGTCATCTCGGCGGTGCACAACGAGCAGGATCAGAGCATCATCGAGGTGGTCTACCTGCCGCTCAAAGCCAACGGCGTGCCGACCCAGACGGAACAGAGCCCGGGGCGTTTTCTGGCCGTCATGAAGGGTTTTGTGGATCCGACGCTCTATGCCAAGGGACGCAGCCTGACGGTGCTCGGCATCCTGGACAAGCCGGTGGACAGCCAGATAGGGGATCACAAGTATCGTTTCTCTGTGCTCAAGGTCACCGCCAGCAAGCTGTGGCCGCCGGTGAAGGAGGTGGAGATCCGCTACATGGACCCCTACTTCTACGACCCCTTCTATGATCCCTTCTGGCCAAGACGCCACTACTCCCGCTGGTGACGATGGAAGAGCGCTTCCTCACCCTGGCCGACGGACGGCGCATCGCCCTGCTGGATAACGGCCGGCAGGGCAAACCCCTGGTCATTGCCCTGCACGGCTGGCTCGACAACGGCGCCAGCTTCCTGTCCCTTGCCCCCCATCTCGCTGAGTGCCACCTGGTCTGCGTCGATCTGCCGGGGCACGGCCATTCGGATCACAAAGCCACCCCCTATGTCTTCGTCGACTGGCTCGACGATCTCCATCAGATTGCCCAGGCTGCGGGCTGGCAGCCCTTCACCTTGCTCGGCCACTCTCTCGGGGCCCTGATCGCCAGCGCCTATGCCGGTGTCTTCCCCGAGCAGATAGTGCGGCTCATCCTGCTGGAGGGGCTGGGGCCGCTGAGCCAACCCGATGAGGAGGTGCCCGCCCAGCTGCGGCGGGCCATTCTCAATCGCAGCCGTACTCGCGAGCGAGCGTCCAGTGGGTTTGCCTCCCTCGACGAGGCGGTGGCGGCCCGCTGCAAGGTGGCTGATATCTCCCCGGCGGCGGCGCGCCTTATCTGCGAGCGCCAGCTGGAGGCGCGGGATGGGCGGCTGCATTGGCGCAGTGATCCCCGTCTGCGGGATCTCTCACCCATGCGCATGAGCGAAGGCCAGGCCCAGGCGCTGATCCGGGCCATCGCCTGCCCTGTGCTCTTTATCCGTGGCGAACAGGGGTTCCCGAGTCTGCTGACGCAGTGGCAGTTGCGAGGGCCGGCCTTTGGCCAGATTGAAATGGTACAGGTGGCGGGAAATCATCACTTCCATATGGAAAATTCGGCAAAAACCGCCGTTTATATCGAAAATTTCTGTCAGATCCGGTAGGATCGCCGGCTTTGAATCATGTCAGGTTTGCTTTCTCCCTCACACTTCTCGTTGTTAATTTGCTGTTAATCGATGTTGCCTTATGTAACTATGTGCGGCATTAGAGCATGAGCTTAAAACAACTGATTGAAATGGATGTGACAGGGACGGAGGCAACACAGTGAGCGCACAGGTGCTAGTTATGCAGGAGAAGTTCGTGGAAAGAGTCTGGCTGAAGCGTTATCCAGAAGGGGTGCCCGCCGAGATCAATCCAGACCAATACGGCTCCCTGGTCGAGATGTTTGAAGAGTCGGTGACCCAGTTTGCCGACCAGCCCGCCTTCGTCAACATGGGGCAGACCATTACCTATCGCCGGCTGGAAGAGCAGTCCCGTGCCTTTGCCGCCTACCTGCAAAACGAGCTCAAGCTCGGCAAGGGCGACAGGGTGGCGGTGATGATGCCAAACCTGCTGCAATACCCCATCGCCGTGTTCGGCATACTGCGGGCCGGCATGACGGTGGTCAACGTCAACCCCCTCTATACCCCGCGCGAGCTGGAGCACCAGCTCAAAGACTCCGGCGCCAAGGCCATCGTCATCGTCTCCAACTTCGCCCATACCCTGGAAAAAGTGGTGCACGACACCCCGGTCAAGCACGTGATCCTGACCCGCATGGGGGACAACCTCGGCCTGGCCAAGGGCTCCCTGGTCAACTTCGTGGTCAAGTACGTCAAGAAGCTGGTGCCCAAATACAACCTCCCCCACGCCAGCACCATGCGCCAGGCACTGGCCAAGGGGCGCTACCTGCAGTACATCAAGCCGGAGATCAGCAACCAGGACATCGCCTTCCTGCAATACACAGGCGGCACCACGGGCCTCTCCAAGGGGGCCATGCTGACTCACCGCAACATGATTGCGAACGTGGAGCAGTGCCTCGGTGTTTATGGTCCCGTGCTGGAGCGGGGCAAGGAGTTCGTGGTCACGGCGCTGCCGCTCTACCACGTCTTCGCCCTGACGGTGAACTGCCTGCTGTTCATGCGCCTGGGTGGCTACAACCTGCTCATCAGCAATCCCCGCGACATCCCGGGCTTTGTCAAAGAGATCAAGAAGTACCCCTTCACCTGCATCACAGGGGTCAACACCCTGTTCAATGCCCTGGTCAACAACGGCGAGTTCCAGAGCATGGACTTCTCCCGCCTGAAGCTCACCATAGGCGGCGGCATGGCGGTACAGCGCGCGGTGGCCGAGCAGTGGAAGGCGCTGACCCATACCCCGCTGCTGGAAGGCTATGGCCTGACCGAGTGTTCACCCCTGGTGAGCGTCTGCCCCTACGATCTGGTGGATTACAACGGCTCCATCGGTCTGCCGGTCTGCTCCACCGAGATCCGGCTGGTGGATGACAAGGGGCAGGTTATTACCGAGCTGGGCGCCCCCGGCGAGATGCAGGTGCGCGGCCCCCAGGTGATGACGGGCTACTGGCAGCGTCCCGAGGCGACCGCTGAGGTGATGCAGGATGGCTGGCTCTGTACCGGGGACATCGCCGTGTGCGACGAGCAGGGCTTCTTCAAGATCGTCGATCGCAAGAAGGACATGATCCTGGTCTCCGGCTTCAACGTCTATCCGAACGAGATTGAAGACGTGGTGGCGCTCCATCCCAAGGTGCTGGAAGTGGCCGCCGTCGGTGTGCCCAACCCGGTTTCCGGCGAGCTGGTGAAAATCTTCGTGGTCAAGAAAGATGCAAAGCTGGCGGAGGACGAGATAATTGCCCACTGCCGCAAACATCTGACTGCCTATAAGGTGCCGAAACTGGTAGAATTTCGCGACGAACTTCCCAAGACCAATGTGGGCAAGATCCTGCGGCGCGTGCTGCGCGACGAGGAGATTGCCAAGCAGTAACCGGCATGCACTGCTCTGCAGTCAAGCGCTGTCGTTATGCAAAACCGTGGGTCATGCCACGGTTTTTTCTTTCTGGGTCCCGACCAACGTGCAGGCAAAGATGCAATATCAACTCATTTCACAGCAAGCCGAACTGGAGCAGTATCTCGCTTCCCTGGCCGACGTTCCCCTGGCCATAGATACCGAATTCGTTCGCACCCGTACCTACTATCCCCAGCTCGGTCTGTTCCAGATCTATGACGGCGAACGCCTCGCCTTGCTGGATCCCCTGACCCTGGATCTTTCGGGGCTGTGGCAGCGGCTCGGCCGGGCAGGGCAGATCGCCATACTGCACGCCTCGGGTGAAGATCTGGAGCTCATCCAGCATCAGGCGGGCCACCTGCCCAACCAGATGCACGACACCCAGCTCGCGACGGCATTTCTGGGTTACGGCGTCTCGGTCGGCTTCGGCGCCCTGGTCAAGGAGTTCCTCGGCGTGGAGCTGGAAAAGGATCAGGCCCGCACCGACTGGCTGGCCCGCCCGCTCACCGCGCGCCAGCTCGAGTACGCGGCGGCGGATGTCTTCTACCTGATGCCCCTCTACGAGAAGGTGATGGCCAGGCTGCACGAGAGCGGCAAGTTTGCCTGGTTCGAGCAGGAGTGCCAGAACCACTCCGCCCGCAAGACCCAGGGCAGCGATCCCCGTCAGGCCTACCTCGAGATCATCAACGCCTGGCAGCTGGGTCGGCGCGAGCTGGCCATTCTGCGCGAGCTGGCCGCCTGGCGCCAGCAAGAGGCGGTGCGCCGGGATCTGGCTCTGAACTTCGTGGTCAAGGAGCTGCACCTGTTCAAGGTGGCGGAGCGTCGGCCTACTTCATTGCGGGATCTCAACGAGCTGGGGCTGGCCCCCATCGAGATCAAGATCCACGGCAAGCGAATGCTGGACATAGTCGCGGCGGCCCAGCAGAGCGACCCCGAAGGCTGGCCCGAGCCCATTCGCCGACTGGTGGACTTCCCCCAGTACAAGGCCGAGCTCAAGCGCATCAAGGCCATGGTGGAAGAGAAGGCCAAGGCCAGCAATATTCCGCCTGAGCTCGTTGCCAGCAAGAAGATCATCCACCAGTACTTCACCTGGAGCTGGCGGATGAGTGTCGAGGAGCGGGCACGCGCCGACAAGCCCATGCTGCTGCAAGGCTGGCGTCATGAGCTGGTGGGGCATCTGCTGGCCCAGTAACTTGTCGGGAAGCCGCACCGAAAAGGGGAGTCAATGACTTCCCTTTTTTTGTGTCCGTTGCAGTCCGGCCAGCCGGGCGAACAGGCATGAGCGCCCCTGGCGCCGGGGATCACCTATGGCGGGTAAAGGAAGCGGGGAGAGGAGTCACAGATAAATGGCGGGCACTGAGGGTGCCCCCATCAGAGTTCGTGGGCGTGGAATCCCTTGCGATAACGGGTTTCGCAGCGCGGGCAGCGTTGCAGGCTGGGATCCTGATCCAGCTGATCGATGGCAAGCGGCTCCTCGCAATCGGAGCAGAGGCCATAGAGACCCAGTTCCATCTGGCAGAGCGCCGCGTCGAGGCGTTTCAGCCGTGCCACGCTCAGCTCCACCTTGGGCAAGTCGAGGCGACTGGTCAGATCCACCAGTTGATCCCGCTCGCAGCTTCCCACTTTTTGGGCCCAGTCGTCACGACGACAGGCCTTGAGCTGAGCAATCAGCTCTTCTCTTGTTTGCGCCCAATCGGTCAGCAGGCGCTCACGCCATTCGGCCAACCGGGCTTGCGTCACTTCACACACAACAGCCCCCAAAGACGAGTGATAAAACTCGGCCAGTATAGGGAGGCGTGTTGATTATCAAGATGACATGAGTCAAGTAAAGGTCGGTTAGCTCACAGTTTTCGCGGCTTGCAGCAAGGCATCCCGGATAGGTCCCGTCTCCTTATGCAGACGAATATCCTGAAAAAGTACCGCTGCCTGGGGATATTCACGCTTGAGGTAGCTAAACCACTGCTTGATGCGGCTGGGGTAGTAGTCGGCCTTGTCGCTCGCCAGATCCTGCTCTGTGTAGCTCACCATCAGTTGCAACACCTCGGCCCAGCTCATGTGCGGGCAGCCGGTTTTCATCACGTTGGCCAGATTGGGCAGGGAGATGGCGCCGCGGCCCACCATGAGGGCGTCGCAGCCGGAGACGCTGGCGCAGGCGAGGGCATCCTTGTGATCCCAGATCTCGCCATTGGCGGTCACCGGAATGGGCAGGGCGCGGCGGATGAGATCCACGTATTCCCAGTGCGCTGGCGCCTTGTAGCCTTCGCGCTTGGTGCGGGCATGGACTGCGAGCTCGTTGGCGCCCCCCTGGAAGACCGCCTGGGCGTTGTCCATATAGAGCTCCTTGTCATCGTAACCCAGGCGGATCTTGGCGCTCACCGGCAGGTGGGCAGGGACGGCTTCGCGCACCGCCTTGACGATGCGATAGACGGTCTCTGGCTCCTTGAGCAGCACGGCGCCCCCCTTGCTCTTGTTGACCGTGGGGGCGGGGCAGCCGAAGTTGAGATCGACCCCGGGAGAGCCGAGCTCGATGGCTCGCACTGCGTTTTCGGCGAGCCATTCGGGGTGCTGGCCCAGCAGTTGCACCCGCACCGGGGTGCCGGCACGGGTCTTGCCATCCTGCTTGAGTTCGGGGCAGAGGCGATAGAACACCTTGGCGGGCAGCAGCTGATCGACGACCCGGATGAACTCGCTGACACAGAGGTCGTAATCGTTGACGGAGGTGAGAACCTCCCGCATCAGGTGATCCAGCACCCCCTGCATGGGGGCCAAAATAACGCGCATAGCTACTTCCGAAGACAAGGGGAGAAAAAGAGCGCAGATTGTAGTGGCAATGGGCGGCGTTGTCAGCCGTCTGCCCACTCGATGGGCCTAATCGACTGTCGCCGCATGGACCAGGCTGCCAGCTTCCGGACCAACTCTGTTAGGCTAAAGGCAGAGATGCATTCAGAGGAGTACCCATGAAACGCTGGTGTCTGATGGCCCTGGGCTGGCTTGCCTTCGCCACCGGGATAGTCGGGATAGTCCTGCCCCTGCTGCCGACCACCCCCTTCATGTTGCTGGCGGCGGCCCTCTTTGCCCGCTCGTCACCCCGTTTTCACCGCTGGCTGCTGGCGCACCCCTGGTTCGGGCCCCCCATCCATGACTGGCAGCAATATCGCGGCATTCGGCGCCATGCCCGGCGCCGTGCCATTGTCTTCATCCTGCTCTCCTTCTCGGTGTCGCTGCTGGTGGTGCCGCTGCCCTGGGTGAGGCTGCTGCTGGTTGTCATAATGGTGATCCTGCTCACCTGGTTAATGCGTCTGCCGGTGCTGGAGCCAGTTGCAATGGAGAAGTGAAATCCCTAAGCTATTGCGGCAATAATGCTATGGAGTCGGCCTGTCATTTTTTGCATGACGGGCCTTTTTATTGCCCGCTGGCGGGCAGCGCAAGAGACGCCACGCCTGGGCTCAAAAATAAGCGGTCAAATAATGAATCCGGATACCCTGAAGTTTATCGAAGCGAGCATCAAGACCATTCCCGACTATCCGAAGCCGGGCATACTGTTTCGCGACATCACCAGCCTGATCGAGAACGCCGAGGCCTTCAAGGCCACCATAGATCTGCTGGCCGAGCATTATCGTGATCAAGGGATCACCAAGATCGTCGGCACCGAGGCCCGCGGTTTCATCTTCGGCGCCCCTGTGGCCTTCGCCATGGGATTGGGCTTCGTGCCGGTTCGCAAGCCGGGCAAGCTGCCCCGCGCCATCATCGAAGAGTCCTATGCCCTCGAGTACGGCACCGACACCCTGCAACTGCACACCGACGCCATAGTGCCCGGTGACAAGGTGCTGGTGGTGGACGATCTGCTGGCAACCGGCGGCACCGTCGATGCCACCGTCAAGCTCATTCGCCGCGCCGGCGGTATCGTTGCCGATGCGGCCTTCATCATCTCCCTGCCGTCGCTGGGCGGTGATGCCCGCCTGACCGCCGCTGGCGTCAAGGTGGTCTCGCTGGTGGAACTCGCGGGCGAGTAAGCCCCCTTGGCAGGCGGGCCTCGTCAACCCGCCAATGCCCCGAACCGGTGCCTGAATGGGCACCGGTTTGAAAATCAAGCGATCCCTCCCACGGCGGCCGATAGCCCATACAGCCCGCCCTGCATTTGTGTTAGCATCCTGCCTCAATGCCTCGTTTTCCAGCATCGAGATCTATGAGCTATCAGGTTCTGGCGCGTAAATGGCGCCCCCATACGTTTGAACAAGTGGTTGGCCAGCAACATGTGCTGACCGCCTTGACCAATGCCCTGGATCAGGGACGGCTGCATCACGCCTACCTGCTGAGCGGCACCCGCGGGGTCGGCAAGACCACCATAGCCCGCATCCTGGCCAAGAGCCTCAACTGCGAGCAGGGGATCAGCAGCCACCCGTGCGGCGTATGCGACACCTGCCGCGAGATCGATCAGGGCAACTTCGTCGATCTGCTGGAGATCGATGCGGCCTCGCGCACCAAGGTGGAAGACACCCGCGAGCTGCTCGACAACGTGCAGTACCGCCCGGCCCGCGGCCGCTTCAAGGTGTATCTCATCGATGAGGTGCACATGCTGTCGCGCCACAGCTTCAATGCGCTGCTCAAAACCCTGGAAGAGCCGCCCCCCTATGTGAAGTTCCTGCTGGCCACCACTGACCCGCAGAAACTCCCCATCACCATCTTGTCCCGCTGCCTCCAGTTCCACCTCAAAAGCCTGGATCAGAGCCAGATCGCCAAGCAGCTGGAGTGGGTGCTGGATCAGGAAGGTCAGCCGTTCGAGCCCCGCGCCCTGCTGGCCCTGGCCAAGGCGGCCGACGGCAGCATGCGCGATGCCCTGAGCCTCACCGATCAGGCGCTGGCCCACGGCAATGGCAGCGTGCGTCTCGACAGCGTGCTGACCATGCTGGGCACCCTCGACCATCACCACCTGCACCAGTTGCTGGAGGCCATACTGCGCCAGGATGCCCCGGCCACCATGGCCAAGATCACCGAAATCGCCACCCTGGGGCCGGACTTCGATCAGCTCCACGCCGAGCTGGAAGCCTTGCTCCATCGCGTCGCCATGGCCCAGCTGCTCCCTGCCAGCGTGCAGGAGCAGGGGGCGGATGCGGATGCTCTGCTGCAACTGGCGGGGGCCATGAGCCCGGAAGAGGTGCAGCTCTGCTACCAGATAGTGCTGGGGGGGCGCAAGGACCTGCCCTGGGCGCCCGATGGCCGCACCGCGCTGGAGATGACCTGCCTGCGGATGCTGGCCTTCTCGCCGCGCCGCGAGGCGGTGCATCCCGCCAATCTGAGCGCCTTGCCCGTTTCCATGGGCGCACTGCCCGGGGCGGGGAGGGAGGCCGTATCGACCCTGCCGGGAAAGCCGTCAGGGGCTGAGCCAGCCCCGCATCAGGCCGCGATGACGGCCAGCACGGCTGCGCCCGCAGCCCTGACGCCGACAGCGCCGCTCTTCGCGGTGCAGGCCGATGAGCCGGCTTCCGGCGACGATGAATCAAACGCGATTCTCTTTGCCGAGCAGCATGAGCTGCTAGAAGAGGCGCAGCGGATGGGGTACGAGGCGCAGCCGATGCAGCCAGAGCCTCAGACTGGTGGCGCGCCCCAGGCAGTGGAAGCACAGCCCCTTGAACCCGAGCAGCCGGCATCCTCCCATGAGGAGACCCTGCCGACGGCGGCTCCTGCCATAGCCCCTGAACCCGAAGCTGCCCCCTCGGCGGCCTCCAGCATGCAGAGCCTGCTGGGCAAGCGCAATCTGCTGCGCAGCCGGTTGCGGGGCGACGGCGGGGCGGCGACCAGCTCTGTGCCCCCCAGGGCGACGCCGAGCAAACCGGCTGCGCCCCTGGCCATTCCCGCCGTGCAACCTGTGGCGCCAGCGCCTTCGGTACCTGCCAGGCAGGCCGCTGCGGCGCCCGCCTATGCCGGGCCCATGACGGGCTATGAGGATCTGCCGCCCCTCGAGGCCTATGACGACAGCGGCAGCGATTACGAGGAATATCTGAATCAGGGCTTCGGCGACGGGCCGGTCAGCGCTCCCGCAGCGCAAGCGTTGGCGCCAAGGCCGAGTGCTCCGCAAAAGGCCAGTCCCGCCTCGGATGACTTGCCCCCCTGGGATCTGGACGGCGCACCCGCCAGGGCCGCCGCTGCCCCCGTCGCCGCAGCGCCAGTTACGACGCCCCTTGCCGTGCCCGAAAACGTGCAGCCAACGGCGGCTCAGGTGATGGAGACCATCGACTGGGATGAGCTGGAGAGCGACGCCCAGCCGGATGAGGGGGAGGAGGTCACCCGCCTGATCCCCTCCTCTCTGCTGGTCAATTGCGGCGACGCTTGGGCCGAGCTCATCGCCCGTACCGGGGTCGGTGGCCGGTTGCGTCAGCTCGCCATCAACTCTGTGATGACCCGGAAGGGGGACTTGGTGTCCCTGGTGCTCAAGCCAGAGCAGCGCCACCTGGTCAGCGATAGAGCTTTGGCCGATCTGGCCGAGATCATAGGCCCAGAATTGGGGCAGACGGTGGGTCAGCCGGTGCGTGTCGAGGTGACCCTGGGCACGGATCCGGCGCGGGAGACGCCGCTCGAGATCGAGCATCGCCTCTATCTGGGGGTACGTGAGCAGGTGAGCCGGGATCTGGCGGACGATCCCAATGTGCAGTTCCTGCAGCAGCGATTCGGCGCCGTGCTCCATCCCGAGAGCATCGAGCCCCTGAGCCGTTGAGCGCTATGAGTTAAATCCCATGCCGGGACTCGAGTTCCGGTTGAAAAATCTTTTGGCTGCCCCCATATCCGGGGTAGAACAAGCCCACAGCCCGGCGCTGGATGCCGGATTTCAAGACGAGAGACGACCTATGTTTGGTAAAGGTGGAATGGGTAACCTGATGAAACAGGCCCAACAGATGCAAGAGCGCATGCAGAAGATGCAAGAGCAGCTGGCTCAGATGGAAGTCGTCGGCGAAGCCGGCGCTGGCATGGTCAAGGTCACCATGGCCGGCAGCCACAGCGTGCGCCGTATCGAGATCGATCCCAGCCTGATGGAAGATGACAAGGAGATGCTGGAAGATCTGGTCGCCGCCGCCGTCAACGACGCCGTGCGCCGGGTGGAAGAGCAGAACAAGAGTAAGATGGGCGAGCTGACCGGTGGCATGCAACTGCCCCCTGGCTTCAAGATGCCCTTCTAAGGGCTGAACGCCTTTCAAATCTAGAGGCCATCATCCATGGCGATGACGCAGCTGACCGGGTTCCCATCCTGTCAGCTGCGTTTTGTTTTTTCCGTTCCCCGGTTTCCCGGGGCAGGCGTGTATTACTTGTTGCTCTGGACTGCGGTGTAGCTGTTGATCAGATTGCGATAGTCGGGAATGTGGTTGGCGAACAGGGTACCCAGGCCTTCCACGTCATTGCGCCAGTCGCGGTGCAGTTCACAGGCGGCCCCAAACCAGGTCATCAGCTGCGCCCCGGCGGATGACATCCGATCCCAGGCCGAGTGACGGGTGATCTCATTGAAGGTCCCGGAGGCATCTGTGATGACAAACACCTCGTACCCTTCCTCGAGGGCAGACAGGGCCGGGAATGCCACGCATACCTCGGTGACTATGCCGGCGATGATCAGCTGCTTCTTGCCGGTGGCCTTGACCGCCTTGACGAACTCCTCGTTATCCCAGGCGTTGATCTGTCCGGGGCGGGCAATGTAAGGGGCGTCCGGGAAGGTCTCCTTGAGCTCTGTCATCAGCGGGCCGTTGGGCCCGTTTTCGAAACTGGTGGTCAGTATGGTCGGCAGCTCGAAGTACTTGGCCAGCGCGGCCAGCGCCAGCACGTTGTTGCGAAACTTGTCCGGCTCTATATCACGGACCAGCGAAGACAGCCCTGCCTGGTGATCCACCAGCAGTACGGCAGCCTTGTTCTTGTCGAGTTTGACGTAGGGTTTGTTCATGATTTTTCTCCTGATCTGTGGGCAAAGGAGTTAACGCTGGGGATCCAGCACTTCGTTATGTTGCAGCGCCTTGCGGCGCGCTCGATCAACGGCTGTCGGTCGATGGTTTTCAGCGGGTCAGCACCTGGGCGCATTGTCTGCTTGTGCAGCATGCGTTCCTGTTGCCGGCCCGAGGTTCAGCGTCCTATCTGGCCGAAACGGCCACTGTTGTAGTCATTGATGGCCTGCACTATCTCTTCCTGGGTGTTCATCACGAAGGGGCCGTGACCGACTATGGGTTCATTGAGGGGGGCGCCATTGAGCAGCAGCAGCGTCGTATCTTCCTCGACATCCAGCACCAGCTGGCTGCCGCGGCGTTCCATGACTGCCAGCTCGGCGGTGCGGACCGGGTGGCGGCTGCCGAGGCGAATGGCGCCTTTGAGCACAAACAGCGCCGTGGTGTGCCCTTCCGGCAGTTCGAGCGTCACCTGGTGATGGGCCTTCAGACGCATGTCCCAGACGTTCATCGGGGTGAAGGTGCGGGCAGGGCCGCAGGTATCGCCGAGCTGCCCGGCGATGATGCGAGCCTCCCCTGCGCCCTCTGGCAGCGCCACCCGAGGGATCTCGTTGGCGGTGATGCCCTGGTAGCCAGGAGCCGTCATCTTCTCTTTGGCGGGCAAGTTTACCCACAACTGCACCATCTCGAAGGCGCCGCCCGTCCTGGCAAATGCCGGGCTGTGGTACTCCTCGTGGATAAGGCCGGATGCGGCCGTCATCCACTGCACGTCACCCGGACCTATGGTGCCGCCGCCCCCCGAGGAGTCTCTGTGGGAGACGCCGCCCTCATAGACGATAGTCACCGTTTCGAACCCGCGGTGAGGGTGCTGGCCGACGCCGAGTTGATGGGTGGTAGCCGGGAAATTGGCCGGGCCTGCATGGTCCATCAGCAGGAAGGGGGACATCTCTTCGGCGATGTCGTTGTAGGAGAAGATGCTCCTGACAGGGAAGCCATCGCCGACCCAATGCCTCTCGTTGCTGCGCTTGATAAATGCCAGTTCTTTCATCTCAATGCCTCCGTTGGATCAATGGAGACAGTGTAGAAAGTAGTCATTTACCGGACTAGATGGTTAAATAAGAAAACACTTTCTAATGAGTTGGAAGATGGACTTCAATCAGGTCGTCGTATTCGTCAAGGTCGTGCAAGCGGGCAGCTTCAGCGCGGCGGCGCGTCTGCTGGGGCTGCCGACCTCCACCGTCAGCCATCGGGTGGCCATGCTGGAGAAGCGTCTGGGCGTCACCCTCTTGCAGCGGACCACCCGCAGGTTGCACCTGACCGATGCCGGACAGATCTATTACGACCACGCCTCGGCCGGCCTGGTGCATGTGCTTGACGCCGAGGCGGCGGTGACCGAGGCGCGGGAAGAGCCCTGCGGGCTGCTGCGCATCACGGCTCCCGTGGATATCGGCAACCAGATCCTGTCGTCCATCCTGGGGCAGATGCGCAGCCAGTGGCCCAAGGTCGATGTGGAGCTGGTGCTGATGAACCGCTACGTGGATCTGGTCGCCGAGGGGGTCGATGTCGCCATTCGTACCGGCCTTCTCAAGGACTCGACCCTGATCGCCAAGCAGGTGGGCATAGCGCGCTGGGCCCTGTTTGCCAGCCCGGATTACCTTGCCAGCGCCGGGGTGCCAGATGCACCTCAGGCGCTGCGACAGCATGCCTGCCTGCAGTTCACGCCACTGGGCAAGGAGGCCTGGGTACTTCACGACGGGGCCGCCAACAGTGTGACCGTTTCTTTAGCCCGGCAGACACTGATCAACGATGTCGGCCTGATCATGACCATGGTGCAGGCTGGCGGTGGGGTGGCACTGTTGCCCTCCTACCTGTGTCGCCAGGCCTGCGAAGAGGGGAGACTGGTGCCTGTCCTGCCCGAATGGCATGGCAAGGCGGATCCCATCCATATCGTCTATCCCAGGCAGCGCTTCATGGCCCCCAGGTTGCGCGCCTTCGTGGATCTTGCCACGCTGACCCTGCGTCAATGGCTCGAATGACGGGTCGCCGAGGCGGTAACGGTGCCCAACCCCATAAATAAACAAAGCGCCTGATGGCGCTTTGTTTATTTGATATCACGTCAACCTAGCTGAGCCAGCCCATCGCCATGGCCAGCCGGCCGCACAGGGCCGCCAGCAGGATGCCAAGCAGGGTGCGCAGCAGCCAGATCACCACCAGCTGCCCCAGGCTCACCGGGATCTTGGTGGCCAGGATGCAGGGGATGGAGGCGGAGAAGAAGAGCACAGAACTCACCGAGACCACGGCGGTCACATAGCGCACCAGCAGATCCGCATCCTTGAGCAGAATGGCGGGCAGGAACATCTCCGCCAAGCCAGCCGAGAGCGCTCTTGCGGTCTCCAGCGGCTCTCCCAAGTCCAGCAGCCAGGTGAGGGGCCACAGCAGCCAGCCCAGCAGATCAAACAGCGGCGTGTGCTGGGCCAGCAGCAGCCCCAGCAGGCCGACGGACAAGATGGTGGGCACCACGGCGGCGGCCATGTAGAGGCCATCCTTGAGGTTGTCCTGCAACTGCCGCAGCACGGGATCCGCCTGGCTGGACTGGGTGAGCCCGGAGGCCAGCGCCGCTTGCCAGCGGCTCATGCCCTCCGGCAGCGGCTCGTCGGTCTCGCCCTGGTGCGCCATGGTGCTGATGGGGGGAACCCGCGCCAGGATGGCGGTGATGACGAAGGTGATGACCAGGGTGGACCAGAAGTAGAAGTTCCAGTGCCCCATCAGGTTGAGGGTCTTGGCCACTATGATCATGAAGGCGGCGGAGACGGTGGAGAAGCCGGTGGCGATGATGACAGCTTCCCGTACCGTGTACTTGCCCGCGAGGAAGACCCGGTTGGTGATGAGCAGGCCCACCGAGTAGCTGCCGACGAAGGAGGCGACCGCATCGATGGCGGAGTGGCCCGGGGTGCGCCAGAGTGGGCGCATCACCGGTTGCATCAGCACGCCGATGAGCTCCAGCAGGCCGAAGCCGAGCAGGAAGGTGAGGGCCATGGCGCCTATGGGCACTATGAGGCCCACCGACATGGCCAGCTTGTCAAAGAGGAAGGGCAGGCGATCCGGCGTCATCAGCCAGGCGGGGCCCCAATCGGCCACATACATGATGGCCAGCCCCAGCCCGAGCAGCTTGAACAGGCTCAGCAGTCTGTCGATGGGGCGGGCGCGCCAGCGACCATCCAGCAGCGGGCTGATGGCACCATAGGCGATCAGCAGCAGGATCAGCCCCAGGGCGAGCGGGCGCTGCGCCATCAGGAAGCCCGCTAGGTGATCCACCAGTATGGTGCTGCGGCCCGCGAGCTCGAAGGGCACGAAAAAGATGGCGATGCCGAGCACACTGGTCAGCAGCAGTTTGATGCCAGCCCCTGAGCGGGCAGGGGCGGTAAGTGCGTGTTCAGGTTCCATTTCCTCTCCTTGTGATCCACATGGTTCAACTCCCTTGATGACCTAATTTGTATATACAATATCGATGCAAGTCCAAAATGGAAACAACAAATACACCAAAAAGCAACATTTGATGAAAATGGAATCCGTATGACGCTTTTCTATGGAGGAGTGCGATCGCGGCACTGTGGGCAGCTGTCTGGTCGTGACAGAGCGGCCGCGCAAGGGACGTCATGGGAAAAGAGGCAAAGGGGGAGGATAGACAGGAGCCGGGCAAATAACGCTTTTCCATAACGACCAAAAAAGCGGAAAACCTGAGCCCGGATTTAAACATTTTCACTGCCCTCATCGAGGGAGGCTTTCTTATAACTATTTATGAAATGCTCATAAAGCCTTTGTTCATTTGACTACTTTTCGAGTATCTCATTGCGGAGTAAGATGCCACTTCAATAAAAATAAGAATTAGGAGTTCGGGTGTGAAGGCATTAGAGAAAGAAAGGATATCGCCCTATATCAGCCAGTTATACGAGTGCGGTATTAATGATTCTGACATTAAGTTGGTGGTGGACCAATTTCGCGCCGACCTGTCCGGCAGTTCATCCCTGTTTTTATTGCGGGATGATGACAAGAGCGACGGAATAAAGCTCTTTTCCAGCGGCTTGACCGAGGCCCAGCAGCAATTTTATGTGCAACACCATCGCCAGGATGTGTGGTTCAATCATTATCTGGACAAGGGCTGCCAGGGGATCGTCAGCGCCAATACCATCTCCAGCTCGGTGGGGCTGCTGGCCAGCTTCGGTGCCCAGTTTGCGGCGGGCGGCGTCTGTCGGGTGAAGGGGCGAGGTCTCAGCACCCTGTGCAGTTACCGCGGCGCCGCTCAGGATGACTTCAGCAGCCGGGATCTCAGCTCCTTGACAGAGATCTATTCTGGTCTGGCCGCCTGGAGCCAGCATTATTGGAACCTGCTGGCCCTGGAAACCCAGAACTATCAGCTGCAGCAACTGGTGAAAAACCATAATAAGCCCAGCGCCATCATAGATGACAAGGGGCATATTCATTATTCCAATGTGGCGTTCAACCGCATCGCCGATGAAAACGTCGAGCTGCGGGCGGTCAATGGTATTTTCTCTTTGCAAAATAAGGAGCAGCAACGTCAGCTCAAGGAGACCTTGAATGGCTTTGCCTATTTGCTGCCAGGCGCCAGCGCCTATATGTCCATTCCCCGTCAGTCCAATCTCAGGCCCCTGCTGATCCAGTGCACCCTGATGAGCGGCCTCAGCCGCTTCGAGCGCTATGTGGAAGTGGTATTGCGCGATCCCGAGCACTCCTTCAACCCGGACATAGAGGCGCTGGCCAGCCTCTATCCCCTCACCATTGGCGAGAAGGAGCTGCTGGTGCTGATGAGCAAGGGCTACAGCAGCAACGACATCGCCGAACTGCGCGGTGTCAAAGTGGAAACAGTGCGCTCCACCCTCAAGGGGGTGTTCAAGAAGACCGACTGCCACAGCCAGAACGAGCTGCTGCTGCTGCTGCAATCCATCTCCTGATAGGCACCAGCTATGCTTGGAGTGAGCCGGGCATAGTGCCTGGCTCGCGCCTCCCGTCGGGAGGCCTGTCGGGGGAAGCGTCATGGAATCACTCAAGGCAAGGGATTATATGCAGACCAAGCCCATCACGTTCAGCGCGGACATGATGGTGCAAAATGCGGTCACCAAGTTTCTCAACAGTCATCAGCTCGGCGGCCCCGTGGTGGACAGCCTGGGGCACCTGATTGGCTGGGTGTCCGAGCAGGATTGCATTGCCGTCATGTTGAAAGAGGCCTATCACTGCGAGCAGGTGGCCCAGGTCAAGGATGTGATGCGCAAGGAGGTGCTGGCCGTGGGGCCAGACACCAGCATCCTGGATCTGGCGGAGATGATGATGGGCCAAAAGCCGAAGATCTATCCCGTGGTGGAGGAGGGTCGTCTGCTCGGGGTGATCAGCCGCCACAACGTGATGCAGGCCATTCACGCCCAGCTTGGTACTTGCTTCGTGCATCAGGCCAGGGTTTGATCCGGTTTTGCCGGATCATCGGGAGCAGGCCGGGGGCCTGCTCTTTTTATTGCCCGCAGCGCCATAGAACCTTGCCGGTGCCGCTTTAAGGCTTGCACCGCCCCCGCTCGCTCTTTAGGATCGCTCCCAGCTTATCGATATGGCCCCTCTGGGCACTTATTTAAGGAATTCCTACCTTGTCTCTCTCTATCGAGGCGCTGCGCCGCCGTCTCTCTGCCTGCATGAATCTCGATGCCCGTCGCCTTTCCAGTCGCCTGCACGGGATCAAGAAATTGCCTGAGGGCAAACAGACCGCCATGCTGGAGACCATCGAAGCCGATCTGGCGGTGGCCGAATCGCGCTATCAATCCCGCCTGGCGGGCGTGCCCAGGGTCACTTACCCGGACAACCTGCCGGTCAGCCAGAAGCAGGCGGAGATAGCAAAGGCGATCAGTGAACACCAGGTGGTGATCATCGCCGGGGAAACCGGCTCGGGCAAGACCACCCAGATCCCCAAGATTTGTCTCTCGCTCGGGCGCGGGGTCAAGGGCTATATAGGCCACACCCAGCCGCGGCGCCTCGCGGCCCGCACGGTAGCGGCCCGTATCGCGGAAGAGATGGAGTCAGAGCTCGGCCAGTACGTGGGCTACAAGGTGCGCTTTACCGATCAGGTGAGCGAGCAGACCCATATCAAGCTGATGACAGACGGTATCCTGCTGGCGGAGATCCAGCACGACCGCATGCTGACCCAGTACGACACCATCATCATCGATGAGGCTCACGAGCGCAGCCTCAACATCGACTTCATCCTGGGCTATCTCAAGCAGCTGCTGCCAAGGCGCCCGGATCTCAAGGTGATCATCACCTCGGCCACCATAGATCCCCAGCGTTTCTCCCGCCATTTCAACCAGGCGCCCATCATCGAAGTCTCAGGCCGTACCTATCCGGTGGAGGTGCGCTACCGCCCCCTGTTTGTTGATAAAAAAAGCAGCGACAAGAGCGAGGGGCTGGAGGAGCGCGACGAGCTGCAGGGCATCTTCGATGCAGTCGAAGAGCTGGCCCGAGAGGGGCTGGGGGACATCCTCATCTTCATGAACGGCGAGCGGGAAATTCGTGACACCACCGACGCCCTGCGCAAGCTCAACCTGCGCGACACCGAGGTGCTGCCGCTCTACGCCCGCCTCTCCAACGCCGAGCAGAACAAGGTGTTCCAGCAACATGCCGGGCGGCGCATAGTGCTGGCCACCAACGTGGCGGAAACCTCGCTGACGGTGCCGGGCATCCGCTATGTGATCGATCCGGGCACCGCCCGCATCAGCCGTTACTCCTGGCGCACCAAGGTGCAGCGCCTGCCCATAGAGCCTGTCTCCCAGGCCAGTGCCAACCAGCGTAAAGGGCGTTGCGGCCGGGTGGCGGACGGTATTTGTATCCGCCTCTACTCGGAAGAGGATTTCAACGGCCGTCCGGCCTTTACCGATCCCGAGATCCTGCGCACCAACCTGGCCTCCGTCATCTTGCAGATGTTGGCGCTCGGCCTTGGCAACATGGAGGCCTTCCCGTTCGTCGAGCCGCCGGAGTCGCGCCACATCAAGGATGGCCTGACCCTGCTCAAAGAATTGGAGGCGGTCAAAGAGCTGCCCGGCACCCGGGAGCAGGAACCCAAGTTGCAGCTGACCGAAACCGGTCGCCAGCTGTCTCGCATTCCCCTCGATCCGCGGCTCGCCAAGATGGTGATCACGGCGGCGCAAACCGGCTGTCTGAGCGAGGTGATGGTGATCACCGCCGGCCTCAGCATCCAGGATCCCCGCGAGCGGCCCATGGAGAAGAAACAGGCCGCCGACGAGCAGCACAGACGCTTCGAGGACAAGGATTCCGATTTCTTCGCCTTCGTCAATCTGTGGAATTACCTCAAAGAGCAGCAGGATGTCCTGGGCAGCAACCCCTTCCGCCGCATGTGCCAGAAGGAGTTTCTCTCCTACCTGCGGGTGCGCGAATGGCAGGACATTCACTTCCAGCTACGCCAGACGGTGAAAGAGCTTGGCTTCAAAGCCAACCATGAGCCGGCGGATTTCAAGACGGTGCACTGCGCCCTGCTGACGGGGCTGCTCAGCCATATCGGCAACAAGGATCTGGAGAAGCCGGAGTTTCTCGGCGCCCGCAACGGTCGTTTCCACCTCTTCCCGGCCTCGGGCTTGTTCAAGAAGCCGCCCAAGTGGGTGATGGCCGCAGAATTGGTGGAGACTTCCCGCCTCTACGCCCGCATCAACGCCAAGATCGAGCCGGAATGGGTAGAGCCCCTGGCGGCGCACCTCATCAAGCTGCACCACAGCGACCCCCACTGGTCGAAGAAAAACGGCGCCGTCATGGCCAAGGAGAAGGTAACCCTCTACGGCCTGACGCTGGTCAACGAGCGCACCATCAACTTCAGCCGCATCGATCCTGCCCAGTGCCGCGAGCTCTTCATTCGCCGCGCCCTGGTGGAGGGGGACTTCGAGACCCGCCACCGCTTCTTTGGCGAGAACCGCAAGCTCCTGGCCGAGGTGGAAGCGCTGGAGCATAAATCCCGTCGTCGCGACATCCTGGTGGATGACGAGGATCTGTTCCGCTTCTACGATGCCCGCCTGCCGGAGGAGGTGATCTCCGCCCGTCACTTCGACAAGTGGTGGAAAGAGGCGCAAAAGCAGGATCCCGAGCTGCTCAACTTCGAGAAAGAGATGCTGATGAAGGGGGATGCGGCCCACATCAGCGATCTCGACTACCCCAACTTCTGGCAGCAGGGGCGCCTCAAGCTCAAGCTGACCTACCAGTTCGAGCCGGGGGAGGCCGCCGATGGCGTCACCCTGCATATTCCGTTGCCGCTCTTGAACCAGGTGGAGGTGAAGGGGTTCGAATGGCTGATCCCCGGGCTGCGCCATGAACTGCTGGTGGCCCTCATCAAGTCGATGCCCAAGCCGATGCGCAAGAACTTCGTGCCGGCCCCGAACTACGCCGATGCGCTGCTCGCCACCCTCAATCCCGAGCAGGGGCCGCTGTTGGACGAGATGGAGCGTCAGCTGCGCCGCATGACGGGGGTCACTGTGCCCCGGGAAGCCTGGGACTGGGCATCGGTGCCCGATCACCTGAAACTCACCTTCCGGGTGGTGGATGACAAGCACAAGCCCATCGCGGAAGGCAAGGATCTGGAGGCGCTGAAGGAATCCCTGCGCGGCAAGGTGCAGGAGACCCTGTCCCAGGTGGCGGACGACGACATAGAGCAGTCGGGTCTCACCCTGTGGAGCTTTGGCGAGCTGCCCCAGGAGTACAGCCAGAAGCGCAGCGGCTTCGAGGTGAAGGCCTATCCGACCCTGGTGGATCAGAAGGACTCGGTCGCCATCCAGCTGGTGGAGAGCCCGGTGGCCCAGCAGCAGTTGATGTGGGCGGGCCAACGCCGACTGGTGCTGCTCAACGTGCCGTCCCCCATCAAGTATCTGCAGGAGAAGCTGCCGAACAAGGCCAAGCTGGGGCTTTACTTCAACCCCTTCGGCAAGGTGGCCGAGCTGATTGACGACTGCATCGCCTGTGGCTGTGACAAGCTCATGGAGCAGCACGGCGGCCTGGCCTGGGACGAGGCCGGTTTCGAGTCGCTCAAGGAGTTTGTCCGCGCCGAGCTCAACGACGCCGTGGTGGAGGTGGCCAAACAGGTAGAAGCCGTGCTGACCCTCTCCCATGAGATCAAGAAGCGGCTCAAGGGCAAGATGCAGCTCGACACCGCCTTTGCCATGTCGGACATCCAGTTGCAACTGGGCAACCTCATTCACAAGGGGTTCGTGACCGAAACCGGCTGGCAGCGGCTGCCTGACTTGCTGCGCTACCTGCGCGCCATCGAGCGGCGCCTCGAGAAGCTGGCCATCGATCCCAACCGGGACAGGGTTCATATGCTCAAGGTGCAGAGCGTGGAGAGCGATTACAAGGCGCTGCTCGCCAAGATCCCCAAATCCCAGCCGATCCCCCCCGAGGTGGCCAATATCCGCTGGATGATTGAGGAGCTGCGGGTCTCCTTCTTCGCCCAGCAGCTGGGGACGCCGTACCCCATCTCGGATAAACGGGTGCAGAGCGCCATCGCCCAGTGCTAAGCTGCTATCTATCTGTTTTCTGAGCCATAGTGTGACGAAGATCGTGGCGAAGAGTGCGACGAAGAATGTGGCGATAAGAGCCAGGGAAGCGCCGGAAGGGAGGCCATCACATGCTGGGGATCTGGTTGGGGGTTGCGCTGGTCAACATCAGCGGCTATCAACCCATTGCGGAGCAAACCTGGGTGCAGCTCAACCCGGAGTACTATCCGGTGCACAGGGCCGTGCCTCCCATTTTCGTGGCCTGGCGGGGCAACCAGTTCCCGCCGCTCGAACAAAAGAAGAAGAACGGCCACTGGCAGATCCTGTTTCCCGCCCGTCTGGTGCCCCCCTTCGATCTGTTCGAAGGGGAGGCCCAGCTCTCCAAGGCCTATCTGGCCAGGCTCAAGCGCATCGATGAGATGGCCTATGGCATGGCCCCGCATTCGGCCGTGCAGCCCGTCGCCAGCGGCTCTCTCGCCCCTCAGGATCAGGGAGGGGCGGCCTTTATTGCCGAGTTCTCCTTGCCGGGCTCGAGTGCGGGGAGGGGGCGGATGCCGCAGCGCGAGCCGCTGCTGGCCAACTTGATGGGGCGGGCTGCTCCCATCCCTCAGGGGACTCCCGTTCAGGTCGGGGCCGTGCAGATCGCCACCCTGGGCCAGGGAGCCGAGGGGACCACTCTCACCCTGTCCGCGACCGCAGCGGGAGGGGCGTCGCGAGTCTGTCACCAGGTGGCGGCGGGGGAGACGCTTTGGCGCATCGCCAGCCAGCTCCAGGCACAGGTGGGCAGCGGGTCTGATACCTACAGCTATCTGCTGGCGCTGGTGCAGGAGAATCGCCCCGGGATGGGGAAGGGGATAAGGGTACAGACAGGCCAACGCCTCTACTGCCCCAAGGCCGAGACCCTGGCTCAGTTTGACGCCATGAGCCCGGCCCAGCGCCAGCAGCAGTTTGCCCGTCTGGAGCAGGGGCGCTGAGCCGCCTTTGGATAAGATCTGATGCTGCTGAGGGGCGGGGCAGATGGCGAGTCGCGCGTCCCTTGTATCCACCCCGGGCCCATGCTAGTATTCGCGCTCGTTTTGCGAGGTGCTGACCGGTCGCAGTCAACACCATATATTCATCTTAAAAGAGATAACCACTATGTCTTTCGTATTCCAAGCTGAAGTCCGTTCTGACCTGGGGAAAGGTGCGAGCCGCCGCCTGCGTCATGCTGACCAAGTTCCTGCCATCGTTTACGGTGCAGGCAAAGAAGCCGTGTCCGTTACCCTGGACCACAAAAAGCTGATCCTGGCCCAAGAGAAGCCGGAGTTCTACTCCTCCGAGCTGACCCTGGTCATCAACGGCGAAGAAGTAAAAGTAAACGTCAAGGCGATCCAACGTCACCCGGTACGTTACAAGCTGGTTCACCTGGACTTCGTACGCATCTAATTGCGTCAGTCCGGTTGAATGAAAAGCCACTCCTCGGAGTGGCTTTTTGCATTCTGGCGTTCATGCGCAGGCATGGAAGAGGGCGACCCTGGGGTCGCCCTCTCGTCTTTTTCCTCTCTACCAGACCGGCTGGCTGAGGTAGGGATTGCTCGCCTTCTCGCGACCCAAGGTGGAGCTGGGGCCGTGGCCGGGCACGAAGACGATGTCATCCCCAAGGGGCAGCAAGGTCTCGGTGATCGACTTGATCAGGGTGGCGTGATCGCCACGGGGAAAATCGGTACGGCCTATGCTGCCGGCAAAGAGCACGTCTCCCACCCAGGCGAGTCGTTCTGCCTGGCAGAGCAGCACTATGTGCCCCGGGGTATGGCCCGGACAGAAATAGACCTCCAGCTCGCAGTGGCCCAGCTGCACCTTGTCGTCTTGCTCGAGCCACTGGTCGGGACAAAATGCCGGGGTATGGGCGAAGCCGAACATCTGGCTCTGCTGGGGCAGCATGTCGAGCCAGAAGGCATCTTCCTTGTGGGGCCCGGTGATGGATACGCCGGTCTGCTCGCGCAGATGGTTGGCGGCCCCCACGTGATCCAGATGACCGTGGGTCAACAGGATGTGGGTCAGGGTCAGCCCCCGTTTGGCGATGGCCGCCAGCAGTTTGTCCGCCTCGCCACCCGGGTCGATCAGCGCCGCCTGATGGGTCTCGTCACACCAGATGAGGGAACAATTCTGGGCGAAAGGGGTGACCGGGATCACCTCGAACTTCAACATGTGGGACTCTCCTGAGGGGGCTGACGGGCGTGCTGCTCGGCGAAGTAGGCGAGGCAGGCCTGCTTGTCACCGCGAAACTGGATCCGCTCGCGCTTGTTGTTCAGCTGATAGAGGTACATGGGGTCATAGTAGCGGGTCAGCAACAGGCGGATCCAGGCGAGGTGCAGCGCTGTATCTCCCGTGCTGGCCTGCTCCTTGAGGGCGGCCTGCATCAAGCCATCCAGCTCCCGGTGATCCTTGTCCCCGAGGCGGCGCTTGAGCCGGGCCAGGGCATCGGTCAGGTAGCCGGCAAACAGCGGCCAGCCGTCCTCGGCGCCATACATCTCCAGATAGCGTTGCCAGAGATCCTGCACGTAATCCACCCGGATCTGCTCTGCTCGCTCCTCCTGGGGCACCTCTACCACCACCAGGGGGGCCTGGCACATGGCTTCATAGAGGCTAAGAGGCAGGGCGCAGCGACCGATGAGGCGGCTTTCGTCTTCCACCACGAAGGCGTTTTCGCCCTGGTGGCGGCGCTTGAGCAGCTCTATGGCCAGCCGGTTCTCGAAGTTGATGTTGCTGGGCTGGCCTCCCGGCAACTGGCCAAAGGAGGATCCCCTGTGATGGGCGTGCCCTTCCAGATCCACCGACTGGGCAATGTTGGCCAGCATGTGGGTCTTGCCGGAGCCTGTCATGCCGGTCAGCACGTGCCAGTGGCACTGGGCGCTGGCGCTCTCCTGGGTATCGATGAGAAAGCGGCGCAGCTCCTTGTAGCCGCCGGCCACCCGGGGGCGGATGACCCCCGCCTCGGACAGCCACTGCTGCACCGTCTGCGAGCGCAGGCCGCCGCGAAAACAGTAGAGCAGGGCATCTGGCTGCTGGCGCAACTGCGCCAGCCATCCTTCGATACGCGCGGCGCGCACGGCGCCCCCCACCAGCTTGTGGCCGAGTTCAATGGCCGCCGCCTGACCCTGCTGCTTGTAACAGGTGCCCACCTGGGCGCGTTCGTCATCCGTCATCAGCGGCAGGCTGACGGCGTTGGGAAAGGCCCCTTCCTGGAATTCGACGGGGGCGCGCAGATCGATGAGGGGCACATCCTCCAGGAAGATGGCGGCGAGATCCCTGGCCAGTGGCAGCTCACTCATCGCGCATTCCCCCGGCAGGCCGGTGCCGTCTTGGCAACAAACCGCAGTGCACTCATTGGATGACCTCGATAAAGCGCGCGCCATCCAGTGCCTGCAAGCGGCCAATGGGGGAGAGGCTCAACCCGGCCTGCTCGGCAATGGCGAGGAATTCGGCCTCGGTTTCCTGGCCGACGGCCACCAGCAGGCCGCCACTGGTCTGGGGATCGCACAGTATGTTGCGGGTGCGATCACTCATGGCATCGAGCTTGTGGCCGTAGGAGTCGTGGTTGCGCAGGGTACCGCCCGGCACGCAGCCCTCGGACAGGTAGTGATCCACCTCGTCCAGCAGGGGCAGCGCCTTGAAGTCGAGGCGAGCGCATACCCCTGAACCTTCGCACATCTCCAGCAGGTGGCCCGCCAGCCCGAAGCCGGTGACGTCCGTCATGGCGTGCACGCCGGGCAGGGCCGCAAACTGCTGGCCAATCTTGTTGAGAGTGCACATGGCGTCGGGGGCCAGTTGCTCGTGCTCGGGTTTGAGCTTGCCCTTCTTCTGGGCCGTGGTGAGGATGCCGATGCCAAGGGGCTTGGTGAGATAGAGCACATCACCCACCTTGGCGGTGTCGTTCTGCTTGATGGCATCGAGCGGTACTATGCCGGTCACCGCCAGGCCGAAGATGGGCTCGGGGGCATCGATACTGTGGCCACCGGCGAGCGAGATGCCCGCCTCGTGACACACCTGACGACCACCGTCGATCACTTGCTGGGCCACTTCCGGGGCCAAGGTGTTGATGGGCCAGCCGAGGATGGCGATGGCGACTATGGGTTTGCCGCCCATGGCGTAGATGTCGCTGATGGCGTTGGTGGCGGCGATGCGACCGAAGGTGAAGGGATCGTCGACGATGGGCATGAAGAAGTCGGTGGTGGAGACTATGCCCTGACCGTTGCCGATGTCCACCACGGCGGCGTCATCCTTGCTGCTGTTGCCGACGATCAGGGTCGGATCGTCAAAGCCTGGGATCTGGCTCTTCAAAATGGTGTCGAGCACCTTGGGGGAGATTTTGCACCCACAGCCAGCGCCGTGGCTGTACTGGGTCAGACGAATGGAAGACATGCTTACCCCTCTTGGTTCAAACTCATGTCGGCGCGCGTGACGCGGCGCGATAACGGTGTGACCTGTGTGAAGGGTCCACCAGAGACGGGTGATCCGGATGGGCGGCGGGCCGGCAGGGCGTGCCGGGTGGCATTGAGAGTCTGGCCCCCAGGGTCGCGCCAACGGAGTCACGGGACGGCGCATTATGCCACAAAGAGCGTGAGGATTCCGAACCCCATTGACGGCAAGAGGGCCAGGGGACTCCAGCCTCATCGGGACTGTGGGTGGCCCCGGCGGCAAAGGAGGCCAGATGGGAATAGACTGGCGGGGTGCCACCCACACAAGGAGTGATCCCGATGAAACTCTATGCCCACCCTTTTTCGTCCTACAGCCAGAAGGTACTGATCGCCCTCTACGAGAATGACGTCACGTTTGATTACCTCAACCTGGAGGCGGCAACGGTGAAGGCCGAACTCGCCAGCCTCTGGCCCCTCAAGCGCTTTCCGGTGCTGGTGGATCAGGGGCGCACCCTGATAGAGAGCAGCACCATCATCGAATATCTCCAATACGCCCATCCCGGTCCCCATTGCCTGGTGCCTGAGGGGGAGGCGGGGATCGAGGTTCACATGCTCGATCGCCTGTTCGACAACTATGTGATGACGCCCATGCAGAAGGTGGTGCTGGACCGGATGCGCCCGGCGGGGGATCACGATGGCTACGGCGTCGCCCAGGCCAGGGAGCTGCTGGACAAGATCTACCCCTGGCTGGACCAGCGCCTCGCCGGACGCACCTGGGCGGCAGGGGAGGCGTTCACCCTGGCCGATTGTGCCGCCGCCCCCTCGCTCTTCTATGCCGACTGGGCCCATGAGATCCCGCACTCATTCACCAGGCTGTGTGCCTACCGCGCCCGCCTGCTGGGTCACCCCTCCATAGTCCGGGTGGTGGATGAAGCCCGGCCCTATCGTCACTACTTCCCCCTGGGGGCGCCGGCTCGCGATTGAGATGAGCCTTGCCCATGGGCGACGCGCGGCCGGCGTGATCACAGGGGGACGCCCATTGATTGATTCAACGATAAGTTAACGGAAACAAAGGGTTGTCATTCGATTCCAGTCCACTATATTGGTTGAGTAGTTATCATTTCGTTGCCAACTCGTATTGGTACTATCAACAAACAGGTTAATCAATTGAGGATTCATGCATGAGACTGACCCAGATTGCCAAGAGTGTTGCATTGGCGGGTATGCTCGTCACCGTGGCCATGCCAGGCTTTGCTCAAGAGAGCCCCAAAGAGGCGACGACAGCGACCAAAGCGGCCAATGATGCCCTCTACAAGCAGCTCCCTTTCGCCAACAAGACAGATTTCACCAATGCCCACAAAGGCTTTATCGCCGCGCTACCAGATGCAGTGATCAAGGGCGAGCAAGGCAATGTGATCTGGGATCCGACCAAATACGCTTTCATCAAGGAGGGGGACAAAGCACCCGATAGCGTCAACCCCAGCCTCTGGCGCCAGTCGCAGTTGATCAACATCAGTGGTCTGTTTGAGGTCACGGATGGCATTTACCAGGTGCGCAACCTCGATCTGTCCAACATGACCATCATCGAAGGCAAGGATGGCATCACCATAGTGGATCCCTTGATTTCGGCGGAGACAGCCAAAATTGGTCTGGATCTCTACTACAAGCATCGCGGCAACAAACCGGTCAAGGCCGTGATCTACACCCACAGCCACGTCGACCACTATGGCGGCGTCAAAGGGGTAGTCAATGAAGAGGACGTCAAGTCCGGCAAGGTCAAGGTCTATGCCCCCGAGGGCTTCATGGAGGCGGCCGTAGCCGAAAACATCATGGCAGGCAACGCCATGAGTCGCCGCGCCAGCTACATGTATGGCAACCTGCTGCCGCCTGATGCCAAGGGGCAGGTGGGGGCCGGGCTTGGTACCACCACGTCCGCCGGTACCGTGACCCTGATTGCGCCAACGAATTACATCACCAAGACGGGTCAGAAAGAGAGTATCGATGGCCTGACCTATGAATTCATGATGGCACCGGGCTCCGAAGCGCCAGCCGAGATGCTCTGGTACATCGAAGAGAAGAAGGCCATCTCTGCGGCCGAAGATGCCACCCATACCCTGCATAACACCTACTCCCTGCGTGGCGCCAAGATCCGCGAGCCGCTGCCCTGGTCCAAGTATCTGAATCAGGCTCTGACCATGTGGGGCGACAAGGCTGAGGTGATCTTCGCCCAGCACCACTGGCCTACCTGGGGGAACGAGGAGGTCACGACACTGCTCAAGTCCCAGCGCGACCTCTATCGCTATATCAACGATGAAACCCTGCGAATGATCAACCACGGCTATACCCGTGACGAAATCGCCGCCAAGTTCAAGCTGCCGGACAACCTGGCCAACACCTGGTCAAGCCGGGGCTACTATGGCTCCATCAGCCACAACGTCAAGGCGACCTATGTGCTCTATCTGGGCTGGTTTGACGGTAACCCGGCCACCCTGGATGAGCTGCCGCCGGTGGAGGCCGCCAAGAAGTATGTCGATTACATGGGTGGAGCCGACAATATCCTGAAAAAAGCGAAAGAGGATTTTGCTCAAGGCAATTATCGCTGGGTGGCTCAGGTCGTGAGCAAAGTGGTGTTTGCCGATCCGGATAACCAGGCGGCTCGCGCCCTGGAAGCCGATGCCCTCGAACAAATGGGTTATCAGGCCGAATCCGGCCCGTGGCGCAACTTCTACCTGACTGGAGCCAAGGAGCTACGCGGGGGTGTCACAAAGCTGGCTACCCCGAATACCGCCAGCCCGGATACGGTGCGTGCCATGTCACTGGATATGTTCTTTGACTACCTGGCAGTGCGTCTGAACAGTGAAAAGGCGGGCAATGCCCATGCAATGCTGAACTTCGACTTCGGTGATCAAGGAGGGAAGTACAAGATCGAGCTGGAAAATGGTGTGCTCAACAACACCGCCAATGCCCAGGACGAGAAGGCCGATGCGACCATCACGCTCTCGCGCGATGTGCTCAATAACCTGCTGCTCAAGCAGACCACCTTCGAACAGGCGGTGGCTGCAGGGGACATCAAGATCAACGGCAATGCCGATAAACTCAAGGAAGTGCTCAGCTATCTGGACAACTTCGAGTTCTGGTTCAACATCGTTACCCCATGATCAAGCCATTAGCTCGACTCCTGCTCTGCGCCCTGGTCCTGGGGGCTTCCCCCACGACCAGGGCTTGCGGCTATGACATGGCCTGGGATAATCCCTTCCAGCTCAGTTGGCCAGGCTCGTTGGACATCGCAATGGCGACCTCGGCAGCCATCTCGACGGACAAGCTGAACCCCATCCCCGCCATCATGGGCAAGGAGGGGTTTTCCCGCAGCTACCAGTGGCTCAATCAACTGAGAGCGAGTCTGAAAACGACTGGTATTCCGGGCAATGTGTCCATTCTGCTGGTAGATTCAGGGCTCTGGTCCAGGTTGAGGGGCAAACAGACACTGTTGTTGCAGAGTCACACTCAGGGGCCCGTCGAGGGTGACAGGGTGGTGCTGCTGAGCGAGGCTGCTATTGATGCCTTGCTGGCGGGACGTCTCTCGGCGAGCGACGCCGTGGCGTTGGGAGTGATGCGGATCGATGAGGATGCTGGTGGTGTCTTGTTGCAACGGCTGGATCAGGCCCTTGCAAGGGAGATCGCCCGTCGTTGATACAACCGATAACGAAAAGGCCGCCTGTTGGGCGGCCTTTTTATTGGCGACATTCATGCAATGCAGATTGGTGTCGTCGCCAGGATCAGCGGGCGCGCACCACCAGCCCCTTGAGGTAGAAGCCTTCCGGATAGGCGGTACCTATGGGGTGATCGGAAGCCTGGGAGAGCAGCTCCAGGATCTGGGCATCGCGACCGGCATCGAGGGCCGCATCGGCCACTATCTTCTGGAACAGGCTCTGCTCCATCAGGCCGGAGCAGGAGTAGGTCAAGAGCACGCCACCCGGCGCCAACAGCTGGAACGCCAGCATGTTGATGTCCTTGTAGCCGCGGCAGGCACCCAGCAGCTGGGCCTTGCTCTCGGCAAACTTGGGCGGATCCAGCACGATAACATCGAACTTCTCGCCCTTCTCGCGGTATTCCCGCAGTAGCTTGAACACGTCGTGGCGCACGAACTGGGTGGTGCTGGTATCCAGACCATTGAGCTCGGCGTTCTGGCGGGCTATGTCCAGGGCATTCTGGGAGAGATCGACGTTAACCACCTCACGGGCGCCGCCCTTGAGGGCGTAGACGCCAAAACCGCCGGTGTAGCAGAAGCAGTTGAGCACGCGCTTGCCTTCGGTGTACTTGGCGGCGGCCTGGCGGTTGTCACGCTGATCCAGATAGAAGCCGGTCTTGTGGCCGTTGCGAATGTCCACCAGGATCTTGACGCCGCCGTTCTCCTCGATCACTACAGGCTCGGTCGGGGTCTCGCCATGGATGACGCCGGTGCGCTCTTTGAGCCCCTCCTTCTTGCGTACCGCCACGTCGGAGCGCTCATAGATGCTGCACTCGGGGTAGAGAGTACGCAGGGCTTGGGTTATCAGCTCGCGCTGGAACTCGGCCCCGGCAGACAGAATTTGGCACACCAGGAAGTTGGCGTAACGGTCTATGGTCAGGCCCGGCAGGCCGTCGGATTCGGCGGCGCAGAGGCGATAGCCGGTGAGGCCCTGACGCTTGATCAGCGGATCCCGGGACTCCTGGGCATATTTGAGGCGACGGATAAAGAAGTCGAGATCGACGGTTTCGTCCTTGTCGAAGGTCCAGACCCGGGCACGGATCTGGGAGCTGCCTGACCAGGCGCCCCGGGCGAGCCACTTGCCATCGTTTGAGTAGATTTCGACGGTATCGCCGTCAATGGGGTTGCCCTGCACCTTGTCGATCCCCTTGGAGAAGATCCAGGGGTGACGGCGCAGCAGGGATTTTTCGCGGCCTTTGACGAGATAGATGGAAGCGCTCATGGGTAGTTGCCGATGCTAAAAAGAGAAGGGGGCATATAGTAGGGGCTGTTGCGGTTAGTGCGCAAGCCGCGTCGCAGCGATAAATGCACAGGTGCAGCTGTTGTGGCGCCGGGCGGGCGTCCTGTGCAGAAACGCCTTGTATCGCCCCGACGGGATGCTGGAAAGGGGGTGAAAAAAAGGCCATCCGCGAGATGGCCTTTCTGTGACACTGGGCTGGGGTCAGATCCGCAGGCCCGTCATGGCCTGGCCGAGCTCGGTGGCGGTGGCCTTGAGGCCTGTGGTGCCGGCCACCGAGGCGCTGGCGGACTCTTCCACCCGGCTGGCCTCGTGGCGCACCTGGTCCAGGTTGCGGGTGATCTCTTCTGCTACCGAGCTCTGCTCTTCGCTGGAGGTGGCGATCTGGGTGCTCATCTCCAGCACGGCGTCGCTGTGGCTGCTCAGCTTGTCGATGTCCTGGCCCACCTCGGTGATGAGTTGCTGGCTGCTGGCGGCGCGCCCGACCGTCTTCTCCATGATGTCGTTAAGCGCCCCTGTGCCGGCCTGCAGCTCTTCAATCATCTGCTGGATCTCCACAGTGGCCTGTTGGGTGCGGCTGGCGAGGGTGCGTACCTCGTCTGCCACCACGGCAAAGCCACGGCCCTGCTCGCCGGCCCGGGCGGCCTCGATGGCGGCGTTGAGCGCCAGCAGGTTGGTCTGCTGGGAGATGGCATTGATGACGTTGACCACTTCGTTGATGCGGTTGGCATTGTGGGTCAGCCGCTCGACGGCGCCGGAGGCGTTACCTATCTCGTCTGCCAGGGTACGGATGGCGGCAATGGTGCGAGCCACCCGCTGGGCGCCGTTGGCCGCCTCTTCGCTGGATTGGCGGGTCTGCAGCAGGGTGTCGTTGGCGTTGCGGGCCACTTCGCGGATCGCCGCAGACATCTGCTCCATGGCAGCGGCCAGGGAGTCCATGTGCTGGCGCTGGGCGCGGGCCAGGGTCTCTCCGTCACTGGCGTGCTCGCGGAACTCGTCGGCGGCCATGGTGAGTGCCTCGGCGGACTCCTCCACCAGTTGCACTATCTTGTGCTGGCGATCGGTGAATCTGTCTATGCTGCCGGCGAGGATGGAGAACTCGTCCCGCACCGGGAAGAAGTTGAGGCGGAAGGTGAGATCCCCGTTCGCCACCGTCTGCAGCGCCTTGTTGGTGGAGTAGAGGGCCCCGGAGACGAAAGTCATCAGATAGTGGGTGATAAGGGCAAGCAGGGCGGCCAGCACCGCTATGATGGTGAGGGTCGTCCCCTGTCCATCCCACATGGAAAAGTTGCCGGCGTCCAGGGTGCCGCTGACAAAACCGGCCTGACCGGCCTGGGCACTATATTGAAAGCGATCTCCCTGCTGGGTCAGACCGGTGCTGCCGGTAGGCGCCAGGGTGAGCTCGGCCGGCAGGGTGAGGGTGGGCTGCTGGGTGATCAGCTGGGCCGTGGTCTCTACCCGTTGCTTGAGTTGATCCAGCCGGATCTGCATCTGCTGATCATGGCCGTCTGCCAGCAGGTACCAGGTGAGGAAGGCGATGAACAACAAGGGGCACCAGAAGGTGATGAGAAATTTTTCGCTGATCGTGAGGTGAATGAGATAACGGTCAACCCACCGGAATTTAACTTCTTTCATAATGGTATTGCGTCCTGCAAGGGGGAGAGAGTGTCGTGCTCATTATCGCCTTGGGGGAAAATTTCTTAAGGGGAAGGTGTGATAAATGGGAGAGCAATCGTTTGTCGTGCGGGTGTGGGGCCAGGTACAGGGGGTGGGGTTTCGTTACTTCACCCGGGAGCGGGCACTGCAGCTGGGGCTGAGGGGACATGCCTACAACCTGGAAGATGGCTCTGTGGAGATCCTGATCGCCGGCCCTGAGCAGAAGGTGCAGATGATGCTGGGCTGGCTGGAGCACGGGCCCCGAACGGCCACGGTGACCCGAATGGAGTGCACCCGGGCATTGCCCCCCACGGGGTCCGGTTTTCATACCAACTGAGCAGGCAGGAGGCCGGCAGATGATGGATCAGGGCAAGGGGCTAGAGCAGGCACGCCGTCTCATGGAGCAATACTGGGCCGCCACCCTGGCCTTGCGTCAGCGGGCGGGATCGGAGGAGGTCCATGGCTACAGGATTGCGACTCGTCGCCTGCTGGCCCTGCTCGCGCTCTGGCGTCCCCTGATCCATGAACCCGGGCTGGAGCGGCGACTGATGTGCGCGGTGGGCAGACTCTCCGCCCTGCGGGATGCCCAGGTCTATGCGGCGCACTTTGGCGGCAAGCCCCTCCCTGAGGCCGCCCCCCGGGTGCCCATGCTGACGGTGCGACTGGCGCGCTGGCTGGATCGATTGTTGCTGGTCCCTGCCGACTTCAATCCCTTGCCGCTTTTTCAGATGCATCTGGCGCTTGGTCTGGCGGATTGTCTGGCCGCTCCCGGGCTGGAGCACTCTGCAGGCAACAGGCTGCAGTTGCGTCACTGGCACAGGTTGCGGCTGGTCCTGAAGCAGACCCGTTATGGGGTGGAGCTGCTGGTGGGGCAGGGGGAGGGCGATCCGGCCTGGCTCTCCATGCTGATCGAGTGGCAGGACAGGTTGGGTCAGTTGCAGGACTCCCGGCAATGGCACAGGCGGCTGCGTCGCCAGACGGGGCGGAACAAGCAAGTGCGCGCCCTGCGGGAGGCGATACGCTGCCAGTTGCACCAGCTGGACTGCCGGCAGGCGGAGCTGATTGGTCTGCGGATGGCGTTGCAGCGCCAAGGCTAGGGAGAAAGAGGAATAAAAAAGAGAGGCGCTGGGCCTCTCTTTTCATCTGGGTGTCGGCTGCGCTTACTTGACGCGCATGCCTGGCTGGGCGCCTTCCTGGGGCTCCAGGATCCAGAGATCCTTGCCGCCCGGGCCTGCGGCCAGCACCATGCCCTCGGACATGCCAAAGCGCATCTTGCGCGGGGCCAGGTTGGCCACCATCACGGTCAGCTTGCCTTCCAGATCTTCCGGGTTGTAGGCGGACTTGATGCCGGCGAACACCTGACGAGTCTCACCGCCGATGTCGAGCTGAAGTTTCAGCAGCTTCTCGGCTTCCGGCACCGCTTCTGCCTTCTTGATGAGGGCCACCCGCAGATCTATCTTGGCAAAGTCGTCGTAGCTGATGGTTTCGCTGATGGGGTCGTCTGCCAGCGGGCCTGTCGCTTTTGGCGCCTGCTCCTTGGCCAGATCTTCCTTGGAGGCTTCCACCATGGCTTCCACCTTGGCGGGCTCGATGCGGGAGAAGAGCGCCTTGAAGGGGGCCAGCTGGTGGTGGGTCAATGGCTGGGCCACGCCATCCCAGGAGAGGGTCTCGCCCAGGAAGGCTTCGGCGCGCTCGGCCAGGTGCGGCATGACGGGCTTCAAGTAGGCCATCAGCATCCGGAACAGGTTGATGCCCACGGAGCAGACGTCCTGCAACTGCGCATCCGCCCCTTCCTGCTTGGCGATGACCCAGGGAGCCTTGTCATCCACATAGCGGTTGGCCTTGTCGGCGAGCGCCATGATCTCGCGGATGGCGCGGCTGAACTCACGGGCCTCGTAGGCATCGGCGATGGAGGCGCGGGCGCTTGCGAACTCGCTATAGAGCTCGGGTTCGCTGCAGCTGTCGGCCAATTTGCCGTCGAAACGCTTGGCGATAAAGCCGGCATTGCGGGAGGCCAGATTGACCAGCTTGTTGACCACGTCGGCATTGACCCGGGAGACGAAGTCTTCGAGGTTCAAGTCCAGATCGTCGATGCGGCTGTTGAGCTTGGCGGCGTAGTAGTAACGCAGGCACTCGGGATCCAGGTGCTTCAAGTAGGTGGACGCCTTGATGAAGGTGCCCTTGGACTTGGACATCTTGGCGCCGTTGACGGTCACATAACCGTGCACGTTGACCTTGGTCGGCTTGCGGAAACCCGCCCCTTCCAGCATGGCCGGCCAGAACAGGCAGTGGAAGTAGGCGATGTCCTTGCCGATGAAGTGATAGAGCTCGGCCTCGGAGTCCGCCTGCCAGTAGCTGTCGAAGTCGATGTCGCCGCGCTTGTCGCACAGGTTCTTGAACGACGCCATATAGCCGATGGGGGCATCCAGCCAGACGTAGAAGTACTTGCCCGGGGCGCCCGGGATCTCGAAGCCGAAGTAGGGGGCGTCGCGGGTGATGTCCCACTGCTGCAGGCCGGATTCGAACCACTCTTGCATCTTGTTGGCCATCTCTTCCTGGATGGCACCTGAGCCGCGCACCCACTCAGAGAGCCATTTTTCAAACTGCGGCAGATCGAAGAAGAAGTGCTCGGAGTCCTTCATCACCGGGGTAGCACCGGAGACGGCGGATTTCGGATCGATCAGCTCGGTCGGGCTGTAGGTGGCGCCGCAAGCGTCGCAGTTGTCACCGTATTGCTCCGGGGACTTGCACTTGGGGCAGGTACCCTTGACGAAGCGGTCCGGCAGGAACATGGACTTTTCCGGATCGAACAGCTGGGAGATGGTGCGGATCTTTATCTTGCCGGACTCTTTGAGGCGGCCATAGATAAGCCCGGCCAGCTCGCGGTTCTCATCGCTGTGGGTCGAGTGATAGTTGTCGAAGCTGATGTTGAAGCCGGCAAAATCCCCCTGATGCTCCTGGGATACGGCAGCGATCATCTCCTCGGGAGTGATCCCCATCTGCTGCGCCTTGAGCATGATGGGGGTACCGTGCGCGTCATCGGCACAGACGAAATGCACCTGATGGCCACGCATTCGCTGATAACGAACCCAGATATCGGCCTGGATGTGTTCCAGCATGTGGCCAAGATGGATGGAGCCGTTGGCATAGGGGAGGGCGCAGGTTACCAGCATTCTACGAGGATCAGTTGCCATAATACGTTCTTGATGTGCCTGTTGGGATGATACAGTGCCGAGCATGTTACCCGAATTGGGGGCGGCCTGCCTAGGGTTGTGGCCCGCAGGCCCGCAGCGGACGGCATCATGAGAACGTCGGCAAGCCACTGATTTGTGTGCGGTAACCCTTCACCTCAGGATAACGACAACATAATGGGGAGTTAATGGTGATTGATTCAGTAAAACAGATCCTTGCCGAATTTAAGCCGGCTGGATGGGGCCAGGATCTGGTGGCGGCCGGTTTTGTGCGTGCCATCGAGCAGCATGGGCAGACCCTGACCATCAAGCTGGTACTGCCCTTTGCCGGCCAGACCCTGTTTGAACAGATGAAAGAAGCCTTCGATGCCCATATCAGGGCCGCCACGGGGGCCGCCATCGTCGACTGGCAGTGCGACATCGAGGTGGCGAGCATGCCTCGCGCCCAGCAACTTGCAGCGGTACAGGGCATTCGCAACATCCTGGTGGTGGCCTCCGGCAAGGGCGGGGTGGGCAAGTCCACCACCGCCGTCAACCTGGCGCTGGCCCTGCAAAAGGAGGGGGCACGGGTCGCCATTCTGGATGCGGACATCTATGGCCCCTCCATTCCGACCATGATGGGGACTCTCAAGGAGCGCCCCCACAGCCTGGACGGCAAGTTGATGGAGCCTGTCATGGCCTGTGGTCTCAAGACCAACAGCATCGGCTACCTGGTGGCGGAGCAGGATGCCACCATCTGGCGCGGCCCCATGGCGAGCAAGGCGCTGGCGCAGATCCTCCACGAGACTCGCTGGGGAGAGGTGGATTACCTGGTGGTGGATATGCCGCCAGGCACAGGGGACATCCAGCTCACCCTGGCCCAGCAGGTGCCGACCACGGCCGCCCTGATCGTCACCACACCGCAGGATGTGGCGCTGGCGGATGCCCGCAAGGGGATCGCCATGTTCAACAAGGTCAATGTGCCCGTGCTCGGCATCGTCGAGAACATGAGTTATCACGTCTGCAGTGCCTGCGGTCATCACGAGGCGCTGTTCGGTACCGGCGGCGGCAAGAAGATGGCAGAGCAGTATCAAGTGGCACTGCTTGGTCAGTTGCCGCTGCACATCGACATCCGCCAGCACATGGACGATGGCTGTCCCACCGTGTTCGGATCACCGGAAGGAGGACTGGCTGAGGCCTATCTGAAACTGGCCCGTCGGGTGGGGGCCGAGCTCTATTTCAGCGGTAAACCGATTGCGACCCCGCTCTACACGGTGGCGCTGGATGAATAATCGGCTGTCGGCCGGTTGCAATGGATTTGGGGTGGGCATGAACCACCCTTTTTTATATAATGGATCGGTTTAAACAATCCCCAGTGCTCTTCTCTTTAGGTATTTTCAATGTCTGATACTCAACATTCGTGTGTGATCATCGGTATTGCTGGTGCGTCCGCATCCGGCAAGAGTCTTATCGCTCAAACCATCTACGAAGAGCTGGTGGCCGAGCTGGGCGCAGGTCAGATTGGTGTGATCACCGAGGATTGCTACTACCGTGATCAGACCCACCTGACCATGGAAGAGCGGGTCAAGACCAACTATGACCATCCCAATGCCCTGGATCACGATCTGCTGGTGCAGCATCTGACCCAGCTGGTGCAAGGGGATGCCGTCAATATCCCCCAGTACTCCTATACCGAACACACGCGCTTGAGCGACGTCACCGCCTTCGCGCCGCGCCGGGTCATCATTCTGGAAGGCATACTGCTGCTGACCGACAGTCGTCTGCGTGAGCTGATGGATGCCTCCATCTTCATGGATACCCCGCTGGACATCTGTCTGCTGCGTCGTCTGGTGCGTGATGTGCAAGAGCGTGGCCGCACCATGGACTCCGTCCTCAAGCAGTATCAGAAGACGGTACGCCCCATGTTCATGCAGTTCATCGACCCGTCCAAGCAGTATGCAGACGTGATAGTGCCCCGTGGCGGAAAGAACCGCATCGCCATCGACATGCTCAAGGCGCGCATCCGCCACATGTTGATTGGTTGATATGAAACAAGCCGGGTGATGCCCGGCTTTTTTAAATGAAACTTTTGTCAGGAGAGTCGCCGAATGCGTCTTTGTGATACCGATATCGAACGCCATCTGGATGAAGGCAAGATCGTCATTGAGCCGAGGCCCGGTGTTGAGCGGATCAGTGGCGTCAGCGTCGATGTGCTGCTCGGCAACGAGTTTCGCGTGTTTCGCGATCATACCGCCCCCTATATCGATCTGAGCGGTCCGAGCAGCGAGATGGCCGATGCCATCGATCGGGTGATGAGCGACGAGATCCACATCCCGGACGGCGAAGCCTTCTATCTGCACCCGGGTCAACTGGCGCTGGCGGTGACCTACGAGTCCGTTACCCTGCCTGCGGACATCGTCGGCTGGCTGGACGGGCGCTCCTCCCTGGCACGGCTCGGCCTCATGGTGCACGTGACCGCGCACCGCATCGATCCGGGCTGGTCCGGTCGCATCGTGCTGGAGTTCTACAATGGCGGCAAACTGCCGTTGGCGTTGCGCCCCAAGATGAAGATAGGGGCGCTGAACTTCGAGATGCTCTCCGGCGCCGCGGCCCGTCCCTACAACAAGCGGGAAAACGCCAAGTACAAGAGCCAGCAAGGTGCGGTGGCCAGCCGCATCAACCAGGACTGATGTCCGCCTTCATGCTGCTTATATAGAGGGTGCTTCGGCACCCTTTTGCTTTTCTGCGAAGGGGAGGGGGCGTGCGGTACGGGGGCCAGTGACGTGGGAACCTGATGGTAAAACGCGTGAAAAATCGCCAGCTTGGCGGTGAGTTGAGGGATGCTTGGCGTTGATTGACACCTACCCATGAGGTGTAAACGGGCTTTAATTAATCCATGACAAGTCCCATTCCAGCAGGGCCTAAGACATTTTCTGACGGAAAGCCCTTTTTTTTTCTTACTGAAATATTTCAACAACGGGTATGGCGCACCGAGCCTTCTGGCATAATCCGCCGCAACTCATAAACAGGTTCGTTTTTATGTTTGAAATGTTTAGTGGTTTGGGTTTGTGGTGGTCAATAGGTTTGGTATTGGCCGTTTTTTTTGTGCTGGCCTATGAGTTCATCAATGGCTTTCACGATACCGCCAACGCGGTAGCAACGGTTATCTATACCAAGGCCATGCCCGCGCACACCGCGGTAGTGGCTTCCGGCCTGTTCAACTTTGCCGGGGTCATGATGGGGGGATTGGGGGTGGCCTATGCCATCGTCCATCTGTTGCCCATCGATCTGCTGCTCGGCATGGATTCGACCCAGGGTCTGATCATGGTGTTCTCCCTGCTGTTTTCAGCCATTGTCTGGAACCTGGGAACCTGGTACTTCGGCATCCCGGCGTCCAGCTCTCACACGCTGATCGGCTCCATTCTGGGGGTAGGCGGTGCCTATGCCCTGATCAGCGATCAACCTCTGAATGAGGGCATCAACGTCGGCAAAGCCATCGACATCATGCTCTCCCTCATCATCTCTCCCACCGTGGGCTTCATCATTGCCGCCTTGTTGCTGTTCGCGATGAAGAGAGTCTGGCTTGGCAGCAAGATCCACAAAACCCCGGAAGAGCGGCTGCTGGTGGACGGCAAGAAGCATCCGCCGTTCTGGGCTCGAGTGACCTTGATTTGTTCTGCCATGGGGGTGAGCTTCGTGCACGGCTCCAACGATGGCCAGAAGGGCATAGGTCTGGTGATGCTGGTGCTGATCTGCATGGCGCCCGCCTACTTCGCACTGGACATGAACAGCCGCTCCTACGATCTGGACAGAACCCAGGATGCCAACCAGCGCATCATGGAGATCTACCAGCGCAACCAGGAGCAGGTGTCCACTGTCGTGAACTTCAGCGTTCCTGCCCATGCCCAGGAAGAGTTGATGACTCATTGCGAGGCTGGTGAGGCCCTCGAGGCCATGGCCACCCTGGACAACCGTCTGGGCCAGGTGCGTACCTACGAGCAGATGAGCCTGACCGATCGCCGCGAGGTGCGCCGTCTGCTGCTCTGTATCGACGACACTGCCCGCAAGGTCTCCAAGCTGCCGCTGCCGGCCAAGGAGCTGACCGATCTCGCCAAATGGCGCAAGGACCTGACCGCCACGGCCGAATACGCGCCGACCTGGGTCATCGTCTCCATCGCGCTGGCGCTGGGTTGCGGCACCATGGTGGGCTGGCGTCGTATCGTCTACACAGTGGGCGAGAAGATAGGCTCTTCCGGCATGACCTACAGCCAGGGCATTGCCGCCCAGATCACGGCTGCTGCCTCCATCGGGGTGGCCAGCATGACCGGCATGCCGGTATCCACCACCCATATCCTCTCTTCCGCGGTGGCGGGGACCATGGTGGCGAACAAGTCGGGCCTGCAGAGTCAGACCATCAAGACCATCTTGCTGGCCTGGGTCCTGACCCTGCCGCTCACCATGCTGCTCTCCGGTGGACTCTTCCTGATCAGCAACAATCTGTTTGGTGGCTGACAGCCAACGCATAGCATCAATGACAAAGGGCCTGCGGGCCCTTTTTTCATGGCTGGGATCCGGCCGCTGCTAGCCGTCATGCGCTGCAACCGGTAGAAACACTCCTTATATGCCATCAAACAAAGGTGTTCATTCACTGATAGATCCCCGCCAACCTGCATCTCCCTCATTCACCCCTTGTCAGCAGAGAAGCCTGACCGCAGCCCATCTCGCCTGTCAGGGGTCAGAGGCTACTAAGCCATCGTCTCACCCTCTCATCAGGGCTTCAGCTCTCGCCCTTCATTCCTTGAATCCAGCCCCGCTCATGACGCAGCGCCGGTGTGACTGGCCATGATCCCTGGCCGTGTTACGGACGCCTTGTTTGTCCCGTGACAGGCTGAGCTTTTCATGATAAGCAAGAGGGCCTGTAGGGCGGGAGCAAGGGCGAGGCTCCCAGGCATGGTTCCTGGGGTCTTGGTTGCCGCAGGGCAAGAGACGAAGGGGAGGCCGACAGAGTGACGGTAGAAACGGTGAAAACTGTGGGTGGTCTTGTGATACGCCCGCCTGAGCTGCACCAGCAGGCGGTGCTCGGCCAACATCCTGACCCTGCAGCAGATAATGCAGCTTGCGGGTGCCGACCCGTGGCTGGCGTAACCGTACCTGACGCACGAAGCGCACCACCTGCAGCCCCTGTGCATGGCGCAGGTCTGCAACCCGATTGCGCTTGTAGTAAGCCTGACGACTTATTCCCAGAAACAGGCAAGCCCTGACGATGGTCAGCCTCTCGACTTGCCGCTGCGAGAGGACTTGCCGGGTCGCTTTTTTACGATGGAGACGCCGTAGTCGTTCTTCAGGACATCGACGACGGCCTCAAAGAACTGGGCCTTCTGGCTCATCAGCGCCAGCTGCTGCTCGAGTTCCTTGATGCGCTGTTCGGGCGTCTGGTTGTCGGGGTCAGGCATGGTGATGCTCCTGCCGGCGCGCACAGAAGCCCCCTGGCTCCAATCTTGCCGACCATGTTTACGCAACCATACCAGAACGGTGGAGTTGCCCTGAATGCCGTATCGGGCTTGTGCCTGCTGGCAGGTGAGCTCGCCTTTTTCAATCTGCTCGACCAGCGCCAGTTTAAAAGTCAGCGAGTAATCACGCTGTGTCCGTTTCACACCTTGTCCCATCGGGCTCTCCATTTATGTGGGGGAAAGGTGTAAACCATATTCAGGACGGGACAAGGCAAAAAAAAGAGCCACACAAGGTGTGGCTCTTTTATCAGACCAGACAAGCTAGGGGATCAGGGGCGACCCGCCGGGCTGGTTGCTACATTGACGGCGGCTGTGCTGCCACCGTGGCGGCCTGAGCTCGCGACTTCGCTACGCTCCAGCGGGGCCTGCTCAACCGGCTCACGGGGGGCCGGGGCGGGCACTGCTGCCGGCGTTGCCATGGGCGCAGAAGCCTTGCGGGCACGGGCCAGTACGCCAGCGCCTTTGGCAACCGGCTTGGTGGCCGGGGCGACGACAGGCTCGGGCTGTGCAACCACAGGGGCGACAGGCTCGGCGGCAGGAATCACTTCCTCGGCTTGCGGGGCAGGAGCCGCCTCCACCACAACCGGGGCGGCTTCTACCACAGCCTGGTCAGCGATGCTGGCCTCGACCACGACCGGAGCTTCCTCGATAACCACCTCGGCTACCGGCTCGGCAGCGACAGGAGCTGCTTCGATGGCCACCGGGGCCGGCTCGACGGCGGCAGGCGCCGCCTCGATAGCAACGGGTGCTTCAACCACCTCGGCGACCACAGGGGCGGCGACCTCGGCCACAGCCGCTTGAGCCTGCTCATGGGCCTCTTCGGCCACGGCTTCGGCGACCACGTGCTCGGTCAGGGCGGCAGAGGCTTGCAGCGCGGCGGCAACGGCCTCGGCACTCGGGATGGTGATGACAGGTACGGCGGGCTCTTCCACCTTAACCTGAGCAGCATCCGCCTGAGCGGCTGTGGTCAGTTGCACTTCGGCCTGAGGTTCATCATCACGCTGGCCACGGGCATCTTCGTTGATGCGCTTGCGACGCTGGCCTTCGATCCGCTGACTGCGCGGAGTACGGCGAGGGCGGCGCTGACCTTCGGTCTGCTCCTCTTGCTCACCGACCACGGCCGCAGTCTCGACCAGATCATGGGCCTGCTCGTCTACCGGCAGGGCAGGGGTGTCGGTGGCGGCGACATCGACCCGAACCTGCTTGCGCAGCTGGCGACGTTCGCGGCGCTCGGCCACTTTCTGCTCTTTTTCCTGACGCGGCTCGGCGCTGACGGCGGCAGTCTCGACGGTTTCTACCGCTTCAACCACGACCTCGGCACGGGGCTCGCGCGGAGCACGGGGTTCGCGAGCCGGGCGCGGGGCGCGGGGTTCACGTTCCTGACGGGGCTCACGGGGCTCGCGGTCCGCACGAGGCTCGTTGCGTGCTTCGCGGGGCTCACGTTCCATGCGCTGTTCGCTGCGCACTTCACCACGGGGTTCACGCTCCTGACGGGGCTCGCGCTCTTTACGCGGACGACGGTTGCGGCTCTCGCCACCCTCGCGGTTGGCGGCGCCTTCACGCTTCTCGCCGGCGTCGGCCGGGTTGCGGTTGCTGCGGTTGTCATCGCGACGACCACGCTGGCCACGGCTGCGGGTTTCGTCACGTTGATGACGGTGACCCTCATCCTTGCGCGCTTCCCGTTGTGCGGCCGGCTTCTCGGCAGCGGCTTTCGCTTGTGCCGGGGCTGCGTCTGAGCCGAACAGACCTGAGATGGCCTTGAACAGCTTGCCAAACAGACCCGCTTCGGCGGCGACCGGTGTCGGTGCTGCGACGGGGGCCGGGGCGGCAACAGGGGCGGCCGGTTGAGGCGCCTGGACGAAGCCTTGCAGCAGCGGCTGCTCGCGCTCGATGACCTGAGCTTGCTTGGGCTGGTAGACCGGCTTGGCAATCTCGGTTTTCAGCTCGTAGCTGGCCGCTTCCGGGATCTCGTTCTGACGGATGCGGGTCACTTCGTAGTGCGGGGTTTCCAGATGCTGGTTCGGAATGATGTATACACGGACATCATTGCGCTGTTCCAGACTGGCGATGGAGGCACGCTTCTCGTTGAGCAGATAGGCGGCAACATCGACCGGCACCTGGCCGTGAACCTGCTCTGTGTTGTCCTTCATGGCCTCTTCTTCGATGAGACGCAGGATGGACAGGGCGAGAGATTCATTGTCACGGATGACACCCTGACCCTGGCAACGGGGGCAGATGTGGCTGCTGGACTCGTTGAGGGAGGGACGCAGACGCTGGCGAGACATCTCCAGCAGACCGAAACGGGAGATCCGGCCCAGCTGGATGCGTGCCCTGTCCTGATGGACAGCTTCACGCAGACGGTTTTCCACTTCGCGCTGATGGCGAACCGGCGTCATGTCGATGAAGTCGATGACAATCAGGCCACCCAAGTCGCGCAGACGCAATTGACGGGCAATTTCGTCGGCTGCTTCCAGGTTGGTCTGCAGCGCCGTCTCTTCGATATCGCCGCCCTTGGTGGCGCGGGAGGAGTTGATATCGATGGAGGTCAGCGCTTCGGTCGGATCGATGACGATGCTGCCGCCGGAGGGCAGGCGCACTTCACGCTGGAAGGCAGACTCGATTTGGCTCTCGATCTGGAAGTGGTTGAACAGGGCGACATCACCCTTGTACAGCTTCACTCGATTGAGGAAATCGGGGCGAACCAGCTCGATGTGCGACTTGGCACGCTCGAAGATGACCGGATTGTCGATCAGGATCTCGCCCACATCGCGACGCAGATAGTCACGAATCGCGCGTACTATGACGTTACTCTCCTGGTGGATGAGCACGGGCGCGGAGCGATTCTGTGATGCCTTGTGGATGGAGTCCCAGTGGTTGAGCAGGACGTTAAGATCCCATTCCAGCTCTTCCGGGGATTTGCCCACACCGGCGGTACGCACGATGAGGCCCATGCCGTCTGGCACTGTCAGTCCGCTCAGAGCTTCTTTCAACTCGGTCCGCTCGTCACCCTCGATACGACGGGAAATGCCGCCAGCACGGGGGTTGTTCGGCATCAGCACCAGGTAGCTGCCGGCCAGACTGATGAAGGTGGTGAGGGCCGCACCTTTGGTGCCACGCTCTTCCTTGTCAATCTGGACGATCACTTCCTGGCCTTCGCGGACCACTTCTTTGATGTTGGGACGACCCTGATAGGAGTAACCGGAGGGGAAGTAATTGCGGGCGATTTCCTTTAACGGCAGGAAACCGTGGCGCTCGGCGCCATAGTCAACAAAAGCAGCTTCAAGACTGGGTTCTACGCGGGTGATCTTACCCTTGTAAATGTTCGCTTTCTTCTGCTCGTGTCCCGGACTTTCAATATCCAAATCGTAGAGCTGTTGTCCGTCAACCAGCGCTACGCGCAACTCCTCTTCCTGAGTCGCGTTGATTAGCATTCTTTTCATTGAGTTCTCATTATTTTGTCATTTTGATTCCTCCACAGGATCCTGCCGGTGCCGGCCTCGGGTCTTCAGCATGCTTGGGCAACCTCCCGGTTGGGACATGCATGAGGCGCAAACTAAGGGCACTCTGGTTCAGCCTTCTCGAGAAGGCATGAATTAAGGATACCGGTGTGGAGACAATTAAATCGGTTCTGTTTGCGTTCTCCATGCGTTGTACCTCGCACCCGGGAACCGTCATGTTCTTGTATACACGGTGTTTCGGGATTGGGTGGCATACTTTTTGGCCACTTAGTACAAGGCTTGAACACAATGACAAAACCTTGTTTATTATCCCATTTAAACCACTTTTATAGCAAGACGCCATTTTTTAACAAAGCATGCAGCCAAGGGCTGCCGGCGGTGTTAAAATCCGCGCCATGACACAGATACATCAACAAGTGCAGCTGCTCACCATCGAAGCTGAGCATGAAGGGCAGCGCATCGACAATTTTCTCAAGACTCAGTTAAAGGGCGTCCCCAAGAGCCTGATCTATCGCATCCTTCGCAAAGGAGAGGTGCGCGTCAACAAGAAACGCATCAAACCGGAATACAAACTCTGCGCAGGCGACGAGGTGCGGGTGCCCCCCGTGCGCGTGGCCGAGAAGAACGAATTGCCCTCTGCCAACCTCGGCAGCATCCAGCGTCTGGAGAGCCAGATCCTGTTTGAAGACGAGGCCATGATAGTGCTGAACAAGCCGTCCGGCATGGCGGTGCACGGCGGCAGCGGCTTGAGCTTTGGCGTCATCGAGGGGCTGCGCGCCCTGCGCCCGGAAGCCCGTTTCCTGGAGCTGGTGCACCGACTCGACCGCGACACCTCCGGCGTGCTGCTGGTCGCCAAGAAGCGCAGTGCCCTGCGCAGCCTGCACGAGCAGCTGCGGGTCAAGACAATGCGCAAGCAATACCTGGCGTTGGTGCGCGGTCAGTGGCAGTCCCACGTCAAGGTGGTCAATGCGCCGCTGCGCAAGAACGATCTGCAATCCGGCGAGCGGGTGGTGCGGGTCAGCAGTGATGGCAAGCCCTCCGAGACCCGTTTCCGGATTGCCCGTCAATTTGCCGAAGCCACCCTGGTAGAGTGCAGCCCCATCACAGGTCGCACCCACCAGATCCGGGTTCATACCCAGCACGCCGGTCACCCCATCGCCTGTGATGACAAATACGGTGAGGCGGCCTTTGATGAGAAGATGCGGACCCTGGGGCTCAAGCGCCTCTTCTTGCACGCCTGGAAGCTGAGCTTCACCCATCCGGTGGATGATCGCGAGATGCAGGTGGAAGCGCCGCTCGCCCCCGAGCTCGATGCCTTCCTGAACAAGCTGGCACGCTGATACAGCGCATCCGACTCGCCATTTTCGATTGGGACGGAACCCTGATGGATTCGGTGGGGCGGATCGTCGCCTGAGTTGATGAACACCAAGACAACAATGGGAGCCAAGGCTCCCATTGTTGTCTCTATGGCCTGTTCAGGCTCAAGGCAGATTGAGGCCGTGGCGCGCGAGCAATTCGATCAGGCCGATGAGGGGCAGGCCGATCAGGGCGTTGGGATCCCGGCCTTCCAGCCCCTTGAACAACATGATCCCCATGCCCTCACACTTGAAGCTGCCGGCGCAATCGAGGGGCAGTTCAGCCGTCACATAACGGCGCAGGGCTGCCTCATCCAGGGAGCGAAAATGCACGGTGAAGGGTTCCACGAGCTGCTCGGCCCGGCCGTTTGCGGCATTGAGTACGCACAGGCCGGTATAAAAGGTGACGCTCTTGCCCTGGGCCATCATCAGCTGCGCCACCGCGTTATCCACTGTGCCCGGCTTGCCGAGGATGCGCCCGTCACAGACACACACCTGATCCGAGCCTATGATCAACCCCTGATCATGTTGGCGGGCAATGGCGCTCGCCTTGGCATGGGCCAGGCGGCTGACCAGTGCCTCGGCCGACTCCCCGGCCAGCGGGGCTTCATCGACCTCGGGGGAGGCACATTGGAACGGCAGGCCGAGTTTTTCCAGCAGCGCCTTGCGATAACGGGAAGTGGAGGCGAGGATCAGGGGCGTGTGCATCTGTTGATGATATCCATTTATAAATCAATTGGTTGATTCTAACTGTGGCAGAAGGCTCACGCAAACTACCCCGAACACCAGCACGCCGGCGTTGGTTTACAGCAACATGCATGCTGGCGGCCCGAAAACGGCGTAACCCCAGTTGATGCGGCAGGAGTGCGACATGACAAGATACGGTGTGCTGGCCCTGATGCTGCTCTCCCTCGCGAGCTGGGGGCAGGAGTGGCAGCCCGAGAAGGGGGAGGGCGGCGTACAGCTCTGGACCCAGGCCCGCCCACCATCCCCCTTCCTTGCCTTGCGCCTGGAGATGCGGGTCAAGGCGGATCCCATGGCGTTGCTGACCGTGCTGAGAGACACCGCGCGCCATCGGGAGTGGCTGCCATCCAGTCGCGAGGTGCGGCTGCTGGCAAAATCCGGCCCGGATGACGATCTGGTTTACACCCGCTTGGCGTCCCCTTGGCCGGTGCAGGACAGGGAGCTCATCACCCGTTCGCATCTGATCAGGCGGGCCGACTGTGCGCTGGTGCTGGAGGTATGGGCCGAGCCGGACGCCCTGGCACCCCGCCCGGGTCTGTACCGGATCCGGGAGAGTGCCGGTCGCTGGGAGGCGTTGCCACAACCCGATGGCAGCACCCTGATCAGGCTCGAAAGCTATACCAACCCGGGCAGCCATTTGCCGGGTTGGCTGGTCAATCCGATGACCATCAAGGCGGCGCTGGGCAGCTTTCAGACCATACGCCGGTTGATGGAGGCCCAACCCGGAACCGCGCCTCGACAGCTATTGCTCGGTGGTGGGGGCTGCCCTGCCGCGCCCTGAATCCGATAATGGTGGCTCTCGGGAACGGACCGCCAAGCCGGGTGCCTGGTGAGTGGGTTGCTTGATGGGGAAGGGGCGTGCAACGGCATAAAGGGCTCACTGACCCCGAGATCCTGGCCAAGGGGGATGTCCACACAGGATCCTGTGCGGGATCCCGCGGTTTATGGCATAATCGGCCACCGATGAACACAAGTTACTGCATGCAGGGGCTTGTGCAGGTAAAATCATCGGCGGTAAGGACTTTTTCCTTTGACTATCCCTTGTTGGACCTATAATATTCGCGCCCTATGCAAAAGGTGAAGTTGCCCGTTAAGGTTGATCCAGTCCGTAATGCCTTGAAGCTACTCGATTATGTCGGGATAGTGGAAAAGTCGCAGATGCCCAGACTGGAAGCATCAACCGAAGGCTTGCGAAGTGATGTGGACGTCACTCTGCAGTTTGGCAAAGATGTCCAGAAGTTGACCGTTATGAAAGGCACTGCCCATGCCAAGGTTGACCTGGTTTGCCAGCGTTGTGGAGAGGCTTTCGAACACCTTTGTGAAGCTAGTTTTATTTACACTCCGCTGTTCGAGAGAACAAACGAGGAAGAGCTGCCGGAAGCTTATGAGCCCATTGAGTTGGACGAAAACGGCGAGATAGATCTTCATCAAATCCTGGAGGATGAACTCATCCTCTCGTTGCCTCAGGTGGCCATGCATCCCATGGATGCCTGCCCCAGAGGAAACATGGAAATGACTTGGGGTGACATCGAGCCTGCTGATGAGCGGCCGAATCCCTTTGCAGTTCTTGAAGAGCTCAAACGTAAGTGAATTTTAGGAGTTAGCCTACCATGGCCGTACAACAGAACCGTAAAACCCGCGCCAAGCGTGGCATGCGTCGTTCCCACGATGCGCTGACCACTGCAGCCCTGACTGTTGATCAGACCAGTGGCGAAATTCATCGTCGTCACCACGTGACTGCCGATGGTTTCTACCGCGGTAAAAAGGTAATCGCTTAAGGATTGCCTTTGTCTACGCAAACTGTCGCGCTAGACATAATGGGGGGAGATTTTGGCCCCTCTGAAACAGTGCCTGCCGCCGTGCAGGCACTGTCTCTTCTGCCTCAACTAAATCTTGTTCTGGTCGGTGACCAACACCTGATCGCCCCTCTGTTGCAGCAACATGGCTTGCTGAATCATCCCCGCGTTCGTCTCGTACATGCATCCCAGGTCGTGGGCATGGGCGAAAAGCCGATCGTGGCGCTGCGTACCCTGAAAGATTCCTCCATGCGGGTTGTGCTCAATCTGGTGAAAGCCGGTGAGGCCGATGCCTGCGTCAGTGCCGGCAATACCGGCGCCCTGATGGCCATGGCCAAATGCGTGCTCAAATCCCTGCCCGGGGTCGACAGACCCGCCCTCATCAAGGCGCTGCCGACACTGAGCGGCAAACGCACCGTGATGCTGGATCTGGGGGCGAACGTGAGCTGCGATGCGGACACCTTGCTGCAATTTGCGGTGATGGGCTCAGTGGTGGCCGAGCAGGTCGAGGGGATAGCTTCCCCCCGGGTGGCGCTGCTCAACGTGGGGGAGGAGGAGATCAAGGGCAATGACCTGGTACGCCACAGCGCCGAGTTGTTGCGCCAGTGCGCCGCGCTCAATTTTGTCGGTTTCATCGAGGGGGACAGGATCTTCAGCGGTGACAGCGACGTCATCGTCTGTGACGGTTTCGTCGGCAATGTGGCGCTCAAGACCGCAGAGGGCGTGGTGCGGATGATGGCCGAACTGGCCGGATATCCTCGCAAAAAACGCAGTTTTCTTGGTCGACTCGCCGGATTTATGTTCAAACGGCGTTTTTCTTACCTGAACCCCGACCAGTATAATGGCGCGAGTCTGTTAGGATTGCGCGGCATTGTGGTAAAAAGCCATGGGCGGGCCGAGCGCCGCGCTCTGTGTCATGCGATTCTGCTGGCCGCACAAGAAGCCAAACACCAACTTCCATTGCAAATTGCAGATCGCCTTGAATCTGTCTTTTCCGACAGGGATTTATAAAACTCTATGCATAGCAAAATTCTGGGTACTGGCAGTTATCTGCCGAGTTCGGTTCGTACCAACGCCGATCTTGAGCAGATGGTTGAAACCAGTGACGAGTGGATCGTGGAACGTACCGGGATCCGTGAACGCCGCATCGCCGGGAGCGACGAGAGCGTCGCGACCCTGTCTCATCAGGCGGCCTTGCGGGCGCTGGATGCCGCGGGCCTGACCGCTGCCGATCTGGACATGATAGTGCTGGCGACCACCAGCGCCGAGAACGCCTTCCCGGCCGCGGCCTGCGAACTGCAGGGGCTGCTCGAGGTTCCGGGGATCCCGGCCTTTGATGTGGCGGCGGCCTGCGCCGGTTTCACCTATGCGCTCTCCATTGCCGATCAGTTCGTCAAGTCCGGCGCCGCTCGCCATGTCCTGGTGGTCGGTGCCGACGTGCTCTCCCGCATGTGCGATCCGGAAGACAGGGGCACCATCATACTGTTCGGGGATGGGGCAGGGGCCGTGGTGATCGGGGCAAGCGAGACCCCCGGTATCCTCTCCACCCACCTCCATGCCGACGGCCGTTATGGCGAACTGCTCAAGTTGCCGCAGCCTCGTCGTGGCATGCCGGGTGCCGAGCTCGAAGCCTACATGTACATGAAGGGCAACGATGTCTTCAAGGTTGCGGTGACGCGCCTGAGCGAGATCGTGACCGAGACCCTGGCTGCCGCCAACATAGCTCCGAGCGAGCTGGACTGGCTGGTCCCGCATCAAGCCAATTTCCGTATCATCAACGCCACCGCCAAGAAACTCGGCATGGGGCTCGACAAGGTGATCCTGACCCTGGATCGCCACGGCAACACCTCCGCCGCCTCCGTGCCCATCGCCTTCGATGAAGGGGTACGTGACGGCCGTATCAAACCGGGCCAGCTAGTATTGCTGGAAGCCTTCGGCGGCGGTTTTGCCTGGGGCTCGGCGCTGGTTCGCCTCTGATACCAAGCGGCGCCGCGAGTCTTAGGCGCCCGCTTACCGATTTCGTCTTACCTTAAAGGAATCAATGATGACCCGATTTGCCATTGCCTTCCCGGGACAAGGCTCCCAGAGCGTCGGCATGCTGGCGGAGCTCGCCGAGCAACACGCTGTAATTAAAGAGACCTTCGCCGAGGCGAGCCAAGTGCTGGGTTATGACCTGTTTGCCCTGGTGCTGAATGGTCCCGCCGAGGATCTGAACAAGACCTGGCGCACCCAGCCGGCACTGCTGACTGCATCCGTCGCCCTGTGGCGCCTGTGGCAACAGCAGGGCGGGGCAGCCCCCGCCGTCATGGCCGGTCACAGCCTGGGCGAGTATTCCGCCCTGGTGTGCAGCGGTGCCCTGGCGTTTGCCGACGCCGTCAAGCTGGTTGAACTGCGTGGTCTGGCCATGCAGGAAGCCGTGCCGGAAGGCACAGGTGCCATGGCCGCCATCATAGGTCTGGACAACGACTCCATCGCCGCCAACTGCGAGAAAGCGGCGCAAGGCCAGGTGGTCTCTCCGGTCAACTTCAACTCCCCGGGCCAGGTGGTCATCGCCGGTCACAAGGAAGCGGTCGAGCGCGCCAACGTGCTGATGAAAGAGTCCGGCGCCAAGCGTGCACTGCCGCTGCCGGTCTCTGTGCCGTCCCACTGCGCCCTGATGAAACCCGCCGCCGAAAAGCTGGCCGCCGCGCTGGATGGGATCGAGATCAAGGTTCCAACCATCGCAGTCATCAATAATGTCGACGTGTCCTGTGAACAGGATCCGGCCGCCATCAAGCAAGCCCTGGTGCGTCAGCTGTTCAGCCCGGTCCGTTGGACCGAGACGGTAGAGCGGATGGCAAACGACGGCGTCACCCTCGAGATCGAGATGGGACCGGGCAAGGTGTTGACCGGGCTGGCCAAGCGCATCGACCCGCGCGTGGAAGGCATTCACGCCAACGATGCCGCCTCTTTCGAGCAGGCGCTGGCCCAAGTCAAATAAACAGGAGCAAGTCATGAGTTTTACCGATAAAGTTGTGCTGGTCACCGGCGCCAGCCGTGGCATAGGCCGTGCGATTGCCGAAACTTTTGCGGCCCGTGGCGCGAAAGTGGTGGGAACCGCGACCAGCGAGAGCGGTGCCGAGGCCATCAGCGCCTATCTGGGTGAGCAGGGCTGCGGCATGGCACTGAACGTGACCAGTCAGGAATCCATCGAAACCGTCTTTGCCGCCATCAAGGAACGCTTTGGCGACATCGACATCCTGATCAACAACGCCGGAATCACCCGCGATAACCTGTTGATGCGGATGAAGGATGACGAGTGGAACGAGATCATCGACACCAATCTCACCTCCCTGTACCGTCTGAGCAAGCCGGTGTTGCGTGCCATGATGAAGAAGCGCCATGGTCGCATCATCAGCATAGGTTCAGTGGTTGGTACCATGGGCAACGCCGGTCAGGTCAACTATGCTGCCGCCAAGGCGGGCCTGGTAGGCTTTACCAAGTCATTGGCCCGTGAAGTGGCTTCCCGTGGCATCACGGTGAACGCAGTGGCCCCCGGTTTCATCGAAACCGACATGACCAAGGCGCTCAATGAAGAACAGCGTGCCGGCATCATGAATCAGGTGCCTGCCGGTCGTTTGGGCGATCCAAAAGAAATTGCTGCCGCTGTGGTATTCTTGGCGTCTGACGACGCGGCCTATATCACCGGCGAAACCCTGCATGTTAATGGCGGGATGTACATGGTGTAATCAATTTGTCGTGAGATCTGTTCAAATTTGCGATAGTACGCCGAAGTTTGGCGAATTTCGTGGTTTGACCAGCGGCAAGTCACTTGCAAACTCACGTCAATTGAATACACTACCCCAACCAGACGCAATAGCGTATTTTTAAAGGAAAATTCAGGTCATGAGCAACATCGAAGAACGCGTAAAGAAAATCATCATCGAACAACTGGGTGTTAAAGAGGAAGACGTCAAGAACGCTGCCTCCTTCGTCGACGACCTGGGCGCTGACTCTTTGGATACCGTTGAACTGGTAATGGCGCTGGAAGAAGAATTCGATACCGAAATTCCTGATGAAGAAGCCGAGAAGATCACCACTGTTCAAGCGGCTATCGACTACATCACCGCTAATCAGGAATAAGTTCCTGTTCTGAAAGAAGCGGCCCAAGGGCCGCTTCTTTTATGTTTACTCCCTTTCAAAATACCTCTCGGAGACTAGCTCAGTGTCAAAACGCAGAGTCGTGGTAACCGGCCTGGGGATGCTTTCCCCTGTGGGCAACACTGCCGAATCCAGCTGGCAAGCCCTGCTCAACGGGCAGAGCGGCATTTCTCTCATCGATCACTTTGATGCCAGCGAGTTTGCGACCCGTTTCGCAGGCCTGGTCAAAGAGTTCGATCCCGAACAATACGGCATCAACCGCAAAGAAGCCCGCAAGATGGATCTCTTCATCCAGTACGGCGTGGCGGCGGGGGTGCAGGCACTGGATGATTCCGGCCTCGTCATCAACGAAGAGAATGCGGAGCGGGTCGGCGTGGCCATCGGCTCCGGCATCGGCGGCCTGGGTCTCATCGAGCAGAACCACAGCAGCCTCATCAACGGCGGCCCGCGCAAGCTGAGCCCCTTCTTCGTGCCATCCACCATCATCAATATGGTGTCCGGTCATCTCTCCATCATGAAGGGGCTGCAAGGCCCGAACATCGCCGTGACCACGGCCTGCACCACGGGTACCCATGCCATCGGCATGGCTGGCCGGATGATCGCCTACGGTGATGCGGATGTGATGGTCGCCGGTGGCACCGAGAAAGCCTCCACCCCCATGGGAATGGGCGGCTTTGCGGCGGCCAAGGCGCTCTCTACCCGCAACGACGAACCGCAAAAGGCGAGTCGTCCCTGGGACAAGGATCGCGACGGTTTCGTGCTGGGTGATGGCGCCGGGGTACTGGTGCTGGAAGAGTACGAACACGCCAAGGCCCGTGGCGCCAAGATCTATGCCGAGCTGGTTGGTTTTGGCATGAGCGGCGACGCCTACCACATGACGGCGCCTCCCTCTGATGGCAACGGTGGCGCTCGCGCCATGAAGAATGCCATCAAGGATGCCGGCATAGCGCCGGAGGCGATCGGTTACATCAATGCCCACGGCACCTCCACCCCGCTGGGTGATGTGGCTGAACTACGTGGCATGAAAGAGGTGTTTGGCGCACATGCCAGCGCCCTGATGATCAGCTCCACCAAGTCCATGACCGGTCACCTGCTGGGTGCGGCGGGTGCTATCGAGGCGATCATCACTGTGTTGGCCCTGCGCGATCAGGTGGCACCGCCCACCATCAACCTGGACAACCCGGATGAGGAGTGCGATCTGGATCTGGTGCCTCATGTGGCCAAACCCGGCCAGTTTGAATATGCCCTTTCCAATTCGTTTGGTTTCGGCGGCACCAATGGCTCCCTGATCTTCAAACGCGTATAATTCGCTTTGGGCGAAATGATAAGGCCCGATACGACCGTATCGGGCCTTTTTTATCGGAGGGATCCCTTTGCTTATCAATGGAATGCAGCTTGATACCATCTCGGCCCATGGATCGGGGGCTGGCCTATGGTGACGGTCATTTCACCACCATGGCGGTCAGGGAGGGCAAGGCGTGTTGCAGTGGTCTGCCCATCTGGCACGGTTGCAGCTGGCCAACAACCGGCTGGGATTGGTTGAACCATGACTGGGATAGTCTGGCCGCCGAGGTTGCGCAATGGTGGCCAGATTGCAGACAATGCAGGCTGTCGCCAAGGTGATCCTGACCCGCGGCGAGGGGGGCGGGGCTATGACGGCAGCGGATGTCAGCACACAACCCGGATTGTCACCTGGCGCCATTTCCCACTACTTGGCCTGGCAACAGGAGGGCATCGATGGTGGTGTGCCGCCAGCGGATCGGTGATGCGCCCATGCTGGCAGGGCTCAAGACCCTTGAATCGTCTGGAGCAGGTATTGCTCAAAAGCGAACTTGCCCGAAATGCAGTCGAAGGGATAGTGCTTAACAGTCGTGGATTTCTGGTTGAAGGGGTCAGTGCGAATCTGTTTTGGCGTCGTGGCAAGACGGTGTTTACGCCCGATCTCGCCCGCGGTGGTGTCGATGGCATCATGCGCGCCAGGTGATGGCGATGCTGAAACAGATGAGTATTGAGTTGCGTGTGGTAGAGGCTCCGCTGGAGTCACTATGGCAGGCGGAAGAGGTGTGGCTCACCAATACCCTGATGGGGGTGGTGCCGGTCAATGGCATTGAGGATATTCACTATCCCCCAGCGGTATTGAGTCGCCGTTTACAGGAGCGTTTGGTCATTGAAGTTTAATCGGCTCTACACCCTGCTCGCGGGGGCAGCCCTGACCGTTGCCGTCGCCGGGGGTTATGTGTATTACAAATGGCAGCAGGTGGAGACGCTCACCAACAAGGGGCCGACGCGCCTCTTTACCGTCGAAAAAGGCGCCCATGCGGCGCGCCTGATTGCCGAACTGGGGGAGGGGGAAACCAGCCCCTGGGCGGTGCGGCTCTGGCTGCGTGGCCACCCCGAACTGGTTGCCATCAAGTCGGGTACCTATGAGATCAAGGAAGGGGCCCCGCTCAAGGAGACCCTCTCCCTGTTTGCCTCCGGCAAGGAGTTTCACTTCAGCCTGACCTTTGTCGAGGGTTCCCGTTTCGAGGACTGGTTGAAGCAGCTCTCGAGCGCCCCTTATCTTGAGCGGCTGACCGTGGAGCAGAGCGAGACTGAGCTGGCGCAGGAGCTTGGCATCGAGAATGGCAAGCTGGAGGGATGGTTCCTGCCGGAAACCTATGCCTATACCACCCATGCCAGCGATCTCTCAATCTTGCGCCGCGCCTATCAGGACATGAAGGCCTTCCTGCAGGAGCGCTGGGAGAAGCGGCAGGCCAATCTGCCCTACAAGACGCCTTATGAGGCGCTCATCATGGCCTCTATCATCGAGAAAGAGACGGGCCAGCCGGACGAACGGGCGCAGATCGCCTCCGTGTTCGTCAATCGGCTACGTCTTGGCATGAAGCTGCAGACAGATCCCACCGTCATCTACGGGGTGAAGGACAGGTACGATGGCAACATTCGCCGCAGCGATCTCACCGATGTGAATCCCTACAACACCTATGTGATCGATGGTTTGCCGCCCACCCCCATCGCCATGCCGGGCAAGGCCTCCATCGAGGCGGCGCTCAACCCCAAGTCGACCGACTATCTCTATTTCGTCGCCAAGGGGGGCGGGGCCCACTATTTCTCCAGGACCCTCGATGAACACAATAGAGCGGTTCGCGAATTCATATTGAAGAAACCCTAATGTCTAAATTTATCGTGATTGAAGGACTGGAAGGGGCAGGGAAGAGCTCCGCGGTGCGCTATGTGACCGACTATCTGCATGCCCATGGTATCGACAGGATCGAGTGCACCCGTGAGCCGGGCGGCACCCCCCTGGCGGAGCGGATGCGCGCCATCGTCAAGGAGGTGCACGACGAGCGCCTCACCATAGAAGCCGAATTGCTGCTGATGTATGCCTCCCGGGTGCAACTCGTGGAGACCCGGATCAAGCCGGCCCTGGCCGAGGGCATCTGGGTGGTGGGTGATCGCCATGATCTCTCCTCCCAGGCCTATCAGGGGGGCGGTCGCGGTATCGATGCCCAGCTCATCGGCGCCATCAAGCAGGCGGTGCTCGGCAACTTCAAGCCGGATTTGACCCTCTACCTCGATATCGATCCCGCCCTCGGTCTGCAGCGGGCCCGCCATCGCGGCGAGCTGGATCGCATCGAGCTGGAACAGCTCAGCTTCTTCGAGCGCACCCGCGCCCGTTACCTGGAACTCGCGGCCAAGGATGACTCCATTGTGGTGATCGATGCGGGGCAAACCCCGGATCAGGTAAAAGCGGCGATTGAAGCTGCGCTGGATGCACGCCTATGTATCCCTGGTTGATCCCCGACTGGCAGGCACTGAGCCAGACGGCCCAGGCCGGTAGACTGGGCCACGCCTGGTTGTTGCTCGGCGATCCCGGTCTTGGCAAGGAGCAGCTGGCCGAGCGGTTGGCGCGTCTGCATCTTTGTCAGCAACCGGCTCGCGGAGAGCCATGCGGTCATTGCCACTCCTGCCAGCTTTTGACAAGGGCATCACCCGGATCTCGGCACCATAAGTCGCGACAGCAAGACCATCGGGGTCGAGGCGATCCGCGATATCTGCACCCGGCTGCAGGGCTCTGCCCAGCTCGGCCGTGGCAAGGTGGTGATCATTCCTGATGCGGAGCGGATGACCGAATCGGCGGCCAACGCCCTGCTGAAAACCCTGGAAGAGCCGGCCGGCGACAGCCTGCTGCTCCTGATCGCCTCCCAGGTTTCCCGCCTGCTGCCGACCATTCTCAGTCGCTGTCACAAACATGTCTGTCAGTTGCCTGCGGAAGGGGAGACGGTGCGCTGGTTGGCCGAGCAGGGTCATCAGGCCACTCTGGCTCAGGTGCGGATCTGTCAGGGGGCCCCGCTGCGGGTACTCGACTATATCGAGCAGCAACAGGACGGTACTCGCCATGAACTGCTGGAACAGTTTGTCGCCCTGAGTCAAAGTCCGGGCAAGGCGACAGCATTGTGCAGCCAGCTTGGTCAGGAGACGCAGGTCAGGTTGCACTGGTTGCAGCTCTTCTTATGCGATGCTCTGAAAACCCAGGCCGGATGTGGTCACCATCAGCTGGCGATGCCGGATCTGGCTGCATCTTGAGTCACGGTTGGCAGAGCAGCACTCCAGCGAAAAACTGCTGGAGGCAGAACAAGGTCTGGTTTCGCCCTGAAAGCGGCCTGCCAGCCTGGTCAGCTCTCCAATCCCACCATCCATCTGATGAACTGGCTCAGTCGCTGGTTATAGAACGACAAGCAGAAAGGTTTATATGTTACTCGTTGATTCCCACTGTCACCTCGATCGCCTCAGCTATGGCAGCAAGCAGACCAGCATGGCTGATGTACTGGCCAAGGCGGCGAAACTGGAGGTGGGATATTTTCTCTGTGTCAGTGTGACCCAACACAATTTCCCGACCATGCTCGAGGCGATCGCCCCCTATCCCCAGGTATTTGCCTCTTGCGGGGTACATCCCCTCAATCAGGAACCCGGTGTCGATGCCCCCTTGCTGCTGAGCAGGCTGCTGACGAAAGAGTGGTCGCCATCGGCGAGACCGGTCTCGATTACTTTTACTCCGGAAAACAAGGAGGTACAGCAAGCCTCCTTCCGGGAACACATCCGGGTGGCCCGGGCCCTGAACAAACCCCTGATCATTCACACCCGGGATGCCCAACAAGACACCTTGCAGATCATGCGTGAGGAGGGAGCCGATCAGGTGGGGGGCGTGCTGCACTGTTTCACCGAGTCTCTCGAGATGGCTCAGGCCGCCATGGAGATGGGGTTTTATATCTCCATCTCGGGGATAGCCACCTTCAAGAATGCCACGGCCTTGCAGGACGTGGTCAAGGCATTGCCACTGGAGCGATTGCTGATCGAGACGGACTCCCCTTATCTCGCTCCTGTTCCTCACCGGGGGAGGGAGAACGAGCCCGCCTTCGTGCGAGACATCGCGCAATTTATTGCGGATCTGCGGCAGATACCCTTGGCCGAATTGGCAGAGGCCACCAGCCACAATTTCTTTGAGCTATTCAAGATGGCGAAGAAATAGTCATAAAGAGCCCCGTCTGTCGGGGCTCTTTATTTAAAATCATCAACCTGATTACCCCCACCAATATCAATTACCTACATCGTTATCTCTCACCGAAATATCAGGTTCGGACTCATCTTCTGAAAAACACCAGTGACTGATACGAAGTGATCCTGCTCATAATCCCGGGAGGTTGGAGGTATTAAATCAATACTCTATAAGTATCGATAATATTCATTATCGTTACTTGATGGATCTGTAAGATCCTGTAAGATCCTCCTAAACTCCATATCGAATCATAGACTTACGTGGCCTATCCAACCATTTCACCACCTGCTCATCAGTCATTGCAGACAGTGTTCGATCCTGCGCTCAATAGTCGTGCCCGGCGTTTCCTGCGCAGTGCAAAAGCGGATTCCACCCTCAATGCCTATCAGGCAGATACCCGTATCTTCGTATTCTGGTGCCAGTTGCATGGGCTGGATCCGCTGCAAACCAGTCATCACGACATCATGAACTTTCTGGCGGATCAGGCCGACGGCATATTGGCGGACTGGGTATGGCTGGATAAAGAGGAGGGGAAGGGGGAGCTACGCAATGGGGAGCCTCGAAAACCAGCCACCCTGGTGAGGCGGCTCGCCGGTATCCGCTATGCCTTCAAGCAGAAGGGCATTCATCCCATGCCAACCGAGCATGCGGAAATAAAGGAGATGATGCGGGGCATAGTGCGCCTCGGTGATAACCGTAAACGCAAGACGGGAGCCCTGACCCTGCAACCCCTGATCCGGGTGCTCGACGAGATAGACACCACCAACCTGGCGGGGCTACGGGATCACACCTTGCTGCTCTTGATGTTCAGCGGCGCCCTGCGCCGTTCGGAGGCGGCTCGCATCGAGGTGGGCGATCTCGACTTCGTGGGGCAGGGGATCCGCCTTCGCCTAAAACCGAGCAAGCATCAACTCCATGAAACCGAGATAGCGCTCATTCCCGGCAAGCACTATTGCCCGGTAACCGCCCTCAGCCGCTGGTTGAAAGCAAGCCGCATAAGCCAGGGACCGCTGTTTCGCCGCATGACCCGCTGGGGGCAGCTCACCGCTGAGCCCCTGGGCCCACAAGGCATCAACCTGATGATAAAGCGCCGCACCGGCCAGGTCATAGATGATCTCTATGTCAGTGGCCACAGTCTGCGCCGAGGCTTCATCACCTCGGCGGTAACCGCGGGCAAGCCCATGAACAAGATCATCGAGGTGACACGGCACAAGGACATGCGTACCCTGCAGGAGTATTTCGACGATGCGCACAAGTTCTCCGATCATGCCCTCGCAGGCTTGCTGTGACATAACTGCGTCACGGTGTTTTTTATGTTAAATATATCTGATTGATCTGATGATATATTTTTGCCATACGCAGTGCCAGCAGCTTTTTTCTGATGCCAAGGTTAAAGAGCCCATGGGCAATCTCACCAATGCGATAATTCAAGCATGACTGGTCCTGTAACCAGTGAGAGATAACAATTTCTGACAATGGAGCATTGCAAGGACATATGAGCCAGGAAATGACAGGAGCATGTAAAACGCAAGAAGAATGCTGGCTCGCCACCGAACGGTTGGCGGCAAAATAATGCCGAGCGGCAGCGCCAACATGTGAAACGCAAGCAGGAGACCCATACCAGGCTGCAATGCTGGATCAGCAATCGCCACGCCGAGCGATTGGCAGGCTCACCCTGGGTCTTCATCTCGAAGACAGTCAGGCATCAAGGGGCTCGATGATCGAGCAGGCGATCGATCTGCTCTATCAACATGAGCTGGGTAGAGACTGAGGAATAAGGTCTCTATCCACCTCAACGATGCCTTCTTTTGAAAACACAGTCACCACTCTGGTGGAAGAGGCTGTTGTAGAAGCCTAGCGATGAAGCGTTGGCAGGACGAGCTCCTGTTGAAGAGATAAAAAGAGCCAGGTACGAATTCCTTGTACCTGGCATAGGGGAATTGGCTCCTTGCAGAGCCGTGCGCTAACTGGTGTCCGGATTGCCTTAAGCTTAGACAAGGCTCAAGGCTTTTCAAGAATCCGAAAAATTTCAACCAGAGTGTGGTTTTCAGACTCGTTCAGCTTATGCTTACGCACCAAACAGATTGTTGTCACGCACCAGCTCCCGGGGGAGGGCATTCTTGATCCGGCTACCCACCCATTTCCCCATACCCAGGGTATGTCCCTGATAGCGGACGATCACCTCGCCAGCGCCAGCATCCTGCTCTGGCCAGACGTCCCGCCCCATCATGAATTCCCGCGCGTTGGCGCTGTCCAGTTCGACCACGCCCTTGCTGGCTTTATCACCATAGGCCAGCGCCCACTCATGGGTGAGGCGATAACCTTTCTTGAAGGTCTCGGCCAACTTGATGCCGATGCGATCGAAGCGCAGCTTGCCCTGCACCTGTTCAAACAGCTGAGGAAAGAGCCAGATCTCGTCATTGCGGCCAAACAGCTGACCCTGCGGCGCCACCCAAAATTGGCGTCAATCTCGCGCAACATGGGCTCGGCCTCTTTCGCCGGCAGCGGGGAGAAGGGGAATTTGCCGAGCTTGCCCGGCTTGAACATGGTATTGGGCACTGAGTGATGCTTGCTGATCCTGGCAACGAAGAAGCCCTCGCTGTCGAAGATCTGGGGCCAAACGTGCAGGTATCCTTCGTATGTACAGGCCTGCCCGGCACCGGGGAAGAGGTCGGCCAGGGAGTCGACACTCAGGGCGTCGCCGAACTTGTCTCGCAGGGACTGACAGACCGCCTGATTCTCCTGCAGGCTCAGGGTGCAGGTGGAGTAGACCAGCACGCCGCCGGGTTTGAGGGCGTGGAAGGCACTCTCCAGCAGGCCTTGTTGCACAGTGGCAATCTCCTCGATGCTCTCGAGACTCCAGTTGCGCAGGGCATCTTCATCCTTGCGCACAGTGCCTTCTCCGGAGCAGGGGGCATCGAGCAGGATGGCATCGAAGGTTTCCGGCAACCACTGGCCAAACACCTTGGCATCGAAATGGGTCATGCCCACGTTGGTCACGCCACAGCGCTGGATATTGGCGCTCAGCACCTTGAGCCGGCTGCTGGAAAACTCATTGGCGACCAGCATGCCCTGGTTGTCCATCAGGGCCGCTACCTGGGTGGTCTTTGAGCCGGGCGCCGCCGCCGCATCCAGCAGCATGCCATCGTGCTTTATCCGCTCGCTGGCAAAGAGCGCCGTCACCGGCAGCATGGAGCTCGCTTCCTGGATGTAGAAGAGGCCGCACAGGTGCTCGGCGCTGTTGCCAAGGGGCACGCTCTCGTCGGCACGGGTCAGCCAGAAGCCGGTCTCGCACCAGGGCACGGGATCCAGCTGCCAGCCCAGTGGCGCCATGCGTGTCACGAAGTCGGGCACAGAGATCTTGAGGGTGTTGACCCGGATGCTGCGCCGCAGCGGCCGCCGACAGCTCGCCACGAACGCATCCATGGAGAGATGGGCCGGCATGATGTCCGCGATATGACGCAGGAAGTGTTCGGGAAGGTAGGTATTGTCGTGCACAGTGCCGTCTCGCTGACCCAAAAGAGGGGCGACATAGTACCACAGGGGTCGGAATATTCTGAATGGTGCAGCAGGTAAAAATAAACAAGCCCGGCATGCAGGCCGGGCTTGAGTCAAAGGGTCAGGGGAACATCAGGGCTGGATGCGTGGGCTCCACTCCAGCCACTCCTTCTCCGCCTTGCCATAGAGCGGGTAGTGGTGGCCGGCCTTGACGGTCGGCCCCATCTCCCGCTCCGGGGTGTTGAAGGCGATGCCGCCGGTCAGCAGACTCTGCACGGTTTCCACCTCTATGGTGCCGCCAGTCAGGCCGATGTCGGCCTTGACCCCGGACACGTTCCAGAAGCGGCAGTTGGCCCGCACCAGATGGGCATACTCCTGCTCCACGTTGACGTCGATCACCACCTCGCTGCCATCCCGGGCCAGCGCCACCTTGGTCACGCTGCCCACCACCATCTTGCGAAACAGCAGCGGGCTGCCAACGCTCAGGCCATTGACGGAGGGGCTCTTGAGGGTCAGGGCCAGACCGGCACCGGGCCGCTCTGGCTCAGGGGGAAGCGATCTTGCCCGCCCCTTGCCGGGCTCGCCTCGACAAAGGCCCCCTTGATCAGGGTATCGAGGTGGGCCACACCGCCCAGCCCCAGCTTGGCCTGCACCAGGGTAAAGCGGGCGCCGGATTGCAGGAAACGCTCGGCATAGTGGCCATCCAGCTCGGCCTTGAAGATCACCTGCCCAGGGTCGGCTCCAGCTCAATCTGTTCAATCTTGCCGATATCGACCCCGCGATAGCGGATCGGACTGCCAACCCCGAGCCCGGGTTGCTCTCGGCCACCAGGGAGAGGGGCGCACCTTGGCCTTGGCCTGCTCCTTGTTGTCAAACAGCTGATGGCTGCTGCGGCCGGTACCCAGATAGTCGAACTCGATGGCGCCGCGCAGCAGGGTACCGAGGTTGCCCACCTTGACCTGCACGCCATCCACCCGCACCTTGGTATCGATGGCCGGCTTTTTCCAGAATTGCGGTCTGCTGCGGGCGAGGAGGGGGCATAGACACCCATCAATCTCGAGCTCGATCTCCACCCCTCTTTGGCGGCGCGCAGCTGTTTGACCTTGCCCGCTTCCAGCCCCAGATAGAGCACGGGGAGCCGATGCCGATGCCATCAGCCTGATCGGCCTTCAACAACCAGCGCTGGGGCTTGGCATCACGAGTACCGAGCAGTGCCAGCTCCTGCTGGGGTAGAGCCGGTCGATCCGCTCGCCGGCTGGGGCCTGCACCAGCTTGATGCCGCCGCCAAGCCAGGCGCTGGCCGGGCTGGTTTCCACCTTGATGCCGCTCAGATCGGCATCGATCTGCAGCGGCGCAGCGCGATAGAAACGGGCTCGGTTGAGCAGATGGCTGATACGGGCTCATCACCAGGGCGACGCTGGCATTGCCGCGCCCATCCAGGGTAAGCTGGCTGATCCGGCCCACCTGCAGCCCCTTGTACCAGACCGGCGCATCTTCGATTCAACCGGCCAGATCCTCGGCCTGCAGCGTCACCTTGATGCCGCCTGGGGAGCGCGATCGGTCAGCGTCATGGCGCGCCTTTTGCCCGCCACATAGTCGAGGCGAATGGCCGGGCCCGCCAGCAGGCGATCCGCATGTTGCACACCGGTCAGCGAGAGGGAGACGCTCTCCCACACCAGACGGCTCTTGTCGGTAATGCGATATGCCTGCTCCGGATTGATCAGCGCCGTCACCACCCGCCCCTTGTCGGTCAGGCGAATGGGGTCGATGCGGCCAATTTCGATCCCTTCATAGAGGATGGGCATCCCCTCCTTGATGGGCAGATCGCCCGCCAGGATATCGATGCGCTCGCCGCGGGCCGCCTCGGCCAGCCCTTTGTAGAGGGTAAAATTTGCCCTTTCTCGGCTCTGGAGAGGCTTTGGGGAGAGTCGAAGGCGATGCCGCCGCTCAGGATGGAGGTGAGACTGCCCGCCTCCACGTTGACCCCGGCCAGACTGAAGGAGCCCTTGATGCCGCTGATGTTCCAGAAGCGGGTATCGGCTTTGATCAGATGTTCGAAACGAGGCTCGATCACCAGATCCAGGACACGTTCTGGTTGTCTCGCCAAGGCGGGTATTGATGACGCTGCCCACTTCGATGCCGCGGAAAATAGAGTTTGGCGCCGATGCCGACCGAGCCCAGCGAGTCGGCGGTCAGGTGCAGCATCCGCCCCTGAGCCTGATAGCCGGGGGGAGGGCCCTCCAGCGCATCGAACTCTCCTCCAGCGGATTGTTGTCACGCCCGGGTTGCAGGTTGATGTAGTTGCCGGAGACCAGGGTATCGAGACCGGAGATCTCGGTCAGCGATGCCTTGGGGCTCACCAGCCAGAAGGCTGACCCTTTGCGGATCAGTGGCGGGCCCGGCTGTCTATCTTGGCCATCACCGCTATCTTGCGACCATCCTCGGCCAGCTCCAGCTCCTGCACCACCCCGATGGCCACCCCCTGATAACGGATCTGGGTTTTGCCCGGCAAAATACCGTTGCCCTGGGCGAAGTTGATGCGAATAAGTTGGCCACTGCTGGCAAACTGCTGATAGAGAAAGCCCCCCGCCAGCAGCAGGGCTATAAAGGGCAGCAACCAGACTGGCGATAACCAGCGGCGCTTTTCAATGACGGGTTCAGCCCCGATCATACCGACTCCTTATTGGCTGGATTAAACAGCACATCAGATACAGAAAAGAGAACAGGCATCAACGGGCCGCCTTATCCCACAGTAACCGGGTATCCAGCATGCGGGCTGACATCATGGTCAGCACCACCACACCGGCAAAGGCGGTGGCACCGGGGCCGGCCCGGACGCTCAGCATGACGCCGCGATCGACCAGCGCCACCATCAGCGAAATGACAAACAGGTCCAGCATCGACCAGCGGCCGATGAAAGTCGATGATGCGATACATCAAAAGCTGGCGTTTGCGGCGTACCGGCTTGGCCCGTTGCAACTGCCAGCAGATCCAGCCCAGCCCCAGTATCTTGCCGATGGGGACTATGATGCTCGCGGTCAGCACTATGGTGGCGATGCCCGACATCTTGCTGCGATAGAGCGCCATGATACCGCTGAAAATGGTATCGGACTGCAGTAATCCCTTGTTGTAGAAGTGGGTGATGGGCAGCAGATTGGCGGGCAGCAGCATGAAGGTGGCGAGCGCCAGCAGGCCCCATGACCAGGCGAGCGAACGGGGGATCCGCATCTGCAGGGGGCTGTGGCAGCGAGGGCAGCTCATGGCACTTTGGTAGCGCACCAGCAGGCCGCAGGTGTGGCAGCGGCAGAGCCCGAGTTCACGGGCGCTGGTCGGTATCATGATCCGGCTCCTGCGAGGCGTTGTGCAGCGGTATCCGCTCCCAGTAGGGGGCGGGGTCGAAGAGAATGAGCAGCGTCATGTTGAGCAGCATCAATATCCCCAGGCTGAGCAGACCGCCCCCCAGACGCACGTCGGCGATGTCGATCAGCTTGAACAGGGCGACCATCAGGCTGACGATGTAGACCTCCAGCATGGCCCAGTGCCGGAACACCTCCACGGCCTTGAGCGTCGGGGCCAGCATGTGCCAGCGTTTGGCAAGGCCGGAGGCAAGCGCAAAGATGCCGAGCAGCAACCCCGCCGGCGCCAGCACGGCGCACCAGAGCACCAGGCTCGCCACCCAGAGTTCCCCCTCCTCAAACAGCATCAGAATGCCTTTGAGCAGGTTGGCATCGGAGTTGACCCCGGCCAGGCGCAGGTAGAGCAGGGGCTCGAAGAAGGCGGAGGGGAGCAGCAGGAAGCCCGTGATGGTGAGGGCCATCAGCTGGGAAGGACGAAAAGCATAGCGCCCATAGAGATGCTGGTGACAGCGCGGACAATGGGCGTGACGACGCAGGGGCAGCAGCTTGCGTTCGATCAGCAAGTCACACGCCGGGCAGACGATCACGGAGTGGGGATCCGACATACGATTCAACCTGTTGAAGGAATTGATAAAATTTACCCTAAATCGCCCTCGCTGTCTTGCCGGAGCGAAACCTCTGGCCAAGAAAAGATGGCCTGGCGGCCAACCCGCTGGGCCATAGAGAGAAACACTGAACACGGTTGCCGGACCAGGGGGAGCTGATGCGGTGATGGGCGCGGTGGCGGATCCTGAGTGTTATTTGCAACACTGTATATTCATACATATACTTGCAGTCACTATCATGAGGAGGACGCCACTATGGCCGTTGAGATCAAGTATGTTGTCGTGCGTGGGGGAGTGGAGAAGATGACCTTTGCCAGCAAGAAAGAGGCGGATGCCTATGACAAGCTGCTGGATACCGCCGATGAACTGATGACGCTGCTGGCCGGGGCACCGGTTCAGCTGGCACCCGAGCAGCAGGAGAGCCTCGCCTTTTACCTGGCCGAGCAGCGGGATCTGCTGCAAAACGTGCTGCGCGGTGGCAAGGGGCAGGGGATCAGCCCCAAGGAAGAGAAGGTGGACGCCGAGAAGCCCAAGGGTAAATCTCTCAAGAGCGTGGCCTGACAGAATAAGGGCGGGGCAGGGCGTCCAGCCCTGGCTCCCGCCCCACAATATTCAAGAAGAGTCCATTTCCAGTCATTTTTGTCGCTATTTACCCCGAGAAATTTCCAACAAGACTGCATAGTCATTGAATAAACACCATATACCATAGTGTCCGCGGTCCGCCAGGGAAGCCTTGACGACTCATCCCCGGGCCATCTGGCATCCCCTGATGCCGATAACCCCATTTATCGGCATCAGGATTGCGCGGCGCCGAGCCAGCTTCACACAACAAGACTCACAAGCACCATCATGACTCATCCGTCACTGCCACCCGCCATGCCGTTGTTCGATAATCTGCTCCATCTGGAGGCGGGCAATCCCCAGGTCAACCAGTATCTGGCCACTCTCAGCCTGGGCAATGTACCCGATGCCGGCCTCGTCTATGAGCTGGCCGTCGACTGGCTGCTGGAGCAACGCCACAGCGAGAACAACTACAAGACCTACCGCAGCGAGCTGACCACCTTCCTGCATTGGTGTTTCTGCGAGGTGGCCATCAGTCCCAAGGATCTCACCAGGCGCATCATGATGCGCTACCTCGACTACTGCCAGGCTCCGCCACAAGGGCTTATCGCATACCGAAACGTGGCCCAGTTCGTGCTCGACAAGGAGTGGGGAGAGCGCTTGCCCAACCCCTTGTGGCGACCGTTTCTCGGCAAGCGGGAGCTGGGCCGCGAGCTGCCATACCGTCTGAGCGAGCAGGCGATGAAGACCAAGCTCGCCATACTGTCGGCCTTCTTCCAGTTCCTGATCCAGGAGGAGTACATGGACCGCAATCCAGCGCTCCTGCTGCAACGGGTGAAACGGCCGGACAGCCAGGATGCCGGTGAAGAGGCCCAGTCCTTTACCGAATTGCAATGGTCCTATGTGATGCAGGCCGCCGAGCTGCTGGCAACCGAATGCCCGGCCCAGCATGAGCGCAGCCGGTTTCTCATCTGCCTCATGTACGCCTGCTATCTGCGTATCTCCGAGGTGGCGGCCAGACCGGGCTTCAGCCCCGTCATGAGCCAGTTTCGCCGCGACAGCAAGACCGGCGTCTGGGGCTATGACATACCACGCAGCAAGGGCGGCAAACGCCGCACCGTGGCCGTCTCCCAGGCCTTGTTGGATGCACTGGCACGTTATCGCACCTTTCTTGGGCTCTCGCCGCTGCCAGCCCCGGGCGAACAGACGCCGCTCTTCGTGCGCCACAAGGCGGCGGCCCATGGCCGGGAGCAAGGCGAGCTCAACGCCAATCTCGGGATCCGCCAACTGCGGGATCTGGTGATTGCTGTCTTCGAGCAAGCGGCCAGCCTGGCCGAGCAAGATGGCTTTGCCCAGGATGCCGCCGAGATGCGCAATCTGACGCCGCATTCCATTCGCCATACCGGCATCACCCACGACATCAACCTGCATGGCCGGCCACTGTCACACGTACAGGCAGACGCGGGACACGACAGCATAGACACCACCTCCAAATACCTGCACACCGGCAACAGCGAACGCCACGAGAGTGCCAACCATAAGCCGCTGGATCGCCTGCATGAATGAGTGTCCGTGTGCAGACTGCGCAAAGTTGCTACCCAGCGTATCTGCCAAACGTTATATTGCGGGAAAATATGCCCGCCAATCGCCTTCATACAGACCGCGCATAATGTATATTATGTTAAATTATGTATGCTTGTTTCCTGTTACCGCCAATTGAACTGTGTATAATGGAAACAATTGATCCTATCCCCGACCGGATGTCTTAAGTGGCTGAATTAACATCAGAACAATTAAAACCCGCTTTCACGATTGAGCAGTTCCCCACGCTCAGCGAGCTCGAACCCATCCCTTTTGCCGCCCTGCAACCCAGAGCCATTTCCGGCATCAAGCGACTGGCCAGTTTTGATGGTGACTGCCCGGTCATGCTGCTCAACGGCTTCCCGGGTGCGGATTATGAGAGTGTCTGCCAGACCTTGATCGCCTCTTCCAATGGCAAGGATGGCGACCTTTTCGATCTCTGTTACACCGAGAACCTCAACAACCCGTTCAAGCCTATCTGGCTGCGCCTGCAACCCGGTACCGGGTTCGAATTCTGCGAGATGGTTGGCGAGCTGCTCAAGCTGATGAGCCATCACCTGGATGCCGAGCGCCTGGTCACCCGCATCATCCGCAAGCAGGAAAATGACCCCAAGATCGTGGACTTTCTCTCCGATCTGGCGGCGCACGTGGCCCAAGGTCTCGAATTCCAGCACCCGGTGCTCATCAACCTGCTGATCCATCACGAAGAGCAGCAAGCCCCCGTCATCTATGGCCGGGACCTGAACTGGGACACCCTGTTTGGCTCCATCAACTATCAGACGGAGCAAGGCTCCGTCTATGCCAACCAGCACTTGCTGGAGCCGGGCCTGCTGCGGGAAGCCAACGGCGGCTATCTCATCCTGCAACTCGACGAGCTGCTCGATCAGCCCCATCTCTGGTTCAAGCTCAAGAACGCCATGCAAAAAGGCGAGCTGGACTGGAATGCCTATCAGGAAGGCAAGACCCTGACCCCCTTCTTCACCCCCGAGGCTACGCCTATCCGGTTCAAACTGATCCTGGTGGGCGACCGGCTGGAAGTGGCCGAGTTCCAGATGCTGGACAGAGACATGTCCGAGCGCATCTTCCTGCGCGCCGATCTGGTGTCCGAGGTGAACATCGAAGAGGACTTGCCCGAGTTCTTGCAATACCTGGCCTGGCTGCGGCTGCGCTGGAACCTGCTGGACTTCACTCCGGGTGCCCTCCTCGCCCTGTGTCGCCATGCCAGCCGTCTCTGTGACCATCAGGAGTGGCTCTCCCTCTCGGAGGTGCAACTCAGCGCCATCATGCGCATGGCCGACAGCCTGGCCCGCGAGCTCGAGGCGGAGAAGGTGACCGACGAGCACATACTGCTCGCCCTGGAGGAGCAGGATTACCGCCTCAACTACCTGGTGGAGCAATCCGATCAGGGGGTCATCGATGGCCAGATCCTGCTGCAGACCGACGGTGAAGAGGTCGGCCAGATCAACGGCCTCTCCGTCATTCAGGTAGCCGGTCATCCTTATGACTTTGGTGAACCGGTGCGATTGACCGCCACAGTGCATCTGGGGGATGGCGATGTGGCCGATATCGAGCGCAAGGCAGAGCTCGCCGGCCACATTCATGCCAAGGCGATGATGATCATCCACGGCTATCTCTCCAACAAGTTCGGCGCAGAGAACCCCTCGCCGCTCTCGGCAAACCTGGTGTTCGAGCAGTCCTATCACGAGATTGACGGCGACAGCGCCTCTCTGACCGGTCTGTGCGCCCTGCTCTCTGCCCTCGCCCGCCAACCCATCTCCCAGCGCTTCGCGGTGACCGGCGCTGTCGATCAGTTCGGCAACGTGCAAGCTGTGGGTGGCGTGAACGAGAAGATCGAAGGCTTCTTCCGGGTGTGCAAGATCCATGGCATCACCGGCAAGCAAGGCATCATTTTGCCCGGTACCAACGCCCAGCAGCTCAACCTCTCCGATGAGGTGATTGCCGCCGTCGAAGCGGGCCAGTTCCATATCCACCCGGTGGATCATGTGGAAGAGGCCATCGAATTGCTGACCGGCTGTGTGGCCGGCGAGCCAGACATGCCGGACACCCTGTTTGGCCGGATCCAGGACAGACTGGATGAACTCAATGGCACTGCACCCAAGAGTGGCGTGCTGCGCAACCTGCTGGGCCGTCTATTCGGCCTCTAAATAAAGTGATCGGAGTTGTTTAGCGAACAACTGTAAGCTAAATTGGCCCGGCTTTGACCCATATGAAGGATAAACAGCGTGACCCTAGATAACGACACCACTAATACCCACCTCTCCCTGTGTGAACAAGGTAAAGAGTCGTTTACCCGTGAAGAGCTGCTTGCCTGCAGCCGTGGCGAATTATTTGGTGAGGGTAACAGCCAACTGCCCGCCCCCAACATGCTGATGATGGATCGCATCGTCAAGATCACTGACAACGGTGGCGAACACGGCAAAGGCGAAATCCTGGCCGAACTCGATATCACTCCGGATCTCTGGTTCTTCGACTGCCATTTCCCTGGCGATCCCGTCATGCCGGGCTGTCTGGGTCTGGATGCCATGTGGCAGCTGGTCGGTTTCTTCCTGGGCTGGAAAGGCGGTCCGGGCAAGGGACGCGCTCTGGGCGTAGGCGAGGTGAAATTCACCGGTCAGATCCTGCCGACCGCCAAGAAAGTGACCTACAAGATCACCTTCAAGCGCGTCATCAACCGCAAGCTGGTGATGGGCATTGCCGACGGCGTGGTCGAGGTGGATGGTCGTCCCATCTACAGTGCGACCGACCTGAAAGTGGGCCTGTTCAAAGACACCACCGCATTCTGATCTGCTCTGACCCGGTCAGAGAGTGACAACGTAAAGGGGCCGCTATGGCCCCTTTCCTTTTTGCAATGAGTGATGAAGTCTCGGTTACTTCATGAAGAGGCCTGAGCCTCGCCCCTCCATGGCGTCGCGCCAACCACCAAGCCAGTGCCCTCTGGCATCCAGGCATTGGTACGGACACGCTTCTTTCTGTTTGCCGACTACGCCAGCCTGATAACCACGAGCGCGTGCTCTTTCCAGACGGTCCCGTTTCTGTCTCTTCATCATCTACGACCCTCTTCGTGGAACAAAAAAGCGACCAAGTTTTCACCGGGTCGCTTTCATCTTTACCCCAGGGGGGAAGCAGGGTCAAACAAAAAATTCCATGCTATTCAGACGTTGTGACACAAGATACTGAACTGCATTAATTTTTGATGACACATTTTTTATCGCTGGTAACGGCGCAGCCAGGCGAAGGGCAAGGCCAGCAGAGTCAACCAGAACAGGCTGCCACCACCACCATCTTCACCATCCTGACCGGTCTGGTTGTTGACCGGGGGATTGCTCACCACATATTCAGCGGGCTTGTTGCCCTGATAGTCCGCCACGGCCGGTGTCAGCTTGACGGCGACCACGGTCGCGTTGGTGCGCAGGTTCAGATCGCTCTCGCTATTGTAGCGATAGGCGGTGGCGGCTATGGTGCCATCACTGCTGATGCCGCTGGCGTAGGCGATGTGGTAATACTTGCCATTCTGGGCACACTGCTTGGCACCGGCATCATCCAGACCACAGATCAGATCGTTCAGGTACCAGTTGTTGCTCGGGGACGCCGCATTGAGCAGGAAGGCTTCCTGCATGCGGTTGGTGCCGTTGGCCACAGGCTGGGTCTGATGACGGGAGTCACGCCAGCCGACCACCATGTTGTGATCGTTGATGGCAGCGCCTTCTGAACCGGAGCCAGAGAGCGGCTTGTCCTGCAGGGGGATGCTGGCCGCAGAGCTCGGATTGTTCAGATTGAACAGGAACATCTCGGTCGGCCGGTTCTGACCCTTGTTGATGCTGTAACGTTGGTTACCGATCACATAGCCATTCTCGTTGACAGACACAGCCCAGCTATTTTGCAGCACGCTGTCATCCTTGCCAGGCTCGCCATCGGGCAGCGGGATGATCTTGGTGGCCCCCACTGTGCCGGCATCGAGGTCCAGGGTCCAGTAGCTGGCCAGGTTGCGGCCGTCGAGATCCCCCGACCCTACCTCACCGGTGGAGCTGTAGCCCACGCCGTACAGGGTGCCGTTGAATGTCGCCGCATCGAATGCGGAGGCGGTCTGCAGCACTTCGTCGCGCTGACGGCCATAGTCGCTGGCCTGAATCAGCTTGTTGAAACCACCCGAGCTATTGAGCAGCCAGAAGCTGGCCTGGGTATCGACCCCGGGGCAGTAACGGAAGTCACCATATTCATCGTCATTGCCAGCGAAACACCAGTTATAGAAGTCACCGCCCACGTTGTGGCGGTACTTGCCGCTGGCGGCTGTCCCTGTCACCAGGTACTGACCGTTGTCCAGCTTCTTGATGCTGGTCGGGACGCTCAGGCTGTGGGTGCCGGCGGCATCTTTCAGCTCGACCGGGTTACCGTCATTGATGATGGCAAAGGCGGTGCGCAGCTTGCCGTCCATCTTGTAACCCGCCCGATCGGTCGGGGCATCCCCCAGGGCCGTTACCAGGCCATCGGTCTGAGTGGTGGCAACATAGCCGATGCCGCTGCGCTGATCGACACCATCGAGGAAATCGCGGCGCCACTGGTAGGCAAAGCCCGGATTCTCGTCCCAGAAGGAGTCACAGACGGAGCTTGAAAGGAAGCAACCCTGCTCGAAGCGGAAACGATCGACCAGGAAGTCGGCAGAACGCACGGTCGAGAAGTACTCGGCCATGTTGTTCTTGGTGTTGATCCCGATGAGTCCGCTGCCATCGGTACTGATCCCGCTGGCATATCCTTTGACTTCGTCATCGACAATGGTGAAGAAGGAGCTTTGTGCCGCCTGCGCGTTGAGGCTGGCGCCGACCAGGATGGCCAGCATGGATAATTGCTTTTTCATCTACTTCCTTAGTCTTGATGTTTCAACGCTTCCAACTCCTCCCAACGGGAGAAGGCGTGTTCCAATGCGGCCTCTGCCGCATGCAATGCATCCAATTTGGACTGGGTCTGCTCCGCCGGCAGGGAGAAGAAGCCGGGATGGTTGATCTCCGCCTGCAGGGCATCGAGTTCCGTTTCCAGCTGCTCCAGCCGGGCTGGCAGATTATCCAGCTCCAGTTGCAACTTGTAAGAGAGTTTGCGTGTTTTTTTCGCCGGCTCCGCCGCCAACGCGACAGGCTCTGCCACCTTGGCCGCGGCCGCCCTGGTCGCCTGTTGCTGACTCTGCTGGGCCCGGGTGGCCATCATGTCGGCATAGCCGCCCACATAATCGCTGATCCGCCCATCCCCTTCAAACAGCCAGCAGCCGGTCACCGTATTGTCGATGAAACGGCGATCGTGGCTGACCAGCAGCAGGGTGCCCGGATAATCGGTCAGCAGCTCTTCCAAAAGTTCCAGCGTTTCGACATCCAGGTCGTTGGTTGGTTCATCCAAAATCAACAAGTTACTGGGTTTGAGGAACAGCTTGGCCAACAGTAGACGGTTTTTCTCGCCCCCTGACAAGGCCTTGACCGGGGTCCGCGCCCGTTTGGGTTCAAACAGGAAGTCCTGCAGGTAGCCGAGGATATGGCGGGAACGGCCGCGCACCATCACTTCCTGCTTGCCCTCCCCCACGTTGTCCACCACTGTCTGCTCGGGATCGAGCTGTTCGCGGTACTGATCGAAATAGGCGACTTCCAGGTTGGTGCCGCCCTTGACCAGCCCGCGGCTCGGCTCGAGCTGACCCAGCAAGAGCTTGATGAGGGTCGATTTGCCGCAGCCGTTGGGGCCGACCAGGGCAATCTTGTCGCCCCGCAGCACTTGCAGATCCAGCCCCTGGAACAGGGTGCGATCGCCAAAGTCCAGGCCGAGCCCTTCGGTTTCGAACACCAGCTTGCCGGAGCGGTTGACGTCGTCCATCTGCAGCTTGGCCTTGCCCTGCAGCTCGCGGCGCTGGCTGCGCTCCATGCGCATCGCCTCGAGGGCGCGCACCCGGCCTTCGTTGCGGGTACGGCGGGCCTTGATGCCCTGACGCACCCACACCTCTTCCTGGGCCAGCTTGCGGTCGAACTCGGCGTTTTTCAGCTCCTCGACCCGCAGCCACTCCTCCTTCCCTTGCAGGTACTGATCGTAATTGCCGGGCCAGGAGGTGATGGCGCCCCGATCGAGATCGATGATCCGGGTCGCCAGCTTGTGAATGAATTCCCGATCGTGGGAGATGAAGACGATGGCGCCGCGAAAATCCTTGAGGAACTCTTCCAGCCAGTTGATGGCGTCTATGTCCAGGTGGTTGGTCGGCTCGTCCAGCAGCAGCAGATCCGGGTCACAGGCGAGCGCACGGGCCAGGGCCACCTTGCGCAGCCAGCCACCAGATAAACTGTCGAGGGTCACGTCGGGATCCAGCCCCAGCAGGGTCAACACCTGGCTGATGCGAGTCTCGAGCTGCCAGCCGTTCTGATAATCGAGCTGCTCCTGCAACTCGCTCATCTTGCGGATGTTGGCATCGGAGGGATCGTGGCCCAGCTCCAGGGAGATGTGGTGATACTGCTTGAGCAGCTCCCCCACCCCGGCCAGCCCTTCGGCGGCATAGTCGAACACGGTCAGCTCGCTCGAGGCGGGAGGATCCTGCTCGAGACGGGTCACCTTCAAGTCCTGCTGCAACACCAGACGGCCGTCATCCAGGGAGAGCTCACCGGCGATGACCTTCATCAGGGTGGACTTGCCCGCCCCGTTGCGCCCCACCAGACAGAGGCGCTCGCCACGCTCTATGGTCAGCTCGGCATTGTCGAGCAGCGGGAAATCACTGAACGACAGACAAGCGCCGTGCAATGTCAAAAGTGCCATGTTTGTTCCTTGTTACTTATGAAAAAACGGGCGGCAGACTCTGCCCCCGTTTCATCGTCAAATCAGCCTCACCCCTGATGGGCAAGCCAGCCCTTGAGCTGTGCCAGGGTGAAGGGCCAGCCCAGTTCGCGGCCGGCGTCATCCCGAAGCACAGGGATGCGCACCCGGTAGGCCGCAAGCCACTGCTCGTCCTCCATGATGTCACACTGGCGAGTACTGGCGGCAAGGCCAGCCTCCTCCACCAGCGCCCAGGCCTGTTCGCACAGGTGGCAGCCGTCGGTGTGAAACAGGGTCAGCATCAGGCCTGCGTCTCGGCGTGGGTGATGATCCAGCAGTTGTGGATATGCTGGTTGCGCTCAAAATCCTTGGGCCGGGTCTTGCCGGTGATGTTCTGGGCCTTGAGGCCGGCGGCCTCGAGACCGGCCAGATCCATCTTGAAGTGGCGCTTGTTGTTGGAGAACACCAGGGTGCCGTCCGCCGCCAGCAGGCGTTTGAGGTGCTGCATCAGCAGCAGGTGATCCCGCTGCACGTCGAAGCTCTCGTCCATCCGCTTGGAGTTGGAGAAGGTGGGCGGATCGATGAAGATGAGATCGTACTGATCTTCGGCCTCGGAGAGCCACTTCAGGCAATCGGCCTGGACGAACTTGTGCTGACGACCCACCAGCGAGTTGAGCCGCATGTTGTCCTGCGCCCAGTTGAGGTAGGTGTGGGACATGTCCACAGTCGTGGTTTCGCTCGCCCCGCCAAGGCCCGCGTGCACGGTGGCACTGCCGGTATAGGCGAACAGGTTCAGGAAGCGCTTGCCGCGGGCCATTTGACCCAGCATGCGACGGGTCTGACGGTGATCGAGGAAGAGGCCGGTATCCAGGTAGTCATAGAGGTTGACCCACAGACGGGCGCCGTACTCCTGCACCTCCATTCTGTGCTGCTCTTCGGAGAGCTTCTGGTACTGCTGCTTGCCTTCCTGACGCTCGCGCACCTTCAGGATCACCTTCTCGCCGTCCATGCCGGTCACCTTGATGGCGGCCTGCACCATGTCGAGCAGACGCTGACGGGTCTTCTGGGCGGGAATGTCCTTGGGCGCGGCGTACTCCTGCACCACCAGGTAATCCCGATAGCGGTCGATGGCGGCGTTGTATTCCGGCAAGTCGGCGTCATAGAGGCGATAGCAGTCGATCCCCTCCTTGCTGGCCCACTTCTCGAGGGTCTTCAGATTCTTGCGCAGACGGTTTGCGAAGTCCTGGGCCACCTCTTTCTGGGAGGCCACGGAGTCGAGCGCTATCTGGTAGTTGCGCAGCTGGCACTCGAGGGCACCGTTGAACAGACGATATTGCTTGTCGGCCCGCAGGCGCAGGCAGCTCAGCAGCTCAGGCGAGGCAGACAGAATAGTGACCTTCCAGCCCTGGAAGCTGCGGCGCAGGGCATCGCCCAGGGCCTGGTGCACTTCCAGCAGGGCCGGGAACTCCCCCAGACGCTCGCCATAGGGCGGGTTGGAGATCAGCATGCCGACTTCGCGGGCCTCCCCTTCTGCGGCGGCTTGCGGCAGCGGGTTCTCAAGCGCGGTCACGTCGGCCTGCTTGAAGGTGATGAGGTGGGCCACACCGGCCGCCTTGGCATTGTCGCGTGCCTTCATCAGCACACGAGGGTCGGCATCGCAGCCAAACAGCTTCACTTCACAGCGCTGCATGCCACGCTTGGCGCGCACCTGGGCTTCCATCATCAGGCTCTGCCACAGATCGCCATCGTGTTGCAGCCAGCGATCGAAACCGAAGCGCTCCCGGCGCAGGGCCGGCGCCATGTCGGCGGCGATGAAGGCCGCTTCGATCAGCAGGGTGCCGGAACCGCACATGGGGTCCATCATGGGCTCGCCGGTCCAGCCGCTGCGCGCAATCATGGCGCAGGCCAGGTTCTCTTTAAGGGGCGCTTCGCCTGTGCCCTGACGGTAGAAGCGCTGATGCAACGCCGGGCCGGACAGGTCCAGGGTTATGTTGGCCTTGCCCTTGCCCAGGTGCGCCATGATGCGAATGTCCGGCGACTTCTTGTCGACGTCCGGGCGCACATGGCCGCGCTTGGTGAAGCGGTCAACTATGGCATCCTTGATCTTCAGCGCGCCGTACTGGGTGTTGCGAATGGCCGGGTTGGTACCAGTGAAGTCCACGGCTATGGTGGCGGTACCGGGGAAGTGCTCTTCCCAGGGAATGGTGTGGGCACCGAGATAGAGATCCAGATCGTCGTTCATCTGGAATTCGGAGAGCACCAGCACGATGCGGGAGGCAAAACGGCTCCACAGGCAGGCCTTGTAGCCGATGGCCAGTTCGCCTTTGAAGTGGACGCCGGCCACGGTCTCACGGACCTGCTCCGCGCCCAGGGTGGTCAGCTCGACGGCCAGCAGGTTTTCCAGCCCCTTGGGGCAGGTTGCAAAAAATTCTTTCATCACGCTCACGGGGATGCCATAAAAATAGTGCCGCATTATACCTTATCGGCCCGCACTCGGCATCCGAACCTTGGGGTTCGCGCGAATATAAAGGGGCTGGCCGGCGCAATGGCTACCATTTTTTGCTCTTGTCACCGGCACAGAGGGCGCGGGCTCGATGAGGCGACTCAATATCCAGTGCAGAAGGGTGTGCGCCGAGCGGCGACGAATTGACTCAAGGAAGGTGCCGCAATGGCATGGGAGAGACGAGCGATAAATAATCGGCGTCGGTTATTCCGAGGGCGTATGAATATCAACCAAAAATAACGTGCAGAGGCAGCATCAGCTGACCTGTCGATATTGTGCCTGGGCACGGGTCCTGGTCTGCATCCGGTTATTCATCACCTTGATCACCGCGAACCTTGGCAGGATCTTGCTGGCGGTCAGCACCAATTCCTCGGTCAGGTTCAGGCAGACGCTCGCCTGTTCCCCGGCCTCGATGACCATGAACTCTCCCCTGCCATGGGATGTCTGCATCCACACCAGGGAGCCCATATCCGGCGAGCAATGAGTCTGCTGTTCATGAAAGAACCAGCTTTGTGGCATCAGGGGTTTATAAAAGCGGCTGACGGCGATGGCATTGAGTACCAGCTGAACCTGATGGGGAACACTCCAATCGAGTTCGGCGGCCTTGTCCATCAATTGATAATAGAGGGCGGCATCGTCGACACAAAAGGGCTGGGTCGTGAAGGAGCTGGGGACGAGTTGTCGCCCCTTATATTCGGTGGCGAATATCATGCGATCGGATAAATCCAGCATCAGACGATCATCCTGAGCATCATAATGCCACTGCCAATTGTCATTGGGTTGGATACACATGGAGTTGCCCTTACTTAAGCCGTCCCTCGACTTTATTCCATGTCGAGAATTTGAGCAACTTTAAATAAGGGCAAGCGGTTATCTTTTAAATATGGGTAACTATCTCTTTGACCAGACTCGGGCCCTTATAAATAAAGCCACTGTAAATCTGGACCAGACTGGCACCCGCTGCCAATTTCTCCCGGGCAGCCATGGCGCTGTCAATACCACCCACCCCTATGATAGGCAGGGCCCCATTAAGGGCCTTGGCCAGCTGGCGGATCACCTCTGTGCTCTTGTGCTGGAGCGGACGGCCACTGAGACCACCAGCTTCACCGGCATGGGGCATGTCATAAATCATGTCACGCTCCAGGGTGGTATTGGTGGCGATGACGCCATCGATCCCGTTTTTGATCAAGGAGGCGGCTACCTGATTAATTTCATCTAGGCTGAGGTCGGGGGCAATTTTAACGGCAAGGGGGACGTACTTCTTATATTGTACGGCCAGCTCCTGCTGCCGAACCTTGAGGGCAGCCAGCAACTCATCGAGCGCCTCGCCATATTGCAGCGAACGCAACCCCGGGGTGTTGGGAGAGGAGATATTGACGGCGATATAACCGGCATGATCATAAACCTTGTCCATGCAGATCAGATAATCGTCCTTGCCCTGCTCTATGGGAGTGTCCTTGTTCTTGCCGATATTGATGCCAATCACCCCCTGATATTTGGCCTCTTTCACCTTGGCCACCAGATGATCGACACCCTTGTTGTTGAAACCCATCCGGTTGATGATCCCTTCCGCCGGAATTACCCGGAACAACCGCGGCTTGTCATTTCCGCTCTGGGGCTTGGGGGTCACAGTGCCTACTTCAATAAAACCGAACCCCATGGCACCAAATGCGTCGATACACTCCCCGTCTTTATCGAGGCCGGCAGCCAGTCCCACCGGATTGGCAAAATTAAGCCCCATGACAGTGACGGGGCGTTGGGGGAGTGAATGACGGAAGAAACAATCGAGCGGTGTACCGAGAAGGCGGGGCAAATACTTGATGGAGAGATCGTGTGCCTGTTCCGGATTGAGTTTGAACAGAAAATGCCTGGCGAGGGGGTACAGCATGTTTGCTCCTTAAAAAAGCCCCGGCAACTGGCCGGGGCTTTTGGGGTTATGCCGAGGTTCGGCAATTCAACTGGAGCAGGTTCAACTCTCGCAAGGCCACCGAGAACTTGGCGAACTCGTGAGTACTCGTGGTCTTGAAGTCGGCCAACATATGGGTCCAACGGGACAAGAGTTGCTCATGCTCCGAAATCCAGTCGGCCAGTATGGTAGCGCATTCCCCCTGCTCTTTGCACCCTTCCAGTACCACTGAGGTGAGGCTGCGTTGCTGCCAGTCCAGATCCTCGCGGAAGGAGGCCCTGGCCATCGCCTGCCAATGGTTGCCCACCGGCTGATGGTTGATCTGCTCGAGGAACCAGTGCAGATCCAGCTTGGCGCCGAGGCGGTAGTAGACGTTGGCGGCGCGCACTATGTCGGTCTTGTGCTCCGCGGCAATCTGCGCCAGATCCAGGCTGGAGAACAGGCTGCTCATGTGGGCGACCTGACGGGCGATGGCTTCCGGCACCTGTTTGGCCACCAGCTCCGCGACCTTCTGCTGATGCTCAGCCACTTCGCTCTCGTCCATCACCTCGTAGAGGTGCTCCCCCAGGGTCTCGAAGGCCGGACGGAAGAAGGCGATGTTCTCCCCTATGCTCCAACTGCGGTTGCGGGCACGCAGGAACCAGCGGGTGGCACGGCGCACTATGCGGCGGCTGTAGAACATCAGCTCAAGCTGGGTGTTGGCATCCACCAGGTTGTCACAACCCTCGATGTCGCGCCACAGGGTCCCCAGACCGAACACCTCACGGGCCATGGCGAAGCAGCAAGCCACTTCGGCCACAGAGGCACCGGTTTCGTCCTTCATCCGGCTGGCGAAGTTGAGCCCCATGTCGTTGACCAGCATGTTGGCCACCCGGGTCGCGATGATTTCGCCGCGCAGCGGGTGCTGGGCCAGCTCGGCACCGAACTGCTGCTGCAACTGGGCCGGGAAGCTGGTGACCAGCATGTTGGCGAGGAAGGGCTCCTCGGTCACTTCCGGGCAGTTGAGCTGCTCTTTCAGTACCATCTTGCCGTAGGCCACCAGCACGGCGAGCTCGGGACGAGTCAGCCCCTGCCCTGCCGCCATCCGCTCGGAGAGCTCCTCGTCGGAGGGCAGGAACTCCAGCGCGCGGTCCAGCTTGCCTTCTCGCTCCAGCCCCTGGATGAAGCGCTGCTGCTCTTTCAACTGCTCGGCGCCACGGAAAGCGGTGACCGAGATGGACTGGGACTGGCGATAGGCGTTGGTGATGACGATCTGCGCCACATCATCGGTCATCTCGTACAGCATCTGGTTGCGCTGCTTGAGGGTCATGTCACCTGCGGCCACCAGCTGGTTCAGCAGAATCTTGATGTTGACCTCGTTGTCGGAGCAATCCACCCCGCCCACGTTGTCGGTAAAGTCGGTGTTGATGTGACCGCCCTGGCTGGCGTACTCCACCCGACCCAACTGGGTGAAGCCAAGGTTGCCACCCTCGCCCACGATGCGGGCACGCAGGTCACGGCCATTGACCCGCAGCACGTCGTTGCTGCGATCCCCCACATCGGCGTCGCTCTCGCGGGCGCTCTTCACGTAAGTGCCGATGCCGCCGTTCCAGAGCAGATCCACGTTGAGGCAGAGTAGCGCCTTGATCAGCTCGTTCGGGGCCATGCTGGCCTTGTCGGTGCCAAGCAGGGTCTGAATTTGCGGGCTCAACTTGATGGACTTGGCGGAGCGCAGGAAGATGCCGCCCCCTACGGAGATGAGCTCACGGTTGTAGTCATCCCAGCTCGAGCCCGGTAGCTCGAACAGCCGCTGCCGCTCGACGAAGCTCTTGGCCGCATCGGGAGTCGGGTCGATGAAGATGTGCATGTGGTTGAAGGCGCCCACCAGCTGGGTGTGCTCGGAGAGCAGCATGCCGTTGCCAAACACATCGCCGGCCATGTCACCTATCCCCACGCAGGTGAAGTCGGTGGTCTGGCAGTTGACGCCGATCTCGCGGAAGTGACGCTTGACCGATTCCCAGGCGCCGCGCGCCGTGATGCCCATCTTCTTGTGGTCATAACCGACCGAACCGCCGGAGGCGAAGGCATCCCCGAGCCAGTGGCCATACTCCTGGCTTATCTCGTTGGCGATGTCGGAGAAGGTGGCGGTGCCCTTGTCGGCGGCCACGACCAGGTAGTAGTCATCCTCGTCGTGGCGTACCACGGATTTGGGCGGGATCACCTCCCCCTTGATGATGTTGTCGGTGACATCGAGCAGACCGCGAATAAAGAGGCGATAGCAGGCCTTGCCCTCTTCCTGGATGACGGCGCGGGGCGCCCCCACCGGCATCTGCTTGCAATAGAAGCCGCCCTTGGCGCCGACCGGCACTATGACGGTGTTCTTCACCTGCTGCGCCTTGACCAGACCCAACACCTCGGTGCGGAAGTCCTCCTTGCGATCGGACCAGCGCAGGCCGCCACGGGCCACCTTGCCCCAGCGCAGATGCACCCCTTCCACCCGCGGCGAGTAGACGAAGATCTCGAATTTGGGCAGCGGCAGCGGCATGTCGGTGATGCTGGCCGGGGCCAGCTTGAAGGAGATGTAGGGCTTGGCTTGACCCTCCTGATCCGGCTGGTAGTAGTTGGTGCGCAGGGTGGCGTCGATCATCTCCATGTAGCGGCGGATGATGCGATCGTCGTCCAGGTTCGCCACCTGATCCAGCTTGGCGGCGAGCTGCTCGTGCAGCTTGACCTGTACCTTGGCATCCTGCTTGATGGCGGGATTGAGGCGCTGTTCGAACAGGGTGAACAGCAGCTCTGCGATGTCGGGGTAACGGGTCAGGGTCTCCTCGATATAGGACTGGCTGAAGGAGACGCCGGTCTGGCGCATGTATTTCGCATAGGCGCGCAGCACAGAGACCTGACGACCGGTGAGGCCGGCCCCCAGCACCAGACGGTTGAAGCCGTCATCTTCAAGGTTCTTGTTCCAGATGGCGGCGAAAGCCTGCTGGAAGCGCTGCTGGCTCTGGGCCAGATCGAATGGCTGATCGCCGCGCAGCAGCATGGAGAAGTCGAGGATCCAGAAGATCTCGCCGCTCGGGGTGCGTACCTGGTACGGGGTCTCGCCGATGACGCGCAGTCCCATGTTTTCCAGCATGGGCAGCACGTCAGAGAGATGGATGGGCTCGGTGCGGTGGAACAGCTTTAGGCGCACCCGGCGATCGTTCTCTTCTTCCTGGGCGCGGTAGAACAGCATGCCCAGGGGCTCGGCTTCACTCAGGCCATCGAGGGCCATGATGTCGGCGACCGCAGAGCCCGGCAGCACGTCTTCCTTGTAGGCACGGGGGAAGGCGGTGCTGAAACGGCGGCGCAGCTCGTTGCCACGGGCCTCCCCGTAATGGGAGAGCAGCACGGAATCCAGGCGGTCGTCCCAGCTGCGGGCCGCTTCAATCAGGTTGTTCTGTACTTCGTTCACATCCACATCCACGTTGTTGTTGTTGACCCGCACTATGTAGTGGGTCCGTGCCAGCACGCCCTCGGTGAAGTAGACGTTGAACTCCACCTCTTCGCTGCTGCCAAAATACTTCTGCAAAATCTGTTGGGTCTTGACTCGCAGCGCCGTGTTGTAGCGCTCCTTGGTGACATAGACCATGCAGGAGAAGAAGCGGCCGTAGACATCCCGGCGCACGAACAGGCGCAGCATGTCGCGCTCCTGCATCTCCAGCACGCCAAGACCTGTGGCCAGCAGCTCCTCTTCCCGGGCCTGGATCAACTCGTCGCGGGGATAGGTCTCCAGCACGTTCAGCAGCGCCTTGTAGGCGTGGGAACCCTTCTCGTGACCGGAGGCGGCCATGATGCGCTCGAGGCGATGGCTGATGAGGGGGATCTGGGTGGCGCTGGTGTTGTAGATGGAGGAAGCGTAGAGACCGATGAAGCGATCTTCCCCCACCACCTTGCCGTGTTCGTCGAAGCGCTTGATGCCGATGTAGTCCACATAGGCCGGGCGGTGTACCCGGGACTTGGAGTTGGACTTGGTGAGGATCAGCAAGTCAGAGCTCAGGGCCGCGTGACGGGCGCTGGCGGGCATGTTGCCAAGGCGCTGCCCCTCGTCCTTGATGGAGTTCTTCATCAGGCCGAGGCTCGACTCCGGCAGCGGCAGGATCTCGTGATCCCCCTCCACCGCTTTCACGTCATAACGGCGATAGCCCATCAGGGTGAAGTTGTGGGCGGCGACCCACTTGAGGAAGGCTACACAAGAGTCGACCTCTGCCTGGCTGACCGGGTTCTTGCGCTTGGGCAGCTCCTCGATGATCTCGTTGAGGCGACCCAGCATGGGCTGCCAGTCCCCCACCGCCAGGGCCACTTCCCTTGCCACCGAGTTGAGCTCGGCGGTCAGGGCATCCATCTGTTCCTCATCCGTAAGATGATCGATCTCGATGAGGAAGGCGGTCTCGACCGAGGTCTGGGAGGCCGTGTTGTCCAGATCCAGGATGGCGCCTATCTTGCCATCGCTGCCGCGAATCAGGTGCAGCGGCTGGTGCAGCATCATGTGGGCCGTGATACCCCGGCGCTTGAGGGCCATGCGGATGGAGTCCACCAGGAAGGGAGAGTCCTGCAGGATGATCTCGACGATGGTATGGGGAGACTGCCATCCGTGGCGGGTCAGCTCGGGGTTGTAGACCCGGATATAGGGCTCTGTGCTGGTGCGCTGGTTGAGCGCATTCCACAGGCTGAGCGCCGCCCCGTAGAGATCGCTGTCATTGCGATCGTGCAGGTCGGTGCTCGCCATGTTGCCGTAGAACTTGGCGACGAAGCATTCGACCAGGGAGGCGCTGTTCTTGGGCAATTTCTGATGGATCAGGCTGAGAACGTTTTCGAGCAGAACTGAGGTAGGGGCGTCTTTCAATGCCATTGCTAGTTTCCTTATCGGACGACATCACAGACACGGCGACATCCACCCAGGATGCGCGCCGGTACAGAGTTGCTGCGAAGTGTAATGACTTGGATCGAGGAAGGCGAGCAAAGGTGATAACGGGATGTTAAAAACAAGGGGCAGATCACGGCTTGGGTTGTGATAAATTTTGCCAAGTCGCTAAAATTTAGAAAATCGCACTGGTTGTCAGTCGATTTACCGGATAGATAGTGACTTAAAGCAGATATTTACCCGGAATAATGTTCATGTTTTGTTAATTTATGCGTTTTGGGCTATCGGGGCGCTCATCGTCCTGCATTTGACACCGCAAGCAGGGGTATTCCCCTCTAGTAGGACGCTCACACCAGCGGTTCGACTACGGCAAGCGACCCTTTCGAGGCAAAGGCCACCGGGATGAACTGCGCGCTCTTGGATGGTGAGCGGCCCTCAGGAGATCCTCTCCAGGCGAACAAAGCGGTGATCCTCCTGGGTGACCAGCCGAAAGTGGCCGTGCACCCCGTTGACGCTGACAAAGGAGCGGATCTTCTCCAGGCCCAGCTCTATGGTCAACCCCTGCTCGGTGCGCACCACCAGGCGTCTGGCCTGGCCCTGGTACATCAGCATGATCTCGTCGCGGCCAAGGGCCAGCCGAAAGGTGTACTGCCTCATTCCCCCTCCTCTTGATGAAAAACGGGCAGGAGAGCCTGGCTCCCCTGCCCGTGACCAGCACGCTTACTGCGCCAGCGCCTTGCTTACCTTCTCGAACAGATCCCGTGCCAGCCCCTCGAGGTTGGCCAGACGGGTCAGCTCGGCCCGGATCAGCGTCTTGCGCCCCTCATCCAGTCGCTTGAACTGGATGAGCGGCGTGATGAGGCGGGACGCCACCTGGGGATTGACCTCGTTGAGCGCGATCAAGAGATCGGTCAGGAAGCGATAGCCGCTGCCATCCACCGCGTGGAACTGCACCTGGTTGTTCATGGCAAAGCTGCCGACCAGGGCCCGCAGCCGGTTCGGGTTGCGGATGCTGAAGGTGGGATGGGCCATCGCCTGCTTCACCTCATCCAGCACGTCGGCGGCAGGCTTGCTGCCCACCAGGCGCAGCCAGTTGTCCAGCACCAGGCCGTCATGGGCCCACTTGCCCTCAAAATCGGCCAGCAGTGCGGCGCGACATGGCAGCAGATAGCCGTTTGCCACCTGCAGCGCCGCCAGGGTGTCGGTCATGTTGTCGGCAGTTGCATACTGCTCGCGCACCAGCACATCGGCCTGCTCCGCATCCAGGGCCGCCAGATAACCGAGCACCACGGCCTTGAGGGCGCGCTTGGCGGTGTCAGCATGGATCACCCTGTAGCCTGTCAGCCGCAGACCCTCATAGGTGCTGGCCAACCGGGCACCAAAGGCGTGGGCCAGCGAGGAGTGGATCTCGTTGCGCACCCGATGGATGGCGTCGATATCGGCCACCTCGAACAGCTCGGCCAGGGTCGCCTCACCGGGCAGCGCCAGGATCTCCGCCTTGAGGGCCAAATCCAGCTCGGCCTCGTCCAGAATGGCGACAAAGGCTGCCAGCAGGGTTGGGGAGAGCTCAACCCCCTGCCCTTGCTGCACCCGCGCCACCCCGTCGATGACCGCCTTGTTGATCAGCATCTGGGCCGCATCCCAGCGGGCAAACTCGTTGCGGGCAAAGCGCATCAGGAAGGACAGCGCCTCGTCGCTGTAGTCATAGTGCAGCTTGACCGGGGCGGAGAAGTCCCGCAGCAGGGAGGGAACCGGCTTGACCTGCACCCGATCGAAGACGAAGGTCTGCTCCGCTTCCAGCACGTCGAGCACGTTGCCGATGGCCTTGCCCTGGTATTGCAGCGCAATGGCGGCACCCTGCTCGTCATAGAGTTCGATGTCGAGGGGGATATGCAGCGGCAGTTTTTGCGGCTGATCCTGGGTCGGCGGGGTGTGCTGGCGCACGTGGAGGCGATAGACGCCGCTGGCGGCATCATAGTCGTCGGTGACGGTCAGCTCGGGGGTGCCGGACTGGCTGTACCAGCGGCGGAAACGGCCGAGATCCACGCCGGAGGCATCTTCCATCGCCAGCACGAAGTCATCGCAGGTGGCGGCCGAGCCGTCGTGACGCTCGAAATAGAGGCGCATGCCGGCCTGGAACTTATCCTCACCCAGCAGGGTGTGCAGCATGCGGATCACTTCCGACCCCTTCTCGTAGACGGTCAGGGTGTAGAAGTTGTTCATCTCGATCACCACATCCGGGCGGATGGGGTGGGCCATGGGGCCGGCGTCTTCGGCAAACTGCGGGCCGCGCACTGTACGCACGTTGTTGATGCGGTTGACCCCGCGCGAGCCCAGATCCGAGGAGAACTCCTGATCCCGGAACACCGTCAGCCCCTCTTTGAGGCTGAGCTGGAACCAGTCTCGGCAGGTGACGCGGTTGCCGGTCCAGTTGTGGAAGTATTCGTGGGCGATGACCCGCTCTATGCCGTGGTAGTCGCCGTCGGTGGCGGTGGCCGGGTTGGCCAGCACGAACTTGGAGTTGAAGATGTTGAGCCCCTTGTTCTCCATGGCGCCCATGTTGAAGAAGTCCACCGCGACGATCATGTAGATGTCGAGGTCATACTCGAGGCCGAAACGCTGCTCGTCCCAGCGCATGGCGTTGATGAGGCTCTCCATGGCGAAACCTGCGCGGTCCAGGTTGCCCTTGTCGACGAAGATCTCGAGGGCCACCTTGCGGCCACTACGGGTAGCGTAGCTACCCCGCTCCACATCGAAGTCACCGGCCACCAGGGCAAACAGGTAGCTCGGCTTGGGGAAGGGATCCTGCCACTGCACGAAGTGGCGACCGCCGTCCAGCTCGCCGCTGTCGACCTTGTTGCCGTTGGAGAGCAAATAAGGGTATTTGGCCTTGTCGGCGGTGATCCGGGTGCTGTAACGGGCCAGAATGTCGGGCCTGTCCAGGTAATAGGTGATGCGGCGGAACCCTTCCGCTTCACACTGGGTGCAGTAGGCATCACCGGACTTGTAGAGCCCCTCCAGCGCCGTGTTGGCGGCGGGATCCAGATCCGTGACTATGGTCAGCACGCACTCGGCGGGCAGGTTGAACAGGGTCAGGCTGCTCTCCCCCTGCTCGAACCGTGTGTAGGGGACACCGTCCACGCTGACGCTGTGCAAGACCAATCCTTCCCCATCCAGCACCAGGGGCTCGTTGTGCTCGCCGCTGCGGCGCAGCCGGGAGATGGCGGTCACCCGGGTCAGGGGCTCCTGCAGCTGAAAATCGAGATCGATGCTGTCGATCCAGTAGAGGGGCGCCTGGTAATCCTGGCGATACTTGGCCGTCATGGCCTGGGAGTGATCGGTCATTATTGTGTGCTTCCACGCGTTGTTATCAACGTGTCAGAGGCTGTCACAACGGTCCCGCAGGGTCAAATAGTTTGCATTCAGCCAAAAGAGAGGGCGACCTGAGTCGCCCTTGTATTCATGTGGATGTCACCCAGGACACTCAGCCCTTGCTGAGCTTCGCCAGATCCGCCGTGATGTTCGCGGCTTCGATCTGATACTCGTCAGGGGCCTCGAAATCGGCAGGCAGTTCATCCAGGCTCTTCACCGTCGGCTTGCCAAGGCGGGTCAGTCGCTCGTTGGCTCGCGCCAGCGCCTTCTCGTCCTGCTTGGCCTGATCCGCCAGTCGCTCGGCTTCGTTCAGGGAGACCGACTTCTTGTCCTTGTCCGCCTGATACTCCTTGATGTCCTGCATCACGTAGGCAAATTCAGGATCCTTGGCGATCCGCGCCTCGTGAGCCGACTTCAACTTGGACAGCAGACCGGAGAAGTCCCCCAGCTTGTCGTAACTGGCCGAGGCTATCTTGTCCCAGGGCAGAGCGTTGAATTCCCGGCTCTCCCCGGTCTCGTCCGGCGAGACGGCGGTCGGGAAGTTGATGTCCGGCGCCACCCCCTTGTTCTGGGTGCTGCCGCCATCGATCCGGTAGAACTTGGCGATGGTGTACTGCACGTGACCCAGCGGCTGCTCGTAGAAGTCGTAGACCTTGGCGAGGCTGCGATGCTGCTGCACAGTGCCCTTGCCGAACGAGTTTTCGCCGAGGATCAGGGCGCGGCCGTAATCCTGCATGGCGGCGGCGAAGATCTCGGAGGCCGAGGCGCTGTAGCGGTCGATCATCACCGACATGGGGCCGCCGTAGTAGACGTTGCCGTCATCGTCACCATTGACGGTGATACGACCCATGTGATCCCGGATCTGCACCACGGGACCGCTGGCGAAGAAGAGACCGCTCAGGGCCGAGGCTTCCGTCAGGGCGCCGCCGCCGTTGCCGCGCAGGTCGACGATGAGACCATCTATCTTCTGCTTGTTGAGGCTGGAGAGTTCCTTGATGACGTCGTCATGAAGATTGACATAGAAGCTCGGGATCTCGAGTACCCCTATCTTCTTGCCTTCGGCGTTGATCACCTTGGACTTGGCGGCCCTGTCTTCCAGGCGCACCTTGTCGCGGGTCAGCTCCACCAGCTCGGTCTTGGCGGTCGCGCCCTTGCCGCGCTGGATCTCCAGCTTCACCTTGCTGCCCTTGGGCCCCTTGATGAGCTCGACCACGTCATCGAGACGCCAGCCGATCACATCGACAATCTTGCCGTCGTCCTGCCCCACCCCGGTGATCTTGTCATCGGGTTTGAGGTGGTTGGACTTGGCCGCCGGGCCGCCGGGCACCAGGGAGCGGATGACGGTGAAGTCATCTTCCGCCTGCAGCACGGCACCTATGCCCTCCAGCGAGAGGTTCATCTCGGTGTTGAAGCGATCGGCGCTGCGCGGCGAGAGGTAGCTGGTGTGGGGCTCGATGGCACGGGCGAAGGAGTTCATGAAGAGCTGGAACACATCTTCGCTCTCGGTCTGGGACATCCGCTTGATGGCGTTGTTGTAACGCTTGCCAAGCAGCTCCTTGATCTCGGGCCACTCCTTGCCGCTGAGCTTGAGGCTCAGGGCATCGAACTTGACCCGTTGACGCCACAGCTCGTTGAGCTCGGCCTCGTCTTTGGGCCAGGGAGCCCCTTCCCGATCGAAGATGTAATTGTCAGGCTGGGTAAAATCCAGGGGAGTGTCGAGCAGTTTGAGGGCGTATTCGAACCGCTCGTAACGCCGCTGCTGACTCAGGTTGAACATCTCGTAGGCCGGAGCCAGACGCCCTCTCTCGAGGTCGGTGTCAAAACCGGTACGGTACTTTTCAAAACGGCTGATGTCAGAGGCCAGAAACAGGTTGCGGCTGTAGTCCAGATTCTCCAGATACTTGTCAAATATCACGGAGGAAAAGGCATCGTCCAACTTGAACTGTTTGTAGTGAGAGCGGGTAAACAGATTGGCAATTCGCTTGCTGGCCGTAGCATGTTGGCTCTCCTGAGCCAACACAGGCAAATCACTTTCCTTGAGCACCGGCTCGATGGCCTGCGCGAGCCCGGCGAGCGCCAGGCTACAGGCAACGAGGGAAAAACGAATCACGCCATGCTTCAACATTCGTCTCCTTAGAGAACCAGATGCTCGAACTTGACCCGCAACATCATGCCGGTCTGCAATTGAACCTGTACGTCATCCTTGGTCACTTCCTTGATGGTCGCAGGCAGGGGAGACTTGCCCAGCATGACGCGCACGCCTTGATCCACTTTCAGGGTGGCGGCATCCACCTTGACCAGGGGAGCATCGGCTACAGGCGCGGCCTTGGGGGCGGACTTGGGCTTGTCGGAGCGAGGAGCATCGGCCTTGCGCGGCGCGTTGCGGCGCGGCTGCTTGGGCTTGTCTTCCTTCTCCTTGGTGTTGGTGCGGCGGCTGGCAAAGACACGCTCTTTGCTCTCTTTGAGGGCCTGTTTGGCATGTTCGATGTGCTCTTCGGTCAGCAGCTCACCGGGGTTGCCATCCAGATCGACACGGGCCTGGCCAGCCTTGAGGCCATGCAGGTAACGCCAGCTGGAGGTGTATTGACGCAGAGCAGAGCGCAGCATGGTCTTGGAGACTCTCTCGTCATCAGCAAGACGCGCGGCCAGATCCTGGAAGATGCCAATCTTGAGTGGCTTGGCCTCTCCTTCAGCGATGAAGCAGGCCGGGAATTTCTCGACCAGGTAGGCAACGATCTCTTTACTGTTCTTCAGCTTTTCAGTGTTTTCCATGTATAACCTTGGCTTTCATATAGACGCACGGGCATGCCCGAACACAACAAAGGCCCTATTATAGAGAGCTTGGGACCTTTTGCGAACCATCTAGCAATGACTTAGAGCATGCTTTCCAAAATTTGCACCGTTTCTTCGAGGCCAATTCGGTCCTCCTGGTCGAAACGGTTAAAAATCGGACTATCCACGTCCAGCACCCCGATGATCTCACCACCGCGACGCAGCGGAATCACGATTTCAGAATTGCTGGCGCCGTCGCAGGCGATGTGACCCGTGAACTGATGTACGTCGTCCACCAGCTGGGTTTTGCCCTCTGCCACTACCGTACCACACACCCCACGGCCGACCGGGATCCGCACGCAGGCCGGTTTGCCCTGAAATGGCCCCAATACCAGGGTCTCACCCTGCAACAGATAAAAACCGACCCAGTTGATCTCCTCCAGCTCCTGATTCAGCAGCGCGGAGAGGTTGGCCAAATTGGCAATCAGATCGGTTTCCCCCTCCAGCAGCGCCTTGGCCTGCTGGTTGAGGGTGCGATAAAACGGTTGTTTTTCAATCATGATTAAATGAACTTCACTCCCTGATGGTTTGGGGAAGGTAACGCCTGGCCGGGAAATTTCAAATATTTTTTCACTCCCCACCCTTGCGCCGTTATTCCCGGGCAACGGAAAGCGCCAATTGCTGGCGTTGACCATTACTCCACTCGATATTTAACAACCAGATCATGACGGGTGATGTACAACTCCCCACCTGGGTCACCCCCTGCCACTGTCCGTCTATTTCTTCAAAGCTCACCGGAATGGTGCCCATAAACATATCTTTGCCTTCGAGTGTCGCTTTCACCGGTTTGATGGCCGGATCGCCGCCGCTAATAGCGATGGCAAAGTCATGTTCGGCGCGCAGCGGTAATTCGTTGATGGCGACCGTCAGCGGCTTGTCACCAATCAGCGCGCTGCAAGGGGTGTGGGAAAGATCACAAATCTGATCTTTTTTCTGGTCAGCAGAGCACGCTGTTATCGGCCGAAAACCAGGTGCGATAGGCCATCAGCGCCAATAACAGCGCCAATACCAGTGCGAGGTGCAAAACTTTACGTGCGGTAAGTCTCTCTTTCATCAAAAACAGCCCGATTAAGATGCAATTAAAATAGTTTTTTGTGATCTCGAACAAGGTAAAAAACTGCCATAGCGAGACCGGACGGAGCCAAATATATCACTGTTTATACTGTTATTTTACCTGTCACTTCAGTATCATTCCCATGCAGTTTTCATTTAGCCATCTTTTGCTTTTCCTTTCGTTAACAGATGTTAACAACTGGTCGGCGGTGGCTGATGAAGCCAGTCCGGTTCTCCGGATACAAAACCAAACAACAGCAGCATCGGAAGCGGAATATAACGATGAGCCATACAACTAACCATCCTGAGTACAACTACACCGTTGTTCGCCAGTTTACCGTCATGACGATTGTCTGGGGAATTGTCGGTATGTCGGTTGGTGTACTGATCGCAGCCCAGTTAATCTGGCCTGCCCTCAACTTCGAGACCCCGTGGCTGACTTACAGTCGTCTGCGGCCCCTCCATACCAACGCAGTGATCTTCGCCTTTGGCGTCAGCGCACTGATGGCCACCTCGTTTTACGTGGTGCAGCGCACCTGTCAAACCAGACTGTTTGGTGGCCCGCTCGCCGCCTTCGTGTTCTGGGGCTGGCAGGCAATCATACTCGCCGCCGCCATCACACTGCCGCTGGGATACACCACTTCCAAGGAGTATGCCGAGCTGGAGTGGCCCATTGACATCGCCATCGCCGTGGTCTGGGTGAGCTATGCCATCGTCTTCTTCGGCACCCTGGTCAAGCGCACCACCTCCCACATCTATGTGGCGAACTGGTTCTTCGGTGCCTTCATCATCACGGTGGCCGTGCTGCACATCGTCAACAACATGGAAGTGCCGCTCTCCGGCATGAAGTCCTACTCCATGTACTCAGGCGCCATGGATGCCATGGTGCAGTGGTGGTATGGCCACAACGCGGTCGGCTTCCTGCTCACCGCCGGCTTCCTGGGGATGATGTACTACTTCGTGCCCAAGCAGGCGGGTCGCCCGGTTTACTCCTACCGCCTCTCCATAGTGCACTTCTGGGCGCTGATCTCCCTCTATATCTGGGCCGGTCCGCACCATCTGCACTACACCGCCCTGCCCGACTGGGCCCAGTCCCTTGGCATGGTGATGTCCCTCATCCTGTTCGTCCCCTCCTGGGGCGGCATGATCAACGGCATCATGACCCTGTCCGGTGCCTGGCACAAGCTGCGCTATGACCCCATACTGCGCTTCCTGATCGTGTCCCTGTCGTTCTACGGCATGTCCACTTTCGAAGGCCCCATGATGGCGATCAAGACGGTCAACGCCCTCTCCCACTACACCGACTGGACCATAGGTCACGTTCACTCCGGTGCCCTGGGCTGGGTTGCCATGGTTTCCATCGGCGCCGTGTATCACCTGATCCCGAACCTGTTCGATCAGGGCCGCATGTACAGCATCCGCCTGATCAACGTTCACTTCTGGCTGGCGACCGTGGGCACAGTGCTCTACATCGTCTCCATGTGGATTTCCGGGGTGATGCAGGGTCTGATGTGGCGTGCGGTCAACGATGACGGCACCCTGACCTACAGCTTCGTGGAGGCGCTGCAAGCTTCCTATCCCTTCTACTTCGTGCGCTTCCTGGGTGGCTGCTTCTTCGTCACCGGCATGTTGCTGATGGCCTACAACGCCTACCGCACCGTCACTGCGCCCAAGGGTTCCCTGGAACCCGTCGCACAGCCAGCCTGATCTGAAGGGGTTTAAAGCATGAGCAACAACAACCGTCACGAAATTTTTGAAAAGAGCGTCCCCATGCTGGTGATAGGCATCATCTTTGCCATCAGCCTGGGGGGCCTGGTCGAGATCACGCCGCTGTTCTTCCAGAAGCAGACCAACGAACCGGTGGAGGGCCTCAAGGCCTACACAGCCCTGCAGATGGAAGGACGCGACATCTACATCCGCGAGGGCTGCACCGTCTGCCACAGCCAGATGATCCGCCCGTTCCGCGCCGAGACCGAGCGCTATGGCCACTACTCGGTCGCCGGTGAGAGCGTGTGGGAGCACCCCTTCCTGTGGGGCTCCAAGCGTACGGGTCCGGATCTGGCACGGGTCGGCGGCCGCTATTCCGATGATTGGCATCGCGCCCACCTCATCAACCCGCGCGACGTGGTGCCCGAGTCCAACATGCCCGCCTTCCCCTGGCTCGAGACCAATGTCCTGACCGGTGAGCTGACCGGCAAGAAACTGGCGCTGTTCCGGGATCACTTCGGGGTGCCCTATACCGATGCCGACATCGAAGGTGCGGCTGAGGCAGTCAAGGGCAAGACCGAGCTGGATGCCCTGGTGGCCTATCTGCAATCACTGGGTCATGCCCTGAAATAAGGAGTCGGGATATGGATTACGGCACATTTCGCGGCCTGTACACCCTGCTGCTGATGATCATCATGATCGGCATCATCGTCTGGGCATACAGCAAGCGCCGCAAGGCCTCCTTCGATGAGGCTGCCAACCTGGTTTTTGCCGATGACGAGCAACCCAGTGCTGATAACAAGAACGCAGGAGCGAAGCAATAATGAGCACTTTGTTTAGCATTTTTGTGACCGTCATAAGTCTGGGCACCATACTCGGCTGCTTCCTGCTGCTGATGTGGTGCATGAAGGACAAGATGGGGACCGAAGAGGGCAAGCCCATGGGGCACACCTTCGACGGCATAGAGGAGATCAACAACCCGCTGCCGAAGTGGTGGTCCTATATGTTCCTCTTCTTCATCGTCACCGGTCTCATCTACCTGCTCGCCTTCCCGGGTCTGGGCAACTGGAAGGGTCTGCTGGGCTGGCAGAGCTCCAACCAGGACGTTCGCTCCCTGGCAGAATCCAAGGCGGCGGCAGCCTCCGCCAAGGACGAAGGGCGCGCGGTGGAGTATGACCGCGAGGTTGCCAAGGCTGACGGAATCTTACGGCGCCAAGTTCCGTGAACTCACCTATGAAGCGGATGGCAAGACCTATCGTGCCATCACCGAGATCGCCAAGGATCCGGAAGCCTTGAAAGTGGGTCAGCGTCTGTTCCTGCAGAACTGCTCCCAGTGCCACGGCTCCGATGCCCGCGGTGGTCGCGGTTTCCCGAACCTGACCGACAGCGAGTGGCAATGGGGCGGTCAGCCGGAGAACATCAAGACCACCATCATGGGCGGTCGTCAGGGGATAATGGCTGCCTGGGGTGAAATCCTCGGCAAGGATGGCGTGCAAGAAGTAGCATCCTATGTGCTGAGCCTCTCCGGTCGCAAGGTCGACCTGGTGGAAGCGAAGAAAGGTGAAGCCCGCTTTACCATCTGCGCTGCCTGCCACGGGGCCGATGCCAGGGCGGTATTGCCGTCGGTGCGCAGACCTGACAAACAACACCTGGCTCTACGGTGGTTCCCGCGAGGTAGTGGTACAGACCATCACTCATGGTCGCCACGGCGTGATGCCTGCCTGGAAGGACATTCTGGGTGAGGATAAGGTCCACCTGCTGGCCTCCTACGTTTACAGTCTGTCTCATCAGCAGTCTGCCAAATAAGGTTCGCCTATAAACGATGTAACATGTGATAAACACGTGATTACACAGCAAAAAGCCTCGACTACTCGAGGCTTTTTGTTATCTTGTGTTGCGTAAACACCATCTTCCACGTTAATCATTCGTTTCACGGTAGTAGCAATCATGACCCAACCATCATCAAGCCATGGTATCGCCAATTCTGGCCCTGGTTTATCATCGCCCTGCCAAGCACAGCGGTGATCGCAGGCATCGCCACCGCCATTATTGCCAGTAAAGATGGCGTCAATCTGGTGGCCGAGGACTATTACAAACAAGGGAAAGAGATCAATCAGGACTTGAGCAAGTTTGACCGCTCCTGAAGCCCTCAATATCCGCTTTGGGCTGGAGGTTGACGGTCACGAGCTGACTCTCAAACCCATCAGCGGCGATATTCCTGCCGGGCAAGCTCTTTATCTCTCATTGTTCCACCCGACGTTGGCCGGACAGGATAGCGAACACCTGATCACCGCCGATGCCAGTGGCACCTATCGCTTCCATTTCGACAAGCCGCTGGTCGGAAAATGGCATATCCGGGTCGATGCCTTCGATCACCAGTGGCGCTTGCAAGAGACGGTACAACTGCCAACCCAGTCACCTGTCGAACTCGACCCGAAAGGACGCTAAGCCATGACCGGCTGTTCTCACTGTGGCGAGCCGGTGCTCGCCATCAACCCTGCTGCTCGCATTCTTCATTCAGGGGGCCATAAACCATGACCTCTTGCTTCCATTGTAGTGAGCCAGTACCCGCCAATAGTCACTATGCGCTGGAGATCAAGGGGATAGTCCGCCCCATGTGCTGCCCCGGTTGTCAGGCGGTGGCGGAAACCATCATGGAGTGCGGTCTCGCCAGTTACTACGATCACCGCACCGCCCCCGGCACCAAGGGGGATCTGGTGCCCGAGGAGCTGGCCGCCCTCACCCACTACGATCTGGCCAGAAGTGCAGCAGGAGTTTGTCACCGACAGCGGCACTGGTACAGACCTCCGCGAAATCCAGCTGACGGTGGAGGGGCTCACCTGCGCCGCCTGTGCCTGGCTTATCGAACGCCACCTGATGACGTTAAGCGGCCTGCGCTACATCAACGTCAACACCACCACCCACCGGCTCGCATCAAGTGGGATCCGGACCAGCTCTCCCTGAGTGACATCCTCAAGGGGTTCGCCAAGATAGGCTACCGCGCCTACCCCTTCCAGACCCACAGCCAGGAAGCCCTCTACGCCCGCGAGGTGCGCAGCTACATGTTTCGCATGGCGTTGGCCGGTCTCGGCTCCATGCAGGTGATGATGTGCGCCGTGGCGCTCTACATGGATCTCTTCATCAGCGTGGAAGAGGAGTTCATGATCTACTTCAAGTGGATAAGCCTGCTGCTCTCTACCCCCATCATGATCTACTCGGCCCAGCCGTTTTACGCAGGCGCCTGGCGCAGCCTGAGACAGGGTCACCTCTCCATGGATGTCTCTGTGTCGCTGGCCCTCATCGGCGCCTTCGTCGCCTCCATCTGGGCCACCGTCTTCAACACGGGTGAGGTCTATTACGACTCCATCACCATGTTCGTCTTCTTCCTGCTGCTGGGGCGCCTGCTCGAGCTGAGGGCGAGGCGCAAGGCATCCGAGTCAAGCTCCAACCTGGCACGCCTGGTGCCCATCATGGCCACCCGCATCGATGCAGATGGCGAGCACGAGGTGGCCGCCAAGACGCTGCGGGTGGGCGATCGGGTACGGGTGCTGGCCGGCGCCACCTTGCCGGCCGACGGCATCATTGTCGAAGGGCAAGCCAGCCTCAACGAATCCATGCTGACCGGCGAACAGCTGCCCCTGCTCAAACAGCTAGGCGATGCAGGTCTATGCCGGCACCATCAACACGGATGCCCCGCTGCAGATCCGGGTCAGCCACCGTATCGAAGAGTCGCGGATCGCCCAGATCATGCGGCTGCAGGATCATGCGCTGGATGACAAACCCGCCATCGCCCAGCTGGCGGATGTGCTCTCCCGCCATTTCATCCTGGTGCTGCTGCTTATCGCCGCCGGGGTCTGGACCTTCTGGCACTTCCATGCGCCGGAGCGGGCCTTCTGGGTCACCCTGTCGGTGCTGGTGGCCACCTGCCCCTGCGCCCTGTCGCTGGCGACCCCGACGGCGCTCACCTCGGCCACCGCCCACCTGACCCGCAGCGGCATACTGCTGCGCCGCGGCCACGTGCTGGACGTGCTGACCCGGGCAAACCGCATAGTGATGGACAAGACAGGCACCCTGACCACGGGCAACATCAGCCTGGTGGGCGACCAGCCCCTGGCGGGGCTTGGCAAAGACGAGTGCCTGGCAATCGCCCGCGCGCTGGAAGCCTACTCCGAACACCCCATTGCCCGCGCCTTCCGGCTGCCCGCCGAGAGGATGCCGTGCTGCCGGCAAGCGAGGTGACCCCGGTCATCGGTCACGGCATCACAGCGCTGGTTGATGGCGTACGCTACCGCATCGGCAGTGCCCGCTGGCTTGGGCTGGATCCGGCGCAAGAGCATCGGCCGCGGTCTGGCTATCTATCTGGCCGACGAGCAGCAGGTACCGCTGGCCCGCTTCAATCTGGAAGATACCCTGCGCCCCGATGCCAAGGCGCTGATCGCGGCCTTCAAGGCGGCCGGTCTGCAAACTACCGTGCTGACTGGCGACAGCTCTTTGCAGGCAGACGCCGTGGCCCGTGAACTCGGTGTCGATGAGCTGGTGAAAGGGGTCACCCCCGACGGCAAGCTGGCCTACCTCAAGGCCCGTGAAGCGGCGGGAGACATCAGCATCATGGTGGGGGATGGCATCAACGACGCCCCCGTGCTGGCCGGTGCCCATGCCTCCTTCGCCATGGCGGGCGGCACGGATCTGGCGAAAAACAGCGCCGACGCCATCCTGCTGGCCGATGACCTGAGCCGACTGCTCGATGCCAGCGCCCTGGCGCTGCGCACCCGCAGGATCATCCAGGAGAACTTCGCCTGGTCCATCGGTTACAACCTGCTGGTGTTGCCACTCGCGGCCAGCGGCTGGCTGCCCCCCTATCTGGCGGCGGCGGGTATGTCCTTAAGCTCACTCATAGTAGTAACCAACTCCATGCGCCTCAATCGATGAGCAGGCGCAGGAAAAAGCTGAAAATGTGGCCTGCCTCCGATGCAGGCCACATTTCTCGCTGATAGCGGCTGGCCCCCTGCCCGAACAGGGTTACCATAGGGGTCGATTGCCACGGATGAATGCAAGGTAGCTCCCATGAACATCATTTTTGTCCTGATCCCCATCGCCATCCTGTTCGTCATCATCGCGGGAGCCGTCTTCTTCTGGGCCATTCGCTCGGAGCAGTTCGAGGATCTCGACCGCCAGGGCTCCAACATACTGTTTGACGAGGAGCAACCCGCCCACAAACCCGCAAAGCCTGCTGACCATGACCCACAACCTTGATCTGGCCGGCGCCCTGCTGGTAGGACTGGCAGGCTCTGCCCACTGTATCGCCATGTGCGGTGGCGTCTCAGCCGCCCTCTCCATGGCCATCCCCGCCGGGAAGCAGCACTTCTGGGGGCGACTCGGCTACCTGCTCAACTACAACCTGGGGCGGATCCTGAGCTATGTGATGGCTGGTGCACTGGTGGGTGGGCCTGCTGGCCACCACCAGCGAGCTGGGCGCAGGCAAACACGCCATCGCCGGATTGCGCCTGGTGGCAGCATTGTTGATGATTGCGCTTGGCCTCTATCTGGCGGGCTGGTGGCAAGGGATCTTGCTGCTGGAGCGGCTCGGCGCCAGACTGTGGCCCTTCATCAAGCCGCTTGCCGGCAAGTTTATCCCCTTCACCTCGGCTTGGCAGGCGCTTCCCTTTGGCATGGTGTGGGGCTGGCTGCCCTGCGGGCTGGTCTACTCCATGCTGACCTGGAGCGCGGCGGCAGGCTCCGCAAGTGGCGGAGCGCTCATCATGCTGAGCTTTGGTCTGGGCACCCTGCCGACACTGTTCGCCCTGGGGGGGCTGGCAGACAGATTGCGCTACTGGTTGACCCTGCGCAGCCTGCGCCTCGGCGGTGCCCTGCTGCTCATTGCCTATGGCCTGCATACCCTCTGGATCGGGCTGGCATCCTTTTGAAACCCTATCCAAAACGGATGAGTTGGTGGTAAACTTGTTTGATATAAATCAATTATTCATATGAGCCTATGATCCCGGACAAGAAACCTGGCAGACGTATTCAGAGCGGTGGCTGTGCAATTCATTGCCAGGATTGCAGCATCAGTCAGCTCTGCATTCCCTTCACCCTGAACGACAGTGAGCTCGATCAGCTGGACAGCATCATCGAGCGCAAAAAGCCGATCCAGAAGGGTGAGGAATTGTTCAAGGCCGGCGATGAACTGAAGTCGCTCTACGCCATCCGCTCCGGGACCATCAAGTCATACACCATCACCGAACAGGGTGACGAGCAGATCACCGCCTTCCACCTCGCGGGGGATCTGGTCGGTTTCGATGCCATCCACAAGCAGGCACACCCCTCCTTCGCCCAGGCGCTGGAAACCGCCATGGTGTGCGAGATCCCGTTCGATGTGCTCGACGATCTCTCCGGCAAGATGCCCAAGCTGCGCCAGCAGATCATGCGCCTGATGAGCAACGAGATCATGGGAGATCAGGAGATGATACTGCTGCTCTCCAAGAAGAATGCGGAAGAGCGCCTCGCCGCCTTCCTGCACAACCTCTCGGTACGCTTCTCCGAGCGCGGCTTCTCCGCCAAGGAGTTCCGTCTCTCCATGACCCGGGGTGACATAGGCAACTACCTCGGCCTCACCGTCGAGACCATCAGCCGTCTACTCGGTCGTTTCCAGAAGTCCGGCCTCATCAGCGTCAAGGGCAAATACATTACCGTACTGGATCACGTGGCCCTCGGCGTCATGGCCGGTGCCACTCGCCCTGCCTGCGGCTGATTTTTCGCTTACCCTCCTATTTTCCTGCTTTTCCTGCCGGATCCTTTCCCCTGAATGTGATCCGGTACGTTCCCCTACCCTCCTCCTGCGCTAAGCTGTAATGGCTAAGATTCTGCTGTCATTGGACTTTTCCAAGGAGGAGAAGATGGTCAAATATCAGAATATTCTGGTGGTTATCAACCCAGAAGAGGAGCGTCAAATCGCCCTCGAACGGGCAGTCAAGGTCGCCGAGCTGGACGAAAACGCCCATCTGACCCTGCTGCTCACCATCTATGACTTCTCGTATGAAATGACCGCCATGCTGTCGGTGGACGAGCGGCAAGAGATGCGTCATGGCGTCATTTCACAGCGACGTGAGTGGCTGGACGAGATCCTCACCCCCTATCGGGCACAGGGGATCGACTGCGAAGTGAAAGTGGTCTGGCACAATCGCCCCTTCGAATGCGTCATTCAGGAAGTGCTGGAGCAGCGCCACGATCTGGTGGTCAAAGCCACCCACCATCACAGCTTCCTGCAAACCTTCATCTTTACCCCCACCGACTGGCATCTGCTGCGCAAATGCCCCTGTCCTGTGCTGCTGGTCAAAGAGGGTCACTGGCAAGCGGGGCGGCAACATCATCGCCGCCATCAACTGCTCAAGCGACGACCTCGATCAGAAACTGCTCAACGAACGGATCACCCAGGAGGGAGCGACATCGCCGAGCTGCTGGGCTCCAACCTCTATCTGGTCAACACCTACCCGGGCACCCCGGTCAACGTGGCCATCGAGCTGCCGGAGTTTGACCCCAACGCCTACAACGAGGCGATCCGCAAACACCACGAAAGCCTGCTGCTCGCCCATGCCGACAAGTTCGGGATCGGTCATCTCTGGACCCGGGTAGCAGAAGGGCTGCCGGAAGAGGTGCTGCCGGATATGGCCGAAGAGCTCAAGGCGACCCTGATGATCATGGGGTGCGTCGGCCGTACCGGGCTTTCTGCCGCTTTGCTCGGCAATACCGCCGAACATGTGATTGACCGCCTCTCCTGCGACATCCTGATCCTCAAACCGGCGGACTACAGCTGCCCGGTCGACAGCCGTCGCAATCAATCATAAGGTGCCTGGCATCTTGCCCTCCCCCGGGACATGGCTATAATAAGCCGCTTATTTTTGTCCCGGGTTTGAGGCCATGCTAGAAGAGCTTAACGCCAAAGAGAAATACAGTTTCAACAAGCTGCAGAAACGCCTGCGGCGCAACGTGGGTCAGGCCATCGCCGACTTCAACATGATTGAAGAGGGTGACAAGATCATGGTGTGCCTGTCTGGCGGCAAAGACAGCTTCGCCATGCTCGACATCCTGATGAGCCTGAAGGCCAGCGCCCCCATCCATTTCGATCTCGTGGCCGTCAACCTGGATCAGAAGCAACCCGGCTTCCCCGAGCACGTGCTGCCGGAATACCTGGCCGCCCTCGGCGTCGACTTCAAGATAGTCGAGGAAGACACCTACTCCATCGTCAAGGACAAGGTGCCGGAAGGCAAGACCACCTGCGCCCTCTGCTCCCGCCTGCGCCGCGGCATTCTCTACCGCACCGCCCAGGAGCTGGGCTGCACCAAGATTGCCCTCGGCCACCACAGGGATGACATCCTCGAGACCCTGTTCCTCAACATGTTCTACGGCGGCAAGCTCAAGTCCATGCCCCCCAAGCTGGTGAGCGACGATGGCAAGAACGTGGTGATCCGTCCCCTGGCCTACTGCAAGGAGAAGGATCTGGTGCGCTATGCGGAGGTCAAGGCCTTCCCCATCATCCCGTGCAACCTGTGCGGCTCGCAGGAGAACCTGCAGCGCAAGGCCATCAAGCAGATGATGCAGGACTGGGATCGCCGCTTCCCCGGCCGGATAGAGACCATGTTTACCGCCATCCAGGACGTGATCCCGAGCCACCTGCTGGATCACAAGCTGTTTGACTTCAAGAGCATCAACCGCGACTCCGGCATCATAGATGGCGGCGACAAGGCATTCGATCCCCCCGAGCTGCCGACCGCGCCCCTGCTCAACATCGATGAGATGGACGTGCTGGATGTGATAGAAGTGCGCTAAGCCGCGCTCACAGGCAAACGCCACGCAATAAAAAAGGAGCGCCATCGCTCCTTTTTCATTTTATGTGCCTGCCACCAACGTGACAGCGCCACCGGATCAGCCCTTGTGCAGCCAGGGGGTCAGTCGCAGCACCTCACCCTGCAGGCGCAGTTGCCCGGCAGCGAACGCCGGCCAGCTGCTCGTTGCTCAGCAGCAGGTGGCCTCCTGCCAGGGCAGCGCCTCCTGACGGGCGCCATCGATGAGATAGGCGGTGCCGCTCTGCTGCACCAGGGTAATGCGCACCCCTTCCATCTCGGGCAGGAAGTGCTTGCCGACCATGCCCGCCATCTTCTCGAGCAGCGACTGCATCTGCTGCTGACGGGCCGCCAGCTCGGCCAGCGGCAGCTCGGGTCCGTTCTGGTGCATCGGCCATCACCTGTACCGTCATATCGCAAGTGGCGTGCTCTTCGGTCAGGCCCACGGTCACGGTGCCTTGTCGAGGTTGAGATCGTCGTCATAGGGCAGGCGCAATTCGCTGTCGACCGTCACCTCGGCGGCCACCTCCTTGCTGTCCGGTTGAGACCCGGGCCGAGGTGAGGCCACAGCGCTGGCCATTTTGCGGATCGGTCAGATAAAACCCCAACCTGGCGTGACCAAACTCCCCTTTGGCAAAGGTCTTCATCTGGCTGTAGAAGGTGCTGTATTGCAGATCCAGCGAGGGCGCGCCAGCGCCAGCCCTGGCACATCAGCAGCTGGCCGCCAGGGTATGGCGCACAGCTTCATATGTCACTCCATATCACGGGTCATTCAACTGATCCTTTTGCATCATGCATTGAAATGGTTGGGGCCCTGTCACCTCGGTCACCTCTACCCCACCCCGCACAGATCCCGATAGAGGATCCCCTTGCAGTTGAAATAGAGCGGTGCCACCCAGATAAGCCCCAACCCCATGGGGATGATGGCCAGGAAAAACAGCGCCAGCATGACGCCATGCAGCAGCACTATGCTGGGCCAGCCGCGGGCGAACAACTTGAGGGAGACCAGGATGGCCTGGGCCGGCGACAGGCCGCGCTCCAGCACCAGGGGCACGGTGAACACCAGCCCCATGCCCACCAGGGCAGAAGGAATGAAGGCCAACATCACCGGCAAGCCCAGCAGCTCAAACAGGGGGCCAAACAGGCTGGTGATCAGGCTGCCGAGCAGGCTCAACATGCCGAGGCGCACAAAGTGGCGGAAGAAGTCGAACACCTGGTTGGCCCGGGCCCGCACCCCGACCGACTGCTGCAACCCCAGCATATCGAGGGAGCTGGTCATGGGGGCCATCACCACGGTCATCAGCAGGCTCAGCACCATGGCCACATTCATCTGGCTGTCCTCCCCCAGATAGGGCAACAGCAGCACATTGCTCAGCAGGATCCAGATCGCCGTCACCCCGACAATCGCCAGCAGCAGGCCGAATCCGGTACGGCGGGTCTGTTGCCATCCCTCCTGGATGACCCCTTTCAGGTCAAGGCGGTAGCCCTGGTTCAGAGACTGCTCAAGGGAGCCGCCAATACGCATTTTATTACTCAATTGACTATCCAATATCGAAAACGACCAAATCAGGTGGCACATTATAGCTCCATACCACCTTTTAAGCCAGACGACAAGGTGCTGGTGCTGCTGCGCCCGGAAGATCTGCAATTTCTGGTTCAGGATGACGATCAGAGCGGTGCGCTGCGGGGCAATATCCGCGAGCGTTAAACCTGACAAATTGGGCGACGTCATTCGGTGACCAACTCGAAAGTGGCAAACATGCTTATTTCCAGTTCTTCGACGAGGATGACCCCGACTTGATAAATTGGTGAGTGCATCCACTGGGTCGACAGCTGGGAGGTGGTGCAGCAACTAATCTCACAGTACACCAAGCTTTGCCTTTCGCAACGGGGCCATCGCGCTGATCGGCTGGCTGACGCTGGTTGTCTTCCTGCCCAACCTGATGATCATTGCTCCTCTACCGTTTGGTTGTGAATCGCGCCGCTCTTTACCCTGAGCATCATGGCCGCCTGCTGGACCCCCTCTATTTCGAGGTGCTGCTAAAACTCCCTCTGGCTGGCGCTGCTCGCCACCGCCATCTGCATGCTGGTATCTACCCCTTTCCTGGCTGCGAGTATCTATTAGGCGATATCCGCCCGCTGCTGCTGTTTCTATGGTGGTGCCGTTCAAACCAATCAGCTACTTTTATATCCGTACCTATGCGCTGAAAGTGCTGCTAGCAACGGGGGCTGATCAACGGCTGGCTGCTGGAGGCTTATGCTGCAGATGATGTATACCGAGGTGGCCGTCATCATCGGGCTGGTAAATGTACTGCTCCCCATTATGGTGCTGCCGCTCTACTCCAGCATCGAGAAGCTGGATGGCCGTTTGCTGGAGGCAACAATAGTTTACAAGCTGGCAGCGGCTGGTGCGTAGTAGCTATTATTGCCGATTTGTTGTCTGCTATCACCTGCTGTACCTGATCAAGACCCAGTTCCTCAACAGCCGTGACTGGCCCTTTGGCGCCGCCGTTTTTCCTGTTATCTGTTTGCCAGCGCCAGCCTGATGCAGGCGGCCCAGCAGCCATGATCGGCACCCTCACCGCCGTGGCGCTGTTTCGCTACCGCTTTCGCGGCAAGCAATACGTGAGCGGCATGCTGCGTGGTGATGATGTCCCCCGATATCGTGATGGCCATTTCGCTCCTGACCCTGTTTGTGGTGACCGGCATTGCGCTGGGCTTCTGGTCGCTGATCGCCCAGCACCTTCTGCCTCGTGGTGATCACCTCTACTCGCGGCTGTGCGGTTTGATTGTGCTTTGCCGCTGGCGCTGCCGGCGGTGAATTCTTTCTTTTGTAGGTCAATGCCCTGGCCACCCTGATGCTGGTCGCCTCCCTCCAAGCTCGAATCACGGTTTGTTAATGACATCCAACACCAGGCCGGCGCCCTGCTGGCAGCCGCCCTCACCCTCACCACCCCGCTGCTGAGCCAGAGCGCTCACGCGGCCGACGACAAGGTGGTCTACTTCACGGCCTGCTGGAGCAGTTCCAGCAAGAGACCGGCATCAAGGTGATCTACTCACCTACGAATCCAACGAGACCCTCTAATGGCGACGGCTATGACGTGGTGGTCACTCAGTAGCTGCCCAACTTCAAGCACCTCGACCCTACCCTGCTCAACCACGAGTACGACCCGGACAACCGCTACTCCATCCCCTATATCTGGGGCGCAACCGGGATCGGCACCAACACCGACATCATCGAGCAGCCGGTCACCAGCTGGAAGCAGCTCTGGGGATATCGCGCTGGTGCAACTATTTTCTGAAGCCTTCTTGAAAAAGCTGATGCCCAACGTCAAGGCGTTCAACTCCGACAACCCGGCCGACCCCTTTATCGCCGGTGAGGTCAATATCGGTATGCTGTGGAACGGCTTACGGCGCCCAGCGCGAATACATCCAGATGACCTACCCGAAGAAAATTTTGCATGTGAAAGAGGCCCACGCCGCTTCCTGATGCGCCCCGATGTGGCCGCCAAGGTGGCCGAAACTACCCCACTCCGATTCCCCTGCTCACCCCGGCGTTTCGCAATAACCCCATGGTCTTCCCGAGCGACGAGATCAATTTAAAAGTAATTCATCCGATGTGGGGAGCTAGTACTTCCTGCAGCTTGAAAGCCATGGTGGCCAAGGCCGCCCTATTAATGGATTTGCTCCCTTTCACCACCGTACCTTTTCAAAATCTCGTCTCATGGCGCGCCTCGTGTCTGGCCTCCATCAAGGCAGCCCATCGGCTAAAAAATGAGGGAAGCTGAATTTATGATTTATCAGCAAATACTAAATCATTTACATGTAAGCACATTTCATTTGCAACGACTACGACCGCGTAAGTTAACATTTTTTAGCTCGCGATAACCACTTGTTTACAGTAAGGCACTGCCTGTGGGGCACGCGCTTCGTTGGCTCCAAGTCATCCAATATGAACATATGATACAAAGATCAAACTTATTAGAATGGCTGATGAGATGTTCATGTCTGATGCTATACGCATCAGCAATCTTGTTGGCATGCTTTGACCGTCATCCCTTGCAAGGGAATGGAGCCGCCCCTGATCTGTGCGCCCGGTACTATGCGCCATGGCCGTGCGTATCGCCCTCTAAATGGCAGAAGCCGTTTGCCCCTCGGTTAACAGCGCCCCCCTGGGCCATCAAGAAGACAATTTGTGAAATGATTTATCAATGTTCGGCTACACCAAGGTAACCTCGCTAGTCAACTACAACACTAACCGTTTGCTCGCATATTTTCAACGTGAATCTGGTATATTATATATTTGTATTTGACTGAAACCCAAATTAAAACCACTCAAAACCGTAAATACATCAGGTATGTTGGCAAAGGGATAGTTACGGTATCCACATGGATTTTGGTACCCAGTTCAGCTTTGTGCCTATAAGTTGCCTTTTCGAAAACTGTTATTTACACAAAGAGAGCGCTAGGGAAACCAGCTATGCTGGAAAACATTAAGAGTTCCCAATGGTATCAAATTAGCATCAATTGTAGCTTGATAAAAAAGTTGTTTGCAATTATTATTTATTGATTTTTTGACCATAATCATGAACGAATGCAGAATAAAAAAAGAAATCTGTAGATGCCAAAAATAGTACCTCTCCATAGTAATGATGTTGAAGAGAAGCAGGCAAGGGAGCGCTATTGCCCCCCCCAGTCCTTTCAGTACCAACCGCCCCTCCTCAGGTGTCACCCATCCTCAACAACATCTGGTTCGCCAAGGGGAATTTATCAAAACCCCAAAGGATTAATTCTGCGCTTTTTCATCACCCCTTAGGGGTGTAGATTGGTTGGGGGCAAGCGTGACCCCTCCGAGGTATCACGGAAAACATGTTTTCTGGTATTCATGTCCGATCTGACCCTCTATTTCGCTCCCGGCACTTGTGCCATGGCCGTGCAGATTGCCCTGCTGGAAGCGAATGCCCCGAACCCCGTCTCGGCCTTGCAGCGTGACCCTGCGTATCTCATCAACCCCAAAGGGCGGGTGTGGCGCGAGCAGGGCACCCTGACCGAGACCCCGGCCCTGCTGCTCTATGTGCAGCGCTTCCCCGATGCTGGCGCCGCTGGAACCCGTTCCTGCTGGCCCGCATGCAGGAGGTGCACGGCTTCCTCGCCTCCACCGTGCATGTCGCCCATGCCCACGGTCGCCGTGGCAGCCGCTGGGCCGATGACCGCAGGCCATTGCCGCCATGCAGCAGAAAGTCGCCAGCAATATGCGCGATGGCTTTGCCCAGATTGAGCGCCACTATCTGGCAGGCCCCTGGGTGCTGGGCGAGCAGTTCAGCGTGGCGGACATCTACCTGTTCGTGGTCGCGGGCTGGCTGAAAAGCGATGGGGTCGGCCATCAGCGAATTCCCCAAGGTAGCCGATCATTATCAGCGCATGCTGGCCGCCCCGCGGTTGCCAAGGCGCTGGCCCTAACCATAAAATCAATAGCTCGTTAAGAGGTGTCAGGGCTCTGCTGACACCCTTCCTGCCTCCTCCCCTGCACTTCTTCCCCGCCTTTGAGATCGTTTTCACATTTCCGCCATGGTTTTGCCGTGGCCCTTCCGCCGGTAAAGCGCCTATCTTCCACCTCATGACGCAACCGGTTGCGTAACCGGTTGCCTAGCGGTTCACAGATTGACGGGCCAAGGCCTGATGAGGTGCTGTATGAAACGAGGCAAGCTGCTCAATGCTCCCCTGAGTGCCCTGGTGGCACAGATGGGCCACACCGACGAGATCACCGTCTGCGATGCGGGCCTGCCCATTGCGGCGGGGCCTGAGCGCATCGATCTGGCACTGATGGCGGGGACTCCCAGCCTTGACACCGTGCTGACCGCCCTCCTCACCGATCTGGTGGTGGAGAAGGTGATCATGGCGAGCGAAATAAATTGATCAGCCCGGATGCCCATCAGGCACTGGTTGCGCAGCTAGAGGCGCACGCCTTGGCCCAGGGCAAGCCCATCACCATCGAATATTGCCTTCACGAGGCGTTCAAGACCCGCTCCCGCCAGAGCAAGGCGATAGTGCGCAGCGGCGAGGTGACTCCCTACGCCAACATTATTCTCTGCGCCGGTGTGGCGTTTTAAGCCTCTTCAAGGAAGCTGCAAATGAGCACAACCTCCTCCCCCTCACCCATTCTCGAGCTCACCGGGATCGTCAAGACTTTCCCCGGTGTGCGCGCCCTCGACGAAGCGGGCCTGCGAGTCTATCCGGGCCAGGTGATGGCCCTGCTCGGTGAAAATGGCGCCGGCAAATCCACCCTGATGAAGGTGCTGACCGGCATCTATCAGGCCGATGCGGGCAGCGTCAGCTATCGCGGCCAACCGGTGCACTTCAAGGGCCCCCGCGACTCCCAGGATCAGGGAATCAGCATCATTCACCAGGAGCTGAACCTGCTGCCGGAGTTGTCGATTGCCGCCAACATCTTCCTCGGCCGCGAGCCGCGCACCCGCTTTGGCAACATAGATCACAAACAGTTGCGTGAGCGGGCAAGCACCCTGCTGGCCCGTCTCGGCGTCAAGCACGGAGCGGACACCCGGCTCGGGGATCTGTCGATTGGCGAGCAGCAGATGGTGGAGATCGCCAAGGCGCTGTCGTTCGATGCCAGCGTCATCATCATGGACGAGCCCACCGATGCGCTGACCGACACCGAGACGGAGCAGCTGTTCGTGGTCATCCGCGAGCTGCGCGAGCAGGGCTGCGGCATCGTCTACATCTCCCACCGCCTCAAGGAGATCTTCCAGATCTGCGACAGCGTCACCGTGCTGCGGGACGGCAAGTGGATCGGCGAGCAGGCGGTAAGCGAGCTGGACGAAGACAGGATCATCGAGATGATGGTGGGCCGCCGGCTGGAGGAGCAGTACCCGCGCCTGGCGCGCGAGCTCGGCCCCGTCAGCCTGCAGGTGAAAGATCTGGCCGGTCCCGGCGTGCGCGGGGTGAGCTTCTCCCTGCGTCAGGGGGAGATCCTCGGCTTCAGCGGCCTGATGGGGTCCGGGCGCACCGAGCTGATGAAGCTCATCTATGGCGCCAGCCCCATCAGCAGCGGCGCTGTCGAGGTCGATGGCAAGGTGCTGGTACCGCGCACCCCGGCCGATGGTCTGGCCGCCGGCATCGCCTATATCTCTGAGGATCGCAAGGGGGATGGCCTGGTGCTGGAGCTGTCGGTGCGTGAAAACATGAGCCTCTGCGCCCTCGGCGAGTTCATCAGTCACGGCAAGATTGACGGCAAGGCCGAGCGCCAGGCGGTGAGCGACTATGTGCGCCTGTTCAACATCAAGACCCCGAGTCAGGATCAGCTGATAAAGCTGCTCTCAGGCGGCAACCAGCAGAAGGTGGCCATCGCCAAGGGGCTGCTGACAAGGCCCAAGGTGCTGATCCTGGACGAGCCGACCCGGGGCGTCGATGTGGGGGCCAAGAAGGAGATCTACCAGCTCATCAACCAGTTCAAGAAGGAGGGGATGAGCATCATCCTGGTCTCCTCCGAGATGCCGGAAGTGCTCGGCATGAGTGATCGCATCCTGGTGATGCACGAAGGGCGCATCAGCGCAGAGTTCAACACCCGCGAGGCCAATCAGGAGAAACTGATGGCGGCGGCAGTCGGCAAACAGTGGCAAGCAGAGCAAGAGGCAGCACAATGACAACCCAAACCCTTCCCCGCCGTGGCGTCATGAGCAAGGCCTGGTGGATCGAGAACAAATCCCTGGTGGCGCTGCTGGTGCTGATCGGTGTGGTCTCCTTCCTGAGCCCGAACTTCTTCACCGCCGACAACCTGCTCAACATACTGCGCCAGACCTCGGTCAACGCCATCATGGCGGTCGGCATGACGCTGGTCATCCTCACCGCCGGCATCGATCTGTCGGTCGGCTCCGTGTTGGCCCTGTGCGGCGCCCTGGCGGCGACCATGGTGGCCATGGAGCTGCCGATCTGGCTGGTGGTGCCCCTCACCCTGGGGGCCGGCGCCCTGCTCGGCGGCGTCAGCGGCCTCATCATCGCCAAGGGCAAGGTGCAGGCCTTCATCGCCACCCTGGTGACCATGACGGCCCTGCGCGGCGTGACCATGGTCTACACCGAGGGACGTCCCATCTCCACCGGCTTCAGCGACGGCGCCGATCACTTCGCCTGGCTGGGGACCGGCTATCTGTTCGGCCTGCCTGTGCCCATCTGGCTGATGGCCATCGTCTTCCTGCTGGCCTGGTACCTGCTCAACCACACCCGCCTCGGCCGTTACATCTACGCCCTCGGCGGCAACGAGTCGGCCACCCGCCTCTCCGGCATCAACGTGGCCAGGGTCAAGCTCGCGGTCTACGGCCTGTGCGGCATGCTGTCGGCCCTGGCCGGCCTCATCGTCACCTCCCGCCTCTCTTCGGCCCAGCCGACTGCGGGCATGGGTTACGAGCTGGATGCCATCGCCGCCGTGGTGCTGGGTGGCACCAGCCTGATGGGGGGCAAGGGCCGCATCATGGGGACCCTGATCGGGGCCCTCATCATAGGTTTCCTCAACAACGCCCTCAACCTGCTCGACGTCTCGTCCTATTACCAGATGATCGCCAAGGCCAGCGTCATTTTGCTTGCCGTGATGATCGATAACAAAAGCAATCGTTAATAACGTAAGCCATGCACACACAAGGAATGAAATGATGAAAAAGCTCAATACCCTGCTCGCTGCCGCCATCATGTCCGTGCTGGGTACCGCCCAGGCCGCCGATCAGACGCTGGCCATGGTGGTCTCCACCCTCAACAACCCCTTCTTCGTCACCATGAAGGAGGGGGCCGAAGCCAAGGCCAAGGAGCTTGGTTACGAGTTGGTGGTGCTGGACTCCCAGAATGACCCGGCCAAGGAGCTCTCCAACGTGGAAGATCTCACCGTGCGCAAGGTCAATGCCATCCTGATCAACCCCACCGACTCCGAAGCCGTGGGCAACGCCATCCGGCTGGCCAACAAGGCCAATATCCCGGTGCTGACCCTGGACCGCGGCGCGGCCCAGGGTGAGGTCAAGGCCCACATCGCCTCCGACAACGTGGCCGGTGGCAAGCTGGCCGGTGACTTCATCACCGAGAAGCTGGGGGCAGGCACCAAGGTGATCCAGCTCGAAGGGATAGCCGGTACCTCGGCCGCCCGTGACCGTGGCGAAGGGTTTGCTCTGGCCGTTGCCGCCAACAAGCTGCAGGTGCTGGCTTCCCAGCCGGCCGACTTTGACCGCACCAAGGGTCTGAACGTCATGGAGAACCTGCTGGCGGCCCACCCGACCGTGCAGGCGGTGTTCGCCCAGAACGACGAGATGGCGCTGGGTGCCATCCGCGCCGTGCAGGCGGCCGGCAAAGAGGTGATGATAGTCGGCTTCGACGGCACCGACGATGGCAAGGCGGCGGTAGCCAAGGGTAAACTGGCCGCCACCGTGGCCCAGCAGCCGGCGCTGATCGGTGCCATCGGCGTGGAAACCGCCGACAAGGTGCTCAAGGGCCAGCCGGTGGAGAAATCCATCCCGGTACCGCTGCAAATCGTCAGCAAGTAAGCATGACGGGGGAGGCTCGCCTCCCCCTTTGTCTCCTGTACACAGGCAGAGCCTCCCGGCTTGGGCTCACTCAAGCCAAGATGTTCTCAATCAAGGGTGATCGATATGAATCGTCTCGTAGTTCTCGGCAGCGTCAATGCGGATCATGTGCTGCGCGTCCCCCACTTTCCCCGTCCCGGTGAAACCCTGACCGGTCACAGTTACCAGGTGGTCCCCGGTGGCAAGGGGGCCAACCAGGCGGTGGCCGCCGCCCGCCTCGGCGCTGCCGTCTCCTTTATCGCCCGCATCGGCGATGACGCCATCGGCCGTCAGATGAAAACAGGTTTTGCCAACGACGGCATCGACGTCAGCGCCGTCGAACTCGACGACAAGCTCCCCACCGGCATCGCCATCATCTATGTGAGCGACGAGGGGGAGAACAGCATAGGCCTCTCCACCGAGGCCAACGGCGCCCTCGACATCGCCATGGTCAAACGCCATGAGGCCATGATCGCGGGCGCCCACACCCTGCTGCTGCAACTGGAAGTGCCGCTCGACAGCGTGCTGGAGGCGGCCCGCCTCGCCCGTGCCCACGGCACCCGGGTAGTGCTCAATCCGGCGCCCGCCCAGCCGCTCTCGAGCGAGCTGCTGGCGCTGGTGGATCTCATCACCCCCAACCAGACCGAGGCCGAGCTGCTGACCGGGGTCAAGGTGAGCGACGAGGCGAGCGCGGCAGAGGCGGCTGCCCGTTTCCACCAGATGGGGATAGCGGATGTGATGATCACCCTAGGGTCCCAGGGGGTCTATTGCAGCAACGCCCGACAGCAACAGCTCATCCCGGGGTTTCGGGTTGAGGCAGTAGACACCACGGCCGCAGGCGACACCTTCAACGGCGCCCTGCTGGCCGCCGAGCTGGCTGGCGCCGATTTCCACAGTGCTGTGCGCTTCGCCCACGGGGCGGCGGCCCTCTCGGTGACCCGCTTCGGGGCTCAGAGCTCGATCCCGGGCAAGCAGGAGGTCGACACCTTCCTCCAGTCCCAAGCGGCGCAGGGGCACTGATGGCCAACATCAAGGAGGTGGCGGCGCGGGCGGGGGTCTCCACCACTACCGTCTCCCACGTCATCAACGAAACCCGTTTCGTGGCAGAAGAGACCCGGGAGCGGGTCTTCAGCGCCATGCGCGACCTCAACTACGCCCCCAGCCTGGTGGCCCGCAGCCTCAAGGTGAAGGAGACCAACAGCATCGGCATGCTGGTCACCACCTCCAGCAACCCCTTCTTCGCCGAGGTGGTGCGCGGGGTGGAGCGCTACTGCTTCGAGCAGGGCTACAACCTGATGCTGGGCAACACAGAGGGGCAGGCCGAAACCGCCCTCTCCTACCTCAAGATGATGTTGCGCAAGCGGGTCGACGGCCTGCTTATCATGTGCAGCGAGGGGCAGCAGGAGGTATTCAACCAGCTCGACTGGCTCAAGAGCCTGCCTGTGGTGGTGATGGACTGGGGCATGGAGAGCAAGGAGGTGGATCTCATCGCCGACAACTCCCATCGCGGCGGCTATCTGGCGACCCGTCATCTGCTGGCGCTGGGCCACACCGATATCGGCTGCATCACAGGGCCCCACAGCCGCGCCCCCGCCAACCAGCGCCAGGCTGGCTTTGAGCAGGCGTTGCAGGAGGCGGGTCTCACCGTCAATCAAGAGTGGATCCAGGAGGGGGACTTTGACTGCGCCAGCGGCCATCAGGCGATGACCCGTCTGCTGGCATTGCCCGAGCGCCCCACCGCCCTCTTTGTCTGCAACGACATGATGGCGATGGGGGCCATCAGTGCCGCCCATCAGGCGGGGCTGGTGATCCCGCGGGATATCTCCATCGTCGGCTATGACAATGTGGCGCTGGCCGAATTTATGTCGCCGCCGCTCACCACCGTCAACCAGCCCAAAGAGGAGCTGGGACGCCTCGCCGTCACCCGCCTGTTGGCTCGCATCAACGGCGAAGCGGTGGAGAATCACCTGATCACCGTCGACCCGGACCTGGTGATCAGGCATTCCTGCGCCCCTCGCCCCTGACGTTCAGGGGCAATAAAAGAAGCGCAAGGCGACCCCGAGGTCGCCTTGCTGCATTTTGTCTCTGGCCGGTGCAATACCGCTTTGTGCCCTCAGGCCAGCGACCTGGTCTCCCTTGCTGCCAGCACTGCAGTGGCACCAGCCCCAATCGTCTGGCCAGAGGCTGCAACAGCTCGCCATGTTCATCACCCTGCTGGCAGCCAGTAGCGGACAGGCCAGCCGGCCGCCAGCTGCGCCGGGGTGGTGCTGCCAATCTCTCTGAGCGCCAGGGTGCAACCCTGCTGCCGCAATCCCGCCAGCAAGGCACCATCCGGCTGCAGCGTCGGTACCAGCAACACCAGCGGCGTGCGGGAAGCCCCCGGCAGATAGGCCAGTAGATGGGTCAGCTGGGCCTGGTTGTCGAGCGGGACCAGCAGTTCCCGACCATCGGCATACTGCGCCTCGTGCGCTTGCAGCACACGGGCCAACACGGGCCCCAGCACGCCGCACTCCTGCAGCCAGCGCATATGGCAGGGCGCCCCCTGCTCACGCCACTCAAGCGCCAATTGCCACAGGTCGTTGCCCTGCCCGTCCGTCAGCCCCTGCAATGCCACTCGCAGCGGTGCTGGCTCGCGCCCCGCCAGCCACTCTCGCAGCTGATGAAGCTGCTGCTGACTCAACTGCAGCTGCTGCAGCATGGCAGGCTCAAACCAGCAGATCGCCCCCTCCTGGCTACGCTTGGCCTGGTTGAGGGCCAGGATGGCCTGATCCAGCAGCCGACCGGCATCCTGTTGCTGCGCCTTGGCAACCCCGAGCCGACAGGCCAGATCGAAGCTGCACTCCCGGGTCACGAACTCGAAATGGAGCAGGCTCACCAGCTCATGAATGGCGGTTTCCAGCGCATCATCCGCCTTGGTCAGCACCACGGCAAATTCATCTCCGCCGAGCCGGTAGGCGTGGCTGCCATGGGCCTGCTGCAGCTTGTTGGCCACCATCTGCAACAGCCGATCACCGACCTGATAACCCAGCAGATCATTGACCTGCTTGAAGCGCTTGAGATCGAGCACCACCAGGGCGCTCACCTCGCCAGCATGCAGGGCGCGAGAGAGCTGCTCCTGCAGGGCGCGGCGGTTGCCAAGCCGGGTCAGGGGATCGAGCAGGGCGAGCCGGCGATTCGCCAGATTGGTGCGAATGAGGGCGGCCAGAGCGCCCCGGTCAGCAGCAGGATCAGTTGCCAGATCTGCAGCCAGAACAGGCTGCTGCGCAGCTGATTGACCGACCGCTCCCGCTCCTGGCCGGAGAGGATCTGATCCCCTATCTGCTCGATGGCGGGTCTGGCTGGCAATCCGGGCCTGGAGCGGGCAAGCTCGGCCCCCTCCTGCAGCGCACCGGCCTCCATCTGGGGTTCGAGCTGCTTGATCTGCGTCAAACAGTCCGGCCAGCACCTTGCCGCCCGTGCCGCTGGCGCGCCTCGGCGGTTTCACTGCTGATGAGGAAGATATCGAGCCGGTTCCACAGCAGATCGTAATCGAGGCTCAGGGTCTCCATCGCCAGCCTGCCGGCCCGATAGAGCTGCAGGTCATAGAGGAAACGCTGGGACTCCAGCATCACCTGGCTGATGTTCCAGTGGATATTGCGGTAGAAGGTATCGACCAGTTGCTCGTGCCGATGCTGCAGCAGAACTGCCCCGAGGAGAGCAGAAACAGCAGCGACACCGCAACCAGCAGCAGGTTGTGGCGGGATAGCCCCATCAATGACCTCGATGCGCACCACCTGCCACACCATGCAGTTGTGAATGGCGGGCACGTCCAGCTTGGGATAGGTGGTGAACGGAATGAGCAGCCAGAGCGGCCCCTTGTTGCGCCGGGTCAGCGGCTTGCCGTCCTCCTGGCGCACCAGGGTCAGCGGCACGCCGTCGAACAGGGCCAGATCCACCACCTGCTGATAGCCGTTGAGGGCCGAGACGGCGATCTTGCGGGGCATCGAGGATCCCTTGCGCCGCCAGCACGGCTGCCAGGGTCGGCCCGCGATAGTGGTGGGCGCCCTGGGTCCATGGGGTGGTGGTGGTGAATTCAGTCTGTGGCAGGGCGGACAGGGCCGCCTCATCGAGGGTCACTGCTGGCCATCTGGCAGCACCAGGGTCATCAGGGGGATCGAGGCCGATGCGCTGGCACTGGCCAGCATCAGGAGGAAAAAAGCGATCCATTGCTTTACTGCGGTCATGGTAATTTGCGCCAACTGCGTCCCATTTTTTGTGGTTGCCAGTGTGGCGATTTCACCTGACCATTGCAACTGTCCCGTCGCACAGTAGCTCAGGGACCGCGCATCTCCATCCAGTTGTGCCCCTCCACCTGTTTGGGCTGATGCACCCCGCAGCTTTGCAGCAATTCGTCCACGAAGGCGGGCACCAGCAAGGAGGCCGGGCCATAGCGCTTCTCGTCAAACTGGCTACCCACTTCGCTTGGCTCCAGGTTGAGTTCGACTGTGTGCGCACCATTGAGGCCCGCCTCATGGACGAACCCCGCCGCGGGATAGACGGCCCCCGAGGTACCTATGGAGATGAAGAGATCGCATTGCGCCAGGGCCGAGTAGATGCGATCCAGTCCGAGGGGCATCTCGCCAAACCAGACCACATGAGGCCGCAACGGCTGCGGCAACTGGCAGCAGGAGCAGAGCTCGTGCTGGTGGAGATCCCCGCGCCACTCGATCACCTGTCCCGAGCCCGGGCAGCGCGCCTTGAGCAGCTCGCCGTGCATGTGGATGAGGTGCTTGCTGCCCGCACTCTCGTGCAGGTTGTCTATGTTCTGGGTGACCAGGGTCACTCGCCCCGGCAGCAGGCGCTCGAGGCGCGCCAGGGCATAGTGGGCAGGATTGGGGTGGATCTCGGCGCGTTGCAACTGATGGCGCCGCGCGTTGTAAAAGCGCTGAACCAGTTCGGGATCCCGGGCGTAGCCCTCCGGGGTCGCCACATCCTCGACCTTGTGCTCTTCCCACAGACCGTCACAGGCACGAAAGGTCTTGATGCCGGATTCGGCAGAGATGCCCGCTCCGGTCAGGATCACGATATGTTTGGCTGACTGCACCATGGTTGACTTCCTCCAACGGATCACAGGCTGACCTTAGCACAGCCGGCTGGCCCGGCACATTCGCCCTTGGTCTTAGGAAGGCCGGGGCACCAGGGTGCCCAATATGCTCAAGTCCAGCCTGACAAAGACCATCTCCCGCCCCGTCACCAGGGTCAGCGGCAGCCCCAGCCCCTTCAGCAGGGCCAGCATGGGTCTGTTCTGGCCGAGCACCTCGGCGGTCCACTCGCGGATCCCCTCCCCGTGCGCCAGCAATGCCAGCGCCAGCAGGATGCGGCGCCCGGCCCCCCTATGCTGAAAATGATCCGCGACTATGCAGGAGAACTCCGCCCTGTCCGGGTGCAGACGCCGCCGGATGGACTGAGCCATGGCCAGCGGGGCCCCTTGCTCGTCGGTGAGCAGCAGCCCTATCTGGGGCGCTCTGGGGTAGTCGAGAAAGAAGGCGAGCTGATCGGCGGTGGCAGGCTGCTTGGCGCGCATGAATCGCAGGTAGACACTCTGCTCGCTCAGCGCCTCGTAGGCCGCCTTCAGCCGCTCGGGATCGGATCCTGCCAGCTCCTGCAGTCGGCAGGGAATGCCACCCACCTCCATCATCAGGGGCAGAGAGGCCCGCGAGTCGGGGTGTACCCAGCCCGCCAGTGCCCATTGCAGACGCGCCTCGTCGGGAGGCCAGCAAAGGTAGCGCGGCACGGGCTACCAGCGCCCCGCCATGCCGAGCTCCTGCCACTGGGCGGGATCCTGCAGGTTGAAGGGATCGTCGAGATAGAGGGCCATGCCGAGCTCGCGAGCACGCTGGATGAAGCGGGCGAGCAAAGAGTCGGCGGCCATGGCCTCCAGCTCCGGCAGCAGATGCTGCCCCAGCAGCAGGCTCTGGATCGGCAGCCGCTCCAGCTGATCGAAAGGCAGGTGCTGGGCATTGTCGAGCAGCAGGGCGAGCCTGGCCCCGGCAAGACTCGCCTGCAGCACCAGGGCGAAGCGATCCGCCTGGTTCAGCAAGTTGTCCCGCCGATGGATGACCAGGGTCAGCTCGCTCGCCTGCCTGCCATGCTGCTCCAGCCATGCCTTGAGCGCTCCCAGCGCGGGGCAAGCCGGTCACCGCCAGCCAGATGGGCAGGGGGCTGGATGCCGGGCTGGCCTGCAGGCCAAGCTGCCCGAGCAGCCTCCCCCTGCCAGCTGCGGATGGTGCGGCGCAGGCCACTCAGCCTGCGCTGGCGCTGCGGCCCCAGGTAGAGCGCCTTGAGCAGGCGCAACAGATCGTCGCTCTGCAGCGGCTTGGCCAGGGCAGCCAGCACGTTGAAGCCGGCGTCGTGCAGCAGGCGTCTGGCGCCATCGATCAGGGTCTGATCGTGGGCGGACAGCAGCACGATGGGCAGGCCGCTGTGCGGTACTGGGGCTGGCTCATCAGCAGACTGATGGCATCCTGCTCCACCAGACTGAGATCGCACACCAGCAGGCTTGACCTCGCCTTCCAGCGCCTGCAGGCAGCCGTCGCCATCCTGCACCCAGTGGCAGGGAAGCCCCAGCATCGGCGATCTCCTGCTGGATGCAGGCTCCCCTGAAACGGGTGATCCTCCAGCAGCAGCACCTGGGTCTGGGCCAGCCAGCAGCACCAGCCACGCCGGTAACGGCCATTGCAACCCCTCCCAGCCAATCCTCGTGAGGCGATAACGCCCTCATGCTGCGCTGCAGCTGCGGAAGATAGTCCGCCTGCTGATGAGGAGGCGGGATCGTAAAGGGCGATGGCACCGGCCGCAAACAGCCCTTCCCACTGCCAGCAGGCATCCGGCCGGGTACGGTGCAGGCGTGGCATAGGAGGGCATGGCCCGCGGCTCCTTTGCCGCCTGATGGGAGGTGCGTCGAGGGCATAGAGCACGGGGCAAAATCCTGCCGCCTCATGCTCTTCCGACTCCAGCAACGCCAGTAACTCTTCATCTGTGATGATCATCTTGAGCCTCTTTGCCAAACTGCTGGCAACTGTCTTCCAGGCCTGGTGCAATCTGGCTTGCAGCGGGATGGGGCGCGTTGCCACGCTCAATCACCGTACCAAACGGCGGTCGCTCCCACCATTTTGGCGGCCCCCTTCATCTTGTGTAAAGCAGCTATTCACGCGCAACATCATCTTTGCTGACGCAGCGCTCAATGTCGGCCAGATCCTGACGGGTAGCCCAGATAAAGGGATAAGCCAGTTCATCGGTCAGCAGCGAGGCAACCGGTGTCGGGGCGACGGCATTGCCTCCCCTCTGGTCTGGCAATCGCCCAGGCTGCGCAGCAGAGGTGGCCAGCTCTTTGAGGGCGACCGGCTTGTCCAGATGGCCATCGCAACCACAGGATTGCAGCTGCGCCGCCGCCTGCTCGCTGAGATCGGCGGTGATCACATAGACGGGCAGATGCTGCCAGCGCGGCGATTCGCGCAGCTGCTGCACAAGCTCGGCCCCGTTCATCACCGGCATCTGCAGGTCGGTCAGCACCAATCCACCCGTCTCTGCTGCCAGCATGTCCAGCGCCAGCTGCCCGTTGGCGGCGCTGATCACCTTGGCACCCAGCTGCCCCAGCTGCATGCTGATCAGCTCGCGATTGACATCGTGATCTTCAACCAGCAGCACCCGCATGCCCCCCCGGCTGGGTGCCATGCCCTGGTTGACCAGGGCACCAGCCGTGGCTGCAGCAGACTCACCATGGTGCCCGGGACCCAGGACTCCCCCTGCCATGCCCATAGTAGAGCCCCTGTTCATCCACCTCCGCTGCAGCGTATGCTGGGCGTTGCTGCGGTAACGATCCAGTTCGGTGAGCCAGGGCGCAGATAGTCTGCGCTCATCATGGGGTAAGTTGAGAGCGCCAGCTGGCCACCTTGGCTGCCAGTCCGGCTCCTGCTGCACCCGCTTCAGGGGCAACGCGCAGATGAAGCGGCTGCCGCCGGCCGGCCGCGCCCCTCGACATCGATATGCCCCCCCATCTGCTCGATCAGCTGCTTGCAGATGGCCAAGCCAAGACCGGTGCCCGGCGCCCGCAGCTGCCCTTCAACGGCAAACTGCTCGAAGGGCAGGAACAGCGCGGCAGCAGCTTGGCACTGATCCCCGGGCCCCTGATCATCCACTCCGACCAGCGCAAGTCGACGCGCCGGCGGGCCCACAGCACCACCTCGCCACGCTGGCTGAACTTGATGGCATTGGAGAGCAGGTTGTGCAGCACCTGCTGCACCCGATGAGGATCGAGGGTCTGCAGGGCAGGCAGGGCCGGGTCCAACTGCAGGCGCATCTGCAACCCTTGGAGCGCGCCTTGGACCAGTGCACCGCCGCCACGTGCTCGCACAACTCCAAAATCGGTGGGCTGGGGCGAGAGCGCGAGCTTGCTGTTCTCGTTGCGGCTGAAATCGAGCACATCGTTGAGCAGGCCGAGCAACTCGTTGCCCGCCTGACTGACCCGCGCCAGCGCAGAGTGCTGCTCCTGCGACAATGGGGTGCTGGCCAGCCACTCCAGCAGCCCCCGAATGGCGTTCATGGGAGTGCGAATTTCATGGCTCATGGCAGCGAGGAAGCGCCCCTTGGCCAGCACCGCCTGCTGCGCCTGCTCATGGGAGTGCTGCAATGCCTGATCCTGCTCGACCCGGGTCGTCACATCCTGCACCACCGCATAGACCCGCCAGCCCTGTCGGACTGGCTGCGGCCACGACCATAGAGCTGCAGCCAGCGTTCGCCCTTGCCCGGGTGGTGGTAGCGCAGGGTGAACGAAAAGGCGTACCGGCCTGCAGCATGGCAACATCTCGCGGCGGACCCGGCATCTTCGCGCTGTCCAGCATTGTGAGCACCCGTTTCGGGTTCACGGCGGATCTGCTGGCTGGCCAGCCCCAGCAGCTCGTAGCTGCCCCGGCTGATAAACTCGATGGCCCCTACCCGCCCCCGCTCAAACATAAACTGCAGCACCACACCGGGCACTGTATTGGTCAGGGCGCGCAGGCGGCGCTCGGCCTGACGCAGAAACGGGTTGCTCACGCAACACGCTGATGTCCGATAACGCGATAAGGTCGGTCGCTGGCGCCTGCTTATCCAAAACGCAGCGGGATGCTGGGCATAGGCAAAAACCTGATCGCCCAACACCAGCTCCCTTCACTCTTCTGCAACTGTACCGGAGGCAGCATCAGCTGCTCCGCATAGCGGATGGCCAGCCGCCGACCCTGTTTGTTGGACTTGATCACCTTGCCCTGGCTGTTGCGCAGAAAACCGGCACCGGCAACGCCTGGAACATGGTTTCACGCAACTCGCTCTCGATGGCCAGCGCCTTCTCCATCTCCTGACGCTGGGCTATCTTCCCGGGCCAGTTGCTGGCGGGAACGCCAGATCATCGAAATGACATGATGCTGATCAACAGCGCCAGCAACATGGAGCCAAACCAGGCGGCATAGCTCACCCCGGGCTGTTGTCAACAGCAGGCGGCGCCAGCGCTGATTGAGTTCATCATTCTGGGTGCTGGTCAGGCCATCAGGCTTGCGGTCCATCACCCCGGCCAGCTCGGTCTCCTGTTTGATGGCAAACCCAAGGCCGAAGCTTGTCTTCCAGCTCCTCGATATCCAGCCCTTCCAGCAGTTGGTACGCTGCGGGATATTGCAGCTGATACAGCTCGCTCCAGCATGGCATCTGCCTTGCCCTTTGCATCGCGGCAAGCCCCTGCGCCAGGCCGTCGGTGCGCCACTCCTGCTCACCAGCAGGGCGAGCCAACAGGAGGGATCATAGAGGACTCAGGCACCAGAATACGCTGCCGTTTAAGCTGGCTGATATGGTCAGTTGGCACCGCCTTGCTTGCTGATCAAGGCAAAGCGGTTGATGGAGATGATCCGGCTGAAATAAACTCATCCGTCAAGGGCTGGTGATTCGGGCAAGCCGGCCATCATATCCGCCTCACCACGGCGCAGCTTTTCTATCGCCTCCGCCTTGCTGGCGGCGGGCACCACTTGAATTTCAGGCCGGTCTCCTGGGTGACCCAGCGCAGCACATCCGCGCTCCACCCTTTGAGCTCCCCTGCTCATTGATGCCGCTATAGGGCATTAACTCGGGTTCACCACCAGCGACCGTGCGTTGTCTGCCGACAGCCAGGCCTGCTCCTTGTCGGTAAAGTGCAAGGGGTTGATATCCTGGGACCCCTGGTCGAGATAGCGACCCAGATCAGCTTGTAGAGGCTACCGGCAGGCATATAGCGGATGGCTGTATCGATCAATTGAACCAACTCGGCTTGTCACGCATCATCAGCCGATAGCTGACCACCCGCTCATCGCTGCGCAAACGGCGCAGCGCAAGCCATCCGCCGGGAACTCGCGCATCAGGTAGCGCAGTTGCAGATAGTCACCCAGATAGGCGTTGCCCTTGCCACTTTCCAGCGCCGAGTACCAGTTTTCCGCATCGGTCAGGAGCAGCTGGGCGATGGGGATAGCGCCTTGAGCAGGGTCTTCGCCTGCCAGGCGGGTGAGACCAGAAAGGTCGCCCGTTATGCAGATCGCCACGATAGAGAATGGCGGAGTCGGTCTCCAGCATGGCGCGACTCACCCGCATGGGCAGTACAGCAGAGATGGGGCCGACATGAGGCACGATATCGCAACGCCCCTGTAGCAGTGCATCTCGCACCGCTTGCCAGTCAGGTAACTTCATGAATGGTCAGCGGCACCGGCAATACGTCGGCCAACCTGGCCAAGCAATCCTTGAACAAGCCCCCCTCCGCTAACAGGTAAGGCGGTGGAAGGGTCGCCGGATAACAGACTTCCAACTTGGTGATGGAGTCCACATAGGCTTGGGTGGCGGCGCGGGAGGCAGCAATACCATGGCATGCAGCGGCATGGCCAGCACGACGCCCAGAAAAAAAGGGGGAGTTTTGGTCATCGAAACGCAAAAGCCAGGCGGTTGCCTGGCTTTTCTTTACTCATTGGGTTCAACATTTTCTACCCTGGCCTTGAGCTTCTGGCCAGGCCGGAAGGTCACCACGCGACGGGCGCTGATGGGAATATCCTCGCCCGTCTTGGGGTTACGTCCGGGACGCTGGTTCTTCTCACGAAGATCAAAGTTACCGAAGCCTGAAATCTTGACTTGTTCACCGCGCTCGAGCGCCTGTCTGATTTCCTCAAAGAAGGCTTCCACCATGTCTTTGGCTTCACGCTTGCTCATCCCGAGCTGGGTGAACAGGTGCTCTGCAATGTCGGCTTTGGTAAGCGCCATAGATCAATCCCTCAAGGATGCATTCAACTCTTCACCAAGGGCCCGCACGACATTGTCTACGGTCTCGGCAATCTCTTTCTCCTCCAGGGTGCGCTGGGTGTCTTGCAACACTAGACTGATGGCCAGGCTCTTCTTGTCCTCTGCCATACCAGCACCCTGGTATACGTCGAACAAGTTTATTCCAACTAACTGATTTCCGCCAACTTTTTTAATTACTGCCAGGACGTCACCGGCCAGAACCGCAACGTCGACCACTACGGCGATGTCACGGCGATTGGCCGGGAAGCGGGAAACTTCGGCTGCAACCGGCACCTTGGCAGGGGTCAGCTTGTCCAGTTCCAGCTCGAACATCACGGCACGGCTCTTGAGACCCAGCTTCTTCTCGAGGCTCGGGTGGATCACGCCGATGTGGCCGATGACGGCGCCATTGCGCAGTATGGCCGCGCTCTGACCAGGATGCAGGGCGCTGTGCTCGGTGCGCTCGAAGCTGAAAGTAGCCCCTTCGGCGGTGAGATCCAGCACGGCTTCCAGATCCCCTTTCAAATCAAAGAAGTCGCTGCCACGGCTCTTGACGTCCCAGTGCTCGTCGCTCTGGTTGCCGGTGATGATGCCGGCCAGCATGGGTTCCTGACGGATGCCGTTCTCGGCGCTCGCGTCCTTGATGAAACGCAGGCCCTGCTCGAACAGACGCACACGGCCCTGCTGGCGGTTCTGGTTGTAGACCACAGCCTGCACCAGACCCGGGAAGAGCGACACCCGCATGGCGGACATCTCGACCGAGATGGGGTTAGGCAGCACTATGGCATCGCTCTGAGGGAACAGGGTCTGCTGGGCCTTGGGATCCACGAAGCTGTAGGTGATCGCTTCCTGGAAACCGCGGTCAACCAGCAGGTCACGTACCCGCTTCAGGGTCACCTGGCCTTCTGCCTGCTCAACCATCGCCAGAGAAGCGGCCGGTTTGAGGTTCGGGATTTTGTTGTAGCCGTAGATGCGGGCCACTTCCTCGATGAGGTCTTCCTCGATGGCGATGTCGAAACGCCAGGAGGGGGCCAGTGCGGTCCAGCCGTCGGCGTCCACCGTCACCTGCATGCCGAGGCGAGTCAGGATCTCGAGCACCTGGGCGTCGGCCACGCTGATGCCGATCACCTTGTCGAGCTTGGTGCGGCGCAGCTTGATGGGGGCAGCCTTGGGCAGATGGGCATCGGATTTGACTTCGATGACCGGACCCGCTTCACCGCCGCAGATATCCAGCAGCAGGCGGGTGGCTCTGTCCATCACCTTGGCTTGCAGCTCGGGATCGACCCCGCGCTCGAAGCGGTGGGAGGAGTCTGTGTGCAGGCCGTAGGCACGGGCACGACCTGTGATGGAGAGCGGCGCGAAGAAGGCGCACTCCAGCAGGATGTCGGTGGTGGTCTCGGACACACCGGTGCGATCGCCGCCGAAGATGCCGGCCATGCAGGCAGGGCCTTGTGTATCGGCAATCACCAGGGTGTTGTCTTTGAGCTTCACCTCGGTACCGTCGAGCAGAGTCATGGGCTCATCAGCCTTGGCGCGGCGCACCACCAGCTCCCCTTCCAGCTTGGCCAGATCGAAGGCGTGCATCGGCTGACCGAATTCCAGCAGTAGGAAGTTGGTGATGTCGACGATGGCGTCGATGGAGCGAATGCCGCCACGGCGTAGCTTCTCTTGCATCCAGAGCGGGCTCTGCGCTTGCAAGTTCAGCCCCTTGATGACGCGGCCCAGATAACGGGGGCAATCGGCTGGCGCTTCAACCCGGATCGGGAAGGTCGCGTCTATGGTAGCGACAGCAGGGGTCCAGCTCGGCTCGACCACGTCCACGCTGTTGAGCACGCCAATCTCGCGGGCCAGACCTGCGATACCCAGGCAATCGGCACGGTTCGGAGTCAGATCCACGTCGATGGCGACGTCGTTCAGATTGAGGTAGTCGCGAATGTCGGTGCCGATGGGGGCATCAAGTGGCAGCTCTATGATGCCGTCCGCTTCCACCTCGATACCCAGCTCGCTGAAGGAGCAGAGCATGCCGTGAGACGGCTGGCCACGCAGCTTGGCCTTCTTGATGGTGAAATCACCCGGCAGGGTCGCCCCGACCTTGGCCACGCAGACTTTCAGGCCGGTGCGGCAGTTCGGCGCGCCGCAGACGATGTCCAGCAGATCGCTTTCGCCCACGTTGACCTTGGTCACCCGCAGCTTGTCGGCGTCCGGATGCTGGGCACACTCGACCACTTCGCCCACCACCACATTGTTGAACTGGCCGGCCACCGCTTCCACGGCGTCCACTTCCAGACCGGCCATGGTGATCTGCTCGGCCAGTGCGTTGTCACTCAACTCGGTGCGGACCCACTCCATCACCCAGGATTTACTGAATTTCATGTTCTCTCGCCCTTACTTGAACTGCTTGAGGAAGCGCAGATCGTTTTCGAAGAAGGCACGCAGGTCATTGACCCCGTAGCGCAGCATGGTCAGGCGCTCGACGCCCATGCCGAAGGCAAAGCCGGAGTATTTTTCCGGATCTATGCCGACCGAACGCAGCACGTTCGGGTGCACCATGCCGCAGCCCAGCACTTCCAGCCACTTGCCGTTCTTGCCCATCACGTCCACTTCGGCGCTCGGCTCGGTGAACGGGAAGTAGGAAGGACGGAAGCGAATGGTCAAGTCTTCCTCGAAGTAGTTGCGCAGGAAGTCGTGCAGTATCCCCTTCAGCTCGGTAAAGCTGGCATGCTCGTCCACCAGTAGACCTTCAACCTGATGGAACATGGGGGTGTGGGTCATGTCGTAGTCGTTACGATAGACGCGGCCCGGCGCAATAATGCGAATTGGCGGCTGTTGCTGCTGCATGGTGCGGATCTGCACACCTGAGGTGTGGGTACGCAGCATCAGATCGGGATTGAAGTAGAAGGTATCGTGATCGGTACGCGCCGGGTGATGGGCCGGAATGTTCAGCGCATCGAAGTTGTGGAAGCCATCTTCAATCTCGGGACCGCGCTCGACCTTGAAGCCCATCTCGCCAAACAGGCGCTCGATGCGTTCAATGGTGCGGGTCACCGGGTGCAGGCCACCGTTCTCGATGCGACGACCCGGCAGGCTGATGTCGATGGTCTCGGCGGCCAGCTTCTGGTTCAGCACGGCAACTTCGAGGGCTTCACGACGCGCGTTCAAGGCATCCTGAACCAGCTGCTTGGCCTGGTTGATCACGGCGCCTGCGGCGGGACGCTCCTCAGGCGAAAGGGCGCCGAGGCCCTTCATCTGCTCGGTAAAAAAGCCCTTTTTACCCAGATATTTGACCCGGATTTCGTCGAGGGCGGCGATGTCGCTTACGCCCTCAATTTCGGCCTTGGCCTGGCCGACTACTTCTTCAAGCTGTTGCATGTCTTCCTCGTCACCACTCCCGATACAGGAGCATTTAGGCTAAATAAGGTCAAGAGGGGAATAATACAAAAAAAGCCCCTTGGCTGACCATAGTTATGGCGGGCTTTTCTCCCTATAAATCATTTTGTTATATCAAGCGAGTCTCAAGCTCTCCCCCGCCCGCTTCAATTTCTGATGTTCGACCTTGGTTTGTTGGCATATCAGACATTTTCGCATCAGCCACCAAGACGGATGACGCTATACGGCGCAACACACTGAAAGCAAAAAACGGGCAACAAAAAAGGAGGCCTGAGCCGCCTTAACATATCCAATAAAAACAATGACTTACATAAATATCAATGAGTTGGATACTACTGAGGGTGACGCTCAGACACCCCAGACGACCCCGTTTGGGGCAATTTGTGGACACTTCATCATTCGGCAGGCAGTGGATTTTCCAGCGGGTTGAAGCGCACAGCATCGCTCAGATAATCCGGTGCGAAGTGGGCATAGGTCATCGTCTGCTGGATGTTGTGATGGCCCAAAATTTTTTGTAGCGCGAGGATGTTGCCCCCGGACATCATGAAATGTGATGCAAAAGTGTGCCGGAACACATGCACCGCCTGCCCTGCTGGCAGGTCCGGCGCCACTGACTTGATCACATCACGCACCAACATATAGTCGAGGTCACGGAACAGCGGGCCGCGATTAACCCCGTTCGTTATCTCTTGGCACAGTTCGGCCGAGATCGGCACTGTGCGGTTCTTGCCATTCTTGGTGTTGATGTAGGTCACCCGACCGGCCAGCACATCCTCGCGGCGAAGATTGGCAGCTTCACTCCAGCGCGCCCCCGTGGCCAGACAGAGTTTAACCACCTTCAGGTTATCCCCCGATAGCGCGGCCAGCACCTCGCCGATCTCATCCTGGGTCAGGTAGCCCATTGACCGCTCGACCAGCTTGACCTTCTTCATCTCTTTGAGCGGGTGCTCATGGTGATAATGGCCGAGCTCAGTGAGTACCGAGAATACACCGCCCAACATCTCCTGTTCGCGGTTGACCGTCTTGGGCTGGCGACCAGCTTGCAGCCGCTGCGCCCGATACTCGGAGAACAGCGCCCGGGTCACCTGCCTCGCCAACGGGTGGCGCAACGCGGCATCGATATTGTGGAGTTTCTTGCGTACCGCCTCCCCCGCTTTCAGGGTCTGGCCATGGTAGCGCCACCAGAGCTCGATAAGTTCGGAGAGCGGTCTGTTGTCTGCCGGGCGGTCCACCCACTCTTTGTTGTGCTCGGTGGCGATCACCCAGCGCTCGAACTGCTGTGCCTCGGATTTGGTCTTGAAACGCTTGCGGATCCGCTTGCCTTCCCTCCCCTGCGGGCGGATATCGACCAGGTAACCCTCGGGCGTGGACTTGATGCTCATCGCCCCTCCTTATATAGGAAGGCGTTCACCCATCCCCGCGGCCTATACATCGACACAGCCTCCGACCACTGCATTCTCACTGTCATCCCTCCACCATCAAAAGACTGTTATTTTATACAGCATTTGATGAGGACTAGCAGTGTTTAACCGAGTCTGTCATATACATAAGTTCGATGGAAAATGGAAAACTTGAGTTGGCTATAACCCAGCCACAGAGAAAGTCTAAACTCTAGAGGAGATGAGTACGTCACCGAAGCGGCCAGCTATCTGGCTCGGTAGTGTTTTCTAATGTAGCGTAAATGAGACACCGGCTTCAGGCCGGTGTTAGGTGACAACTAGATCTATACACTCTGAGAGATATCATTTAGATAACAATTAACTTTTTAACGATATCTAACTTTTCAGCATTGCATGAATCCGGAGTGAGTTTAAGAGCCTTTATTAACGCAGCAGCCCCCTCATCTTTAAATTTCTCATGGATATCTGTAATTGCAGAACTGTAATATATTGCAATTATGCTACATAGTCTAGATGTCATATTTCCTTTATCATCATTAGACTTTATGAAATAAAACCCCTCTTTTTTATCTTCATCGACAAGTCCTAAATCCCTTAATGTGGCGATGGAACTACTTGCACCAGTAATCATTATAGTGATTTCTCTAAGAGCCTGAGGGTCGCTCTCTAGATATTCAACTAATTCGTAAACAACATCTACCACATTCAATTTATTTACAATAACGCAAGACATTATTGTGGTTGTTATTATTGACCATCTAGAGCTGTGTACATCATGATATGAGCCATTTCCCTCTTTCTCTCCATCATCCGCATGCTTATCAGCTTTATTTTTTAATGAATCGCTATCTTTAATACTTAAAATAGTCGCTACATGTTCAGACATAACCGTAGTAATATCAGTTACATGCTCTCTATTCAGCTTTTCCAATGCGATAGAAACTAATGCAACAATTTCTGATGGTAATCTCTGCACATCAGATACGACCGAGTTCAGTGATTCAACTTGAGACGTCATTGTGTCAACTGATTTATTTACTGTAGACGCAACGTTTGTGAGTGATTCAAGGTTAGATGCAATTTTATCCGAATTTCCTTGTTGAGTAATAGACTGAAAGAATGAATAGATTATAGCCAGAACCGCCAGTATTATTGATACTATTGTACCGGAAAATGAAATATAATTTATAACTTGAGTTTCATCCTTGACATTTGATGCGTACTGATGGAGTAAAAACTGAGACAACACGACCAGTATAATTACAAATATCCACTCTCGATTTGACAACCATGGTTTTTCTGACACTTATCAATTTCCTTTTATTATTTACACCCAATACCATTGGATTGAAATTGAATGGTATTTTTATATTACACATGATATTTATCATAAACGTTCATAACGGCTCAGACGCAATCCGAATCCAGTCTTCTTCGTTGATAATCTGAATATTCTGTCCTTTTTCTTTTGCTTTGATGGCGGCTTCAATCTTTCGCCCGTGGCTGGTAAACATCCAGTCACGGCTGGCGAGGCTCCCAACGATTAACACATCGAGGTTAGTGGTGACGCCTTTCACAGGGAAAGCACCAAGCAACTTGGCCTGCTGTTCCAGGTTATGACGGGTATCGGAGAGAAACTTTCCTGTGAAGCAGACTGTCTTTCCTCGAAGACTCATCACATTGCCATCGGCAAAGAACTCGGTCGCCATCCCTGCAGCAAGACCTGATTCTGTAAAGCGCTGCCCGGAAATCTGTTTCACCAGTTCCAACAGGTCTTCACGCTCATCTTCGGTGATTTCGCCATCTGCCAGAATATCGTTGAGGCGATTGAACAGCAGACTACCCGGCCATGAGGCCAGCAGATCACGATGCTTGAGCAGCAGTGAACTAAGAGCCTGCACCTCTTGTTCCACGATGTTGCTGTCGGCACTGATGCCCTGCAGGAAACCAAGCAACATGTTGACCAGCGCATCCATATTGTCGTGCTCAATCTCGTTGTATTGCAGTACATCATTGAGCAGGTTCAGCAGGTCTTCTTTCTCATCTGCTGTGATGATCCCATCTTCGAGAACGTCATGGATGAGATCTTGAATATCTAGGAAATCACCATCTTTTTTGAACTCGGAGTCTGATTTCAACCAAGTCGCCATAAAGAGAACTTCAGTGTCGTTAAGACGCTGATCGGCAGTGAGACCGCTCAAGATGCCGTGAAGGCTGATCAGTGCTTTTTGCTTATTGCGCTTGTAACCAAATGACATTGGCACATCATTGAACTCTGGCATGTTTTCTCCCTAAAACGTATCTTCCGCTCAAGCATGTCGTCCATTGTTATGTTGGTCTGGGCGTGGCTATAAGCTGGCAACGGATATAAAAACAGGGCGCATTAGCGCCCTGTTTGTCTTTTTCTATATGATCTGTGTTCTACCATCACGCCGATGATCTGGATGTGCTGCCGGTCGGAGTGCATGGTGGGGTAATCGTCGTTGAGGGGGACCAGTTCAAACACCTCTTGTCCGCTCTCGTCGATACCGCGAGGCCGGTACTTCTTGAAGGTAGCCTCTTCGCTGCCGTTCTTGGCCACGACGAAATCCCCTGGTTGGGGCGCTTCGTCAGGGTCAACGATGATGAGGTCACCTTCCTTAAAGAAGGGTTCCATCGACTGGCCACGCAACCAGAGGCCGAAACCACAAGGGCCAACATCTACCCCCGCCGTCACATACTCGACGTTGCCATCGAAGGCAGTGGCCTGCTCACACATCTCGTGCCAGTGGCCGGCCTGAACATAGCTCAGTACAGGCACGCGCGTACCTTGTGGGATCACGGCCGGTTCGACGTTGTGATATCCAGGCATCACTTCTGGTGCAGGCTGTCCCCTCGCCTCCCCGTCTCCAGTCAAAAGCCAGTCAACAGTAACCCCCAGCGCTGCCGCTAAATCATTGAGATAGCGACCTTTTGGCTGGTTAAGTCCCGACTCCCACTTGCTAATCGACACCCGGGTTATCCCGATTCGCTTAGCCAGCTCGTCTTGGCTCATTTTCTGCGCACGTCTGCGCGCTGATATGCGGTCATTGATAGTTTCCATAAACCTAAGTTACCACCCAGCAAGGTAACTAAAGCAACGAAACCACTTGACCCCTTCCCGACCCATAAGTTACCTTTAGCCATCACCGACACTTAGGTGACGATATGGAGGATTTTAAAAATGCAAAAAAGTGCAGTTCTTGAACACTTCGGCACCGTTACAGCGACTGCCAAAGCTCTTGGTATTTCCCATGTTGCTGTCAGCAAGTGGAGTGAAACCATCCCCCAAGGCCGTGCCTACCAAATCGAGGTGCTGACCGGCGGCAAATTGAAGGCCAGCACGCGCAGTACCCCGCAACAACCAACCTCTTGTGTTTGAAGCCCCTGAGAAGGATTCACCATGGTTACTCGAATCAAACCCATCCGTATCCCCAGCGATGTGAGCCAGTTGCCACTCGATTACCCCTTTGGCAATCGTGTCAGTGAAAGCCTGGAGGAGTACGCCAAGCGCCAAGGCATGAGCTTGGGGGCTATCAAAAAGCGCGCTGACCGCGGCCAGTTGCCCATTTTGCAAGACGGTCCGGGCGCTCCCCGCGAGGTCAACCTCTACGCCCTGTTCCTGCAGGCCCGTTATCAGGCCGAGCGCTACGTCACCATGACGCTCGCGTGAACCTGCAAACACCATAACGGGTCAAGGAGAACCTCGCATGTTTACCGAATACGCCAGCAAACATCCTCACTGGATCAGCGCCTGCCAGCGCTTTGCGGCCAGTCACAACATGGCCGAGATCGCCCAGCGGGTCGGCATGAACCCGCAGCTCCTGCGCAACAAGTTAAACCCCGATCAGCCCCATGAACTGACGGTGGCTGAGCTAATTGCCATCCCCCAGGCAGAACGGGCCCCTTCCCTGCCTCATCAGGCCATCGATCTGAACGCCAAGATCGCCAGCATTGGCCAGCGAGCCCTGGAGCTGACTGACCGCGGTCGGATCACCCGCTCGGAGCGCAACACCCTGGTGAGCGTGGCCACCTCGGCAATGGGATCGCTCGCCATCTTGATCCACGACATCGAGGCCCGCTTTCAGGCGGTGCCCGCCCTGGCCTGTGCATCAGACATCCTGATGCAGGCCACGACCATGTGAAGGGGAAACCACCATGCAACGCATTGACCACGAACAACGCAATCTGGCGGGCCTGACGCCCACCGAGCAGATCGCCATGAACACCGCCGGCTGCCTGCTGCTGCGCGAGCTGTTCGGCAAGACACGTTCCAGCCTGGACACCGACTGGCTGGCACTGGGCCAAGCCAAGAAAGCGGCCATCTGTGCCATCGCCCGCCAGTCGCGGGGCGAACTGATGACCGCCACCCTGTCAGCCCTGCCCCATGCACAACGTGAGGCGATCAGGCTGGCGGTGATCGCACTGGAGTATCAGGGGGAGTTTCGCGGCGGCTGTGACAGCAAAGTCTGGCACCCGGCACTGAGTACCAGACCCATCAGGGATATCGAGAGGGAGAAGAAAGAGAGAGCGGCAAGGCTTCGCTTGAAGCGCGCCGTGCTGGCAGCAAGCCAGATGACCGGGCAAGGCCCACGCCCTATCGGGCAGTAAAAAGCCCGCATAACGGAGCGGCAACTCCAAGCGGGCCTTTATCAACAACGTATGAGGAAGTCGACATGGCAACTTTAGCGATCCCCTGCGCCCTGCGCAACCTTCGCATCCAGCAACGCAAGCTGACGGGCCGCTATGGCACCCGTCTTAGCCAACATCCTGACGGGGTTGCGCTTATGGAACGCACCACCGCACTGGCTTGGGCTTCTCTGTTCAGCCGCATCACCCCCTGCACCCTTTCATAAGGAGCCTGACCATGAACGCACAACCAACCCAGATCAACCAGCTCAACCACCATGCGGCCAAGCGCCTGCGCCAGTTGCGAGAGCAGTTGAAGCTGAGCCGTCCCAAGTTTGCCGATCAGCTCGGCATTCCTCCTACCACGCTCAAGAACTACGAGCTGGGATACCGCGAGATCGGCGGGGGCTTGTTCCTGCTGATCGCCAATCACCCGGAGCTGAAACATCACTGCGACTGGCTGCTGACCGGTATCGCCACGCCGGAGGGGCTGGCATGAGCCGGATCTTTCATCCCGTATCGGAACAGGAGGCGCTGGCCCGAGCGGCAGAGCTGCCCCTTAACCTCGCCAGATTAACCCGTGTGCGTTTGCGCGGGCCGGAAGGGCGCAACCTGCGTGCCCAGGGCAAAACCAGTCAGGGTTGGCACCAGCTCTTTGTCAGCCTGAACCGGAGGACCTGCCCATGAGCGACGCCATCAAGATTGCCCGTCAGGCGCCCAAGCTCATCGAGGGGCTGCTGGCCGACATGTTCGCCGCCAGCGCCGAAGATAACCGCATCGCCCTGGGCGGGGTTTACTCCGGTCAGCAGTACATTCAGATCCAGCTGGTCGCCACCTGCAATCCGGCCGCCCTGCTGGATGACGACAGCGGTGAGGACGATGACGAAGAGGGGCCAGCCATGGCCCCGACTCATGGCCCGCTGGTCACTCACTGGCTGGCGGCCCGCGCCGAGTTTATCGCCGCCGGAGGCGAGGCCTGGGGGGATAGAGACATCTCCCGGGAGCTGCTGGCGCTCGGGGCCGTGCGATCCGTCTATTGGCTGGCGCTGGGTCAGGGTGAAACCGCCCTGGCCCGGGAGATTGGCGACTGGTGGCGCGAGTGCGCCCCGCTGCACGGACAAGGTGAGGTGATCCAATGACTCATCACCTGCAGCAGGAGCTGGCCAGCCTGATGCACCGCTGGCAAGAGACCTATCGGGAAGACGCAGCGCGGCTGCGTCTTTATCAGAAGGAGCTGGCCAATGCGCGCCGACTGCCTGCTCGCCCCCGGGCCAGTATCACGCTGCTGCTGCGCCAATGCGCGGCAGCTCGCCGCATGAAAGCCCATGCGCAGCAGACCATCCAGGGCTGCCAATCCCGCATCACCTTGTTGTCCGGTACCGCCATCCAATGAGTCGAACAGCCACCCGGTTGCCGCTGTCGAAAAGGACACTGCGGCAGCGTATCGATACTCTTTCCAATGCAATGCCCGGCGTCAATCTTGACGCCGCTTTCATTGGCACACCCGGTCAATCTGATCTGGCGTGGGCCGTGCAACTGCTCGATGGCCTCTCCCCCCAGCTCAGCCTGACCCTGTTCAAGCAATACGTGCGTCGCCGAAAAGATGGCAGCACCCGCCATGCACGCAATGGCAACATCTGGCTTCGCGAACGTACCAAGCTGGTGCGCGGCCTTATTCAGGCCCTGCCAGTGGATCCACAGGCCCTGCGCGATGAAGAGAGCCGCAAGCGGGTGGCGCACCAGTTCGCCAACCAGACCGCCGCTATCTGGCACAACATCGAGCAGGGCATCAAAGCCGGCGATGAGCCGGATCTGCTGCTGGCATGGGAGGTCATTCGCCAGCCTGCCGACCAGTGGGGCTTTGTAGGGGAGTTGCCCGAATTCAAAACCGAGGAGGTGCGTGATAACTGGATCCTGAGCGTGATGGTGCGCCTGCTCTCTGCCAAGTGGTGGGAGAAGCGGATCAACCGCACCTGGGACCGACTGCAGGAGCACATCAACATCGTGCTCGGCAAGGTGCGCAAGGGGGTGTCGGCTTATGTGTCGAACGCCACCATGAAGGTGGTGCGCGAGCGCAAGCGGGCCATGATGCGTTGGCTGGCAGAGTCGGAGGTGATGAACGAGCAGCATGACCTGGTGATCTCGATGAAGGATTGCTGGGAGGCCAGCAATGCCAACCCGGTCAACCGCCGCAATGAGATGATGGTGCGGATGCGCGGCTTTGAGGACTACGCCGAAGAGCAAGGGCATGTGGGGGTCTTCTTCACCTGGACGGCCCCTTCCCGCTTTCATGCCTGGACACAGAAGCACGACGGTAAGACCGTAGAGAACAAGCGATATGAAGGGGCAACGCCGCGGGAAACCTGCGCATATTTGGCCAAGCTGTGGAGCCTGACCCGGGCCGCGCTTAAGCGGGCTGATACCCCCGTCTACGGTTTTCGGGTGTGCGAGCCGCACCACGACGCCACCCCACATTGGCACATGTTGCTGTTTATGCGTCCTGCCGACAAATGGCGGGTGATCAGCACCCTGCAACGCTATGCCCTCACCGATGATCATCAGGAGCTGGTGCGCGAGATCCAGGGGCGCCCGCCCTTCACCGACATAAAACCCCGCTTTGACTGGAAGGAGATAGACCCGGCCAAAGGGGACGCCACCGGCTACATCGCCGCCTATATCGCCAAGAACATCGACGGCGAGCATGTGGATGGTGATCAGGAGTCCGACACCCCTGCTGATCAAGGGGCTCAACATGCATGCGCCTGGGCCAGTTGGTGGGGGATCCGCACCTTCCAGCAAATTGGCGGCGCCCCTGTCGGGGTGTGGCGCGAGCTGCGCCGCATCAGCAACGCCAAAAAGCATGGCGATCTGGTGGGCCCCCCCAAGCCGGTGTTGCAAGACCCACGCTTTGAGGCCGCCCGCTTTGCCGCTGATAACGGCATCTTCCGCTGCTACCTGCAGGCCATGGGCGGCGCCCTGGCGACCCGGGCCGAACACCCCATCAAGTTGGCCCACCTCATCGAGGAGCAGGCCAACGTTTACGGCGAAGACATCAAGCGCCTGATGGGCCTGCACACCGCCCGCCTGGGTGTACGCACCCGTTTGACCGGGTGGGAAGTGGTGCCTGCCGGCACATTTGAGGCCACTAAGGCCGCCGAGGGTTCGACTTGGGGTGTTGGGGTTAAGTCGGGCGACAGCCCGGCTCCTTGGAGCTCTGACAATAACTGTACGCTACCGGATCCTGATACCTTCACAGACCAGATCATGAGGGAACAATGGGGGTTATCGCCCTTCTCTATCGAGCGTTTGCAGGCTGGCGCAAGTATCAGCTCGGACGGTTTCACCCTTTGGCTAGAGAACGGACAGCTGCAGTCGTGCCGATCGTTACCAAGCGAACCAGATTGGCTGCCGGAGGGACTACAGCCAGCCGAACAGGGCCAGCGGGGTGAATACGCGGTACCGGAAGGAGATACGGACTGGCCAATGCTGGTTGAGCTATGCGGCGAGGTCTACCAGGCACAAGGCCACGCCGGGGCGCACCGCTGGATCGAGATGCTGCCGCAACCCTATCAGTCAGAGATGTGGCGAGTGCTGGAGGGGCTGGACGTGCCGGAATGGCTGCAAGAACAGAACGACTACAGCGAGGAGTGGACATGAACAGCAAGCAGATCGTCAGCTGGGGAAAAGGGAGGTCAAGCGAATACGTCTAGACAATTGACATATGTTAGTAATATTATGATTTTGAAGTGAATTTTCTGTGGCATCTACAGAATTTATACGGTGTTATATCGATTCCTATATAAACTGATTAATACCGTCTTCCATCTAGTCACTGTTAGTTTTACATATAGAGGCAGCATGAAAATCTCAGAAAGCTTGCATCATTTAAAAAAAATATTTGCGAGCATAAATAATTGGGATGAAGATATTTTTTGCTATAACAAAGCTTTTGTATGTAGTGTTATGTCTCAACTAGCGTATTGCCACGTTTCAGACTATGAATTAGAGAATACGGATCATGTAAACTTGATACCCTCGAGTACATTTGCGCAAATAATTGCTGGTGATCAAACTGTCACACTCAATTCAATAATGCGTAATCTAGATATTGAAGCACCGATTATTATTGAAAAAGCAGCTTCTGTAACAGTAGCCATTAAATATGGTGACGTGATTTTCATTTCTATGCGAGGTACAGAAAATGCTAATGACTGGAAAAAAAATCTCAATTGTAAAAAAATAAAATCAACTAGATATGCCCCATTGCACCTCAATGTTGAGCTGCATAAGGGATTCTATTTCGAAGTTCTTTCCTGCATTGACCAACTATTTAATGAGCTGAAAAAACGAAATTGGATTAATAATACAATCTATATAACAGGCCACTCATTAGGTGGAGCTTTAGCTGCAATTACCTTTGCTCTACATGATTGTCATTGTCATTTTTTTAAAATTAGACATCCACTTCGTCAAGATAAACGCCCAAAAATAACATCATGCTATACATTCGGCATGCCTAGATGGGGCAATGACATTGCCGTAGAGTACTTTCGAAATCCCTATCACCTATTTGTTAGTAATGATCCTGTCCCATCTATTCCTCCGAAAGTCATGGGATATGAAAATTGTTTACATCAATACTCTTTAGATGAACAAGCCTTTATTTATGTAGACTTCTCCTTAAGTAAGCTACAAAGGGTTAAAGAAAGTGCTAAAGCTTTCATAACTAACAAGAAAAAGATTGACCATATGATAGAAAGCTATGTTGAGCGCATCTATCTTCGAAAGTAAAACTAACAAACTGTTCAAGAGTGATTCGCAATGCGTAGCATTTTTACTATGCGTTGGTTTTAGTGTGTAAGGTGGCATGCGGCGGCTTTTGTATTGCGTTGTTCCTCCCTTAACATAGCGCCAGACTCTGGCACGGAATATCGCCACTACATTGGAGGAGAAAATGGAATTATTCCAGCAAAATTGGACACTAATCAACAGCAACTTTTGGGTGTTCGCATCAGTTGCCGTCTTGTTCTTTAGCTTGGGGTGGGGCGCTGCACGCCTGCTTTATGGCGAACGCCTTGAAATACTAAAAGCCAAAGCTGAAGGCCAAAAACCAAAGACTGCAATTCTCACCGGAGGCGGTTCGTTTGATTATCCCGTCACCGGTCGTCATGGCCGTAATCTGCTTTCTAGTGCAACTCATGAGGTTCGGACAAATGAGCCGATTTCTCTAAGAGCAGAAATTCCCGCTCAATCAAGGCTGCATCTCGTACTACGAGGTCTTGCACCCGTATGTATTGAGGATGCACACGGTGGATGGGGATACTCTCTGGCAGGAGTTACTAATTGGGTCGCTGGCGATTACCACCAAGACACGCAAAAGGCAGAGCAACACTTTGACGCTGAGTCTGGTACCGCTGAACTCAAGTTGTACCTTTACCGGCAAGGGGAGCTGACTATTGAGGCCTACGAGGGCACTGATCAACGCCCTACATGGAGCAAGGTCGTCAAGGTAAGGTCCACGCCTTAGCCCGCATCGGCCATTGCTTAGCAATTCATTGTCGCCGACGCCTTCGGCGCTGCTTAACTCAGGCATTAGATATTTTGAGAAGAGATTAATGGGACTTATCAAGAAAGAGAGCACCGTAACAGAGCGAGAAGGTATCAATTACGTACGTACAGTAATTGAATCTGCTAATTGTATTTTCCATGAGATACACCAAGAAAATGATTATGGTAATGATGCATTTTTGGAGCTTGTAGAAAATAATAATGTAAGAGGTATAACACTTGCCATTCAGATAAAATCAGGAAAATCCTACTGCTCTTCTTCTGAATGCAAAATCCCAGCAAGTAAAAAACATTTTGAGTATTGGCGTGATCATTCATTACCAGTAATTGGCATTGTCTATGATCCTGATGAGAAGACGGCATATTGGTACAATATTAAGCATTTTTTAAAATCCAATCCAGACCGAGTAAGGGAAGGCCCATATACAATTCATTTTCTTAAAAAAGAAATCAACAAAATCACTAAAAATGACTTTGTTGATTTCTTTCTCCCTATTTTTCTAAATAAACCAATACAGCTGGAGTTCGAAAGAGCTGTACGCTTTGCTGAAAATCCTGATTTTCACATTCACTCGATCGGAATTCATGCATTAATGCAGGGATACAGAGATATACATGACACTTGGGACATATTTTTTAATCTTTTAAGAAATAGGCCAGCTGAAGAAACAGACAGAAATTTAATTTATTTTATTGCTCACATTCCCGGTCATCACGATATTTTTGGCATAAAGGAAATGTTTTAGATGAAAACATTAAAAAAGAGCTTAAAAACAAATTAAGCGAACTAAACAAAGGTGATGTGATACGACTATTTTCGCTGATGGATGAAGATGACTGTTTTGAGCGTGGTAGTCTAGGTCAAAGCATTGAAGCCATTATCTCTACAATAAATGATAAGATGAACATTCTGTCTAGCATAGCAAGTGATCTCACACTTGCTTCTAACGTTAGAGATAGTGCCTCAATTTTGTTTGCATACTACGGCCAGGAAAGTGTAATAGAGGAACTAAAAAAAATAGCTAGTCAGGATACAACCCCGGGAAGATGGGCACCTCAATTAGTAGAACAATTACAACGGGAAGGTTATGTTTACCTTTATTGAGGTCACACCTAACAATCCCATCCATCCGGCGCAAAAATACGGTGCGGTGGATAGGGGAGTGAGGGCACAATGCATATGGATCGTGAATGATGAGTATCACTAAGATCGACACCCTAGAGTCAGTGGAGAACCTCTATCTCCGAGAGCGGGCTGAAAGAGCAAGGAGCGGCAGATCGAGAGAGTTTGTTGCCAAAATTGATGGGTGTGAGGCCGGCCTCCTCTCTTATGAAGACTGGAGCGATCAATCGCTAGGCTTCATCTACGAAATATTTGTTCTTCCTGAATATCGTGGCCAAGGCTTAGGTCGTGGATTGCTCTCATACGCGGAAGAATTAGCAAAAGGGCTTCATTGCACCAGCATTCGATTAGAGCCATATGCTTTTGATCGCACTCTGGATTCAGAGTGGCTTGTCTCATGGTATGCAAGGCACGGCTATATGCAAAAGACTGATGACTTAGCAAAGATGGAGAAAAGCCTTGTCGGAATACGCCCCTAACAATTCCGTCGAGAGGGACGGCCCCTCACGTAAAACTAAACAATTGGGGGCGCTATTGCGCCCCCAATCCTTTCAGTACCAACTGCCGGCCCTCTGGCGTCAGCGAGCCCATCAAGCTCAACACCAGCTGGTTGGTGGTCTTGGCTGAGGGGCTTAGGGTGTGGGCGAACGACAAGGTGGCTACCCAGCTGTGGCCGCACTCAGCATCGGTGCACTGGCAGTAGAGATCCGAGACATCATCGCTCAGTCGGTTGGTCTTGGTAATGCGACCCCGCTGGCCACACACTTTGCAATAAACCCGCATTACGCCCCCTTTTCTATCCAAATCAACAGCCTATCTTGCCACAGCAAATACTGTTTGTTTATACAGTTGAACCGATATTCTCCCGAAAATCGACCCAGAGGGAGCGAGGGAGTCCCGCGCTGTTGATGGCATCCTGGATAAGCTCGCACAGCGGCAGCACCTCGTTGCGGGCATAGGTGGCATCGTACTTCTCGGGGTCCCCGAGCCCTCCCCCGCCATTGGTCGGGATAATGCCAGCCAGCGCCGCCGGGAAGCGATGGGATGTCAGCACATCCTGGGCGGTGATCCCCTTGATAGCCGCGAACTCATCCTTGGTCGCAATGTCCCCCACCGGGATCAGCTTGATGCCATCGGGCTTGCCGTCCGGGATGTTGACGAACATGGAGCGAAAGTTCCCCACGCCCTTGCTGCTCGCGATCATCTCCTTCATGTCCTCCTCGGTGTCGTCGTCCATGTTGGGATCGGTGGCGTAGAAGATGAACCCCATGTGGGCGCCGTTGAGGAAGTATTTGCGCCGAAACAGGGTGGCGTCCTGGTTGAGCAGGGCCGACTGCAGGCCGCCCAGGTAATCAGGAATGCCATAGACCTGCTGCTCGGGATCGTACTGGGCCAGCCAGATCACATCCTCCGGTCGGTAAATCAGGTTTGGCTTGCCCTGCTGCAGATAGACAAAACAGCCATCCTCGCGCCGGCGCAGGTAGACGCTGGAGAGCGGGTGCAGCCCCACCACCTGGCCAAAGCCGTTGCGAATTTTAAGCAGTCCCGCATCCCCAAACTGCAGGTAGTTGTGCACAAACGCCGTGATGGTGGCGCGCTGGTTGGTGAAGCGGCCGGCGACCATGTTGCGCCGGGCCATCAGGATGGCGCCGTGGTGGGCGTTGGCCCGCGCCACCTTGGCCAGTCCCTTGCGCTCGATGGGGGGCTGGTAGTATTCCCCATAGGGGTTGTAGAACACCCCGGTGTAATCGGTCATCCAGGCGGTGGGATCCACCGCCTCCGGCATGCTGAACGCCACGGCACCGCGGTGGGATGAGGTGGCCACCTGGGCCGGTTGGGATTTGTGTCGCTTGGTCATGCTGCCTTCTTCTCCTGGCTGGTTGCCCAGGTGGATTTTCGTCTGCGGTGGGTATCGAGGGGCTCGTTGGCCACGGCGTGGGCGATGGCAAAAAACACGTCGGCGTGACCAGTCACATTGTCGCGGGCGGCCCGGAACGTCATCTGGCCGCCGCCGGTGGTGCTGCGCTTGATGGCGAGGAAGGCGAGCGGGATGTCCCGATCAGAGCTGTCCCACTCGATGCGGTTCGCCTCCACCACGTCGATCATCTTGAGCACCAGCCGCGACTTGCTCTCGATGCTGTAGTTGATGGGGTGGCACACCCCTTTGAAGACCGGCTTCAAGAGGTCAAACACCCCGGCGCCGATGCCGGAGACATCGACCCCCAGATATGTGACCCTGAATTTCTTGGCGATGCGAGTGATCTCCTGCGCCTGGAACTGGAAGTTGAGCCCGCGCCAGTAGTGCTTCTCCAGCACCCGGAACCGCTCGCCGGCGACTGTGGGCGGGGCGACCACCACCAGGGTGGCGTTGTCGCGGGTGCGGCTCGGGTCGTATCCCAGCCACACCTCCCGCCGCCCGAACGGATCGGGCCGCCCGGGCTTGTAGTCCTCCCATCGGGTGGGGTCCACCCCTGCCCGCTCCATGTCCTGGAACTTGAACACCGACAGGGCATCGTCGATAAAGCGGCACATGTAGAGGCGGTCGAACACCTCCTCCGGGTACTCGTCTTTGAGCTCCTCGATGTCGATGAGGTGGCAACCGAGGCGAATGGCATCTTCGATAGTGATGACATAGCGCCACTGCCTGTCAGGACAGACGCGGCCGCCGTCGCGTAGGTCATCTTCGCCCGGGAAGTCGATGGCAACCCGGCTCGGGCGCTGCCCCTTCCAACGCTCCCCGGTCCAGAAGCGGTACGCCTCGTGTACCTTGCTCGACGGGGTCGAGAAGTAGGTCTTGCGCCAATGGCTCTGGGTCGCCATGGCACTGGCCACGTCCGAGAGCTTCTCGAAGTTGGGGATCCAGAAGTATTCGTCGATGTAGACGTTACCGGAGCGGGACTGAGCGCTGTTGGAGTTGGTTGAGCAGAAATGCAGCTCGGCGCCGTTCGACAGCACGATGGGGTTGCCGGTCAGGGTAACGCCGAGGAAAGTCTGGGCAATCTTGCAGATGTAGGAGCGGAACACCTCCGCCTGGGCCCGGGTGGCGGACAGGAAAATCTGGTTGCCGCCGGTCAGCACCGCATCTTCCAGTGCCTCGCCGGCGAAGTAGTAGGTCATGCCGATCTGACGGGACTTGAGGATGTTACGGGTGCGCGGCAGCGCCGGGTCGTTCTTGGCCTCCCGCACCCGCAACTGATAGCCAAACAGGGTGCCCAGCCACTCGGTGAAGTCGGCCTCGGTCAGGTGGCCGATCTCGTTCTTGGCCTTCTTGCCGCCCTTGCGACTGCCGCCTGCCTGGCGGCTTTGCTCACGCTTTCCACGGCTGGGCCCGGGTTCATGCCCTTGCTCACGCTGGATCTTGAGGGCCTGCTCGCGCTCGGCCCACTTGAGCGCCTTCTCTTTGAGGCTGACATGGTGGCCGATAAGTCGGTCCAGCTCCTCCTGCTCGCCCGGGGTTTTCTTCTCCCGATGCAGCAACACCTGCACACGGCGAGCGATGGCATCCTCCACTGCCTCTTCGGTCAGCAGGTCACGCCAGCCGAGCTTTTCGGCCCAGTAGTAGATGATGCGACAGGAGTTGAGCCCCAGTTCGTCCTTGATCTCCTGGGGTGTCCATCGTTTAAGGTAGAGTCCCTTCGCCGCATTGCGGATCTCTTCGGGGTACGCCACGGCGCCTCCATCCGGTGAATGATGGCGCCATCATAGCCAGCCCCCTCCCCCCACTTATCCCACTGATGTTCTGAGCAATTCGGATTTCCTGCTGGATCCGAATCCCGCCGAACACCATAGCGTGAAACCCCCTTGCCGACCCGATAGCCTGAGCCCGCATCACTTGGGAGCAGGCATGAACGAATCAACCTTGAGAACTGGCTGGGTCTGTATCGCCACCGAAGGCAAAGCGGTGGACGGGCGGGACATTACCCGCGACTGGCTCACCGACATGGCCGAGACCTACGACCCGACCTATTACACCGCCGTCATCTGGCCCGATCACGATCGCTGGTCCAGCTACGGCACCGTGCAGGCCCTCAAGACCGAAGAGGTGGATGGCAAGCTCAAGCTGTTCGCCATCCTCTGCCCGAATCGGGATCTCATCTACTACAACCAGAGCGGCCAGTATCAGTTCTGCTCCATCGAGCCCTTCGAGAACTTCGCCGATCTGGGCCGCACCTACCTGCTGGGCCTCGGCGTCACCGATGAACCGGCCAGCATCGGGACCACCCATCTCAAGTTCAGCAAGAGCAACAAGGGGCAGGCCGTAGGCACCAGCGAGCCGCTGGACCTCTCCATGTTCAAGCTGCCCAAGCACGAAAAGGCCGATGGCCTGATCGCCAAGTTTTTCAGCTTCCTGGCCAGCCACGGCGAGCAAGCCCCCCAATCACCCCCCAGCCAACCCGAGGATGAGGAAATGACCAAAGAACAGTTCGATCAGATGCTGGGGGCCCTCAATGGCCTTGGCACCAAGATCGATGGCTTCAGCGCCAAGCTGGACACCAACCCCGCGCCCGATCAACCCGCCACCACAACCACCGAACCCGACAAGGTGGAAGAGAAGCCCGGCATCAGCGCCACGCAGTTCAGCAAGCTGGAGCAGACCCTGGCCAGCCTGACCGACAAGTTCGGCGAGCTGAACGGCAAGATCGACCAGTTCTCCGTCGAGAGACCGGGCCAGCGCCCGGGCGCCCTCGGCGGTGATGATACCCCTGCAGTCTATTAAGGAGCGACCGTGAGCCAGACCCTTACCGTCCAGGCCATGCAGCGCCTGGAGCAATACAGCAATGCCCTGGCCAAGGCCTACGGCATCCCCGTCAACGCCCTGGCCAAACAGTTCAGCGTCACCGGCCCGGTGGAAACCGGCCTGCGCGCCGCCCTGCTCGCCTCCGTCGAATTCCTTGGCCTCATCACCTGTCTGGATGTGGACCAGATCAAGGGTCAGGTGGTGCAGGTCGGCATCGGCAAGCTGTTCACCGGCCGCAAGAAGAACGGCCGCTTCAACGGCAAGATCGGCGTCGATGGCAACACCTACGAGCTGACCGAGACCGATTCCTGCGCCTCGCTGGACTGGGCGACCCTGTGCGTCTGGGCCAACGCCGGCAGCGAGGGCGAGTTCCTGCGCCTGGTGGGCGATTTCATCAACAAGGCGTTTGCCCTGGACATGCTGCGGGTCGGCTGGAACGGCGTGGAAGCGGCCGCCGATACCGACCCTGCTGCGCACCCGCTGGGGGAAGACGTCAACAAGGGCTGGCACCAGATCGCCCGCGAGTGGAACGGCGGCAGCCAGATCATCAAGGCCGAGGCCGGCAAGAAGATCTACTTCGACCCGGACGGCAAGGGGGATTACAAGACCCTGGACGAGATGGCCTCGGATCTTATCAACACCACCATCGATCCCCTGTTCCGCCAGGACCCGCGCCTGGTGGTGCTGGTCGGTACCGACCTCATCGCTGCCGCCCAGGCCAAGCTCTACAGCGAAGCCACCAAGCCGAGCGAGCAGATCGCCGCCCAGAAGCTGGCAGAATCCATCGCCGGGCGCCGCGCCTACATCCCGCCCTTCTTCCCGGGCAAGCGGATGGTGGTGACCACCCTGGACAACCTGCACATCTACACCCAGCGCGGCACCCGCAAGCGCAAAGCAGACGATAACCAGGACAAGAAGTGCTTCGATAACCAGTACTGGCGCATGGAAGGCTATGCCCTCGGCGAGCACCTGGCCTATGGCGGCTTTGAAGAGGCCGACATCGAGATCGGCGCCGCGCCGGCGGCTCCCGAGGCCTAAGCCATGAGCTCACCCGGTCAACGTCACAAGCAGCGCGTGCACGCCGTGCAGGGGGCCCAGCAGGCCGCCAGCTCAGGCGTCGCCACCGGCGCGGTGGCCGACAGCCTGCACCTGCAGCTGATTGCCCTGGAGCAGGACATGGTCCGGTTGCGCAAGCTGGCCCGCATCGGGGATCGGGTGAACATGAAACGCGATGAGCTGATGCCCAAGTACCGCCCCTATGTGGAGCGCTATCTGGCTGCCGTCAGCGAGTCCGGCCAGCCCTATCAGAACGAGCTGTTCCAGAGCCTCATCATCTGGGCCTTCGATGTGGGCGACTTCGACGCCGGCATTGCCTGGGCGGATCTCGCCATCGCTCAGGGCCAGCGCACCCCGACCAACATCAAGCGCGACTGGGCCCACTTCGTGGCCGACACCGTGCTGGAGTGGGCCGAAAAGCAGGCGGCCGAGGGACATGCCGTCGAGCCCTGGTTCTCCCGGGTGTTCGACAAGGTGCGCAATGACTGGCGCCTCAACGAGCGGCTGACCGCCAAGTGGTTCAAGGCCGCCGGTTGCCTGCTGCTGCGCGACCACGACGGCCAGCCCCGCCCGAGCGCCGTGGGGGACAGCGCCACCCTGGAACAGGCCGACCACTGGCTGGCCCAGGCCGACAAACTGCACGGCAAGGTTGGCGTCGGCACCTTGCGCCAGAAGATTGCCATGCGCCTGCGGGCGCTCAATCCCGAATAACGAACCGACTCTCCGCGCCGTCGCACCCCGGCGCGAATGCCATGAGCAGCCTCTGGCTAACTCAGCGGCAATTGCGTGGCAACAGGGGTGCACCTTTTCAACCAGCGAGGCAAGCCATGTTTGCAGGCAAGGACATCGACTACAGCGCCGCCACCATCCGCAATGACGGGTTCTGGCCGGATGTGGCCGTCGCCGACTTCGAGCGCCGCCGCGCCCTGCCTGCCGATCTGGACCAGCAGACCACAGGCGCCGCCTTGCTGGCCGCCGTCTCCGAGATCAACCTGCAGCTCGCCAGCCACCAGGCCGCGCTGCAGGCCAAAGGCTATACCAGCGCCGCCGCCGTGCCGGGTCCGAGCCTTAACGATGGCGCTGACTCTGGCAGAAACGCCCTGACCGAACAGTACCTGGCCGCCGTCTTCGCACGGGCCAAGGCGGCCTTGCTGCCGGAGTTCGCCAGCGTCACCGAGCGGGCCACCGCCAACAACCAGGTGGAGCGCTCCCCGGACCAGCGCGCCCAGTTACTGGCCGAGAGCCAGCAACTGGTGCGCAGCATCAAGGGCAAGCACCGGGCGGGAGTGTCGCTGATATGAGCGCCGCCATGAACGAGCAGCAGGCCCAGGGCTACTTCCTGCAGGCACTCCACGCCGAGTTGTTGCGGGTGCTGCCGGCCAAGTGCCACAAGCGCCTGGATAGCTGGATGGAGAACGGCACCATCAAGCTCGAACCCAGAAACATGGGGCCCACCGGGGTGGACGTGGCCTGGCTCACCTATCAGGCGGTGTTCACCATAGAGCAACTGCCGTTTCGGGAGCTGGATCCGGCCATTCTGCTGGCGGCCGTCGCGGCCTGGGTGCAGGAGCACGACGAGGTGCGCGGGCAGCTCGACCTGCCCGATCCCGAGTACGCCGTGACCCCGAACGACGAGCAGACGGCCGACCTCGAGATCCAGCTCCCCTTCGCCGAGCCGCTGCGTCTTATCGAGCACCCGCAAGGGCCCATCAACTGGCTCGGCAAGCGCTGGAACGTGGCTCCCTATGACATCTGGGTGGCCGAGCAGATTGACCTGAACGTGGGTGATTCCGGCGCTCACCAGGTGGGTGGCCTCTCATGATCACCATCACCCTGGACACCCGTCGCAGCAAAGACCAGCTCAACCTGCTGGCCCTGCCGCCCAAGCAGCGCAAGCGCCTGGTATGGCGCGCCGCCAACGAGATGAAGAAGCTGGCCGCCCGTCACGTGCGCCAGCAGCAAGACCCCAACGGCAATGCCTGGGCCCCTCGCAAGCGGGGCAAACGCAAGATGTTGCGCGGCCTGCCCAAGCTGCTGGTGATCCACGAGCCGCGCCAGGACGTGGCCGAGGTTGGGTTCAAGAAAGGCACCATGAGCGCCCACGCCGGGGTCATCGCCAACACCCATCAGAAGGGGCACACCTACAAGGTGACGGCCGCCAGTCGCCGGCGCATCGCCCCCAGTGAAGGCGGCAAGCAGAAGCAGGCCACCAAGGCCCAGGCCCGCAAGTTGCGGGAGCTCGGGTTCAAGCGCCCCGGTCAGCGCAAGCGCTCATACCGCTCGGCCTCGCTGGGCTGGATCACCGGCCACCTCAACTACGCCCAGGCGGGGTTGCTCATCAAGAAGCTCAAGGACGAACCGGCGGCCGAGAGCTGGGAAATCCATCTGCCGGCGCGCCCGTTCCTGGGCGCCAATGCCAGACAGCGGCAACAGGCCTTCGCCCGCGCCCTGCAGAGCATCGATTACGGCTGGGACGTCAACAAGCAAGACATGAAGGGGAAATAACGGCATGTGGCCTTACGTACAGATCAACAACTTGAACCAGATGCAGGGGCCGGTGACCGAGGTCGAGCGCCACCTGCTGTTCATCGGCAGCGCCGCCAGCAACACCGGCAAGCTGCTCTCCCTCAACGCCCAATCCGACTTTGATCAGTTGCTCGGTACCGCGCGGACAGCGAGCTCAAGGCCAACCTGCTGGCCGCCCGTGATAACGCTGGCCAGAACTGGTCGGCGGCGGCCTATGTCCTGCCCACCGACAAGCCCTGGCTGGACGCGGCCCGCGACGCCCAGCAGACCCAGTCGTTTGAAGGGGTCGTGGTGCTGGGGCAGGAGTGGGACCAGGGGGCCATCAACGCCGCCCACGCCCTCAACCAGGAGCTGATCGCCAAATGGGGGCGCTGGCAGTTCATGCTGCTGGCCGTGCCGGCCATCGCCGACGAACAGGACTGGTCCACCTACGAGGCCGAGCTGGCCACCCTGCAGGACGGCATCGCGGCGAGCTCGGTCTCCCTGATCCCGCAGCTTTGGCCGACCCTGGCTGGCGCCTACGCGGGCCGCCTGTGCAACCGTGCGGTGAGCATCGCCGACAGCCCCTGCAGGGTGAAGACCGGTGCCCTGCTGGGTCTTGGCAACAAGCCGGTGGACAAGGACGGGATCCCGCTGCCGCTGGCCACCCTGCAGACCCTGGAGGCCAACCGCTATTCGGTGCCGATGTGGTACCCGGACTATGACGGGATCTACTGGGCCGATGGCCGCACCCTGGACGCCGAGGGCGGCGACTACCAGGTGATCGAAAACCTGCGCATTGCCTACAAGGTGGCGCGCCGGATGCGCCTGCGCGCTATCGCCCGCATTGGGGATCGCTCGTTCAACTCCACCCCGGGCAGCACCGCCGCCGCCATCACCTACTTCGGCAAGGATCTGCGGGAGATGGCCAAGGCCACCACCATCAACGGCCAGCCGTTCCCGGGCGACATCGCCTCCCCCCAGGATGGCGACATCCGCATTCAGTGGGTCGCCAAGAACCTGGTCTCGGTGTTTGTGGTGGTGCGCACCGTGGACTGCCCCAAGGGGATCACCGTCAACATCATGCTCGATTTGAGCCTCAACAATGGGGAGGGCTAACCCATGACCCGTCGTATCTCCGGTGCCAGCTTTGACACCACCCTCCTGGGGGCCATGGTCCACATCGAAAAGGCCAGCCTCTCCATCACCGACAACAGCGCCGTGGCGCAAACCCGGGGGATCCCGGACGGTTTCGTCGATGGCGATGTCGCCGCCGAGCTGGAGTTCGAGCTCGACACCAAGAACTTCTCGCAGTTGGCCGACGCCGCCAAACGGGCCGGTAGCTGGCGCGGAATGGAGCCGGACGACGTGCTGTTCTACGCCGACACCGGCACCGAGACCATGAAGGTGGAGGCCTTCGGGGTGAAGCTGCTGGTCTCCGACCTGCTCGACATCGATCCCAAGGGGGGCAGCAAGAGCGTGCACAAGGTGAAAGGCTTTGTGACCTCCCCCGACTTCGTTCACCTCAATGGCGTGCCTTACCTCTCCAAGGAAGACACCCGCCACCTGCTGGGTTAAGGGGGACGCTTGGACGACATCGACCGCGCCACCCGCCACGCCGCCCGCATGCTGGCGGTCCAACTGGCCAACCAGGTGGGCAAGGGGCACTACCAGGGGGAGAGCCTGCACCAGTGCGAAGAGTGCGACGACGACATCCCCGAGGGGCGCCGCCGCCACGTACCCGGGGTGCGCCTGTGCGTCCCCTGCCAGACCCGCCTTGCGACGCGGGCAATAACGAGAACGGGATATGAACCCTATGCCGAACAAAGACCCCACCCTCTGGGCCGCCCTGATGGCCTGGCTGATGGACAACTGGCCCGCCGTGTCCGGGGCATTGCTGGCGCTGAGCATCTCCTTCATGCGCATCACCTATGACGGCGGCAGCGGGCGCCGCCGCCTGATCGAATCCACCCTGTGCGGCCTGATCACCCTGGCCGCGGCGTCGGGCACCACCCTGCTCGGCGTCCCCTATGAGGCGGCCCCGTTTATCGGTGGCGTGGTGGGGCTGCTTGAGTGGACATCATGCACGAAAAGGCCAAGACCGTGCTGAACAAAAGGGGGAACAACGATGCCGCGTAGTCACTGCCACCCGCAGGTGGCCGCGTTTCTCGACATGCTGGCCTATGCCGAAGGCACCAAGGGCCGGGGTGATGACGGCTACAACAAGCTGGTCAATCCGGCGGGGTTCTTCGGTGACTACAGCACCCACCCCAATGTGTCTGTCATCGTCCGCCCCGGACTAGTCAGTACCGCCGCCGGCCGTTATCAGTTCCTGTCAAAGCACTGGACCCACTACCGCGACCAGCTCGGGCTGCCGGACTTTGGCCCCGCGTCGCAAGATGCCTGGGCTATCCAGCTTATTCGCGAACGCAAGGCGCTGGACGATGTGCTTAAAGGACGAATCCCCCAAGCGGTGGCCAAGTGCGCCAACATCTGGGCCAGCCTGCCGGGGGCCGGTTTCGGCCAGCGCGAGCACCAGCTGGCCGACCTGCTGGCCAAATTCACCGAGTTCGGCGGGGTCTGGCGCGAGCACCTTCAAGGCACTGCTCTCCAATGTGCTGCTGGTCCTGGTGCTGGTGATTGGCTGCTTGCTGTTTGCCCAGGGGGAGCTGCTCACCCAGCGCACCAGGGAGCTCGCCACCGCCAACGAGACCATTACCACCCTGCGAGAGGCCAACGACCAGATGGGCACTGTGCTCAAGACGCTGCGACAAGAAGACAGCGCCCTGCGCCAACTGCTCGACCACCAGAACGCTTCATTGGCCGAACTCGACAGCCAGAACAGGAAGACCACCGATGACCTGCAACAAGCCCTGGCCACGCCGCCGGCGGGCCGCCCGGATTGCGCTCGCGAGCCTTTGCCTGCTGGCGCTCTGCGCCTGCTCCAGCCAACCCACGACCGTGGTGCAAACCCGGGTGGTCAAGCGGCTACCACCGCCGGGACTGGTGCCCCACTGCCCGGAGCCTGAATTCACGGGGAGCACCTACGGCGATGCCGTGCGGTTTATCCCCATCCTGCAGACGGCGCTGCGCCGCTGCCAAACCCAGATTACCACCCTGAACAACTGGATAACCCAAGAGGACACAACCCCATGAGCAAGACCCTGACCCTGACTGTGGCCGGTACCGACATCAGCTTTGAACCGACCATGACCGCCTACAACGGCTTCATCAACGACATGATGCCGAGCGACAAGGTGGCGCCGGCCCACAACTACCTCAAGAAGATCGTCTGCCAGGAGAGCAGGGCCGCACTGGATGAGCTGCTCAAGCGCCCGGGCGCCGCCCTGCAGTTGGCGGGCGCCATTAACGAGCAGTTCGCCCCCACCCTGGAGATCACCGTAAAAAACTGACCGCGCGCGCCGAGGCCATCGAGCGCAATCAACTGGAGCAGGTGCTGGCGCTGCGGCGCTACTACCTGCCCCATGAAGAGGACGACCTCGACAGCCTGGCTCGCGCCATCTGGTTAGACAAACAACACCGGGAGTCCAACGCCGCCGCCGTGGCCGAGGGCATTACCAAAGCACTGAACGGGTAACGACTGATGGCCTGGATGGAAAAATTGATGATGCAGGTGGCCCTGGTTGACCAGGTCACCAAGCCCCTTGCCGGCATCAATGCCCAGATGGACAAGGTCAGCAAGGCGGGCCGCCAGGGCTGGAGCAACATGGCCATGGGGGCCACCACCCTGGCCGCCGGCGGGCTGGCGGTGCAGGCGGCCCTCGGCCCTGCCATCGAAATGGACCGGGCCCTCTCCGAGGTGGCGTCCCTCGATGTGCAAAAGGACGTGCTCGGCGCGCTCGGCCGGGAAGCCCTCAAGTTGTCCGTGCAGTATGGCAACTCGGCCACCGAGATTGTCCGCTCCTCCTACGACATCCAATCCGCCATCGCCGGGCTGGAGGGCAACGAGCTGCCCGCCTTCACTCGCGCATCCACTACCTTGGCCAAGGCCACCAAGGCCGACACCGCCACCATCACCAACTACATGGGCACCATGTACGGCATCTTCGAGCAGCAGGCCAAGCAGATGGGCAAGGCAAACTGGGTGGAGGATGTGGCCGGCAAGACGGCGCTGGCGGTTCAACTGTTCAAGACCACCGGCCAGGGCATGGCCGATGCCTTCGGGGCCATCGGTGCCAACGCCACGGCGGCCGGTGTGTCGATGGATGAACAGTTCGCCGTGCTGGGCCAACTACAGGCCACCATGAGCGGCGGCGAGGCCGGGACCAAATTCAAGTCCTTCCTTGCTGGTGTCGGTGGCGCTCAGAAGGCGCTCAGCATGAAGTTCACCGACGCGGCGGGCAACATGCTGCCGGTGCTCACCATCCTCGACAAACTCAAGGCCCGCTATGGCGAGACCCTGAGCGTGGCCGAGGGGGACGAGCTCAAGAAAGCGTTTGGCTCGGATGAGGCGGTGGCCATGGTCAAACTCCTGATGACCAATACCAAAGCCCTTTCCACCAACATCAACGCCCTGGGCAACACCCACGGCATGGGCAAGGCCGAGCAAATGGCCGCATCAATGACCGACCAGTGGGAACGGGTGACGCAAGGATGGTTCGCCATCAGGGCCGCCGCCTTTGGGGTGGTGCTGCCAGCCATCAACAAGGTGGTGGGGGTCTTTGCCGACGGCGCCGACACCATGCTGCGCTGGACCCACCTCTTCCCGAACCTCACCCGGGCGGTGAGCTATGCCCTGCTGGCCATCGTGGGCCTCGGCATGGTGACTGGTGCCTGGCTTCTGGTCGCTGGCGTGGCCAAGCTGGCCACCCTGGGGCTCGGCATCGCCTGGTCGCTTCTGATCGCCCCGCTCAACCTGCTCAAGGCCGGGCTGGTTGCCTTTCGCGCCATCCTGCTGGCCATCAACATCATGATGGCCGCGAACCCGGCCGTGCTGCTGGCCTATGCGGTCGGCGGGCTGCTCGTCGGGGCTATTGGGCTGGCGATCTACTACTGGGACGACCTCAAGAGGACCCTGGCGGATTGGGGCGTGTTCGACGCCATCCAGAGCATGATCGACGGAGCCGCCGCTGGCTGGGCCAGCTTCATGCAACTGCTCGGCAACCTGAGCCCCTTCCAGTTGCTGGGGCGGGCGGTGGACTGGCTGATCGAGAAGCTCAACCTGATCCCGGGGGTCAATATCGAGCTCGGCAGCATGCCGGACCTACAGATGCCCGCGCTCACCCCGCTCCCCCTCCCGGTCATGCCGGGGACGGTCAGCGCCCCCATGGCGGCAGAGCAGCAACAGGCCTCGATCACCGCTCCCCTCGCCCGCTATCGCCAGCCGGAGCAGAGCAAGGTGCCGGCCGGCGGGCTGGGCCAGCAGTTGATCCAGGCCAACGCGGCGGCGAGCGCTGCCAACCAGAAACCCGCCAAGTCCCTGCACATCGGCGAGGTGCACATCACCAACCAGAATCCCATGACCCCGGAGCAGCTGGCCGAAAACGCCTGGCTGGAGACCAAGTGATGAGCGAACCCAAGTACATCGACATCCTGGTGGTGAGCGGCGCCTGGCAACTCGATGCCGGCGGCCAGCCCCGCACCACCCAGGACCGGCACAGCATCGGTCAGGACATCAAGCACCGCATCATGGAATCCGGGCTCGCCCGCAAGCTTATCGGCGAGCGCAGCCCGACCCTGCGCAGCGACGTGATGACCGAGATTGAGCTGCTGGTTGAAGAGGACGAGCGGCTGGTGCCCGGCACCATCTTCATCAGCGAAGAGGCCCCCGACCGGGTGCTGGTCACCGCCCGCACCTATGAATTCGGCGAATTGGAGGTAACCCTGTGAACCTGCGCCCGACCGTGGACTTTATGGCACTGCTGGCCGAGGCTGGCGTGCCGACCACCGAGGCGGCCATGGAGGCCGAGCTCAAGAAGGAGGTGGTGGCCGCTGGCTCCCTCATCACCAACGACAGCGATGTGAGCCCCTTCTGGCGGCTGGTACGCGGCGTGGTCATCACCCCGGCCCTCTGGCTTATCCGCACCCTGCTGGCGGGCCACGTGCTGCCCAACACCTTCGCGGCGACCGCCACCGATGCCTATCTCGACCTCAAGGCCTGGGATGTGGATCTCACCCGCAAGGCGGCCCAGAAGACCCGGGGCCTGGTCAACTTCGTCAAGGCCAACCCGAGCGACGCCGTCACCATCCCGGCCGACATCTGGGTCACCACCGAGCGCATCAACGGCACCATCTATCGCCTGCGCCCCCTGCAGGCGGTGGTGAGCCCCGCCGGGGAAGCGGTGGCCCGGGTGGTGTGCGAGGCAGAGCTCGCCGGTGCAGCCTGGAACCTTGCACCGGGGTATTACAACCTGCTGAGCGAACCGGTGACCGGCATCCTCTCAGCCCGTAACGATGACAAGGAGTGGATCACCACCCAGGGCAGCGACGTCGAGAGCAACGACGCGCTCGGCCTGCGCATCCAGAACCAGTTCTCGGCAGTGGGGCGCTACCACATCGACGCGATTTACCGCTCCATGCTGGCGAGCGTGGCGGGGATCCGCGCCGATCACATCTTCTTCGAGCACGACGCCCCGCGGGGGCCCGGTACCGCCAACGCTTACATCCTGTTGGAGGTGGGGGCCACCCCGGCCAGCCTCATCAATCAGCTCAACGACTACGTGGGCCGCCAGGGCAACCATGGCCACGGGGATGATCTGTTCGTGATGAGCATCCCCGAGACCCAGCACAGTCTCACCCTGGCGCTCTGGCCACAGGCCAACCTCACTGACGAACAGCGGGCCGCGCTCAAAGCCGGCGCCGAGAACCTGGTCAGGGCGGCGTTTCGCCAGTCGGCAGACTTCCCGGCCGTCACCCGCACCTGGCCACGCTCGCGCTTCTCGCTCTCCCAGCTCGGCCGCGAGCTGCACAGCCAGCTCCCGCAGCTCCTGAGCCTGTGCTTTGGCGAGAGTGACATCGTCGCGGGGCTCGCCATCCCTCGCCTGAGCTCGCTGGAGGTGACCCTGCATGACTGACCCGACGCCCCTTGAGCACGAGCGGCAGGCGCCAGTGCTACCGGATGCTAGCGCCCCCTGGTGGGAAGATGGCTACACCATCAGCCCGGCCCATGCCGAGCCGGGGTTCCTGGCCAAGGGCATCAACGCCTTCTGGCAACGGCTCAAGGGCTGGCTGCTGCTGCCGCTAGCTCAGCAAGATCCGCTGACCTGCTCGGAGTCCCTGCTGGCCCTGCTGGCCTGGGAGCGGGACATCGCTCGCTTCAACGGCGAGCCGCTGCCGCTCTTTCGCAAGCGGGTCAAGTTCGCCTTTGTGAACGCCCGGGACGCCGGCGAAGTGGCGGGCTTCAAACGCATCTTCGAGCGCCTGGGCATTGGCTGGTGCGACATCCACGAACGCCAGACCGGCACGCCCTGGGACGTCATCACCATCGAGGTGACCGATAGCGCCATCGCGAGCAACCAGCAACTGATGGAAACCCTCATCCAACACTATGGCCGCACCTGCCGCCGCTACCGCTTCCAGGTGATTTACCCGGTCACCGCCACCCTGCGCCCCGGTCGCATCGACATGGGTCAGCAGGTGTTCGGCGCGACACTCAAGAGGAACCCATGAGCCAGATCATTACCAACGCTTTCGCCAGCTACCTGCAGGCGAGCCTCGCCAACCAGACGCCGGTGGTGCTCGATGAGTTCGTGCTGGCCAACATCCCAGGCCTGGACCCGAACCAGCCGATAAGCCCGGATCTCGGCTTGCCACCGGCGGGCCAGATCGTGCATCGCCGCGCCGTAGATCAACGCGGCCGCATCAACAACGACGCGGTGGCCTACACCATCGTGATGGACACCACCATCGGCGATTTCAGCTTCAATGCCCTGTACCTCATCAACAAGGCCAGCGGCATGGTGGGGATGATTGTGCACAAGGGGCTGGAGACCAAGCTCAAGACCAATGAGGCCACCGGCCAGACCGGCAACAGTCTGGTCAAGTCCATGCTGATGGAGTACGACCGGGCCTCTGAGGCCACCGCCACCCACGTGGATGCCAGCACCTGGCAGATTGACTATGCCGCCCGCCTGTGCGGGATGGACGACGACCTGCGCCTGCAGGCGCTGCAGTTCTTCGGGCCGGCCACCTTCTACGGCGACGGCTTCAAGCTGGTGAATGAGGCCGGCGTCTACAAGGTGCAGCCCGGGGTGGCCTATGTGGGTGGCCTGCGCGCCCAGCTCGACGAAATCAGGAAGGTCACCCCCGGCGCCAAGCCGGTGGGGCTCTGGCTCGACATCTACCGGGCGGGCTCTTTGCTCAATGCCTGGGTGAATCACTTCACCCTCACCCTGAGCGTACCGCCCCTCACCGACTATGTGGACGGCAACGGCTATCAGCACCACGTGGCCCAGGTCGCCAACATCAACAGCGACGGCAGCGTCACCGACCTGCGCCGCAAGCGCACCATCGAGCTCTCCGGGGATGTTGCTGGCAAGGGGATCCTGGAGGGTGCCCAGGACGTCAATATCGCGGTGGAGATCAAGGCCGGCAGCCATCGCCATCACTGGTCCGAACTGGACGGCGTGCCAGCCACCGCCAGCCGCTGGCCTAGCTGGGCGGAGGTCACCGCGAAACCGGATCTGGCCGCGGCTAACCACAACCACCCGGGCTCCTGGCTCAACCCCATCAATCTGGGAACCGAAGACCTCGACACCCTGAAAGAACCCAAGGTGTATGCCCAGCATGCCAACGCCAACACCTCCCCCGCACGTCATTACCCGGAGAACAGCGCTGGTGTACTCATCGTCAGCTACGGTGCTGGCCCCCAGCAGACCTACCTGGTCTACAACTCCAGCCGGGTCTGGCGCAGGGCGCAGTACAGCACCGGCGCCTGGACACCCTGGACCCGGGATTACAACACCGGCAACAAGCCGAGCCTGGCCGAGCTGGGGGCCGCCGCCGCAAGCCACGCCCACCCATGGAGCCAGATCACCGGGGCACCGGTGCAAACGACACGCTGGCCCAGTTGGGCAGAGGTAACCGGCAAGCCCGCCACCATGCCGCCCAGTGCCCACAGCCACCCGTGGGCCCAGATCACAGGTGCACCGGCTCAAGCCACCCGCTGGCCTGCCTGGGGCGAAGTCAGCGGCAAGCCCACCACCATGCCACCGGCGGCCCATACCCACATCGCCGCGCAAGGTAACGCCGATATCGTCGCGGGCAGCTATGGGCAGGTGGGGACGTATGGTTTTTTCAACAACAGAACAGGCAGTACATTTGGACCGGGCAGTACTACGGCTGGCAGCAATTTGCGTTGGTCTAGTGGAGACAATGTGAAATACCACAACAGCGCTCCTGCCGGGACGTGGAAATGCCTAGGCTACTGCGTAGCAGATCAAAACTATGGTTATCCGTGCACCCTGTGGATCCGGATTGCGTGAACGTGGAGAACTTGATGAGCAGCATTGAAGTTATTGGCGCCCATAACCCGCGCCACCCCGAGGCCGACACCGAGACCATCACGCTAGACGTGCTATTTGCTCACCTCCCTGAGCCCGTGCAGTTTACCGCCCGCAAAGATGACCCCGAGGCCCACGGGCGTGAGCTCTACAGCCGGGCAGTATTCGGCGAGTTTGGCCCCGTTGAGGTGGTCACCCAGCCCCCCCCGAGCGAGGCCGAACAGCGAGCTCGTCTTGATGGCAAGCTGAAACAGGCCACCTTAGCCATGGCCCCGCTGGAGGATGCCGACAAGCTGGGCATCATCAGCGACACCGAGCGCGAACAGCTCACCGCCTGGCAGCAGTACCGGGTCGCGCTCTACCGTCTGCCGCAAAGCGAGGGTTGGCCAACCTCGATCATCTGGCCGGAGATGCCCCAATGAGTTGGGTCCAAGGGGCGCTGCGCTGGCCCGCCAGTGCCGGCAGCATACACACCCGCGCCCGGGAGGTGCTGGGGCAGCTTCCGGCGAGCCAGGCGAGCGCCATGGGCCGACTGCAGGGAGTGGCCGCGCGGGCCCAGTATCGGCGCCACCCGCTTAGCGAAGTGGCCGGGGGCTTGACCACTCTGCGGGCCGAACTCGACCGGTTGCTGGTAAATGGCTACTGCCTCGCCGTCACCCCATACCAGCACGGGGTGGGCCAACCGCAGGGCAACCAGTACCATCTGTCCGCCCCCAACGCGGTGGCGGTCCTGGCCGCCAAGCTGCAGGATGGCGCCGACCCACGCCTGCCCACCGGGCAGCAGCATGCTCTCGCCTGGCTAGTGACCGGCAACAGCGCCGAAGACCTGGCCAGACAGTTGGCGCCCCTCTGCGCCCTGCTGCCGCTGCCGGAGTGGTGCGCCACCCTGCGCCGCCTCACGGCCAGCAGTGACACCATGCATCAGCCCACCGCCGCCAGGGTGCCACGCTGGCGCGCCGGGGAGCCCCTTTGCTGGGCCCCGCTGCGCCCTACCAGGGCGGCACTTGGCGCGGAGCTGGCCCAACTGGAGAGCCTTGCCCGGGATAGCCAGAGCCCCATCGACAAGCTGCAGGGGCTCGCCGGGCGCCGCACCGCCCGCCTCGATGCGCTGGCCACCGCCCTGGCCGAGCTGGGCAAGCTGTCCGGCACGCTCTGGCACTGGCAAGGCCAAGGAGATACGGCGAGCCTCGCTACCCAACTCGGGCAGAGCACGCCCCCCGACCACAGCATGAGCATGGCGGTCGGCGCTCTGCTGCTCTCCCCTTCCCCGCTCACCTTCTGGCAGGAGTTGACCCCATGAGCCAAGCCATGCTGACTCTGGATGGCGAGCCCATCACCATGAAGTCGATGCGAGTCTCCGCATCGATGCAGTTTCAGGACAAGGACCAGAGCGGCCAGACCAGCTCGACCAGCAGCGCCGAGCAGGGAGCCAAGGCCAAGGAGCTCGACGTATCCGGCCTTATCCCGTTCAAGGAGGAACGCATGCTCAGTCGGCTGTTTGAGCTGGCTGACGCCAAGGAAAACGGTGGTCAGCGCCACATCTACCGGGTCGGGTCGCTGTTGGCCAAGTCGGTGAAGGTTCGCCAGGCGAGGTTCGCCGGACGTATCACCGCAAGCGAACAAGAGGGGCTGCTGGCCTGGCAGGTGCAATTCACCTTGAAGGAGTTCAATTCGGTACCGGAGAAGCGCGAGCAGCGTTTGCCCAAGCACGCCCCGACCGTGGGCCAGGGCACTGCAAACACCAGCGCCGCCAAGCCCGGCAGCAAAGGAACGGGGGACGAGGCACCAGACCTCAGCAGCTTCGAGCGTTACGTGCTCCAACCGATGGATGACATGCTGGCATGAAACTGACCACCTCACTGACCCTCGCCGGCCAGCCGGTGCACCTCATCGACCATGATCTGGTGCTGGACCTCAACGCCGGCGGCCGCGCCGCCCTCACCATCGAGGGCTCCGCTCTCAAGGGGCAGACCTTCACCCTGGACACCGGCTATAACGGCGACTTGCGGCGCTGGTTCACGGGCTACGTGTACGACGTACAGCCCGCCGCCAACGGTGCCAGCAAGCTGTTGTGCCGGGAGCTCGCCGGTGCCCTGGGATCACGCCTGCCCATCAGCCAGCAGCATGCCACCCTGCGCGGCCTGCTGGCCTGGCTGACCGACCGCTGCGGGCTCACCTTCCTGCTGCCCCAGGGGGCAGACTACACCGACCGGCCTATCCCCAACTTCACCAGCGCCGGCACCGGCTATCAGTTGCTCGATAACGCCGGGCGCGCCTTCGAGGTGCCGGATTTTGTCTGGTACCAGCAACCGGATGGCGCCATCTACGTGGGGAGCCACGCCCATAGCCGCTGGCATGACAAGGTGGTGACGCTCGATCCCGCCTGGTCAGGGCGCCAGGCGGGCGACACCCTCACCCTGTCACCGGTGCCGGCCATCCGACCCGGGGCCATCATCAACGGCAAGCGGGTAATGCGAGTGCGCCTCAGGGGAGACGAGATGACCCTGACCACGGCGACACCCGGCAAACCGGTGAAGTCGCCGGAGCGGCGCAAGATAGAGGGCGAGTTCCCGGAGCTGGCGGACAAGATGCACCTACCCAAGTTAGGGCGGGTCGAGGCGGTAAGCGATCAGGCCACTGCCGGCCAGCTCAATGATCCCTTTCGCCCGCGCTACGCGGTGGATGTGCAACTGCTGGGTGAGGATGGCCAGCCGGACAAGGCAGCCCCGCCGTATCGGGCGGTACCGCTGCCGGTGCTGCTCGGCGGGCAGGAGCAGGGCCTGCTGCAGTTCCCCATCGAGGGGACCCTGGTTGAGCTGGGGTTCGCCTTCGGCCGGGCCGACCGGCCCTTTATCCGCACCGTGCTCGGCAGCGGCTGGGCCTTGCCCGACATCACCCCGGGCGAGCAACTGCAGCAGCAACGGGCTGAGGTGTTCAACCGCACCGATACCGTGGGGAACCTCATCCGCCACACCGACCGCCGCCTGCACGACCAGGCTCTCCAGATGCACCACCAAAGCGATGACTACCTGGGGGACCATGGCCAGCATCGGCTGCAGGTGGCGCAGCACAGCATCGAGGAGGTGGGCGGGTTCAAGCTCATCGAGACGCTGGGGGCCATGGAGCTGCTGGCCGGCGACGATCTCACCCTGGGGTGCCTCGGCAATCTAAGCCAGACCACGGCCGGGGATCTGGTCGAGGTGGTAGGACAACTGCGCCGGGCGGTCGCCGGCGAACTTCAGCACCTGGAAGCGCCCCGCTCCTGGGTGGGAACGGATAGCGTGAACATCTTCCGGCTACTGCTGCAACTGATGAACGTGGTGGAGCAACTGGCCGCCGCCACGGCTGGCCATACCCACGGCAGCGGACCCGCACCAGGGAACAGCGCGGCCATAACGGGACATGGCCAACAAGCCAAGCAACTGGCCAGCCAGCTCTCTCCCATCATCGAATAAAACAAAGGGCCTTTAAGGCCCTTTCTCATTTTTGCTCAAACATCTCTTTGTTTAACTTCTCTTTCAGTGCTTCCAAAGAGAGTCTGTCTAACGCATGGTCCAGTTTCATAAGACCATGTGCTTTACAATTTTGAGAATAGATCTCCTTGCCAAATCGCCAGCTCGTCTGTTTGACGTAGCACTGCTCCCATCCCAAACGTTCAATACTCGACATACTGATTTTTTGCGTCAGCAGTCCCAGAACAGCAGCAACAATCATCAGAGAAATGACAATGATCCCCCGTCGCTTAACGGTCGTTGAAGAAAGGTCTGGCTCCGGCATGGCTATGGAAAACATCAATCTCCCACCGGCATACAGCATAAAGGGAGTCGCAAGTAAACCGATGAAGATGGCAAACCAGCCCCGCCAGTCATTCATTCGCAATGGATCTGCAGGTGTCAGTGCAAGCAAATCCAAGAATTCAGCACCAAATATAATGGCCATCCAAACGCCACCGATCCCGAATAACGCGACAACCAATCCACTGGCCCGCATCTGCCATGAAACATGCACAGTAGTCATTCAAACTTCGCCTTAACCGCTTCTTTCATAATCTCAAAGAGCTCTCCTTCGCCAACAGAGTCGATAGCCTACCAGCTGTAATCGTTACTAAGGGATCCCAAATCCTCATTGATCTTATCTGTGACGTTTTTTTGTCGCAGGCTGCACAAAATCAGAAGCATGCATCTAGGGTCGCATTTGCACCCATGATATCGTAAGCATATTTTGTTCGTGTCGATGAGGAATCCAGATGACAAAAAAAGCTGCGAAAGTAGGGGATATTGGAACAGATCATGATGGGTTTCATCCCACTGCCATCATTGCTGGTTCACCGGATGTATTCATAGACGGAATACCCGCAGCCCGTGTTGGTGATCCCTTGGCCCCACATGACAAACCAAACAATCCACCACACCCCAGATCGATTGCATCCGGTTCCTCTACCGTCCTTATCAATGGCAAACCTGCGGCCTTAACTGGTGGCGCAGTTGACTGTGGTGGTGTGATCATTGGCTCTGGAACAGTAGTGATTGGTGACCAAGCACCAGCAGGACGAGCTGCGCTAGCTCCGCAACCTGCCCCGCCTGTAGAGATCCCGGCAAAGAATGCCTATTGGCCTCCCTATGACTTTGCCCAAGGTAAGACGCTAGAAGTTGTATACACTACGGCCCCAACGGATATTGCGGTACTCTCATTGGCTGAGGCTAAAGAGCTACTACAAACGCTCTACTCTGAGATTGGTGGTAAGGATGCAGTAAGTACGACAAAGAGCTATCACGACTTGGTAGATGGAGTTAAAACGGCTGCCCAAACTGCCAAAGGTTTAGGTGGGTTAGGCGTTATTTCATATGCCAAGAATATCAATGGCATTGATTATGTGATCATCAAGAACTATCGCCGCCATGCTCAAACCTTGATGAAAGGGAACAAATGGAAATCGAGTAATCCACGAGTTGTTCAAATCGGTATCGGTTTAACTGATGTTAAAGGTGCTGCTCGGTGGGTCAAAGTAAATGCTGGGATAGAAATTGCCTTTGCTGTTGGAGTGAATGCTGCTGATTTCATCTTACGTGATGAAGCGACTTTAGCTGAGTTCGTTGGTAATAGTTCTGGTGACATCATCAAGGGGATGACAACGCTAGTAACCATGTCTCTAGTCGTTGCGACACTACCGGTATCAGGAATCTTGGTAACAGGTGCTCTCTTTGCATTTGGTTCTTTCTTTATGGGTCGGGAGCTAGATGCATTTGATGAGCGTTATGGATTCTCAGATGAGATTGGCAACTCGCTTAAGAGGTTGGCCGAGTGATTCATATCATAAGACTAATCATTGCCGCAGCTTTTATCTGGTTCGGGTTTGAACAGGTATCAGATGATTTGTATGCCACTTTATCTAATGGGTCTGCATCGTTTAGGGTTAGTGGCATAGCTAATATTTGGGCGTCTTACTGTGCTCCGCTAGTTGGCATTGTACTGATTGTTCATGTGTTAATGTCAGTAGCAAAGATTGGAAATCCAGACAAGCTTTTTCAACGGGGTGTGCTAATTGTCATTTTCGCCATCGCGCCTATCTTAACCTTTGCTACCAAGATTAAATTAAGTGTTAAATCTGAACTTTACGTAGAGTGTCAGGATCTAAGACGAGTTTCCCGTTGGAACTCTTATCAAGTTTATGCAATATCAGTTGATGAGTGCAAATTACTAAAAGATAGAAAGAATACAGAATGAAGAAAGCCAGCGTCATGCTGATTTTTTGAACAACTACAGCTATCGTTGCCGCAGTTCCTAGTGTGCTGGTCTTCACCACGCAGTAACACCAGATATGTGTATGCAGTTAACTGTTAACAAGTCGTAGAACATAACTAATACGAAGAAGGCCCCACACCGTGGGGCCTTCTTCTATCTGCCTGACAGCGCCTGAGCATGGCCAGGGAATAGTGCCGCATGAAGAGGCAGCCATCGGGCAGCGCTGCATCATACGTGAAGCCTACGCACGCTCACAGCCTCCCAGCACACGGCAGCGACGCCCACCGCCGCGTCTGCGTCACGGAATCCGCGCTCATCCGCTCCCGCCTGCGGGGTTCATCAAGAAAAATTTTTGCAAAAGTGGATTACCGCAAAACCATAGGGCCAGACCGCGCCACATCAAGGATCCACAGAGCGTTGAGGATCTGTAAAGAAGGATCTTTTTTGCGGGGTTTTACAGTTTGGTGTGGCTCTGGATAGCGGCACTGGAAAGGTAACCCATTGAATATATTGGGAGTGGCGTACTTTTCGTGGGTATTCGAACGATGGGAAAAGGATCTCGCTTGTTGCGAGGGGATAGCGAAAAAAGCCTTTTTTTCAGATAGTTAAGTGCTGTCGGCAATCATCTGTTTAATGAATTTTTTCATTGCATCGCTCAATCTTGGTGCTTTCATCCCTTCACGATTGTACGGTCTGCTACCCCCAACCATATGGACTCGCACAACCCCCAAAACATTGTTAAAGTGCCAGCCCGCATAAAACTCAACAATCTATAAAGCGCAAAAATGGTAGGTAAAAGCTATGGGGATAACAAAATCGCTGGTATGTGCAACGATAGCAACGCTGCTGCTACAGGGGATCAGCTTTGGCGCACGGGCTGAAGGAGAACAAATCTGCTCATCCAATCAACTAGCGGCTATCAAGACTAGTTTGCCTTCAAACACCGAGCTGACAGCCAGTGCCTGCAAGACGTTGCCAAACCAGCCAGAGGTAACCTTAATCTCATACATTTTCCCAAATAATGGGAAACAGAATAATGATATGTCTCTCCCCATAAGTCTCTGGCGAGTAGAACTATTTTCCCAAGGACAAGTAAGAGACCGGTTTGAAGAGGTCATTGAAGAAGATGCCAGTATCCGTATCGGTAGCTCCAGTATATGGCTCGATACTGCACCCTACCTACTGACCAAAGGAGAACGGGCCTTTGGCGTAAGATTAGATATTGGTTATGGCCCCTCTTGTGCCGATGGTCATAGATCCAGATTCTTGCATCTCTTCCGAAAGCATAACGGAACCCTTCAGCACATCATGAACGGCGCCCCAATGCTGCACACCTACATACGAAAAGGCACGCCTTGTTCACCAGAGGCAATAGATTTAGAACGGGGAGTGTCCTACATCCAAGTCCTGCCGGGGATGTCCAACGGGCTACACGATCTTAGAATTGTAACCAAAGCGAAAACCGAGACCGTTGAACAAGATGGTTCCACCCAAACTTCAAGTCAGAGAACATTGAGCACTACCCTGCGCTTTAATGGTCATGAATATCCATTGGGAGAATGGGATACTTTACCGAGCAAGGAGTGGTGGGATAAGTGAATAAAAACGGGTTCTAAACGTAAGGGCCGAGCAGGTTCAACAGGCGCTGAATGTTTGTTGTAACAAACTGGGGAGACCCAATCGTTTGCAACTCGAAGTGAGATAGAACCAACTTTCGGAGTGACCACATCCAGAAAATGCGTGGACAGTATGTGGACACAAGAAAGGAAAAAATGATGTAAAACAGTAAGTTACAGATACAAAAAAGGAGGCCTGAGCCTCCTTTTATCTTTCATAACAGAACCGGATTAAACCAGAGCTGCTTTGGCCTTTTCAACCAGGGCGGTGAAAGCCAGCTTGTCGTGAACGGCGATATCGGACAGGATCTTGCGATCGATCTCGATAGAAGCCTTCTTCAGACCGTCGATCAGACGGCTGTAGGACAGACCGTTCTGACGGGCTGCAGCGTTGATACGCGCAATCCACAGCTGACGGAACTGACGCTTCTTCTGGCGACGGTCACGGTAGGCATACTGACCAGCTTTGGTTACCGCTTGTACCGCTACGCGGTAGACACGGGAACGGGCGCCGTAGTAACCCTTGGCGGCTTTCATTACTTTCTTGTGACGAGCGCGAGCAGTCACACCACGTTTAACTCTTGGCATTTTTCACATCCCCCTTATGCGTACGGCAGACAAGCGACAACACGTTTGTGGTCGGCAGCAGAAACCATGAACTTCGGCCCCAGCTTACGCTTACGCTTACTGCTCTTCTTGGTCAGGATGTGACGCAGGTGGTTGTGCTTGCACTTGAAGCGACCTGAGCCAGTCTTCTTGAAGCGCTTTGCAGCACCCCGGTTGGTTTTCATCTTCGGCATTTCATACTCCGCATTGTGAGTGACAACAAAATCGCAAGGCGAACCGACTCATGGGGCGAACCCATGAGTCAATTTCTTGTGGGCCTTAAGATTTCTTCTTGGGTGCGAGGACCATCACAGCTTGACGGCCTTCGACTTTCGGGAACGATTCGACTACGGCCAACTCTTCCAGATCGTTCTTGACTCGCTCCAGAACCTTGATACCAAGATCCTGGTGGGCCATTTCACGACCACGGAAGCGCAGGGTGACCTTCGCCTTGTCCCCGTCTTCCAGAAAGCGAACCAGGTTGCGTAGTTTTACCTGATAGTCGCCTTCGTCAGTGCCAGGACGGAATTTGATTTCCTTTACCTGAACGACTTTCTGCTTTTTCTTCTGTTCTTTGGTGGTCTTGCTCTTTTCGTAGAGGAATTTGCCGTAATCCATGATTCGGCAAACGGGCGGCTCAGCGTTAGGACTGATCTCGACCAGATCCACTCCGGCTTCAAGGGCCAAGTTCAGTGCATCCTGAATGGTAGTGATGCCAATGGCCTCACCGTCCAAACCAGTCAGACGAACTTCTTTCAGACGGATCTCTTCATTGATCCGGTGAGCGCGGGCTTGCGGTTGCTTGCCCAGTTTTTTTCCGCCTTTTATAGCTTATTCCTCCACTTTCTTTTGTCCGCGGGTCTGAACTTCCTGGGTTAACAGAGCTATCAGCTCTTCAACAGGATAAGAACCCAGGTCAGCCCCTTTACGAGTCCGTACTGCAATCTTGCCGGCTTCTACTTCTTTATCGCCGCAGACCAGCATGAAAGGCACTCGCTTCAAAGTATGCTCGCGGATTTTAAAGCCAATCTTCTCATTTCTCAAGTCCGCTTTTGCGCGAAGGCCCGCATCATTCAATGCCTTGGCAACTTTCACCGCATAATCGGCCTGATTATCCGTGATATTCATGACCACGGCCTGAGTCGGTGCCAGCCAGGTCGGGAACAGTCCGGCGTACTCTTCGGTCAGGATACCGATGAAACGCTCGAGGGACCCGAGAATGGCCCGGTGGATCATCACGGGTACGTGACGTTCGTTGTCTTCGCCCACATAAGTGGCGCCAAGACGGCCCGGCAAGGCAAAATCGAGCTGCACGGTACCACACTGCCAGGCACGATCAAGACAATCGTGCAGGGTGAATTCGATCTTGGGACCGTAGAACGCCCCCTCCCCCGGCTGCAGATCGTACTTCAGACCGTTGAGCACCAGGGCTTCAGCCAGGGCGGCTTCCGCGCGATCCCAGGCTTCATCGGAACCGATGCGCTGCTCCGGACGGGTGGAGAGCTTGACCACGATGTTTTCGAAGCCAAAGGTGCCGTAGACGTCATAGACCATGCGAATACAGGCCGAGACCTCTTCCATGATCTGATCTTCGGTACAGAAGATGTGCGCGTCATCCTGGGTGAAGCCACGCACCCGCATCAGACCATGCAGGGAGCCAGAGGGTTCGTTGCGGTGGCAGGAGCCGAACTCGGCCATGCGCAGGGGCAAGTCCCGGTAGGACTTCAGACCCTGGTTGAAGATCTGCACGTGACCCGGGCAGTTCATCGGCTTGATGGCGTACTCGCGGTTCTCGGACTGGGTGGTGAACATGGCCTGGGCATACTTCTCCCAGTGGCCGGAGCGTTCCCACAGCACGCGATCCATCATGAAGGGGCCTTTCACCTCCTGATAGTCGTACTCCTTGAGCTTGCCGCGGATAAAGGTTTCCAGCTCACGGAAGATGGTCCAGCCATCGTTGTGCCAGAACACCATGCCGGGGGCCTCTTCCTGCATGTGGTACAGGTCGAGCTGCTTGCCAATCTTGCGGTGGTCGCGCTTGGCGGCCTCTTCGAGACGCTGCAGGTAGGCCTTGAGCTGCTTCTTGTCGGCCCAGGCGGTGCCGTAGATGCGCTGCAGCATCTTGTTGTTGGAGTCGCCGCGCCAGTAGGCGCCGGACATCTTCTGCAGCTTGAAATGGTGGCAGTGACGCATGTTCGGCACGTGGGGGCCGCGACACATGTCGACGTACTCTTCGTGATGATAGAGACCGGGCTGGTCATCGCGGGCGATGTTCTGATCCAGGATCTCGACCTTGTAGGTCTCGCCGCGGGCCTCGAACACATCGCGCGCCTCCTGCCAGGAGACCTTCTTCTTGACGACGTCGTAATCCTTGGCGGCCAGCGCCAGCATGCGCTCTTCCAGGGCAGCCAGATCTTCATCGGTCAGGGTGCGGTCGAGATCAACGTCGTAGTAAAAACCGTTGTCGATGACAGGACCTATGGCCATCTTGGTCTGGGGCCAGAGTTGCTTGATGGCATGACCCAGCAGGTGGGCGCAGGAGTGGCGCAGAATGTCCAGACCGTCTTCGTCTTTGGCGGTGATGATGGCCAGGGAGGCATCGGCTTCGATCAGCTCGCACGCATCCACCAGTTCACCGTTCACCCGGCCGGCAATGCACGCCTTGGCGAGACCGGGACCTATGTCGGCGGCGACGTCCATGACGGAAACGGCGTGGGGAAATTGACGTTGGCTGCCGTCAGGCAGAGTAATGATTGGCATTAGGTGTTTCCTTATACAGTGGTGCCCCCTACCAAAGGTCACATGCGGGATGGAAAAGAGAGTCAAAAAGGGTGATGTTCTGGCTCTCTCCACAGCACTTTGCAGAGGTGCACTGCGACGCAAACAGCTTGCTTAACGGCACAAGGCAAACCAAAAACCGGACCATGCTACCAGAAGTAGGCGGTATCGGCTGTGACAGTCAAATCGCAGTTTGGTGAGATTTTCTACAACCAAATGAATCGCTTGCCAGTCACTCACCCAGCAGGGGCGCCAGTTGAAGTCAAAGTCACTGCTCCCCTTCCTCGGCCAGGGCGAGCTCCTCCAACACCTTCAAGCGCAAGCTTGTTGCCCTTCTGCGAAGCCTGATAGAGCCACTGCTTCGCCTGGGCAGATCGACCCGACCACTCACCCCCATCAGGTGCAGCACACCGACTTTCAGCATGGCGGGCACGTCACCGTTGCGGGCCGCCAGCTCCATCGAGTGAGAAATGCCTGCCGCAGGTCCCGCTTCACCCCGGCGCCGCGCAGATAGACCTCCGCCAGCCGGTACTGGCCGAAGGCATCGCCCGCCTGCGCCGACTGGCGATAGAGGCTGATGGCCCGATCCATGTCCTGATCTGTGCCCTGCCCCACCTCGTCACGGCTCCAGCCCATCAGCGCTTGCGCCCGAGGTTGGCCTTGATCGGCCAGCGGTTGCCAGATCCGGGTCGCCTCATCGAACTGGCCGGTGCGCCAGGCGCGGTTGGCCGCTGCCAGCTCCTGCTCGGTGGAGAGCGGGAGCAGACGCCAGATGACCAGGCAATGACACCGATAAACAGCCAGCGGGAGACAGTGGGGTTTCATGATGATTTCCGTGATCCAGTTCGCATTTTGTCTATGTAAACGAAATGTAGCGGCGATCAAGCAAGAGATCCATTTGTCATGCTGTTTAAGCAAGGAAGCGATGGCGAGAGCTTGATGTCTGGCACTAGGCTTGCAAGATGACTGTATATATAAACAGTGCAGGTGTAACGCTATGGCAGGACGAGGCAGTTTCCAAAATGTTGATCACCGCTTCAGCGGCCAGCGGGTCGACGCGGTCGATGACGGCTGGGCTCAACCCGAGTGGGAAGCAGCAGATTGCCGCCAGTGATCCCCGCACCGAGGTGAAGGAGATAACCGCCCGCAGCATCATCAGTTCAACCGCTCGCCGGATGTGCCCTTTGGTCGCTCCATCAACCCCTATCAGGGCTGTGGGGCTACGGCTGCATCTACTGCTGGACCCGAGTACAGCCTGTATTCGGAGCTCTCCCCCGGCCTGGATTTCGAGACCAGGCTGTTTGCCAAGCTCAATGCGGCCACGCTGCTGCGCCGGGAGTTTGCCAAACCCGGCTATCAGCCGCAGACCATAGTGCTCGGGGCCAATACCGATCCCTACCAGCCCATAGAGCACCACTATCGCCTCACCCGCGAGCTGCTGGAGGTGATGCTGGCCCATCGCCACCCGGTGGGGATCATCACCAAGAGCGCCATGATATTGCGCGATCTCGATCTGCTGGCCGAGCTGGCCCGGGAGGGGCTGTGCCAGGTGATAGGTGTCGGTGACGACATTAAATGAAACCTTTCGCCGTCAGCTGGAACCCAGAGCAAGCACAGGCACGGGTCGGCTCAAGGTGATTGAAAAGCTGGCACAGGCAGGAGTACCGGTCGGCGTGCTGGCGGCGCCCCATGATCCCGCGCCTCAACGAACCTGAGCTCGAGCATATCATCAAGGCGGCAGCCGAAGCCGGCGCCCAGAGCGCCGACTACATACTGCTGCGATTGCCCGCGGCTGACCATCCTGTTCAGCGACTGGCTGGAGGAGCACTACCCCGGCCAGAAGGAGGCCATCCTGAACCAGTTGCGAGCCAGTCGGGATGGCGGGCTCAACAGCCCCGCCTTTGGCACCCGCATGCGCGGTGAGGGCCAGTTTGCGGACTTGCTCGCCCAGCGCTTTCGGCTTATCAACAAACGTTTGGGCCTGGGCAAGCGCCATCTTCAGCTGCGGCGGGACGGCTTTATCCGCCGGGTAAAGCGTCGGCTCTTCTGATCGCCACGACAGCATCAACAAGGATCACAACGCCTCCCCTTAATCGGCGCACCACAAGGTTAACCATGCCGACAAGCAGGGCATCAACCCCTTGGCCGAGGCGCGTACGTGCCCTTGCCCTGCAGTCAATTCGGCGGGCAGTCGTGATGGCTCATGGGCCACTTCGTCCTCATGCTCCTCTGTCAGTAATCCTGCTGATGTTCGCCCCATACCCCGGCTCCACCAGATCTCCCACATTACCCAGCTGATCATAAGATGCTCCTGTTGATGGATGCAGGCGCCAGGCCCGCTTGGTCATGCCCCACCTGAACAGCCGCAGTCTGTCCCGCCGGGATGACAGCCAGATGACGTCGGGATGAAGGATTGGGTATGAGAATGAACTGGCGCCCAGACTTGGGCAGAGTGGCGCCCTCACGTCGATGTGGCTCGGAAGAATTCGGGTGGATCGCCACGGCGGGAGCGAACGGCGACAAGGGCAGGACAAATAAAAAGAGCGACCCAAGGGCCGCTCTTTTTTATCGAGGCAGGTAACGATTATTCGTCGTCAGCCACACCCTCTTCGCTGGAGCCAGCATCGTCGGCAGCACCGGCGTCTGGCGCAGTCTCTGCCCCTTCCACCTGCTCGCCGTCGATGGCCATGCCCTCAGTGACCAGAGCGTCGTTCTCTTCCTCGTCGCTCTCGGCGATGCGCTGCAGGCCGACCACTGTCTCGTCTTCACCGGTACGGATCAGACGGACACCGCCGGTGTTACGGCCAATGACGCTCACCTCGGCAACGCGAGTACGGACCAGGGTGCCGCCGTTGGTGATCAGCATGATCTGGTCGGTATCTTCGACCTGGATCGCATCGATCACCTTGCCGTTGCGCTCGTCCACCTTGATGGAGCGAACGCCCTGGGTACCACGGCTCTTGGTCGGGTACTCTTCGAGTGCGGTACGCTTGCCGTAACCGTTCTCGGTGGCGGTGAGGATGGCCCCGATCCCGCGCGGAACGATAAGGGAAACCACCTTGTCGCCAGCGGCCAGCTTGATGCCGCGGACACCGGCGGCGGTACGACCCATGGGACGTACGCCCTTGAAGGTACCCTTGCTTTCGGTGCCTTCAGTGCCTTCGCCGTTGTCGCTGCCATCATCGTCGTTGCCGGCGTCGTCGTCGGTCTCGACGTCATCACTGGCATCCGCATCGGCTACATCGGCGCGACCGCTGCCTTCAGCGAAGCGAACCACCTTGCCCGCATCGGAGAAGAGCATGATCTCGTTGCTGCCGTCGGTGATGTCTACCCCGATCAGCTCATCACCCTCTTTGAGGTTGATGGCGCGAATACCGGAGGAGAGTGGACGGCTGAAGTCGGACAGGCTGGTCTTCTTCACGGTGCCGTTGGCGGTGGCGAAGAAGACGTACTTGTCGGCATCATATTCCTTCACCGGCAGGATGGCGGTGATGCGCTCACCCTCTTCCAGCGGCAGCAGGTTGATGATGGGACGACCACGAGCGCCACGGGACGCTTCCGGCAGCTGATAGACCTTGAGCCAGTAGACCTTGCCACGGGTGGAGAAGCACAGAATGGTGTCGTGGGTGTTGGCCACCAGCAGACGCTCCACAAAGTCCTCTTCCTTGATCCGGGTGGCCGACTTGCCACGACCACCGCGGCGCTGGGCCTCGTAGTCGGAGAGCGGCTGATACTTCACATAGCCCTGGTGAGACAGGGTGACGACCACGTCTTCCGGGGTGATCAGATCTTCGATGTTGATCTCGGCACTGGACATGCTGATCTCGGTGCGACGCTCGTCGCCATACTGCTCGCGCACGGCCAGCAGTTCATCGCGGATCACTTCCATCAGGCGTTCCGGGCTTGCCAGGATGAACAGCAGCTCGGCGATGAGATCCAGCAGAGATTGGTACTCTTCCAGGATCTTCTCGTGCTCGAGGCCGGTCAGCTTGTGCAGACGCAGGTCAAGGATGGCCTGGGCCTGGATCTCGGTCAGGAAGTACTGCCCTTCACGGATACCGAATTCCGGCTCCAGCCACTCCGGCCGAGCCGCGTCGTCGCCCGCTTTTTCCAGCATGGCGGCCACGTTGCCGAGTTCCCAGCCCTTGGCAACCAGGCCCGCTTTCGCATCCGCCGGGGTCGCACTGTGGCGGATCAGCTCGATGATGGGGTCTATGTTGGCCAGCGCCACCGCCAGACCTTCCAGGATGTGCGCCCGATCCCGCGCCTTGCGCAGTTCGAACACAGTCCGGCGAGTCACCACCTCACGGCGGTGCAGCAGGAAGGCATCCAGGATCTCTTTGAGGTTCATCACCTTGGGCTGGTTGTTATCGAGCGCCACCATGTTGATGCCGAACGTGGTCTGCATCTGGGTGTGCTTGTAGAGATTGTTCAGCACAATCTCGCCGGACTCGCCGCGCTTGATCTCGATAACGATGCGCATGCCGTCTTTGTCAGACTCATCGCGCAGGGCACTGATGCCCTCGACCTTCTTCTCTTTGACCAGCTCGGCGATCTTCTCAATCAGCCGCGCCTTGTTCACCTGATAGGGGATCTCGTGAACGATGATGGTCTCGCGACTCGTCTTCTCGTCCACTTCCACCTCGGCCTTGGCCCGCACATAGACGGAGCCGCGACCGGTGCGGTAGGCCTGTATGATGCCGGAACGCCCGTTGATGATGCCGCCGGTGGGGAAATCGGGCCCGGTGACATAGGTCATCAGCTCGTCAATGGTGAGGGTGCCATTCTCGATCAACGCCAGACAGCCGTTGACTATCTCGGTGAGGTTATGAGGAGGAATGTTGGTCGCCATGCCCACCGCGATACCGGAGGAGCCGTTGATCAACAGGGTGGGTACCTTGGTGGGCATGACAGCCGGGATCATCTCGGTGCCGTCGTAGTTCGGCACCCAGTCCACTGTCTCTTTGTCCAGATCGGCCAGCAACTCGTGGGAGATGCGCGCCATCCGCACTTCGGTGTAACGCATGGCCGCAGCGTTGTCGCCATCGACCGAGCCGAAGTTGCCCTGACCATCGACCAGCATGTAACGCATGGAGAAATCCTGCGCCATCCGGACAATGGTGTCATACACGGCGCTGTCGCCGTGCGGGTGATATTTACCGATTACGTCACCGACCACACGGGCCGATTTCTTATAGGGCTTGTTCCAGTCGTTCCCCAACTCGTTCATAGCAAACAGAACGCGGCGGTGAACCGGTTTCAAGCCATCACGCACATCCGGCAGAGCTCGTCCTACGATCACGCTCATGGCGTAATCCAGATAGGAACTCTTGAGCTCTTCTTCGATGTTGACCGGCGTGATCTCTCTGGCCAGATCGCTCATAGAAAGCCTTAATCCCTAATTAGTTGTTCTTTGGCTTAAACAGCGCGACATGGTAACACACTGAGCCAAATACCTTAAGCCACAAATCCGGGTAACACGTCGGGCTGGTGTGACCAAGTCCGTCCGTTATAATGCCCGCCAGGACAATAGATTGCGCGCGCCCTGCCCGCTGCGCGCCCTGCCACAGGATCATCAAAAAATGAACAGTGATGCCAATGTCGATCTGACAGAAATCGCCAAATTTGAAGCCATCGCCTCCCGCTGGTGGGACATGGAGGGCGAGTTCAAACCCCTGCATCAAATCAACCCGGTGCGCCTTGACTGGATCACCGACAAGAGCGGCGGCCTGTTTGGCAAACGCGTGCTCGACATCGGCTGCGGTGGCGGCATCCTCTCCGAGAGCATGGCCCGCCGTGGTGCTCGCGTGACCGGCATCGACATGGGCAAGGAGCCCCTCGGGGTCGCCCGTCTGCACGCCCTCGAACAGGGGGTGGAGCTCGAATACCGCCAGATGACCGCCGAAGCCCACGCGGACGAGGCCCCTGGCCAGTATGATGTGGTCACCTGCATGGAGATGCTGGAGCACGTGCCGGATCCGGCCTCAGTGCTGCGCGCCATCGCCACCCTGGTGCGTCCGGGGGGCAAGGTGTTCGTCTCCACCATCAATCGCAACCCGAAAGCCTACCTGATGATGATCCTGGGGGCCGAGTACCTGCTGAAGATGGTGCCCAAGGGCACCCACGATCACAAAAAGTTCATCACCCCCGCCGAGCTGTGTCGCATGGGTGAAGCCGCGGGCCTCTTGGTGCGGGACATGAGCGGGGTGCACTACGCACCGCTCTCCAACAGCTTCAAGCTCGGCAAGAACGTCGACGTCAACTACATGGTGGCCTTCGTGCGCCCGGAGTCAGTCTGATGAACACCGGCAAGGCGCCCCTGCGCTGCGTGCTGTTCGATCTGGACGGCACCCTGCTCGACACGGCCCCGGATCTCGGTGCCGCCGTCAACCATGTGCTGATAAGCGAAGGCTTTGCCCCGCTGCCCGAGGCCATCATCCGCCAGACCACCTCCCACGGGGCGCTCGGGCTGCTCAAGGCGGGCCTCGGCGACGATCTGCTGGAAGAGCTGGGGGCCACGCGCCTTCGCACCGCCCTGCTCGACCATTACGCGGCCAACCTCTGCGTCGGCACCCGTCCCTATGAGGGGATGCTGGATCTCATCGAGTGGCTCGATGAGAAGAAACTGCCCTGGGGCATAGTCACCAACAAGCCGGGCTTTCTCACCGAGCCGCTCTTGGCGGCCCTGCCGGCGCTGGCCAGTTGCGGCGTGACGGTCAGCGCCGATACCTTGCCGGTGCGCAAGCCCGACCCCGCCCCCATGTTCTTTGCCTGCGAGCGGCTCGGGGTCGAGGCGAGCCAGTGTCTCTATGTGGGGGATCACGTGCGGGACATAGAGGCGGGGCGCAACGCCGGCATGCGTACCGCGGTGGCGGGTTGGGGCTATCTGAGCGATGACGAGGATACCGCCGACTGGGGGGCGGATCTGCAGTTCGACACTGTGCAGGCCCTCCACCATTGGCTGCGCTACGAGCTGAGCTGAGCCAGACCAGCACTGCACTGCACTGCACTGCATAAACGGTATAAGTGGAACATCGGGGTATGTATCTGCAGTTCGACGCCCTACAAGGCAGGCCCAGCACCACTGGCTGCGCTACGAGCTGAGCTGAGCCAGTCCTGTGCCGGCACTGTTCTGCATAACGCTTATAGATGGATCATCCGGGCAGCTTTAGCGTCAGAAGGTTCCCAGATGAGCACGCCACTCATTCACCGAGCCGCACAATGGCAATGACAGGGGGCGCAGATGCGCCCCCTGTTTTGAGGGGATGACAACTGCATGCCTGCGGGGACAGGACAGCTTTTGACCCTGGCTGCACAAGGGATAACCAGGCTGAATTTGCTAGTAAAAACACCCTCTTTTCGCAAGCAAAAAAAGTTATTTAAATTTTCCATCTTCGATCATCGGACTTGCATTTGCCGGATCGGACGGATGAAAACCCACTCACTGTGAGCAGTCACTAACTCGAGCCCGAACACCCACAATTTATCCACAGCTAATGCGTTATCCACAGATTGCAATGCCGTGCCGACCTCACTATCTTGTAGTTCGAATTTAAAATAACACTATATCTTGTGATTCATGGCGCACTTCGCCCCCAGGCCACCCTAGAGAAGGGAACCCTGGATGCGTGGCGCCATGGTTTTTCGGGAATCAACTAAAGGTCATCAGCCAATGAACTTGTTTGTGACGAAGCGTAACGGCCACAAAGAACCCATCGATCTGGATAAAATTCACCGCGTGCTCGACTGGGCCGCCGAGAAGCTCGACAACGTGTCGGTCTCCCAGGTGGAGCTCAAGTCCCACATCCAGTTCTATGACGGTATCCGTACCGCCGATATCCACGAAACCGTCATCAAGGCCGCTGCTGACCTGATCTCCGAACAGAGCCCGGATTACCAGTACATGGCCGCCCGCCTGGCCATCTTCCACCTGCGCAAGAAGGCCTACGGCCAGTTCGAGCCGCCCCACCTCTACCAGCACGTCGCCCGTCTGGTAGACATGGGCAAGTACGACAAGCACCTGCTGACCGACTATACCCAGGCCGAATTCGAGGAGCTGAACGGCTACCTGGATCACTGGCGTGACATGGACTTCTCCTACGCTGCCGTCAAGCAGCTCGAAGGCAAGTACCTGGTGCAGAACCGCGTCACCGGCGAGATCTACGAGAGCCCGCAGTTCCTCTACATACTGGTGGCGGCCTGCCTCTTCTCCAAGTATCCGAAAGATACCCGTCTGGACTACATCAAGCGTTTCTACGATGCGGTCTCGACCTTCAAGATCTCCCTGCCCACCCCCATCATGAGCGGCGTGCGCACCCCGACTCGTCAGTTCAGCTCCTGCGTGCTGATCGAGTGCGATGACAGCCTGGATTCCATCAATGCCACCGCCAGCGCCATAGTGCGCTACGTCTCCCAGCGCGCAGGCATCGGCATCAACGCCGGCCGCATCCGTGGCCTGGGCAGCCCCATCCGTGGCGGCGAAGCCTTCCACACCGGCTGCATCCCCTTCTACAAGTACTTCCAGACTGCCGTGAAGTGCTGCTCCCAGGGCGGCGTGCGCGGCGGTGCCGCCACCCTCTTCTACCCCCTGTGGCACACCGAGGTGGAGAGCCTGCTGGTCCTGAAGAACAACCGCGGCGTGGAAGAGAACCGGGTCCGTCACATGGACTACGGGGTACAGATCAACAAGCTGATGTACCAGCGCCTCATCAAGGGCGGCGACATCACATTGTTCTCCCCGTCCGATGCGCCGGGTCTGTACGACGCCTTCTTCGCGGATCAGGACAAGTTCGAGCAGCTCTACGTCAAGTACGAGCAGGATCCGTCCATTCGCAAGAAGACCCTCAAGGCGGTGGATCTCTTCTCCCTGATGATGCAGGAGCGCGCCGGTACTGGTCGCATCTACATCCAGAACGTGGATCACTGCAACACCCACAGCCCCTTCGATCCGAGCGTGGCCCCGGTGCGCCAGTCCAACCTCTGTCTCGAGATTGCGCTGCCCACCAAGCCGCTCAACAACGTGGATGACGAAGAGGGCGAAATCGCCCTGTGCACCCTGTCTGCCTTCAACCTCGGCGCCATCGAGAAGCTGGAAGACCTGGAAGAGATGGCGGATCTGGCGGTGCGCGCCCTGGATGCCCTGCTCGACTATCAGGACTACCCGCTCAAGGCCGCGATGAAGGGCAGCATGAACCGCCGCACCCTGGGGATAGGCGTCATCAACTACGCCTACTACCTGGCCAAGAACGGCGCCCGCTACTCCGACGGCTCAGGTCTGGCCCTGACCCACCGCACCTTCGAGGCGATCCAGTACTACCTGCTGAAGGCATCCGTGCAGCTGGCCCGCGAGTTCGGCCCCTGCCCGGCCTTCAACGAGACCACCTACGCCCAGGGTATCCTGCCCATAGATACCTATAAAAAGGATCTGGATGTGCTGTGCAACGAGCCGCTGCACCTGGACTGGGAGTCCTTGCGTGAAGAGATAAAGACAGTGGGTCTGCGCAACTCCACCCTGACCGCCCTGATGCCGAGCGAGACCTCCAGCCAGATCTCCAATGCCACCAACGGCATAGAGCCGCCGCGCGGCCTGGTCTCGGTCAAGGCCTCCAAGGACGGTATCCTCAAGCAGGTGGTGCCCGAGTACCATCGCCTGAAGGATCAGTACGAACTGCTGTGGAAGCAGCCGAGCGTCGACGGTTACCTGCAGCTGGTCGGTATCATGCAGAAGTTTGTGGATCAGGCGATCTCCGCCAACACCAACTACGACCCGGCCCGTTTCGAAGGCAACAAGGTCCCGATGAAGCAGCTGCTCAAGGACTTGCTGACCGCCTACAAATACGGCCTCAAGACCCTCTACTATCACAACACCCGTGATGGTGCGGACGATGCCCAGACCGATCTGCAAGACGACGGTTGCGCCGGCGGGGCTTGTAAAATATAAGTCGCAGCACGATCTGATGAACCGGGCGGGAGCATGAAGCTCCCGCCCTCCTGTTTCCTCTCATTCAAGACATTCAAATCACCATGGCTTATTCAACTTTCTGCCAGACCCAGAACGACCAGCTCAAGGAGCCGATGTTCTTCGGCCAGTCGGTCAACGTGGCCCGTTATGATCAGCAAAAGCATGACATCTTTGAGCGGCTGATCGAGAAGCAACTCTCCTTCTTCTGGCGTCCGGAAGAGGTGGATGTGTCACACGATCGCATCGACTACCAGGCCCTGCCGCCCCACGAGCAGCACATCTTCATCTCCAACCTGAAGTACCAGACCCTGCTGGATTCCATCCAGGGTCGCAGCCCGAACGTGGCGCTGCTGCCGCTGGTCTCCATCCCGGAGCTGGAGACCTGGATCGAGACCTGGGCCTTCTCCGAGACCATCCACTCTCGCTCCTACACCCACATCATCCGCAACATCGTCAACAATCCGGGGCAGGTGTTCGACGACATCATCACCAACGAGCAGATCTTGAAGCGTGCCGGCTCCATCAGCCACTACTACGACGATCTGATCGAGGCGACCGCCCTCTATCATCTGCACGGGGAAGGCACCCACAGGGTGGGTGAGCGCGAGCTGACCATCACCCTGCGGGGGCTGAAGAAGAAGCTCTACCTGTGCCTGATGAGTGTCAATGCCCTGGAGGCGATCCGCTTCTACGTCAGCTTCGCCTGCTCCTTTGCCTTCGCCGAGCGCGAGCTGATGGAAGGCAACGCCAAGATCATCAAGATGATCGCCCGCGACGAGGCCCTGCACCTGACCGGCACCCAGCATATGCTGAACCTGATGCGCACCGGCCAGGACGATCCCGAGATGGCGGAGATCGCCGCCGAGTGCGAGCAAGCCTGCTTCGAGATCTTCAAGGAAGCCGCCATTCAGGAGAAGGAGTGGGCCGAGTACCTGTTCCAGGACGGCTCCATGATAGGCCTGAACAAGGACATCCTCTGCCAGTACGTGGAGTACATCACCAACCTGCGCATGAGTGCGGTCGGTCTGCAGCCAGCCTTCGCCGGCGCCAAGCAAAACCCCATCCCCTGGATCAACACCTGGCTGTCGTCCGACAACGTGCAGGTCGCCCCCCAGGAAGTGGAAGTGAGCTCCTACCTGGTCGGCCAGATCGACAGCGAAGTGCATGCAGACGATCTCGGTGACTTCGAGCTGTGATGAGGTTTATCCTGATGACCTCGGTGACGTCGCGCCGTGAGTGACGCCACCAACATGCTACCCCCTGCCCCCTGCTCTGCCTCCGCGCAGAGCGAGGCGGGTTCGCCACGAGTGCATACCCAGGATGGCGTCCTGCACGCCCATCCCGGCGAGAGCCTGTTGGATACCCTGGAGCGCCACGGTCACAGGGTGGAGTTCCAGTGCCGCAGCGGCTATTGCGGCGCCTGCCGCACCCCGCTGCTGGCAGGCAGAGTGCACTACCCCAGCGTGCCGCTGGCGTTTGTCTCCCCTGGGGAGTGCCTGCCCTGCTGCTGCAAACCGGTCGGTGCCATCCGGCTGGATATCCAGAAGGATTGACCCCACCCAAGGTTGAATCGCACCCAACAAAAAGCCGCCGGAGCAATCCGGCGGCTTTTTGTTGGGTCATCTGATCAGGGCGCCCTGCGCAGGCGCCCGAACCCTCACAGGGTCATAACCAGGGAGCGGCGGTCGGCCCCTGGTGCAGGCCCAGCTTCCAGACCCGGCCAAAGTGCTTGTAGTGACCCGCGGCCACACCGGCCTTCTCCCCCATGCCGTGATAGAGATCGAGGTGACCCTTCTTCACGGCGCCGCCCACATCCAGCGCGATCAGCAGGCGCAGCTGGTGTTTGCCGGTCCAGTTGCCGGCTTTGTCGAGCAGCGGCACTTCCGCGAGGATAGGTGTCCCCATGGGCAGCAGCGTCTTGTCGGCGGCCACCGCCGCCATGGGCAGCAGCGGAATGCCGGCGGCGCCCACCACGTCGTTGGTGGGGCGACGTTCGAAGAAGACGTAGGAGGGGTTCTGCTCCACCAGCTCCTTGACGTTCGCCTCCGGCTGGCGGTTCGCCCACTCCTTGATGGCCTTCATGGACATCTGCTCCTTGGGCACCTCGCCCCGGTCGATCAGCACCCGACCTATGCTGACATAGCCGTGGCCGTTCTTGCCGCTGTAGCCGAGGTACTGCAACCTGTCGTCATCCCCGTAGTGCACGAAGCCGGAGCCCTGCACATCCATCAGGAAGTTGTCGATGAGGGACTTGCTGTAACCCAGCTCCAGACCACGGTTGGCCAGGGCCCCCTGATGGATCTCGGCACGACTCGGGCAGCGGCCACCACACTTGGGCATGGCATAGATGGGGTACTTGTACTTGGCATCCGGGCGGTGGCGCACCTCCAGCACCGGCGAGTAGTAGCCGGTGAAGAGCACGTTGCCCATGCGATCGGCACCGCCGAGCTGGGCCAGGCTGATGCCGTACTGGGTGATATGGGCAGGATCACCGCCATTGGCCACCCAGCGGGAAAGCTGGCGATAGAGCTCGCCATAGCGGCGGGTCATCTTGCCGGAGCGCTCCAGCACCAGTCGGCTCTGGGGGCCGAACTTGCTGTAGTCGGCACGCTGGCGACTGTTGACCCGCTCCACCCGCACCAGATCCCCGGGCAGGGCACCATCCAGATACTGCTTGCCCAGATTCTCGGGCACCTCGCAGTTCAGAAAACATCTGGATTCCCGCCTTCTTCTGGGGCACCTTGGCGGGTTCAGGGTTGCCCGCACAACCGGCCAGCCCCACGACGGCGGCGGCAAGCCAGTACGCATGTTTATTCATATGTCCTCATATAACACCGAGCATCATGTTCGGCGGGGAAGATGCCAAATTTGCCGGGGGAAAGCAAACGCCATCCGCCCCCGGGCGCCCTATTTCTCCAAAGGGGATCTTCTGGGTTATAACAAGGTGACAAGATGTGAGAGGTCGTGGATGGAACAGCTCGAAATCTTCCCCCTGACAAGCCCCTGTGTCGGGGTCTGCGAAGTGAACAACAAGGGATATTGCAAGGGGTGCCTGCGCAGCCGGGAAGAGCGATTCAACTGGCAGGTCATGACACCGACTCAGCAGCAGGAGGTGATGCGCCTGTGCCGTAACCGCAAGGCGCGGGTCGACGCCGCCCGCCGCAAGGCCAGAGAGGGTGACCCCGTCGAGCCGCCATCGCAACCCGGCTGGGATTTCTGACCCCTTCCCTACCCTCCTTCCTGCCCACCAAAACAAAAGGCGGCCCGCAGGCCGCCTTGTCATTCATCGGAGGGATGCCAGTCAGGCCGTTGCCAGCTTGGCCTGCTCCTCGCCGCGCTTGAGCATGGCGTAGGAGACCCCGGTCAGGAGCGAGCCTGCGGCAATCGCCAGTATGTACATCATCACGTGGCTGATGGCGTTCGGGATGAAGAGCACGAACAGACCGCCGTGGGGCGCCACCAGTTCGCAACCGAACAGCATGGAAAGCGCACCTGTCAGGGCACCGCCCACCATGCAGGCCGGGATGACCCGCATCGGATCCTTGGCCGCGAAGGGAATGGCCCCCTCGGAGATGAAGCACAGACCCAGCACGAAGGAGGCCTTGCCCGCTTCCTGCTCCGCCTTGATGAACTTCTTGCTGGCCAGGAAGGTGGCTATCCCCATCCCCAGGGCCGGCACCATGCCAGCGGCCATCACGGCAGCCATGGGGGCATAGGTCTTGGAGGCGAGCAGGCCGACCCCGAAGGCGTAGGCCGCCTTGTTGACCGGGCCACCCATGTCGAAGCACATCATGGCGCCTATGATGACACCCAGCAGCACGGCGTTGGCGGAGCCCATGTTGTTCAGGAACTCTGTCATGGCATTCATGATGCCGGCAACGGGGCCGCCCACCACGTAGATCATGACCAGGCCGGTGAACAGGCTGGCAAACAGCGGAATGATGAGGATGGGCTTGAGCGCTTCCAGGGTCACCGGCAGGCGCACCTTGTCACTCAGGTACTTGGCGCTGTAACCGGCGAGGAAACCGGCGACTATGCCACCGAGGAAACCGGCGCCCAGCGAACTTGCCAGCATACCGCCAATCATGCCGGGGGCGAGACCGGGACGGTCGGCGATGGAGTAGGCGATGTAGCCGGCCAGCACCGGGATCATCAGGGCGAAGGCGGAGCCGCCGCCAATCTTCATCAGGGCAGCCGCCAGGGTGCCCTCTTCCTTGAACGCCTCTATGCCGAAGATGAAGGAGAGCGCGATGATGAGGCCACCGGCCACCACCATGGGCAGCATGAAGGAGACACCGGTCAGCAGGTGCTTGTAGGGGCCGGCCTTCTCCTCTTTCTTGACCGCGGCGGCGCCGCTGTGGCGATAGATCTTCGCCTCTGTCCAGGCCTTGTCGAGCTCGGCGCGGGTCTTCTTGAGCGCAGCCCCCGTGCTGGTGCGATAGACGGGCTTGCCATCGAAGCGGGCCATGTCCACCTCGATGTCGGTAGCGAGGAACACCAGATCGGCGGCGGCTATCTCATCCGCAGTCAGGGCGTTCTGGGCACCGACCGAACCCTGGGTCTCGACACGGATCTGATGGCCCAGCTGCTTGGCCATGGTCTCCAGCGCTTCCGCCGACATAAAGGTGTGGGCCACGCCGGTCGGGCAGGCGGTGACGGCAACGATGCGCTTGGCACCTGTGGTCGCCTTGGGAGCGGCAGTGGCAACCACGGACGCGGCCTGATGGCGATAGAGGCTGGCACCGCTCGCGGCGGCTTCCAACAGGGCGGCCGGATCCTGCAGCGCCAGATCCATGCTGCCCTGATAGAGGCGCTTGCCGTCATAGGCGGCGAGATCCACAGGGGCACTAGCGACTACCAGCACCAGTTCGGCGGCGGCAATCTGCTCTTTCGAGGGAACCTGGCGGGGCTGCACGCTGGAGCCGACGTCGAGGGTGAGCTCCCAGCCCGCCAGCTTGGCCTGCTGTTCTATCCGTTTTGCAGCGAGAAAGCTGGTGGCAATGCCCGCCGGGCAAGCCGTAACCAGAATTGCTTTCATTGGGCATCTCCTGAGTGTGTCATCGAAAGGGGATTGGATTGAGCCGGTGCCAGGTCATCCAGACGCTGCACGCGCACCTGCTCGAGTAAGGGGGTGAGTACCTTGATATCGTCAAAGCCGACCGCCACCTGACTCACCGCCAAGGCAGAGACGGCGGTGGCCAGGCGCAGGGTCTGCTCCGGCGCCCAGCCAAGGCTGAGACCATGGGCCAGCCCCGCCACCAAGGAGTCGCCGGCACCCACAGTGCTGACGACATTCATGCGCGGCGGAATGGCCTGCCAGACGGCATCGGGGCCAAACCAGATGAGGCCGTCGGCGCCATTGGAGATCACCACATGGGGGATACCGGCGGCCTGCAGGGCGCGGGCACAGTCGGCCTGATCGCTCAGGGTCTTGATGGGGCGACCTGCCCATTGCTCAAGTTCTTCCAGATTGGGCTTGACCAGGGTCGGCGCCGCCTTGATGCCCTCGCTCAGGGCCGCGCCGCTGCAATCGAAGATCACCTGCTTGCCTTTGGCCTTGAGCAGGCTGATGAGCTTAGCGCAGTAGCCAGGCTCGACCCCCTTGGGCAGGCTGCCCGCCAGCACGAACCAGTCGGCACGCGGCGCCAGTTTCTCTATCTCGGCCTCCAGCGCGCTCACTTCCCCTTCGTGGATGGTGAGCCCCGGCAGATTGAGATCCGTGACCCGACCCGATTGCTCGGAGATCTTGACGTTGATGCGGGTGCTGCCCGCCACGCGCACGAAGTGATCGGCCAGTGAGCGTTCGGCAAACAGGGAGACGAAGCTCTGCTGGTTATCCTCGCCGAGCCAGCCGGTCAGGCCCACGTCACGGCCGAGATCTTTCAGGACCATGGCGACGTTGATCCCCTTGCCCGCGGCGCGCAAGGAAGCCTCGCTCACCAGGTTCACCTCCCCCAGGCTCATGGTGCCCAGACGGGCGGTGAGATCCAGCGCTGGGTTGAGGGTGATGGTCATTAGTGTCATGAGAGTGCCCCCTCGCCCAGACCGGCGGCAATGGCTTCGCCTATGCCCTTGAGGGCCGCCTCGGCATCCGCCCCTTCGGCACGGAACGCAAGACGGTGACCACACTTGACACCAAGGCCGATGACCTTCATCAGGCTCTTGGCGGAGACGGCTTCGCCGCTGCCATCCAGGTTCGCCACCCGGATGTCGGATGCAAACTCCTTGGCCACCTTGACCAGCATGGCGCCCGGGCGGGCATGCAGGCCATGGGGGTTGATGATGGTGAAGGTCTCTGAGAGACCGCTCGCCGGGCCCGATTGCAGCATGGCCAGACCGTCGCTGCCGGCAAGAGTTGCGAGCTGACCGGCGGCAGCCAACTTGGCCAAGTTATCCAGCTGGGGCAGATGGCTGCTGTCTGCGGCGCACAGCAGCAACAGGGCGCTGACCGGCAGCTCCCCTGCGCTCAGCGCACTGCTCGGAATCGCCACGACCCAGCCGGTCTGGGCCGCTTGCGCACGGGCCAGCCAGACGCCATCCCCCAGATAGGCCGGCTCGCTTGCCAGCAGGGAGGTCACCATGGCGGCCTCCCCCCAGCCGGCGGATTTGGCGCGGGCGGCGGCTCCCAGCAGCAGCTGGTCGCGATCGTCGGCCGGGAAGTCCGCCAGGGTCAGGTATTGCACCTCTTTGGCGGTCGTTGCCCCGGTCAGGATATTGATGATGGTGTCGGCATCGGTGGCATTTTTAAGGGCCTCGGCCGCCTGCTCGTCACCCAGTACATGGGTGAGCTGGCGCAGGATGCCCAGATGCTCGTCGGACTTGGCGGCGATGCCGATGGCCACATAGGCAGTCTGCCCCTCATCCCACTCGATGCCCTGGGGGAACTGGGCCACCATGACACCTGTGCTCTTGACCAGATGGCGGGTGTCCGTGGTGCCGTGAGGAATGGCGATGCCGCTGCCAAGGTAGGTGGCGTGCTGGGCTTCCCGCGCCAGCATGCCATCCACATAACCGGCTTCCACCAGACCCGCTTCGGTCAATTTGCCTGCCAGCAGGGCGATGGCGTCCGCCTTGGTCGTCACCGATTGTCCCAGCAGGATTTGCTGTCGCGCCAACTTCAACATAGAGATTCTCCATCAGGTCCGGCTTCGCCTCGCGGCACACCGGCTCAACTCAACTTGGATTTCGGGTAATTTGCCTGCTGACAATAGACGGGAATCTTCCCCCAGGGATGCCGCTGCGGCATTTCCTGGTCGAACATTCATCGCTTACTGACAAGCTGAATCGTTTCACTTACACTCAGACTGAATCGTTTCAGCCAATTGTTCAAGATCCCACTGAGAGTGCTTTTCAATGATATGATCCCGCGCACACTTTTCGGTGCCCCCACCTGAAACCGTCGCGGGCCTTGCAACTCAAACAGAGCCAATATGATGAAACTGGATGAAATCGCCGCCCTGGCCGGTGTCTCGCGTACCACCGCCAGCTATGTGATCAACGGCAAGGCGGATCAATATCGCATCAGCCAGGCCACCCGTGACAAGGTGATGGCCGTGGTCCTGGCCCACAACTATCAGCCGGACAGCCGCGCCGCCTCCCTGCGCGGTGGCCAGACCAGGACCCTGGGCTTCATCCTGCCGGACCTTGAGAACGCCAGTTACGCCAAGCTCGCCAAGCGCCTCGAGCAAGGCGCCCGGGCTCAGGGCTATCAGCTGCTGATCGTCTGCTCGGAAGACGAGCCGGAGACCGAGAAGGAGCTGGCCCGAATGCTGGTCAGCCGCCATGTGGATGCCCTGCTGGTGGCGAGCTGCCTGCCGCCGGCGGACCCCTTCTATCGGGAGCAGCAGACCCATGGCGTGCAGATCCTGGCCATAGACCGGGCCCTGGCCGCCGAGCACTTCATCACTGTGGCGAGTGAAAACCAGAAGGCGAGCTGCGATCTCACCGCCTCCCTGCTCACCCCCGCCCTTCGCCACGTGGCCCTGATCACAGCGCTGCCGGGCCTTACGATCAGCCAGGAGCGCCGCGCCGGTTTCGAGCAGGCGTCGCCAGCCACAGCACGGCTTGCCATCTGTGTGCGAGGGGCCGACTTCTCCCGCCTCGAGGGCTACCGCCTGATCAAACGCTGCATCAGCAGCTCGGTCAAGCTGCCCGGAGGCGCTGATCACCACCTCCTACATCCTGATGGAGGGGGTGCTCGACAAACTTGCTGGGTTAGAGCAGGAACAAGAGACCGATATGAGCCGGCTGGCCATGGCCACCTTCGGGGACGATCGCCTGCTCGACTTCCTCCCCTTTGGCATCAACTCCCTGCCCCAGCAGCACGACGCCCTGGCAGCCAGGCGCTGGAGCTGGCCTCAAGGCGGTGAACGGCGAATACAGCTGCGGTCTGCACTATGTGAGCCGCACCCTCAAGCGCCGCCGCTAGATCCTCTCCTACGAGAAACAGTCGTGCGCCGTATAAACTGCGACCAGGTCCGCCAGCCGGCGCGTTTTTTCACCAGTCAAACCCCCGCACTCCTGTCATCTTTTATTTCCACTTATTCTATGCCCACCGCCAGTACAAAAACCGCCTTTAACACGCTTGTATCCAACTATTTTGATCCGCTAACGTGGCAACCATCTTTTACAACCCACAGGTTTTCGTAACGATGGGTTCACTCCGATATTGCTAGCCTCCCTTATCCCCGGAGGCGCCTGCCGACACGCCACTGACACTGCTTTTAACGGCGCAGTTTCTCGATTCGGATGGACACCATGAACACCAAAACCCTGGGTTGCACCCTGCTGATAGCCGGCACCACCATAGGCGCCGGCATGCTCGCCCTGCCGCTGGCCTCCTCGTCGCTCGGCGGCCCCGCCACCTTGCTGCTGATGGTCGGGCTCTGGGCCCTGATGGCCTTCACCGCCATGCTGCAGGTGGAGGCCAGCCTCAATACCGGCAAGTGGTACCTGCACCAGTTGGCGGATCACCTGCTCGGCCCCTGGGGCAAGCGCATCGCCTCCTTCTGCATACTGATGCTGTTCTACTCCCTGGCCTCCGCCTACATCAGCGGCGGCAGCAGCCTGCTGGCACAGGCGCTGGCGGATGCGGGCACCACCGTCAGCCAGGAGCAGGCGGCCTGGGCCTTCACCCTGCTGTTTGGCGGCATGGTGTGCGTCGGCACCAAACAGGTGGATTACCTCAATCGACTGATGTTCACCGTCAAACTGGTGATCATGGTAGGGGTGCTGGCACTGCTGCTGCCCCGCGCCGAGGGGCAACATCTGCTCTCCATGCCGCTCGGTCAGGGCTTGCTGCTGGCGGGCCTGCCGGTCATCTTCACCTCGTTCGGCTTCCACGGCTCCATCCCGAGCGTCATGCTCTACCTGGGCGACTGCCCCAAGCAGCTGCGCAGGGTCTTTGTGTGGGGCTCTGCCCTACCGCTCATCCTCTATGTGCTGTGGCAGGTAGCCATCCTCGGCCTGCTCGGTCAGCAGACCCTGATCCAGACCGGCGGGGCGCTCGACAGCCTGCTCGCCAGCGTCGGCAACCTGGTCAGCTGGCCGGCGTTCAATCAGGCGATGCACCTGTTTGCAGATCTGGCGCTCGCCACCTCCTTCCTCGGGGTGACCCTGGGGCTCTTTGACTTCATGGCCAAGGTCACCCGCCGCAAGGACAACTGGCAGGGCCGCAGCCAGACCGGCATGATCACCTTCGTGCCCCCTCTGCTGTTCGCGCTCTACTTCCCGCAAGGCTTCATCATGGCGCTGGGTTACGCCGCCATTGCCCTGGCGGTGCTGGCGGTGCTGCTGCCGGTGGCCCTGGTGTGGCAGAGCCGCAAGCAGGCCGAGGCGCACCACTACCGTGTCCCGGGCGGCGTGCTGGCCCTGGGCCTGGCCGGCGCCATGGGGGTGCTGATCGTTGGCGTCCAGGTGAGCGTCAGCCTCGGCATGCTGCCCGCGCTCTAAGCCGCAACCTTTCCCTGTCCCGCGCGAGAGGCCCCGCCAACCTGGTTGGCGGGGCCTCTCGTCATTTGCCCGCCCAGCGATGGGACGCCGCACCTGCCGCCCCATCTCTACCCGCGTCCCGATGTGAACAAAATGCCACATATGTGTACATATATGGACAACTTCGCCATACTGAGGACAAGGCAAACTCACACCGAGGTTCGCCCCGATACAACCCATAAGGAGGAGCCATGGTCGCCACAGCACAAGCCAACCACCGGGACACTGCCGTCGATCCCAGCAAGGCGCTGCCGGTGGTGTTCCGCATTCTGGACAAATGGCGGTGCAGCACGGATGAACAGCTGACCCTGCTCGGTATCTCTTCCCGTTCGACCTTGAGCAAGTACAAGGAGGCGAGCGGTGGCATCCGGCTCAGCGCCGATCTGCAGGAGCGGATGAGCTACATCCTCAACATCCACAAGAGCCTGCGGGTGCTGTTCAGCGTCGATGAGAGCATCTACGGCTGGGTGCGCAAGCCGAGCAGCCACCCCTTCTTCGCCGGGCGCAGCGCCATGGATGTCATGCAGGGGGGCCGCGTAGCCGATCTCTATGAAGTGGCCAACCGCCTGCACGCCTGGCGTGGAGGCATGGCCTGATGTCCGCGATGCCGCAATCGAGCGAGCTGCAGGATCAGCAGGCCTTTCGCATCATCCCTAGCCGCTATCCCCCCATCTGCCTCTATGAGGACGTGGCCAACGCGGACGAGCTGGAGGCGGTCTGGGCCGTCGAGGCCCTGACCAACGATCGCCTGCGGGAAGAGGCCGGGGAGCTGGCGCGAGTACCGAAAGAGGATTGGCTGGTGGGACTGGCCGGTGGCAACTATGTGATGGCCGCCTTCACCCACCTCAATCCGGAGGGGGCCCGCTTCACGACGGGGGACTTTGGCGGCTACTACTGCGCCCCCCTGCTCGACACCGCGGTGAAAGAGACCGTCTATCACCAGGAGCGGGTCTTCGGCTACACCAATGAACCGCCCCAGAAGCTGCAGATGCGGGTGCTGCACACCGAGTTTTGCGCCAAGCTCGTCGACATCCGGGGGGATGGTTACCTCACCTCCCCCCTCTATCACGCCACCGACTATGGCCACTCCCAGGCCTTCGCCCAGGAGCAGAAGCGCGGCGGGGCGGACGGCATCCACTACCGCTCGGTGCGCCACAGCGGCCACGACTGCTATGTGCTCTACCGCCCCCGCCTTATCACCAAGATTCACCAGACCCAGCATCTGGAATACCACTGGAACGGCAGCGCCATCGCCAATGTGCTGCAGATCAGACTCTATGGGGAGTGACGACTCCCAGCCCCTGGAACAAGAAGCCCCGCCAAATGGCGGGGCTCTATCAAAAAGATGTGTGTTCCAATACGCCCTTACTGCCCTAACAACTTCTTGAACCAGTTTTTGGCTGGTATTGTGGCAAGAGAAGAAACCTCCGGTTGTTCTTCGGCCTCGGGGAGCACTGGGTGAGTACTCGGCCCATCCGGGCGCAATAAATCGCCAGGGTAATGTTCATGGCCAAGGCACAAACTATCATCCAATCCAAATGCTTTGACTGCTGCAACAGCCTCTACACACCACCGTCCAAAATATGCGCCCCCCTCAAAATTCTTATCGCCATAGGTATACCAATATGGACGCTCATACATAGCAGTGGCTGGTACATTCCCCGGTTTAGCGGGGCGGTCCAGCTCTCGGTACCAGTTTTCAACAAACTCAGCCAGTAGACACGGCTGTTGCTCTACGGGAGCATCTATGGCGTTAAGTAACCGCTGATAAGGCTTGGGGTGGCAGAGCGCTTCGCCAATTGTTCGCCCTTGCTGGCGGCTGGCGATCACTCGATCAAGCAAAGCATCCTCGCCCTCATTGCCAATCAACGCCAGTAAACGTTGCCACTGTTCATCGGGGATTTCCAACGCCAACGCCAATCCAACAAGCCAGAAGCAGACGATATAATGGTCAAGGTTTACTTGCCAAGCATGACGAGTGTATTGCTGTTGCTCGGTAAAAACGTCTCGGCCCAATCGTTCGGACTCCTCCCAAGCGTCTAGCAAGGGCGGAAAATATTGGGCCAGCTCTTTAATGCCATCACCTCGTGAATAGCGGCGAAGTATTTGGTGCCAATTTTTTTTCACTATTTCAAATAAAAATTGAGGCCTATACTCTTTATTTTCTGATGGCAAACAGCTCTGACTAAAAAAATCAGCTATAGACTCATCGCCATAAATTACCCACTCATCCCAGTAATGCTGACTTCCTTCAGTCGCTCTAATCATTTCTTATTCCCCATTATTTTTTATGACACATCGGAATTTGAAATAAGTTTCCCATCCTTGCCCATAATACCAACAGTCACTCTACCGTGAGGATCCGTATGCACCAACCACTTCTCTATTCTACCTGCATCCATTGATTTAATTATATTGTCGGCTAAGCGCTCATTGTTTCCAGCCGACTCTAATATTCGGTTGTAATTAGTCTTACTACCCAATAGCCAACCATCACTCCCTTGTAAACCATCCTTGGTCATCCCTTGTTTTGACGAGCCGAACTTATACTCCACCACAAGATAATCCACACCCGGTTTATCGATTTTGTACAAACCATCAATACCAGTTTGACCCACTCCGGGAACTCGGCCTATTTCCTGCGCACCAGGGATAGCCTGCTGGATCTTCTGCGAACCAACACATCGCCAATTACCCCTTTTTGCGCATTGGTTAACGTCCGAAAATCCATCAGAGGACGGCCATTGCTGGCAAATGTGCCACCATTTTTGACCAGCAACTCATAGCTGGTCAGCCCTCCGCCTAACGCATCCAAAGCAACCGAAGTGGCCTTGCCCGTCACTTTAGTGACAACCAGAACCCCACCTTTCGCCAAACCGGCACCGCCAGCAACCAGACCCGCGATATCGGTCACCAGCTTACCGCTTTCAACCCCAGCGTTGAATGAGCCGCTGACTCCGGCTTTCTGGTATTCAGCTTTCAGCTTCTCGATCCGTGCAATGTAAGATTGCTTCATTACATCCGAGACTTTTCCCAATGCATCACCACTGTTAAACAGTGCCTTCAGCGCATCAAGGGTTTCTATGGGGCTGCTGGCTGCTTTCACTATCCCTTCAGCCGTTTCATACAGACTGGCAGGTACTCCCGCAGCCATTCCCGCCGCAAAGCTCCCATCCTGTCCCAGATCGATAGCAGCCCATTTAACCCGAGTTTGCAAACAGGCTTAGGGGGTGGTGCAGTTAGACAACTCTTTATCTCTTTGTGCCTTTTGTTGGTGGCTGAGGTAGTTATACCTATGCACCGTCTCCGCCCGGTCTGCGCCGGTGTCAAAATTGTTTTCATCTCCAGTAACTGCGGATGCTGCAAGACCACCCAACAACTTGTTCAAGGCAACTTGATGCTCTGGGTTGTCAAAGGCCTGCATGCTCCAACTGCTGGCTAGTTCCGACATGGCACCGCCTGCAGCCCCCGCCGCAAAGTTGCCACCGGTGATCTCGGCAATGGCGCCGCTGGTCATCCCATGGGCGGCGATTTTCCCAGCCTCTACCAACGGGCTGTTGGCAGCATCAAATTTAATGCCTTGATCCCCTATCCAGTTGGCAGTGGACTTACCCACTTCCCCCTGAATATTGGAGAGCAAACTGGCTTTAAACGAAGTATTTAGGACACCCACCTTTTTACCACCTTTCTGAGCGGTGCGTCTTGGTTGGTTATCTCTGCTGTGATGGATGTCGATGCAAGGGATATGCGCGGAGAAGGCAAACTGGTCAGATTGGGTTGGAACCCCTTATTTAGACAGACCATGACCAACACAAGGGAAATGTCTGATTTTGAGATAAAGCAGGGGCTGACGCATCAAAGTAGCGGCTGGTGACACCGCTGCTGGCCACAGTGTCGGGCAAATCACTGGCAATAGTCCCTTCACCCACCACTCTGTTGCCTTGGCAGCTGAGCAGCGTCACCCGCTTCAGCCAGCGAATCTCATCCAGCCCCAACCGCGACAGGATGGAAGCAAGATAGCTGAAATATGGCCACGCTTGTCTGCTCTTATGGAGCGACCTGTCCAGTCCACCAGCATCAGATAATCAGTAAAGCTATAAGGCAGACCATAGGTTTTGCACTGGCTGACAAACAGCAGCAAGGGTGGCAATGATGCTTCGGGTTTCTCGCCAACTCGCCACATCTTGCTGCTACCCTCAGAGTCAAGCCATTGAGGCGCCAAGCAATATCAAAGCAAACACATCCACTCGAGAGCCAGATACCATGACCATAGTGCCCATCTACGCAGCCCTGCTCGCCCTGCTCTTTGTGTTGCTCAGCGTGCGCACCATTCGCACCCGCCACAGCCGCGGGGTGGCGCTGGGGCACGGGGAAGATCCCGCCATGCTGCGAGCCATGCGGGTGCATGCCAACTTTGCCGAGTATGTTCCCCTGGCCCTGCTGCTCATCTATTTTGTCGAAGCCTCGGAGCCAGACCCCCTGGCTTGTCCATCTGCTGGGAGCCAGCTTGTTGTGCGGCCGCCTCTGCCACGCCTTTGGCATGAGCCGCACGCCGGAGAACTTCCGCTATCGGGTGGCGGGGATGGGGCTGACCTTCAGCGTGATCCTGGTGAGTGCGGCCCATATCTTGATCACGGCGCTCATCTCTTGACCGCTTCACGACCGGCCAGAAAGACAAAAGCCCCGCCAGATTGGCGGGGCTTTTTTAGCAACCGAACAGCCGGGGAGCCTGGCTCCCGAGCCGCTTACTGGTTGTGGCTGGCGCGGCGGGGACGACGGGCCTGAGCCGGTTTGGCGGCACCCTCGGCGGGACGCTGGCCACCTTGCGGCTTGGGCTTGCCCGCGTTGCCACCGGTGCGTGCACCGCCAGCATTGCCGGAGCGACCGGCCCCCTGACGCTGACCCTGCGGGCGCGGCGCACGGCGCTCTTCGCTCGGATCGCGCGGCTCTTTGCGCAGCGGCGCGCCAATGCCACGGGCGATGTTGTCCAGGGTCTCGCGGGAGGCTTCAAAGCCAGCCACCTGCTCGCACTTGATGTTCTGCTTGGTCAGACGCTCGATGGCCTTGATGAGCTTGCCTTCATCGGCCGCCACCAGGGAGATGGCGTGACCGGCGGCGCCGGCACGGCCGGTACGACCGATACGGTGCACATAGTCTTCCGCCACGTTGGGCAGCTCGAAGTTGACCACTTGCGGCAACTTGTCGATGTCCAGACCACGGGCGGCGATGTCGGTCGCCACCAGCACCTTGACGCTGCCTTCCTTGAAACCGGCCAGGGCACGGGTACGGGCACCCTGGCTCTTGTTGCCGTGGATGGCGGCGGCGCTGACGCCGTTCTTGTCGAGGGTCTCGGCAACACGGTTGGCCATGTGCTTGGTACGGGTGAACACCAGTACCTGCTGCCAGTCGTTGCTGGTGACCAGGTGGCTCAAGAGCGCGATCTTGTTGGCCTTGTCACAGGGGTGCACCAGCTGCTCGATACGCTCGGCGGTGCTGTTGCGCGGGGCCACTTCGATCACCGCCGGGTTGTCCAGCAGGCCGGTGGCCAGCTCGCGGATCTCGTCGGCGAAGGTGGCGGAGAAGAGCAGGTTCTGGCGCTTCTTCGGCATCAGGGCGAGGATCTTGCGGATGTCGCGGATGAAGCCCATGTCGAGCATGCGGTCCGCTTCGTCCAGCACCAGGATCTCGACTTCGTCGAACTTGACGGCGTTCTGGTTGTAGAGATCCATCAGGCGGCCCGGGCAGGCCACCAGCACGTCCAGACCACGGCGGGTTGCCATCATCTGCGGGTTGATGCTGACGCCGCCGAAGACGACGTGGCTGCGGATCGGCAGGTGCTTGCCGTAGTTGCGCACGCTCTCGCCCACCTGGGCAGCCAGCTCGCGGGTCGGAGTCAGCACCAGGGCACGAATGCGGTTCGGGGATACTTTGCGCTTGCTCTCGGTGAGGCGCTGCAGCATCGGCAGGGTAAAGCCTGCGGTCTTGCCGGTCCCGGTCTGGGCGGCGGCCATCAGGTCACGGCCAGCCAGGACGGCCGGGATCGCTTGTTGCTGGATGGGAGACGGGGTGTCGTAGCCTTGCTCGGCAACGGCACGCAACAAGGGTTCGGCCAGACCGAGGGAAGTAAAACTCATAATTACCTGCTAGGGATAGGGGCGCCGGGGATCTGTGGTGGGGCTCCTCTGCTGAGCCGATGCCATCTCACAGGATCTGGGCCTATAGAGAAAACAACGATTTCCCCGGGGAGCAGAGCAAAGGGGAAAGAATAGAGGCGCAGTCTAACGGAGTTGGCGCACTTAGACGAGGAAAATGTGATATGCCTCCCAGCATGTTTGCCAAAAGCAGGCTATGTCCCCGCCCGGCAGAATGGCGCACAAGACGCATTCGAATCAGGGCCCCTGATGCCATTAACGGCGCGTACCGCCTACATCCGTCACTGAACAAGGAGGTTCAGGTTCATGCGTGTTATCCAGACCGCTATCCACTGGCATTGGCCTTGCTCTCCTGTTCGCAGTTGGGCCCCTTGGCGCTGCAGGAGAGCCCACTGTCGGTGGCCTGGAGCCACTGGCCCCCGTTCAGTTACATAGATCCCCGAAGGGAGCTCGGATGGGCTGGACGTCACCCTGACCCGCCAGATCCTGAGTGGGCGGGGGCTGGAATCCCACTTTCGCAACCTGCCCTGGGCGCGGGCCATGCATCTGCTGGAGCAGCAGCAGCTGGACGTGGCCATGGGGGCCCTGAAGACTGCCGGAGCGGCGCGCCTTTGCCCGCTTCTCGGTGCCCTATCAGACGCGCCAGCTTCGTGCTGCTGAGCAACAACCCCATCCCGGGCCAGCGGATCCCTGGCTGGGGATACCTGTTCGCAGCTTTGCCAGCAAAGCCAGCTGCGTCTTGGCAAGCTGCGCGGCACCCGCCCCATGCATCAGATGGATAGCTGTCCCGCCCTTAAAATGGCGAGCGAATACAACGCGGATGACCGACTGATCGATCTGCTGCTGGCCCGCCGTCTCGATGGCGTCATCATGGAGTGGCAATACGCCCGCTACCGGCTGGCCCAGCTGGGGGCCGACGGCTTTATCCGCTGCCAGTTGCTGTTGCACCACCAGCCGGTCAGCCTGATGTTTGCCAGCCAGGCGGTGAGCGATGCGCAGCTCGCCCGGGTCAATCGATGCCGCCATGCCCCCACCCGGCCGTGACGTGGCGCCGCCCCGCCGGTGTGCCGCCTCGACAACCCGGGGCTGAAGGTCCCCCGACCCTGACATTGCACCGATGAATACCCATGAAAAAGGCGACCCTGAGGTCGCCTTTTGACTGTGTCACGGCTGCACCACTGATCAGCTGACAGCGCTGCTTGCAGATCAGCGCAGCAGCGGGGTCTGGGTATGCACGCCCTGGTTCTGGGCACGGTGGCGCAGCAGGTGATCCATCAGCACCAGGGCCAGCATGGCCTCGGCGATGGGCACGGCACGGATGCCGACACAAGGATCGTGGCGCCCCTTGGTGATCATCTCGGTGGCCTCGCCGCTGGTGTTGATGGTCTTGCCCGGCACAGTGATGCTGGAGGTGGGCTTGAGCGCCATGCTCACCACTATGTCCTGGCCGGAGGAGATGCCGCCGAGGATGCCGCCCGCATGGTTGCTGGCAAAGCCGGCCGGGGTCATCTCGTCGCGATGCTCCGAGCCTTTTTGCTCCACCACGGCGAAACCGTCACCTATCTCGACCCCTTTCACCGCATTGATGCCCATCATGGCGTGGGCAATGTCGGCGTCGAGCCGGTCGAACACCGGCTCACCCAGACCCACAGGCACGTTGCGCGCAATGACAGCCACCTTGGCGCCTATGCTGTTGCCCTCTTTCTTGAGCGCCCGCATGTACTCGTCGAGGGCCTCCAGCTTGCCCGCATCGGGGAAGAAGAAGGGGTTCTGCTCGATCTGGCTCGCGTCGAAGGCCTCGGCCTTGATGGGGCCGAGCTGGGAGAGGAAGCCCACTATCTCGATGCCGTGCATCTGCTTGAGGTACTTCTTGGCGATGGCCCCCGCCGCCACCCGCATGGCGGTCTCGCGCGCCGAGGAGCGGCCACCGCCGCGGTAGTCACGCTGACCGTACTTCTGGTGATAGGTGTAGTCGGCGTGGCCCGGACGGAACAGATCCTTGATCTCGGAGTAGTCCTTGGAGCGCTGATCGGTGTTCTCGATCAAGAGCCCGATGGAGGTACCCGTGGTGCGTCCCTCGAACACCCCGGCCAGGATCTTCACCTCATCCGCTTCGCGGCGCTGGGTGGTATAGCGGGAGGTGCCGGGCTTGCGCCTGTCCAGATCGATTTGCAGATCCGCTTCGCTTATCTCCAGCCCCGGGGGGCAACCGTCGACCACGGCGCCGAGCGCCAGGCCGTGGCTCTCGCCGAAGGTGGTGACCCGAAAGAGTTGGCCAAAACTGTTCCCTGCCATGGGTGCTCCTTGCTGCTTAGCTCTTGTAAATCGCGAAATGGGCCTGGTACTGCACCAGCTCGGCGCGGGTCATCACGAAGACGCCGTGACCGCCGTTCTCGAACTCGACCCAGGTAAAGGGCACCTCGGGGAATTGGGCTTCCAGGTGGATCATGCTGTTGCCCACCTCGACCACCAGCACACCGTCATCCTTGAGGAAGTCCGCGGCGTTGGCCAGGATGCGCTTGGTGAGCTTGAGGCCATCGGAGCCCGATGCCAGCGCCAGCTCCGGCTCGTGGCGAAACTCCTCCGGCAAGTCCGACATGTCCTCGGAGTCCACATAGGGCGGGTTGGAGACGATGAGATCGTACTTGTCGCCGGCGGGCAGGTCGCGCATCAGATCGGAGCGGATCGGGATGACCTGCTGCTCGAGGCCATGGTCGTTGATGTTGCGCTCGGCCACGTTGAGGGCATCGACGCTGATGTCGATGGCATCCACTTCCGCATGGGGGAACTCGTGGGCCATGATGATGGCGATGCAACCCGAGCCGGTGCAGAGATCCATGATCCGGGTCGGTTCATGTTTGAGGAAGGGGGCGAAGCGGTTAGCCACCATCTCGGCGATGGGGGAGCGCGGGATCAGCACCCGCTCGTCCACGTAGAACTCCCAACCCGCGTACCAGGCCTTGTTGGTCAGGTAGGCGGCAGGCACCCGCTCCTGTACCCGGCGGATGATCAGCTCGGCGATGCGGTGGCGCTCGCTGGTGGTCAGGCGGGAGTGGCGCATGCCCGGATCCACGTCCGGCGGCAGATGTAACGCGGGCAGCACCAGTTGCACGGCCTCATCCCAGGCGTTGTCGGTACCATGTCCGTAGAAGATCCCGGCGTCGTTGAAACGACTCATGGCCCAGCGCAACATGTCCTGGATGGTGTGCATCTCGGCAACCACCTCGTCGATAAATATCTTGTCCAAATCCACCTCCAAGTCGAGTAATATCCGGCCCGAGAATTCTATACAGCGAGCAAGACGAGTACCTGATGAAAAAATCGCCCTCACCCACAGACGAGGAAAGCCTGCTGTTTCGTGATGCTGTCAAAGGTACCCGGAAAATTAAGCAAGATACCATAAGGGCCTCCTCAAGCCCGGTCAAGCAGAAACGCGAACTGCGCGAAAGCCGCGAAAAGCTTGGGGTTGACCACTTTTTCAGCGACGAGTACCAGCCTCATCTGGACGAAGAGGGCCCGACCCGATTTGTGCGTGAAGACGTGTCAAAATTCGAGCTGAAAAAGCTCAAGCGCGGCCTCTATCCGCCGGAGATCTATCTGGATCTCCATGGCATGAGTCAGCTCCAGGCCAAGCAGGAGCTGGCCGCCCTGCTCACCCTGTGCCAGAAAGAGAACATTCACGTCGCCTCCGTGATGCACGGCATCGGCAAACATGTGCTCAAGCAGCGCATTCCGAGCTGGCTGGCCCAGCACCCCAATGTGCGCGCCTTCCATCAGGCCCCGCGGGGGAATGGGGGGGCGAGAGCGCCATTCTGGTGCTGCTGGATATCGAGGAGTAGCCCGGCGCCGGGCAGGAGAAGGTTGATCGAAAAGCGCGTCTCAGGGCGCGCTTTCCATATAGCGTTTGAAGTTGTCGAGTATGCTCTGCCAGCCGGCACGCTGCTGCTCGTCGCTGTGTTCGGATTCGGCGTCGAACTCCTCGTGCACCCGGGTGCCTCCCTGCTCCTCCACGAACGTCACCCTGACGGCGCGGCCATCGTCCATGACGTAACCCAGGGAGGTTAGGGGCACCACCTCGGTGAAGGTGCCCTCGAAATCAAACCCCATGCTGCCATCCCGGGCGGCCATACGGTGACAGAAAAGCCCGCCGACCCGCAGATCCACCCGACTGCCGGGGCAGTGCCACTCGGGGGAGGCGGCATTCCATGCCATGATGCTGGCGGGAGTGTTCCACCCCTCCCATACCAGAGCGAGTGGCCGCTCGACCCGGACGCTGACGCTTATCTTCATCCCTCTTCTCCTCTGCCTTTCCTACGTTGCGGCATTTTTATGCCACGCCAGGCGCATCGGGCTGCGCCAAAAAGTGGGCCACCAGGGCATTGGCATGGCCGTGGCCCAGGCCGTGCTCGGCCTTGAGCCAGGCCACCAGCGCCATGTGTTTGCGCTCCTCCCGGCCCGCCAGCAGGGCCAGCCAGTAGGCAATCGGCTGCCCATAGGTTTTCTCGATGGAGGGAAAATAGGAGGCAGGCCCCCTCACCTTCTGTTGCTCATCCATGACAGTCTCCTTGGGGTTTTGCCGACACTGCTGGCGCAGCGACGGGCTCAGGGTTTGGGGGCGAACTGCTCGAACACCTGCTGCCCGGTCAGGGTCGGGGTGTCGTTTTTAAGCTCGTAGAAGTCCGGTTTCTCGTCGATAAAGATCTGCCCGGTGAGCTCGAACGCCTGTTCCTGAAACAGCCCGGCACAGAGGATGTACTCGTCCGTCGGCAACAGATGGTAGAAAAGGTGGGTGCCGCAGGTGGGGCAGAAGCCGCGCTCCGCCCACTCGGACGAGCGGTAGGCCACAGGGCTGAGCCCCTTGAAACTGACCCCCTTGCCGCCATGCACCGCGAACATGGGCCCGCCGGACCAGCGCCGGCACATGGCGCAGTGACACAGGTTGACCTCCTTGTGATCGCCGCTTGAAACGGTGATCCCGCCACACAGACAATGACCTTCCATGATGCCTCCTTGAGTGCTGAGCGGCAGACGGGGCTAAGTGGATCTTGACTCCTTGCCGCACCAGATGAAGTAGCACGGGATCCGGGCGGCGGCAACTGACCATCCCGGGGCCCCGCCGCGGGGCCGACGACCCTGGCCTCCCCCCAAAAGGGGAAATTCGCCACCATCATTTATCACATGAATGATTCAACAACCCCCATGCACGGGATGAATAACACTCAGGGCCCCTCCTGCAGGGCGATGCGATTGCCTTCGCAATCCCTGATCTCGGCCACCCGAATGTGCTCCCCCACCCGGGTGATGGTATAGAGACACTCCCCTCCCGCTGTCAGCGCCCGGGCCATGGCCCGCTCTATGTCCGCGACCTTCAGATAGACCCGGGTACCATCCTGGCTCGGCACATAACTCTCCCCCTTTGCCAGGGCGCCGGAGCAGCCCGCCATGCCGTCAAGGAGCGGGAACAGCGCCATCTCGTTGTCATCTATGTGCGCCCGCTCGAGGGTTATCTCGAAGAGCGCTTCATAGAAGCGGATGGCTCGCGTCAGATCCTGCACCGGAATTTCAAAATGGATGGCGATATTCATGTGTCACTCCTCTGTGTGGGATGAGCTCCCAAGCTCCCTCGAATAGATGAAGAGCGCAGGCAAGTGCCCGCCGGGCCGATCAGAAGCCCCCTTGCGCCGGATCCCCATGAAAGAGGGGAAGAGAGGCCCATCACCCCCCTTCCCCATCATGACTGATGACGCGGCCTGCCGGGCTCAGTTCACCGGCGCCCAGGGATCTCCCTTGCCCGGCTCGTTGCCCTGGGTCCACCACTTCGCCTGATACACCACGCCCTTGTGGCTGACTTTATTGCCTGCGGTGTAGACCTTGCTGGCCACCCAGGCAGGCACATCTCCCACGGGCGGGTCGGTCGGATCAACGGGCGCGGGATCGAGCTTGGCCACCACCCGCACCTTGGGCCAGTTGGCGTGGGAGCCGTAAAAGTTGGTCACGCACTTCTCGTAATCCCCCGGCACCAGGGCCGAATAGGCGGTCTGGAATCCCACCAGCTCGCACTCGAACGAGTAGCCACCCGGCCTGTCGGCATAATATTTCCAGTTGCCGTCCCAGTTGGTGTAGAGCACGTCGGTCGCGCCGTTCAGGTTGAGGCTGCCATAGGGAGTCTGCTGCCAGCAGGTATTCTTCTCGTCCGGGAGCAGCGGGATCCCGTAGTGGGCGGCCAACCCTTCCCAGTAACGGATGCGGTTGACCGGCTGTCCCTTGTTCTTGTTCTGCTCGCCACACTCTATGCCACCGTTGATGACATTGATGGTGGTGCCAAAGCCATAGCCGATGCCCGCCGCGATCTCGCGCTGGGAGGGCACCCAGGTTCTGTCGATGACGTGCAACATGGCGGGTTTGGGGGCTTGCGGCGTCAGGAAGAACCAGATGGCGGAGGCGAGGTTGAGCCAGGAGTCGGCCACCAGGCCGGGGTTGTTCAGCAGCACAGAGGCGTTGCCGTCAAACATCGCCTCGGAGAAGGCGCCGTAGTTGAAGTGATAGGAGAGCTGTTTAGCGCCACGGCCAAAGTAGCCTTGCCCCGTGCTGCAGGGCCATTTCCTGTTCTGCCAGTCATTCTGGCCACAGCCCGTGGTATAGCCGAGTTGTCCCTCGGCCCAGCCCATCTCGCGCACATGTACCAGCGCCTGCTGCCACTCCTCGAGCCCCAGCGGGTTGTCGGACACATTGTCCTTGCCGATATGGCCGCCGGTCTCCTGAGCAAAGTGGGCGAAGGCGGTGACGATGGATTTTTTGCAGATGGCGTCCGCATTGCGCCCGTCCGTGTAGTCGCCGCAGAAGGCGGGGAACTTGCCGACCGCCCGCAGGAAGCGCTCATAGGTATATTCAGGCGCCGCCATCTGGGTCAAAAAATCCCAGTCCGACTCGGTAAAGACCCGCTCGACCCGTTTGACGTTGTCCGGGTTGTCGGCTCGCCTCGGCACAATCGCCTCCACCAGGGTGTTGGGTCGGGTGGCCAATGCCTTTGACCAGATGCCGTACATGGGGTTGGCCGTCTTGGCTTTTTCAACGGCGGCGAGATCCGGCGCCGCTATCAGATAGCCGCCGCTGGTCTGCGGATCGGGCTGGATCGTCATGGCCCCCTGGCTTGGCAAGGCCCAGGCAAGGGTGATGAGCCAGGCGCTGCGCTTGAGTGTGAACATAGATAACAATCCTTGTCTCAATGTGAAGTTCAGGGCGAGCATAGGCGCCCCCACAACTAAATTCACGACAAGAATTAAGAGTTTGGCGAAATTGTGAGCCATTTCACTCTGCACTCAGATGAAACCTCGCTACGGCCTCATTTTGATCCCGGAACGCTCGTTTTTATGCGCCGCGGACGCGCACCGCCCGGATCAGCAGATTGCGAGGGGTCATGGGCTTGTCGCAAAATGCCCCCAGCTCTACCTCATAGCCCTGCTCCTCGAGGAAGAGGGCGCGATCCAGGGCGAGCCAGATCTCCAGCGGACGGCGAAACAGATGGCGCACCAGCTCCATGCGGGCGACGTCCCCAAAGCGTCGCTCCCCCCTGGCGAGGAAATCGCCATGGTCTATCCCCCCAGGCAACACCATCTCCTTGCGCTCGGCGGCCCAGTCACAGAAGGACTCGAAACTGCCCGCCAGCAGGCTCTTTTGCAGGTTGGGCACCGGCAGGTACTCATCCACCCCGCGCACCTCACGCTGCAGGCAATCGAAGGCGAGACGCCAGATCACCTCCTGCTCGCGCAGGCGGGAGATGCGGGCACCGCCGGTCACCGTCTCCTGCAGCGGCAGCTTCAAGTCACTCTTGCCAAGGTGCAGGGCGCTGGCCTTGGCGGCCTGTGACAGGGGGCGGTAATGAGAGGTGCGGATCAGGTGATAGCAACAGGGGGAGAGGGTCACGCCCCGGGCGCCGCGCTCGGCCACCTGCTCCAGCAGATGGGTATGCAGCTCGCCACAGGCATGGAGCGCCATGGCGTGATGGTGCGGGGCGATGAGCGCCCCCGACTCGGCGGCGAAGGCGTCGGCCTCCACAAACTGCATGCGGGCACCATCCCGCGCCGCGAGCTGCCGCCCCTCCTCGCAGAGCGTGCGCTGCAATTCGAGGCTCAGGATCTCGGCCCCTCGATGCAGGGAGACCAGGCGCCCCAGGTGGCCCTTGCCGGCGCACCACTCCAGATAGGGGCCCTGATGGGCGGGCAGGCAACCGGTGAAGGCTTCTATCTGCGCCTGCTTGCGCCCCGGCATGTACATCGCCATGGCCCTGGCACAGTGAATGAGTTCGGGGACAAAGGCGTCCAGCTCGCTCAGGGCATGGAGCTCGGCCCCTGCCGGGATCCAGGGGGCAAGCAGGGCGCAAAGCGCCCCCATGTCGCCGTCGAGCCGCGCTATCTCGTCAAGACTGAGGCCGCTCAGGCAGACGGCAAGCTCGGGGGCCTGGTCGGCGAAGGCCAGGCTCAGATGATGATAGGGCTGGTATTGCCACCAGCGTCTCTCTTCGGTCAGCAAGCGATCCAGTTGTCGAAAACGGTGAGCCAGCACGGTGAGCTTGTCCTGCTATCCAAAAGGGAGGCTCATTCTAGCGATCTGCCATCAAAAAGCACTCGCCAGCGCGCCTGCCCCCCGCCCTTGCTGGTAGCCTGACAAAAAGCAGGGATTTGTGCTATATTCCGCCCCCTCATTAGCGCGACTCGCCCAAGCGGGTCGTTTTACCCATATGAACGGAACCAAAACATGACCATCAATGCCATCCTGCAAGCGCGTGCGGACGCCAAGTGTGAGCTGTGTGGAGCAGAACATGCGCTGACTGCCTTCCCGGTGCCACACTCCCCCGCCAGTGACGATGACCACAGCGTGGCGCTGTGCACCACCTGCCGTGGCCAGCTGGAGCAGCCGGACACCACAGAGGTCAACCACTGGCGCTGCCTGGGTGACAGCATGTGGAGCCAGGTGCCGGCAGTGCAGGTGATGGCATGGCGCCAGCTTAAAAACCTGTCCGCCCGGGGCGAGATCTGGGCCCAGGACATGCTGGACATGATGTACATGGAAGAAGAGACCAAGGCCTGGGCCGAAGCGGGCAGCGCCAGCGACGATGACGACAGCGTGCCCACCGTCGACTCCAACGGCGCCGTGCTGCAGGAGGGGGATTCCGTCACCCTGATCAAGGATCTCGAGGTCAAGGGCGGCGGCTTCACCGCCAAGCGTGGCACCCTGGTCAAGGGCATTCGCCTGACCAACAACCCGCTGCACATCGAAGGCAAGGTCAACGGCGTGCAGATAGTGCTGGTCGCGGCCTACCTGAAGAAGGCCTGATCCCCTGGCTGGTGGTTCGGATGATGCAAGAAGCGCCCCCATGGGCGCTTTTTTGTTGTCTGGCCACCGACAATGTCGGCGCTGCCACAGTGGCGCCGCCGGGAAACTGGACTATCCTGCAAACCAGTCCCGATGAGCGAGCCACCCCTTCGCCGGATTTGCGTCAGGGGAGCATCCGCTCCCGGAACCCTGAAGCACTGGCCCGGATGGAATTCATGTGGCACTCTGGGCTATTCACATGGACAGATCCTGAACATCATGACCCCATGATGTCCTCTTGACACAAGGAGCACTACCTATGGCCAAAGCCAGCAAGAAAGATATCAAGAAGAAAATCGCCGCCCGCAAGGATAAAATTGCCAAGCACGAAGGCAAGATCAAGAAGCTGAAGAAAGCCCTGAAATAAGGGTCGGCAACCATGTATAAACCGCCCCCTTCATAAGGGCGGTTTTTTATTGTGCGATTTCCCTCTCAACACCAAGTGCCCATACCTGCCAGCGTCTGGCTGTGACCAGGACTTCTTGTTCCAACCAGGCTTTATTGGCGGTCAAATGAGCCAATGCCTCTGCCAGCACTGTGCTCCCCTGAACGGGTGCTATGTTGTCTCGCCAAGCAATTTTGCCTCGCTGCCTCTTTTGTTCTTTCGGCTGACGGAGTAAGTCGCGGGCATAGTGATGGACGTAATCCATGAGATTGTCGGGTAACCAGAGCGCCAGAGGACGACCCAGAGCCCCCGCCAGTTCGGTGGCAATGTCCAGGCCACGTTGATCCAGATCCCCAAAGTGTGCCCAGGGGAGGCTCTCTGGCAATAGGGGGAGCAGTTGCTTTGCCAGGGTGGTATTGCGGCCAGGGACATACAGCAGCAATTCGCCCTCTTGCAGCGGGTAGTCCACGAAGGCACCCTTGTTTTCCACCGTGACTAACTGCCGCCCTTCCCATTCCATGCCTTCCAACCCGACCAAGGCTCGTTCTGGCAATGCCAACTCCCCCAGAAGCATCATCACAGCGGTCATGTCGTGCCGTCTGCCCTCCACATCGACCAATGTCAGCGGTGTCAAGGTACGTAATCGTATGACCTCATCACCAAATACCCTAAGCCCCAGCGCTGTAACCTGCTCCATGTGATTCTGTGACAATCTGATCTTGCAGTCTCGGTGCCAAAGGCCACTCAGGGTTGCACCGTTAATGCGCCGAGGCAGTTGGCAACCCAACTCTGTCAGCACGGCATCACCCGACCAGACATTGTCGTCTGCTGCCTCTGCGAGCTTGTCCATCAAAAAAACACGACCCCGCTCGGTAAGCTGACGCCGCGCACCCAAACCGAGCGGTTGCACACCGCCAACGCGCTTGAGCATGTCATCCAACTCTCGGCCTGCGGCGCTAGTCAGTAGCATCCCCTGCCCCTGTGACAACCCCAGCAGCTTTTCGCTCAATGCACGAATATCCGCTCGTTCAAACAATCCCATCGACATTGTCCTCCTGCCTCAACTGACGTGGTATTGCGTATGATGCCGGTTCAGATCCACCGCGCCCCGCCTGACACCCGAATTGAACTGCCGGGTTCCGCCGGGATCTCGGCGCGCAGCCGCGACGGCATGCCCATGTCTTCCCCCTGCACTATGTCGATGGCGCCGCCGTGGGGCCAGTGGAGGTCGCGCAAATAGCCGGCGAAGGCGGCGGTCGCGGCCCCGGTGGCCGAGTCCTCATAGACGCCGCCGTAGGCGAAGGCATTGCGGGTGTGGAACAACCGATCTCCGGCCACATGCACCAGCAGAATGGTCACCAGGCCCTCGCGGCGCATCAGCAGGCGCCCCTGCGCCTGCGAATAGTGCATGGCCGAGAGCGTTGCGCGATCCTTGAGCGCCAGCACCAGATGATCGGCGCCGCCGTGGATGATCGCCGGGGGTATGCGGGGATCCAGGCTGGCCGCATCATAGCCAAACAGCGCCAGGGTTTCGCGCATCAGATCCGCCGGCGCAGGTTTGCTGCGGGTTGGCGGGGATTGCAGCGCCGCCTGCCATTGCCCCTGCTCATCCTGCCAGCCCGAGACCCGAATCTGGGTCTGGCTGAGACGCAAGGCATGGTCCCCTGCCCCGAAGCGGCGCGCCAGCGCCACCCCGAGGGCTATGGTCGCATGGCCGCAAAACGGCACCTCCGCCTCGGGAGAGAAGTAGCGCACCTGCCATTGGCGCACCTCTACGCCTTGCCCCTCGCTGTGCAGCGGGGCGGCGAAGGCCGTCTCCGAGAATCCAACCTCTGCGGCGATCCGCTGCATCTCTTCCGCCGTCGGCAGTTGGGCCCCTACCCAGACACCGGCGGGATTGCCCCCGCGGGATCCTTCGGAAAAGGCGGCGATCCGCACCAGCTCAGTGACCAGTTCCGTCATGACAACTCCTTGGCTTCTTGCTTCACGAAAAATGGGGTTCATAGGCTCATCCTTGCGGCCCCTTCCGGGGGCGCGCATCAGGGGTCAGCTTACCCATAAAATTAACGGCCGCACAGGTGCCGCTTGAGCGCCGCGGATCCGGGCACTGGCGACTAGAGTTGGGAAACCTGTCTGTATATGCGCCTGCAGTGGAGTGCCATATGTATTCATACACCCTCATCTTCAGGGAAGAGGTCGACAAGCTGACGGCCCCCGAGCACGAGATCCTCTTGCAAAGCCCGGCCCAGACCGGGGATTTCGTCATTCTCTCCGATGGCAGCCGCCACCAGGTGATGTTCGTCACCCATCGCGCCCACTACAGCAGCCTCTACCTCGATAAGGGGATAAGAGTGCCCCAAAGCTGAGCCCTCGGACTCAGGGAGCCCGTGGATGGCACCTATTTTTTCGCGCCCCTGTGCGAGTCCAGCTCCAGGTGCTAACGTGAAACAGGCCTGCCACCTCGCACCCAGGATATTGCCGCGAACCCAGGCTGTTGCTCATGGCAGTCAAGGCTGCGATGAACCGGCAAGACTCACATTTTGAGGGATGAATTATGTCCAGGAATGCTGCTCTGATCGTGACCCTGACCCTGCTGGGCATGGCCCCGGCTCACGCCATCAACGCAAAATATGCCCAGCAGCTGGAGCGCTCCGGCTGCACCCAGGTGACCGAGGCCCAGGGCTGCGATATTCACAAGACCAAGGCGGAGAACGCCAAGGCGGGATTCGGTGCTGCCGCCCCGGCCGCCGACAGCGGTCTGAACATGAGCTATGAACAGAAGCTGGAACGCTCCGGCTGCACCCAGGTGAGCGAGCTCAGTGGTTGCGACATCAACAAGACCAAGGCCGAGAACGCGGCCGCCGGGTTTGGTGATGCTCCGGCGGCGGCCACCAGCGCCAGCCCCTACGCCGGCAACTGGGTCGCCACCTTCCCCGAGACGGGCGCCACCGTCGCCACCATCCGCATCGACGACAAGGATCAGGTGTGGGTCAACGACAAGAAGGTCAGTGCCAAGAAATCCGACGGGGCCCTAGTGTTCAAGGACGGCATGGTCATCTACACCATACAGGGGGATCGTCGCATCAAGGGGGAAGATGGCTGGGTCGATAACGATGCGGGCACCAAGGGGCCGATCGCCGCCAAATAAGCGACATGACGGAAATGCGAAGGGGAGCCTGGGCTCCCCTTCTTGTTTGCTCTCTTGCCAGCTTCTTCACCAGACCCCGGTGAGCGACAACCCTGCGCTTCCTCTTGCTATTCACTTACCCCTTTTTCGGATAGTCGAGCACGGCCGTCAGCGGCGTTTGCGACGCGGCGGCCGACCAGGAGGGGGCGTCAAAGGTGAAGCGGGCGACGGCGCAAGTCGGCATCCGGGTGATCCTACCGGAAAAACGGTGGGCAAGGTCGGTGAACTCGGGATCGTGACCAAAGAGCATGACGCATCTTAACTCGTCACCCAGCTCACCCATCACCTCTATCAGGGTCCTCACATCTGCGCCATAGAGCCGCTCGTCCGTCATTATCTCCTCTGGCCGGTAGCCGAGCACCTCGGCGATGATATTCGCCGTCGACAAGGCCCGGCAGGCGGGGCTCGAGAGGATGAGATCGGGCCTCACCTTGTCGTGCGCCAGCCGTCTGCCCATCAGGGGCGCGTCGCGCAGGCCCCGCTCGGCGAGCGGCCGCGCCCTGTCAGTCAGCCCCTTCTCTTCCCAGCTCGACTTGCCGTGACGCACCAGGATCAGGGTTCTCTTCATGACGCCTCCCGTGACGGCCGACAATAGGCCCAATACCACCTTTGACTAGTGACAACCGGGGTTTGCATGCAGCGCCCTCAGTACCAGTCACTGCGCCATCTCAATCATAGCGAATCCGCACCCTTTGGGAACGGGGGCAAACTGGCTCGAGGGAAGAGCAGAGCCAGATCTCAGCCCGGTCCCATGGCCGATGGCGGGCTCACCTCTTCCATGAAGATGAGGCGAAGGGGCTCTGCCAGCAAGTCGTCCGCCTGGCGGGCGAAGGCCTGGAAATAGTCCGTCTCGCAGTGGGCATCCAGGGCGGCCTGACTGACGAAGGCTTCGCGCATGTAGAAGGTGCCGGGTTCGTCTTTGAGCTCGAACAGCACATAATCGAGATTGCCAGGCTCCCGGCGGGTGGGCGCTATCAGCGCGAGCAACTCGTGGCGCAGGCGCTCTCTCATGCCGGCTTTGGCCTTGAGCACGGCGATCGACACTATCTTGTCCGACTCTCTCTTCATCCCTACTTCTCCACTGTCACATCATCAAGAGACCGGGAGGTGCCTGCCCTCTCATGGCAGCCGCCTCCCTCAACATGGCGCCCAGTGTAGGCATGGCGGCCAGGTCGATATAGAGGGGCAGGATGGACAGAGTGTTCACCCGGGTGAACAACGGGACGGCGGCAGAGACATAAGCGCGGCCAGAAGCAAGAACGTGGCTCGCCGTCAGGGCCTGCTCCAGATCTAAACGCTGAAGTAATAGGTGGTGAAGGGGTGCCCCGACAGTGTCCTCTTCGTCACCCTGGTGGCGCGCCTGGCGAGGGACTTGTATAAGGGGCGGGTGCCAAGCAGATGAAAGACGACCTCCTGATGGCCCATGCTGCGCGCCCACCCCATCATCTCGTTGAAGATGGCGAGACCCCTGCCCCAACCCGCCTTGGCGATGACGATGGCTATCTCGACTCCCTCCTCATCGGGCTGGAGGCCGCACCACCCCGCAAGTCGGCCATCGATGAGGACGGCGCGCACGCGGCAACCGGGCAGCGCATCTATCGCCATCTTCTCCTCCATCCAGCGCCGCACCGTGGCCAGCTCGAAGGAGGGATGGTCAATCAGGTGCTTTCGCAGCGTCTCGTCGTTGACCAGGGGCAGAAAATCCTCTGCGCGCACGTCACCGAAGGGGATGAATTTCATAGGCTTATCATGCTTTCCCAAAGAGTGATGGGCCCCTAATAAGGGGTCCCGTCCTTATGACTGGCAGCCCAGGCGCCATCGGCGCCCTGAACCAGGGCCAGATCGTCATCCGGGTATTGGACTGTGTCCCCCGCCAGCCTGTCCCCCAGCTCGAGATAAACCGCCTCCACCTCCCCAGGGTTGAGCAACTGGTGGGCCAGGCCGTTGCCGCCCTTGAAGCCGATGCACTCCCCCGGCGACATCAGGTACTCCTCCTCCCCATAACGCAGCATAGGGGTGCCCGAGAGCACATAGATGAACTCATCCTGCTTGCTGTGGTGGTGCTTGAGCGCCGAGATGGCGCCCGGCGCCAGGGTCGTCAGGTTCACCCCCAGATTGGCAAGACCGAAGTGGTCCCCCAGTCTGCGTCTGGTGCGGTGTTTGACCAGGGAGGCGAAGGGCTCCGGATAGAGGGACTTTGCCTTGTTCTCCGGGATCTGTGTAGCCTGAATGGGTGTGCGGTTCGTCATCTCAACAACCTCCATATTGGCGCCCTGGCGAGGGGCAGCAAGAGACAAGCCGAGTGCCTTGAGTGGCAGTCATGCAATAACACAGATACGACTGGAGGCTGGAGGCTGTCAACGCTGAGATGCAATGTCCGGGGCCTTGCCGTTTCCCGCTGTGCAATGGGCCGGGCTTATGGCCCTCTACAACACCTCGACCTTGACCTTGAGAAGACCGGAGCGGGTGTTGCCTATGCTGCTAAATGCCGCTCTTGAGAGATCGATGATCCGGCCTCTGGGGAAGTTGCCCCTGTCATTGACCCGCACCACCACGCTCTTGCCGTTGGCAAGGTTGGTCACCCGCACCATGGCGCCGAAGGGCAGCGTCATATGGGCGGCGGTGTTGGCGCTCTTCTGGTAGGGCTCGCCGCTTGCGGTGCGCTTGTTGTGGTAGCGATCGGCATAGTAGGAGGCCAGCCCCGTCTGGGTATAACCTCGCCCGTTGCCCGCACTGCCCGCATCAGGCTGGCTGCTGCAGGCCGCGAGCAGCAGGCACAGGGAGGCCAGCAGCCCTTTTTGTAATTTCCACGTCATGCTTTATTCCCTCGATGCGATGTCAGGTTGATGTGCCATGGCCGTTACCCTGCATCGCCAGTCTGGATCCCGCGAACAGGCGCCTACTCTCTCATATTTCCCATGGAAAACGGGAGGCCCAAGCCTCCCGTTTGTGTGTTCACCCGTCAGCCCCTGTCAGGGGAAGAGGTCAGGCGATCAGCTTGTCATCGGCGAAACCGAAGCCCCGCAGCCCCACCACGTGCACGTGCTCGTGCTTGCCCTGCACCTTGCGGATGAGCTTGTAGGTGGTGCCCTTCTCGGGGCTGATGTTCTCCGGCGCCGCGATAAGCAGCTGCATGTCCTGGCGCTCGCACAGCTCGAACAGGGTGGCGATGGACTTGCCGTCCAGGCGCGCCGCTTCGTCGAGGAACAAGAGACGGCAGGGGGCGATGTCCTTGCCGCGCAGACGGCGGGACTCCTCCTCCCAGCTGATCAGCACCATCAGCAGGATGGCCTGACCTGTACCTATCGCCTCGCCGGTGGAGAGGGCGCCGCTCTCGGCACGCAGCCAGCCATCGGCACCACGCTGTACCTCGATTTCGAGCTCCAGGTAGTTGCGATAGTCCAGCAGCACGTCCCCCATCACCTGGTAGTTACGCTCCCCCTGCTCTATCTGCGGGTTCAGGCGCTGGAACAGCTTGGCCATGGCCTCGGAGAAGCTGAGCTCCTTGTCGGCGAACAGATCGTTGTGCATGGCGCTCTGATCGGCGAGCGCGGTCAGCAGGCGAGTGTGGGCCTCTCGGATGTTGACGTTGAGGCGCACCCCGCGCACCAGGCCGAAGGCGATGTTCTGCAGGCCCTGGTTGAGCACCCGGATGCGGTTCTGCTCCCGGCGTATGATGTTGGTGATCTTGGCCGCCACCTCGTGGGAGGAGAGGGACAGATGGTTCTCCCGCTGCTTGAGCTCGTCGGCGAGCCGCGCCAGCTCGATCTCCATCTCCTCGATGGCCTCCACAGGATCGTCCGAGCGGATGATGTCGTTGCGGATGCGATCTTTCAGATATCGGTAGACCTGCACGTAGAAGGCGACCTTCTGCTCCGTGCTGCGGTTGCCTTCAGAGAGGCGCAGCGCATCGCGCAGGGCCTCGTCGTGGGCCACCGCCACCCGCAGGGCGCCGAGGGCCTTGTCCGACATGGAGCGCAGCTCGTCGCTGTCAAGATAAGCCAGCTCGCGCTTGTTGAGGCGCTTCTCGACGTCTGTCTCCCGCGCCAGCCGCACTACCCGAGACCAGTTCGCCTTGTGGCCCACCAGGGATTTACGGGCGCCGAAGTAGTCCTTGCCTTCCAGCTTGAGACGACCGCCCAGGGATTCAATCTCGCGCTTGGTCACCTGCAACTGGGCCTCGGCGCTGGTGCGACGGGAGCGGGTGCGAATGAGCAGCTCTTCGATCTCCTTCTTGTGGGCGCGGGATTTCTCTTCCATGTCGTCCGACAGGGTGAGCCCCATGGCCCCCAGCTCCTGCTCGAACTCCGCCAGGGTCTGGCCCTTGGCCGAGGCGCTGGAATCGAGCGCGGTACGCAGCTGCAACGCCTCGGTGTGGCGCTGGGCAATCTGCTTGTGCTGCTCACCGGCGGTGCGGGCCGCCAGCTCGGCGGCTTTGAGCTTCTCTTTGAGTCGCTCGCTCATCTCTGAGGCTTTGCCCAGCAGGTCTTGCGCATCCTGATAGGCAAAGTGCGGCAGACGGGCCACCAACTGATCCAGCGCGTAGCAACGGCGCTTCTGCTCGGCCAGCAGTTCGCTCGCCTCGTCAAAGGCTGCCTGCAGGGCAGAGAGATCCTGGGGATCCTGGCGCAGCACCTGCACCAGGGTCTCGAGCCTCTCAAGCCCCTTGCCGTGCTGGGCGATAAAGGCTTCGGCTGTTTTAAGGGCCTCGACGTCGGCGTGGGCCGCCTCGAGGCGGGCCGCCAGATCAGTCTCGGCAAACAGATGGGCAAAGGGCAGCATCCCCTGTACCAGCTGGATATGGCGAGTCAGCTGGGCGGCGGCCGCCTTGGCCTCACTCAGCTGCTTGTCGCACTCGCCGATGGCCCCTTGCAGCGCGCGCAGCTCGGCCTGTTTGGCCTGCACTTCGGCTTCCGGATCGGGGCGGAAGGCGATATCCAGATGCTGGCCGATAAAGTCTCGAAAATGCCCGTAGAGGCGGTGGTACTTCTGTTGCTCGAAGGCGGCCTTGGCGTAGCCCTCGATAAGATTTTCCCGCTCGAGATCGAGCTGCTCTATGCGTTTCTCCCGGGCGGCGCGGCCAAAGAGCGGCAGCTCGGGATAGCGGGAGAAGCGCACCTGACGCTTGCTGGTGCGCACCAGCACGGCGTCACCGAGCTCGTCGGCTTCCACCAGATCCTCGTCAAAGGAGTCGGGGTTGCCCTGAATGAGGTAGATATCTTCCGGGCAATCTTCCAGCTTTTTCAGTCGCTCTATGGCGCCCTCAAGGTCGAGCACCACCAGGGCACTGCGAGCCGGGCCATAGAGCGCCGAATAGTAAGGGGCATCGTCGATGGAGATGTCGTCATAGACATCGGAGAGCAGCACGCCCCCCACCTGCTCGGCGATGCGGGCCAGGCGCGGATCCGCCTCGCCAGCACCCAACTGCAGGTTGCGAATTTGCAGCTCCAGGGCCTGTTTCTGGCCCTGGATGCGGTTGCTCTCCTGCTCGAACTCCCGCTCCTTGTCGAGCACTGTCTGCATACCGGCCGAGAGTTCCTCGGCTGTGGCCAGCGGCAATCCGCTCTGCTCGCGCAGTTGTTCGAGCTTCTCGAACGACTTGAGCCAGCGCGGCGCCAGCCTGGTCAGCTCTGTGATATCGCGGCCGAGCTGGGCGCCCTGATGCTCGAGGCTGGCGCGGCGCTGATTCGCCTCCGCCTGCTGATCGGCGAGCTCCTCCTGACGGTTGCGCTGGGCTTCGAGAAAGATCTCCAGCTCGTCTTGGCTCGCGATCAGCTGGCCAGACGCCTGCTGCAACTCATCGCGCAAGCGGAAGAGCGCCTGCTGGCTGTCGCTCTCTTTCTCAAGGCGGGCCAGCGCCGCGCGCAGCCCCTGCCCCTGCGCAATGCGGGCTTTGTCTTCGATGTGACGCTTGAGCAGCGCCTGCGCCGTGGGCCAGGCGGCCTCGCGGGCGGTCTCGGGGGCGATGCTCAAAAGCAGCGTCAGGGCGGCCTGATGCTCGGCCACCGCGGCCTTGGCCAGCGCCAGCTGCTGCTCGGCCCCCAGTACTCGACTGGTAAGGCTCTGCTCGGCGGCGCGGAACTGATGCAAGGTGTCGCTCGCCTGTTCGGCGGTCAGTCCCGGCAGTTCGCACTGCGCGCGGGCCGTCTCCAGCGCCTGCACCGCCTGGCGGTACTGGATGGCGCGAGTCTGCTGAATATCCAGCGCCTGCTGATAGTCGGCGAGCTGGGTCTTGAGGCTGTCTACTTCTGCCTGGGCCAGCTCCTTGCGCTCCTCCACTTCCAGCAACTGGCCGTGGATCTCTTCCACCACCGCCTGCTGCTGCTCGAGCTTGTCGTTGAGCTCCCGCAGATCGGCGCGATACAGCTCTATCTTCTTTTGCAGCGCCACTGCGGCCATCACCTTGGCCAGGTGCTCGGCGGCGGACTCCAGCTCGTCGGTCAACAGCTTCTCGCGGTTGGTGAGCTGATCCACCTCGTCCGCCAGATAGATGGCGCGCTGCTTCTCTTCCGCCAGCAGGCGACGCTTGCCGGCGAGCTCAGAGCGCGCCTTCAGGGCCAGCTCGGAGAGACGGTTCTTCTCGGCGGCGCCCCGCACATACTCGGCCGCCACATAGTGGGTGGTCTCGGTAATGAGGTTCTTGAACAGATCCCGCTGGCCCTGGGTCTCCTTGATGGCTTCCAGGGTGCGGCGGTTCTCGTAGATGGCCGCCTCCATGTCCTGGAACGCCTTGCGCACCCCGGAGTTCTCCGGCAGCAGGTATTCCCGCAAGGAACGGCTGATGGACGAAGAGATGCCGCCGTAGAGGGAGGCCTCGATCAGGCGATAGAACTTGCCGCGATCTTTTTGATCACGCAGCTTTTTCGGAGTGATGCCGAACTCGAACATGAAGTTGTGATAATCGGTCACCGTATTGAACTTGGCGACCTTCATAGCCCCCAGCTCGGCGGCGGCCCCCTTCAGATCGGCGAAGGCGCGCACCCGGCCCTTGCCGTCATGGAGTTTCTCCAGCAGCAGATCCGTGGGTTGCAGGTTTTCTGGCACGTCCACCAGGGCGAAGGGGGTGATGTTGACCTTGTTGTCGCGATTCGCCACCTGCTCCAGGTGCACACCGACCCAGATCCGCTGCTCGCGGCTGTTCATCACTTCCAGCAGCGAATAGCAGTGGCCTCGCTGCAGCTTGCCGTAGAGCCCCTTGTCACGGGACGCGCTGCTGGAGCCCGCTTCCGTGGTGTTGCGAAAATGCAGCAGGGACTGATCCGGGATCAGGGCCGCGATAAAAGCCGCCATTGTGGTGGACTTGCCCGCCCCGTTGCCGCCGGACAGGGTGGTGACCAGCTGGTCGAGATCGAAGGTTCGGGCGAAGAAGCCGTTCCAGTTGACCATGGTCAGGGATTTGAATTTGCCTCTCACGCCGCACTCTCCATCAAACCGGCCGACTCCATCTGTGCCAGCACATTAACATTGCAGATCATCTTCCACCTCCAGCTCCAGCTGCTCTTCATCCAAATCTCCCTCGATGTCGTCAAACAGCGAATCGCTGCTCGGCATCTCGTCGTCGTGGAAGATGGCCTCCCCTTCCTGGATCATCCGCAGCTGCACGGCGCGGGGATCCTCGTCGGAGCGCACGTCGGCGGCAAAACGAAACACGGATTCGTTGACCCTGAACTTGTCGCTGTTGCCAAGGGCGGTGATCATCCCGAGGCGCTTGAGGCGGCGCATGGAGGTGCGGATCTTCTCGAGCAGCTTCTTCTTGTCCAGATCGGTGCCGCCGGAGCGGCTGTTGACCATGCGCAGCAGTTGCTTCTCGTCGGCGAGGCTCAGCACCTCCTCCTGCAACTCGCCCATGGTGAAGACCCCTTCGGAGGCGAGCCTGTCCGGGCTCAAATAGAGGTAACAGAGCACCTTGCCCACCAGCATATCGAGCTCGGAGAGCACGGTCGTGCCGATGTCGGCGCTGGGGCGCGGGCGCAGGTAGAAGAAGCCCTCAGGCGCCTTGATGAGTTCGACCTGATAGCGGCCGTAGAAGATCTCGAGCTCGCCATGGAACTCCACCAGGGCCGAATGCTGTTCGAAATCGTCGGCACTGATGTGGCGCCCCGAGCGCAGGGCGGTGTCGATGCGCGGAAACAAGGGGTTGGCGATGGCCTCTGCGAGCCGCAGGGGCAAGGGAAACTCAGAATTGATCAATGACATAGGCCTGAACCTTGGATCCAGCTTGGTTAATGGGTTTCCATGCGGGTTGGCGGTGCAGCTCGCGCTCACCGCTGGCATGGCCGAGGCGCACGGCCTGGTCTATCAGCAGACGCGCCACATCGAAGTGGGCGTGGGCCGGGAAATCGAGCAGGTATTCCCGCAGCACGTCGGCCAGGTCCAGCTGCTGCCCCTGCTCGGGATAGCGAGCCAGATAGCGCTCGATGCGCTCCGCCAGCGCCTGGTTGATGTCCACCATCTCCATGAACTCCATCTCTAGGGGCACCTCGCCGGTCACCTCCTCGTCGTGGATGGCGATGGTTTCGTCCCGCAGCTCCAACAGGCGCGGCTCCTCGGCGACTCGGAGCAAGAAGTTGTGCTGCTCGAAGTTGCGAATGGATTCCCGCAGCCGCTGGCTGAAGGCGCGGTTCTTGTCCATGTCGATGGCGTTGCGGATGAACTTGTGGACGTGCCTGTCATAGCGGGACCAGAGCTCGATGCACTGCTGGCCCCAGGAGGTGATGACGTCGAGCCGCCCCTGCAGGGCATGGGTCAGCTCCTCGACGTGGAAGAGATCGTCGCGCCCCTGGGCCGCCTCCTGAATGTTGAGCAGCCCCGCCTGCAGGCGATGGCCGGCGGCGTCCAGGGTATCCTGCAACTCGCGCAGGGTCTGGCCGGTCTCGCGCAGCAGCTTCTCGCAGCTGTGGATGGCGTCGATCCAGTTCTGGGTCAGCAGGGCCGCTATCTCGTTCTTGACCTGATTCTGCTGCTCGTCCATGGCGCGCTGGGTGAGATCGATGCGCCCGAGCGTCTCCTCCAGGGAGAAGGAGAGGCGCGGCAGCACCTCTGCATCCCACTGCTCCCGGGTATTGGTCTCAAGCGCCGCCTTGCGGGCGGTGTCGAGCTCGGATGCCAGGTGTTCGAGCAGGATGGAGAGCTTGATGGAATCGACCTGGCGCTGATCCATGAAGAAGTCGACGATGCTCATGCCAAGGCGCGACAGGCGATAGAGGCTCTCCCCCGCCACCATGTCGGTGGTGAAGCGCGACAGCAGTTGCTGGCGAATGAGATCGTTGATGGCGTTGTTGGCGCGACCGGAGAGGGTCTCGTCCATCTGGCCGAAGGCGCTGCTCACATAGCCAAAGGCGTCGTGCAGCGCGGCCTCCGAGAGATCAGACTCGTCCTCGGACAGTGTCTTGATCGCAATCAGAAAGGCCAGCCTGTCGGTGGGCAGATTCAAGGAGAGGCCCTCCTGTCTGACCCATCCCACCGTCTCTGGCAGGGTACGGGATGTACTCATCATGACGTTATCATCTCGTTGTTATAAACGGGGGTACCAGACCCCTCGTGGTGATTTGGACCCGGGGATGGGCAACCCCGGCGGCGGTATCCCGGCCGCATAAACCCTTGCATCCCGACCATTCAGGCCCCCATGACCACCCTCAGCCGACCGGCTTCTGGGCCATCACATGGATGTAGCGCCCGAGGGAAACAAAGGGTTCCTGACGACAGTAGTGCTGCTCCATGGCCAGCAGATCGTCGAATTTCTCGACCTGCTCCTGCTTGTGGCGCATGTAGTCGTGAATGACCCGCACCCCTGTCTTGCCGATGATCTTGAGGCCCCCCCGGCCTATCCAGTCATAGACCTGTTCCGGCAACTGGGGGTTGGTGGGCGTGAGCGCGGTCTGACGTTTCTTGTTCAGCCCCTGGCGCACATAGTCGAAATTGCCCACCACCAGGCTCTGGAACAAGAGGCCATGACGATTGTAAAAAAGCAGCGACAGTATGCCCCCTGCATTGACGAAAGGGAACAGACCGAGCAGGGTCTGGCGGGGCTCGGCGAGCCACTCCAGCACAGCGTGGCAGAGCACCAGATCAAAGGTGCCGGTCACATGGGCCTTGAGATCCTGAATGGGGCAATGGATGAGACGGATTCTGTCTTCCAGCCCCTTCTCGGCGATCTGGACCCGGGCCAGTTCCAGCATCTCCGCCGACAGATCGCACAGCTCCACCTGGTGGCCCATGGCCGCCAGCTTCTGGGCGAAGTAGCCAAAGCCGCCGCCGGCATCCAGGATGCGCAGGGGCCTGTTGCCAAGGCGCGCCAGGCAGGCTTCTATGTCGCTCCACACCACGGTGGTGCGAATGCGCCCCTTGGTGGAGTCATAAATGTTGCGGGCGAACTTGTCGGCGCGCCCGTCAAAACTCTGATCTTGCTTCAAGACACACTCATCTTCGGCCGCCCCGCTGTGGGGGCTCGCAGGAGGAACCACACAGGATTGGGCCACAGGAAAAAAGAGGGGTATTCTGTCACATCCCGGATCCGCTGAAAACTCAAGGACGACACCACAGTGTTTGAGCTAAAAAAATGGTTGGGCCAGCTGCTGATGCCGCTGCCCTTCTCCCTCTCCTTATTGCTGCTGGCGCTCGCGCTGCTCTGGTTCACCCGCTTTCAGAAGAGCGGCAAGCTGCTGGCGACCCTCTCCTTGGTGATCATCGCCCTGATGGGGATGAGACCCGTCAGCTATGAGTTGGCCCGTTCACTGGAGCAGACCTATCCGCCCTTCGAGGTGAGCCAGCATCCGGATATCGAGGCCATAGTGGTGCTCGGCAACGGTCATGTGAGCGATCCGGCAGTGCCCGAGCGCTCCTGGCAGAACAACATAGCCCTGGCCCGCACCCTGGAAGGAGTACGGCTGGCCCAGGCCTATCCAGAAGCCGAGCTGGTCTTTTCCGGTTATGTGTCCGGGGATCCCCTGTCCAATGCCGAGGTCAACGCCCGCATGGCGCAGAGCCTGGGGATTGCGAGATCCCGAATGACGTTGTTTGAAAACAACAAAGACACTCACGACGAGGCGGTCAGCATCAGCGCCCACCTCAAGGGCAAGCGGGTGGCGCTGGTGAGCTCGGCCACCCACCTGCCCAGGGCCATGGCGCTCTATCGCGGCCAGGGACTCGATGCGGTGCCGGCTCCCACCGACTACACCGCCAAGCAGAGTCAGGTGGCGCAGCCCCTCTACAGCTACCTGCCCAAGGGGCGTTACCTGATGTATTCCGAGGCTGCCATTCACGAGTGGATTGGGGTATGGTGGGCCCGTTTGCGGGGGCAGGTTAACGATTGAGCGATCGGTTCTTGCATTCCTGATTTGGATCAGGAAAGCGAAAAAAAATTACGTCATTTGCCGCCGGGTCAGCTATCTTGGGCTCGGTTCAATTCATATAATGTTGCGCAATCAAATGCCTAGGAGATTGAGAAGATGAGACAGCACCTGGTAATGGGTAACTGGAAACTGAACGGCACCAAAGCTTCTGTCGAAGCTCTGATCAAAGGACTGACCCCGGCTGCTGCCGCTCATCCTTCCGTGCAAGTCGCCGTCTGCCCGCCGGTTATCTTTTTGGGTCTGGTTGAACAGCTGACCGCTGGCAGCAAGATTGCTTACGGTGCCCAGAACGCCGACGTTCACGAGTCTGGCGCCTTCACCGGCGAGAACGCTCCCTCCATGCTCAAAGCCTTCGGTTGCACCTACTCCCTGGTCGGCCACAGCGAGCGCCGCACCCTGCACGCAGAGACCGATGACGTGGTGGCTGCCAAGTACGAAGCCATCCAGAAGGGCGGCCTGATCCCGGTACTGTGCATCGGTGAGACCCTGGAGCAGTTCGAAGCCGGCGTGACCAAGAACGTGGTCGAGACCCAGCTCAAAGCCGTCATCGACCGTTGCGGCATCGCCTCCTTCGAGAACGCCGTCGTGGCTTACGAGCCGGTATGGGCCATCGGCACCGGCAAGACTGCCACCCCGGAAATCGCGCAATCCGTTCACGCTCACATCCGTCAGTACCTGGCCGGTTTCGACGCCGCCGTGGCTGCCAAAGTACAGATCCTGTACGGTGGCTCCGTCACTGGCGCAACCGCTGCCGATCTGTTCGGTCAGCCGGACATCGACGGTGGCCTGGTGGGTGGTGCGTCCCTGAAAGTGGACGACTTCTCCCAGATCATCGCTGGCGCCGCCCAGTAAGTGACGCAAGAGAGGGGCCTGGCCCCTCTCTTGATATCGCTTTCCTATGGGTCCCCTTCTTCCATAGGAAAGCCGATATAGTAAAAACGGCTGGCCCCATTTTCAGATATTGATATTCGACAACTCAGATCCAGAGGCACTCATGACCAAACAAATCAAACGTATTGGTGTTTTGACCAGTGGTGGTGACGCACCGGGTATGAACGCAGCCATTCGCGCCGTGGTGCGCGCCGGTCTGCATCATGGCCTGGAAGTCTACGGCATCTATGATGGCTACCTCGGTCTGCATCAGGACAGGATCGTCAAGCTCGAGCGCCACAGCGTCTCCGACGTGGTCAACCGCGGCGGCACCTTCCTGGGTTCCGCCCGTTTTCCCGCCTTCAAAGACCCGAAAGTGCGCGCCGAAGCGATCGAGAACCTGAAAAAACACGGCATCGACGCCCTGGTGGTGATCGGCGGTGACGGCTCCTACATGGGTGCCAAGAAGCTGACCGAAGAGGGTTTCCCCTGCATAGGTCTGCCGGGTACCATAGACAACGACATCGCCGGTACCGACTTCACCATCGGCTTTGACACCGCCTTGAACGTGGTGGTCGACGCCATCGACCGTCTGCGTGACACCTGCAGCTCCCACCACCGCATCTCTGTGGTCGAGATCATGGGCCGCCACTGTGGCGATCTGGCCATGTCTGCCGCCGTTGCCGGTGGCGCCGAGTACGTGATAGTGCCGGAAGTGGCTTTTGACAAAGAGAAGCTGCTGCAACAGATCAAGGAAGGCGAAGCCAAAGGCAAGAAGCACGCCATCATCACCATCTGTGAGCACGTCACCGACGTCAACGCCCTGGCCAAGGACATCGAAGCCATGACAGGCCGTGAAACCCGCGCCACCATTCTGGGTCACATCCAGCGCGGCGGCTCGCCGACCGCCCGCGATCGCATCATGTCCAGCCGCATGGGCGCCTTTGCCGTCGAGCAGCTGCTGGCCGGTCAGGGTGGCCGCTGCGTCGGTATCCAGGGCAACGAGATGGTGCACCACGACATCATCGACTGCATCGAGAACCTCAAGCGCCCCTTCGATCAGGAACTGTACGATCTCTCCACCACCCTGTTCTAAGCCCCCTGGCGCTTCATGCAGGTTGTTGTGACAAAAACCCTCCGTTGGAGGGTTTTTTCATGCCTGCCGGTTGTCATCAACGCAGTCTGCTGGCAGGCCACCGCCCTCCCTGCCCTGTCCATGAGCCAGCCTGCCGATCCGCACCCTGCTGCGTTTCTGCCAGATAAGGTGGCGAGATAGGCGCGCACTCTATTCTCTCCTTTCTCTTCTCACCTATCTCATTCACCCCTCTTCAGCAGACGCTTGCTCCCTTCACTCCCCTCGTCTTGCTCGCACTCTTGCCTGCACTTCTTCCTGCCCCTGGGCCATAGGGCTTGCTCGGCCTGGACCCCGCACCTCCCTGGCCGATGTGCTTCTCAGGGCGGCTCTCGCCCTGCCCCTTGCGTCCTCTGACAACAAGCAACCCCATGCCTGGAACCTGTCTCTGTGCACCTGTGGATGCAAGCTCATGCCCCCAACCATGACGCAGCCCAAAAAGAGCGGCTTGGCGGGCTGTGCTGCGGGTCTTTCTCCTGCCGAATGTCTGCTGTTTGGCCTTTTTTCCTCTGTGAATTGAAGTTCTGCCGGGAGGTGATGACGATAAAGCACCGCCCAGACTGGGCTTATCCCATGGCGGGCAGATAAAAGTGATGGGACAAGGGAAATGGCACTACCAGCCAGCCAACCCATCATTGGCGACACTTTCAGGCGCATAGCCCTGCCATTTTCCGTCACAAAAGTTGAAGATCATTAAAAGAGCTTCGTACAAAACCCATCAAAAAACACAAACGATAAAGAGTAACTATCTGTATATAAAAGGAATAATGACATGCCTGACATGCATGAAATTGACCACCCCATGACAAGACGATAAAACAGCCACAAAATTACAAAAACATGGCACTACATCGCCACCAAGTGAATTTAGCCATATAAATACATTTTTCATTGTTATCCCCTGTCATTGTGGTATCTTGGTCTCATCATCAGTCAGCCAAGGGAGACAAAATAATGAAAGAGTTCGTTGTTACCGCCGTTTTTACCGTGTTTTTCACTCTGGTTGCCGTCTCTCTGCCCTCGCTGGCACAGCTCTAAGGCGGTTATTCAGTCAGGAAGCCGCTTGCCCTGGGTCTTGATAGGGTCACCAGGCCGTAAAAACACCCGCAAAGGTGGTTTTTTGAAGCCTTGTGCAAGAACAGGATGTCAGTCAGTACTTATTGGCTATCTGTGAACATTTAACGACCTGGGCGTCATGATCGCCGTTCTTGCAAGGGGAGCCTCAGTGCTCCCCTTGCTGCATCTGTCTGTGCGGGATTTACTCTTGCCCCCCTGCCCGTCACAATATCCGCTGGATTTGCCATGCAGGAATCACCATGACTCAGGATGCTCTGCGCCACTGGCGCCGTGACCTTCACCGTCTCCCCGAGGCCGCCTGGTGTGAATTTCGCACCAGTGCCCTCATAGCCCACCACCTGTCCGAACTCGGTTTTTCCGTCATGCTGGGGGACAAGCTGCTGGCCAGCAACCTCATCATGGGACGGGAGATCGACGTCGCGGCCCAGAAGGAGCGAGCCCTGCGTCAGGGGGCACACCCCGACTGGCTGGCCCGCATCGACGAGATCACCGGTGTGATGGGGGTCTGGGACAGCGGCCGCCCCGGCCCCACCCTGGGGTTTCGCTTCGACATAGATGCGGTAGAGGTGGAGGAGAGCCGGGATCCGGCGCACCAGCCCTGCCAGGAGGAGTGGCACTCCGCCAACCCGGGCTGGATGCACGCCTGCGCCCACGACGGCCACACCGCCATCGGGCTGGTGCTGGCCGAGCGGATCAGCGCCCTGGCAGAGCGGCTCAACGGCCGCATCAAGCTGTTCTTCCAGCCTGCCGAAGAGGGGTGTCGCGGCGGCAAGGCGCTGGCGGCCGGTGGTCAGCTCGATGACGTGGATGCCCTGCTGGCGCTGCACATCGGCATTCATGCCAACAGCGGCGAACTGGTGGTCAATCCGACCGAGTTTCTCTGCTCCACCAAGTTCGATGTGGAATTCATGGGACGCGCCGCCCATGCGGGGCTCGAGCCCAACGCCGGCAGCAATGCCCTGGCGGCGGCCTGCATGGCCACCACCGCCATGCTCGGCATTGCCCGCCACCGGGACGGCATGACCCGCATCAACATAGGCCAGCTCAATGGGGGCAGCGGTCGCAACGTGATCCCGGGTCACGCTCGCCTGCAGGGAGAGACCCGTGGCGCGACCCCGGCCCTCAACGACTACATGTTCGGCCAGGTGCAGCAGATAGTGGAAGGGGCCGCCATGATGCAGGGGGCCAGCTACCTCATTCGCAAGCAGGGGGAAGCCATCGGCATAGAGAACAGCCCGGCCCTGCTCGAGGAGATAGTGCCCCTGGCCGAAGCGCTCAAGCTCGAGACCATCCACAGCCGCCGTTTCGGTGCCAGCGAGGATGCCGGTTTTCTCATCGAGCGGGTGCAGCAAAATGGCGGCCAGGCCGCCTACCTGATCTTGGGGGCCAATCTGGCGGCGCCTCATCACCATCCGGAGTTCGACTTCGACGAGGCCGTGCTGGCCCCCGGCGTCGCCCTGCTCGAAGCCTGGCTGCTAAGCCGCCTCGGCACCTGAGACCACCTCCGATGAAAAAAGGCAGCCCGAGGGCTGCCTTTCTTGTCTTTGCGGATCCGCTTAGCGCCTGGCTCAGCGTCCCAGCACTATGTCAGAGAGGTGGGCGAAGTGATGGATCTCGTGAGTCGCCTCGCAGGGCACCTGCTGGCGGGCGGGGTTGTACCAGCAGGTCGCCAGCCCCTGGGCGGCGGCACCGGCGATGTCGGTCTTGGGGTTGTCCCCCACCATCAGCACTCGCGCCGGGCTCGGTTGCCCCATCAGATCCAGGGCGTGCTGGAAGATGGCGGCGGCCGGCTTGGTCACCTGCACCTCGTCGGAGATAACGAGGGGCTCAAACCACTCATTCCAGCCCAGCTTGTCGAGACGCCCGCGCTGCGGCAGGCTGAAACCATTGGTGATGATCCCCATCCTGACCCGGCTCTTCAGGGCCAGCAGGGTCTCCTCCACCCCCTCCAGCGGCACGCTCAGGGCGATGATCTGCTGCAGGAAGGTGTCATTCATCGCCATGGGTGCCACATCCACCTGCTCGGCAAACATCGAAAAACGGGTCTGCTGCAGCCAGGTGGCGTCTATCTCGCCTGAGTTGTATTGCTGCCACAGCCTGTGGTTCAGCTCGTGATAGGCCGCCATCCTGGGGGGCGTCGGCGTCACGCCATAGATCTGCAGGGTGCGCTCCAGTGCCTTCGCGACCGGGAAATCGAGCAGGGTCTCGTCCAGATCGAACAGCACCCAGTCATAGCTTGCTTGTTTCACGCTTGTCCTCATTGGTTGTACTTGGCGATTCATGTGGCGGGCTCGGCCATCCCGAGCGGGCTGGCGAGCAGCGTCAGCGACAGCCTGACGCCAAACCCGGTCACTTCGCTGCCGACCACGCCGTTGCCCCCCTTGTTGCGAAAACCGCTCAAGTCGAGGTGCAACCAGGGTGTCTGCCCGGGCACGAAGCGGCTGAGGAAGCGGGCGGCATCGATGTGATCCGGCGAGCTACCAGGCGCGCACTGTAACAGATCGGCCCACTCGCTATCGAGATTGTCATCGAAATCCTCGTCCAGCGGGAAGGGCCAGATGCGTTCACCGCTCTGCTGCCCCCAGGCGTATCAGCTCGGGAAGCCAGTCGGGGCGATTGGTGAAGGCGCCGCTGTAGCGGCTGCCGAGCGCCCGCTTGCAGGCGCCGGTCAGGGTCGCGTAGTCGATCAGCAGATCGGGCTCCCCTTTGGCCGCGAGCGACAGGGCATCCGCCAGCACCATGCGCCCCTCGGCGTCCGTGTCCACCACCTCTATGGTGGTGCCATTGAGGGCGGTCACCACCTCCCCCGGTCGGTAGGCACGGGGACCTATGTGGTTCTCGGCGATGGCGAGCCAGCAGTGTACCTCATAGGGCAACTTGGCCCGGCTGATGGCATGCAGGGTCCCGAGCGCCACAGCGCTGCCCCCCATGTCCAGGTGCATGCCATACATGCTGCCACCGACTTTCAGGTTATAGCCCCCGGAGTCGTGGCAGATCCCCTTGCCCACCAGCGCCAGCCGCCGCACCGCATTGGGCGGACAGTAGCTCAGCTTGACCATGGCGGCCTGGTTGTCTTCCGAGCCCGCGCCACCGCGATGAAGGCACCGGCTCCCCGCTCGGCGAGCTGGGCCTGATCGTACTCATGCCACTGCCACCCCTCGCTCTGCGCCAGCTGACGCACCCACTCCCGGTAGCTGCGGGCGGTCAGATCGGAGGCCGGCGACACCGCCAGATGGCGAGCCAGACCGTTGCCTTCCGCCTCGGCTGTAGAGGCGCGCCAGATCCAGCACGCAAACGCGGGGGACACCTCAATCTGCTGGTAGCGCCAGGGCTGCTTCGCTACGATGCTTGCTGACTGGGCAGCGGCACGTTGGCGGCCAGCAAGGTGGCCAGCACCAATTCGGCCAGCAGCGTGGTATCGGCCTCGTCAAAACCTTCCAGATGCAGCCCCAGCCGCTCGATCTTGAGCCCGGCCAGCGGCGCAATCCAGCCGCGGACCTGCTTGTAGAGGGCATGATCGCGCGCGGGGTGTGCCGGCAGGAAGATCAGCAGTTGCAGGGTATTGCCGTGCACCAGGGTAAAGGGCGCTTTCTGCCCCAGCGCAATCTGGGCGCTGACGGCGGCAAACTCGGGCAGGCGCCAGCAGGCTTTCGCTGCTCTTCGGCAGATCAGCAGGTTGCAACGGCCAGGCCGTTGGCAAGGGCCTCGGCCAGCGTGGAATCCCGGCTTTCAATGCGGAGGAAGATAGGTGAAAGGTGCATCACAGGGCAAGGCCTCATCCATGAAGAGATACCTGATGATACCCAACAAAGCGGGGTCACGACCAGATTTGCACTTGAAAATCAATATCAAGCGTGAAGGCGATCACCAAAGCAGAAAGACCGCGAAGGCGGCTGGATGAAAAATGGAGGGTTGAGGTAATAGAGAAAGGAAGTTGGTTGCGGGGGCCGGATTTGAACCGACGACCTTCGGGTTATGAGCCCGACGAGCTACCGAGCTGCTCCACCCCGCGTCCGAATTGTACTGCCACCACAAGAGACAGAGCAGTTGTCCCTTGCTGTCTTCGTCTCCACCGCTTCGATTGTTTACGCAATCGCTTGCCATGGACACAAATAGTTGGTTGCGGGGGCCGGATTTGAACCGACGACCTTCGGGTTATGAGCCCGACGAGCTACCGAGCTGCTCCACCCCGCGTCCGAATTGTGCCACCCGCAAGCTACGAGCAGTAGCCCCTTGCTGTCTTCGTCTCCACCGCAGCGCACTAGCGCTCGCCATGGACACAAATAGTTGGTTGCGGGGGCCGGATTTGAACCGACGACCTTCGGGTTATGAGCCCGACGAGCTACCGAGCTGCTCCACCCCGCGTCCGAATTGTACTGCCACCACAAGAGACAGAGCAGTTGCCCCTTGCGTCTTCGTCTCCACCGATGCATGCGCTGCGCTTGCCATGGCTGACAAATAGTTGGTTGCGGGGGCCGGATTTGAACCGACGACCTTCGGGTTATGAGCCCGACGAGCTACCGAGCTGCTCCACCCCGCGTCCGAATTGTCCGTTGCCACCACAAGAGCAGAGCAGTGCCCCTTGCTGTCTTCGTCTCCACCGCACGCAAGACGCTTGCCATGATACAAAAGTTGGTTGCGGGGGCGGATTTGAACCGACGACCTTCGGGTTATGAGCCCGACGAGCTACCGAGCTGCTCCACCCCGCGTCCGAATTGTACTGCCACCACAAGAGACAGAGCAGTTGCCCCTTGCTGTCTTCGTCTCCACCGCAGCGCAATGCGCTTGCCATGGACACAAATAGTTGGTTGCGGGGGCCGGATTTGACGACCTTCGGGTTATGAGCCCGACGAGCTACCGAGCTGCTCCACCCCGCGTCCGAATTGTTTGCCACCACAAGAGACAGAGCAGATGCCCTTGCGTCTTCGTCTCCACCGCGGTGCAAGACCTAGCCATGAGGACAAATAGTTGGTTGCGGGGGCCAGATTTGAACTGACGACCTTCGGGTTATGAGCCCGACGAGCTACCGAGCTGCTCCACCCCGCGTCCGTATTTTTTCCGAAGTGGCCGAGCAGTAGCCTGTTCGAATTCTCTTGTTCCATCAAACCATTGCAAGGCAATCCTGATACAAGAACTCAGATGGTTGCGGGGGCCAGATTTGAACTGACGACCTTCGGGTTATGAGCCCGACGAGCTACCGGGCTGCTCCACCCCGCGTCTGAGGTCGCCAATAATAGGCGCCAGCGCTCAGATTGCAAGTAAATATCTCAAAAAAAGTTTATTCGTAGATTAATCGGCACAAATCGCAGGAATTTGCAACATCAGCGCTGATTTTTCAGACAAGCAGGTTTGGGGCCAGCTCCGCGCACTACACTCAGATGGTTTGTAACTCCTCGTTTTGGGTAGGTTTATCATGCGCATCTCCGCCGGTCATTGCCGTCAATTGGGGGCCACACCCGACACACGGCGTCAACTTCGCCATCTGGGCTCGCCTCGCCAGCCGGGTCGAACTGCTGCTGTTCGCCAGCGCCGACGACGCCACCCGGAGGTGATCCCCTCTCCCCCGCCTCAACCGCACCGCCTACTACTGGCACATCCATATAGAGGGCATCGAGCTCGGTCAACGTTATGCCTATCGCATCCAGGGCCCCTGGCGCCCACTACGGCACCCGCTTCGATGCGGACAAGGTGCTGCTGGACCCGTATGGCCGCAGCATCGAGCTGGGTGCCAACTACGATCGCTGGGCGGCGGCCCGCCCCGGCAGCAACCTGGCGGAGTGTGCCAAGAACCGGGTGGTCGACACCCGCCACTACGACTGGGAAGGGACAAGCTGCCCGCCCACTCCCTCTCCCGCTCGGTGATCTACGAGCTGCATCTGGGGGGCTTTACCAAGTCACCCGAGCTCAGGGGTCGACCCCGCGCTGCGCGGCACCTACCTCGGCCTCATCGAGAAGATCCCCTATCTGCAATCCCTCGGCGTCACCGCCGTCGAGCTGCTGCCGGTGTTCCAGTTCGATCCTCAGGACTCCCCCAGGGGGACTCTCCAACTACTGGGGTTACAGCCCCATGTCGTTTTTTGCCCCCCACGCCCAGTACGCCTGCGGCGATGATCCCCTGACCGAGTTTCGCGACATGGTCAAGGCGCTGCACCGGGCCAATATCGAGGTGATCCTGGACGTGGTCTACAACCACACCGCCGAAGGGGGATGATGGCCCCACCTTCTCGTTTCGCGGCATCGACAACGAGGCCTACTACATCCTCGACGCCAACCAGAAGGACACCAACTATTCGGGCTGCGGCAACACCTTCAACGGCGCCCACCCGGTGGTGCTGCGCATGATCATGGACAGCCTCCACTTCTGGCGCCAGGAGATGCACGTGGACGGCTTTCGTTTCGATCTGGCGGCCATTCTGTCACGGGATGAATCGGGCCAGCCCCAGGCCAATGCGCCGACCCTGCGCACCATCGATACCGATCCCGCATCGCCGACATCAAGCTGATTGCCGAAGCCTGGGATGCAGGGGGGCTCTATCAGGTGGGGCCTGGCCGGCGCCCGCTGGCGTGAGTGGAACGGCCAGTTCAGGGATGATGTGCGCCGCTTTCTGCGCGGGGATGACAATGCGGTGATGCCCTTCGTGGAGCGGCTGTGCGGCAGCCCGGACATCTACCACTACCATCACGCCGATCCGGAGAAGAGCATCAACTTCGTCACCTGCCACGACGGCTTCACCCTGTGGGACTGGGCCAGCTACAACGGCAAGCACAACGACGCCAACGGCGAGCAGAACCGGATGGCTGCGATCACAACTTCAGCTGGAACCACGGCCAGGAGGGGCCGAGCGAGGATCCCCAGATCAACGCCCTGCGCCTGCGGCAGGCCAAGAACATGATGGTGGCCACCCTGCTCTCGGTGGGCTCCCCCATGCTGCTGATGGGGGACGAGCTGCTGCGCACCCAGCACGGCAACAACAACGGCTACTGCCAGGACAACGACACCTGCTGGATGCAGTGGCAGCCCGACGCCATGGGCCAGGAGATGTTCCGCTTCATGAAGGAGCTGATCCAGTATCGCAAGCACCTGTTCCAGCGCCCGGAGCAGGAGAGCATGCCGCTGTCGCTGACCGAGATCCTGCGCCACAGCGAGATCTGCTGGCACGGGGTCAACGCCGCCCAGCCGGACTTCAGCCCCCACTCCCACGCCATCGCCATGTCGGCCCTGTCGAGCGAAACCCGGCTGGCCCTCTACGTGCTGTTCAACGCCTACTGGGAGCCCCTCACCTTCAACCTGCCAAGCCCCCCCAAGGGAGTCGGCGGCTACTGGCGCCGGATCCTCGATACCGCCCTGCCCTCGCCCGAGGACATCAGCACCTTCGGCATGCCGCTGGAGGGGCTGACCCGGGAGTACCTGGCCCAGCCGCGCAGCAGTTGCCTCTTCATCTGCGGCGCCGACGACTTCTACTAAGGGACGGCTTGCGGCCAGCAAAAAGCCCACCCCGGCAACCGGGGTGGGCTTTGTCATGACGCCAGTCTGTCAGGCCAGCTGGTGCAGCACGCTGGTCGCCGCAAGCTGGGCGATGATGAGACCGCACAGGGCGGTGGAGACCACCACCGGGGCCGTCTCCTGCTGGCGATAGAGCGGGCTGAACCAGAGCAGCAAGGCCGCGATCAGCAGGGCAGCCTGGGTCAGCACGCCGGGGATCAGGGCATCGAGGCTGGCGTCTTCCCTTGCCAGCCCACCAGCACCGCCAGCCAGAGCAGACTCAGGATGGCGGCCACCAGCCCGGCCAGCGGCAGCAGGGTATTGAACGCCTGCAGGCGGTGACGGGCCCGCAGCAGCATCAGATGGGCAAAGGCCGCCCCCAGCAGCACCATCTGCAGCAGGCCGCCGAGCCAGCCCTGGATCTGCAGCAAGCCGATGCCATAGACCAGCAGCGGCATGGCCGGCAGCCAGAACAGCGTGGCGGGAATGGCGCGCTTGCCCTCCAGCCGGACTGGGCCAGCGACAGCACCACCCCCAGATCAGGGCGGCAGCACCACTCCAGATCAGCCAGTCGGCCGCCTTGGCCTCCACCGCCAGCATCAGGGAGAGGCCGGTGATCACCCAGACCGAGAAGAGCTGGGTGGTGATCCGCGAGCGCTGGCCCGGGCAGAGATCACCGCGCCAGAGCACCAGAGCCAGGGCGATGAGGGCCCCCAGCGCCATCAGGCCGGTCAGGGGAAAGAGCCAAAAAGGGAGTTGGACGAACATGACGCCTCCAGCAGCAAGGATTCAGAACGCGCCGATGGGCGCCGGATGAAGGGGCCGAGTATACCCAAAGCCGCCGCCATCCCCAATCCCTGCCGGGAGCGCGGCCGCCATTGACCACTAGCGATCAGACGCCGGCAACGGGCGCCGGCCGCCTTGCCTGCCAAGATGCCAAGGCCCTCGTCATCCGCTGCGGCCCGGGCCGGCAGCGGTCAGCCCTGGCCGCGGGCCAGCGCCACCACCCGGGCGAACATCTGGCGCAGCACCGGCGGAATGTGTTCGCTGCCCAGGCGCTCCGCCTCCTCCACCACGGCCAGGGCCAGGCCGGGCTTGCTGCGGTGATGGATGGCCTTGGAGATGATGCGCCCGGCGTTGAGGGTGGAGCGCCCCCCGACCCCGGCCTCGCGCCGAAACACCGCCTCGAATCCGTTGTGGTAGAGGTAGTGCTCTATGTCCGCCGAGGGCAACTGGGTGATCCTGTCCCGCTCCCGCTCCCCCTTGAGCAGGGAGCGGGCGGAGCTTGCGTACTTGGCGCCCGCCTCGTCGCCGTCGGTGAGCAGGTGCCACTCAATGCCAAAGTCGCGGGCCACCTTGATGAGGGGGGCCTGGCCACACTGGGCGAACTCTATGATGCGCACCCCTTCCGCCCTCAGGCTGTAGCCGCAGATCTGGGCGAGCTCGGAGAGCAGCCAGATCTCTGTCTCCCCCTCCACCAACAACCAGCAGCGGGCAAACATCGACATGGGTCTGTTGATCCGCACGTGGAAGGCTATTTTGCGCAAGTCGTCGCTGCTGTAGCGCTCCCCCCCCAGCTGATGGCAGAGGATGTCATGCTGGCGGCGCACCAGGCGGCGCACCTGGTTGAGTGGCAGGGAAGAGAGCAGATCCCCCGAGTTGGTGGTGAGCAACTTCTGGCCGGGCAACTGCTCGAGCAGGCCCCAGGCCAGCGCCAGCATGGTGGGATGCAGGCGGCTCTCTGGATCTTCCAGCATCAGTATGGGCCTGGCCCCCTCCTCCAACTCCCGGTTGCCGCGGGCATGGAGCAGCATGGCGGCCATGCCTGCCATGGCCAGTTGCAGGGCCCGGTTGTCCGCACTGCGCAGCAGCACCTGCAAGTTGCCGGGGTTGCGCAGGGTCATGGGTCGATTGACGATCTCCCGCTGGCTGCGGGGCTTGTGCTTGATGGGGGCCAGGGCGCTGAAGTAGTGCTCCATCAACTGCTGCACCGCCTGCAGCGCCTCCTTGAGCTCGGGCTCACCGATGCGCTGGGGCTCGTCGGTCAGCTTGCCGGCGAGCTCCCCGAGCCGCTGCTCGGAGAGATCGTCCCAGGGCAGCTGCTCTATGCCGTCGCGGGCGGTACGGGCATCCCGCAGCCGGAACACAGGGTTCATGGTGATGAGCAGGCGCACCAGCTCCGCGTTGTTGTCGATGGCCAGGCTCTTGCCGATGCCGTCGAGAAAGTCATGGGTGCTCTGCACGCTGCCATCGTCCAGCAGCTCGGCGCTGGCGCGATAGTGGATACGGTGGAACTTGTCCCTGTGGGGGATCCAGGCCGCGCCAAGGCGCGCCAATCGGCGGGAGTGCTGGCACATCTGGGGGCGGTACTCGCTGAAGGTGAGCACCAGTTGCAGGGTGCGCGATGGGCTCAGCTCAGGGTCTTCGGGCTGATGGAAATCATCGCGACTGAATTGATAGGGTTCGGCATCCCCCAGCAGGCACCAGAGGGCACGCAGCAGGCTGGACTTGCCCCAGGCGTTCTCACCGATGAGAACAGTGGTGTGATCCAGCCCGAGCGAGAGCCGATTTATCCCGCGAAAACCTTTGACTTCAATGCGTTCCAGAAACATGCGGCCATATCCAGTCCATCCTGATGGCGCAATAGTGGCAAAGTTGCCGGGAAAATCCTATCGGGTCTTGGGGTTTTCAGCGGGAACTGTGAGGCACTACGGGTTCGGGAGGGGTGGGCAGGCAGGCGCGATCCTGAGGGGCATTCCAGTGGCTGAACCAGAGGTGGCGGGTGCGGGTCTGACGTTTGCGATGATTCAATGGGCATTCCTTTTTATGGGTAAGTGGTAGAGGGTACACCTCTTTCGCCCAGAGTCTCAGCGTTATCTGTGACAGGAGAATGACAATTGGGCGCGCCACTGCCCCGGGCTCAGGCCGAAGGCCTCCCGAAAACGATTGCCAAAATGGGCCTGGGAGGAGAAGCCGCACTGGGCGGCAATGCTGGCCAGGGGATCGCTTCCCGCCAGCAACTGTTTGGCCCGCTGGAGCCTGAGCCCCTGCAGGTAGCGATGGGGCGGGCAACCCAGGCTCTGGCCGAACATGCGGGCGAAGTGATATTCGCTCAGGCCCGCCTCCCGGGCGAGTTCGCTCAGGGTGACGGGCTCGGCCAGGTGGGCCAGCAGATACTCCTGCACCCGCCGGATCACCGCCGGGGCCAGGCCGCCCCGCACCTCGGGGAGCCCAGGCGCCTCCCGGGTATGGTGACGATAGGCATGGAGCATCAGCATCCAGGCGCCGTGGGAGAGCGCCATGCGATCGACCCCGTGCTGCCAGTCCAGCTTCATCAGCTGTGCCTGCACCAGGGCTGCGGCCTGGGGATCCTCGATGAAGGTCTTGTCCTGCAACACCAGATGGCGCCCCTCCTTGTCGCACACCTGTTCGGCGATGCGGCAGAGGTGCTCGGGGGTGAAGTAGAGGTGGAAGAAGCGAAACTCCTCGCGCACCAGCCATTCGGATCTGTGGTGATCCGGCATGATGCACACCTTGCCGGTGCCGCCGTGGCCGCCGGGACCGTCGAGGCGCTCGGTCTGCTCGCCCCCCTGCAGATAGACGCTGATGGTGTGGTGACCCGGCTTGTGGTAGCGGGTCTGATCGTAGCGGTTGCGCCAGCTGGCCACCCCGAGCCCGGGCTCCAGCCAGCAGGAGTCCTCCAGCCGTGCCCCCGTGCTGACCAGGGCATCGAACACCCCCGCCTGTCGTCTCTGCTGCACCTGTCTGCCTCATCCTTGTTCCCGTGCCGACATCTTATCGCGGCGGCTCGCCAAGCGCTGCAGGCGGCCACAAAAAACCGCAAGATGGTGCAAGCCAGCTCACGCCATCAGGCCCATGCTGATCCCCATGTCACTCCCCTTTTGCCCGGATCCGCTTATGAACCTCCTGCTGTATGTTTCCACCGTCCTCATCTGGGGCAGTACCTGGATCGCCATCGCCTGGCAGCTCGGCCCCATTCCCATCGAGGTCTCTGTGCTCTACCGCTTCGCCCTGGCGGCGCTGGCACTCTTTGCCATGCTCACGTTAAGCGGCAAGTTCCCGCGCCTGCCCTGGGCGGGTCAGCGTTATGCGGCCCTGCTCGGCGCCCTGCTCTTCTCCACCAACTTTCTCTGCTTCTACCACGCCACCCTCTACATCCCGAGCGGCCTGTCGGCGGTGATCTTCGCCAGCGCCAGCATCTTCAACGGCCTCAACCTCTGGCTGTTCGAGGGCAAGCGCCCCGGCATGCGCTGGTTGCAGGGGTCGCTGCTGGGACTCATGGGCACACTGCTGCTGTTCTGGCCCGTGCTGGCGGATGCGCAACTGGGTGCAAACGGCTGGAAGGGGCTGCTGTTTGCCTGTGCGGGAACCCTCTGCTTCTCCCTCGGGAACCTTGTCTCGGCTCGCGGCCAGCGCCAGGGCTATCAGGTGTTGCAGATGGTGCCCTGGGGCATGGTGTACGGGGTAGTGCTGCTGCTGGGCTGGGTCATGGTGCTGGGTCAATCCCTGACCCTGCCGACCGAGCCCCGCTACCTCGCGGCCATGGTCTATCTGGCCATCTTCGGCTCCGTCATCGCCTTCACCGCCTACCTCACCCTGGTGGGGCGCATCGGCGCCAGCAAGGCGGCCTATGCCACTGTGCTGTTTCCCCTGGTGGCGCTGAGCCTCTCCACCCTCTATGAGGGTTTCGTCTGGCAGACGGTCTCCATCCTGGGTGTGGTGGTGAGCCTTATCGGCAACCTGGTGATCTTCGCCCCGCCCGTCAAGACGTGGCGCTGGCCGCTGTCACGGGTGACAGACGGGACTTGCCCCTGATGCCACCAGCCCCTAAGGTAACCCCTCCCAACAGAGGTTGAACGGAGGAAGCATGTTACTGGAAGGGCTGGAGACACTCTGCCTGCTGGCGAGCGAGGGCACCATGGCCAAGGTCGCGAGCCGCCTCTATATCAGCCAGTCGGCGGTGAGCAAGCGCATCACCCAGCTGGAGCAGCGCCTTGGCAAGCGGCTCATCGAGCCGGATGGCCGCCAGACTCGCCTCACCCCCCAGGCCCGGGAGCTGCTCGCCCGGGTGGCCCCGAGCCTGGCGGAGATGAAGGGGGTGCTGGCGGACAGCCAGACCCTAACCGACCAGACCCCCCTGCCCGTCGCCTGTTCCGAGACCCTGCTGGCGGGCTACCTCGCACGCTTCATGCACGACTACCTTGAGCAAGATCCTCACCTTGCCCTCTCCACTCACCACACCCCGGTGATACTGACGCGGGTGCGCGGTGGCGATGCCCTGCTCGGCATCTGCGCCGGCCGGCTGCCCCCCGGCCACGGCCTCTGTGCCGAGCTGCTGCTGGAGGAGCCCTTCTATCTGGTGGGGGACGATCAGGAGACGGCGGCGCAGCCGGATCACAGGGGTACCTCGCCAGACAGGGCGAATGGCAAGCCGTTGACACAAAGAGATCTGGGTGAGGAAACCCTGGTGCAGGAGAAGGTGCGCAAGATCCTGACCATGGATCTGGAGAACCCCTCCAACCGCTATCTGCGGGATCCCCTGGCCGCGCTCGGGCTGGTGCCGGCCATGGAGCTCGACTCCTACCTGGCGCTGATCGAGCTGGCCAAGGCGGGCATAGGCCCGGTGCTGCTGCCGGCCGGTCTGCTGGCCCTGGTGGGGGATCAGGGGAAACGGGCGCGCGCCCTGCCTGGGCTGGCGCGCCCGCTGCACCTGGTCTATCGCCCGAGCAGCCTCAAGCGGGCGCGGATCCAGCGCCTGGTCGAGGGGATCCGGGCCCACTTCGCCCGGGTGAGCCAAGGCTAGAAATGACTCAGACGAGCCAGCTGAACAGCTCGGGGTACTGACTCCACACCAGCTTGGCGGACATCACCAGGGAGACGGTCACCAGCAGCGGCTTGATGAGCTTCACCCCCTTCTTCAACACCAGTTTGGAACCGAAACGGGCCCCGATGAACTGGCCCAGTGCCATGCAGAAGCCCACGCTCCACACCACCTTGCCGCCGAGGGCAAAGAACAGCAGGGAGGCGATGTTGGAGGTGAAGTTGAGCAGCTTGGTGTGGGCAGTGGCTCTGGCCATGCCAAAGCCTGCCAGGGCCACGAAACCGATGGCGAAGAAGGAGCCGGTGCCGGGGCCGAAGAAGCCGTCATAGAAACCGACCCCGCCCCCCACCAGCAAAGCGAACAGCATGGGGGTGAGACGGCGTTGGCTCTCCGCATCGCTCACCCGGGGGAGAAATAGAAGTAGCAGGCGAACGCCATCAGCAGGAAGGGCAGGAGGCGCTCCAGGATGGCGGCGTCTATGGTCTGCACCGCCAGGGTGCCGATGGCCGCACCGATGAAGGTGCAGATGACCGCCGGCCAGATGATGGCCCACTCCAGCAGCCCCTTGCGGGCATAGAACCAGGTGGCGGAGAAGGAGCCGAAACTGCTCTGCAGCTTGTTGGTGCCGAGCACCAGGGCGGGCGGCATGCCGGTGGCAAGCAGGGCCGGCACCGTCAGCAGGCCGCCGCCCCCGGCGATGGCGTCGATAAAGCCGGCGATAAGGGCGACCCCGAACAGGGCAACCAGGGTGAGCAGTTCCAGTTCCATCCATAAACCTCGTGTGGTGCGGCCACCCGCGGCAATCCCGGGTGTCCTGTTTGAGCACAATGCAGGTCGCTATCCTAACGGGGGCGGGCTCATGAGGCTAACGAAACAATGGCAGCCAACTGATTCCTGATTTTCATCAGTCTACCCCAGTGGCTCAGGCGGCGTCCGATCCCTGTAGGAGAGGGTCAGCCAGTCCAGCGCCCTCCCCCTTGATCGCCTCCAGGGCCTGCAACAGCGAGGTCTCGTCCTCGCCGGGCGCCCGACTCACTCTGCCCGCCATATAGCGGCTGCTGAACAGATTGAACCAATGTTGCAACGCCTGGCCTGCCTGCAGCTCACCGGCTACTTCCAGCACGCAGGCCGCCACCTCGGCGGTGCACAGGTGCTCATCGCAGTGGGCGACCCGCATGCCATAGGTGGAGAGCGCGTCCGGCCGCACCGACAGCACGGGGAAGCCATCCAGATAGGGGCTCATGTTGAACATCTTGCGCGCTTCGGGCCAGGTGCCGTCCAGCAGGATGAAGAGCGGCTTCTTGCCAGGGGCCAGGGCCACCCGCTCGGTCACCCGGGCCGGGTTCTTCTCGCAGGCGGGGAACACCACATAGGGCTGCCAGGCGGGATCCGCCAGCAAGGCCAGCAGCTCGGGATGGGGCTGGGTGCGTTTCCAGAGAAAGGCCCAGGTGGTCTGGGGCAAGACATCGGCGATGAGACGGCCGGTGTTGGAGGGCTTCATGGGTTCGCTGTCATACATCAACAGGCAAAAGCCCGCCTCGGCCTTGAGCTCGGGGCGCCACTCGCAGGCACACCAGGCATGACGCAGCTGGCAGGCCTCGCAGCGGGGCACGCTGCCGCCACGGGCGAGAAAGGGACGGGTAGAGATGCTCTTGCGCCAGATGCGCAGGCGGTTGACGGCATGATCAGGGATGGGCTTCATGGGGCGCGGCTCGGCGACAGGGTCTGCGGGAAAAAGGGGGCAGATTGTAGCGAGCGCGCCATGGGGCTGCAAGGCTCCCGAGGGGGAGCACTGTGAGACCAGGGTACACCCGGGGCAACTCGCCGGATAAGCGCGGCGGCCCCTATGACAGAGGGGCCTGCAGGCCCCTCTTTATCATCTTCTGCATGGGGCCGCGACTCAGGGCCTCTTTGCGCAGGATCTGCTCGAGGAAGGCAGCGAAGCTGTGACCGTGATGCTCCAGCAGTTTCGGGAACATGGAGATGGAGGTCATGCCCGGGAAGGTGTTGATCTCGTTCAGCAGTATCTCGCCATCCTCGGTCAGGAAGAAGTCGATACGCGACAGATGGGTCAACTTCAGCTGACGGAAGGCCTTGAGGGAGTAGGCATGGATGGCGTCAGACTGAGCCTGGGTCAAGCCTTCTGCCTTGAGCGCCGTCTCGGTGTGGCTGGCGCTGCTGTACTTCTCTTCATAGGTGTAGAACTTGTCCTGCGGCACGCAGATCTCCCCGGGATAGGTGGCCACCAGCTCGTCACCGTACTGGTAGACAGCCACTTCCAGCTCGCGGGGCTTGACCGCTTTTTCGATCAGCACCTGCTCGGAGTAACCGAAGGCGTCCTTGATCCCCTGCAGCAGCTCCGCTTCGTTGCTGGCGGAGTAGCAGCCCACGGATGACCCTTGCGAGGCGGCCTTGATAAATACCTTGCCCCACTTGGCCAGCGCGGCTTTCGCCTCGGCGAGTGCCTCGTCGCCCTGCTCGGTCAAAAACAGATAGGGGGTGTTGGGAATGCCGATGGCGGAGAGCCACAGCTTGGTGCTGATCTTGTTGAAGCAGATCTTGCTCGCCTCGGCATCGCACCCCAGATAGGGCAGGCCCGCCAGCTCGAGGAAGGATTGCAGATCGCCGGTCTCACCCGGATAGCCGTGGATGCAGGGCACCACGTAATCCACCGGACGGGCCACGCTGTCAAAGGAGAGCAGCTTGTCCAGCCCCAGCTTGCACTCGCGGCCGTCGGCACTGAGCCAGCGGTCGGCGAACATCTCGACCCGGGTCACTTCGACCCCAGGCAGGAGACCGAGCTGTTGTTCGAGGAAATTGGCACTGCGCAGAGAGACTTCGTGCTCGGCGCCACCGCCGCCGCACAGCAGCAAGACATGCATGTTCTTCATTAGATGTGATCCCTTGGGAGAAGCGGCTTCGTCATGGCCGGGGAAAATCCGGCTGCGCGACCTGCGCACCAAACAACGGGCGAAGCCAGATACGAACATAAGTGCGGCCAGTGTAGCAAGGGAGAGGAAGCCTTGTCAGCCGATGGGGCCGCCATCCCCCCATCCTGGCCCGTAAAAAGAGGCGCCTGTGTCAAAAACGGGACGAAACGGACTCAGCGAGGGGGGTCTACCCGCCCGGCACCATTGCCATTGACCCGAAACCAGCCGGCGATGCTGTAGCGCTCCTCGCTCGCGGGCAGCACCTCGTGGGGAAACTCCTCCGACAGGAAGAGCACCAGCCGCCCTCCCTTGGGGGAGACATCCATCAGAAACTGTTCGTCGTTGTCATAGACCCGCAACACGCCGCCCGCCTGGGGCTGCCAGCCGTTGTTCAAGTAGAACACCGAGGTGAGACGGCGGTTGGAGCGCCCGGCAAAGGCGTCGCGGTGAGTCGCATAGAAGTCGCCGCTGCGGTAGCGGGCGAAGTGGGCCTCGTAGTCAAACAGCCCCAGCATCAGGTTGCGATTGGCCGCCAGACGAAGGGACTCCATGCGGGCCAGATAGTCGGCCACGGGGGCGCCCAGGGAGGGATCCAGCCAGTGGATCTGATCACGGCGGATCGCCGGATTGCCCTGATGCAGCCCCTCCCGCCCTATCCCCGCAGGTTGCCACTCCCCCGGCAGGCAGGCCCGCAAGGCATCCACCTCGGAGGCGGTTAAGAAATCATCCACAATCACCCATCCCCGGGTGTAAATGGCATCCATGACGGCTTGATAGTCCAAGATTGACTCGCAGCGAGTGGAGAGAGTGCGCTTTGTAGCGACTTCCCCCCCTGGGCACAAACCGGATTGCTTCTCTTGAGAAGTCCCGCCATCAATAAGGGCCCGGCCCCAGGCGCCGATTTCCCCTTGCCCCGCAGCCCCTGGCCCGCTAACGTGAAAACAAGGCCCGAATCGGGTCTCCCTCTGCATCCATGACCCAGGAGAGCGCCATGCCCTTGCCCACTATCCCCCTGCAACGACTCGATGGCAGCGAGTTTCCTGGTGACGCCCTGCAAGGGAAGGTCCTGCTGGTAGTCAACGTGGCCAGCCGCTGCGGCTTCACCCCCCAATACACAGGGCTGGAGGCGCTTCATCGCCAATTTGGTGAGCAGGGCCTGGTGATCCTGGGCTTCCCCTGCGATCAGTTCGGCCACCAGGAGCCCGGGGATGCCGAGGAGATAGCCCGCTTCTGCTCGCTGGATTACCCGGTGAGCTTCCCCCTGATGGCCAAGTGCGAGGTCAACGGCGAGCAGGCCCACCCCTTCTATCGCTGGCTCAAGCAGCAAAAGCCCGGGCTGCTCGGGAGCGAGGCCATTAAGTGGAACTTCACCAAGTTCCTGCTCGACCGGGATGGCCGGGTGGTGGACCGCTTCGCCCCCCAGACCAAACCCGAGGATCTGGCGGAGGCCATCCAGGGGCTGCTGTGAGCCGGGCACCCCGGGCGAAGAACGGCCATGGCCCCTCTTCCATCGGACTCGGCGCGCCCCCTTTGTGCTCCGGGTCCTCATTCGTGACGCCGTTACTGCGTGCCTGCGTCACTTCTGCTATATTACGCGCCCATTATCTTTTTCGTGTCGTAGCGCCCGCGGGACGGGCCTGAAGGGATCAGGCCATGCCCTGACCCGCTACCCACCTTCTTCCATGTCGTGACGGGCCCAGGCTGTCGTCACCCGTTGAGCCCAAGGCTCGGAGTTTCTCTCGAACATGTCATTCAATGAACTGGGTCTGTCACCGCACATCTTGCGGGCCGTCAAGGAGCTGGGTTACGAACAACCCACCCCCATACAGCAGCAAGCCATCCCGGCCATTCTGGCCGGTCAGGACGTGCTGGGCGGCGCCCAGACAGGCACAGGCAAGACCGCCGGTTTCACCCTGCCCATGTTGCACCGTCTGCTGGCCAACCACGGCCGTGGCGGTCGCCGTCAGGTCCGCGCCCTGGTGCTGACCCCGACCCGGGAGCTCGCCGCCCAGGTGGGCGAGAGCATCATCAAGTACGCCCATCATCTGCCGTTCCGCACCCTGATCGCCTATGGCGGCGTCAGCATCAAGCCGAACCTGGACGCCATCAAGCTCGGGGTCGACATCCTGGTCGCCACCCCGGGCCGCCTGCTGGATCTGCTGACCCAGGGGGCGCTCACCCTGAGCTCCCTGGAAGTGCTGGTGCTGGATGAAGCGGACAGAATGCTCGACATGGGCTTCATCACCGACATTCGCCGCATCATGAAGGCGCTGCCGGACGAGCGGCAGACCCTGCTCTTCTCCGCCACCTTCTCGAATGACATCAAGGCGTTGGCAGATGATCTGCTCAACGACCCCACCCTGATCGAGGTGGATCCCAGCAACACTGCCGCCGATCAGGTGACCCAGCGCGTCATCCAGGTCGACCGGGAACGCCGCCGCGAGATGCTCTCCCACATGATCGGCCGTGGCAACTGGCAGCGGGTGCTGGTGTTCGTGCGTACCAAGCAGATCGCCGACCGCCTCGCCCAGCAGATGCAAAAAGATGGCCTCAATACCGTCGCCATTCACGGCGACAAGAGCCAGGGTGCCCGCAACCGGGCGCTGGCCGATTTCCGCGAGGGCAAGGTGCGGGTGCTGGTCGCCACCGATATCGCCGCTCGCGGCCTGGACATCGATCAGCTGCCCCACGTGATCAACTTCGAGCTGCCCCAGATGGCGGAGGATTACATCCACCGCATCGGCCGCACCGGTCGCGCCGGCCGTGGCGGCGAGGCCATCTCCCTGGTGAGCCAGGACGAGCTGGGCCAGCTCAAGGATATCGAGGCCCTGATCGGCCAATCCCTGACAGTGGAGATCCTGGAAGGGTACGAGCCGAGCGGCAAGCCGAGCCGCCAGACCCTGCCAGGCAGCAAGCCGGTGCAAAACCCACCCCGTGACCGCGGCCATGCCAACGCCAAGAGCAACAATGCCAAAGGCAAGCCTGACGGGGCCAAAGGCAAGGCCAAAGGGGACGGCCCCAAGAAGCCGGCTCCGGCCCGCAAGCGTGAGGTCGTGGGGGAAGACATCGGCTTCACCCCCATGCGCCGCCTGCCCAAGGCCCAGCGCGATGACTATCAGGACAACTCCAGCGAGGAGTAAGGCAAGCTGTTGCCGACCTGACACAAAAAACCGCCCACTTCACGAGGGCGGTTTTTTTTATGCTCTGTCGCCCCTACTCGGCGGCCAGGGCCATGTGCAGCAGGGGATAGGGCTTGCCCTGGCCATCCAGGGGAGAGCGCCCCGTCACCCCGAAACCCAGGTGCTGATAGAAGCCGAGGGCCTGGGCATTCTGCTCGTTTACGTCCACCCTTCTCGCCCCTTGCCGCTGGATGGCGTGGGCCACCAGCAGGCGGCCGACCCCGCGTCCTCTCGCCTCGGGGGCGATGAAGAGCATCTCGATGTTGCCATCGTGTACACCGCAGAAACCGGCTATCTCCCCCTCTTCTCCCCTGGCGCAGACCAGATCCACGGCCGCAAAATAGTGCTCCAGGATCAGGGGCTTGAGGGCGGTGATGTCCGCCTCTTGCAGGAAGTGATGGGTGGCGCGCACCGAGGCTTCCCAGAGGGTGATCAGTGTCCGGTAATCCCCGGCGTCCGCTTGTTCAATCTTCATGATTCATGACTCAATCTGTGGTGAAAGGACCAATGCCGGGCCCAGGGGCCGGGCGCCGTCAGGGAGTTGCCCTGGCCTCGGCCTGCTTGATGACAAAGCCCTTCTCTATGCCGGCCTTGAAGCCCAGCTTTTCGTACAGGCGATGGGCCCCTTCGCGCCCCTCCCCCGACAGCAGCATCACCTTGTAGCAATCCAGCTCCCAGGCCAGGGTCAGGGCCTGTGCCAATAGCTGCTGGCTCAGGCCCTGTCGCCGAAACGCAGAGGCCGTCACCACGTGTTCTATGATGCCGAACGGCCTGCCGCCGTTGGTCAGGGTCGGGATCACCCCGAGCTGGCAGGTGGCGGCCAGCTGGCCCTCCACCTCGGCCACCAGGAGTCGTACTTCGGGCTCGGCCAGCAGTCGCCTCAGCGCCTCCCTCGCCACCGACGGCGCCAGCACGGGATCATTGGGCCTGAGCTCGGCGTAAAGACTGAGCAGGCCCGCCAGATCCTGCTCCCTGCACTCTCTGATCACCACCATGGCAACCCTCCTGATCTTCTGTGCTCCCCGGCGCCCTATGCGGATCTGGGGGCAAACATGATGATGGTCATGCCCGTCAGGGCGACCCCTGAACCGACCCAGTCCCACACAGTGGGTCTGATGCCATCCACCGCCCAGAGCCAGAGGATGGCCACGAAGATATAGACGCCCCCATAGGCGGCATAGACACGGCCGGCGGCGGTCGGATGCAGGGAGAGCAGCCAGGCAAAGAGGGCGAGACTCAGGCCCGCCGGCAGCAGCAACCAGGCGCTCCGCCCCTGGGTCAGCCACAGGTAGGGCAGATAGCAGCCGACGATCTCGGCCAGCGCGGTGATCAGAAACAGCCCGATCGTTTTGAACTCCAGCATCATGGGTCTCTAGCAAGGGTGTAACAAGAGCTGAATGTTAAAACAACGCATTGGGTTATGTAAGCACGGCGGCGGCGCAGGCCAGGAGGAAGGGAGGGCAAACCTTCCCCCACGGGCGTGGGGGAAGGAAGGGGTCAACGGACCCTGACTGCCTGGAGCAGGGCAGAGACATCCGGGCCAAAGGTTCGGCTGCGGATGGCCTCGCGAATATCCGCTTCGCCGTAGCGGCTGGCCGGGTAGACCACCACGCAGGCGGTGTCGCCGGGCGCGAGGAAATGAGTCTCGCCGAAGGGGGTGTAGCGGGTGGCGCCTATGCTGATGAGGGCGTGGGCCGGACGCCCCGCCTGGGCCAGCAGCCCCTGGATATGCTCGGCCGGGCCTTCATCCTGCTGATGGTTGAACTTGTCGATGGCCCAGTCGAGCAGCTGCTGATGGAAGTAGCTGTAATCCACCGCCGCGCTGTCAACCCCATAGGGGTGCAGCTCGCCATCGCGCTCCAGATAGCAGGCGATGCGATAGTCGTCGAGCTCGCAACCCGGGGCAAAATGGCCGAGGGGCAGCAGAGTGGCCGCCAGCCCCTTGCTCTCCTCCCCCCAGTTCTTCTTCTCGCTGATCTTTCTGGCGTTGGGACGGCGGATGGAGCAGTCGTTGTAGGCGCCAAACGCCTTGGGATGTATGGCCACCACCTGCTCCCCGTCGTACGCCAGCTCGCACCAGAGCGCCACTTCGGGTTCGATTTGCACCTTCTCGTCGCCGCTCACCGCCGCCTCGGGCAGGAAGATGGCCTCGCCGCTCAATGGGAAGACGCCGAGCTGGCCCGGATGGCCTGGCACATAGAAGGGGAACAGCGCCTTGGGGGCAACCTTGTCCGCGACCTTGACGGCGACGAAGTCCGCCGCCTCGCCGGCCTGCTCCAGATGGCCGGCGAAGTTGCCCGCCACCCCCAATCCGATAAAGCGGTTCAATTCAGTGATCTGCATCTGTGGCTCCATTGGCGCGGCCCGGGCCGCCGCCTCGTTGTCTATGTTCAAGGCGGCAGGGCTACCGCCAAAGAGGGAGCTTATTAGAGCACAGCCCCCTGACGGCGCCCAGTCGCCCCGCCACAAGCTGTGCACCAGGGCGGATTTTCCCTCACCATATGGTCATAAAGAGAGCAGTCAGCGCCAAGCTGTGATCCCGGTGCTTGGGCGAGCCCCGCGCTTTTGCTAGTCTGCCCCATTCATTTTCCGTTTGGGTGCCGGTGCCGAGCCATGACCACACATTTTCAGGGTCGCTTCGAGGTGGAGTTCAAATACCGCCTGACGGATAGCGCGGCCTTCCTGCGTGCCCTCGAGGCCCTCGGCCCCGAGCTGATGGTGGCGGACAATCATGAGCAGGACTGCTACTTCGACACGGCGGACCGCGCCCTGGCGAGGGAGCAGAAGAGCCTGGTGATCCGCACCATGGCGCCCTCCGGCATCCGGCTCTGGATAGTCAAGGGTCCCGGGCCCGATCGCTGCGAGGCGGTCAACATCACGGATGCGGACAAGGCCATCAGCATGGTGCGCACCCTGGGCTACCAGCAGGTGCTGACCATCGACAAACGCCGCAGCATCTACTTTCTTGGCCCCTTCCACCTGACCCTGGACAGCCTGGCCGGGATAGGGGATTTTGCCGAGCTCGCCATCATGACCGACGAGGAGGCCGCGCTGCCCGTTTACCGGGAGCAGTTGCTGGCGCTGGCCGCCCGGCTGGGGCTCTGCCCCGAGATGCGGGAAGCCCGCTCCTATCGCACCCTGTGCGAGCAGTCAGCCCACCTTCGACAAGAGGAATCAGCCCCATGATCGACAAACTCGCCTGGCTCACCTTCAAGGAGGGGCAACTGCTCTGTGCCCGCTCCCACGGCAAGGACCTCTACTACATCCCCGGCGGCAAGCGTGAGCCGGGGGAGAGCGACGAGGCAGCCCTGGTGCGGGAGATAGCGGAAGAGCTGGCGGTCAGTCTCAAGCCCGAGACCCTGCGCCTCGCCTGCGAGTTCAGCGCCCAGGCCGACGGCAAGCCGCAAGGGGTAGAAGTCAGGCTGCGCTGCTACACAGGGGAGGCTGACGGCAGCCCCACCGCCTCGGCGGAGATCGCCGAGCTGCGCTGGCTGGACAGCCGCCATCTGAACGAGGTCTCCCCTGTCTCCCGCCTGCTGTTCCAGTGGCTGGCTGAGCAGGGGCTGATCCGCTAGAAAACTGGCTCGTGGGCAGGCTTCCAGCCCCGCCGCAGTGAGACTGGCTGACAGAGCAAGATTGAACCGTTAATCCCGAATGGATTGGCAATTGGATACAAGAAGAGGAGTTTCAATGGAGATCCTTGAGGTCGATAGCAGCAGAGGCATCAAGCCTGCGTTGATCACCCTGCTGCAAGACAGCGTCGCCAGCGGCGCGTCGGTGGGCTTTACCACCGCTGACCGAAGAGCAGGGGCTCGCTACTGGCAGGGCATAGAGAGCGGAGCTGGCCGCGGGCAGTCGCCGGCTGTGGGTGGCCCTTGAGCAGCAACAGATAGTCGGTGCAATTCAGCTCGCGCTCTGTGGCAAGGCCAATGGTCGTCACCGGGCCGAAGTGGAAAAATTGATGGTACTGCAAACGGCGAGAGGCAAAGGTGTCGGTCGTGCGCTGATGCAGGCAATGGAACAAGGCGCCCATGCCGCGGCCGCAGCCTGCTGGTGCTCGATACTCGCGCCGGCGATGTGGCCTCCCACCTTTATCGCCAGCTCGGCTATCAGGAGGCGGGCCAGATCCCGAGCTTTGCACGCAACGCCGATGGCACCCTTGCAACAGTGCGCCCTCCCCATGGAGGGCGCGTTCCCTTACCCCTCAAGCGTTCAGGGAAACAATCAAAGTAGCATCAAGATTAATTTTGAGTCTGCTATAGCCCCATTTGCATATGATTGTTCCTTCACCTCACCCTAGACGAGGCGTACGCGCGGCGGAAAGACCCGTTTGCATACCAAACGGATACTGCTCACTACCTTGAGGAATACTGCATGCCTATCCTGCCTCGTACCGTCACCTCCCCCAAGAAGTTCATCATCGGCCACGATCTGCTGCCCCAACTCCATGATCACGTAAAAGATTTCGGCGACAACGCCCTGCTCGTCAGCGACGAGTTCATTCTGGAGCGAGTGCGGAGGAGGCGCTGGCCGGCCTGCTGCAGGCAGGTCTGAAGGGGGCGGTCGAGAAGTTCAACTACGAATGCACCGACATCGAGATCCGCCGCCGTGCGATCTGGCGAACAACAGGCGACGTCATCGTCGGCATCGGCGGCGGCAAGACCCTGGATGTCGCCAAGGCGGTGGCCTTTTACCTGCGCCGCCCCCTTCCCACCATCGCCTCCAGAGACGGATCTACAAAGGAGCCATGCCCCAGAACCCGGATGATCGCCGACACCGCCATCATGGAAGTCGCCCGCGCCTGTTACCGGGCGGACGGCATCCTGGTGGGCAAGCGCCCCTCCCGCATCGAGCTGCTGGGGGAGAACATCAGGCTGCCGCCACCTTCACCACCCCGGCGCTGGAGCAGCAGGCATTCGAGCGGCGTGGGCGCAGCGGGGCGGCCCTGCGGCAGCCCATGCGGTCAACAACGGCATGTCGGTGGTGGCGGATCTGCACCGGGCCCAGCACGGCGAGAAGGTGGTGTTCGGCCTGCTCACCCAGCTGGTACTCGAGCGCGCGCCCCAGGCCGAGCTGGACGAAGTGATGCGCATCATCCACGCCGGCCATGACCCTGCAGGAGATGGGGCTGAGCCGTTTCGTGGAGAGCGAGTGGCGCCAGGTGGCCAAACTTGCCTGCGATCCCCTCGATACCATGGGCAACATGCCGATGAGCGTCAGCGAGCAGGATGTCTACCACGCCATGATCGCGGCCAATGCCATGGCCGAGCGCTACCGGGCCCGCCACCCACGCGCCTGATCGGCACTCAGGCAAAGGATCACAGCGACAAGGCCGGCCCCAGCGGCTGGCCTTGTCACGACCAGGGCTTTGGGACAAGGAGCGGCTCCCCCCGGTACCAGGAGTGGAAGGCGCTGCTCCATCACTTCTACGACCCCTTCGCCCACTGTGGAGCATTTTCAGGCCGTACAGTACCAGCAGTGGAGCATTTTCAGGCCGTACATCCTTGATCAGCCCAGGATGAACTTGGCCGATCAGGGTTGAGGCATCACGCCACCTCGCCTGCCAGGCGCTCGGCCCTGTGTGCGATCCGCGGCTCGGCGAAGTCGGCCTGGGCCGCGATCAGCTGCAACTCGTAGGCATCCGCCTGCCAGGTCTGGCGCAGCACTTCATCGACAGCGGCGTTGGTGCGCTCGAAGGCGGCCACCGCATCAAATCCGGCCTGCAGGTTGGCCAGCATCAGGGCGCTGATGAGATCCCCCACCCCCACCGGCTGGCGGGCAAACGGGTAGAGCGGCCGCGCGATGAGATAATCCCCCTGCGGGGTGGCCAGCAGCATCTCGAAACGGCCTGGATCACTGGCGGCGCGCCCCAGGTGCTTGACCAGCACCATCTTGACGCCGCTTTCCAGCAGCTGGTGAGCGGCTGCGCGAGTCTGGGCCAGGGTCGTCAGATGGACGCCGCACAGGGTCTCCAGCTCCAGCAGGTTGGGGGCCATGATGTCCGCCACCGGCAGCGCCTGCTCGGTGAGGAAGCGGGTCACGCCGGGGGCGACTATGCACCCCTTCTCCGGGTGGCCCATGACGGGATCGCAAAAATAGATGGCCGCCGGATTGGCCGCCTTGACGGCCGCGACCACCGCCAGGATCTCGTTCCCCTGCTCCGCCGATCCCAGGTAGCCGCTCAGCACCGCATCGCAGCGCCCCAGCACCTCGATATCCATCAGCCCCTGACAGAGAGCACTGATATGACCGGCAGGCATCGCCATTCCCTGCCATCCCGCCGCGTACTGGGTGTGATTGGAAAACTGCACCGTATTGACGGGCCACACCTCCATGCCGAGACGGCGCATGGGGAAGACGGCGGCGCTGTTGCCGGCACAGCCAAATACCACGTGGGACTGGATAGAGAGAATGCGTTTCATCGACACCACCACTGAAGAAGCATGAGGAAAGCGGGCAATATATCGGATGCAGAGCGGGCTCTGCCAGCGATTCCCGGCAACCCTCGCCATTTATGCGGCAAAAAGCCCATTCAATGGAGTGTTACACCAACTTCCCCCCACGTCTGCTCAACCAGGCAAGCCAAGACCACCTCTGTTTCGTCGGTGTGATATGGGCTCTCCACACTCCTGTTTGATGGCATATGAGAGCATTTTTAATACAAGGTGGCGGATGGCAGGAGGAAGCGTCGAGGAAGAACTGCGAGGCGCGACGGCAGGCAAGCCGGGGCCGACGCCCCGGGCTTTGTACTTAAGGCTTAAGGCCTGACGAAGTGATAGACCCAGCCTTCGTCCAGGGGGAAATCGGAGGGCGCAGAGACAAGTGCCGGCAGGGAGGCGACGGCCCCTCCGGCTGCGTATTGCAGCGCCATCAGGGCGCAGAGGGCGGCGTCGTAACGATCCGTCCCGGCCACCACATCAGCTGGCAAGAAGGCTACTATCTCCGCCCTGGCCGGTGAGGCCTTGCCTGCTACCTTGGCAAGAGCCGGATAGACCTCCAGCACGGCGCGATCGGCGTGGGGCTCCAGCCTGGGCACAAGCTGCAGATCCCCGAGACGCGGCAAGATGGAGAGCGCCAGGGTGGCGTTGTTGCCTAGCCTGTCGAAGGTGGCCGACAACGGCTTCTTGCCGTATTGCTGATGCAGCCAGCGCTCGCAGTCCCGATAGGCATAGGGGTTATCTATCTCCCGCTGGGGCACGGCGCACTCGACTCCCCTCCCCGCCAGCAGATCGCCGAGGGCACGGGGAAAGGCCAGCGGGGCATCGATGCCGAGCGCCAGTCGCGGGCAGGCCAGCACCTGCATCAGCGCCATCTCGTCTTGCAGCGCCGGGCGCAGCAAGGCGTCCAGATCCGGCGCCACCCGGGAGCTCAACCTGAACAGGGGGGAGACCCCGAGCCAGTGCAACTGCTGCGTGCGGGCCTGCCAGCCCACCACGGCCACCGCCTGGGCATTGCCCTGCCAGCCCCTCACATCCCAACCGATGCCGATGGCATCCAAATGTTCCGTTGTCATGCCCCTGTCACCTCTGCGCACTATTGATGGAGCACAGGGTAATGGCTGCGCCCCCTAAAGCAAGGCCGGGCGCCCTTCCTAGAAGGATTTCTTGAAGTTGATCAGCGGCAGTATGGGGAAGATGCCGTTCTCGGCGTAGTTGGCGAGCCCTATCTGCAGGCCATCGAGGTGCTTGGTGGCATTGATGAAGCCAAGCTGGAAGGTGGTGCGCTCGGCATAGTTGACGAAGCCGAGGTTGGCCAGGGCGTTGCCCTTGGCGATGTTGACCGCCCCCCAGTTAAGCCCCTGCACGTTGTTGGTCAGGTTGACGAAACCCAGGTTGACCCCGGTGTCCTGCCCCTCGTGCCAGTTGACGGCGTTGATGGCGACCCCGCCGAACTGATGGCGCACCCGGGCGGCGCCGAAGAAGATGCCCAGCTGCAGACCGGTGAACTGATCCACATCGGAGAGGGCGAACACCGGCAGATCTATGCCCTTCACCTGACCGGTGCGGCCATACAGGAAGGAGGCGCGCGCCCCTTCCACCTGATGGGAGGAAGGCAGGTTGATGCCGGGCAGGGAGATCTGGACCGGGGTGCTGGCCTGGGCCACGCCGGCGAGGGCCAGCGCGGAGCAACCGAGCAGCAGGGCGAGAGGTTTCATCGGGATTCCTTGGCAGTCTGAATGACGTGCCAGCCTATCAGCGCGGCGCCGGTGCGGCGAGGGCGCGCCGGACCCAGTGCGTCACCTCTCGTCTGACCCTCTCCCCCGACGGGGGTCGCTGACAAAAAAATTCAAACAGAAATTAACATTTATGTCATTTACACCAAACCGCATTTGGTTGCAGAATGCTCAAACGTGTGTTTGAACAGAGCAAGCAACACGTAAACAGGGATGACATGCAGTACCCGTAAGAAGGGCCGATTGGCCCACAACAACACTGTTCTGCCGAACTGGAGACCGATGATGAATATGGACGTGATCAAGAGCTTTACCGAGCAGATGCAAGGCTTCGCCGCCCCCCTCACCCGCTACAACCAGCTGCTGGCCAGCAACATCGAACAGCTGACCCGGTTGCAGCTGGCCTCCGCCAACGCCTACGCCGAACTGGGCCTCAACCAGTTGCAGGCCGTGAGCAAGGTGCAGGACACCCAGAGCCTGGCGGCCCTGGGCACGGTGCAACTGGAAACCGCCAGCCAGCTCTCCCGCCAGATGCTGGAGGACATCCAGAAGCTGAGCGCCCTCGGCCAGCAGTTCAAGGAAGAGCTGGATGTCCTGACCGCGGACGGCATCAAGAAGAGCACGGGCAAGGCCTGATAACCCCTGGCTGCCCGTTCGGGCAGCCACATCTCCCCACGACGCGACGGTACGGGCTAGTTCCCGCCTCGGGTGTGGGTGAAGGAGAGCACATGAGCCAACCATCTTATGGCCCGCTGTTCGAGGCCCTGGCCCACTACAATGACAAGCTGCTGGCCATGGCCAAGGCCCAGACAGAGCGCACCGCCCAGGCGCTGCTGCAGACCAATCTGGACGATCTGGGCCAGGTGCTGGAGCAGGGCAGCCAGCAACCCTGGCAACTGATCCAGGCCCAGATGAACTGGTGGCAGGATCAGCTCAAGCTGATGCAGCACACCCTGCTCAAAAGCGCAGGCCAGCCGAGCGAGCCGGTGATCACCCCGGAGCGCGGCGATCGCCGCTTCAAGGCCGAGGCCTGGAGCGAACAACCCATCTATGACTACCTCAAGCAGTCCTACCTGCTCACCGCCAGGCACCTGCTGGCCTCGGTGGATGCCCTGGAGGGCGTCCCCCAGAAGAGCCGGGAGCGGCTGCGTTTCTTCACCCGCCAGTACGTCAACGCCATGGCCCCCAGCAACTTCCTGGCCACCAACCCGGAGCTGCTCAAGCTGACCCTGGAGTCCGACGGCCAGAACCTGGTGCGCGGACTGGCCCTCTTGGCCGAGGATCTGGAGCGCAGCGCCGATCAGCTCAACATCCGCCTGACCGACGAGTCCGCCTTCGAGCTCGGCCGGGATCTGGCCCTGACCCCGGGCCGGGTGGTGCAGCGCACCGAGCTCTATGAGCTGATCCAGTACAGCCCGACTACCGAGACGGTGGGCAAGACACCTGTGCTGATCGTGCCCCCCTTCATCAACAAGTACTACATCATGGACATGCGGCCCCAGAACTCCCTGGTCGCCTGGCTGGTCGCCCAGGGCCAGACGGTGTTCATGATCTCCTGGCGCAACCCGGGCGTGGCCCAGGCCCAAATCGATCTCGACGACTACGTGGTGGACGGGGTCATCGCCGCCCTGGACGGCGTGGAGGCGGCCACCGGCGAGCGGGAGGTGCACGGCATCGGCTACTGCATCGGTGGCACCACACTGTCGCTCGCCATGGGCTGGCTGGCGGCGCGGCGCCAGAAGCAGCGGGTGCGCACCGCCACCCTGTTCACCACATTGCTGGACTTCTCCCAGCCAGGGGAGCTTGGCATCTTCATCCACGAGCCCATCATAGCGGCGCTCGAGGCGCAAAATGAGGCCAAGGGCATCATGGACGGGCGCCAGCTGGCTGTCTCCTTCAGCCTGCTGCGAGAGAACAGCCTCTACTGGAACTACTACATCGACAGCTACCTCAAGGGCCAGAGCCCGGTGGCCTTCGATTTGCTGCACTGGAACAGCGACAGCACCAATGTGGCGGGCAAGACCCACAACAGCCTGCTGCGCCGTCTCTACCTGGAGAACCAGCTGGTGAAGGGGGAGCTCAAGATCCGCAACACCCGCATCGATCTTGGCAAGGTGAAGACCCCTGTGCTGCTGGTGTCGGCGGTGGACGATCACATCGCCCTCTGGCAGGGCACCTGGCAGGGCATGAAGCTGTTTGGCGGGGAGCAGCGCTTCCTCCTGGCAGAGTCCGGCCACATCGCCGGCATCATCAACCCACCGGCCGCCAACAAGTACGGCTTCTGGCACAACGGGGCCGAGGCCGAGAGCCAGGAGAGCTGGCTGGCAGGGGCGACGCACCAGGGCGGCTCCTGGTGGCCCGAGATGATGGGCTTTATCCAGAGCCGTGACGAAGGGTCGGATCCCGTCCCCGCGCGGGTGCCCGAGGAGGGGCTGGCCCCCGCCCCCGGCCACTATGTCAAGGTGCGGCTCAACCCCGTGTTTGCCAGCGCCACAGAGGAGGACGCCGCATGAGTGCACTGCCTCTTGAAGTGGGCCAGAAGGCCCGTCTCAGCAAGCGGTTCGGGGCGGCGGAGGTGGCCGCCTTCGCCGCGCTCTCGGAGGACTTCAACCCCCTGCACCTGGACCCGGCCTTCGCCGCCACCACGGCGTTCGAGCGGCCCATAGTCCACGGCATGCTGCTCGCCAGCCTCTTCTCCGGGCTGCTGGGCCAGCAGTTGCCGGGCAAGGGGAGCATCTATCTGGGTCAAAGCCTCAGCTTCAAGCTGCCGGTCTTTGTCGGGGACGAGGTGACGGCCGAGGTGGAGGTAACCGCCCTTCGCGAGGACAAACCCATCGCCACCCTGACCACCCGCATCTTCACCCAAGGCGGCGCCCTCGCCGTGACGGGAGAAGCCGTGGTCAAGCTGCCTTGAGCACCGGCCGCATGTAGACACAATCAGCCCGGCCCCTGCCGGGCTGATTGTTCTCTCCCGCTCCCCTTGCCCCCTTTTTCGGGGCAATTCGGCCCAGGCCCTTTCCCTGCCCCGCCTAACTGCCTAAAATGGCCGCCCTGCCGTGTAGGCATTCATCCAGCTAGAGGATTTCCCATGGAGACGTTTCTGCTCGAAGGTCACCCCTTCGTTGCCTTGTGTGACCTGATCAAGCATCAGGGTTGGGCCGATTGTGGCGGTGCCGCCAAGGCGCTGGTCGCCGAGGGCCTGGTGGAAGTGGACGGTCAGGTCGAGACCCGCAAACGCTGCAAGATAGTCGCCGAGCAAGTGGTCAACTTCAACGGCATGAAGGTGGTGGTGAAGGAAGGCGTCAGCCCCGAGATCCTCTAAGCCCGAGGTCTGCCCCCGCAAGCGCTACCCAGCACAGTCGCCGAGCAGGTGGTCAACTTCAACGGCATGAAGGTGGTGGTGAAGGAAGGCGTCAGCCCCGAGATCCTCTAAGCCCGTGGTCTGCCCCCGCAAGCGCTACCCAGTGCAGTCGCCGAGCAGGTGGTCAACTTCAACGGCATGAAGGTGGTGGTGAAGGAAGGCGTCAGCCCCGAGATCCTCTAAGCCCGAGGTCTGCCCCCGCAAGCGCTACCCAGCACAGTCGCCGAGCAAGTGGTCAACTTCAACGGCATGAAGGTAGTGGTGAAGGAAGGGGTCAGCCCCGAGATCCTCTAAGCCCGAGGTCTGCCCCCGCAAGCGCTACCCAACACAGTCGCCGAGCAAGTGGTCAACTTCAACGGCATGAAGGTGGTGGTGAAGGAAGGCGTCAGCCCCGAGATCCTCTGATCCCTGCTTGAATAAGGGCGCCAACGCGCCCGTCAGCATTCAGCTGGCCTTAATCGACAGGGTCAGCACGAAGCGCGCCATGGCCTCATCCCCGTTGAGCGACGGGCAGGTGGCCACCACCTGGATGGGGCGGTTGATGCGCTGCCCGGTCGCCAAGGACTCGTCTATCATGGCGTCTATGGCCTCCCCGGCCGCGCAATCAAACTGCACGTCCCCCTCGGGGCGCTTCAGAAACTCCCCCTGCACATCCTTGAAGGCAAAGTGCACCTTCTTGCGCCGCGCCCGCCCCTTCTCCATCACCAGCAAGCCCCCCACCAGATCGGCGCCGGTGGCCAGCGCCCCGAAGTACATGCTGCCCAGGTGGTTGCGGGTACGCCAGCCGAGGGGAATGCGGATGCGCAGCGCCTTGGCATTCATCTCTTCGATGACGGGGGCGCAGAATCCGATAACGGGAATATAGCGCCAGGCGAACAGGCGCAGTGCCAGATTGGCTTTGAAGCGTTGCAGGTCCATTGCAAACTGATCCGATGAGTGATTGTGACCGAAATGTTGCCAGCCCCCACCCCAATAGACAAGCCTCCATTGCCGTCGTTGTGAGGACGATCGACTCCCGAGTGCATTTGAAAATCAAATGATGGGCGCCGCTGCATTCGATAGATAAATGATAACCCCGGGCATTCGCCGCCACAGCGAGGCCATTTCCTCCTGATGGCGGAGTTTTTTTCAAGAAAGAACTCATATGGAACTTTCATGACGACCCTAGCCGGCTGAAAGCTAACGATAAACGGGATTGCCCCGGCGCTAGCCCACTCATCCGCCAGCGCCACTGGGATTAGTCACAGTAACGAAATGCCTCCCCCCTCGCTAGGCTCTGCTGGCTCGTGAATGGCCAGCTGGCACCGAGTCATCCTGTGACACCAATCTCAGCATAAGGATAGAGAGATGAGTAACGTTCAACAGCTGTTCAACGGGGGCGAGAGCGCCGGTACCTTCCTGCTCAACTTCAACAACAACCGTGCCTTTGAGCTGTTTGGCCGGGAGTACCTCAAGTGCTACGCCAACCTGGCGGTCAAGGGCAAGATGAGCAAGCCCCTGCCCACAGGGCCGCTCAGCTACGCCGTCGACTTCGCCATGGATTGCGGCTGCAGCTCTGTGCTGTTCGACTTCAACCACGCCTACAAGAAGACCTTTGGCAACCAGACCCAGGCGCCCCTGTGGCGCGAGTCGGACTACGAGGCCGAGATAGTGCTCTGCCAGCTGGTGCGTGAGGCACCCGCCAGCCGCCTGAACAACCGGGATCAGTTCGCCGAGGCCGAGGCCTTCTTCAACGACGTCAACCTGCCCACCACCGCCAGGAACCTGGGCAGCGACCCCTATGCCGACAAGGATGGCCTGGTGGAGTTCATCGTGGCCAACGAGCTGCTGGACGATCCCGCCGTCATGGCCAAGCTGGCGGAGCAGAAGGCCTACCTCATCGCCATCACCTCAGTGGTCACCGCCTACATCAACCGCTACGCCGAGGCCTATGGCGAGCAGTACAAGACGGACGCGGATCTCTGGGCCCGGGCCCTCTCCAAGATCCCCCTGATGGGGCCGAGCAAGATCGATCAGCAGAGCTACAGCCGCCACATCAAGGGGCTCAGCATCGCCACCGACTTCATCAACTTCATCATGGACGTGGTGGTAAGCCAGGGCACCACGGCGCTGGCGAGCTTCAACAAGTTCCTGCAAAAGCAGGGGGATGCCATCCGCTTCGGGGTGGAGAACAACAAGGACTTCTACAAGACCATCACGGTCGGCATCACGGTCGAGGTGTTCAAGGTGGGCAGCGAGCTGGTCTATGTGCCCAAGATCAAGCAGTACCGCGTCAACTTCGACCGCCAGAACAGCAAGTTCACCTCCGCCTGTGCCAGCGCCGAATTCGTCGACATCCACTTCAACTACCTCTATGCCGCCAACGTGTTCGACTACGAGGCGCTCAAGGATCTGGAGATCAAGCGCGACTTCGACAGCTTCATCCAGAAGCAGCGCAAGGCCCAGATCGAGGAAGCCGATACCTTCTTCAACGACGACTTCCCGCCTCTGCAACCCAAGCAGATCGCACGGAGCAAAGCCACGGTCTGATCCTCCCCCAATAACAAAACAGCCGGCATCTGCCGGCTGTTTTTTATGAAGGGCTTCAGGCCCGTTTCTCTTCGAGCCAGGCGCCCTGGCTCTGCATCTCGAACAGCTGGGCGTAGTGGCCCCCCAGCGCCATCAGCTCCCCATGGGTGCCGCGCTCGCTCACCTGACCGCGGGAGAGCAGCAGTATCTCGTCCGCATCCACTATGGTGGAGAGCCGGTGGGCGATGGCGATGGTGGTGCGGCCACGGCGCGCCGCCGAGAGCGCCTGGGAGAGCGCCAGCTCGGTCTGGGAGTCCACGCTGGCGGTCGCCTCGTCCAGGATGAGGATGCGCGGATCCCCCACCAGGGCGCGGGCAAACGAAAGCAGCTGGCGCTGGCCGGCAGAGAGGTTCTTGCCCCCCTCCTCCATCAGGGTCTCCAGGCCCTGTGGCAGATGGCGCACGAACGCGGCCAGCTGCACCTCCTCCAGGGCCTGCCAGAGCCGCGCCTCATCGATGCCGTCACGGCCAAGACGCAGGTTTTCTGCCAAGGTCCCGACGAAGATGAAGGGATCCTGCTGCACCAGGCCTATGCTGCGGCGCACCGCCGAGAGCGACAGCGCGCTCATGGGGTGATCATCGAAACGGATGCAGCCCTGATCCAGCGGATAGAAGCCCATCAGCAGGCTGATGATGGTGGACTTGCCGCTGCCGGTGTGACCCACCAGCGCCAGCATCTGGCCGGGACGGGTGGCGAAGCTCACCTCCTGCAGCACCGGCTGCTGGCCATCGTAGGAGAAGCTCACCCGCTCAAAACGCACCCGTCCCGCCAGGGGCAGCGTCTCGCCTTGCGTGCTCTCCCGGGATTCGTCCAGCAGGGCGAACACCCGCTCCCCCGCCACCATGGCCTGCTGCAGCTGGTTGAGCTGGTTGGTCATCTCGATGAGGGGCTCGATCATGCGCCCCAGATAGCTGATGAAGGCGTAGAGCACCCCCACCTGGATGGCGCCACCCGCGCTCAACCCCTCCTTGGCAAACAGGGCCAGCAGGCCGATGAGCACCATCATGTAGAAGAGATCGATGAGGGGGCGCAGCAGTATGCCGTTGATCTTGAGGCTCTTGATCCTGGCCTGCCAGTGCTGCTGGTTCACCTCGGCAAAGGCATTGGCGAAGTGGCGCTCCTGCACCATGGCCTGGATCACCGGCATCCCCTGCAGGGACTCGTTGAGCCGGCTGTTGATGTCGGAGAGCAGGCTGCGGGTCGCCCGCACCACGGGCACGCTCAGGCGCTGGTAGAGCCACATCACGGCCCCCACCGCCGGCAGCAGGGTGGCGCACACCAGCATCAGGTGCAGATCCAGCAGCGCCATGGAGATGAGGATGCCGCACAGCAGCACCACTTTTTGCACCAGCAGCCCTATCACCTGGACGTAGAGGTTCATGATCGCCTCTGTGTCGTTGGTGATACGGGAGATGAGGGAACCCGAGCGGTGCTTGTCGAAATAGCGGGCAGGCAGCCGGATGGCGGTGGCAAACACCTGCTCGCGCAAAGTCTGCACCACAGCCTGGGCGATGCGGTTGAAGCGCAGGGATTGCAGGTAGAAACCCGCGGCCGAGAGCACCTGCAACCCCAGATAACCGGCGGCAAGGGCGGCGATGTGGGGCCACACCAGCTGGCGCGGCGCCAGGTAGTCATCGATGAACAGCTTGATAAGCAGGGGCCCGGCCACTTCGGCGCCGGTGGCCAGCAGCAGGCAGATGCCCGCCTGCACCAGCCAGCGAGGATAGCGGGCGCAGTAGGCGAGCAGGCGTTTGATGGTTGGATTCACAGACTTGCCTCCAGCACCGCGTTCCCAAGGAATTGACTCTCTTTGCTCCCTTCTCCCCTCATGGGAGAAGGGTTGGGGATGAGGGGAACCACGCGTCTCATCATCAAACTCACAGGCTCTCCTCCACGTCTTGTTCGAGACGCTGATAGCGAACCATGTCCGCATACCAGCCGTTGTGGGCCATCAGGGCGCCGTGAGCACCGCGCTCGCTGATGGCTCCCTGATCCAGCACCAGGATCTCGTCGGCCTGCTCCACCGCCGTCATGCGGTGGCTGACCAGAATGAGGGTCCGTCTGTGGGCCTTGAGCGCCAGCAGTATCTGCTGCTCTGTGTGGGCATCCACCGCCGACAGGGCGTCGTCCAGCACCAGGATGGGGGCAGCCAGCAGCAGGGCGCGGGCGATGGCGAGCCGCTGCTTCTGTCCGCCGGAGAGGGTCACCCCCTTCTCCCCCACCTCGGTCTCATACCCTTTGGGGAAACGCACTATGTCGTCGTGGACGCAGGCGATGCGGGCCACCCGCTCTATCTCCTCCCGGCTCGCCTCCGGCTTGCCGAGGGCGATGTTGGCGGCGATGGTGGTGGAGAAGAGAAACGGCTCCTGGGGCACGTAGGCAAACTGGCTGCGCAGGGTGCCCAGGGGCAGCTGGTCGATGGGCACTCCCCCCATGGCAATGGCACCGGCCGTGGGATTGGCCAGCCGCATCAAGAGCTTGAGCAGCGAGCTCTTGCCCGCCCCGGTGCGCCCCACCACTCCCAGCATCCCTCCTTGCTGCAGGGCAAAGTCGATGCCATGCAGCAGGCTGCGCTGCTCCAGCCGATAGCCCAGGCCCCTGGCCTCAAGCGGCAGGGCCGAGACAAAGGCCGCGGGCCGGGCCGGCTCTTCGATGTCGCTGCGCTCCCCCAGCATGCTCTCGATGCGGGAATAGGCGGCGCTGCCCCGCTCTATGATGTTGAACAGCCAGGCGATGGCGAACATGGGCCAGATAAGCTGCCCCAGGTACATGGTGAAGCTGGTGAGCTCCCCCAGGGTCAGCTTGTCTTGCAGCACCAGGGCGCTGCCGCCGGCCACCGCCAGGAAGTAGGAGCAGCCGATACAGAGGTAAATCACGGGATCGAACTTGGCATCGATGCGGGCCACCGCCATGTTGCACTCCCCCGCCTGACGGGTCAGCTCGGCGAAGCCCTTGTCTTCCAGGGATTCCACCGCATAGGACTTGAGCACCCGCACCCCGGAGAGGGCCTCCTGGGTCTTGTTGTTGAGTCGGGAGAAGGCCCCCTGCGCCGCCTTGAACTCCTTGTAGATCTGGGTGCCGAAGCGGTTCATGAAGAAGGCCATCACCGGCAGCGGCAGCAGGGAGAGCAGGGTCAGCTGCCAGGAGTACTGGCTGCACATGATGGAGAGCACCAGGATACCGACGATGAAGGAGTCCACCAGGGTCAGCACTCCTTCGCCTGCGGTCATCTCCACCGCCTGGATGTCGTTGGTGGCGTGGGCCATCAGATCGCCGGTACGGTGGCGCTGGTAAAAGTCCGGGCTCATGCGGGTGAAGTGGCTGAACAGGCGGTTGCGCAGCACATAGGCGAGCCGGTAGGAGGCGCCAAACAGCATGACCCGCCACACGTAGCGCAGCAGGTAGATGAGCAGGCCAAGGCCCAGCAGCCCCGCCAGATAGCCCATCAGGGTGCCCTCATCGAGCTCCCCCCTGGCGATGCCATCCACCACCCAACCCACCACCTTGGGGGGGATCACGGTCAACAGGGCCACCATCATCAACAGAGAGATGGCCATCAGATAACGCCGCCACTGATCCTTGAAAAACCAGCCAAGCCGCAAAAATACGCTCACAGTAAAGTCCTTGCTCGCGGCACAGCGGGGGCCGCGTGGTCATAAGAGAAGCTCAATACAATCGCCCCCGAGGTGGGGGCGATGGGAGTGGGTCATCATAGCCTGAAGCGGACGACTTGAGAACGATTGCTATCTCACCGGTTCACAGCCGCTTGTCGGGGGAGGAAAACGGGAAGGCGACCGACTCCTGCTGCTCGCCGGTCAGCAGGAAATGGGAGACCTCTTCCCGGGTCTGGGTGAAGACTTGCTGCAACTGGGTCAGCTCCCCCTCGCTCAGCTCCTCTTGCAACCGCAGCCGCCACTCCAGCTCGCCGGCCAGCAGTTGCAGGCGGGAGGCGGAGATGTTGGCCGACACCCCCTTCAGGGTGTGCAGCAGGCGGCAGGCCACCTCGGGTTGCTGGCGGCGCAGGGCGGAGCGAATGTCCCACAGATCGTCCTTGTGCTCGGAGAGGAACAGCTTGAACAGGATCTGCAGCGCCTCCCTGTCCTGCTCCAGCCGGCGCAGCGCATCCTCCAGATCCAGCACCCCCATCAGATCCGGCGGCTTGACCTCGAGCGGCGCCCGCCGCTCGCCACTGGCGTTCTTCACCCACTGCAGCAGGTTGTTGTAGAGATCCAGCTTGCTGACCGGCTTGGTGACATAACCGTTCATGCCGACCCCGAGACAGCGCTCCCTGTCCCCCGGCATGGCGCTGGCGGTGAGCGCTATGATGGGGACGTCGTGCTTGTCCACCATCTTGCGGATCTGGCGGGTCGCATCCAGTCCATCGAGCACCGGCATCTGCAAGTCCATCAGGATCACGTCAAAGGGCTGCTCCGCCACCTGCTCCACCGCCTCGCGGCCGTTGTCCACCACAGTGACCACGGCCTCGACCCGGCGCAGGTACTCCATGATGAGCTGCTGGTTGACGCGGTTGTCTTCGGCCAGCAGCACCCGGGTCCCGTGCAGCAGCTCCCTGAAGTGCTGCTGATCCCCCTGGGCCTCGGCCTGACGGACCTTGCTGTCGTGGGAACTGCCGTTGAGCAGCTCATCGACCTTGGCCAGCAGGGCGTTCTCTGTCATGGGCTTGGCCAGGAAGTGGGTCAGCCCCATGCTCTCCATGCGCCCGTGCAGCCCCTCCCTGGACCAGGCGCTGGTCATCAGTATGGGCAGGCGCCGCCACTGGCTGTGCTGATACATTTCGAGGGCGAGATCCAGGCCGTCCTCCTGCCCCATGCGCCAGTCGAGGATGGCGAGCCGGATGTGGTGGCCCTCCTCGCGCAATACCTGGCGGGCACGGGAGAGGCTGTTGACCGCGATCACGGAGGCACCGGCCCGGCCCAGTATGTCCTTGGCGAGCTCCAGCACCAGTTCGTTGTCATCCATCATCAGGATGAGGGGCTGGTGATCGAAGAAGACCCGCCGCCCGGAGACCCCATAGACGGCCTGGGACAGGGGGATCTCGAACAGGAAGGTGGAGCCCACCCCGGGCTTGCTCTGCACCCTGATCTCCCCCCCCATCAGCCCCACCAGCCGCTGGGAGATGTTGAGCCCGAGCCCCGAGCCGCCATATTTGCGGGTGTTGCCCGCCTCCAGCTGGGTAAAGGGCTGGAACAGCTGTGCCTGCTTCTCCGGCGCTATGCCGATGCCGGTGTCCCGCACGCTGAAGCAGACCCGCATCGGGTATTGATTGACTAGAGTGATGGCCACCTCCACCTCCCCCCGCTCGGTGAACTTGATGGCGTTGTTGACCAGGTTGACCAGCACCTGGCCGAGGCGCAGCGGATCGCCGCGCAGAAAGTCGGGCACCGCAGGCGACTTGTTGATGATGACCTCGATCTGCTTGCGCTCCGCCAGATCCGCAAACATGGCGGCCAGGGAGTCGAGCTGTTCGCTGAGATCGAAGTCGATCTCCTCCAGGGTCAGCTTGCCGGACTCCACCTTGGTGAGATCCAGGATGTCGTTGATGAGCAGCAGCAAAGTATCAGACGAGGACTTTATCTTGTTGAGATAGTCCCGCTGCTGCTGATCGAGGTTGGTCTGCAGCGCCAGGGCGCTGAAGCCGATGATGGCATTCATGGGGGTGCGGATCTCGTGGCTCATGTTGGCCAGGAAGTCGCTCTTGGCCTGGGCCAGCAAGGCGGCGTGGCGGGACAGCTCGCTCAGCTTCTGGTTGCGGCGCCACAGGGTCGCGGCCACCAGCGAGAAGCAGAGCAGCGCGCCCCCCAGCACCATCAGGTAGAAGCGGCTCTTGAGGGAGGAGGCCAGATCCAGCTTGCTCTGCTTCCAGAGTGACAGCCCCTCCAGTTCGTGCATGTCAATGACCTGGTTGCGCAGCACGTGGTACTCCACCACCTGATGGCTGACATCCTGGCTGAGCTGGGCCAGCCCCGCCACTTCGGGATGGGCGGGATAGGCCGTCTTGAGGCGGCGCTGCAGGGCCTGCAGCCGCAGCTGCTCGCCCTTGTCCCAGCTGCGTTTGAGGTAGTGACTGAGCTGGGCCAGCTCGGTCAGGTCGATGGCAAGCGGGAGTCTGCCGGCAAGGTGGACAGCAAGCCGTTGAGCTGCTTTTGAAAAGGCTGCTCTATGTACTCGATCGCCATCTCCATGGAATAAAGCTTGGCCAAGTCGAGCAAATAGCTGTCGATGTCGTGCAACAGGGATTGGGAGTGGGGATTGTCGGCAGAGTCGGGATTGTTGCGCACCTGGCGCACGAAGCTGTCGAGGTTGCTCGACAACTGGTTGAGACGTTGTTGTACGTTGCCGTCGTTGGCCTTCTCGCGGCCAAGCAGATAGACGGTGTCGGTATTGACCCGGTTGAGGATCAACTCTGCGGCAACGCTGAGCTCGGAGGCCTTCTGCTGCTGGCTGAGCAACTGCCAGCAATAGCCGGAAAATCGCCAGCAGCGATACGATGATCAGGCAAAGACAACACGATGGTCCCGTGTCACATTATTCATCCCGTCTCGATTCTCATGTCATGGCCACGCATCCACCGACACCATGTCGACACAGGATCACTGGCTGTGAAAAACAACTGAGCGCTATGTTACCGTTACTCTGCCCTGTCAGTGCAATAAGATGTTGCAGGGCTTATGCATAAAGGAGCCAATTATGTCATTTATCACTACCTATTGTAGCCATTGCTTCACCAGGAACCGCCTGCCTGAAGAAAAAGTGGATTCAAACGCGAAATGCGGCCGCTGCAAGAGCGGGCTGTTCGCCACCACCCCGGTCAACGGCCTGGAGCAGCAGTTCGATACCCTGATTGAGTCCGACATACCGGTGGTGGTCGACTTCTGGGCCAGCTGGTGCGGCCCCTGCCTGCAGTTCGCCCCCGTCTTTCAAGAGATAGCCCAGGAGCTCGAACCCCGCATCCGCTTCGTGAAGCTAGACACCGAACAGGAGGCCGCCATCGCCAGCCGCTACGCCATTCGCAGCATCCCGACCCTGATGATCTTCAAAGGGGGGCAGATCCTGGCTCAGCGCAGCGGCTCCCTGCCAAAGAGCCTGTTCAAGGAGTGGCTGCTTTCCGTCACGGCAGCGCCCAAATGAAAACAGAATGTTTAATTTCTGTTTAATAGAAGATCCATTTTCACTTGACTCTGTGAGTCGCCACATGATTTGACCACATCCCCCTGTTTCAAACAGGGGGATAAATGTAACCTCGGCAACACAACAACAACCATAAATTAACCGAGAGAACAACATGCATACCTCTGCAGTCCCTTCCGCCCCTACACGCTGGCTGGACATCAAGGCCGGGATCGTCATCCTGGACGTTCTGCTGCTCTGCGCCATGCTCGCCTGGCTTCCGTTTGATCCCATGATCAACAAAGGCCTCGGCATCCTGATCTTCATCGCCATCCTCTGGCTGACCGAGGCGGTGAACATCACCATCACGGCCTTGTCCATCCCGGTGCTCGCCACCCTGCTCGGGGTGTTTGACATGAGCAAGTCGTTGACCGACTTCGCCAACCCTGTCCTCTTCCTCTTCTTCGGCGGCTTTGCCCTGGCGGCGGCCCTCTCCAAGCAGGGGCTGGATACCCAGATCGCCGCCAAGGTGATGCAGCTGGCCAAGGGTCACCTCGGCTGGGCAGCCATAGTGCTGTTCACCATCACGGCCGCGCTCTCCATGTGGATCAGCAACACAGCCACCGCCGCCATGATGATGCCGCTCGCCCTCGGCATGCTCAAGGGGCTCGATATTCACAAGGAGCGCCGCACCCTGGTCTTCGTCCTGCTTGGCGTCGCCTACAGCGCCAGCATCGGCGGGATCGGCACCCTGGTGGGCAGCCCCCCCAATGCCATCGCCGCCGCCCAGATGGGCCTCGGCTTCACCGACTGGCTGAAGTTCGGCATCCCGGTGGTGCTCATCTTCATGCCGGTGGGCATAGGCCTGCTCTACTGGGTGACGCGCCCCAACCTGTCGCACCAGGTCAGCACAGAGCAGGTCACCATAGAGTGGACCGGCCAGCGCAAGACCACCTTGCTCATCTTCCTGACCACAGTGCTGCTGTGGATTGGCTCCCAGCCCCTGGCCGCGGCGCTCGGCGGCATTCCCCAGTTCGATACCCTGATCGCCATGGGCGCCATTCTGGCCATCGCCGTCAGCCGGGTCGCCAGCTGGGATGACATCAACCAGAACACCGACTGGGGCGTGCTGCTGCTGTTCGGGGGTGGCCTGACCTTGAGCGCCATCCTCAAGCAAACCGGTGCCAACGCCTTCCTGGCGGAGCACCTCTCCAGTGCACTCTCCACCATGCCCATCTTCATCATACTGCTCTGCCTTGCCGCCTTCGTGGTGTTCCTGACCGAGCTGGTCTCCAACACCGCCACCGCCGCCCTGCTGGTGCCGCTGTTCGCCGGTGTGGCCGAGGCGCTGGGGGTCTCCCCCATAGTGGTGTCTGTGCTTATCGCCGTCGGCGCCTCCTGCGCCTTCATGCTGCCGGTGGCCACCCCGCCGAACGCCATCGTCTTCGCCAGCGGTCACATCCAGCAGCGGGAGATGATGCGAGCCGGTCTGGTGCTGAACCTGGTGTTCACCGTCATCCTGACCCTGCTGGCCTATTTCTTCGGCGATATACTGCACTGATCCCAGTGCCAGGCTGATGGGCCCCGCCCCTGCGCCGCCGTACACCCAAAATCCGTTGACACACCAGAGCCCCGCACCCTCGGGGCTCTGTTTATTCTGCCCCTCTCGATCTTCCCTCCTGCCTCTCCCCCTCTCCTTGCCACTGGCCCTGCCCTGTGACGCGCCCCGGGCCATTAACACGGCCTTAAGAAAGTGCCTCCATGATGCGGACAACGGCGCGCCAGCAACAGGCGCATGGCAGTCGGTATGCATCACAACGAGAGGAAAAAAAATCATGGAGAAAGCGACGGAAAGCGGCAAGGCCATCAGGGTGTGGGATCCCCTGATCAGGGTGTTTCACTGGGCAACCGTCCTGCTGTGCGTGCTCAACCTGTTCATCCTGGATGAGGGCAGACGCAATCACCGCTATGTCGGATACGCCCTGGCCGGGTTGCTGGTGCTGCGCATCCTGTGGGGATTTGTCGGCTCAGACTACGCCAGGTTTGCCCAGTGGTTTCCGACCCCGGCCCGTCTGGGCCGCTACCTGCAGGCCAGCTGGCAGGGCAAGCACCCCTATCATGCCGGCCACAATCCGCTGGGTGCCTTGATGATACTGCTGCTGTTGACCTGTCTGGTGGGGACAGCCGTAACCGGGATCATGACGGGGTACGAGCAGCTGTTTAATGAGGATCTCATGGAGGAGCTGCACGAGTTCTTTGCCAAGGCGCTGCAGATCGCCATCTTCATCCATGTGCTGGCGGTCATCGTCCTCGATCGCCTGACCCGGGGCGATCTCATCAGGGCCATGATCACCGGCAGGAAGCGCGTGCCGGCCGGCACCGAGATCGTCGACAAGCGCTGAAGCCTCCTCGACCAGAGGAGATAAAAAAACCCCGCGATGCGGGGTTTTTTCATATTGGGTGTGGTCAGCCGACGTTGCAGCTCTTCAATTTCCAGATCCGATCCACGTAATCCTGGATGGAGCGGTCGGAGTTGAACTTGCCCATGGTGGCCGAGTTGATGATGGCCTTCTTCGCCCACAGCGCCGGATCCCGATACCAGGTATCGATCAGCTTGTGTGCTTCCGAGTAGGAGGCAAAATCGGCCAGGGTCAGGTAAGGGTCTCCCCCTTCCAGCAAGGAGCGCTTGATGGAGGCGAGTTCCCCCGGGCGACCCGGCGTGAAGTAGTCGGTGTCGAACCAGTCCAGCACCGCCTTGAGCTCGGAGTTGGCATAGTAGAAGTCGTACGGGTTGTAACCGCGCGCCTTCAGGGACTTCACCTCATCCACGTTCAGACCGAAGATGGCGCAGTTCTCGGCTCCTGCCTCTTCCGCGATCTCGATGTTGGCACCATCCAGCGTCCCGATAGTGATCGCACCATTGAGCGCCATCTTCATGTTGCCTGTCCCTGAGGCCTCGTAGCCTGCGGTGGAGATCTGCTCGGAGACATCCGCCGCCGGGATCAGCTTCTCGGCCAGGCTCACGCGGTAGTTCGGCATGAACACCACTTTCAGCTTGCCCTGGATGCGGGCGTCGTTGTTGACCCGCTCCGCCAGCTTGTTGATGGCGTAGATGATGTCCTTGGCCAGCTTGTAGCCAGGCGCCGCCTTGGAGCCGAAGATGAACACGCGCGGATGCATGTCATAGTCCGGGTTCGCCAGCAGACGACGATACAGCGCCATGATGTGGATGAGGTTCAGCTGCTGACGCTTGTACTCGTGCAGACGCTTGATCTGGACGTCGAAGATCGCCTCGGCCGAGACATCGATACCGGTTTCCGCCTTGATGACCTTGACCAGCTTCTCCTTGTTATGACGCTTGATGGTCATGAACTGCTGCTGGAACGCCTTGTCGTCGGCAAACTTGGTCACGCTGCGCAGCTTGTCCAGCTGCAGCGGCCACTCCTTGCCCACCACCTCGTTGTAGAGGGCGGCAAGCTCGGGGTTGCAGGCCAGCAGCCAGCGACGGGGAGTCACGCCGTTGGTGACGTTGCACATCTTCTCTGGCCACAGCTCGGCATACTCGGGGAAGAGATCCTCTTTCACCAGCTTGGAGTGGATCTCGGCCACGCCGTTCACCTTGGAGGAGCCGATGACGCACAGGTTGCCCATGCGCACCTTGCGCACGTCCCCTTCTTCGATGATGGAGAGCTTGGCCTTGATGGCATCGTTGCCCGGCCACTTGGGCTCCACCAGCTCGTTCAGGAAGCGGGCGTTGATCTCGTAGATGATCTCGAGATGACGGGGCAGCACCTTCTCGAACAGGCTGACGGACCACTTCTCCAGCGCTTCCGGCAGCAGGGTGTGGTTGGTGTAGGAGAAGACCTGGTAGCAGATGGCCCAGGCCGCATCCCAGTGCAGGTCTTCCTCGTCCACCAGCACTCGCATCAGCTCGGGGATGGCCACTGTCGGGTGGGTATCGTTGAGCTGAATGGCAATTTGCGCGGCAAAGTTGCGGAAGTCCGCACCATGGACCCGCTTGTAGCGGCGCATGATGTCCTTGATGGAGCAGGCACAGAAGAAGTACTGCTGGATCAGGCGCAGCTCTTTGCCTGCATCTGTCTCGTCGTTCGGGTAGAGCACCTTGGAGATGGTCTCGGCCTGGGCCTTCTCGGCCTGGGAGTCGATGTAACCACCGGCGTTGAACACGTCCCAGTCAAAGAACTCGGAGGCGCGGGATTCCCACAGCCGCAGTATGTTGACGGTGTGACCGCCAAAGCCCACCACAGGGATGTCCCAAGGCACCCCTTTGATCTTGCGACCGGCGTGCCACACCTTCTTCAGGCCGCCCTTGTCACCGAACACTGTCTCCACGTAGCCGTAGAGCGGGATCTCCTGCACGGACTCGGGGCGGCAGATCTCCCAGGGGTTGCCATATTCACGCCAGGAGTCCGGGCGCTCGATCTGGCGGCCATCCTGGATCTCCTGACGGAACAGACCGTGCTCGTAATGGATGCCGTAGCCCACCGCCGGGTAGTTCAGGGTGGCCAGGGAGTCGATGAAGCAGGCGGCCAGACGACCCAGGCCGCCGTTGCCAAGGGCCATGTCCGGCTCTTGTTCGCACAGATCGGTCAGTTCCAGACCGAGTTCACCCAGGGCCTCTTCGCAAATCTTGTACAGGGAGAGGTTGTGCAGGTTGTTGGAGGTCAAACGCCCCATCAGGAATTCAGCAGAGAGATAGTGAATCGCACGAGTATCTTTCTTGAAGTGAGTCTGCTGAGTACGGGTCAGGCGCTCGTACACCTGTTCGTTGACGGCGGCAGCGGTCGCTTTCCACCATGCTTCGGGAGAGGCTTTCTGTTCGCTTGTACCCAAGGTAGAACGCAGGTGACGCACGATACTCGCCTTGAGCTGATCTTTATCCAGTTGGAGATCCTGGTCTGTCTTCTTCTTGGTAGCCATAAACCATTTTCCTTCGTTACAAATAAAAAATGTTATCCCCTTGAGGGACCGGCGCTGTTGTTATCTCAGAATATGTTCCGGCGTGGGCATACTAGCTAAAGCCGGGGGTTTAAAAGTTAACGTGAGTCACACTTTAACCTATAAAAACAGCCTAAAAAGCTTGAAAACCCTTTCCTTTAACTTGAAATCAAAACAAACATTTTCATTTATTATCATAGACTTAACAAGACAATGAAAATATTATGGCATGAATAGGTTTTCAGAGATTGCCAAGCCTTGAAAATACCTGAAAATAGGCAACAAGGTGGCACATTGAAACCGATTTCAATGTGCGCTGAAAAATTACCGTATAAATATGAAGCAATCATTGCACCCTCAACGATGTGCCTTGAACTGATTGCTAAATGGATCGTAATGGTACCCAATCTGATCCAGACGCCCTGCCAACTGATCTTCACTCATATCGTAATAGGCCAGCAACTCCTCCAACCCGTCACACTCAAGCCTTAGCTTCTCATTGATGATGCCCAGCAAGATGTTGGCATCCAGACGTTGCAAGGTACTGATATCCATGGCGGCACCTCCTTAAATGACCTGTATAACCATGGGCGGTTACGCAAGGTTTGTCCACAGTATGAAAAACCACCCACCAGTTTTATATTAAATATCGTTTAAAAACATAACGTTACTAATGGCGCATGCCAACACCATCACATTTTTCAGCAAAAACACCTTGTCACTGTCACAGGATAGAACTACTGTATGCGCATACAGCTTGGATATTCATACAGGAACCACATATATACCAACCAGCCCCTACACTCACTGCCCTTTCGCCGCGTCTGTCAGCATGAGCAATCACCTCCAACCCGCCATCAAAGCAAGGCGAAGAAGCGTGCCGCACCGCACCTGGCCATGGATCTCCATGAAGCCCCGCTGCTGGATGCGCTGGGAAGATTGAGCCAGAGCGACAGCGGCTGGATTTTGCTCATAGCCCCGCCAGGCCTGCCAGTGGCCAAACAGCTGCAGGCTCAGGGGATCAACCCCGTCGGTACTGGTGGTCCACAGCCCCAGATCAAGAACTGGCAACTAACGCCAGCAAGTCTGGAATGGTCACTGCGCAGCCGTCTTGACCTGGCTGCCTGCACAGGTTTCGCGCTGGATCGCGTCAAGCTGAGCAAACTGGGCAACGTTTCGGGGTGCTGACCGCTTTTTCCAGCCTGCAGGAAAAACGACCAATCAGAAGTGAGAGCTTGGTATCCAGCTCGGCGATTTTGGCAGACCAGTAGGCCGGGCCGGTTTCATGGATGTTGTTGCCCTGAGAGTCGACCGCCACTGTCACCGGCATGTCTTCCACCTCGAACTCATAGATGGCTTCCATCCCCAGATCGGCGAAGGCCACCACACGGGCCTTCTTGATGGCCTTGGCCACCAGGTAGGCGGCGCCCCCCACGGCCATCAGATAGACGGCCTGGTGCTGCTTGATGCTCTCGACGGTTTTCGGACCCCGCTCGGACTTGCCTATCATGCCGATGAGGCCGGTTTCACCCAGCATCATGTCGGTGAACTTGTCCATCCGGGTGGAGGTGGTGGGGCCGGCCGGGCCGACCACTTCGTCACGCACCGCATCGACCGGGCCGACGTAATAGATGAAGCGGTTGGTGAAGTCGACCCCTTCCGGCATGCCTTCGCCATTTTTCAGCATGTCGGCAATGCGCTTGTGGGCCGCGTCACGGCCGGTGAGGATCTTGCCGGAGAGCAGCACTGTGTCACCGCTCTTCCAGCTGGCGAGTTCGGCCTTGGTGATGCCATCGACGTTGACCCGGCGCACGTTGCCGCCCGCTTCACGGGTGATCTGTGGCCAGTCTTCCAGCTTCGGCGGGGTCAATTCGGCGGGGCCAGAGCCATCGAGCTCGAAGTGAACGTGGCGAGTGGCGGCGCAGTTGGGGATCATCACCACCGGCTTGGAGGCGGCATGGGTCGGGGCGGACTTGACCTTCACATCCAGCACTGTGGTGAGGCCGCCCAGACCCTGGGCACCAATCCCCAGCCGGTTGACCTTGTCATAGAGCTCGACCCGCAGCTTCTCTTCTGTGGTCTCTGGACCCCGGGCGATCAGCTCCTGAATGTCGATGTGCTCCATCAGGGCTTCCTTGGCGAGCACGGCCGCCTTCTCGGCGGTGCCGCCGATGCCGATCCCCAGCATGCCAGGCGGGCACCAGCCGGCCCCCATGGTCGGCACGGTTTTGAGCACCCATTCGACCACGTCGTCGGAGGGGTTGAGCATCACCATCTTGGACTTGTTCTCGGAGCCGCCGCCTTTGGCCGCAATGCTCACTTCCACCTTGTCCCCCGGGATCATGTCGATGTGCACCACGGCAGGGGCATTGTCCTTGGTGTTCTTGCGACTGCCGGCCGGATCCGCCAGCACGCTGGCACGCAGCGGGTTGTCCGGGTTGGTGTAGGCACGGCGGGTGCCCTCATCCACCATCTCCTGGACCGTCATGTCGCTGTCCCACTGCACCTGCATGCCGATCTTGACGAAGCAGGTGACTATGCCGGTGTCCTGGCACAGGGGACGATGCCCTTCGGCAGACATGCGGGAGTTGATCAGGATCTGGGCCAGGGCATCCTTGGCGGCCGGGTTGATCTCGCGGTCATAGGCAGCCTTGGCGGCATGGACAAAATCGAGGGGGTGGTAGAAAGAGATGTACTGCAGGGCGTCAGCAATGGAATCGATAAAGTCCTGTTTTCTAATGATGCTCATATCATCCTCACTGGTCCTTGTCGTCGCTTGCGCGAGCAAGGGCTTCCATATGATGGCTGTGTAGAGGCTGGCTAAAAACTATCAACCAGCAAAAAACGAACGACACGGCAGTTTTTTCTTAAGTCACCGACACCTATGATACGCTTGCCCACCAGCACCGACTAGGGTTCGGGAATCAAACTGTTGCCTGTGTAACATAAAATGACGCCAACACTTCATATCCATCATCTAGACCATAGTGCTGAACTCCATCAGCTTTTTGCACGCCTGCAACATCAGCCGTGGGCCATGTTGCTGGAGTCGGCGGGGCCAACGGGTGCCGACAACGGCTTTGACATCATCACCGCCGATCCGCTGGCCACCCTCGAACCCGAGGACCAGTCACCAGCCTGCGTGCCAGCAGGCAATGTAGCAAAAGAGCACCATGACGATCCCCTCACCCTGCTGGCCGCACCCAGCAGGCCCTGCTGGGCCAACCGGTGCAGGATGACACATGACCTGCCCTTTATCGGCGGCGCCCTCGGGCTGTTTGGCTACGATCTGGGACGGCGATTCGAGCGTCTGCCCACTCAGGCCAGTGCGGACATCCAGGTACCCGACATGGCGGTGGGGATCTACGACTGGGCGCTGCTGCGGAGCGTGGCAACCGGCCACTGGCAGCTGGTGCACTGGGGAGATGAAGCGGGTCTTGCTAGACGCCTGCAGTGGCTGGCGGCGCAAGTTGCCGCAACCGGCCCCCTTTGCCTTGCAGGCAGCTGGCAGAGCAACATGAGCCGGGAATACGGCGAGAAGTTTGCCCGCATTCAGGCCTACCTCGCCGCTGGGGATTGCTACCAGATCAACCTGACCCAGCGCTTCAGCGCCCCCTATCAGGGGGATGAGTGGCAGGCCTATTGCCGCTGGCGGCGGCCAACAAGGCCCCTTTCTGGCCTTTATGCGCTTGCCGGACAGCGCGCTGCTGAGCCTCTCCCCCGAGCGTTTCCTGCTGCTCGATGGCCGCCATATTGAAACCAAGCCCATCAAGGGCACTCGCCCTCGCCACCCGGATCCGGCCACCGATCGGCATAGCGCCCTGGAGCTGTCTGGGCCGACAAGGACAGATCAGAGAATCTGATGATCGTTGATCTGCTGCGCAACGACATCGGGCGGGTCAGCCGCCCGGGCTCGGTCAGCGTACCCCATCTCTTTGCGGTGGAGTCGTTTCCGGCGGTACATCATCTGGTCTCCACCATCCACGGTGAGCTGGATGCACGCTGGCAAGGGGTCGATCTGCTGCGCGCCTGTTTCCCGGGTGGCTCCATCACTGGTGCCCCCAAGATCCGCGCCATGGAGATCATCGAGGAGCTGGAGCCCCAGCGGCGCAATGCCTATTGCGGCAGCATCGGCTATCTCAGCCAGCATGGCCGGATGGATACCAGCATCTGCATTCGCACCCTGATCGCCGAAGCGGGTCGCCTGCACTGCTGGGCCGGTGGCGGCATCATCGCCGACTCCGACGCCGACAGCGAATATCAGGAGACCTATGACAAGGTCGCCCGCATCCTGCCGCCCCTGCTCGGCGCTGTAACCCTCCCCAATGGCCACCTGCCAGGAGAGCCCCCGCCATGGATCGCCACGAACTGCTGACCCGCTTTCCAGTTGCAGCAACCCGCCCCGGCCCATCGCCTCGCCATTGGCGGGCTCAGTCCGGCGGCGGTGCTGGTGCCGGTGGTGATGCGCGACGACGGGCTCAGCCTGCTGCTGACCCGGCGCAGCCCCAACTGCGGCATCATGGGGGGCAGATAAGCTTCCCCGGCGGGCGGCAGGATCCCGGCGATGAGAACCTGATTGCCACGGCGCTGCGGGAAACCGAAGAGGAGCTCGGCATTCCGGCGCAGCTGATGAGGTGATCGGCACCCTCAACCCGCTCAATACGGTGTCACGATTCGAGGTGCTGCCGGTGCTGGGGCTGCTCGATGCCGACTATCCCTCATCCTGAGCCCGGATGAGGTGGATCAGGCCTTTGAAGTGCCGCTGACCCATCTGCTGGATCGGCGCAACCACATCCCCCTGACCATTGCCAGAGGGGGGAAACAGCACACCATCTACTGGATCCCCTGGCAACAGCACTACATCTGGGGGGCTACCGCCAGCATGATCTGCCAACTGGCCCAGCACCTTCGAAAGATAACAATTTCACCTACTTTTGGCAGAGTGAGCATTTAATCATTAACATTAAACTAACGTGCCAGATGATAAACAAAAATTGATTTTTTCTGTTTTCGATCACATTTCCATAAAAAGTGCGGTTTTTAGCCGTAAAGATGAATTTGATCAACATTTTTGATTAAAAAAACCGTATCCTTGCGCCGACTTAATAAGAACCACACATTCGGGGTGAGATAGATGTCTAATACTGTCACTGGCGCACAGGATGTTGCGACTGCAACGAGGAGCAAGGGAACCGGCTTCACTCAATCCACTGGTTGGAGCAAACAAGACACCACCTGGGTTATCAGCCTGTTCGGCACCGCCGTCGGCGCCGGCATCCTGTTCCTGCCCATCAACGCCGGCATGGGGGGCTTCTGGCCACTGGTGGTCATGGCGCTGCTGGTCGGCCCCATGACTTACCTGGCCCACCGTGGCCTGGCGCGCTTCGTGCTCTCTTCCAAGAAGCCAAATGCAGATATCACCGAAGTGGTGGAAGAGCATTTCGGCGTGGGCGCCGGCAAATTAATCACCCTGCTCTACTTCTTCGCCATCTACCCCATAGTGCTGATCTACGGCGTGGGCATCACCAATACCGTCGAGAGCTTCCTGGTCAACCAGCTGCAGATGACGGCGCCACCGCGCTGGATCCTCTCCATAGTGCTGATCATGGCCATGATGTCGGTCATGCTGGCCGGTGAGAAGCTGATGCTGAAGGTCACCGAGTTCCTGGTGTACCCGCTCATCGCCATCCTGGCGGGCATCTCCCTCTACCTGATCCCGGACTGGACAGGTGCCGCCCTGGCCCAGGTGCCTTCCGCCAAGGATTTCGCCACCACCCTGTGGCTGACCATCCCTGTGCTGGTGTTCTCCTTCAACCACAGCCCGGCCATCTCCAGCTTCGCCCTGGCCCAGCGCCGTGACCACGGTGACAACGCCGTCGCCAAGTCCGACGCCATCTTGAAGCGCACCGCCATCGTACTGCTGGGCTTCGTGATGTTCTTCGTCTTCTCCTGCGTGATGAGCCTGACTCCGGCCCAGCTGGCAGAAGCCAAGTCCCAGAACATTGCCGTGCTCTCCTACCTGGCCAACCAGCATGCGAGCCCCTTCATCTCCTACTTCGGCCCGCTGGTTGCCTTCGTCGCCATCGTCTCCTCCTTCTTCGGTCACTACCTGGGTGCCCGTGAAGGTCTGAAGGGCATGGTGATGCAGCAGATGCGCTCCTCCGGCAAAGAGCCGAACCACAAGAAGATTGAGCTGTTCATCATCGCCTTCTTCATCCTGACCCTGTGGGGCACTGCCATTGCCAACCCCTCCATCCTGGGCATGATTGAATCCTGGGCGGCCCGATCATCGCCACCATCCTGTTCATCATGCCGATGTACGCCATCAAGCGCGTACCGGCCATGGCGAAGTATCAGGGCCATATCAGCAACGTATTTGTCGCTGTGATGGGGATGATCGCCATCTCCGCCATCCTGTATCAGCTGGTCGGTTAATTCCCGCCCTGATAGCAAAAAGCCAGCCGGTTAACCGGCTGGCTTTTTATTGTGTTTGTCCCTCCTGAATATGTTCTACACCTCATCATGCGGTTATTGCGTGTCGTAATCCAAACTCACGCAGCAACTTGGGACACAGCCCACAGCCCGGCAAGCTGCTCAGCACCAACAAAAATGCCGTGAACGCTGTTTTGCAAAGCACGCACTATCTCTGCCCTGGGCCCGTTCAAGGGCCAGGATCAAGGCCATCTTCCGTATCAAGCCACTGCCCCCAGTCGTTTCTCCCGCTGCGTTGCCGCAAATTTGGCCATATTTACCCCTTTGTCGTCATACACCTTGCCATCCCAGGTTTAGTTGGCGAAATCACACGGATGGCAGCCTGGCAGCCATCCCTTTGCTGTTGCCGTTCACCAGTGACCCGTATCCGCGCCCAGTGGATATCCAACTTCTGACCTTCCCCCATTAGCCCTTTGTGTGGTCAAGTAGTGAACAAGTCCTGAGGATTTGAGACGCCACGATAATACCAAACTGTCGCCATAGGTTGTAATGCAATTTGGCCTCCCCAGTTCTGGAAGGCTGCTTGATGTAACGATTGGAGCCTTGTGATAATCCAGTACCCACAATGATTGATTTGAAAAGTTACGCTTACTCAACTTTACATTGCTATCTGGCTCACTTGAATTTGCGCCGCCCGGCCCCATTCTTAATGACGTAACCTTCCAGTTCTACGGGGTATCCTTTTGCTTTATCAGAAGATGAAGATCCGTACAGAAAGGCGTATGTATTTACAGAACTGTTATTTTCATCAATTCGGTTCACCCATTGCGTACCCTCGCTTGTCGTTGGGTATACAAAACCTACAGCATGATAGTCGATTAATTAACTGCCCCTGAGCGTCCATCAGGATGGGAAGATAGACGCCAGCATCCGGCAGCGCCCTCGGTTGCGGCTCTGGCGGAGTAGTACCACCACCGCCACTATCCCCACCGCCGCCACAACCGGCCAACCCCAATGCCCCTACCATTGCCAACCAAAGTGTTGTTTTTTTCATGATTGAATCTCTTTTTAGCCTGAACCTTATTATTCCGCTGCTATTTTGGCGGGGGAGAGCACCCCCGTCTGCCTGCCATTTGTAACCAAACATTTCGTCAAAATAGATGTTCTCTTGCGCACACCTCCCCTCAACAAAGGGCCAGCAGATATAAAAAGCCCCTCACAGAGAGGGGCTGAATGAAAAGCTAAGGGGATCAGGCTTCGCGGCTGGGGACCGGGGCGGCATCCAGCAGGCTCTCATCCTCGGCCATGCAAGCGGCTGCGGTAAACAGCACGTCGGTGGAGCTGTTGAGGGCCGTCTCGGCGGAATCCTGCAGCACCCCTATGATGAAGCCCACGGCGACGACCTGCATGGCGATGTCGTTGCTGATGCCAAACAGGCTGCACGCCAGCGGGATCAGCAGCAGGGAACCGCCGGCCACGCCGGAGGCGCCACAGGCACTGATGGTGGCGACCACGGAGAGCAGAATGGCGGTAGCCAGATCCACTTCCATCCCCAGGGTATGCACCGCTGCCATGGAGAGCACAGTGATGGTGATGGCGGCACCGGCCATGTTGATGGTGGCACCCAGCGGAATGGAGACAGCGTAGGTGTCTTCCGGCAGACGCAGCTTCTCAGCCAGCGCCATGTTGACCGGAATGTTGGCGGCGGAGCTGCGGGTGAAGAAGGCGGTCACGCCACTCTCTTTCAGGCAGGTCAGCACCAGCGGATAGGGGTTGCGCTTGATCTTCCAGAACACGATGAGCGGGTTGACCACGAAGGCGATAAACAGCATGCAGCCGATCAGCACCACCAGCAGCTGGGCATAACCAAACAGGGCATCGAAACCTGTCTCGGCCAGAGTGGATGCCACCAGACCCAGGATGCCGAGCGGCGCACAGCGGATCACCGCTCTGACGATGCTGGAAACCCCGTGGGACAGGTCGGTGATCAGCGCCTTGGTGCTGTCACCCGCGTGACGCATGGCGATGCCAAGGCCGATGGCCCAGGCCAGGATACCTATGTAGTTGGCATCCAGCAGCGCCTTCACCGGGTTGGTCACCACGTTGAACAGCAGGGTCTGCAGTACCTCGGTGATGCCGCCCGGCGGGGTGATCTCGGCGCTGCTGGCCACCAGATGCAGGTTGGAGGGGAACAGGAAGCTCGCCATCACGGCCACCACGGCGGCCAGGAAGGTCCCCAGCACATAGAGCAGCAAGATCGGCTTCATGTTGGTCTTCTGACCCTGCTTGTGACCGATGATCGCCGACATCACCAGTACGAATACCAGCAGCGGCGCCACCGCTTTCAGTGCGCCAACGAACAGGCTGCCGAGCAGACCTGCCGTTTTCGCCCACTCGGGTGCAAACAGTGCCAGCAAGATACCAAATACCAGACCAACCAGGATCTGGCTGACCAGACTGGTGCTATTGACCAGCCGAAGGAGGGGGTGTTGTTGTGTCATCAAAAAAGTCCCTAAGCACCGTAGTGCATGAATCATGAGTCCTGTCAGCAACTTGCACCCGAGAAACCCCTGTCGCCCGAGTGTGGTGTCTGTGGCCAGCCTTCTGTCGGGCCGATCCGCCAGTCACCGGATTGCATGACGGAATATCCCATTCGCCATCTCTTTTTTCCAGAGACTCACCAAAAAATATCCCGTTTCCATCACAGAAAACCGCAACAAAACCTTAACTACAGCGCAACCACCCATTTTTGTACGTTTTATCAACATGGATCTACCTTCGCCTTCGCGACCATCCCTGTGCCATCCGTGACCTGCGTCGCTGTGCTATCATCCCCATTTGCCATGGAGCCTTGCCATGATCCCATCCCTGCTCAACCGTCACTTCGGCTTCTCCGAACTCAGACCAGGTCAGGAACAGGTCATCAGCCGGGTGCTGGCTGGCCAGAGTGCCGCCGCCATCTTTCCCACCGGCTCCGGCAAGTCCCTCTGTTACCAGCTGCCTGCTCTTGCCCTGCCCCATCTGACCCTGGTTATCTCGCCACTGATGGCGCTGATGCACGATCAGCTCGCCTTCCTGAAAGGCAAGGGGATCAGCCGCCGCGACCCTCGACTCAAGCCAGAGCCCGGAGGAGAGCCGCAGAGTGATGCAGCAGGCGCTGGATGGTCAGCTCAAGATCCTGATGATCTCGGTGGAGCGCCTCAAGAACGAGCGCTTTCGCCGCTTTATCGAGCAGGTGCCGCTGTCACTGCTGGTGGTTGACGAAGCTCACTGCATCTCGGAGTGGGGCCACAATTTTCGGCCCGACTACCTCAAGCTGCCAAGCTATCGCCATGAGTTGAAGATCCCGCAGGTGTTGCTGCTAACCGCCACCGCCACCCCGGCGGTTATTCAGGATATGCAGACCAAATTCGGCATCGAGCCGAGGGGGTCGGTAGTCACCGGTTTCTACCGCCCCAACCTGGATCTGGCGGTCATGCCGCTGGCGCCCGATGCGCGGGATGGCTGGCTGCGCAAGCGCTTGCCCAAGAGCCGACAGCCCCCACCATCGTCTATGTCACCTTGCAACACACCGCCGAAGCGTGCGCCGAGCAACTCATTGGGCAAGGGATCAACGCCCGCGCCTACCATGCCGGGCTCGACTCGGCGCTGCGCAGCCAGATCCAGCACGACTTTATGGCAGGCAAGGTGACTGCATCGTCGCCACCATCGCCTTTGGCATGGGCATCGACAAGGCCGATATCCGCCGGGTCATTCACTACGATCTGCCCAAATCCATCGAGAACTACAGCCAGGAGATAGGCCGCGCCGGACGTGATGGCCTCCCCTCCCGCTGCATCGTGCTGGCCAACCAGAGCCAGTTGCCGGTGCTGGAAAACTTCGTCTACGGCGATACGCCGGACTTGAGTGCCATCCTCCAGCTGCTCGCCATCATCGGACAGAGCGGTGCCGAGTGGGAATTCACCCTGCTGCGCCTCTCCAATGACACCAATATCCGCCAACTGCCCCTTAAAACCCTGCTGGTCTATCTGGAGATGGCGGGCATCATCACCCCGGCCTACAGCTACTACGCCGACTACCGCTTCAAGTTTGTGCTGGATAAAGGCGAGATATTGAGTCGTTTCAATCCGGATCGACGCCAGTTTCTGGAGCAGCTGTTCGCCTGCGCCCCACAAGCACGCAGCTGGTGCACCATGGACTTTGACGCCCTCTGGCAGAGCTATCAGGGGGAGCGGCAGCGGGCCGTTGCGGCGCTGGACTACCTGCAGCAGCAAGGCTGGATCGAGCTTGAAAGCAAGCAGATGACCGAGGTCTACCGGATCACTCGTCAAGGGTGGGACAACGAGCAGGAAGCCGCCCTGCACGCCCTGTTCCTGCAAAAAGAGCAGAGCGAGCTGGCCAGACTGCAAGCCATGCTGGGGTTCTTTCACCTCGAGCCGCTGCCTGAGCCACCGCCTCGCCCGCTATTTTGCCGATGAGGAGGCGCCGGTTCACTGCGGCCACTGTTCGGTCTGTCGCGGGGAGATAGCCGTGCTGCCGCCGTTGCCGCCGCAGGGCTTGCCCAACGAGCACGGCTTGCGCGCCTGGTGCGATCCTCTGATTGCCCTGTGTCACCAGCGCCATCCCCGGATCCTGACCCGCTTCCTGTGTGGTATCGCCACCCCCCTGACCACCCGGACCAAGGCGAGAAACCTGGCCGGTTTTGGCCAGTTGGCGGCCTATCCCTTCGCCGAGGTGCTGGCGGCGGTGTCGGCGATCTATTCTGCCGAATCTTGATCTCAAGCTTGCCGGACGCTGAAAAAATAAGACCCTCGCGGATGCGAGGGTCAAGCCAACGGAAACGTGCTTAAACAGAGCTTAGTATCTGCACAATCACCCACTCTCTTGCTAAAGCGATGACTGCTCGACACAGGGCCAATCTAGAGCAGCTAGAATGTAGCGTCAATGTAAAAATTAGAGCTTTGACACCAAACAACGGGCGTTACGTTGACGTAAGCGTCACTATGTTTCACCTCTTCTCCCCTGCCGCCCTTGCCCCGCCTGCACTTCGATTCCACAAACCGGGGGGCCATCATTTTCTGCACCTGCCACACAAACATTTATTTTTTATGTCTTTGACATTTGCATCACTGTCGTGGCAAAAATAATTTAACAGTCAGTAACATAGAGATGTCATTGGCTGCCTCTTCCCGCATGAGGATCGGGAAGCTCCCGTACAAACTTAAACCAATGATGGCGATGGATTACTGGGGGCTGTTGACTAGGCTTAAGAGGTAAACAGAACAAAAGTAGTGATCCACTTTTTTTCAGGGTAAGCGACTATAACGAGGGCTAAGTTATGGGCATCTTCGAGCACTATCAACAGCGGTATGAGAAGGCCAGAGAGGAGGAATACAGCATCCAGGAGTTTCTGGATATGTGCAAACAGGACAAATCCTGCTACGCCTCCGCCGCCGAACGACTGCTGGTTGCCATCGGCGAACCGGAAATGATCGACACCTCCGTCAATCCGCGCCTCAGCCGCCTCTTTTCCAACCGCGTCGTCGCACGCTATCCCGCCTTCAAAGACTTCTATGGCATGGAAGAGGCGATCGAGCAGATCGTCTCCTACCTCAAGCACTCCGCCCAGGGACTGGAAGAGAAGAAACAGATCCTCTACCTGCTGGGTCCCGTTGGCGGCGGCAAATCCTCGCTGGCCGAGAAACTCAAGTCCCTGATGCAAAAAGTGCCCATCTATCGCATCAAGGGATCGCCGGTCAACGACCACCCCTTCTGCCTGTTCGACATCGAAGAGGACGGCGAGATCCTGGAAAAAGAGTACGGCATACCGCGCCGCTACCTGAGGCCCATCATGTCTCCCTGGGCGGCCAAGCGGCTGCACGAGTTTGGCGGTGACATCACCAAATTCAAGGTGGAGAAGGTCAACCCCTCCATCCTGGATCAGATCGCCATCGCGAAAACAGAACCCGGCGATGACAACAACCAGGACATCTCCTCCCTGGTGGGCAAGGTCGACATCCGCATGCTGGAGCACTATGCCCAGGATGATGCCGATGCCTACTCCTACTCCGGTGCGCTGTGCAAGGCAAACCAGGGGATGATGGAGTTCGTGGAGATGTTCAAGGCGCCCATCAAGGTGTTGCACCCCTTGCTGACCGCGACCCAGGAGGGGAACTACAACGGCACCGAGGGGCTCTCCGCCCTCCCCTTCGACGGCATCCTGCTGGCCCACTCCAACGAATCCGAATGGCAGCAGTTCCGTAACAACAAGAACAACGAGGCCTTCCTAGACCGGGTTTACATCGTCAAGGTGCCCTACTGCCTGCGTGTCTCGGAAGAGGTGAAGATCTACGAGAAACTGCTGTTCAACAGCGAGCTGACCGAGGCCAAGTGCGCCCCGGGCACCCTGGAGCTGCTAGGCCAGTTCTCCGTATTGTCACGGCTGAAAGAGCCGGAAAACTCCAGCCTCTACTCCAAGATGCGAGTCTATGACGGCGAGAGCCTCAAGGACACGGATCCCAAGGCGAAGAGCTATCAGGAGTACCGCGACTACGCCGGCGTGGATGAGGGCATGAACGGCCTATCCACCCGCTTTGCGTTCAAGATCCTCTCCCGCGTCTTCAACTTCGACCATGCGGAAGTGGCGGCCAACCCGGTGCACCTCTTCTATGTGCTGGAGCAGCAGATAGAGCGCGAGCAGTTCCCGCAGGAGCTGCACGATCGCTACCTTGAGTTCATCAAGGGCTATCTGACCCCGCGCTACGTGGAATTTATCGGCAAGGAGATCCAGACCGCCTATCTCGAGTCGTATTCAGAGTACGGACAGAACATCTTCGATCGCTACGTCACCTACGCCGACTTCTGGATCCAGGATCAGGAGTACCGTGACCCCGAGACCGGCCAGCTGTTTGATCGGGCATCGCTCAACAGCGAGCTGGAGAAGATTGAAAAACCGGCCGGGATCAGCAACCCGAAAGATTTTCGCAACGAGATCGTCAACTTCGTGCTGCGTGCACGGGCCAACAATGCAGGCCGTAACCCCAACTGGACCAGTTACGAGAAGCTGCGCACCGTGATCGAGAAGAAGATGTTCTCCAACACGGAAGAGCTGCTGCCGGTTATCTCCTTCAACAGCAAAACCTCGGCCGAGGAGCAGAAGAAGCACGATAACTTTGTCGAACGGATGATGGAGAAGGGCTACACCCGCAAACAGGTACGCCTGCTCTCCGAATGGTATCTCAGGGTACGCAAGTCATCCTGACCCTGCCGTGTTCAAGGGGGAGTTATGGCGCATTTTATCGACCGCAGGCTCAACGGCAAAAACAAAAGCGCTGTCAATCGGCAGCGCTTCATCCGCCGCTACAAGAAGCAGATCAAACAAGCGGTCTCGGATGCTGTCTCCAAACGCAGCATTCAGGACGTAGACAAGGGCGAGAGCATCAGCATCCCGACCAAGGACATCGGTGAGCCCCATTTCCATCAAGGCCAAGGCGGCAAACGGGAGATGGTGCACCCGGGCAACGATCAGTTCGTCTCCGGTGACAAGATTGACAGACCCAAGGGAGGGGGCAGCGGTCAGGGCGGGGGCGAAGGACAGGCTTCTGATCAGGGAGAGGGAGCAGACGACTTCGTGTTCCAGATCTCGAAAGACGAGTACCTGGACCTGCTGTTTGAGGATCTGGAGCTGCCACGGCTGCAGAAGACCCAGCTCAACCAGCTGATGGAGATGAAAACCTACCGCGCGGGCTACACCTCCAACGGAGTGCCTGCCAACATCAACGTGGTGCGCTCGCTGCAAAACTCGCTGGCGCGTCGCATGGCGCTGCAGGCGGGCAAGAAGCGCCAGGTGCGTGAGCTGGAGGAGCGGCTGGCCCTGCTGGCTCTCGATCCCAACGAACATTTTGCCGAGATGGCACAGCTCGAAAAAGAGATCAGGGAGCTGAAACGACGGATCGAGGCGGTGCCCTTCATCGACACCTTCGATCTCAAGTTCAATAACTTCGTCAAACGGCCCGTGCCCTCCAGTCAGGCGGTGATGTTCTGCCTGATGGACGTCTCCGGCTCCATGGATCAAGCTACCAAGGAGATGGCCAAGCGTTTCTACATCCTGCTCTATCTGTTCCTGAGCCGGACCTACAAAAACGTCGAGGTGGTTTACATTCGCCACCACACCCAGGCCAAGGAAGTGGACGAACACGAGTTCTTCTACTCCCAGGAGACCGGCGGCACCATAGTCTCCAGCGCCCTCAAGATGATGAACGACATCATCAACGAGCGTTACCCTGCCAACCAGTGGAACATCTATGCGGCGCAGGCGTCCGATGGGGACAACTGGGCGGATGACTCGCCTCAGTGCCGGGAGATACTGATGCGCGACATCATGCCGCGGGTGCGCTACTACTCCTACATTGAGATCACCACCCGCGCTCACCAGACCCTGTGGCACGAATACGAGTCGGTGGCCGACCACTACCCCCACTTCGCGATGGAGCACATTCGCAAGGTAGAGGACATCTATCCGGTGTTCCGGGAGTTGTTCAAGAAGCAAGCGGCTTGAGGGATCTGATATGGTAGAAACCGCGAGAAAAATAGCGCCGCTGGACGATGGGCCTGACTGGAACTTTGATCTGCTGGAGACCTATCACCAGGAGATAGCCCGGGTTGCCAAGTTTTATCGGCTGGATACCTATCCCAACCAGATCGAGGTGATCACCGCCGAGCAGATGATGGATGCCTACTCCAGTGTGGGCATGCCCATCGGCTACCAGCACTGGTCATTCGGCAAGCGCTTTATCCATACCGAACGCAACTACAAGCGCGGCCAGATGGGCTTGGCCTATGAGATCGTTATCAACTCGGATCCCTGCATCGCCTACCTGATGGAAGAGAACACCATGCCGATGCAGGCTCTGGTGATGGCCCACGCCTGCTACGGTCACAACTCCTTTTTCAAGAACAACTACCTGTTCAAGGCCTGGACCGATGCCTCCTCCATCATCGACTACCTGCTGTTTGCCAAGAACTACATCACCGAATGCGAGGAGAAACACGGGATCGATGCCGTGGAGCGGCTGCTCGACTCCTGCCATGCCCTGATGAACTACGGGGTGGATCGCTACAAGCGGCCCCAGAAGATCTCCCTGGCGGAGGAGAAGCGGCGCCAGAAGGCGCGGGAAGATTACCTGCAGACCCAGGTCAATGAGCTCTGGCGCACCCTGCCCAAGCAGCACAAGGCAGCCGGTATCGAGGACAGGCGCTATCCGCCCGAGCCTCAGGAGAACATCCTCTACTTCATCGAGAAAAACGCCCCATTGCTGGAGCCCTGGCAGCGGGAGGTGGTGCGCATAGTGCGCAAGATCAGCCAGTACTTCTATCCGCAGAAACAGACCCAGGTGATGAACGAGGGCTGGGCCACCTTCTGGCACTACACAATCCTCAATCACCTGTATGACGAGGGGAAGATCAGCGATCGCTTCATGATAGAGGTGCTGCACAGCCACACCAACGTGGTGTACCAGCCCCCCTACAACAGCCGCTACTACTCGGGCATCAACCCCTATGCCCTCGGTTTTGCCATGTTCACCGACCTGCGCCGCATCTGCGAGCACCCCACAGAGGAGGACAGATACTGGTTCCCCGATTACGCCGGCACCAACTGGGTCGATACCCTGCACTTCGCCATGCAGAACTTCAAGGACGAGAGCTTCATCAGCCAGTTCCTCAGCCCCAAGGTGATGCGCGACATGAAGCTGTTTGCCATCGATGACGACGATCTGAAGAACTACCTCAAGGTCTCCGCCATTCACAACGAGGAGGGTTACCGGCTGGTGCGCAACACCCTGTCGGCCCAATACAACTTGAGCAATCTGGAGCCCAACATTCAGGTCTACAACGTGGCGGTGAAGGGGGATCGCTCCCTCACCCTGCGTTATGTCCCCCACAACCGGATCCCCCTCGGCGAGTCGCGCCATGAGGTGCTCAAGCATCTGCACCAGCTGTGGGGATTCGATGTGGTGCTGGAGCAGGATAACGGCGAGCTAACCGCGGACATTATAGGGCGCTGCCCGGATCGCAAGAGCCTGACCTGATGGGCAGGCGAGGAGCATAAAAAAACGCGCCGGTTGGCGCGTTTTTTCTTGGTCGATACAGATCAGTTATCGCACAGATTGCTCGGCATATCCTGGCGAAGACGAGTCCACAGCTTGCCGGATTCTATGCCGTACTGACGCACAGTCATGAACACGGCCTCGTGATTCTTGGTCTCGGCCAAGCCCAGCAGCGTCTTGTAGTAGGCATCCGCCGTCTCGCGCGCCTGCTTGTCGGAGAAGTAATAACGCCCGACGCGGCTGTACAACCCTTTGAAGCCATTGAGGATCAAGGCATAGATGGGGTTGCCGGAAGCAAATGAAAGCTGATGGTGCAGGCGATAGTCGAACTCGGCGTACGCCTCCGGGGAATTATCAACCTCATCGGCGCCACGCAAGATCTCGGCCGCTTGCTCCGGGTTGTTGCGAATGGCGCCACGGATGAAGATGGTGCAGATGTTGGTGCGCGCCGACAGCAACTGAGCCACCAGATCCGGCACCTTGTCCTGATCGAGCCGTGCCAGGGTCTCCAGGATGTTGAGACCCGAGGTCTCCCAGAAGTTGTTGACCTTGGTCGGTTTGCCATGCTGGATGGTGAGCCAGCCATCGCGGGCAAGGCGCTGCAGCACTTCGCGCAAGGTAGTGCGAGTCACGCCAATCAGCTCGGACAGTTCGCGCTCCGCTGGCAGAATGGATCCTGGAGGAAAGCGATTGTTCCAGATGGACTCGATGATGTATTCCTCGGCAAACCCGGCAGGGCTTTGCGCTTTTATGACCATGTGGTGACTCTGTTGTAGTGCGTAAAAAGGCTCACGAATAATAGCAAAGCCGGTCATGCTGGCAAGCAGAAGGTCAGTCCTCTGCTCACATTTAACCCGAACTTTTTGTTAAAAATATGTATACAACAACATGGCCGGAGCCAAGCAACACCAAATGATGGTGATATCGACGCCTCGCCGCTGGGCAAGCAGTGCGGCGTTATTTATAGTTAGCGCTCCCTTGATTAAAATCATGTGCAATCAATTTGATAAAGGTGAATATCCGGATGTTCGGGTCGAGTCGGGCTCGACTGCATAGACGCAGATACCAACAACAGAACAGAGAACCATCATTATGCCAATCAGCCTAGGGCGCGCTTTTGCAAAGAATTTTTTGGGTAATGCCCCTCGGTGGTACAAAATTGCCATCGTCATATTCCTGCTGATCAATCCGATCGTCTTCCACATTGATCCCTTCCTGGCTGGCTGGTTGCTGGTGGTCGAGTTCATCTTCACCCTGGCCATGGCGCTCAAGTGCTACCCGCTGCAACCCGGCGGCCTGCTGGCCATCGAAGCCGTGCTCATCGGCATGACCTCGGCGAACCAGATCAAGCATGAGCTGGTGGCCAACATCGAAGTGCTGCTGTTGCTGGTCTTCATGGTGGCCGGCATCTATTTCATGAAACAGCTGCTGCTCTACGTCTTCACCAAGATGCTGGTCCGCATCCATTCCAAGACCCTGCTCTCCCTCGCCTTCTGCCTGGTATCGGCCTTCCTGTCCGCCTTCCTCGACGCCCTGACGGTGATCGCCGTGGTCATCAGCGTCGCCACCGGTTTCTACGCCATCTATCACAAGGTGGCCTCCCGCGACGAGTTCGAGGGTCAGCATCAGGATGACGAGGACATTGACGAGCTGTCTCGCCAGCACCTGAACGAGTTCCGTGCCTTTTTGCGCAGCCTGATGATGCATGCCGCCATCGGCACTGCCCTGGGGGGTGTTTGCACCCTGGTTGGCGAGCCCCAGAACCTCATCATTGGTGAGCAGGCGGGCTGGCATTTCGGTGAATTTGCCATTCGCATGGCCCCGGTCACCCTCCCCGTCTTCCTCTGCGGTCTGCTCACCTGCATCCTGGTGGAGAAGTTCCGCTGGTTCGGATATGGCACCAAGTTGCCCGAGCCAGTACGTCACATCATGGAAGCCTACGAGCGCGACGAAGATGCCGAGCGCAGCCCGCAAGAGAAGGCCAAGCTGCTGGTCCAGGCGGCCATCGCCATCTGGCTCATCACAGGTCTGGCCCTGCATCTGGCGGCGGTGGGCCTGATCGGCCTGACCGTCATAGTGCTCGCAACGTCCTTCACCGGCGTCACCGAGGAACATGCCCTCGGCAAGGCCTTCCATGAGGCGCTGCCCTTCACCGCCCTGCTCACCGTCTTCTTCAGCGTGGTCGCGGTGATCATCGATCAACAGCTGTTCAAGCCGGTGATCCAGTGGGTGCTGGCCGCCAAACCCGAGGATCAGCTCGCCCTCTTCTATCTGGCCAACGGCTTGCTCTCCATGGTGAGCGACAACGTCTTCGTCGGCACCGTCTACATCAACGAGGTGAAGACCGCCTTGCTCAATGGCGCCATCAGCCGCGAGCATTTCGATCTGCTGGCGGTAGCCATCAACACGGGGACCAACCTGCCGTCAGTGGCCACCCCCAATGGCCAGGCGGCCTTCCTGTTCATGCTGACCTCGGCGCTGGCGCCGCTGCTGCGCCTCTCCTATGGCCGCATGGTGTGGATGGCCCTGCCCTACACCCTGGTGCTGGGGCTGGTGGGTTTCTTTGCGGTGGAGCAACTGCTCGCCCCTGCCACCGAATGGTTCTACCAGGCTGGCTGGCTGACACAGGGTGGCGCCGTGCCGACCCTGGTACCGGCGGCACACTGATGATGCTAGGGGCCATTAGGCCCCTTTCTTTTTAAGTACGGCTCTGCTCTAATTCAGCCACTATTTTTCTCTGTGAGATCAATCAGATGATCGAGTTTCTTCGCCGTGTTGCCAGCCACCGTCTGGCCTGGGGCTTGCTGGCCGCGTCCGCCCTCTGCTTCGAGCTGTGCGCCCTCTTCTTCCAGCATGTGCTGGGTCTGCACCCTTGCGTGATGTGCATCTATGAGCGGATCGCCATCCTGGGGGTGTTCGCTGCCGGTCTGCTCGGCATGGTGGCACCAGAGAAGTGGTATCTCCGCTGGAGCACCATGCTGCTGTGGGGCTACAGTGCTTTCTGGGGCCTGAAACTGGCACTCAAGCATGTGGATTACCAGGTGAACCCCTCCCCCTTCAACGTGTGCGAAGGCTTCGTCGATTTCCCAAGCTGGGCTCCCCTCGACAACTGGGTGCCCTGGCTCTTCTTCCCGGACGGCGATTGCAGCGAGATCAGCTGGCAGTTCCTGAGTTTCTCCATGCCGCAGTGGCTGGTGGCCATCTTCGCCGCCTACCTGCTGGTGTTTGCTGTGGTCGCCATCGGCAACCTGGTCAAGGGCCGCTGCTGCAACTGAAGCTGACGCCGCCATATATGACGCATATAAAGAGGGAGCCATTGGCTCCCTTTTCAATCAGCGGTGTCAGCCATCCAAGTCGGTCCTGTTTCTCCATGCCCCTGTCATCTGGCTTGTGGCCATCTTCGCCGCCTACCTGCTGGTATTTGCGGTGGTCGCCATCGGCAACCTGGTCAAGGGCCGCTGCTGCAACTGAAGCTGACGCCGCCATATATGACGCATACAAAGAGGGAGCCATCGGCCCCCTTTTCAATCAGCGGTGTATCCCGTCATGCCCCTGTTCTGGCTGGTGGCTGTGGTCGCCATCGGCAACCTGGTCAAGGGCCGCTGCTGCAACTGAAGCTGACGCCGCCATATATGACGCATACAAAAAGGGAGCCATTGGCTCCCTTTTCAATCAGCGGTGTCAGCCACCCAAGCCAATCCCGTTTCTCCAAACCCCTGTCATCTGGCTGGTGGCCAGCTTAGCCGTCTACCTGCTGGTGTTTGCTGTGGTCGCCATCGGCAACCTGGTCAAGGGCCGCTGCAGCCACTGGCCATCACACCCGCGTGGAAACAACAAGGGGGAGCCATGATGGTTCCCCCTTTCGCATTTTGTCTGGCCTTTCTACGCCTTGGCGGTGTTCATCCTGGCCCTCACCATGCCGACGACCATGGGCAGCAGCGAGATGCCGATGATGCCGAAGATGAGCAGAGTGAAGTTGTGACGCACCACCGGCAGGTTGCCGAAGAAGTGGCCCGCGTAGACGAACGACAACACCCACAGCAAGCCGCCAATCAGGTTGAACGCCAGGAAGCGCGGGTAGGTCATGGCTCCCATGCCGGCCACGAAGGGGGCAAAGGTGCGCACTATGGGCAGGAAACGGGTGATGATGATGGTCTTGCCCCCATGCTTGGCATAGAAGGCATGGGTCTTGACCAGATAGTCGCGGCGGAAGATCTTCGAATCGGGATTGCGAAACAGCTGATCCCCGAAGAAGTGGCCTATGGTGTAGTTCACCACGTTGCCCAGCACGGCGGCGATGATCAGCACCCCCGCCAGAGTGTGCACATCCAGCACGCTGCCCACTGTGAGGGCGCCTGCGGCAAACAGCAGGGAGTCGCCGGGCAGGAAGGGGGTCACCACCAGGCCGGTCTCACAGAAGATGATGAGGAACAGGATGGCATAAACCCAGATGCCATAGTGCTCGAACAGCTCTTTCAGGTGCACGTCAACGTGCAGAATAAAGTCGATTGCAAACAGGATCAGATCCATTTTTTCATACCCATGAAGTGAACGGCGTGGAGTCTACGCCAATGCCTTGCGCCCGACAATCTGCGGCATCGCCTCTCCCCTCATTCCAGGGTATCCAGCCCCTTCCTGACCGTTGCGGGCAGGCAGAACTCCCACCCCCAGAGCAGCAACAGCAGCAGGCTGACGTCGTCGAGCCAGCCAACGAAGGGCACCAGATCCGGGATGAGATCCACCGGACTGATGCCATAGACGAGGATGAGGATCACCAGCCCCTTGGCCCACCAGGGGGTGTCCGGGTGGCGAAAACCGGCATAGAGGCGGCGCAGGCGCCGCCAGATCAGCCAGCGCTTGCCACTCATGATTCGATCAACTCGCCGCGCAGCCGCTGGATCTGATCCCGCATGGCGGCGGCCTGCTCGAACTCCAGATCCCGGGCATGCTGGAACATCTGCTCCTCCATCCGCTTGATCTCCTTGGCGATTTCGCTGGCGGAGCGGGCATGGTACTCCCCTTGCGGCTCGGCCGCCTTGCGACTGCCTCTGCCCGGTTTGCCGGCGGTGCGGCTCCCCCCCATGTCCATCACATCCCCCACCGACTTGTTGAGGCCTGTTGGCGTGATGCCGTGCTCCAGGTTGTGGGCGTGCTGCAGGGCACGGCGCCGTTCGGTCTCTTCTATGGCCACCTTCATGGAGTTGGTGATGGTGTCGCCGTAGAGAATGACCTTGCCGTTGAGGTTGCGGGCGGCGCGGCCTATGGTCTGGATGAGGGAGCGGGTGGAGCGCAGGAAGCCCTCCTTGTCCGAATCCAGGATGGCCACCAGCGACACCTCCGGCATGTCGAGCCCTTCCCGCAGCAGGTTGATGCCCACCAGCACATCGAACTTGCCGAGGCGCAGATCGCGAATGATCTCCACCCGCTCCACGGTGTCTATGTCCGAATGCAGGTAACGCACCCGCACGTCGTGATCCGCCAGATATTCGGTCAAATCCTCCGCCATCCGCTTGGTGAGGGTGGTGACCAGCACCCGCTCCTCCACCGCCACCCGCAACCGGATCTCGGATAGCAAGTCGTCCACCTGGGTGGTGACGGGGCGCACCTCGATGACAGGATCGAGCAAGCCGGTGGGGCGCACCACCTGCTGCACAACATCGCCGCCGGATTTTTCCAGCTCGTAGGGGCCTGGGGTCGCCGAGACGAACACCGTCTGGGGCATCAGGGCCTCGAACTCGTCAAACTTCAGCGGTCTGTTGTCGAGCGCCGAGGGGAGCCGGAAGCCGTACTCCACCAGGGTCTCCTTGCGGGATCTGTCCCCTTTGAACATGGCGCCTATCTGCGGCACTGTGACGTGGGACTCGTCGATGATGAGCAAACCATCCCCCGGCAGGTAGTCAAACAGGGTGGGCGGCGGTTCGCCGGGGGCCCGGCCCGAGAGGTAGCGGCTGTAGTTCTCGATGCCGGAGCAGTACCCCAACTCCTGCATCATCTCGATGTCGAACTGGGTACGCTGGCTGATGCGCTGCTCTTCCACCAGCTTGTTCAGGGACAACAGCTGCTCGCGGCGTCCCTTGAGCTCTTCCTTGATGTGATCGATGGCGCCCAGTATGGTCTCCCTCGGCGTGGCGTAGTGGGTCTTGGGGTAGATGGTGTAGCGCACCACAGTCTGCTCGATGGCCCCGGTCAGGGGATCGAACTGGGAGAGGCGCTCCACCTCCTCGTCAAACAGCTCCACCCGCAGGGCCAGCTTGTCCGATTCGGCAGGGTAGATGTCGATCACCTCCCCCCGCACCCGGAAGGTGCCGCGGCTAAACGCCACGTCGTTGCGGGTGTATTGCAGCTCGGCGAGGCGGCGCAGTATGTCCCGCTGGTTGATCACATCCCCCACCTTGAGATGCAGCATCATGCTGAGGTAGGCCTGGGGGTCCCCCAGACCATAGATGGCCGATACCGAGGCGACGATCACTACGTCGCGCCGTTCCAGCAGCGCCTTGGTGGCCGACAATCGCATCTGCTCGATGTGATCGTTGATGGAGGCATCCTTCTCTATGAAGGTGTCCGTGGTCGGCACATAGGCTTCCGGCTGGTAATAGTCGTAATAAGAGACGAAGTACTCCACCGAGTTCTCGGGGAAGAACTCCTTCATCTCCCCATAGAGCTGGGCAGCCAGGGTCTTGTTGGGAGCCAGTATCATGGTCGGGCGGTTCAGGGTGGCGATGACGTTGGCCATGGTGAAGGTCTTGCCCGACCCAGTCACCCCGAGCAGGGTCTGATGAGCGAGGGCGGACTCTATGCCATCGAGCAGGCGGGCGATGGCTGCAGGCTGATCCCCCGCGGGTTGAAACTGGCTGGCCAGCTTGAAAGGCTTATTCATGACGACTCCCGACAAAAAACGGCAAGAGAGCAGTGTACCCCGAGTTGACGGGCCTGGGTATCCGCTCTCGGCCCCTGACGGCTATTGACCCAGAAATGCGACCTCTGTATGATGCTCCTCCTTGCCTGATGTTCCCCCGTAGTTCAGTCGGTAGAACGGCGGACTGTTAATCCGTATGTCACTGGTTCAAGTCCAGTCGGGGGAGCCAATTCCTCACCATCTCGGTGCAAGTTATCCACTTTAGTGCTTTCCTCTGCCAATTTTAATGCACAAGCCGTCCCTCGCGGCGCACTCCCCATTTGATCCCCGGTTCCTGGCCAGCAGCGTTTTGTTCTGCTGCGTATAACTATTTGATTTTTATAGAAACATTTTTTTGCCGGTATTTTTTGAACAGCGCTTGCACCCCAGTATTGGCGCGGCTTGCAGGCTGATCACCAAGTTTCATGAACAGGGTTATCCACAGTTTCTGTGGGTAAGTGTGCCAAACCCAATGCAGGCCTAGGTTGGCAGCGATTGTCTCCGCTTTGGCGAGGCGAAACACCTAGCCCCCCATTTTCTCCTGTTTTTGCCCTCCCCCCTAAATGGGTCGGACGGGTGCGAGACATCCTCTTTCTCCCGCTTTTTTTTCGCCATGCCCCGTGCCATGGGTCAGCCTCCCCCCAACGGCAAAAAGGGTTCCTTTGCATCCCTTTATCACCACCAGTCAAAAATGCTGAAAACCATGCTCAATCGCCCCCTGCACAGCAGGTAATAAATTGTCCACAGGGCTGTCACGCCTTCCCCCGCCGACAGCAGAAATCACTCATTGACAGCGAGAACAGCAGCGGAAAATAGAGGTATTTTCCCCAAGTCGCCCGCGCATCCCTCCCCTCCCCGGGGAGACCAGCACTTAACTGGCTGTTAATCCGCTTTCGCGCTTCTTTCTTGATGAGGGATCCGGCACAATATCGGCCCCACTTTTTTCCTCGGTTTTTCCGGGCATGACCATAGATTTCGTGACACTGCTACATCAAAGCGACTCCCTGCTACTGTTCGTGGTGCTGGCCTTCGGCCTGCTGCTGGGCAAGGTGCGCATCGGCAACTTCCAGATTGGCAACACCATAGGGGTGCTGTTCACCGCCCTGCTGTTTGGTCAGATGGGGTTCCAGTTCTCCACCTCGACCGAGAACGTCGGCTTTATGCTGTTCATTTTCTGTGTGGGGATCGAGGCTGGCCCTCACTTCTTCAGCGTCTTCCTGCGCGATGGCATCCACTACATCACCCTGACCCTGGTGATCCTGCTGACCGCCTTGCTGCTGACGGTGGGACTGGCCAAGTTCTTCAACCTGGGGCCCGGCATGGCGGCGGGGATACTGGCGGGGTCGCTCACCTCGACCCCGGCGCTGGTGGGGGCCCAGGATGCCCTGCGCAGCGGCCTGCTCAACCTGCCCCACGGCACCGACATGCAACCCGTGCTCGACAACATGGGGATAGGCTATGCCCTGACCTACCTGGTGGGCCTGGTGGGGCTGATGCTGGTGGTGCGCTACCTCCCCTCCCTGGCACGACTCGACCTCAATACCGAGGCGCAGAAGATAGCCCGCGAGCGGGGACTCTCCGACAGCGAGAGCCGCAAGACCTATCTGCCCATCATTCGCGCCTACAGGGTCGGCCCCGAGCTGGCCGCCTGGATAGGTGGCCGCACCCTGCGCGAAACCGGCATCTATCCCCACACCGGCTGCTATGTGGAGCGGATCCGCCGCAACGGCATTCTGGCAAGCCCCGATGGTGACGCCGTCATTCAGGAAGGGGACGAGATCGCCCTGGTGGGCTACCCCGAGAGCCACGAGAAGCTCGACGTCAACTACCGCAACGGCAAGGAGGTGTTTGATCGCAACCTGCTTGACCTGCAGATAGTCACCGAAGAGATAGTGGTGAAGAACGATTCAGTGGTGGGCCGCCATCTGGTGGAGCTCAACCTCACCGAGAAGGGCTGCTTCCTCAACCGGGTGGTGCGCTCCCAGATCGAGATGCCGTTCGATCGCAACATCATGCTGCAAAAGGGCGACGTGCTGCAGATCAGCGGCGAGAAGCAGCGGGTCAAACTGCTGGCCAACAAGATAGGCTTCATCAGCATCCACAGCCAGACCACGGATCTGGTGGCCTTCACCACTTTCTTCGTGCTGGGTCTGCTCATCGGCTCCGTCTCCCTGGTGTTCGGCCAGATAGAGTTCGGCCTCGGCAACGCCGTCGGCCTGCTGCTGGCGGGGATCCTGATGGGCTACCTGAGAGCCAACCACCCCACGGTCGGCTATGTGCCGCCGGGGGCGCTGCGCCTGGCCAAGGATCTCGGTCTTGCCGTCTTTATGGTGAGCACAGGATTGAAAGCGGGGGGCGGCATCCTGGATCACCTCAGCGAGGTGGGGGTGGTGGTGCTCTTCTCCGGCATGCTGGTGACCACCTTGCCGGTGCTGGTGGGGTACCTGTTCGGGGTCTGGGTGCTGAAGATGAACCCGGCCCTGCTGCTCGGGGCCATCACCGGGGCCCGTACCTGCGCCCCGGCCATGGATGTGGTCAACGAGGCCGCCAACAGCTCGATTCCGGCGCTCGGCTACGCCGGCACCTATGCGGTGGCCAACGTGATGCTGACCCTGGCGGGCTCCTTCATCATCGGCTTCTGGTTCTAGCCCGGGTCGCCTTGACAGGATGTAAACCGCAAAGAGGGAGCCCATGGGCTCCCTCTTTTGTTGGCGGGGCTGAGGGCTTTTCAATGGCCAATGGGAGCTCGGCGCTGGATAGCAACAATCGTGCTATCAGATGGCGTCGATGAAACTCAAAGAGCTAAAGCCCCCCCTGCGCGGCACTTACACTCAGTAAAACGAGTGAGGTGATCTTTATGAAACGCTTATGGATTTTCCTTTTTTGGGTACTGGGCTCCCTGCCACTGGCCTGGAGTGCCGAAGCGGACAAGGCGGCAACCGAAGCAGAGGAGCGCAGCGCCCTCAGCTTCGCCAGCGAGGAGCTCGCCAAGCCCATGTTGGGGGATCTCGACGCCATGATGGAGCGGCGCACCATCAGGGTGCTGACCACCTACAACAAGACCGGCTACTTCATCCACAAGGGGGTGCAACGGGGGGTCACCTACGACGCCTTCATGCAGGTTGAAAAACGGCTCAACGAGCAACTGCGCAAGGACAAGGCCATCAAGCGCCACCTCAAGCTGAACTTCGTCTTCATTCCGGTCGCCCGGGAAAACCTGCTGAAGGCCCTCATCGACGGCAAGGGGGACATCGCCGCCGCCAACCTCACCATCACGGACAAGCGCAAACAGCAGGGCGTGGAGTTCAGCGCCCCCCTCATCGAGAACGTGCGCGAGCTGCTCATCTCGGGGCCGGACTCCCCCAAGGTGGAGAGCGCCGCCGATCTGGGGGGCAAGAGCATCTATGTCAGGCCCTCCTCCAGCTACTTCGAGAGCCTCATGGCCTACAACCAGGCGCGCAAGGAGGCGGGAGAGCCTCTCATCGACATCCAGCCCGCCTCAGAGGTACTGGAGGATGAAGATCTGGTGGAGATGGTCAATGCGGGCCTGCTCCCCTTCATCGTCATGGATGAGCACAAGGCCCGCTTCTGGCAGAAGATCTTCCCGGCTATCCAGATCCACGAAGAGCCGGTGTTCCGCGACGGCGGCATCATCGCCTGGGCGGTACGCAAGGAGAGCCCCCAACTGCTCACCATGCTCAACGAGCAGATCAAGGCGCTGCGGGGCAAGGCCACCGGCGAGGCCATCCTGGCCCGCTACCTCAAGCAGAACAAATTCATCAAGAGCGCGGCCGCCGAGGCAGAGCGCAAGAAATTCCTGCAGGTGGTGGAGCTGTTTCGTGAATACGGCGGCAAATACGACGTGGACTGGCTGTTGATCGCGGCCCAGGGCTATCAGGAGTCGGCCCTCAACCAGAAGGCGCGCAGCCACGTCGGCGCCATCGGCATCATGCAGATCATGCCCGCCACCGGGAAGGGGCTCAAGGTGGGGGACATCCGCCAGCTCGAGCCCAACATCCACGGCGGCGTCAAATACATGCGCTGGATGATAGATCACTACTACGCCGACGAGCCCATGACGGCCCTCGACAAGGCCCTGTTCTCGTTTGCCTCCTACAACGCCGGTCCCGCCCGGGTGGCGCGGCTGCGTGCCGAGGCCAAGAAGCGGGGGCTGGATCCCAATGTGTGGTTCCACAACGTCGAGTACGTGGCGGCGGAGAAAATTGGCCCGGAGACCGTGACCTATGTGGGCAACATCTACAAGTACTACATCGCCTACAAGCTGGTGATGGAGCAGTTGCAGCTCAAGGAGCAGGCCACAGAGACTCTCAAGCAGCAGGAGAAGATGGTCGAGAAAGTCTCGGCGGCAGAGAAATCATAGGCAGCTAAAACCAAGGCCAGCCGCAGGCGGGGCTCCCTCTTCACCAGAGGCGAGCCCCGCCTCTTTTTAGGCGAAAAGGCCCCTTCTCCCCATGACCAGAATGAACAGAATGGGCACAACAGCCTTAATAGCCATTACGGCCAGATTGTTTTCCAATCAGACACGATTAATTAACCTCCTCGCAACAATCACAAGGAGAACACCATGTTGCAAGGAACCTTCAAGCGCACCCTGCTCTGCTGCCTGCTGGGCGCCAGCCTCGGCGTCCAGGCCAAGATAGACGAAGTCCACTTCCTGATCCCGGGCGGCGCCGGCGGCGGCTGGGACAACACGGCCCGTGGCACCGGCGAGGCCCTGACCAAGTCCGGCCTCATCACCACAGCCTCCTACCAGAACATCTCGGCCGGCGGCGGCGCCAAGGCGATCGCCCACCTTATCGAGACCTCGGCCCAGTCCGACAAGACGCTGCTGGTCAACTCCACCCCCATCATCGTCAAGTCCCTCTCCAAGGAGCTGCCGCAATCCTTCCGGGATCTCACCCCGGTCGCCGCCATCATCGCCGACTATCAGGCACTGGCGGTACCCCTGGACTCCCCCTATCAGAACTGGGCCCAGTTGCTGGCCGCCTATGAAGCCAATCCCGCCAAGGTGAAGATTGCCGGCGGCTCCGCCCGTGGCAGCCTGGATCACCTGGTGGCCGCCATGGCCTTCAAGAATGCGGGGGCCGATGCCGGCAAGCTGCGCTACGTGGCCTATGACGCCGGTGGCAGCGCCATGGCAGCTGTGCTGGCGGGGGAAACCCAGGTGCTCTCCACCGGCTTTGGTGAGGCGATGGAGGCGGTCAAGTCCGGCCAGATGCGGATCCTCGGCGTCACCGCCCCGGAGCGGATGCCGGACGCCAGCCAGGTGCCCACCTTCTCCGAGCAGGGCAACCCCACCGTCTTTGCCAACTGGCGTGGCTACTTCGCCTCCCCCGACGTCAGCCCCGAGCAGTCCGCCGAGTTCGCCGCCCTGCTCAAGCAGATGTACGACAAGCCGGAGTGGGAAGTGGTGCGCGCACGCAACAGCTGGATCAACCAGTATCAGGCCGGCCCCGAGTTCACTGCCTTCCTCAACAGTCAGGAGCAGCAAATTGGCGGCCTGATGCGCGAACTCGGCTTCATCAAGTAACCCTCAGCCCGTGGCGGGCCAGGCCCGCCCATCGGAGTCATCATGCGACTGACCAAGGAAAGGTTCGGGGGGCTGCTGTTTTTGCTGCTCTCCCTCGCCTACGGCTATCACGCCACCCAGATCCCCGGTTACCCGGGGGACGAATATGAACCCTTTACCGCCAGTACCCTGCCCTATGCCCTGGCGGGTGTCGGGGTCCTGCTCTCCCTGATCCTGATCTGCTCGCCGGGAGGAGAGCGACTGGGCAAGGAGTCCGGCAACTGGCGACTGGTGTTCGCCCTGCTGGGGCTGATGCTGGCCTACGGCCTGGGTCTGACCTGGTTTGGTTTTGTGTCGCCACCATCCCTTCCTGACCGTGGGTATACGGGTACTGGGCGAGCAGAGCCTCGCCTACGGCCTGCAAGGTGAGCCTGCCGTTCACCCTCATCTTCTGGGCCCTGCTCACCAAGGGGCTCAACGTCTATCTGGAGCCGGGTCGGCTGTTCACCCTGCTGGGTTTTAAGGAGTCATCATGTTAGACGGAATCCTGCAAGGGCTCGGCACCGCCATGATGCCCATCAACCTCTTCATGGTGGTGGTCGGCTGCTTCGTCGGCACCTTCATCGGCATGCTGCCGGGGCTGGGACCGGTCACCGCCATCGCCCTGATGATCCCCATCACCTACGGGCTGGATCCGGCCTCCGGCATCATCTTGATGGCCGGGGTCTATTACGGCTCCATGTTCGGCGGCTCCACCGCCTCCATCCTGATCAACACCCCGGGCTGCTCCGCCAGCATGATCACCGCCATCGACGGCTATCCGCTGGCCTGCAAGGGGCAGGCGGGCAAGGCGCTGGCCATCGCCGCCTACGCCTCCTTCGTCGGCGGCACCCTGTCTGCCATCTTCCTGATGGTGGCGGCCCCCCTGCTCGCCAAGGTCTCCCTCTCCTTCCAGTCGGCGGACTACTTCGCCCTCATGGTGCTCGGGCTCTCCGCAGTGGCGGCCTTCGCCGGCAAGGGCCAGGTGCTCAAGGCGCTGATCATGGCGCTGTTTGGCATCATGATCTCCACCGTCGGCATCGACCGCAGCGTCGGGGTGGACAGATTCACCTTCGGCCTGCCGGACTTGCGCGATGGATTCTCCTTCCTGCTGCTGGCCATGGCTACCTTCGCCCTGGCGGAGATCCTGATGACGGTGCTGCGCCCGGGCAAGGACACCAGCCAGGAGGAGGCGAGCAAGATGCAGCAGCTCGGCTCCCTCAAGCTGAGCCGGGACGAAGTGAAGGAGATAGCGCCCCCCATAGCCCGCTCCTCTGTGCTGGGGTTCCTCATCGGCGTACTGCCGGGGGCCGGTGCCACCATCGCCTCCTTCATGGCCTATGGGGCCGAGCGCAACTTCGCCCGCAAGGGCAAACGGGACGAGTTTGGCAAGGGCAGCCTGACCGGCATAGCCGCGCCGGAAGCGGCCAACAACGCCGCCTCCAGCGGGGCCTTCGTGCCGCTGCTGACCCTGGGGATCCCGGGTTCCGGCACCACGGCCCTGATGCTGGGGGCCCTCATCGCCTACGGCATTCAGCCTGGCCCGCGCCTCTTCATGGAGCACCCGGATGTGTTCTGGTCGGTGATCATCTCCATGTATCTGGGCAACGTGGTGCTGCTGATCCTCAACCTGCCGCTCATTCCCTACCTGGCCAAGATACTGCAAGTGCCGCGCCCCGTGCTCATCCCCATGGTGCTGCTGTTCTCGCTGATCGGGGTCTATCTGGTCTCCTTCAACACCATGGACATCTATGTGATGGTGCTGGTGGCCCTGGTGGCCATAGGGCTGCGCCTGCTGGACTTCCCCATGGCCCCCATGCTGCTCGGCTTCATCCTGGGGGCATGCTGGAGGACAACCTGCGCCGGGCCCTGGTGATCAACGACGGCTCCCTGAGCTTCCTGTGGGAGCGCCCCATCACCCTGGGCTTCACCCTGGTCACCCTGGTGATGCTGTTGCTGCCGCTCTGGCAGTGGTGGCAGGCTCGTCGCACGCCGGTGGCGACCCTGCAATCCGATCCGACCTGATCCCAGTCATCACAAAAAGAGCGCCAACAGGCGCTCTTTTTTTTGGGATGTGAACCCGCCACTCAACGCTGGCGGTAGCGCCGCTCCGGCCGCCCGACGGTGCCGTATTCGAGCTCGGGGCTCGCGAGTTGCTGACCCACCAGAAACTCCAGGTAGCGGCGCGCCGTGGTGCGGCTCACCCCGACCCGATTGCCTATCTCCTCGGCGCTGGCCCCCTGCTGATTGAGGGCCGCCAGCACCCGTTGCAGGGTGAGGGCGTCTATCCCCTTGGGCAGGCCGCCCGCCGCCACCTGTTGCAGCGGGGTGCCAAAGAGCGCATCCACCGCCTGCTGATCGATGTCCGCCAGGGCCGCCAGCGCGGCGCGGCTCTCGGCATAGTTGCCCAGGGTATCGCGCAGTCGCTCGAACACCACGGGTTTCAAGATGAAATCCACCACCCCGAGGCGCATCGCCTCCTGCAGTGCCGCGGCCTCACGGGCGGCGGTGAGCAGGATGACGTCGAGGTGGGCCCCGCTCTGGCGCAGCTCCCGCAACAGGGAGAAGCCCTCCCCGTCCGGCAGCCACACGTCCAGCAGCACCAGATCCGGCTTGAGTATGGTTATCTGCTCTCTGGCATCGAACAGGGTGAGCGCCACCCCCAGCACCTCGAACCCCGCCAGCCGCTGCACGAAGCGACGGTGGATCTCGGCAATGGCCGGATCATCCTCGACGATCAGGATCTTGATCACTCACACCTCCTTGGGAATGTAACAGACGACGCAACTTCCCTGCGCCGTGGCTTCTATGGTGATGGTCCCCTGCAGGGCATCCAGGGTCTTGCGCACCAGGGCCAGCCCTATGCCGTGGCCGGGCTCCGCCTTGCTGCTGACCCCGCGCTCGAACAGGCTGTCCGCCAAAGCGGGATCGACGCCGCCGGCCCCGTCCTCCACCTCCAGGATGAGATCCTGGCCGAGATCGCTCAATGAGACCCGGATCGGCTGGTAGGGGGCGCCGTGGCGGCGGGTCGCCTCGAAGGCGTTGTCGATGAGGTTGCCAAGCAGGGTCACCAGCTGGGAGCCGCTGACCCGGGCGGGGATGTCGTGCAGGCGGGAATCCGGGTCCACTTCCAGCACCAGTCCCAGCTCGTGGGCCCTGTGGTACTTGCCAAGCAGCAGGCCCGCCACCTTGGGCTTGGCGATGGCCCCCATCAAAAAGCTCAGCAGGGTCTGCTCGGTGGCCGCCTCCCGGCCGATGAAGGCGAGCGCCTCCCGGGTGGCGCCCAGCTCGATGAGACCGGCTATGGTGCCAAGCTGGTTGTTGTGTTCGTGGGTCTGCACCCGCAGCAGATCGCTGTAGGCCTGCACCTGGGAGAGCTGGGCACTGAGCTCGGCCAGCTCGTCCTTGCGCCGAAAGCTCGAGACGGCGCCAATCAGCCTGCCCTCCTGCACCAGGGGCAGCCGGTTGACGATGAGGGACTGGCCGTTGAGCACTATCTCCTCGTCATACTGGGGCCGGGGATCCTGAATGAGGGAGAGCATGCGGCTGCCGGGCAGCAAGCGGGTGACGGGCTGGCCTATGGCGGCCTGCGCGGCCCGCTCATCGAGGCGCAGCAGCCGGATGCCGTTGGGGTTGAGGGAGGTGAGCCTGCCTTGCTCGTCTATGGTGAGTATCCCCTCGCGCACTGTGCGCAGGGTGCAGTCGAGCTCCGCATAGAGGCGCCCTATCTGCTCGGGCTCAAACCCCAGCAGGGCCCGCTTGTAGCGCTTGGCCAGCCAGGCCGCGGCGGCGCTGTTGAGCAGCACTATGAGCAGTGTCATGGCGAGGCCAAAGCGCAGGAACCCCTGCAGGTCCGCCTCTATGTCCCGCACCAGATAACCGACCGAGACCACGCCTATGACCCTGCCCATCTCATCCCGGATGGGCCCCTTGCCGCGCACCGAGACCCCGAGGGAGCCTTGGGCGCGGGAGATGTAGAACTCCCCCTGCAGGGCCCGGGCAGGATCGTCCCCCATCATGGGTTTGCCTATCCGGTCCGCATTGGGGTGCACCAGGCGGCGCGCCTCCTCATCGCCGATGACGATATAGCTGGCGCCGACCTCGGCCCGCATCCGCTCCACCAGCACGTTGAGCCGCGCGCTATCGGCCCGCTTCACCCCGGCGATGACGCCGGGCTCACGGGCCACCAGCCGCGCCACGTCCAGGGCCTGATCCCCCACCTCCCGGTAGCGCTGCTCGGCGACGTAGTAGTAGCTGGCCCCGCTCAGCAGCACCAGTTGCAGCAGGCTGACCAGGCAGAGCATGAGCAGGATGCGTCCTTGCAACCCGAGCCTCATGCCTCCCTGTCACCTCGTAACAGGTCGAGCAGCAGGCTGCCGTCCCGCAGGGCCTTGTGCACCTGCACCGAGGTGGGCTTGGTGGGATCTTCGTAAAAATGGGTGGACTCGATCTGCAGGCGCACCAGGTATTCCGCCGGCAGCTGGCTCGCCAAGGACTGGTGCAGCATGGGGAACAGCAGCCGATCGGCCCGGGTGATCTCCCCCCCCAGCAGCAGCTTGCCCGGGTTGAGCAGGCAGATGAGGTTGGCAAGCACCCGGGAGAGCCGGCCCGCCGCCTGATGCAGTATGTCCTGGCACAGGCTGTTGCCCGCCAGCGCCAGCTCGCACAGCTCGCGGATGTTGACGCTCGCCGGCAGATCGTGCTCCTGCATCCGCTCGCGCAGGTCCCGATATTGCGCCTCCAGGGCCTGGTTGGTGACCAGGGTGCAGGCGCAGCCGAAGCCGCCGCAGTAGCAGCGCTGGCCATAGGGTTCGAGCTGCAAGTGGCTGAGATCCCCGAGCAGGGCCGACTCGCTCTCGATGAGCTGGCCGTTGACCACCATGCCCACCCCTATGTCGTTGTGGACGAACACCAGCACCGCATCGGCGCAGTTCTTGGCGGCGCCCCACTCCCGCTCGGCCTGGATCCAGGTGCGCACGTCGCCGCTCACCAGCACAGGCACCTCGAAGGCCTCTTGCAGGGTCGGGCCAAGGGGCCAGTTGCGCAGATCGTAGAAGGGGAAGTGTTTCACCATGCCGGAGTGGCGCTCCACCTGCCCGGGCAGGCAGAGGGCGATGCAGGCCAGCCGCAGGGCCTTCTTCGGCAAGAAGCCCTCGATGGCCCGCACCAGGCTGGCCAGCAGGTCTTCGCGTTCCGACTCGCTGAACAGGTGGCGATGGCGCGCCAGGGAGTGACCGGCGAGATCGAACAGGGCCATGTCCACGTAGCCGCGGCCAAGACGCATGGAGAGAAACTGGAAGCGGCGCTCGTTGATGCGCAGCAGGGTCTGACGACGGCCACGGCCCACCGAGCTCTCGCCACAGGTGACCACCAGACCGCCATCGAGCAGTTCGCGGGTGATCTTGGTGATGCTGGCCGGCGAGAGGCCGGTCAAACGGGACAGATCGGTACGGACAGTTCCTTGTGCTCTTCCAGGCTGGCGTAGACCAGGCCGTAGTTGAGCTGACGGATCAAATCGATACTGCCTTTCACGATCTCATTCATAGGGTAGGGGCTAACGAAAGGAACGAATGGCGCGATTTTCCCACATTCTGCGCCGATCCCCAAATTTGCCGTCTGGAAATGACGTCCAGACGGCAAAAATGTGACTAGTAACGGAAGCGGGAGACGAGTTGACGCAATTTGTCACCCGTGCCGGCCAGGGCGCGGGTGGTGGTGTTAGACTCCCCGGCGGCCTCGGTCAGCTCGCTGACGATCTGCTGTATGGCTACCAGGTTCTTGTTGATCTCCTCGGAGACCGCATGCTGCTCCTCGGCGGCGGTCGCTATCTGGATGTTCATGTCGTTGATGGTGCTGACCGCCGTCACCATGCTGTCGAGGGAGCTGGCAATGTGGCTCGCCTCCTGCACCGTCTCCTGGCTGCGCGCCTCGCTCGCCTGCATTACCTCCACCGCCTGGCGCACGCCCCCCTGCAGCCGTTGCAGCATCTCGTTGATCTCCTTGGTGCTCTGCTGGGTGCGACCGGCCAGGGATCGCACCTCGTCCGCCACCACCGCAAAGCCGCGCCCCTGCTCACCGGCCCGGGCCGCCTCTATGGCCGCATTCAAGGCCAGCAGGTTGGTCTGGTCGGCGATGCCGCGAATAACCTCCACCACGGATCCTATCTTGCCGGTCTCCTGGGCCAGCTGCTCGATGACCCCGGAGGCGGTGTGCACCTCCTCCACCAGGCGGTTGATGCTGCCGATGGCGCTGCCCACCACCTCACGGGCCGCATCGGATTCCCGCGCCGCGTCGCTGGTGGCCGTGGCCGCGTTGGAGGCGCTGGCCGCCACTTCCTGGGCGGTGGAGCTCATCTCGGTCACCGCGGTGACCACCTGATCCGTCTCACGGCCATGGCCGTGCATCTGCCGGTCGGCGTGCTCGCTCAAGCTGTGCAGCCTGTCCACGGCCCCCAGCAACTGATGGCTGGTCTCCCCGACCTGGCTCACCACCGACTGGATCCGCTCCACGAAGCGGTTGAAGGCGCTGGCCAGCTGGCCCACCTCGTCCTCGCTCTGCACCTTGAGGCGCCGGGTCAGATCCCCCTCCCCATCGGCGATGTCATTGAGGGCCGCCACCGCATCCGCCAGCGGCCGGGTGACCCGGTTGCCAAGCACCACTGTCACCGCCAGGGTCACCCCCAGGATCACCAGAATCAGCAGCACGCTGCTCTGCAGGGAGCCGTGCATGTTCTCCTCGCGCTCGCTGCGCAGGGCCGCCAGCTCGGTGTCGATATCATCTATGTAGAAGCCGGTGCCCACCACCCACTGATACTTGTCGAGCACCAGGTTGAAGGAGAGCTTGGGCGCATCCCGCCCTATGGAAGGCTTGTTGGTCCAGTACTCCGAGTAGCCATCCCCCTCACGGGCCGCCTTGACTATCTCCTGAATGAGGAAGGTGCCCTTGGTATCCTTGTCCTGCCAGCGGTTCTTGCCCTCCACCTCGGGGCGGGTGGGCAGCAGCAGAGTATTGCCCTGGAAGTCGTAGACGAAGAAGTAACCGTCACTGCCATAGCGCAAGGGGCGCAGGATCTCCTTCACCCGAGCACGGGCCTCTGGGCTGTCCGGCTCGGCATAGACCTTGTCGATGGCCGTCTTGGCGAGCATCAGGTAGCTGCTGAGCAGGGCCTTGCGCTCCTTGACCGCCTTGTCCCTCGCCACCACCAGCTCGGACTCCAGGTCGCTCCTGGCCACCAGGTAGTTGCTGAGGTTGACCACCAGGGCCATCAGCAGCACGGGGATGGCCCCCAGTAACAGGATCTTCTGCTTAAGTGTCATGGTGTAATCCTTTCTGCTGTTTATTCTTGATATTCAGTTCCTACCGTATCGGCATGGGATGCTGGCCGAGGGGGGGCCGCTTTCGCTACAATCCCGCCACCTTCTATATCGACCCGATGAACCGACCCATGAGCCAATGTCCTTGCGGATCCTCTCTTTCTCTCCCCCAATGCTGCGGCGCGCTTCACGCAGGCCAAGCCGCCGCCACCACCGAGCAGTTGATGCGCTCGCGCTACAGCGCCTTCGTGCTGGGATTGGGGGAGTACCTGGTCCACAGCTGGCACCCGGACTATCTTGGCCCTCTGACAGTGGAGGAGCTCTCCCGCACCGACACCCGCTGGGATGGGCTGGAGATCCTGGCCGCCCAGGGCGGCCCAGCGGATGAGAGCGGCATGGTGGAGTTCAAGGCCTGGTTTCTGGAGGGTGATGAGCGCCCCTTCCTGCGCCATTGCCTACATGAGCGCTCCCGCTTCGTGCGCCACCAGGGGCGCTGGGTCTACACCGATGGCGAGCAGGATCCTGCCCCCCTGCGGGTCGGTCGCAACGACCCCTGTCCCTGTGGCAGCGGCAAGAAGTTCAAGAAGTGCTGCGGCTGAGGACCTAGCCCGCGCGGCTGCGGGGTGGCTATCGCCTCCCCGTCTGCCATCTGGGGCGAGCCGCCATCTTCCCCTCCTCCTATCTCTGCTCGGCTCTCTGCCCTCTTCTCTACCCCGTATTCCCCTTCCCGCTTTTCTCTTTTTTGAGGGGCCGGCCTGGCCCCGCCCTGATCGGGATGTGACTATGGTCACAGTTCGCTCATCAACCCTGCCGTTTGTGAGCGTTTACGAACATTAATTTGGCCCATATCAAACATTTTCAGCCAGACAGGCGCCACACTGACCCCATCTGGACGAGATGAGACGGGCAAGAATGAAAAGAATAACCACAGAAGTCGTCATCATAGGTGGCGGCGCTACCGGGGCCGGCATCATGCGCGATTGCGCGCTGCGGGGCATCGACTGCATCCTGCTGGAGCGGGATGACATAGCCGCAGGCACCACGGGGCGCAACCACGGCCTGCTCCATTCGGGGGCTCGCTACGCGGTGACGGATCCGGAGTCCGCCCGCGAGTGCATTCAGGAGAACCGCATTCTCAAGCGGATCGCCAGCCACTGCGTGGAGGCGACCGGCGGCCTCTTCGTCACCCTGCCGGAAGATGACATCAACTTCCAAGGCACCTTCATGGAGGCCTGCGCCCTGGCGGGGATCGAGACCCGGCAGCTGGATCCCCGCGAGGCGCTACGGCTCGAACCCAACGCCAACCCGGCGATGATAGGCGCCATTCATGTGCCGGATGGCACCGTTGATCCCTTCCGCCTGGCCGCCGCAAACGTCTTGGATGCCAAGGAACATGGCGCCCGTATCTTCACCCACAGCAAGGTGCTGGGGCTGCTGCGCACGCAAGATCGGGTCCATGGGGTCAAGGCCATCAACACCCGCACCGGCGAAGCGTTCGAGGTGGAGTGCCAGGAGGTGATCAACGCCGCCGGCATCTGGGGCCAGCAAATCTGCGAATACGCCGATCTCGGCATCCGCATGTTCCCGGCCAAGGGCTCCCTGCTCATCATGGATTACCGCATCAACCAGCTGGTGCTCAACCGTGCTCGCAAACCGGCGGACGCGGACATTCTGGTGCCGGGCGATACCATCTCCCTCATCGGCACCACGTCCAGCCGCATCGATTACAACAAGATTGATCAGCTCACCGTCGAACCCGAAGAGGTAGAAGTGTTGCTGCGCGAGGGGATCAAGCTCGCACCCATCATGGCGCGCACCCGTCTGCTGCGCGCCTACGCCGGGGTACGCCCCCTGGTGGCGGTGGACGGCGACGAGAGCGGCCGCAACATCAGCCGCGGCATAGTGCTGCTGGATCACAGCGAGCGCGACGGCCTCAAGGGCTTCAACACCATCACCGGCGGCAAGCTGATGACCTACCGCCTGATGGCGGAGTGGGCCACCGATCTCGTCGCCAACAAGCTGGGCAACTCCCGGCCCTGCCGCACCGCCGAACTCAATCTGCCCGGCTCGCGGGATCCGGAGAAGGTCTCGGCCCCCGGTCTCTCTGTGCCCGCCGAAGGCTCGGCCCAGTACCGCCACGGCGAGCGGGTCATCGCCTTCTTTCGGGACAATCCCAAGGCCAACGCCCTCATCTGCGAGTGCGAGATGGTGACCGCAGGGGAGATTGAATACGCCCTGCGCGAGCTCGACGTGGACAACCTGGTGGATCTGCGTCGCCGCACTCGTCTGGGCATGGGACCCTGTCAGGGGGAGCTGTGTGCCTACCGGGCCGCCGGCCTGATGCAGGAGTACGGCAAGGCCGATGGCCGTGAGGCCTGCGTCATGCTGCGCCAGTTCCTCGAGGAGCGTTACAAGGGGACCCGCCCCGTGCTCTGGGGGGATGCCCTGCGCGAAGCCGAGTTTACCTACTGGATCTACGAAGGGCTCTTTGGCCTGGGGGAATGGACGGCGCCCCATCTGGTGAGCGATCCCCCCTTTCCCCTCGCCCGGACCTCGTCCAGCCCATCCAGCCAAGGAGTGCAGCCATGAAATTTGACACTATCGTGATAGGCGGCGGCATGGCAGGCCTGTCGGCGGCCCTGCGTCTGGCCGAGGCGGGCCAGAAGACCCTGCTGATGGCCTCCGGCCAGAGCGCCCTGCACTTCTCTTCCGGCTCGGTGGATCTGCTGGAAAGCGAAGGCGACCCTCGCGCCGCCCTGCCCGCCTTTATGGCGGCCCATCCGGATCACCCCTACAGCAAGGTAGGGTTGACCAACATAGAGGCTAGCCTCGCGGATCTGCAGCGCCACTGCCACGAGCAGGGGTTGCCCCTGTTTCGCCAGGAGCGCAACCATCAGCGGTTGACCCCCATCGGCACCCTGAAATCCACCTGGCTCTCCCCCGAGACCTGCGCCTGTGTCACGGAGGCCCCCGCACCGGACGTGCTGCTGCTGGCGACGCTCGAGGGCTTTCGCGACTTCCACCCGGCGCTGGCGGCCGCCAATCTGGCGACCCACGCGCGCTTCGCCCACTGCCGCATCCTGACCGGTGAAATCCGCCTTCCCCAGCTCGCCGCGTTCAGCCGCAATCCCCACGAGTTTCGCTCTGCCGACATAGCCCGCCTGTTTGACAAACAGCAGCACGACAAGCATGACCTGCTGACGGATCTGGCCCGCGAGATAGGCCGCATGGTCAAGGAGTGCGGCGAGCCGGGCTGCCGCCATATAGTGCTGCCCGCCTGCCTGTCGCTCGGACTGGTCGGCCCCCGCCTGGCTGAGCTGGAGCAACGCACCGGCTGCACCATCAAGGAGGTGGCCACCATGCCGCCGTCCCTCATCGGAATGCGGATGCAGGAGGCGCTCAAGCGCCGCTTCCTGGCCCTCGGCGGCACCTTCCTCACCAGCGAGCGGGTGCTGGGCGCCCGCTACGACGGCGATCGGGTGATCGGCGTGCACAGCCAGAACGGCGACGATCAGCTGTTCGAGGCGGACCACTTCGTGCTCGCCTCCGGCAGCTTCTTCAGCCGCGGGCTGGAGTCCCGCCTTGGGGGCATTCGCGAGCCCATCTTCGACGCCGACGTCTTGAGCCTCCCCGAGCGCGACGCCTGGGCCGGTCGCCGCCTGTTCGACCATCACCCCTTCATGGGCTTCGGGGTCAAGACGGACGACCAGCTGCGAGTGCTGCGCGGCAGCAAGCCCCTTGCCAACCTCTATGGCGCCGGCAGCGTGCTGGCCCACTACGATCCCGTGCGAGAAGGTTCAGGCTCCGGGGTCGCGGTCGCCACCGGCTGGCAGGCCGCCGACCATATTCTGGCGGGGGTCTGAGATGAATCACACATTCCCACTCAATCGATACGGCGTGCTGGCCCACTACGATGCCCAATCCAAGGAGGGCTCGGGCTCCGGGGTCGCCGTCGCCACCGGCTGGCAGGCCGCCGGTCATATCCTGGCGGAGGGCTGAGATGCCCACCCTGCATTTCCTGACTGCGGGCAGAGCGCTGCCCGCTCGACAATCCCATTGCCGCGTCCCTTGCGCTTTCAATCCGGCCCGGGAGGAGTAAATCATGCTACTGGATCACGCCAATCAAACCTTCGATCAGTGCATCAAATGCACCGTCTGTACCGCCTACTGCCCGGTGGCCAAGGCCAACCCTGCCTACCCGGGCCCCAAGCAGGCGGGCCCGGATGGGGAGCGGCTGCGGATCAAGAGCCCTGAGCTCTTTGACAGCGCCCTCAAGCACTGCACCAACTGCAAACGCTGTGAGGTGGCCTGCCCAAGCGGGGTGCGCATCGGCGACATCATCGCCAAGGCCAAGCACCAGTACAGCGGCTTCAAACCGGGGATCCGCGAGTTCGTGCTCTCCCACACCGATCTGATGGGCAGCATGTCTACCCTGATGGCCCCCGTGGTCAACTTCACCACCGGCCTCAAGCCGATGAAGCTGGTGCTGGACAAGGCGCTGGGGGTCTCCTCCCACCGGGATCTGCCCAAGTATTCCCAGGGCACCTTCCGTGGCTGGTACAAAAAGCAGAAGGCCACCCAGGCCCGCTTCGAGCGCCAGATCGCCTACTTCCACGGCTGCTACGTCAACTACAACCACCCGCAGCTCGGCAAGGAGCTGGTGCAGGTGCTCAACGCCATGAACATAGGCATGCAACTGCTGGATCGGGAGAAGTGCTGCGGCGTGCCGCTCATTGCCAACGGCTTCATGGACAAGGCCAAGCAGCAGGCGGCCTTCAACATCAAGCAGATGGAGAACAGCCTGCTGGGCAACGAGATGCCGCTCCTGGCCACCTCATCCACCTGCGGCTTCACCCTGAGGGACGAATACCCCCACCTGCTGGAGCAGGACAACCGCAAGGTGCGGGATCGCATCTCCCTGGTGACCCGCTTCCTGTGGAACGAGTTCTACCAGGGCAACAAACCGGCGATGAAACCGCTCAATCTGCACATCGCCTACCACACCCCCTGCCACATGGAGAAGATGGGGGGCGTCATCTACACCCTCGAATTGCTGCGCGCCATTCCCGGGGTCAAGGTGACCGTGCTCGACTCCCAGTGCTGCGGCATCGCCGGTACCTACGGCTTCAAGTCGGAGAACTACGAGACCAGCCAGACCATAGGCGAAGGGCTCTTTGATCAGATAAACCGCCTCAAGCCTGATCTCGTCATCACCGACTGCGAGACCTGCAAGTGGCAGATCGAGATGAGCACCGCCTTCCGTTGCGAGCATCCGATCCATCTGCTTGCCCAGGCCCTGGCCTGATCGCCTTGCAACGCCAGGCCGGATGGCCCGCTCGGCCACATAGGTAAAAACCAGATAAAGGAAGAGCCGGCAATTGCCGGCTCTTTTCATTCGCTTGTCCCGCCATCTGTCCCATCAAGGGTGCTGGATGATCAGGCTATGCTGATCTTCCAGCATGGATTGCAGGATGTCGTGGGAAGAGGTGCTGGTGAGATTCCAGCCGCTCAGATCCACATCCTTCAGGGTGATCTGCTGAGTCACCTGACCATCCCCCGCCGGGGAGACCGAGAGATTCACATCGCTCAGGCCATTGCTCCCCGTGGTGACAGAGGCCGACAGGTGATTGAGCAAACCATCCACACTGCTGTCGGTCACCCCCTTGAGCAAGTCCGCCAGATCGATCTTGTCCCCTTCCTCCGGGTGGAAATCGGTGATGGTGTCGATGGCGGGCAAGGCCGACGTCCCCTCATCCCCGTGCTGCCAAACGAAGAGATCGCTGCCAGCGCCGCCGCTCAGGATGTCGTTGCCATGCCGCCCCGATCACGTCATCTCCCAGACCACCCAGGATCATCGCCGGTGGAGCCGAACAGCCAATCCCCCGATCCGAGCCAACCAGGTCGTGGCCGCTCTGGCTGTGGATGGTGAGGGTCTCAAGGGGCGTGCTCACGGTTGCCACCCGCACTCGACTCGGCGGTCAGGATCCCCAGCACATGGTCACCGTCGCCAAAACCTTTCACATAGAGTGGGGCCGAGTGTTCCATGGGCAGCAGCCAGTCGCCATTGTCGGCATGACCCACGCTCTGGCCGTGCTCGTCCACCACCTGAGCACCGCCCAGACCGCTGATGCGGATGGACAGCTCACCGGTGGCCGGATTGACCACGCTGGCATTGATGCCAAGGGCATAACGGCCCCTTGCAGGGCGTGGATGTCGTGGGTGCCCAGACCGAGCTGGGCATATCCGCCTCGGCGGTGACAGTGATGCCGACCTGGGTGGTATCGGTGAGCGGGCCACCCGCACCGCTGTTGCCCTGATCGGAGGTAGTAACGGTAAGGGTATCCTCTCCCAGAAATCTTTGGCCGGCTCGTAGTGCAGGTTGCTTTTGAGCAGGCTGTTGAGATCAGCCAACGACCCCTACCAGGGTAATCTCGCTGCTGCCCGCCCCCTGCACCAGACGGCGCCCGCTGCCCCGAGCAGGGTCAGTACGCCGTGCTCGACCCGCAGCACCATGGAGATGGGGGCAGTGCCCGCATCCACGTCCTTCACGCTGATCCCGGAGAGGGACAGTGAACCATCTTCCTTCACCTGCATGGCGGCCGGCACCTGGGTCACAGGGGCATCGTTGACCGCCTGCACCTCGATGGGCAGCACGTCTGTGTCGACCAGGGCGCCCCCGCTGCCGGTGTTGCCCTTGTCATTGGTCACCATGGTCAGGGCATCCTGGCCATTGAAGTCCTGCTCGCCCTGATAGGTCACGCCGCCCGCCAGCAGGGCATTGATGGCATCTTGCGATCCGCTCAGCACCAGGGAGCCGCTGCCGCTGCCGGTCACCGTCACCGGCAGGTTCAGGGTGCCGTGCAGTACGGACAGGGTCACCTCCATGGTGCTGCTGCCTGCATCCACATCCTGTACCTGCAGGCATCATTGACCGGCTGCACCTCGATGGGCAGCACATCGGTATCGCTGAGTGCCCCGCCACTGCCGGTGTTCCCTGATCGTTGGTGACCATGGTCAGGGCGTCATTGCCGTAGAAATCACTGTTGCCCTGATAGGTGACCCCACCGGAGAGCAAGGCATTGAGATCGGCCAGCGTGCCAGTCAGCACCAGAGAGCCGGTGCCGTTGCCGACCACCGTCACGCCGCTGCCAGCAGGCAGCGCCAGGGTGCCATGTTCCACCGACAGGCGCACCTCCATGGTGCCGCTGCCCGCGTCCACATCCTTCACCTGCAAACCGTGGATGACGAAGGGCTGATCCTCCTGGGCCACCTGGGGATCTTGTGGCAGCACGTTGATGGGGGCGTCGTTGACCGGGCTCACCTCCACCTGGATGGTGCCACTGACCTCGGGGCCGAGGGCGCCGTTGTCCAGGCTCTGGGCCGTCACCTTGAGATCCAGGGTGCCATTGGCGTCGTTGGTCACCAGCTCCACGGCCGCCAGCTTGCCGCCCGTCGTGGTCACTTGCCAGACGCCGCCGCCCAGATCCACCACAGTGCCGGTCACCCCGCTCGGCAGACGGATCTCTGCCCCATCGGGAACCCCTTCTATGGTGACCCGCACCTGCTCCGGGCCGTTCTCGTTAACGTTGCTGGCGCTGCCGCCGGTGGCCTGGGTGTCCTTGGTCTCCAGTCCCAGGTTGAGAGTGACCACGTCCCCCTCGGTGCCGCTCGCCTTGTCCTGAATGTCGGCGATGATGGCATCCCCCACCGGCTTGACGGTGACGGTGAAACTGTCGCTGGTCTCGAGGGGCATGGTCAGCCCCTTGTCAAGGGTGAAGGCGCTCAGGGTGAGCTCCACGTTGCCACTAAAATCTGCGGGCGGGATCAGGGTCAGCTTGGAGAAGTCGGTGCCCACAGGCACCTGCCAGACGCCACCGCCGTTGTTGACCGCCGGTGCCGACAGGGTGAAGCCGTCCGGCACCCCCTTGATCTGCAGCGCCACTATCTGCTCGGAGCCATCATTGTCGACCAGGGTCGCGCCTAGCCCGCCGAGGCTGACGCTGCCATCCTCGTTGCCGCTCACATCCTTCACCGTGAGCTGGGCCGGATCATTGACCGGCAGCACCTCGAAGCTCGCATTGCCGCTCCAGCTGCCGCGATCCGTCCCCGTGGTGGCTGTGTCCAGAATGTCCACCTTGATGCCCAAGGGTACCTGACCGCTGAAGTGCTCTTTGGGCACGAACACCAGATCCTTGAGGCCATTGGCATCCACCACCAGGGACTGGACGGGATTCCTATTGGCATCGAGGAAGTGGCCGTATTTGGCATCCACTGTCAGGGTCACCCGCTCCACCGTCTCCAGGCCGCCGTTGGCCACCGAGGGGCTGATGTCCGCGAGTTTGACCGAGAGATCGAGGTGGATCTCGGTGTCTTCCAGGTTGCTCGGCTGACCGTTCACCTCCTTCACCTGCAGGTGCAGCTCGGGCTGGCCATCTGCGCCGCCCTTGATGTCCACCTCGGGGGTGATGGAGAGGGAAACGACCTTCTCCACCGTATTGGTGTTGCCGCTCACTGTGTCGGTATTGACCAGACGCACGTTGAAGCTCAGGCCGCTGCCAGCGTAATCCTCCGGCAGGGTCAGGGTCAGCTTGTCGAGATCACTGAGGCCACCCGGCAGCTTGATGAGGTACTCGCCGTTGACGAAGTCGAAGGTGAGCCCCTGCACGCTCACGCCGGGGGGCAGACCGGTGAGGACTATGCTGAGCTCGTCATCACCGATGTTTGCCGTGCCCAGGGTCACCATGCCTTGAGCTGGCTGCCAAAGTTGACGCCGGATGATCCTCCTACCCCTGTGATGGGCGCTGTTGTCGATATCGACAGTCGGCCGCCAGCTGGCCAGAGTTGGTTGTTTGGAAATCGGCACTGGTGGTCATCTCTCGATAGGCCGGCGCGCTCACATCCCCCTTCGTTGTTGTCGCCAAGGTCGATCACCATGGCGCTGACCTTGAAGGTGAGCAGTGCCGGTGAAGCCGTCCGGCGAGCGCAGGGCATAGCTGCCGAGGGCCGCCGGCACGGTCCAGTTGCCCTGGCCGTTGTTGATACCGCCAACCACCACCACTGATCGCCTGCACCAGATCGCTGATGACCAGGTAGTCGATGGTCCTCACGCTGCTGGGGTCCAGGTCGGAACACGAAGACGTCCAGTCCAGGGATATCAGCCCATCCGGGCTGACCAGACCTCCACCCTGCTGCACCAGGTTGCCATCGGGCTCCACCACGGCCTGGATATCCAGGTGCAGATTGCCATCGATCACCTTCTCGGCCACCGCGCCCGAATCCACATCATGCTGGGTCACGGTGACATGGCTCTGAGAGTGGTATCCCGATCGCTATCCTCCAGCGCCTTCACCAGCAGCTGGCCGCCGCTGAGCAGGCTGTCGCAGCTGGGCGTCGCTCAAGTCCACCTTGCCGCTGACCACGGTCAGCTGACTATCGACTCCTGCCGACCCGCAGCCAGATCTGGTAGCCGGCGCTATGCCGGAGAGGCCGAGGTGCGTGACCTGCTCGGCGCCGTCGGTCAGGTCGGCTGCCAGTCCAGCACGGTGAACTGATCCTCCAGGCCATGGCTGGTCCTGGCGTAGTCGGTGGCGTCGATCTCGGGCTCCACCTTGATATGCAGCGGCACGTCGAAGCTCTTGTGATCGCCGTCGTTCTCGGTCACCACCACCTTGGCGATCAGGTTGAAGATCTGCCGTGCTGTTGGGGGGCGGCTGTATAAGCAGGTTGCCAAGGCTCGATACATTGACCTGATAGGTCGGTTTGCCGCTGGCATCGAGCCCGGCGAAGGTCAGGGTCAGCTCCTTGCCGTTGCCATCGAACACCCTGGCCCCTTCCGGCAGGCCTTCCAGCACCAGGTTGAGGCTCTCGGAGTTATCGTGCGGGGTATCGACCCACTCGCCCGAGGTGAGGGTGAAGTCGAGCGGTGCCCGGCCATCCTCGGCGATGGTGATGGCATAACCTGCCCTTGGCCTCCCAGCCGGTATTGCCAAGCTCGAAGTGAGGCTGATCCACCACCCCTACCAGATCCACGTGCAGGCTCTGGGAGCCGGTCTCCTTTTCATTCACCACTGTGTGGGTCTGACCATTGGCGTCGGTCAGGGTGGCGCTGTCCTTCACCACCCCCTTGATGGTCAGAGTCGAAATCGACGTTGCTGTTTTTCGGCGGCTGCAGCTTGAGTTCATTGATGCGGTCAAAGGGAACCTCGTAGTAGCCGTTGGCATCCAGGGTCACCGCCACGCCACCCAGCAGCAGGGTGGCCCCGGCGGGCAGGCCGCTGATGCGCACAAACATCTGCTCGGAGCCATCCGTGGTGTCACCCAGATGGCTAAGGCGATCTTGCTGCCAATCGAGCAGGGTGTCTTCCTTGCCCTGAATATCGCGCACGGTGAGCTTGGCGTCATCTGCCACCGGATTGACGTTGATCACCAGCTCAATCTTGTCTCCCTGCGCCGTACCCTGACCCTGAGCGATCGGGTTCTTCTCGGTGCTGATCGGCGTCACCGACAGCTTGATGTCACCGCTGAAATCTTTGCCCGGAACCACTGTCACCTTGTTGATGTCGCCGGCCGAAACGGTATCAGCCCACTGTTATTTGGCTTGAGCTCAGCACCGTCGAGCAGCAGGGTTCCCTTGCCCGCTTCCAGCTTGATCTGATAGGTCAACGTCTCGGATCTGTCGGTATCAGTCAGGCTCGCCTTGCACGTCCAGCTTGATACCTGTGCTGTCTTCATCGGTGTCATAGTGGCGAGTGGTGTTGGCTGTGTCCCACATCGGCTTGTCGGCCACGCCGCGCACAGTAATGGCCAGATCGCCGGTTAGCACCGCAGGTGCCGCCCCTTCGGTGACACCGACCTGCAGTTGCACCTGGAAGTGCAGCGGCTGACCGCCATTGTTCCAGCTCGACCAGTTGCATGAAGGCACAAAGGTCACCCCCTGAGTGGTGTAGTGAACATTATCACTGGTCACCATGGCCGCTGGCGGCACGATAAACCACTTGCCATCAGGTGTGGTGGTGAGGGCAACACCGTTGAAGTAGAAGGTGCCATGGGCATTGGCAGGCGCCTGGATAAGCAATGATCCACATGCTCACCGCGATCGAAATCGCCAATATCGAGCTGCATGTTGATAGGGATACCCTGGCCTCGGATCCTGCGCCCCTCATCTTCGTCACCAATGGCTGCAGTGACGGTAAAGCGCACCACTCATCCCTGATTCAGGGTCAGGGTGCTATCTCGCACGATCGCCATCGCCATCGACCAGATGGGCTGTCACCACCTGACTGCAGCTGACTGGGTGTTGTTGCTGTGATTGAAACCGGCCGCAGGCTTGAAGGGTAGGAGCCATCGGCAGAGATGGTCAGGGTTCCCATCACCAGCTTGCCATCGGGCTCATCACATCTTCTATCAAAGAACCATTGATGGCGTACGTCTGGCCATTGATGGTGATCGACTCGACACGGGCACCATCTGCACCTTCATTGGCGGTAGGCAGCAGATCTCCGCTGACCAGGAGGCTGCTCCCCTCGCTCAGGGTATGAGCCAGCACAGTGCCGATAGGCATGTCATCTTGTACCGTCACGGTCACACTGACGTTGGGGCTGCGATCGCCATCATGATCGGTGACAAAGAGCGGCACCTCGATGGTCAGATCATCTTTACCCTGTGCACCGTGATCAAGCTGGCCAACCAGATGGACGCTGTAACTGCCGTTAACATCGAGGTGGACCCAGAAAACCGACTTGCCACCCTCTGCCGTAGCCAGATACCAGCCAGTGCTGTGTGCAGCCAGCGTAACCGCTTTGCCTACCCGACGTGAGGTGATTGGCCTGATTGAATGCAGCCACATCCAGCTCAAGGGAGGCAACCCGATCCGAACCGGCTGTGATGGTCACCTGCCACTATCGGTTTCTCCATGTCCCTGCAGGTGTGGTGCCCCGGATGCTGACCGTTCCTGCATTGAGATCCGACTCCTCGACCCGAACCGGTTCAATGGCGGATATGCTCGGGTCGGCGGCATCGGTGATCACGGCTGTTGTATTGCCGTTGATCACAGAGCCGTCGCTGTCGGTCACCTGGACCGGCAGGGTCAGGTTGAGCTTGTCGTCGGCACCGTGATCCAGGTTGGTGTGCACAGTGACCTGGTAATCCAGGGTCGCCGAGCTGTGGGCCGCTATGCTGCCCGGCACGCTCGGCAGGGTCACGCTCAGCACCAGGGTGCCGCTCGCGGTCACCCCCTGGAAGCTGTGGCCATTGCTGCCCGGCACCTCCTGCCAGGTCAGGGTCTCGCCGTTGTGGGTGATGGCCTTGCCGCTGGCATCCACGACCTGACCGGAGAGGGTCAGGCGCACGTCCACTACGGGATCAGAATCCGCCTTGATGGTGAGGGTACCGGTGGCCTGCTGGTCGTCACCTGTCTGGTTGCTCGCGGCCCCATCGAAGCGCCCCTCGCTGAGGGTCACATCGGTCAGGGTGAGGGTCGGTTTCTCCCCTTCCGCAACGCTGATATTGAGGGTGCCGCTGGTGGTGTCGTTGTTACCGCCCGCCCTGTCGCTGTCGACGACGATGACCTTGATGGGCAGCTCGGTCACGGCGTTGGCGCCCTGATGAAGCCCCTGATAGAGGGTCACCTGATAGTCAAACCCGTTCTTGCCCGCCTGCTCGAGCTTGCCGCTGAGCTTGACCTCGCAACACCTCGACCCGCTGGCCATTCACTTCCACATAGCCCTTGAGGATCTGGCTGCCCGGGATGCCGGCATCGCCGTCCACCAGCTCGTACTGCACCGGTTTACCCAAGGCGGTCAGCGCAGGTTGTTCGCTGGCATCGGCAAAGGCCACCTCCACCACCCGATCCGACCCGGCTTGCACATCGAAGTGACCGGTTTGACTCAGGCTGTTGCTGCCGGTGAGGTTGCCCTCATCCAGGGCTACACGCCTTTGCCCGGAATAAAGCTCGGCGCCTTGCCGTCCTTGATGGTCAGCGGCAACTGGGTGGAGACCCTGTCCCCATCCTTGTCCGTGAGGGTGATGGCAAGAGGCAGGTCGAGGGACTCGCTGCCCTGGTGATCCAGCTCACCACTCAGGGTCACCTTGGTGGTGACGCTCCAGTTGCCGTTGTTGTCCACCAGATCCAGCTCGGCGCGCAGCACCTCGCGGCCGTCCACGCTGGTGCCCACCAGATCCCCGTTGGCATCCAGGGTAAAGGTAACCGGGCTGCCGTGGCTGCTGTATTTGCCGTCCAGACTGCTCTGGATCGCCGCGATATCGAACCTGAGGCTGTTTGCATCGAGGGCATCCGAGCCGTGGCTCACGGTGAAGCTCATGTTGCCCACCACGGCGGCGTCGCCCTGGTTGGCCTCGGTCAGGCTGGTGCCGGTCACGGCGCTGATCACCGGGTTGGCCCCATCACCGATGGCGACGCTTAAAGAAGAGGAGACTTTGTCCCCATCACTGTCTGTGAGGGTGAAGCCCGCCTTGACCAGGCTGTCCGCACTGCCCTGATCCAGCGGCTGGTTCAGGGTGAAGACGTAGTGACCATCGTTGATCAAGGGTCAGGTCAAACACCAGCTTGCCGTTGGGGTACGTCCCTCGATGCTGTTGCCGCTGATGGTCACGGCCTGCTTGCCCGCTGGTGAACCCTTGCAGCCCGGCTGGCTGGCATCGAAGGTGATGCTGGCAAGGGGATCGCTGCCGCGGTGATGCCAGATCCCCGTTAAGGGTCTGGCCGCGCTCCAGTTGCTGTCCTCCACCAGAGTCAGGGAGACGGGGTCGACCTGGGGCAAGACGCCATCGGTGATCTGGATGTTGAGGGTGCCGAGGTTGCTCTGGTCGCCGTCAAAGTCGGTGCCCTGCACCTGCAGCCCCAGATTGACGCTGTTGGTACCCACAGGTTGATCCAGCACGCCATCGAGCTTCACATGGTACTTTCCATCCAGTCCAGGGTCACGGTCAGCACCGTCTTGCCCCCCGCATCCAGCAGGGTGATGGTTGCCATTGACCTGATAGCTGGTCGGCTTGCCGCCGCTGGTGAGACCATCCAGGGCGGGCTGGATTCCCCTCGAAGTTCAGGGACACCAGGCGATCGCTGCCCACATTGACCGGCAGTTGGCCATCCAGGGTCTGACCGGCGGCCCCTTCCTGCAGGCTGATGCCGGTGTCGATGCCGAGGCTGGGATCCATGCCGTCATTGATGGCGACCTGGAGATCGGCGTGGTGCTGTCCCCGTCTATCTCGTTGGCGCTCAGACGGAGAGGCCGAGGGAAAGCGTGTCGCTCCCGATGATCCAGCGGACCGGTGAGGGTGACCACTACCGCCCATCGATATCGCTGCCAGCTGCTCAGCGGCTGTCAGCTCGGCTTTCAGCACCTCCACCCGTTGCCGTTGGGCATCCGGGGGTACAGCCTGGTCAGCAGGCGATTGCCGCTGAATTCAGGTCAGCACATGGCCATCGCTGGCAAGACCCGAGCCGTTGAGGGGGTGAGCGTCGCGGCTCTGATTGCTGAAACCAGGGAGTCCGCCGCAGGGGATCGGCCTGTGCGGCCCACCACAACTTGCTCTACTGACCACGGCGGCACCGTTGGTAAAGGCATCTTCGGGTCTAGGAATGGCCGGGATCTCAAAGCTGAGCGCGCTGTCCACCAGATTGATACGGCGACATTCGCGACATCACCACGCTGTCTCGGCGGTATCGAACGGCAGGCGCAACACGTCCTGTCCAGGTCGTGATCCAGGCTCTGCTGCCAGACGATGGGATAGCTGCCGTCATTGGCCAGTGTCAGGGTGAAGACGCCCGCACTGGCGGTCAGGGTCTGACCGTTGATGGTGTAGCCAAGAGGCGCGCCCTGGCTGGTGAGGCCGAGCTGCTCGAGGGCGCTCTGATCGGCGCCGAAGCTCACCTGCAGGTTGCCATCCAGGCCCGCCCCCGTGTGCAGGGAGCCGGTGGCGCTCACCGGGCCCTTGGTCAGATCCGCCTCGGACAGGGTCAGGGTATCGCTCTGGCCGATGAGGGGGGCGCCATCGATCACCCGGTTCCCCGCCAGATCCGTCACCTCGGCGCGCACCTCGAAGGGACCTTGAATGCCGGAGAGATCCAGGCCATTGAGCTGCCAGCGGCCGTCGCTCCCCACCAGGGCGGAGCCGCTGTAAAGGGTCTGGCCGTTCTGGCCGATGAGGCTGATGGTGACCCGCTGGCCCGCTTCCACCTCTGTGGTGCTGCCGCTCAGGGTGACGTTGCCCTGGCCCAGCAGGCTCTGGGTGTCGAGATCGTCGATGTCGATACCGGCCAGGGTATCGACGGTGACGGTCAGGGTGTCGCTGGCTCTGTTGCCGGCGATGTCCACCGAATCGACGCGAAAATCATAGGCGCCATCGGCCATGTCACTGGGGATCTGGTATTGCCAGTTGCCGTTGCCATCCACGGTGAGCACGGTCAGAACGTTTCCGGCGAGGCTCAGGGTGACGGTGGCTCCGGGCTCTCCCTTGCCTTGCAGCAGCGGCGTGGTGTCGCGGGTCAGATCGTCCACCTGGCTGGCGCCGGTGTCGCTCTCGTCACTGAGATCCAGCGTGATGGTGGTGATGGTGTCGAGCAGGGTCTGACCGGTGTCGCTGGCCCGGTTGCCGGCGGCATCCTGGGTATCGGCCACTATGGTGAGCGGACCGTCCACCAGCTTGCCGGTGACATCACCGAAGTTTGCCTCCCAGACGAAGCCCGGCAGCACCACTGTGGTGGTGGTGAGTCGGTTACCATCCTGGTCTATCAGGGTAACGGTGACGGTCTGGCCGACCTCCACATCCTCGACAAAGCCGCGAATGATGACGCCGGTCGCCTCGTCGGCGTTGATGATGTTGTCGGTGGTCTGGGGCTCGATGATGGTGATGCCCGCCAGGAGATCCTGATCTTCCGAATAGAGCAGCTCGTCCCCTGGCTGGGCACCCTGATGATCGGTGTCAAAGCCAGACTCCGCCAGGGTATATTCGCTGTTGAGATCCACCACCACGAAGCCGCCGGCGCTGGAGCCGACCACACCGCCACCCGTGGCGGCGGCCGCGTTACCGGCCGCGGTCTCCTCGAACAGCTCGGTCGGGTCGGCCCCCTGACGGATAGCCTCCTGCAAGCTGGCCAGCTCGGGATCCATGGCCAGGTTCGGTTCTGTCTGCGCCAGCTCGGGCTGGTCAGCGTTTGGGGTCTTCGCAGGATCGGCCAGCTCGAAACGCCCGTCCCCTTCGGTGAACAGGCGCATTCCCGGCAGCAGCTGCATCCCCAGGGTGGCAGGGTGCAAGGAGCCATCGGCATCCATTACAAACACGGCACCCTCCACCTGGGTAACAAGAGTCGGTTTCTCTATTCGCAGCTCAGCCATACATCCTCCAACGGGTAAACACAGACAGTCCAGACCCACAAGGGTACAGGACGTCACCGTGACAGGCGGCTATTTTACCGCCTCTACGGACACAGATCCCTTCGTCATTTTCGAAAATATCGAAAGTAAATGCCGCAAACCTTCCTATTAAATTCAATAAAGTGCTGCCATTCACGGGATAGATCAGGATAGATGCCCTTTTTCACGCCTCAGATGAAAAATATGGCTCTCTTGGCACCTATCCATACGACAGTTTCTGACCTGAACGCACCGGCCAGGCTTCCCCACTATTTCACCAGGGGAAGGCAAGGCACCCCTCCCCAGCAGAAATAAAGAATAAGTATTCATTTTCGCTTGGCGGCACCCCAGGTCACAGAGGCCATTCCCCTGCTCTCCCGCCCTTTGGCACGCTCCCGCATCCCCGAGGCGATGGCCAGCCGCAGCGCATCATCATGGAGAGGTGATGGGGGTAACCACCCGATTGGGCTCAATAATTCAACCTGGATCTCACTTTTTGCATTAGCCCCCCATGCCAATTGATCTAGCGCAACTCCCACAGGGATAAATGATTATCCATTTTACCCATTTGGTATTATCTCCACGAGCAAATGCATAAAAATAATTTTCTATGCAGCCATAACAATTAATCGGCCTGCCATGCCCATCGACCATGGGCACAGATGTCCACGCACCAAGATGGAACGGTCAGGCTCGGCATGGACATTTTATCTGGGAGTGATGACCGTGGGTTCACATAACAAGCCATTTCGGCCGGGTCTGGCCGCCCTGCTGCTGACTGCCCTGCTGGGCACCAGCATGCTGGCACAGGCAGACGAGGCCACCCCCGAGGGCAAGATAGAGGCGCGCAGCGAGCTGTTCGCCAAGGATCACGCCGATCAGTTCAGCAGTTGGAAAAACACCAGCGAGAGCCGGGAGCGCACCGACGCCCTGGCGGAAGATCCGCAGATGGTGGTGCTCTGGGCCGGCTACCCCTTCTCCAAGGATTACAACAAGCCCCGCGGTCACTTCTATGCCCTGACGGACGTGCGCGAGACACTGCGCACCGGGGCACCGAAAACCGCCGAAGACGGTCCCCTGCCCATGGCCTGCTGGAGCTGCAAGGGCCCGGATGTGGCCCGCGTCATCGACGAGAAAGGCGAAGATGGCTACTTCAAGGGGATGTGGGCCAAGGGCGGGCCGGAAATCGTCAATACCATAGGCTGCGCCGACTGCCACGACACCGCCTCGAAAGAGTTCAAGGAAGGGAAACCTGCCCTGCACCTCTCCCGCCCCTATGCAGACCGCGCCATGACCGCCATCGGCAAACCGTTTAAGGAGCAGGGCCGCTTCGATCAACAGTCCCAGGTGTGCGGCCAGTGCCACGTGGAGTACTACTTCAATGGCCCCACCAAGGCGGTGAAATTCCCCTGGGACAAGGGCACCACTGTCGAGCAGATGGAAGAGTACTACGACGAAATCGGCTTCGCCGACTGGACCCATGCCCTCTCCAAGACCCCCATGCTCAAAGCCCAGCACCCCGAGTACGAGACCTGGCGCGCCGGCATTCACGGCCAGAACAACGTCGCCTGCGTCGACTGCCACATGCCCAAGGTGCAGAACGAGCAGGGCAAGGTCTACACGGATCACAAGGTGGGTAACCCCTTCGATCGCTTCGAGCAGACCTGCCGCAACTGCCACACCCAGAGCAAGGAGATGCTGCAGGGGGTAGTCAAGCAGCGCAAGGATGCGGTGACCGAGATCAAATTGAAGGTCGAGAAGCAGCTGGTGCACGCCCACTTCGAGGCCAAGGCGGCCTGGGATGCCGGCGCCACCGAGGCGCAGATGAAGGACATTCTGCAAGACATCCGTCACGCCCAATGGCGCTGGGACTTCTCCATCGCCTCCCACGGGGTGCAGATGCACGCCCCTGAAGTGGCGCTGCGCATGCTGGGCACCGCCCTGGACAAGGCCGCCGACGCCCGCACCAAGCTGGCACGCCTGCTTGCCGCCAAGGGGATCAGCCACGAGATCGCCATTCCCGACATCTCCAGCAAGGAGAAGGCCCAGGCTGCCCTTGGCATGGACATGAAGCAGATGAACAGCGACAAGGCCCAGTTCCTCAAGACCACAGTCCCCGCCTGGGATGCCGAGGCCAAAGCGGCCGGACGGCTCGCACAGTAACGAGATTTGCGGGCCCGCCGAGTCGGGCCCGCAATCGGATGGAGGCTTCCTATGGGTGATTTAACGATGGATTTCTTACGACTGACGCTGATGGCAGCCATGCTGCTCACCAGCCTGCAGGGCCAGGCTGCCGAGGCGACGAGCGCGCCTGCGGCCCTGCCCCAAACGCATGACGTGGCGTTCTTGCGCAGCCCCGACAAGGCCTGCACCGACTGCCACAAGGAGCAGACCGAGGGGATGCATGGCAAGCATGGTCAGGCGACCAATCCCAACAACCTGGCACCTGTCACCTGCACCAACTGCCACGGCCAGCCCTCCCCCCAGCACAGGGAAGGGGTCAAAGACGTGATGCGCTTTAGCGACAGCTTCAATGAAAAGCAAGGTGACGATGGCTATCCCATCGCCGAGCAGAACGGGGTCTGCATGAGCTGCCACGAGCCCAAACCCCTGCGCGAGGCGCTCTGGGCCCACGACGTGCACGCCACCAAGCTCAGCTGCACCAGCTGTCACGCGCTGCACCCGGCCAAGGAGCCCATGGTGGGGATAGCCGAAAAATCCCGCATCAAGATCTGCGTCGATTGCCACAGCAAGCAGCATCAAGCCAAGGCGGCCGGTCTGCAGGTCAATGCGGGCAAGGAGGCACCATGAGCTGCTCTCGTCGTGACTTTATGGCGGGGATGAGCGCGGGGGCCCTCATCATGATGACGGGGCCGGTGCGCGCCAGCACAGCCATCCTGGCCCACAGCCAGACCATAGACGGGGTCCGCTATGGCATGCTCCATGACGAGACGGCCTGCATCGGCTGTACCGCCTGCATGGATGCCTGCCGGGAAGTGAACCAGGTACCACAGGGGGTCTCGCGCCTCGAGATCCTCCGCTCCGGCCCCATAGGCACCTTCCCCGATGCCGACTACCACTTCTTTCGCAAGTCCTGCCAGCACTGCGACAACGCCCCCTGCGTCCACGTCTGCCCGACCGGTGCCTCCCATATCCGCAAGGAGGATGGCATCGTCGACGTGGACCCGGACTTGTGCGTCGGCTGCATGTACTGTCTGGCCGCCTGCCCCTATCAGGTGCGCTTCATCAACCCGGTCACCCGGGTGGCGGACAAGTGCGATTTTTGCCGCAAGACCAACCTGGCGGCGGGCAAGGAGCCGGCCTGCGTGGCCTCCTGCCCCACCAAGGCGCTGGTGTTCGGCAATCTGGATGATCCCGATAGCCCCATAGCCAAACGGCTGGTGAAGGAGACCACCTATCGCTACAAGCAGGCGCTCGGCACCTCGCCCAAGATGTACCGCGTGCCCAAAGGGGAGATAACGTCATGACCATGCAAGCGGCATTTCACTTCCCCTCGCTGGTGTGGGGATTTGCCCCATCGCCGTCTACCCCGGCAATAACCCATGGAGGGAATGACCATGTGGTATGACGCATTTCACTTCCCTTCCCTTGTCTGGGACTGGCCGATCGCTATCTATCTGTTTCTGCTCGGCATCTCCGCCGGGGCTACTAGCCTCTCGGTACTATTGCGCCGCAAGGGTGCTGGCAGCGAGAGCGGCATCATCAAGGCAACCGCCCTGCTGGCGCCACTCTCGGTGATCCTGGGGCTCTTGATCCTCATCTTCCACCTGGCCCGCCCCTGGACCTTCTGGAAGCTGATGTTCCACTACCAGTTCGATTCTGTGATGTCCATGGGGGTCATGCTGTTCCAGCTCTATATGGCTGTGCTGTTCGCCTGGCTGGCGGTGGTGTTTCGGGCCGAGATTGAGACCCTGCGCCGTCACCTGCTGAAAGAGAAGTTCGCCTTTGTGGATGGGCTGATCGCCCTGTTGGCCCGCTTCGAGCGGCTGCTGGCGCCGCTGTTGTTGTTGCTGGCGGTGCTGCTGGGGGCCTACACCGGCTTTCTGCTCTCGGCGCTCAAGACCTATCCGCTCTTGAACAACCCAGTGCTGCCTGTGCTCTTCCTGGTTTCCGGCATCAGCTCCGGCATCGCCTCCACCATCTTGCTGGCGGTCACCCTGTTCAAGGAGCACCACCACAGCCCGGGCGTGAGCTTTGTGCATAGCTTCGAGCGCCCCGTGTTGGCGGTAGAGGTGCTGCTGCTGATCTGCTTCTTTACCGGTCTCTACTTCGGTGGCGGTCAGAAGGAGGTGGCCATGTGGGCCGCTATCGGCAGCGGCTTCTGGGCTCAGGTGTTCTGGGTCGGCGTGGTGGGGATCGGCATGCTGTTGCCCCAGCTGCTCTCCCTGCTGGCTCCGGCCGCGCTGCGGGAGCGAAACGGCCACCTGGTGCTGGTCTGCAGCCTGACCCTGGTGGGCATACTGCTGCTGCGCTACTTCGTGCTCTATGCCGGTCAGATGACGGTGGTATAAGGGGAAATGCATGATTTGTAGCAAAAGCGACCATACGACGTCGGCTTGCAGCATGACCCTGATGGATATGCTGCTGTCTGATGCTGCGTCATCCTCGTATGCCGGCCAGATGACGGTTGTTTAAAGGTATGATCACCAGCGCCAGCCGCCCTCGGGGGACTGGCGCTTGTTTGTTTCCAAGAGTGTGGATCTTATGCCCCAGCGCCGGTGCTGTGCAGACGCTGCGGCATAACATAAACGAATGAAACTGGAGGTTGTGTGCTGGCGGAGTTCGGCTATCTCTCACTGCTGCTGGCGGCGGCACTCTCCCTGCTGCAGGGCACCCTGCCCTGGCTGGGCTTGCGCCTCGCCTCCCCGACCCTGCTGCGCTGCGCCAAGCCGCTGGCGCTGAGCAATGCCATACTGCTGGGCGCTGCCCTGCTGCTGCTCGCCAGCTGCTTTGCCCGGGATGACTTCACCCTCAGCTATGTGGCCCAGCACGCCAACAGCGCCCTACCCCTTGGCTTCAAGCTGGCGGCCGTGTGGGGCGGCCACGAGGGCTCCATGCTCTTTTTCGTGTTTGCGCTGGGGTTGTGGGGGGCCTTGGTGGCGCTCTGTTCGAAACGGGTCGATCCATTGATCACCACTCGAGTGCTGGCCATCATGGGGTTGATCGTCGGGCTATTTGCCCTCTATACCCTGATCTTCTCCAGCCCCTTTGACCGCCAGTTCCCGGGGCCGCTTGAGGGGCGCGATCTCAACCCCATGCTGCAAGACATCGGCCTTATCATTCACCCCCCCCTGCTTTATCTCGGCTACGTCGGCTTTGCGGTCAACTTCGCCTTCGCCATGGCGGCGCTACACTCGGGCCGACTGGACGGCGCCCTGGCCCACTGGAGCCGCCCCTGGGCGCTCGGCTCCTGGGTCTTTCTCACCGCCGGCATAGTGCTCGGCTCCTGGTGGGCCTATTACGAACTCGGCTGGGGCGGCTGGTGGTTCTGGGATCCGGTGGAGAATGCCTCCCTGCTGCCCTGGCTGCTGGGCACAGCCCTCTTGCATGCCCTCATCGTCTGCGAGAAACGCGGCGCCTACGGCCACGGCGTGCTGCTGCTCTCCATCTTCACCTTCGCCCTGAGCCTGCTTGGCACCTTTGTGGTGCGCTCCGGGGTGCTCACCTCGGTACACGCCTTCGCGGTGGATCCCAATCGCGGCCTCACCCTCTTGCTGCTGCTCGGCCTGCTGCTCACCACGGCGCTCACCCTGTTTGCCCTGCGGGCCGACACCCGCGCCCCCTACGCCCGCTTCGGCTTCTGGTCAAAGGAGGGGCTGCTGGGCGCCGCCATACTGCTGCTGTCGGTGGCCTGTGCCTGCGTGCTGCTCGGCACCTTCTACCCCATGGTGTTCCAGTCCCTGCACCTGGGCTCCCTCTCGGTGGGCGCCCCCTATTTCAACGCTGTTTTCGTGCCGCTGGCCCTGCTGCTGATGGCGCTCATGACCCAGATCCCGCGCCTGCGCTGGCAGGGGCTGATGGCATCCTCCCGCCTCAAGATACTGCTGCCGCCCCTGCTCGGCCTGCTGGGGGGCGGCCTGCTCAGCCTAGGTTATCGCGAACAGGGAACCCTGGGCTGGAGCGGCATCCTCGCCAATATGATAAGCCTCTGGCTCATCGCGAGCCTGCTGCTCAATGTCTCATTCAAGACTCGCGACCTGAGTGCCAACCGGCTCGGCAGCCTGCTGGCCCACCTCGGGGTGGCGGTCTGCGCCCTCGGCATCGCTCAGGTGAGCCACCACAGCCAGGAGGGCGGCACAGTGCTCGCCGCCAATAAACCCTATCGCCTCGGCGCCCATGAATTTCGCTATGAGGGGAGCGAGCCGCTGATCGGCCCCAACTACACGGCCGAGCGCATCACTGTCAGCGTGCACAAGGATGGCCGGGAGGTGGCCAGGCTGGCCCCGGAGCGGCGCCACTACAGCGTGCGCACCATGAACATGAACGAACCCGGCATCAAGGGGGGCCTGTTTGGCGATCTCTACGTGGTGCTCGGCGAGAAGATGGGGCCCGATGCCTATGCCATGCGGCTGCATCATAAGCCGCTGGTGCGCTGGATCTGGCTCGGCGGCATACTGATGATGGCGGGCGGCGCCCTGCGTCTGCTGGGGCGCAAGCCATTGCTGGCAGCCCAACCGCAGACCTCTGCACATCAAGTCGCGGGCTTGCTCCCCAAGGAGGCGCCATGAGCCCGCACCTGCGTCTCTTCCTCCCCCTGATAGTCACCCTGGGCCTGGGGGGTCTGCTCTGGCTCGGCCTTGGCAACGACCCTTACCGCCAGGACGAGGCAACTCTGGGGCGCACCCTGCCGACCTGGCAGAGCGACAATCTGCTGGAGGGGGGGGTTATTGATACCGCTGCGCTAAAAGGTGAGCCCTTTGTGCTCAACGTCTGGGCCAGCTGGTGTCCGAGCTGCCGCGCCGAGCATCAACTGCTCAGCGAGCTGGCCAAGACAGTGCCCCTCTACGGTCTCAACTATCGGGACAAGGGGGACGCCGCCCGAGCCTGGCTTATCCAGGCGGGCAACCCCTATCGCGCCGTGCTGGCGGACCCGGACGGCAAGCTGGCGCTGGAGCTCGGTGTCTACGGTACGCCGGAGACCTATCTCTTTGCCGCCGATGGCACCCTGCTCAGCCGCCACACAGGCGAGCTCACCAAGGAGGTTTGGCAGCGCCAGTTTGCGCCCCTGCTTGCCAGGGCCCGTGCCCTGCCCACCCCACAGACGGAGGGGCAACCATGAAGATCCGCCCCCTCATCAACCCGTTGCTGATGGCCCTTGCCATCATGCTTGTCATGGCGCTGAGCCCGGCGGCCACGGCCAGCGGGGTCGATACCTATCAATTCCAGCACCCGGAGCGACAGAGCCGCGCCCAGGATCTCGCCCGCGCCCTGCGCTGCCCCCAGTGCCAGAACCAGAACCTGGTGGAGTCCAACTCCCCCATAGCCCGGGATCTGCGCCTCGAGGTCTACCGCTGGGTAGACGAGGGGCAGAGCGACGAGCAGGTGATCGCCCGCATGACCAGCCGCTTTGGCGATTTCGTGCGCTACGATCCCCCCTTCAAGGGCAGCACAGCGCTGCTGTGGGGAGGGCCCCTTCTGCTGCTGGTGCTGGCGCTTGCTCGCCTGCGCGCCAGCCTGCAGCGCAAACAGCAGATTCGCATGCCGCTGATTGGCGATAAGGAGCAAGGGAACCTGGCCCAGGATCCCAGGGCCGAGCTGAACCGGCGCATCATGGCAAGGGAGCAGGCAGGCCTCTCCCCCCATGATCCCCTCTATCGGGAGCTGACCGCCGCCCACCTTGCCAATGCCACGCCTGTCGCCGAGCTGGCCCTGCGCGAGCGGCTGACCCAGGCCCCCGGCCGCAGCAGGCAGCACGCGCGCGCCCTGCTGCTGCTCGGGATAGTGGCGATAGGCGCCGTTGCCGCCGGTTATGCCGCCAGCGGCCGCTATCAGGCCTGGCAGGCCTATCAGTCCCGCCCCGATCCCCTGGCGGGGATGAGTCCACGGGATCTGCAGGACAAGGCGCTGGGCGCCCTGCACCAGCGGCTGCAGCGCAACCCCGCCGATCTCGAAGCCTGGGCCGAGCTCGGCCAGTTGTATCTGTATCGGGACGAGTACGACAACGCCCTGCTCGCCTACCAGCGCCTGGCCCTGCAGGAGGGAGGCACCAGCGCCGCGACCCGGGCAGCTCAGGCAATAGTGCTCTACTACCAGGCGGGCCAGCGACTCACCCCGCAGTCGCAACGCCTGCTCGATGACGCCCTCAAGCAGGACAAGGGGGAAGTGAGCGCCCTGATGCTGCTCGCCTCCGATCATTTCCTGCACGGTCGCTACCGCCAGGCCATCACCCTGTGGCAGCAGCTGCTCGACAGCGAGCGCCCCCGCATCAACCGGGCCGCACTTATCGAGGCTATTCAGACAGCCCGCATCATGGGGGGCTAACCGGGGACAGGGCGGGACGCAGAAAATGGGGCAAGGGGCGCCGAACAACCCCATAATGCAAACCGTGATTTCACGACGACAAGGTACAGGCATGATCCCCATTCGCTGCAACGCCGTTGCCGGAGTGGCACTATCGGACATCGATGGCCAGATAAAGATACTGCTGATGAACCGGGTCAAGGGCGGCTTCTGGTGCCATGTGGCGGGCACGGTCGAGGCCGGTGAAACCGGCTGGCAGACCATAGTGCGCGAATTTGGCGAGGAGACGAGCATCAAAGTAACCGAGCTCTATAACGGCCAATATCTGGAGCAGTTTTACGACGCGGCCACCAATACCGTGATGGTGGTGCCGGTCTTTGTTGTCTATTGCCCACCCCATCAGGCTGTGACCCTCAACGACGAGCACACCGAGTACCGCTGGTGTTCGCTCGCCGAGGCCAAGGCGCTGGTGAGCTTTCCCGGGCAGCAGGCGCTCTATGACCATGTCTGGCACCATTTTGTGGCGCGCAGCCCCTCGCCGCTGATGAGGGTGGTGCTGCGCTGATCCGGGTCGGCTGGCATCCCCCTCGCAGCCCCTGCAGGCGCCTATCTTCCCGACACAAAGAGGATTAATGGTGCCTTCGGCCCAATGCCGCCCCGGAAGGCGCAAAAAGAGTAGCAATGATTGGTCAGAAAGGGCATATAGTGCGCCCCATGACGGGCTGAACCAGGCCAACGTGCGTGCCATGCATGGCTCATTATGAATCCCGTGAGAGGGCGCTATAGCCGTGAAATCGGTTATTTCAAGGTGAGCCATCCCATAAAATGGAAATATCGGGCCGTCAGACGTTGTGAAGCGTCAATTACCGTCATATAACTTAGCCAAATGTCCCTGTCAGTCGTAGTAGAGCCAAACCATGAACCTTCGTCCTTTTCTTCCCCTGCTGCTCGGCGCCTTCCTCCTTCCCGCCAGCATGGAAAGCGCCCATGCCAACCCGTTTTCTGCGACCTCCTCCTCCACCAACAGCCTGATGGCACCACGCACCAATCTCGCCCTGGGATCCGATGCCTTCGTGGTCGCCAACCCCAGAACCGGGGAGATCCTGGCTGAACGCAACGCCAACCGGGTGATGGCAATCGCCTCCATCACCAAGCTGATGACGGCACTGGTGGTGCTGGATGGCAACCAGCGCCTCAACGAGATGCTCACCGTCACCATGGACGATGTGGACAGGATCAAGGGCACAGGTTCCCGCCTGGCCATAGGTTCCCGCCTCAGCCGCGCCGACATGCTGCACATCGCCCTGATGTCGTCGGAAAACCGGGCCGCCTCGGCCCTGGCGAGACACTACCCCGGCGGTCGCCGCGCCTTTATCGAGGCGATGAACGCCAAGGCCCGCATGCTCGGCATGTGGAGCACCCATTTCGCCGACAGCACAGGGCTCAACCCGCGCAACGTCTCCAGCGCCCACGATCTTGCTAAGCTGGTGGCCAGCGCCTCCAGTTACCCGCTGATCCGTCAGTACTCCACCACAGAGCACAGACTGGTGCGCAACGGCAAACGCCAGATGCAGTACCACAACTCCAACCGCCTGGTGCGGGAAGGAAGCTGGCCCATCATGGTCTCCAAGACCGGCTACATCCGCGAAGCGGGTCGCTGCCTGGTGATGGACACCCGGGTCAACAATGAGCCCGTGGTCATGGTGCTGCTTCACGCCAATACCACGGATGAGCGGGTGGCCGACGCCAAGAAGATCAGAACCTGGCTGGAAACCTCGGGCCGCATGACCCTGACCGCCCAGTCCACGCCCCCCGCCAAGCTGTTCAGCAACCAGTAACGGTCACAGAAGGCCCCCGCACCGACAGGTGCGGGGGCCTTCTCATTGCGCCTCTCCCCTCGCAAGCCGGAACGACCTCTTTCCCGTCCCACTGTGATCCCATCCTGGTTGCGCTTCGTTATGCAGGCAGAGATCGGTCAACCCAGTGAACGAGGCGGAACATGCACCTCAAACCCCATCTACCCGAGAAAGTCTGCCCCGTCTGCCTGCGTCCTTTTGCCTGGCGGCGCAAGTGGGCCCGCTGCTGGCAGGAGGTGCGCTACTGCAGCGAACGCTGCCGCCGTCATAAGGAGCACTCCTGATGGAGCTGCGCCTCATCCTAGGAGACCAACTGAACGCCGGTCACAGCTGGTTTCGCACGCCGGATCCCGCGGTCTGCTACCTGATGACGGAGCTGCGCCAGGAGACGGACTACTGCCGCCACCATCGCCAGAAGGTGCTGGCCTTCTTTGCCGCCATGCGCGCCTTCGCCTCCGCCCTCACCAAGGCGGGCCACCGGGTCTGCTACCTGACTCTGGATGAGAGCGCCCCCTGGCCCGATCTGCCCAGCTTGCTGGCGGCCCAGATCGCCCACCATCAAGCCGAACGCTTTGCCTGGCAGAGCCCGGACGAGTGGCGCCTTGCCAGCCAGTTGAAAACCTGGGCAGCGGGCCTGCCCATCCCGACCGCCGAGGTGGAGAGCGAGCATTTTCTCACCCCCCGGGATGGCTGGCGGCACTACCCCCACAGCCGGATGGAGTTCTTCTACCGCGCCCTGCGAAAGCAGTACAAGGTGCTGCTCGATGAAAATGGCCAGCCCCTTGGCGGGCGCTGGAACTTTGACAGCGAGAACCGCGCCAGACTGCCGGAGCGCCAGCCCATACCGGCAACCCTCACCTTTGCCAACGAGGTGAGCGACATCGATGCCATGCTGACCCGCCACGGCGTCGCCACCATTGGCACTGCGGATGCCAGCGCTCTGCCCTGGCCCGTCTCCCGGCGCCAGAGCCGAGCGCTGCTTGAACACTTCCTTGCACACTGCCTACCCCACTTCGGCCGCTATCAGGACGCCCTGAGCGAGCGGGGCTGGAGCCTGTTCCACAGCCGCCTGTCGTTTTCGATGAACAGCAAGATGCTCCATCCCCTCGAGGTGATCCGTGCCGCCGAGTCCCACTGGCAGGCCAATCAGGCCACCATCACCCTGGCACAGGTGGAGGGCTTCATTCGCCAGATCCTCGGCTGGCGCGAGTTTGTCCGCGCCCTCTACTGGGAAAAGATGCCGGACTATGGTCGCGTCAATGCCCTGGGGGCCGAGCGCCCCCTGCCCGGTTTCTTCTGGAGCGGGCAGACCCGGATGGCCTGCGTGCGCCACGCGATCCAGCAGTCCCTTGATCACGCCTATGCCCACCATATCCAGCGGCTGATGGTGACCGGCAATTTTGCCCTGCTGGCGGGGATCCATCCGGATGAGGTGGATGCCTGGTATCTGGGCATCTATGTGGATGCCATCGAGTGGGTGGAGCAGCCCAACACCCGCGGCATGAGCCAGTTTGCCGATGGCGGCCTGATGGGCAGCAAGCCCTACGCCAGCAGCGGCGCCTACCTGGAGCGGATGGGCCACTACTGCAAGGGGTGCCACTACGAGGTGAAGGAGCGCAGTGGGCCGGACAGTTGCCCGTTCAACAGCCTCTACTGGCACTTTTTATGGCGCCATCGGGAGAGGCTCGGTAGCCACCCCCGCCTCGCCCTGCCCTATGCCAACTGGGATGGTCAGCCAACCTCCCGGCAACAGGCAATCCTGGCGACGGCGGAGCACCATCTGCTCCACCTGGAGCGGCTCTGAATCGACCGGATTTCATGCCAAAAAGTGAGAATATGACAACATTGAGAACCAGTTAACAAAATGTGAATGGTGATAATCACCAATGATAACGACACCAGTTGAATATCCTGTGGCGGCTGATTAAGGTGGAGGCCCCAGTCAAGGAGAGACAAGATGGACATAGTGGTACTCGGTGGTGGCGTGGTCGGTGTGACCAGCGCCTGGTATCTGGCCAAAGCCGGTCACAAGGTGACCCTGCTGGAGCGGCGCGACGGGGTGGCCCTTGAAACCAGCCATGCCAATGCGGGTCAGATCTCCCCGGGTTATGCCTCCCCCTGGGCTGCCCCCGGCATTCCCCTCAAGGCCGCCAAATGGCTGCTGCAAAAACACGCCCCCTTCACGGTGCGCCCCACCTCGGATCCCTTCCAGCTGCGCTGGATGCTGAAGATGTTCGCCAACTGCACCCCGGCAGCCTATGCGGTCAACAAGGGGCGCATGGTGCGCCTGGCCGAATACAGCCGCGACTGCATGAAGCTTTTGCGCGACGAGCTGGCGCTGGATTACGAAGGGCGCCAGCTCGGCACCCTGCAACTGTTCCGAAGCCAGGCCCAGCGCGATGCCAGCCAGCGCGACATCGAAGTGCTGGAAGAGTATGGCGTCCCCTACCAGTCCCTCGATGCCAGCGGCTGTGAAGAGGTGGAGCCCGCCTTGGCGCGGGTGCGCGGCAAGGTAGTGGGGGGCCTGCGCCTGCCGGGAGACGAGACGGGGGACTGCTTCCGCTTCACCCAGGCCCTGGCTGACGAGGCACGGCGGCTCGGGGTGGAGTTCGTCTTCAACTGCGCCATCGACGAGGTCGAGCTCGCCCAGGGGCGCGCCGTGGCGGTCCGTGCCGGCGAGCAGCGCTTCAAGGCCGACGCCATCGTCTGCGCCCTGGGCAGCTATGGCACCGGCTTCTTGCGCCCACTCGGGATAGAGCTACCCGTCTACCCGGTCAAGGGCTACTCCCTCACCCTGCCGATGACGGACGCCGCTGGCGCCCCGCGCAGCACAGTGCTGGATGAAACCTACAAGGTCGCCATCACCCGCTTCGATGAGCGGATCCGGGTCGGCGGCATGGCAGAGCTCAGCGGCTTCAATCTGGCGCTCAACCCCAGACGCCACGACACCCTGGCCATGGTGGTGAGGGACCTCTTCCCCCAGGGGGGGGATCTGGAGCAGGCCAGCTTCTGGACCGGGCTGCGCCCCATGACCCCGGACGGCACGCCCCTGGTGGGGCCAAGCCCCATCCCCGGGCTCTGGCTCAACACAGGCCACGGCACCCTGGGCTGGACCATGGCGGCAGGCTCGGGCCAACTACTCAGCGACCTCATCTCGGGCAGCGCTCCGGCCATCAGCGACGAGGGGCTGACCCTGGCCCGCTACGGCTAGCCCCCTGGGCGCAATGCCAGATGCAAGAGAGGGAGTGCCTGGCACTCCCTCTCTTTATTCGTCCCTCTTCTATTCGCCCCCCTTCGCGGCGGCTTGGCAACCCGGCGCCAGTCCCGGCATCGACTGCCAGACCCGGGCGGGATCCGGCTCCTCGATGGCCGCCATCATCAGCTGCTCGCTCCAGCGTCTATGCAGTTGCCACAGGTGCGCCCCCGCCTCCCCCTGCCCCTTGGTGCACTGCTTGGCCACGTCCGCGGTGCGGTAGAAGTAGCGCACCAGGGTGGTGAGCTCTGGCTCGGGCCAGCGGCAGCCAAAGTGGCGCAGCCGCTCGGACCAGAAGGCTACCTGTCGCCCCTCGTGCTCCTGCTCGACCCCGTGCAGGGCGGGAATGAGATCCATCGCCTGCCACAGCGCCCCATAGCCGACGAAGCGCTCATCCAGCGCCTCCAGCGCCTCGTCCAGCATCAGCAGGGTCTGCGGCAAGCTGTCGGCCTGCTCGCGGATGCTCTCCTGCGCCTCGCACACCGCCGCCAGCCAGTCCAGGGCCAACCGGCAGATGATGGCCTCCTTGTTGGGGAACAGATGGTAGAGCGACTTGATGCCCACCCCGGCGCGGGCGGCGATGGCGTTGGTGTTGAGGGCCGCAAACCCCTGCTCCTGCAACAGGGCCAGGGTGGCCTGCTCGATGCGGCTCGCCACCTCCTGGCTGCGCAGTTGCCTGGGTTGGCGCCGCATGCACAGTTTGGCCGGCAGCACATGTTGTGACATTCTCTTCCCCCGATGCGGTCTCCACCCCCAAGGGGCGACTGGTTGTCATAACTACATGATGAGACAAGGTAAACACAAGTCAAAAAAAGTGCAGCAATCACTGGCATTTTTCAGAATAGCTGCAATAACCATAAGTGCTCATATCTGCAGTAAAAACTGCAATTAACCCAAGGAGAGCGCGCTATGGATAGCAAACACCCCAATCTCAGGCTGGGCGCCATCGCCCTGCTGGTGAGCGGCCTGCTCGGCTGCCAGCAGGACAGCAGTGAGCCGCCGCCCGGCAACACCCTCTATCTCAACGGCAAGATCCACACCCAGGATGGGCAACGCAGCCAGGCCGAGGCCATGGTGGTGCAAGGGGGCAAGTTCACTTACGTGGGCTCACGCGAGGGGGCCGAGGCCTTGAAGAACAGTGCGACCCAGGTGGTGGATCTGCAAGGGAGGATGGTGCTGCCCGGCCTGCACGACAACCACATCCACCTGCTCGGCACGGTTGCGCTCGACATGTGCGATCTGGACGGCCAGAGCGTCAACCTGGATCAGCTCGCGGCCAAGGTCAGCGAGTGCCTGCCCCGCTACGCCCCGGCCCCCGGGGACTGGCTGGTGGTCAACCAGTGGTCGCCCTATGACGGCAACACCCCCACCGCCACCCATGCCACCCTGCTGGCGGCCCTGGATGCGGCGGCGCCGAACAACCCCGTGATGCTGGCCGGGGTCGACGGCCATGCCGGCGGCTACAACTCACAGGCGCTGGCGCTGGCACAGGACGAAGACGGCAATGTGGTCGGCTTCAATGCCACCACCCTGGCCCCGGGCGGCGTGTTCGAGGCCTTCATCCCCTATGTGGATCTGGCAACCGGCGTGATCCGGGACGCGGCCCGCAGCGCCATTGCAGTCCCCGACACCGGGGTGCTGAGCGCGGAGGGGGAACAGGCGGAGGCCCAGTATGACAAGATACTCCCCGCCATCTCCGAGCTGATGGCGTCCCGCGGCATCACGGGGGTGCAGGATGCCTGCGCCAACGACTTCATCCGGGAGCGGATGCTCAAGATGCAGGACCAGGATCTGCTGCACATGCGCGTCACCGCCGCCACCTGCTTCAACCAGGATGACTACAGCGGCAAGCTGGACATCGACGGGCACCTGGCCAAGGCGAACCAGGTGCGTGACGCCTTCGCAGGCAACCCCCTGATCAAGGCCGATGCGGTCAAGATCTTCCTCGACGGCGTGCTGGAGGGGGATCCCTTCACCAGCCCCCCCTTCCTGCCCAATGCCGGCATGCTGGAGAACTACCACAGTCCCCATCTGGCCCTGGATCCCGACAGCGGCGAGGTGAGCATCACAGCGGACAGCGAAGATGCGGGCAGCAACGGCATAGTCAACTACAAGGAGGCGGATCTGACGCGCTACGTCACCGCGCTGGATGGGGCCGGGTTTGGCATCCACATGCACAGCATCGGCGATCGCAGCACCCGGGTGGCCCTCGATGCCCTGGAGGCGGCCCGCGCCAGCAACGGGGAGAGCGGCATCCCCCACACCCTGGCCCACCTGCAGGTGGTGCACCCGGACGATCAGAAACGCCTCGGCGAACTTGGCCTCTACCTCACCTTCACCTATGCCTGGACCACGCCCCAGCTTGCCTACGACATGCTGGTCAGCCCCTTCATCCAGCCAACCAGGGTGGGACAGTCCCTGAGCGAAGCCATCTACGACCCCATGGGCTATCTCCATGACGCCCTCTACCCGGTCGAGAGTTCGCGCCAGGCTGGCGCCGTGCTGGTGGCGGGCAGCGACGCCCCGGTGGACAGCCGGGACCCGCGCCCGTTCGAGAACATGGCCGCCGGCATAGTGAAGGCGGCCGGCAGCGGCGACGACTTCAGGGCCAGTCAGCGCACCTCCCTTGCCGAGATGCTGGCCGCCTACACCATCAACGGCGCCAGGGCGGTCCGCCAGGGGGACATCACCGGCTCCATCGAGGCGGGCAAGTCGGCGGACTTCATCGTGCTGGACCGGGACCTGTTCGCCCTGGTCAAGGCCGGCACGCCGGAGCAGATTGCACAGACCCGGGTCGAGCAGACGGTCTTCATGGGGGAGACCGTCTACCCCAAACCCTGAACAAAACGGGCCCCGCAAGGGGCCCGCTTCTTATGGCTCGCAGGCGGGCGCCTCCTCCGCCTGCCCGGGTTGCAGGGCCAGGGTGAACAGGGCCGCCACCATGTCGGACTGGGTGATGATGCCCACCAGCCGCTCTCCTTCCACCACAGGCATGTGGTGCAAGCCCCCGTCGGAGAAGGCTTCTACCAGATCGTAGAGGGGTTGGTAGCGCCGCGCCGTCCGTACCTCCCGGGTCATCAGATCCGCCACCCGCAATTGCTCGAGCGCCTCCCACCCCCTGGGCTGGCGGCTCTCCCTGTCGATCATCAGATCATGCAGGGTGATGATGCCCGCCAATCGGTCCTCTTCGTCCACCACCGGCAGCGCCTTGATCTGATGGTGAGAGAGCAGATCCCAGGCCGCCATGGCTGAGGCCTCTGGGGAGCTGACCACCAGATCCCGCGACATCACATCCTGACAGCGCACCGTGCCCACTCGCCCCCGCAGGGCGTGTAGCTGGGCCTCCTGCAGCAACTCCTGCAGATCCTGGCGGCTGATGTCGAGCAGCTCCCCGTGCTTGTCCAGGGCAAAGTCGATGTCCTGGGTGGCGAGCCGGGCGCTCGGCTGGGGATCCGCCGTCTGGTGACGATTGGGCGCCACCTTGCCGCCATTGGGATAACGGCGCCCCAGGGCGCGGTTGTAGAGCAGCCCCAGGCTCAGCAACAGCAGGGAGTTGAGCAGCACAGGCAGCAGCACATAACCCACCCCCAGCGCCCGGATCCCCTCGCCGCCGATGACGGCGGTCAGGGCCACGGCCCCGCCGGGCGGGTGCAGGCTGCGGGTGAGGAACATGGCGGCGATGGCCAGCATCACCGCCAGGGCCGAGGCGAGGGCCATGTCCGGCACCAGGCTGGCACTCAGCACCCCCATCAGGGCCGAGACCCCGTTGCCCACCAGGATGGACCAGGGCTGGGCCAGGGGGCTCGCCGGGGCGGCAAACAGCAGCACGGCGGAGGCCCCCATGGGGGCGATCAGCCAGTGCACCTCCAGCCCCAGCCCCCACTGGCACAGCCAGGCGGTGCCCAGCAATCCGACGAAGGCGCCGAGGGCGCCGTAACAACTCTCTTTGAGGCTGGTATTGGTCGATACCGGCAAAAAATCCCTGAACTGCATCCTGCTCCCGAAGACGATAACATTTATTTCAAATGCGCAATTCTAGCCAGTAACCCCGGTCCAATACCAGCCCGCCAGGGGTTGACCACCCGGCTTATCGCCAGCTGATCCTGCCGCCACCGGCTCCACGGCACTTTTTCCTCCCTCTTAACGCGGGCTTAAGGGTCGGCTGTCACCTTGCTGCCATCCTCATGAACGGAGCCAAACGCTATGAAGACTCTCAGAGATGCCCTGCGCCGCTTCGATGGCCAGCGCCGCAGCTGGACCGCCGGGCTGGAGCGGGCCACCCTCGCCTGGCTGGCCGGACGGGGCCGCCTGCCCTCATCACCTCAGGCGCCCCGGCGGATCCTGGTCATTCGCAGCACCAACCGCATCGGCAACAACCTCTTCCTGCTGCCCTTCCTGCAGCGGCTGAGACGGGATCACCCCACAGCCGAGATCGAGCTGGTGTGCAGCGGCGGCCCCTTGCTCCCCTTTCTCGCCGATCTGCAACTGGGGGCCATCCATCGGGTCCGCTTGCAGGGCAAGCAGCTGATCGGCGCCCTGGCGGTGCTGTGGCGCCTGCGCCAGCGGCGCTATGACAGCGTTTATGTGCCCTTCGCCTCCAGCACGGATCACATGGTCGCCGCCTGGGTGCGGGCCGGCGAGAAGATCGGCTTTGACGACGCCAAGGGGGATGCCCTGTTCGATCAGCCCCTCCGCCCCGACAGTGGCTGCCACTACGCCCACCAGCCCCTGCAACTGCTCGGTCGCCATGGCAACCCGGCGGAGCAGATTGAGCTTGGCAGCGCGATTCAGGTCCCCTGCCCGCCGCTGGCCGCGTTGCGGCGGGCCCACCCGGGCCGTCCCCTCATCGGCTTCTTCACCGGCGCCCGCAAGGGCAAGGGGCTCTCCGCCACCCAGTGGCGGAGACTGCTCGGGGATCTGCGCCGCCACAGTCCCGATGCCCTGCTGATCCAGCTCGAAGATCCGGCTTCCCCCCAACCCCTGCTGGGGGATTTGCACCTATCCCTGGCCAGCATGAGCGAGCTGGCCCGCTTCACCCGTGGCCTCGCCCTCTTCGTCAGTTGCGACACAGGTCCCCTGCATCTGGCTGCCGCGAGCGGCGTGCCCTGCCTCGGCCTCTTCACCCAGACAGACCCGGCGCGCTACGGCTGCCTCGGCGCCCAGCACCTCAATCTGGTGATCGAGGATCGCAATGCCATCCCCCTCGACGGGTACTGGCTGGCCGAGGCGCTGGCGCGGGAGGTGCCATCGCAGGGGTGGCACAGGCCGCAAAGCCCAGCACCATACCCGCAAACCGGTGTCCCCCTGCTGCTTACCCCCTGAGGGGCTTAAGGCCCTCATGCAAAAAAGAGGGAAGGCCTGCGCCTTCCCTCTGTCGTTATCTCAGTGCTCTTGCGTTGTCTGCCGAGCGGTAAGAGGCAGCTCAGGCCAGTTCGGCTCGCAGCGCCCGGGTCGCATCGACCATCACCTTGAGGGCAGCCGTGGTCTCTTCCCAGCCGCGGGTCTTGAGGCCGCAGTCCGGGTTGACCCAGAGCCGCTCGGCCGGGATCTGTCTGGCCGCCTTGCGGATCAGGTCTTCAATCCAGCCCTGGCTCGGCACGTTCGGCGAGTGGATGTCGTAGACGCCCGGCCCAATCTCGTTGGGGTAGTTGAAGCGCTCGAACGCCTCGAGCAACTGCATCTGGCTGCGGCTCGTCTCTATGGTGATCACGTCCGCGTCCAGCGCCGCCACCGCCTCTATGATGAGGTTGAAGTCGCTGTAACACATGTGGGTGTGGATCTGGGTGCTGTCCACCACTGGGCTGGCGCTCAGGCGGAAGGCGCGCACCGCCCAATCCAGGTAAGCCTGATGATCCTGCTTGCGCAGGGGCAGGCCCTCGCGGATCGCCGGTTCGTCAATCTGGATGATCTTGATGCCGGCGGCTTCGAGACCTGCCACCTCGTCGCGAATGGCCAGGCCGATTTGCAGGGCGGACTGCTCGCGGCTCACGTCTTCCCGGGGGAAGGACCAGCAGAGGATGGTCACGGGCCCGGTCAGCATGCCCTTGACCGGTTTGTCGGTCAGGCTCTGAGCAAACTTGGTCCACGCCAGCGTCATGGGGGTCGGGCGGTCAATATCCCGGGTGATCACCGGCGGCTTGACGCAGCGGGAGCCATAGCTCTGCACCCAGCCGAAGCGGGTGATGGCAAAGCCGTCCAGCAGCTCGCCGAAATACTCCACCATGTCGTTGCGCTCGGCCTCGCCGTGCACCAGCACGTCCAGCCCTATGGCTTCCTGGCGTTCAATGGCGTCCTTGATCTGGGCCTGAATGCCCGCCTCGTAAGCTGCGTCGTCGATGCGACCGGCCCGCCACTCCTGGCGCAGCAACCGGATGTCGGAGGTCTGCGGGAAGGAGCCTATGGTGGTGGTGGGCAAGAGCGGCAGCTTGAGATCGGTGCGCTGGGCCTCGGCGCGCACCGGATAGGCGCTCTGGCGGTCAAAATCGCTGTTGGTGAGGCTGGCCAGACGGGACTGCACCGCACGCTTGTGGACCCGACTGTCGGACTCCCGATCCACGATGGGCTGGCTGTAGGCGCTGATCTTGTCCAGATCCCCTCCGTCCAGGTAGTCGGAGAGCAGCCCCAGCTCGTAGCACTTTTGCAGGGCGAAGGCGAACCAGCTGCGGGTCTGGGGATCCAGTTCATGCTCCAGGGTCAAGTCCACCGGGCTGTGCAGCAGGGAGCAGGAAGAGGCCACCCAGAGGCGCTCGCCGAGCTTGGCTTTCAATGCTTTCAGCGTCGGTGCCAGCTTGCCCAGGTTGGCACGCCAGACGTTGCGGCCGTTGATGACGCCAGCGGAAAGCACCCACTGGGCCGGCAGATGCGGGACCAGGGTCTCGAGCTGCTCGGGGGCCGCCACCAGATCCAGGTGCAGGCCATCCACCTTCAGGCTGGTGATGATGTCGCGCTGATGGGCCACCGAACCGAAATAGGTGGTGAGCAGCAGCTTGCAGGGACCGCTCAGGCGCTCGTAGGCGTTGAGGTAGGCCAGGCGCCACTCGTCCGGCAGGTCCAGGGCCAGGGCCGGCTCGTCAATCTGCACCCATTCCACTCCCTGGGATGCCAGTTTCGCCAGGATCTCCTGATAGACGATCAGCAGGCGGTCGAGCAGCTCGAGGCGGGAGAAGCCGCTCTCTTTCTCCTTGCCTAGCCAGAGGTAGGAGACCGGGCCCAGCAGCACCGCCTTGACCGGCAGCCCCAGCGCCTTGGCCTCTTCGACCTCTTCAAAGAGTTGGCTCCAGCCCAGCTTGAAGCGCTGGTCGCGGCTGAACTCGGGCACCAGGTAGTGATAGTTGGTGTTGAACCACTTGGTCATCTCGGCAGCGGCGGCAGCGGGGCCGGTGGGCGCACGGCCACGGGCAACACGGAACAGGGTATCGAGATCGGTGTCGCTCTTACCATCGACAACATGGCGGTGACGGGCAGGCACGGCGTCCACCAGCAAACTGGTGCCGAGCACTTGGTCGTACCAGGCGAAGTCGCCCACCGGCAGCAGGTTGACCCCGGCGGTGCGCTGGGCCTGCCAGTGGCGCTCCCGCAGGCTCTTGCCCACGGCGACCAGCTCGGCCTGGGTGGTCTCGCCGCGCCAGTAGGATTCCAGGGCAAATTTCAACTCGCGCTTGGCGCCGATACGGGGGAAGCCCAGGGTGTGTGCTCGTGTCATAGGTCCAATTCCTTATGCTCATTCATCTGATGGGAAACTGGATGATTTAGCCATCCAGATGTTTACACATCTAGAGTGACGAGATAAGGTTGCCTTGGCTATTGAATCCTCTTCAACTGGCTCTCAAGAAATCCTCAACTGACGCACAAAGGAGCAGTGCCATGGGTGTGCCCAACCATCGACCAGCCATCAGAACACCAACGCGGGCATAGATCTCAAGCACCTGAAGGACCATCAGCGCCCTGGCCGAGCAGGGTTCACTGGCGGGGGCGGCCCTCTGCCTCAACCTCACCCAGTCCGCCCTCTCCCACCAGTTGAAAGAGCTGGAGACCCGCCTCAACCTGGAGCTTTATCTGCGCAAGAGCCGCCCCCTGGTGCTGACGGCGGCCGGCCAGCATCTGCTGGCCCTGGCCCGTCAGGTGCTGCCCGCCCTGGCCCAGACCGAGCGCCAGCTGCTGGCCCTGCACAGCGGCGATGCGGGCAGGCTGCACCTGGCGCTGGATTGCCACAGCTGCATCCAGTGGCTGCTGCCGCTGTTGCCGGGCTTTCGCCGCCAGTGGCCCGGGGTGGCGCTGGAGGTGGAGTCGGTGCCCGGCTTCGATGCCATCAGCGCCCTGCTCGGTGGTCAGCTCGACTTGCTGCTCACCTCGGACGTGCAGGCCCGCGGGGATCTCCACTTCGAACCGCTGTTCGCCTTCGATCTCACCCTGGTGATGGCGCCCGATCACCCCCTCTGTCACCAGACCAAGATAACCCCGGAGGATCTCAAGCAGGAGGTGCTGCTGGTCTACCCGGTGGAGCGGGCCCGCATGGACGTGTTCAGTCGCTTCCTGCAACCCGCCGGGGTGGAACCCGCCCGCTGCAAGCCGGTGGACAACACCTCGGTCATGTTGCAGATGGCCGCCGCCGGGCTCGGTGTCGCCGCCCTGCCGCGCTGGGCCAGCGAGGAGTTCGTGCGCCAGGGCTTGCTCGAGGCGCGCGCCCTGGGCAGCGGGATCCGCCGCCATATGTACGGGGCCGTGCGGGCCGCCGATCGGGATCAGGCCTGCCTGCAGAGCCTGTTCGAGCGCATTCGCACCCAGATGGCCGAGCAGTAAAGGGCATGAAAAAGCCGCCCCTAGGGGCGGCGCTCACGCTTTCTTTTCCATGTGCCAGCTCTCTGGCGCCTCAGGATCCCTCGCCGCAGCTGGCGGCTCCCTGCCGTCTCGGGCAGTTGCCACAAAGCTCCCCATCTCCTCGCCTGTAGTGCAGGCAGCAGCGCTGGCGCACATAGCCAGGAAAAGCCTCATCCTGGGGGAGCGAGGCCGGACGCCAGCCCGCCAGATGCCCGGCGGGCAGGCCGCAGGCGGCGAGCCAGAGCGGCGCATGGGCTTGGACCACCTCTGGGCTTATCTCCCCGAAGAAATCCGGCACCCGCACCAGGGCCGCCAGCAGATCGTCCGCCAGGAGCGGGCGCACGAAGCCGGGGCGTAGCCGCTGCACCTCTCCAAGCAGTGCGAACAATTCCTGCCAGTGGGCCTGCAACCGCTCACCCGCCGTCTTGATCAGAATTTTCACCTCCCCCTTGATCATGGGCTCCGCCGGCAGGCTGAAGCCGGACACCAGCCCCTCCTGATAGCCCTGCCCCATCCGATCCAGGGCGGGCACCGCCCCCACCCGATAGACGGCAACCATGGCGAGATAGATGGACTGCCAGCAGAGCATGCCCCAGCTGCGGGTCAACCAGTAGGCCGCCCCCGCCTCCGGGTGCGTCTGCTGCCAGTGGCCATGCAGGGCAGCCGCGACCTCGTTCGGGGCGCCATGAGGGAGCGCCGTCAGCAGCGCGGAGGACTCCCCCGCCAGCCGTCCCTTGAGGGAGGGGATGAGCCCGGCCGCCGCCGCAAACAGGGCGTCGTGATCCGCCAGCAGGGTATGCTGGCTGTGCACCGCCAGGGTGCCGAGGCCGCGAGGCAGGGCGTGCTGGCGGCCATCGGGACCCGCAGAGGGGGCATGCCCCGGCGCAGGTCCGGGGCGCAAGGTCAGAATACGTATTTGAGTCGAGCCTCCACATTGCGCTCAGCCCCGAACCAGCAGTTGTTCTGGTCGTAGCAGGAGTAGTAGGTCTTGTTAAACAGGTTGCTGGCGCTAAGGGATGCCCCCACCCCCTTCAGGCTCGCGCTGAGGGCGGCGAGATCATAGGAGGCGGACATGTCCATCAGCAGATAATCCGGCACTGTGTCGGTGTTGGCGGCATCGAGCTGGGCCTCCCCCACGTAGCGCAGGCCGGCGCCGACCCGCATCCCCTCCAGGCTGCCGCCCGCCTGGTAGTTGCTCCAGAGCGAGGCCATCTGCTTGGGCACCCAGACCGGGGTCTTGCCCTGCAAGTCTGTGGTGTCGCGGGTGATCTCCATGTCCTGGCGGGTATAGCTCAGCGCCAGATCCAACCGGCTGGTGAGATCGGCGCGCCCTTCCAGCTCTATCCCCTTGGAGACGATTTCGCCGGTCTGCAGCTTGGGCCCGTAGACGTTGTCCGGATCCGTCACCAGGGCGTTCTCCTTGGTGATATGGAACGCCGAGATCGTGGCCGTCTTGCTCATGTCCTCGGAGAGGAACTTGAGCCCCCCCTCCCACTGGTGGCCGGTAGAGGGATCGAACGCCTTGCCGCTCTTGTCCGCCCCCGGTACCGGCTCGAAGCTCTCGGCATAGCTCACATAGGGCAACAAGCCGTAGTCGAGCTCGTAGAGGGCGCCGAAGCGGAAGGAGAGGTTATCCTGATCGATTTGGGCCAGGGACTGGCTGGCGGCCCCCAGGTAGAGACCGCGGCTGTCGGTGTCCATCCGGTAGCTGTCGTAGCGGGCGCCGCCTATGGCCACCAGCCGGTCGAGGCGCACCTGATCCTGCAGATAGACGCCGGTCTGGGACTGACGGATGGTCTTGCGATCCTCATAGGAGAAGGCCAGGGCATCCGGCCGGATCTGGTTGTGGTCCGGGTTGAAGATGTCGATGGCGGGGGCAGAGTAGTCGAGGGTGTCCTGATAGAGGATACGCGCATCCAGATATTGGTAATCGACCCCGAGCAACAGGTTGTGCTGGGCCGGCCCCGTCATCACCTTGCCCGCCAGCTGGTTGTCGATGACAAAGCCCTTTGACGCCTCGTCGGTCAAATAAGCGTTGCGTGCCAGGGTGCGGTTGTCCGCCGCCAGGGCCGCGTTGTAGGTGTTGCGCTGATAGGCGGAGGCATCCATGTAGCGGGCGTTTTGCAGCACCTGCCAGTTCCCGTTGAAGTCGTGGCTCAGCTTGTAGCCGAGCAGGGTCACATCCCGGTTGTACTCGTTCCAGTTCTGGTCGCCAAGGAAGGTATCGCTGCCAAGCTGCCCCAGGGGGTTGCTCTTGACCGAGCCGCTGGCCGGCACAGTGGTATAGATGCCGGCTTCGGGATCCTTCTGGTAGTAGAGGTTGAGGTTCAGCAGGGTGCGCTCGCCGAGCTGCCAGTCCAGGGAGGGCGCAAAGACGTAGCGCTCCTCCTCCGAGGTCACCGCCTGACCCTCCTTCTGGCGGGCCAGCCCCACCACACGGTAGGCGAGCTGATCGTTGATGGCCCCGGTGCTGTCGAGGGTCATCTCCTTGAGGGTGCCGGTGCCGGTCGCCACACTCACACTGTGATTGCTCTCGCGCTGCGGGCGCTTGGCGATCAGGTTGACCATGCCACCGGGCGGCATGCTGCCATAGAGCACCGAAGTCGGCCCCTTGAACACCTCCAGCTGCTCTATGGCCACGGGATCTATCTGGGGTTGCAGGTTCCACTCGTTGTACTGCAGCAAGAGGCCGTCGTAGAAGTTCTGGTAGTTGTCAAAGCCGCGGATGTTGAACAGATCCAGCCGGTTGACCGCCCCGCCGCGCAGCTCGGTATTGACCCCGGGCACGTAGCGCAGCGCCTCGCTCACCGAGCTCACGCCACGCTGTTCCAGGGTCTCGCTGTCCACTACCGAGATCGCCTGGGGCGTCTCTATGGGGTCGAGCCGGGTCTTGGTCGCGGTGTTGCGATAGGTCTGACCCAGCACCGTCAGGGTCTCGTCGGCCAGCGCCGCGTCCTGGCTGGTGGGCGCGGCGGCCAGCACAGAGCCTGCCAACAGGGTGGAGATGGTCGCGGCGACCACGGTCAATGGGGGGTGAACAAGTTGCATCTGATCCTCGACTGCCTACTGCATGTGAATAGTAACAAATATCATTTGCATTTTATTGTTCTAAATTGCCCCGGAATTAACAATTTGGGGCATGTTGGCGGGTCAGTGACAAAGAAAGGGGGAGAGAAGGGCGCCATCTGACTGCGTGGCGAATGAATTAGAGTGCAGGGGAAGCCAAATGGAGAGGGTACTGCCCGGGGCGGGTCTGGATGCGCTTTCACCGGGGTGGCCTCAAGGCCCCCTGCCCTGCTGGCCGAACCGGGCCGGATCAGCCCTCGCATCCGGCCTTCATTTTAGAGTTTTTGCTCTTTTTTCATCCACACCCTTGATCCGGGTCAAGCCCTGCCGACAGGGATGGCGATAGTATGCGGCCCCTTTTATCAGTCCTGTTTGAGACGATACGAGGCCAAACGATCACGCCAATGAATGACATCATCAATAAAGATCTGCACTGTCACACCCAGCTCCACGTCTCCTTCGCCGTGATAGTGCTGACCCTGCTCACCGCCCTGGTGGGGGTCAGCTGCAGCATCCAGCGTGCGGCCGAGGTGAAGTATCACAAGGTGGCCGCCATGTTCGTGCACAACATGGCGACCCAGTTCATCGCGTTGCAATTCAAGCCGCTGGAGCACGTCCTCAACGAGACCGGCAGCTTTATTGACAAGCCCGCCCTGCAGGCCTTCCTCGGCAACGGGCACGCCCCCCTTCGCATGACCCTGATGCAAACGTTGTCCCTCACCCCCTATGTGAAAAGCATCCTGGTCGCCGATCAGCAGGGGCGTTTCAACTCTGTCCCCCACCTGCCGGTCGAGGCGGGCTTTGATGCCAGGGAGCGGCCCTGGTTCAAATCCGCTACCTCCCGCCCCCTCTTCGTCAGCTACACGGACCACTACGCCAGCAGGATTGACCAGCAGCGGACCATTTCCGTCTCCCGGCCCATAGTCGACAGGGAGGGCTTTCCCCTCGGCACCCTGGCCATGGAGCTAGATCTCGAGCAGATGAGCCACCCCCTGCGCCTGCTCAAGAGCCCCCTCAAGGGGGAGTTCTATCTCATCGCCCGTACCGGCGACACCCTGCTGCACGCCAATGTGGGCAACCTGTTTCACCGCCAGCTGGCGCCACGGCTCATCGCACAGATGACCAACGGGGCCGACCATCTCTATGACGCCGAGCACCAGACCCATGTCTACTACTACGCCTTCTCCAACCCGGACTGGTTCGCCATCTACACCGTCAGCGACGCCGAGTTCAAGGAGGCCAGCCACAGCGAATCCTATCAGTTGCAGATCGCCGTGGCGGGCTGCCTGCTGATCTGCCTGCTCTGCTGGGGCTCACTGCGCCATGCCATCAACAAGATGATCGTCGAGATCATCGCCCTGATGCGCGTCGGCCGCATCGACATGAGCAAGCCCGGAGAGCTGCTGCGCCAGGAGATCCAAAGCGCCCATCACCAGATGCAGGAGGCCGTCGCCGCCTCCAACACGGATGCCCTGACCGGCCTCTTCAATCGCCGCAGCTTCGATCAGGATCTGGCCAGCCATCTGGCTGACGGCCGTCCCTTCTCCCTCGGCATGATAGATCTGGACAACTTCAAGTCCATCAACGACCAGCTGGGGCACCTGGTGGGCGACAGCGTCCTCCAGGCCGTGGCGCAGGAAGGCGTGACGGTGGCCGACGGCCTGGCCAGGCTCTACCGGTACGGCGGGGAGGAGCTGGCCATCCTGATCCCGGGGGAAGACGAGGCCCAGGCACTGGCCCTGCTGGAGCGCTGGCGCCTGCGAGTCCTGCAGCGTCAATGGCGAGAGGCCGGGCTGGTGGTGACCTTCTCGGCGGGACTGGGGCAGTGGCGCCATGAATCGGCCGCGCAGCTGATAGCAAGGGTCGATCGGGCACTCTATCAGGCCAAGGAGGCGGGCAAGAATCGGGTTCACCCTGCGGGCTGACGGGGCTGGCCGCCTGAGATCATGCAGGCGGCATGAGGGGTCCCGTTGCCGAGCCTAGCGGGGCGCTATGGGCAGCCAGTACTCCATGGAAGCATCGGGCTGCTGGCCGTCAAAGCCCGGGGCATAGCGCTCCAGCTCGAAGCCATCCAGCCCGCGATAGCTGGAAGAGGGCAGCCAGTGCAGGATGAACCAGTTGAGGCACTGCCCAAGCGTATCGATGGGGCCCAGGTGGCTGAGCACGGCGTACTCCTGTGCCGGTACCCTGAGGCGCGCCAGCCCTGGGCCCGGCTCACTCCCCTCCTCTGCCGCCACCCCGGCCCAGTAAGGCAGCCGCTCCCCCGCCCCCGACACGTCCACCACCCCTATCAGCTCGCTGGAGGACAGGCGTCCCCCCGCCTCGCGCCAGGCGCCCCAGATGGCGGGCACCGTCTGCTGAAAATCGGGCGCCTTCGCAAAGAGGCCCCGGATCTCCCCCCTGACGCCGTGCAGGGTGAACCCAGGCCGGCTCTCCACCCGCACCTGCACCAGTCTGGGGGGACTGGCCAGGGACATGGGGACCCGAACCAGGGGGGTACGTAGCCCCAGCCGCAGGCCCCGCTTGCGATAGGCCAGGGGGGAGCAGCCAAAGTGCTGCTTGAAGGCCCGGCTGAAGCTGACTTCCGAGCCAAAACCGTGGTTCAGCGCCAGATCCAGCACCCGCTGACGGCTCGAGAGCAGCGCCTCCGCCGCCAGGCTCAGCTTCAACTCGCGCACATAGTGGGCCACCGTCTGGCCGGTCTCGTGCAAGAAGACCCGCTGCAACTGCCAGCGCGACCAGCAGCTCTGCTCGGCCAGCTGCTCCAGCGACAGGGGTTGATCCAGGTGGGCGTGAATGTAGTCGAGCACTCGCTCGATGCGGGTGAAATGGGGGCGCGTCCGTGGCGCCGGGTCTGGGAAAGCGAGGGAGCTTGTCATGCTGTGGTCGGGCTCTGTGCCGGCGAAGGGGCGCATTCGCCCAAGTGGCCACATTAAACATGGCCGCCGTGCCGGGGGCAAGCCTTGTGCGGCCCCGGCAACCCCGGCGTCTGGCCGCTGCCGGCCCGGCTTCCCCTCGCGAGCCCCCTCCCCCAGGCGCCCCCCTGTCACAAAAGTGACGCCTTTCCCTGCCACATTGTTTGCAAACAATGTTGTCAATTGCCCCCAGGGGCACAGTTCAACTCGTGATATGCAGGGAGAGCCAAGATGAAGAAGATTGCCTTGATCACCGGAGCCCGGGGCGGCATCGGATCCGCCATCACCACCGCCTTGCTGGCCCAGGGGTATCGCATCATCGCCACCCACTCCAGCGTCAACAGCGTGGCGGCCCACGACTGGTACGCAGAGCAGGGCTATCACCAGGATAAGGTGCGGCTGCTGGCGCTGGACGTGGCCGACACCGCCATGTGCCGCGAGACCCTGGGCCGCCTGTTGCAGGAGGAGGGCCGGGTGGACGTGCTGGTCAACAACGCTGGCATCACCCGAGATGGCGCCTTCAAGCGGATGGCGCCAGATCAGTGGTTCGAGGTGATCCACACCAACCTGTGCAGCCTCTACAACGTGACCCAGCCGCTGTTCGACGCCATGTGCGAGCAGCGCGATGCCCGCATCATCAACATCTCCTCGGTCAACGGCCAGAAGGGGCAGTTCGGTCAGGTCAACTACTCGGCGGCCAAGGCGGGCATGCTGGGCTTCACCAAGGCGCTGGCGGCGGAAGGGGCCCTCTTCGGGGTCACGGTCAACGCCATCGCCCCCGGCTACACCGCCACCCCCATGGTGGCGGCGATCCGCACCGACATCCTCGACAGCATCAAGGCCGACATCCCCATGCGCCGCCTCGCCAAACCCGAGGAGATAGCCGCCGCCGTGGCCTTCCTCGCCAGCGAAGCGGGGGCCTATATCACAGGGGAGACCCTGGCCATCAACGGCGGCCTCTATATGAAGTAGCGCGGGACAAGCGGGGCCCACAGGGGGCAGCCAACGGGCTGCCCTCTGCTTTTGGTCGGTGCTACAAGGGGCGCGCCGTCCCCCCTGGCTCGGCGAAATGGCTGCGCAGGGCGGTGATCACCCGCCGCACCTTCTCGGGGATCTCCCGCTGGGGAGTGATGGCGTGGATCTCCATGGGCGGCACCCGAAAGCCTGGCAGCAGTTCCAGCAGGCGGCCCTGGGCGAGATCCTCGCCAACCTCCCCCTCGGGTTGCAGGGAGATCCCCTGCCCCGCCAGGGCAAACTGGCGCAGGGGCAGGACGTTGTTGCAGAGCACCCTGGGTTTGAACCTCACCCTGTGCTCGCCCCCTCGCTCGTCAAGGAGCAGCAAGCCACTCCCCAGCATGTCGCCACTGAGCCAGTCGTGAGTCGCCAGATCGGCGGGGGTGCGCGGCGTCCCCTTGCGCGCCAGGTAGGCGGGGGCGGCGCACAGCAGCATCCGGGTCTGGCCCAGCTTGCGGGCCACCAGGGTGGAGTCCGGCAGGGTGCCGACCCGCAGCGCCACGTCGATGCGCTCGGCAATGAGATCCCGCTTCTCGTCGTCGGCGATGATCTGGATACAGAGTCCCGCATGAGCCTGCAACAGGGGTGACAAGGCCAGCGCCAGCGGCTGGCCCGCCATGCCCACGGGCGCGGTGATCCGCACCTCCCCGAGCAGGCTGTCGCGCACTTCCGAGAGGCGCAGCTCGGTCTGGTTGAGGGTCTGTTGCAGAGACTGGCACCCCTGCCACACCACCTCCCCCGCCTCGGTCAGGCTGAGGCGGCGGGTGGAGCGATGGAGCAGGGTGAGACCGAGCAGGCTCTCTAGCTGGCCTATATGCTGGCTGACCGCGGAGGGGGTCATGCCGAGGGCCTTGGCGGCCCCCGTCATGGTGCCCGCCTCCACCACAGCGGCGAAGATGGCGTAACGTCTGAGCTGATCCATTATTAAATCCAGCTTACAAGTGAATGCAATTTACAGGTGATTATTAAATCACATCCGGGGGCGTAGGATAGCCTCATTCCCACAGTGAAGGAGACGTCTCCATGAAAATTGCCCTCATAGGTGCCAGCGGTTTTGTCGGTTCAGCCATCCTCAATGAGGCCGTCAGCCGTGGCCACAGCGTCACCGCCATAGTTCGCGACACAAGCAAAGTCGCCCCCCACCCGCAGATCACCACAGTGGCGGTAGATGCCCAGGACCCGCAGGCGCTGGCCGACGTGCTCAGGGGGCAGGATAGGGTGATCAGCGCCTACAACCCGGGCTGGAGTGCACCGGACATCTACGACCAGTACCTCAAGGGCGCCAGCGCCATAGTCGAGGCAGCCAAAGCCGCCCACAGCTGGTTGCTGGTGGTCGGTGGTGCCGGCAGCCTGGAGATAGCCCCCGGCGTGCAGCTGGTGGATACCCCGGACTTCCCGGCCGAGTGGAAGCAAGGGGCGCTTGCGGCCCGCGACGGTCTCACCGCCCTGCGCCGCGAAGCCGCCCTCGACTGGCGTTTCGTCTCCCCGCCGGTGTTCCTCGAACCCGGCGAGAAGCGCGGCGGCTACCGTCTCGGGGGCGATCAGGTGCTCTTTAGCGGCGACAAGCCTGCCGGGATCACGGTCGGGGATCTGGCGAACGCTGTGCTCAACGAAGCGGAACAACCGGCTCACCTGCGCCAGCGCTTCACCCTGGGTTACTGAAGAGGCTGACCGGGGCGCACCGAGCGGGCGCTAGCCCTCAATCCTCTGCGCCCCACCAACAAAGGGGAGGCTGATGCCTCCCCTTTGTTCATTCGCCTCCCACGGGTACTGCGCCTTCCCTGCCCCTGACCCCAGGAGGATTCAGGGGCAAGGCGATCGGCAGGGGCGCATTTTCTCCGTGCAATCGACAGGCTGCCCCAAAGGGATCGAATTCTATTTCGACTTTTGTATATAACTAAGAATATTTTGTTGCTTCCACCTTATAACCCCGAACAGTAGCATCCCCCTCAACCCAAATGGTGCCATCGTGAGCCACGGACCCCGACTCCTGCCACGAACCACACCGCCGTCTTTGTACCGGAGCCTCGGGACTGCACCCGACATCCGGCAAGTGAGGAGATGCACATGGAACATTCATCACTGCCCATCATCGACTATGCCGCGATCAATGGCACCCCCGAGGAGCGTCGCCAGATGCTGGCCAAGCTTGGCCGGGCGGCCCGCGACATCGGCTTCTTCTATCTGACAGGCCATGGTCTGAGCGAGGCGGAGCAACGGGAGACACTGGCGCTGGCGGCCCGCTTCTTCGCCCTGCCCCTGCAGGAGAAGCTGGCGGTGCAGATGGTGCACTCCCCCCACTTTCGTGGCTACAACCTGGTGGGGGCCGAGCTCACCCGGGAGCGGCCGGACAGGCGGGAGCAGTTCGACATCATGAACGAGGAGCAGGCCCTCCCCCTGGCGCAGACCGGCAAACCCTGGCAGCGGCTCACAGGCCCCAACCAGTGGCCCACGGCCCTGCCCGAGATGAAGACGCAACTGCTGGACTGGCAGGAGCGGCTGAGCGATATCACCCTCACCCTGCTCGCCGCCTTTGCCGAGGTGCTGGAGCAACCGGCCGGGGTGTTCGACGAGAGCATCCAGGGTGCCCCCTATCAGCACATGAAGCTCATTCACTACCCGGGACGGGAAGCGGGAGGCAGCGGCCAGGGGGTCGGCGCCCACAAGGATCCCGGCTACCTGACCCTGGTGATGCAGGACGATCACTCGGGGCTAGAGGTGGAGACGGCGCACGGCTGGATTTCCGCACCGCCCCTGCCCGGCGCCCTGGTGGTCAACATAGGCGAGCTGCTGGAGCTTGCCTCCAACGGCTACCTCAAGGCGACCCTGCACCGGGTGCAGAGCCCGCCCCCCGGAGTCTCGCGTCTCTCCTGCGCCTTCTTCATGGCGGCGAGACTCGATGCCACAGTGCCGCTGCTGTCACTCTCCCCCGAGCTGGCGGCGCAGGCACAAGGGCCCGAGAGCGACCCGACCAACCCCCTCTTCTATCAGGTGGGGGAGAACGTGCTCAAGGGCAGGCTGCGCTCTCATCCCGATGTGGCGGCGCGCCACTATGCTCAGCAACACAGGGTAGCGCAGGAGCCGGTACCGGCCTGACGCCATCAAGGGGGATGGCAACAAGCCGCCATCCCGACCACAGGAGAGGGGCGCCAGTGAGGCCCCCTCCACAGATTTCCACACCAGAACAACAACGCCATAGCCTGGCGACCACGGAGCAAAACGATGAAATTCAAGACCATGAGCGTGCACAGCGGCCAGCGGATCGATCCCCAGACCGGCGCCCTCACCACACCGCTCTACCAGAGCAGCACCTTCAGCTACGTCAATGCCCAGGCGGGCAAGGAGCGCTTTGCAGGCCAGGCCCCGGGCTTTATCTACAGCCGCTTCGGCAACCCCACCACCGCCGAACTGGAGCTGAAGCTGGCGGCCCTTGAGGGCGCCGACGAGGCGCTGGTGGTGGCGAGCGGCATGGCGGCGGTGAGCGCCATCCTCTATGCCCTGGCCAGCAGCGGAGATGAAGTGGCATATGTCGGCCCCCTCTACGGCGGCACCGATGCGTTTCTCAAGCAGACCTTCAGCCGGGCCGGCATCACCATCACAGGTTACGACAGCGATCAGGATCTGCTGGCCAACATCAACCCCGCCACCAAGGTGATCCTGTTCGAGACCCTGACCAACCCCACCCTCAAGGTGGTGGATCCCCGGGTAGTGGTGGAAGCGGCCCGCAAGGTCGGTGCCATCAGCGTCTGCGACAATACCTTCCTCACCCCCTATCTGCTGCGCCCGCTGGAGCTGGGCATCGATCTGGTGATGCACAGCGGCACCAAGTACCTGGGCGGCCACGGCGACATCATCGCCGGTGTGGTGGCCGGCTCCCACGCGCTGATGAAGTCGGTACGCACCGTGGCCCTCAAGCACATAGGCTCCCCCATTGGGCCACAGGAGGCCTACCTGCTGCAGCGCGGTGTCAAGACCCTGCCCCTGCGCATGGATGCCCACCTGCACAATGCCCAGAAGGTGGCAGACTTCCTCGCCGCCCACCCGGCGGTGAAGAAGGTGATCTATCCGGGGCTCGCCAGCCACCCGGGCCACGACGCCCTTGGCGCCTTCGCCAGCGGCTTTGGCGGCATGGTGAGCATAGAGCTGGAAGGGGGCTTCGCGCGCTGCGCCACCCTGCTCGACAACCTGCAGCTGTTCGTGCAGGCGGTGAGCCTCGGGGATCTCGAGAGCCTGGCCTGCCATCCGGCCAGCACCACCCACGCCGCCATGGACGAGGCGAGCCGCCTCGCGGCCGGGGTCAACGACGATCTCATCCGCTTCAGCATCGGAGTGGAAGACGCCGATGATCTCATCGCCGATCTGGCGGCGGCGCTGGCCCTGATCTGACAAGGCCGCCTCTGCCCAATCGCCTCGGCAGAGCATCACGTCCGACCAGCAATAAAAAAGGGAAGGCCAGGCCTTCCCTTTCTCTCATCCATTCCCTAGTGCGGGAAGGGGCCCTGCTCAGGCGTCGTGATAATCCTGGCAGGCGCTCAGGGTGTTCTCCATCAGGCTGGCCACCGTCATGGGTCCCACGCCACCGGGAACAGGGGTGATGAAGGCGGCGTGATTGCGCGCCGTCTCAAACTCCACGTCCCCCACCAGGGAGCCGTCGGCCAGGCGGTTGATCCCCACGTCGATCACCAGGGCGCCGGGCTTGACCCACTCCCCCGGGATGAAGTTCGGCTTGCCCACCGCCACCACCAGCAGATCGGCACGGCGCACCTGGGCCTCCAGATCCTGGGTGAAGCGATGGCAGGTCGTGGTGGTGCAACCCGCCAGCAGCAGCTCCAGCGTCATCGGGCGCCCGACTATGTTGGAGGCACCGACCACCACAGCATGCAGACCGTGGGTCTTGACGCCGGTCGCCTCGATCAGGGTCATGATCCCCTTGGGGGTGCAGGGACGCAGCGCCGGGATGCGCTGGGCCAGACGACCCACGTTGTAGGGGTGGAAACCATCCACATCCTTGTCGGGACGAATGCGCTCCAGCACCTGGGTGGTGTCGCAATGAGCCGGCAGGGGCAGTTGCACCAGGATGCCGTCCACCTCCGCATCCTCATTGAGCCGGTCGATCAGGGCCAGCAACTCTTCCTGGGTCGCATTGGCGCTGAGATCATAGGAGCGGGAGACAAACCCCACCTCTTCACAGGCACGACGCTTGCTGCCCACATAGACCTGGGACGCCGGATCCAGCCCCACCAGGATCACCGCCAGACCCGGTGCCCGCTTGCCCAGTGCCAACCGCTGTTGGACTTGTTCGGCGACCTGATTGCGAATCGTTTGCGCAACCTGTTTTCCATCAATGATTTTGGCAGACATCGTTCTTCACTCACCATGTGTTCAACTGCCGCGCATTGTCGCATTTTTTTGGCGCAGGTGTTAGCGGCTCTCGCCTGGCGGGCAATAAGTAGGCATTTGAATTTACTGGCGGAAAAAGTCATTGACGCTGACTTTGACGCTTGGGTATGATGCCCGCCCGTTGCCCAGTCGTACCGCCCCCGGTATGCTGGACGATGAGATTTCGGTGATTAGCGCAGCCCGGTAGCGCATCTGGTTTGGGACCAGAGGGTCAAAGGTTCGAATCCTTTATCACCGACCAGGTTCATCGAGACGTCTTTTGACGGCTCGATACAGAGCGCCCTTAGCTCAGTCGGATAGAGCAACGGCCTTCTAAGCCGTGGGTCGCAGGTTCGAATCCTGCAGGGCGCGCCATTAATGTGACTCTTCCCTCGAAGAGGAGCATTGAGGGCAGATTTCAGTGGTGGCTGTAGCTCAGTTGGTAGAGTCCCGGATTGTGATTCCGGTTGTCGTGGGTTCGAGCCCCATCAGCCACCCCATTATTGTCTGTTCGTGCTGGATCAAGCCGACAGGGGCAAGCCTGACTTGCCATGAACCGGGCATCTGATGCCCTCATCAAAACCGGCCCTGCGCCGGTTTTTTTGTGCCTGCGTTCCAGACTCACCGCCTGCCCCGAGCGCTCTGCTTCCTCTTATATTCTCTTTGTTCCCCCTGCTCCCTCACGCTTGTCTCTTTGCTGGTCGGTCAGCGTCACGCCAGCCCGCCGCGTTGCCACATCGCCCGGCCGGATCACAGAAATGATCGGAGCCATCACGGCCCCCAGCTGTATCCCTGCTCACCATGATGCAGCGCAAGCTTAAATGCTGATGGCCGTGATATGGATAAAAACCAGACAAATGCCTTGCCAGCTTCCCTCATCAAGGGCGAGCAACCCCTCGCGCCCAGGCAGCGCTATCACGCGTGGCCGCCGCGCCTGACACCAGGAGAAGACAGGCAGAACGTAAATAGATTGTTAAACTAGATGGTCGTGATTCATCTTTTCGTAATCAGCTCACTGCACAATAACGCAATGAATTGAAAATAAAGGAGTTATTGATAAGGACCCGATCAACAGCAGACGGCTCCCCTGCCATGACCCCACACAGCGCAGTGGAAATCTTCCCATACTAAGTTGTCAGCAATGTACATGCCCTCCAAGGAGAGACTGAGATGAGTGAAGAAAGCAAATGCCCCTTCAACCACACCGCCGGCGTCGGCAGAACCAATCGTGATTGGTGGCCGAATCAGTTGCGGCTGGATCTGCTGCACCAGCATTCCCCCAGCTCCGATCCCATGGACAAAGATTTCAACTATGCCGAGGCATTCAACAGCCTCGACTACAAGGCACTCAAGAAAGACCTGGTCAAGCTGATGACAGACTCCCAGGAGTGGTGGCCGGCGGACTTCGGTCACTACGGTCCCCAGTTCATCCGCATGACCTGGCACGCCGCAGGCACCTATCGCATCACGGATGGTCGTGGCGGTGGCGGTCGTGGCCAACAACGCTTCGCCCCCCTCAACAGCTGGCCCGACAACGTCAACATCGACAAGTCCCGCCGCCTGCTCTGGCCCATCAAGCAGAAGTACGGCAACAAGATTTCCTGGGCCGATCTGCTGATCCTCGCCGGCAACGTCGCGCTGGAGTCCATGGGCTTTAGAACCTTCGGATTTGGTGGCGGCCGCCCGGATGTGTGGGAGCCGGATCAGGACGTCAACTGGGGTGATGAAATAGCCTGGCTCGGGGTCGACCCCGATCGGGTCAAGGGCGATCGTGAGCTCGCGGCACCCTTTGGGGCCACCCATATGGGGCTGATCTACGTCAACCCCGAAGGCCCCAATGCCAGCGGCGACTACATGGAGGCAGCCAAAGACATCCGCTCCACCTTCGGCCGCATGGCCATGAATGACGAAGAGACGGTCGCCCTCATTGCCGGTGGCCACACCTTCGGCAAGGCCCACGGCGCCGCCCCCGAGTCCCACAAGGGGCCCGAGCCGGAGGCTGCGCCCCTCGAAGCCCAGGGCCTGGGCTGGATGAGCGACTATGGCAGCGGCCATGGCAAAGATACCGTCTCCAGCGGTCTCGAGGTGACCTGGACCAAGACCCCTGCCCTGTGGAGCAACAACTTCTTCGAGAACCTGTTCAAGTACGAATGGGAGCTGACCAAGTCACCGGCGGGCGCCAAACAGTGGGTGGCCAAGGATGCACCGGAGATCATTCCCGATGCGCATATCCCGGGCAAGTTCCACAAGCCGACCATGCTGACCACCGACCTGACCCTGCGCTTTGATCCAGCATTCGGCAAGATCTCCCGCCACTTCTACGAGGATCCCCAGGCCTTCGCCGATGCCTTTGCCCGCGCCTGGTACAAGCTGACCCACAGGGACATGGGCCCCATCGCACGCTACCTGGGGCCGGAAGTGCCCAGCGAGGAGCTGATCTGGCAAGACCCCATCCCCGCCGTCAATCACCCCCTGGTCGATGACAAGGACCTGGCCGTCCTCAAGGAGAAGATCCTCGCCTCCTCCCTGACCGTCGCCGAGCTGGCATCGACCGCCTGGGCCTCTGCCGCCACCTTCCGCGGCTCTGACAAGCGGGGCGGCGCCAACGGGGCGCGCATCCGGCTAGCCCCGCAAAAAGAGTGGGCAGCCAACCAACCGGCACAGCTGGCCAAGGTGCTCAAGACCCTAGAAGGCATCCAGCAGGGGTTCAACGCCTCAGCCACCGGTGGCAAACAGGTATCCCTCGCCGATCTGATCGTGCTGGCCGGCGGCGTCGGTGTCGAGCAGGCGGCCAAACTGGCGGGCGTCACTGTGACTGTGCCCTTCGCACCGGGCCGCATGGACGCCTCCCAGGCGCAGACGGATGTCGACTCCTTTGCCGTGCTCGAACCCCTCGCCGACGGTTTTCGCAACTATCTGGGCGGTGACTACGCAGAGCTCTCGGAAGCCATGCTGGTGGACAAGGCCCAGTTGCTGACTCTCAGCGCCCCCGAGATGACGGTGCTGATCGGTGGCATGCGCGTGCTCGGCACCAACACCGGCAACTGCCACGGGGTGTTTACCGCAACGCCGGGGGCCCTCTCCAACGACTTCTTCGTCAACCTGCTCGACATGGGCACTGAGTGGAAACCGGCGGCAGGAGCCAAGGGCATCTACGAGGGGAGTGATCGCAAGACGGGCAAGGTCAAGTGGACCGGCACCCGCGTCGATCTGCTGTTCGGCTCTAACTCCCAGTTGCGGGCGCTGGCCGAGGTGTATGCCAGTGCGGACGGGAAAGAGAAGTTCGTGAAGGACTTCGTGGCGGCCTGGACCAAGGTGATGAACCTGGATCGCTTCGATCTCGCCTGAGGCTCACTCCCTGCATGCCGCCAGGCCTGCTTCAAGGGAAATGCGTGAGAGATGACCGGGCACCACAAGACAAAAACCCGACCATGAGGTCGGGTTTTTATGTTGGCGGCGGGTCTGGATTTAACCGGACCATCATGTCCCCTTGTCGAACCAGGGTTAGAACCGAGCCGCCCATCACCGGATAAAGTAAAAGGGCCTGTCTTGCGACAGGCCCTTTTACTTTATTTGGCGGTGAGGGAGGGGATGATTCGAACCCTCGATACGTGGCTCACCCCTTCGGGGCGGCCGTTGGCCGTTCATCGCACCAAGCTGCTCTGCTCGAACCCGGCGAGGGTTCTCACCCTCCCTCCATGGGCATCAGTTTTTGCTGCGCCACCAGATGCAAAAAACCGACCCTGAGGTCGGTTTTCAATTTGGCGGTGGGTCGGGATTGACTCGCGCCATCCCTGGCGCTCGCCCTGCGGGCAGCCTGCGGCTGTCCAAGGGGGCTGTCCTGCCCCCTTGTCGAACCAGGGTTAGAACCGAGCCGCCCATCACCGGATAAAGTAAAAGGGCCTGTCTTGCGACAGGCCCTTTTACTTTATTTGGCGGTGAGGGAGGGATTCGAACCCTCGATACGTTGCCGTATACACACTTTCCAGGCGTGCTCCTTCAGCCACTCGGACACCTCACCAAATTGTTTCAGTCATCTGCCTGCGGCTTGCGTAGCACGCGCTGCGTGCTTTCTTGCCGATTTCATCGGCTGGCAGCCACTTGGGCACATCACCAAATTTTGGTCTGTGGTTTAACGTGTTCAGCCAACACGACATTCGCGGAGCTATTGCGCCGGAACGGGGCGTAATTTAGGGGAAAGCCCCGCCGGCGTCAACGGCTTTTTGGCTGCCGCGAACCGTTCGCACATTAAACGCGCAACTCAGTGCACAGATTCCGGTGCGACCTGGATCTCCGGCAGATTGAGGAAGCCGAGGCGTTCACATTCGGAAACCACTTCATGGGTCGCAGCCGTGGTGCTCTCGACGAACAGCAGGAACTGCTCGACGGAGAGACCCGCCTTGGTGAAGACGGTGTGGCCCACGACGAGGCGCGGCAGGTTGTCATCTATGATGTCGAGGAACACCTTGAGGGACGGGTATTGCATGTTGAGACGACCCAGCTCGGCCACCAGGGGCAGCAGCGATGAGGGGCGTACCTCCAGCTCGGATGAAAACAGCAACCCTTCCTCTTCCACGAAGATCCGGCTCTCCTGGATGCCCTCGACGGACTGCAGGGAGACCATGTGGATGCCGTGGCACTGATCGCACACATAGTGCTCGATCCGGGCCTGCTGCAGCCAACGCATTATCATTTCAGAGCTGGGGATATTCATCATTTTCACGAACACAATAAGGATCAAGGGGCGCAGTCTAAACCAATTTTCCGACAACCAAAAGCGCACAGGCGGGATCACTCCTGGTCTCGCTTCTTTTTGGCAAGCGCTATGCATATACTCAGCCATTCTCGTACCGCACTCGCCTCCACAGAAGGCCCGATGACCATCCAAGAAAAGTATCGCCTGCATCTGAAATCCCTCTCGGATGAACTGCTCGCCCTGCAAAAACCCATTCGCATCCTGGATGCCATCAAGTGGCCCCGCCACCTGCAGACCGAGTTTCTTGCCAAGGGCGGACGAGCGCTGCCCGCCATCGATGCCGACTTCTATCAGGCCCTCCCCCTCGATTTCGATCCCCGCAACAAATACCTGGAGCTCAAGGAGCTGAGGGACAGGATCCGCAGAAAGCTGGGGCCGCAGGATGATCTTGGCCGGATACTGCAAGAGACGGTGGATCAGTACATGGTGGTGATCGAGATGCTGCGCCAGCGCGGGCAGCCGGACTTTCAGCGCTACAGCCAGTTGCTCTACGGCTCGGCGAGCGATCACCTGCGCGGGGATCGCAAGACCCTGAAAGAGCTGGGAGCCCGGCTGTGCGACATCTTCTCCCTGCCTGGCGCCCGCCATCTGGTGCGCCCCTACCCCAAGGAGTTCGAGGGGGAAGCCGCGGTGGCCAAACTGCAGGGCAAGCTGTCGAACTACTTCAGCGACGGCACAGTGCAGGTCAAGCTGAGCGATGGCATCGTCTCCGATGCCGCCGCCGGGGGGGATTACATCAAGCTGAGCTCCCACGCCCGCTTCTCCGAGCTGGACTTGCAGGTATTGGAGGTGCACGAGGGCTGGGTGCACGTCGGCACCACCCTCAACGGCCGCCAGCAATCCTATGCCACCTGGCTGGGTGCCGGCTCGCCGCGCATCACCGCCTGCCAGGAGGGGCTGGCTGTGCTCATCGAGACCCTCACCTTCAGCTCCTTCCCGGACAGGGCCAAGCGCATCTCGGATCGGGTGATGGCCATCGACATGGCGGAGCGCGGCGCCGACTTCATCGAGGTGTTCCGCCACTTCGTCGAGAAGGGGGCCAGCGAGCACGATGCCTACAAGATCACCCAGCGGGTGTTTAGGGGCGGCATGGTCGAGGGAGGCGCCTGCTTCACCAAGGATCTCTCCTACGTGAGAGGCTATGTGGAGACGGTCAACTTCATCCGCAGCGCCGTGCTGGAAGGGGTGCCGGAGATCCTGCCCATGCTGTTCGTCGGCAAGGTGACCCTGGACGACATCCCTGTACTCTATCAGCACTATCTGGAGGGGCTCATCGATGCCCCCCGCTACCTGCCCCCCATGTTTCGCGATCTCACCGGCCTCTACGTCTGGTTCGGCTTCGCCTCCGGCATGTCGCTCATCGACATCGGCCGGGTACAGCAGCATTTTCGCCAGCTGTTCCACCGCCTGCCGGTGGCCGACCCCATCATAGCGCCGGTGGACATAGAGATAGACTGAGCCCTTCGTCGACAAAAAAGGGCACCCGTGAGGCGCCCTTCTTCATGCTGTGGCTTACTTGTAAGCCCGCCCTTCCAGATAGTGCTTGCGGCAGAGCGACACATAGCGGTCGTTGCCCCCTATCTCCACCTGCTCGCCGTCACGCATTACCAACCCGGCTTCGTTCACCCGGGAGTTCATGTGTGCCTTGTTGCCACACCAGCAGATGCTCTTGAGTTCCTCGAACTTGTCGGCCAGACAGAGCAGGTGGTAGGAGCCGGGGAACAGCTCGCCGCGAAAATCTGTCTTGAGGCCGTAGGCCATGACCGGGATCTTGAGCTCATCGACGATACGGGCCAGCTGATACACCTGCTCGCGGGTCAGGAACTGCGCCTCGTCGACGATGAACACATCGATCTTCTTCTCGCCGTGGCGCGCCTTGACCATCTCGAACAGATCGCAGCTGTCACTGAACACTTCCACTTTCAGCTCCAGACCCACTCTGGCGCGGATCACCCCGACCCCGAAGCGGTCGTCGATGACCGGCGTCATGGCCAGCGGATTCATGCCGCGCTCCAGATAGTTGAAATGCGCCTGGATGAGCTGGGTCGACTTGCCCGAGTTCATGGTGGCAAATTTGTAGTGCAGTGAAGCCATGGTACTGTTCCGAAACTGAATTTATGGGGCGCATGCTAACCAAAGCCCCTGCCAAAACCAAGGGGCCCGTGGGCCCCTTGTTTTATTTATGCAACCGCCAGGTCTCGCTGGAGCCGCGCTTTACGCAAATGGTAACCGGAGAAGATGATGAACCAGAGCCCGCTGACGGTGAAACCCGCCAGCACAGAGTGCATCATCCCCATCACCAGGTAACCGAGGGCGGCACCGAAGGCGATGGCGAGCGCATAGGGCAGCTGGGTCATCACGTGATCGATGTGATGGCAGCCGGCACCTGTGGCCGACAGGATGCTGGTGCTGGAGATGGGCGAGCTGTGATCACCGAACACAGAGCCCGCCAGCACGGCAGCCAGCATCGGCAGCATCAGGCTGATGTCGCTGGCGGCTGCCATGTCACCGGCGAGCGGCAGCATGATACCGAAGGTGCCCCAGCTGGTCCCCGTGGCAAAGGCCATGGCACAGGAGAGGATGAAGACCACTGCCGGCAGCACTTCGATCGGCAGGTTGCCGTTGGCCATGGAGGCCAGGTACTTGCCGGTCTCCACGTCGCGCACCACGGCGCCTATGGTCCAGGCGAACAGCAGTATGTTGATGGCGGGCAGCATGGCCATGATCCCCTGGGGGGCCGCCTTCATCCAGTTCTTGGCACCCAGCTTGAGGCGCATGGCCAGACCGATGGAGACCACCAGGCTGCACAGGGCGCCATAGACCAGGGAGGAGCCGACATTGGTATTCTCGAACGAGCCGAGCACGCTGAACGGCAGGCCTTTGCCGACCAGCACGGCGGCGCCGGAATCTATCATGAAGTAGACGGTCGCCAGGGTCAGGGTCAGGATCGGCAGCACCATGTCGATCATGCCGCCATTGCTCTCCTCCGGAGACTCCATGTCCAGGCCGATGGGACGGCCCTTGGACTCATCCCACAGCTTGCCTTCCAGCGCCCACTGTTCGTGTTGACGCATGGAGCCGATGTCGAGCTGGAAGGCGATCACCACCAGCACCATGATCAGGGTGAAGACCGCATAGAGGTTCATCGGGATCATCTCGACGAAGGCGGAGATGGGGCTCTGCTCGGTCAGGCCATGGGCCGCCATTATGCCGCCCACCAGGGCGATGATGTAAGCGCCCCAGGAGGAGATGGGCATCAGCACGCAGACCGGCGCCGCGGTGGAGTCCAGCAGATAGGCCAGCTTGGCACGGGAGATCTGGAAGCGATCGGTGACCGGACGGCAGATGGCCCCCACCGACAGACTGTGGAAGAAGTCATCGATGAAGAAGGCGAAGACCATCATGCCGGTGAGGGCCTTGGCCCCCTTGCGGGTCTTGGCGCGGCGCGCCGCCCACTCGGCGAAGGCCCGGGTCGCCCCGGAAACGCTCATCAGGCTGATGAGGCCCCCCAGCAGCAACATGAACAGGATCATGTTGACGTTGTCCCGGTTGATCGCACCGTCGACCCAGAAGATCTTGAGCACGGTGTTCAACATGTAATGCAGGGAATCGAGGGGGGAGAACTGGTTTAGCAACAGACTGCCGGCCACAATACCAACCCCCAGCGACACCAGGACGCGGCGGGTGATGATCGCAAGGGCGACGGCCAACAAGGGGGGAACGACGGACCAACCGGAGTCGGCGTAATGAACGATGTCCATGATCTCTTTGCACCTAAAGACAACAGGTGGAGATCTACCGAGAGGATCAAAGAAACAAAACCCAGGGCGGGCATACTCCTCAGCCCCTTCAGGTAGCGCTCCATAGTGGATGACTATGGCAGTCCTGCACCTGTTCGATGCAGAACCAGCAACCCGGTATGATGGCCTGGTCACTTCGGCGCCGACTCCTTTCATCGAGCATCGCAGGCATCACCCTCCGCTCGGTTACTCATAGGCAGCGCGCCTCTACTTAAAGGTATTCGCGGCACATTTTATCGAGCCACCGGGTGATAGCAAGTTTTTTGATTAAATTTCAAGGCTTGTGTGGCGAAAAGCGGAAAAATGGTAGTCAAATGGTTCATAAAATACGACATGGTCGATATTTTCATCTACTCGGCACTCATTCGGAAATGAACCCGCTGCAAAGAGAATAAATCGGGCGTCGTGAATAATTGCCGGACTTTATTTATCTGCCTAATTAATTATTTTGGCAGACTTGACTTGATGCCAAATCCCCCTATAAATTATCGAAAAACCAGCCCTTCCCATTAATATTTCTGCTCGCGTGGTAGCCAATATGAACGAATTTTTGAAAATTCTGCTGAATATCCGTAGTCTGCGCGCAGCCTGCCGCGATTTGTCCCTGGAGCAACTGGAAGAGGGACTGCAGAAATTGTCCGAGGTGGTCGCCGAGCGCCAGCAGGATGAATCTGCCGAACGCCAGGCCCGTGAAGAACATCAGAAGAAAATTGCCGAATACGCCGAAATGTTGAAAGCCGCGGGGATAGATCCTGCTGAATTGGTGGGCACAGTTACCACCGAAAGCACCAAGGCCAGCAAAGGCAAACGTGCCCCCCGCCCCGCCAAATATCGTTATCTGGACAATGGCGTGGAAAAAACCTGGACCGGCCAGGGCCGCATGCCCTCCGCCATTGCCAAGGCCGTGGCCGAAGGCAAATCCGTGGAAGACTTTGCCATCTGATCTGAAGCACAGTCCCGCCCAATAAAAAACCTCGCCATGCGAGGTTTTTTATTGTGTCAGTGCCGGGCGTTTCAGCGCCTGTCTGCCGCCTTGACCCAGAGCACTTCCGGGGTGCCGGCAGAGATCAGCAAGTATCTGGCCACCGTGAAAAACCAGTCACTTAGCCTGTTCAGATAAGGCAGGATAGCCGGGTTCACCTGCTCTTCCCGGCTCAGGCCGAGCAGCAGCCGCTCGCAGCGACGGGTCAGGGTGCGCACCACATGGGCTTGCGCCGCCGCCCGTGATCCGCTCGGCAGGATGAAATTGCGCAATACCGGCAACTGGGCGCTGTAGGCGTCAATCTGTTGCTCCAGCCGCGCCGTCCAGGCCTCATTGACCTGCCACAGGGAAGCATTTTGCGCCTCGCTGGAAAATGCCAGCTCCCCGCCCAAATCAAACAGCTCTTGCTGCAGCAATATGAGTTCAGCCAATAATGCCGGCTCATTCTCGGGTATTTCGGCCATCAGCAGACCTATCTGGGAATTGAGCTCGTCAATGGCGCCATAGGTCTCGACCCGCCTGTCATCTTTTGCAAGGGAGGAGCCATCAGCCAGCCGCGTGAGGCCCTTGTCCCCTTGCCGGGTATATATTCTCATTCTGACATCCTGTTAATAATGGGAATAATCATGGATTCGAGTCCATTGAGTTTTATCTCGTACGCCAGTGCCAGGGTTTGGCCCAATGCGCCAGCCGGAAAACCGCTGCGCGCCATCCATACCAGATAGGGCTCTGGAATATCTATGATGCGTCGCCCCTGATATTTACCGTAGGGCATCTTGCCCGCCAGGGTGAGCAATACCCGCTCATCGGAGAGTCTGTCCATATCAATCGATATTCAGATATTTATGGGTCTGGATGGAGAGCCGCCAATTACGGGCGATGCAGGTCGCCATGGCCAGCTCGGTGGCCCTGGGCTTCTGGCTGATGGGCTGCAATGCTATCACCACGTCGGGACGCAGGCTGGCCGTGGCCAGCAGGGCGTCGAGCTCCTCGATATGGCGCTCGGTGGCCACCGGATGCTTGATCTCGTTGGCCCGCTCCAAAGCCGATACCAGCACAGGCAGGCCCCCCTTCATGCCAATCTTGGGGGAGACTGTGACCCAGGTCTGCGCGTGGGTCAGGATCTCGCTGGTACCACTGGTTTCGATCTGCACCTGATATCCCGCCGCCAGCAGGGCCGACGAGAGTTCGTGCAGATCGTAGAGACAGGGCTCGCCACCGGTCAACACCACATGGCGCGCCCGGTAACCCAGGGTCTCGAAGCTCCCCAGGATCTCCTCCGTGCTCATCTTGCTCCAGCCATCGGACTCGTTGGATCGGTCGAGCACCTCGCGGCTGCACACCTCACGGGCAGGATCCACCACCCAGGTATGGCGGGTGTCGCACCAGGGGCAGCCCACCGGGCAACCTTGCAGGCGAACGAAGATGGCGGGCACGCCGGTGAAGACGCCCTCCCCCTGGATGGTCTGGAAGATCTCGTTGATTGGGTAGTGCATCTCGGTCACGGCTTGCTGCAAAAGGCGCGGATTATACCCCAAACCCGGGAAAGAGGCAGGATCACAATCCGGTTTTCTCGCGCAAGCTGGCCATGATGCCCACCTTGTCGCCCAGATAGCGCTGCAGGCCGCGGCTGCGCAGCTCGCAGGCGGGGCAAGTGCCGCAGCCATCCCCCTGGATACCGTTGTAGCAGGTGAGGGTCTGCTGGCGCACCGTCTCGAGGTGGCCATAGTGATCCGCCAGCGCCCAGGTTTCCGCCTTGTCGAGCCACATCAGGGGGGTCTCGAAGCGAATGGCGCGATCCAGCCCCAGCGACACCGCCTGATTGAGGGCCTTGACGAAGTCGTCGCGGCAATCGGGATAACCGGAGAAGTCGGTCTCGCACACCCCGGTGATCAGGGTGTCGGCACCGACCTGATAGGCATAGATGGCCGCCAGGGTCAGAAACAGTATGTTGCGGCCCGGCACGAAGGTGTTGGGCAGGCCGTTGTCCTGCAGCTCACCGCTGACCGGGATGTCGTCCCGGGTCAGGGCCGAGACGGCCAGCTCACCCAGCATGGTCACATCCATCACCTTGTGGGCGGCAATCCCGAGCAGCCCCGCCAGACGACGAGCTGTCTCGATCTCTTCCCGATGACGCTGGCCATAGTCGAAGGTGATGGCGTGCACTTCATCATAGAGGGCCTGGGCTTGCACCAGGCAGGTGGTACTGTCCTGACCACCACTGAATACCACGACGGCTTTTTTCATCTTGATAACTCCTTGAATTGTCACGCGCGGCGGCCTTCGGCAAAGTCCTGCCACTGGGTTCAACCGATTGAACAGGGTCAGCAAAGGCGCATAGCGCTCCGGCCTCCCCTCCCACCGGGATAAAGAGGTGATAGCCCGCCTCCAGGGTCGAGAGGGCATCGGGAAAGGGTTTCTTGCGAATGGAATATTGCCCCGCCATGGTGCCAATGCCGATGCGGGCAAGCCAGCAGGGCCGGGTTGCTGTGCAACATGCGATAGGCCTTGCGCCAGGTGCCGTCGAGCAGGATAAAGTGCACCTCTTTGCCAGAGGCTCACGGCTCCTCGCTGTTGGCGAAGATCGGTCTGAGCCTCTTCATCAGGCCACAGCAGATAGCACTGCACCTTGGGGTCGGCGAGCAGGGCATTGAGCCACTCATCGCGGGAAAAGTCCTCCCCCACATGGATCTCGCACTGTTGCAAAGAGGCCGCCAGCAGCGCCGCAGTCCCCTTGGGATGTGCCACCTCGTTGGGGTGCTGCAGGATATGGAGGGGCGTGTGATTGGCACCTGCTGGATATAATCACACAGGCAGGCTTTGAGGGCTCGGGTACAGCGTGTACAGTATCGACTGTTCTTGTCGTTGGACTGTTTCATGTTGTCAGACAAATCTGGATTGCTCTGGGTTATCACGCTTTCGCTCGTCACTGCTTGCTACTCTTCTTTACCGTTCCCAATCTTCAGCTCTCCTTCGATCGCGCCCTGATCGCCCAGGGCGAAGGGTGGCGCATCATAACAGGCAATCTGGCCCATACCAATCTGTGGCACCTGCTGCTCAACCTGGGCGGCCTCGCCATCCTCTATAGCCTGTTTCGCGACTATCTGGGTGGGGCTCGCCTGCCGCTGCTGATGTTGCTGCTCTGGCTGGCAGTGGGCTTGGGGATCTGGTGGTGGTGCCCGCAGACCCAGTGGTACATGGGACTATCCGGCTCGCTGCATGGTCTGTTTGTCTGGGGGGCAATGCAGGATATCCGCCACGGACGCCGCATTCGGGCTGGCTACTGTTGGCAGGGATGGGGCTCAAGCTGGCGATGGACTTCTACAACGCAGGAGAGAGCCCGATATCCACCCTGATCAATGCCCGGGTACACATCGGCTCTCATCTTATAAGGGGCCGGTGCAGGCCTGTTACTCGGCCTGCACCGCGTATCACTGAGTGAGCCTGTTACGCACCAGCCAGCTCGGCATTGATGCTGGCCAGCATGGCGGCCGGATCGGCAGCCTGCGTAATGGGGCGACCGATAACCAGATAATCGGACCCCGCCTCGACCGCCGCTTTCGGTGTCATCACCCGGCGCTGATCCCCGGCCGCTGAACCGGTCGGGCGAATACCCGGGTCACCAGCTTGAACTCATCACCCAGCAAGGCTTTAAGCTCATGGGCCTCGTTGGCAGAGCAGACAACCCCATCCAAGCCGGATGCCTTGGTCAAGGTAGCCAGCCGGATCACCTGCTCGGCAGGGCTCACATCCAGACCAAGAGGGCTCATGTCGGACTGCTCCATGCTGGTCAGCACGGTCACGCCGATAAGCAGGGGGGCCTTGTCGCCATAAGGCAGTAGCGCCTCTTTGGCGGCACGCATCATCCGCTCACCACCACTGGCATGCACGTTGACCATCCAGACACCGAGCTCGGCACTCGCCGCCACGGCCTTGGCAACCGTGTTGGGAATGTCGTGAAACTTCAGATCCAGGAACACCTCGAAGCCCTTGGCCACCAGCTGACGTACGAACTGGGGGCCAAACAGGGTAAACATCTCCTTGCCCACCTTGAGGCGGCACTCGGCCGGAGAGATCTGTTCAATGAAGGCGAAGGCATCGGCTTCGTGCTGATAATCCAGCGCGACCAGTACTTTGGGGTCTTGCATGTCACATCCTATTGCTTGTTATTCACCGTCCAGACCACGGATCGGCTTGATGGAACCCCACTGGCGACAAGACGGGCATTGCCAGAACAACGAGTGAGTGGCAAAGCCGCACTGCCGACACTTGTGGGTTGACTTGATTTTGATCTGCTCGCCGACCAGCTGTTGCAGAAGCTCGAGGCTCTCCTTGGCAGGCCCCTCCTCCGCACTGGCCAACTGAAAACCCACCAACTGGTAAAAACCTTTCATCGAGGGATGACGACGCAGCTGACGCAACACCAGCGAACGGGCCTGGCTCAGGCCATCACGCTCTTCAACCAGCTTGGCAAGGGCCAGGGTCACGCTGACACCGGCGTGATCTTCCACCGCCTTCTCAAGCAGCGGGATCAACGCAGGCGTGCGCCCCAACTGCTGATAGCACTCGAGCAATTTGGGCATTGCCTCGGAGGCAAAAGTCGATATCCTGCTCGAACACCCGCAGCAGCTCCTTGCTGGCCTGCTCATACTCCCTCTCTGCCATGGCGAGCTCAGCGAGGCGCAAACTGGCCCGGGCACATGCCGGATTGATACTGAGCGCCCGTTTGAGCTTGGCCAGCCCCTCCCCTTTGTCACCGTCGCGCAAGGCGCTCTCCGCCTGCTCGCAATAGAAATGGGAGATGGGCTCCGCCAGCTTCTTGCCCTGGAATTTCTGCAGACGAATGGCGACCTCGATGGCCTTGTCCCAGTCGCGCAGCTGTTGATGGATGATGAGCAACTGCGCCAGCGCCGTCTCTTCAAAGTCGCTGTCTTCGCACAGCTCCTTCCAGAGCGCTTCGGCCCGATCCAGCAGGCCGGCAGCCAGGAAATCCCGGGCCAGCTCCTGCAGCGCGAGCTGACGCTGCTCCCGGGTCAGCTGGCGGGCGACCAGGTTCTGGTGGATCTTGATGGCGCGATCGACCTCGCCCCGCTGACGAAACAGGTTGCCGAGGGAGAGATGGGTTTCGATGGTTTCGCTGTCGACTTCCAGCAGCTGGATGAAGAGATCCACCGCCTTGTCCGACTCGTCAGACAGCAAATAGTTGAGGCCCGCCACGTACTGGCGGGAAAACTGGTTACTCTGTTGCTGGGTGTCCTGGCGAACACTCCTGCGTCCCATGTACCAGCCATAACCGGCGGCAATCGGCAACAGCAGGAAAAGCAGTTCAAGCATCGAGGGACATTATTCCTTGGCTGGCGACCGGGCTAGCTCCAACTCACGGGATTGACGACGCATGGTGCGACTGAGGGTGCGGTTTTGCAGTTTCAAGCGCAGGAAGAGCAGACCGAACACCAGCCAGCCCAACAGGAAGCCACCGGCAAAGAAGAACCCCAGCAGCATGGAGAGGGGGAACTCCCCCTGGGCGATGAGATAGTTGAACTGCACCAGCTGGCCATTTTGCGAGCCGATGGCGAGGGTCAGAACAAACACCAGCACCAATGGGATGAGGGCCAAGATACGCTTCATAAGATCTCCCTGTCTGTAGCTAATGAGAGACTGATTATCCTTAAAATCACAGGCAGACTCTAGAGCGAATGGGAAAAGACTGCGAGAAACCTGACAAATGACATATCTAAAGACGTAAAAATAAAAAAGGCATACCCAGGTATGCCATTTTCTGCATTATTCGATGATGTTCACGCGTTCGCGCAACTCTTTACCAGGCTTGAAATGCGGGACATATTTCCCGGTCAGTTCAACCTTGTCCCCAGTCTTGGGGTTGCGACCCACGCGGGGCGCACGATAGTGCAGTGAGAAACTTCCAAATCCTCGGATTTCAATCCGGTCGCCGTTTTGCAAGGTCGATGCCATCTGCTCAAGGATCTCCTTGATGGCGGCTTCGACATCTTTGGCCGGCATATGCATGCGGCTGGCAGCCAATTGTTCGATGAGATCTGATTTGGTCATAAGGTTAAATCTCCTTCCCCGATCACATGCAATTTTCATTATGCCAAGATAAAAAAGGGCGGCGTGAAGCCGCCCTTTTCTTGCATCAAGGATTACTCACCCTTGGCGGCTTTGAACGCTTCCATCATGGCATTGCTGAACACAACTTCTTCTTGTTGGTTCAGGCTGTCGATGGCAACACGCTCGTCAGCCTCGTCCTTGGCACGGACAGACAGGCTTACGGTACGGTTCTTGCGATCAACACCCATGAATTTGGCTTCAACTTCGTCACCGACAGACAGCACCAGAGTGGCGTCTTCTACACGGTCACGAGCAGCGTCGGAGGCACGCAGGTAGCCTTCCACGCCGTCAGCCAGTTCGATCACGGCACCCTTGGCATCAACCTCGGTAACCTTACCCTTCACGATAGCACCTTTCTTGTTGTCAGACAGGTACTTGTTGAACGGGTCTTCTTCGATCTGCTTGACACCCAGGGAGATGCGCTCGCGCTCCGGGTCCACTTGCAGAACAACGGCTTCGATTTCGTCGCCCTTCTTGAATTCACGTACTGCTTCTTCGCCCTGGTTGTTCCAGGAGATGTCAGACAGGTGAACCAGGCCGTCGATGCCGCCGTCCAGACCGATGAAGATACCGAAGTCAGTGATGGACTTGATCTTGCCGGAAACACGGTCGCCCTTGGCGTGAGTTTCGGCAAACAGCTGCCACGGGTTGGACTTGCACTGCTTCAGACCCAGGGAGATACGACGACGCTCTTCGTCGATGTCCAGAACCATCACGTCAACCACGTCGCCAACGTTAACAACCTTGGACGGGTGGATGTTCTTGTTGGTCCAATCCATCTCGGATACGTGTACCAGGCCTTCAACGCCTTCTTCGATTTCAACGAAGCAGCCGTAGTCGGTCAGGTTGGTCACGCGGCCAGACAGACGGGTGGTCTCCGGGTAACGCTTGGCGATAGCAACCCAGGGATCTTCGCCCAGCTGCTTCAGACCCAGGGATACACGGGTACGCTCGCGGTCGAACTTCAGAACCTTGACTGCGATCTCGTCGCCAACGTTGACGATTTCGGAAGGATGCTTAACACGCTTCCACGCCATGTCGGTGATGTGCAGCAGGCCGTCAACACCGCCCAGATCTACGAATGCACCGTAGTCGGTCAGGTTCTTGACGATACCCTTAACTTCTTGACCTTCTTGCAGGTTGGCCAGCAGGCTTTCGCGCTCGGAGGTGTTCTCGGTTTCGATCACGGCACGACGGGAAACGACAACGTTGTTGCGCTTCTGGTCCAGCTTGATGACCTTGAACTCGAGTTCTTTGTTTTCCAGGTGAGCGGTGTCACGGATCGGACGCACGTCAACCAGAGAACCCGGCAGGAAGGCACGGATGCCGTTCAGCTCAACGGTGAAACCACCCTTGACCTTGCCGTTGATGATACCGATAACGGTAGCTTGCTCTTCGTATGCCTTCTCAAGCTGCAGCCAGGCTTCGTGGCGCTTGGCTTTTTCGCGGGACAGCTTGGTTTCGCCGAAACCATCTTCGATAGAGTCCAGAGCCACGTCAACGGTGTCGCCTACGTTGATTTCCAGTTCGCCCAGGGCGTTCTTGAACTCTTCAGCAGGAATGGCAGACTCGGATTTCAGACCGGCGTCAACCAGTACAAAACCGTTCTCGATAGCAACGACGGTACCCTTGACGATGGAACCTTGACGGGTTTCAACGGCGTTCAGGGACTCTTCAAAGAGTTGAGCAAAAGATTCGATCATTGTTTGTGTCACAAATGAAACATCCACTCGCAATCCGGCACAAGCGGGGTTGTTTTAAATTATCTGCGCCATCCATGGTGCAGACGACTGACATCAGCTGGTGCTGACATCACCAAGTTGTTGCTCCGCATAGGCGAGCACCGTTGCCAGTACGTCATCTATGGTCATAGACGTTGAGTCTACCACAAGAGCATCTTCCGCGGGTTTCAGGGGGGCAACGGCGCGATTTCTGTCGCGATCGTCACGTTCCCGAATCTCGGTTAAAAGACGCTCAAAGTTAACATCAAAGCCCTTATCTTGCAACTGCTTATAGCGGCGCTGCGCCCGCTCTTCCGCGCTGGCATCGAGGAAAATCTTCACCTCGGCCTCGGGGAAAACCACAGTCCCCATATCGCGGCCATCGGCAATGAGGCCCGGCAACTGGCGGAAGGCACGCTGGCGGCGCAGCAGCGCCTCGCGCACGCGGGGGAAGACGGCGACCTTGCTGGCGGCATCGCTCACTTCCTGGGAGCGGATGGTACGGGAGACATCCTCCCCTTCCAGCACCACCTTGACCTGTCCGCCGTCGACCTGGAACTGCACGTCCAGATTGGCGGCCAGGGGCACCAGAGCGGCTTCGGCGTCGAGCTCCACATCGTGGTGCAAGGCCGCCAGCGCCAGCACCCGGTAGATGGCACCGGAGTCGAGCAGGTGCCATCCCAGTTTCTCTGCCAACAGCTGGCACAGGGTGCCCTTACCGGCTCCACTCGGGCCATCAATTGTCATCACGGGGGCCATCTGAGGCATAACTTTTCTCCTGCGCACTCGGCGTGTTGACTGGTTGCACACATCCCTGGCGGGATGGGGTAATGGGCGCCGATTATACCCGAATGCACCGGCGCTGGCAGTTGTCAGGGCGCACAATTGCGCAAAAGTCGTCGCGATTGCGCCTATTATGACCAATCCGGTAAACCATCCCTCCTGCAAGGTTTTGTTCTTATGGTTGTTATGGACAAGGCGCGCTAAACTGGCCGCCTTTTTTAAGCAGTTGTAGTCAGGAGCAACCCTATGAGCAGCATTAGCCTGGTGGCTAAATCCAAGTTGCCAACCCCCTGGGGCACCTTCACGCTAGTTGGCTTTCAGGAAACCGGTACAGGCAAGGATCACGCCGCACTGGTGATGGGCGATATCGCGGACGGTGAACCCGTACTGGGCCGAATTCATTCCGAATGTCTGACCGGGGACGCCCTGTTCAGCCTGCGTTGCGACTGCGGCTTCCAGCTACAAGCCGCCATGGAGAAGATCGCCAAGGCCGGTCGCGGCGTCTTGCTGTATGTCCGCCAGGAAGGCCGTGGCATAGGCCTGCTCAACAAGATCCGTGCCTATCATCTGCAGGATCAGGGCGCCGACACCGTCGAGGCCAACGTGGCACTGGGCTTTGCCGCCGACATGCGCGATTACACCATCTGTGCCGATATGCTGAAGGCCTTGGAGGTCAAGAGCCTGCGCCTGATGACCAACAACCCGCGCAAGCTGAAGGCGATGGAATCCTTTGGCATTCCGGTGGCCGAGCGCGTCCCCCTGCAGGAGGGTCGCAATCCCCACAACGAGTTCTATCTCTCCACCAAGGCGAACAAGCTGGATCACCTGTTCAAGAAGTGACGAATACCAGATAGTCAAACGCCTCCCATTGGGAATGGGATGACCACACATCAACCCTAGCTATCGCTGTGGTACGGTCAAATTGGCCCCTTCAAGCTCTTCGCCAGTGCCTCGACCCGCTCGTGGGTCAATTGCGGCGCGAGACGTTCTATCAGATCGTAGAGATAGCCACATAAAAATGCCCCTCTGCGCAACCCGATAGCGGCCACACCGCCTGGTAGCCAACGCACCAGATCGCCATCGGGAGGCGTTGCCATTTGTGACATAGGTCTTGAGCACATCGCTTGCTGCCTTATTGCTTGTCCATCAAGGCACCGTCAGTCACCAGCGCAAACTCCACCAGTTCGGCCGGGGGCTGACTGCTGGCCAACGGATGCTTGGCCTGTGCCAGCAGGGGAAATCCCGCAGCGCCCGGTTGGCCATGGCAGCGCCAGAGGCTACGCGGCACTGCGCCGCACTCCCCGCCAGGCCACGCATAAAACCCTTGAGGATGGCAGGCAGAATATAACGGGCTTGGAAGATGGGCGGATGCACATGCTGCCTGGCCATTACCTTGATGGTGGCAAGCAGGGGATCCCGACCTATGGGGGTGATTTGGGTCAAGTGTTTGCCGCTGCGCTCGAAGCGATCCCCAGTCTCCTCCTCCGCAGCGCCATGCGCGGTGGGAAGATTCAGCCTGTGGTCACGACGATATAGCGCAATTGCTGCAATTTCATGGTGTAGCCCTCGCACCCACCGCCTTCAGCAATGAGCAGGGGGCTCCTTGTGTAGAAAATCACGCAAGGCACGGTTGGCCATGGAGAGCGGATCGCCACGCCGCCACGCCACACAGAGATCGAGGTAGATGGGCGGGTCGAAGGGCACTCCACTCAGATCCGGCTCCTCTTCCAGCACCATCCGCAAGAAGGTGGTCACCGCAAAGCCTTGCCGCACCACCGCTTTGAGCAGAGGGATAAGATTGCTCTCGAAGGCGATATCGGGTTCAACGCCCAGGCTCTGGGCCAGCGCCTCCATATGCTCCCGGTGATAAAAGCCACGGCGAAACAGCGCCAACTCCTGAGCAAAGAACTGCGAGAGGGTGACGGCTGATGCGCCGCGCAGGGGTGCTCGTCCCCCACCACCATCAACATCTCTTCGCTCAGCAGATGGCCCCCTCGATGGCGGGCGGCAGAGTCACTGGTGATGAGAATGGCCAGATCGAGGGAGCCATCCACCATCCGGCTGAGCAGCTCGCGGGTGCCGGCCTCTTCGACCCGGATCTTGAGGCCGGGGTAGCGATGCTTGAAGGCCATCAGACGAGGGGGGAAATAGTAGGAGCCCATCATGTAGGGGATCCCGATCCGCACCTCCCCCCGCTCCAGCCCCTTGAGCTCGGCCATCTCGGCCTCGGCCTGATGCATCTGCAGCAACAGACGCTCGGCATGGCGACAGAGCACCTCTCCCTCCGGGGTGAGCCGTACCGCCCGGTCCTGTCGATCAAACAGCCGCAATTCGAGCTGCTGCTCCAGTTTGGCGATGGCCATGCTGATGGCCGGTTGCGCCACGTGCAGCTGTTGGCTGCCTTGGTAAATGAGCCGGCATCCCTGACCGCCAGCAGATAGGTGAGCTGTTTCAGATCCATGTATCAATTCATCTTATGAGATGGATAACTTAAATATATTATATTTATAACCGCAAGGACTCTACCCTGACCAAAAGTAGTCAGGACAATACGCAATGATTGAAGTTGGAAGTCGCGAGTGGATACGTGCAACCCTGGCCCTCAGCCTGGGCTCTTTTCTGGTGTTTCTGAACCTCTACCAGACCCATCCCCTGTTACCCCTGATTGCCGAGGTCTTCTCGGTCAACGCCCTCTCGGCCAGCTGGACCCTGGCAGGATGCACTGCAGGCCTCGCCGCCTCCCTGCTGATCTGCGCCAGACTGGCGGATCGCCATGGCCGTCGGCAGGTCATGCTGGGGACACTCACCCTGGCGATCCTGCTCTCACTGTTAATCCCGCTGGTTGAGCAGTTTGGCTCCCTGCTGCTGCTACGCATCCTGCAGGGGCGCTGCTGGCAGGGCTGCCCGCGACCGCGATTGCCTATATGGGGAAGAGTTCAGCAAACGGGCGCTGCTCTCGGCGGTGGGGGTCGATATTGCCGCCAACTCCCTCGGTGGCATTGCCGGTCGGGTGGTCGGCGGCCTGCTGGCAGGCTGGTTTGGCGACTGGCAGCATACCTTTCTGGGGATTGGTGTGATCAGCCTGTCTTGCTGCTGCCGCTGGTCTTCTGGCTGCTGCCCCATCAGACCCGCTTTGTGGCGAGCGCCCCCGTTCGCGGCCAATTTGCTCGCGCCTTGCAGCAACACCTGACCAATCCCTTGCTGGTAGGGGCTTACCTTATCGGGGGACTCAACTTTATGGTGTTTTTTGAACCAGTTCAGCTACCTCACCTTCCTGCTGGCCAAGCCCCCCTTCTCCCTGCCCACCCAGTGGCTCGGCATGCTGTTTCTCACCTATCTCTCGGGGACGGTGGCCTCCTCCTTGAGCGGCCGCTTTGCCAACCGCTGGGGGGCACAACGGATGCTGCTAGTGGGGATCGCCCTGATGGCTATCGGGAGCCTGTGGCTGCTGCTGGGTAGTCTGCTGGGATGCCTGAGTGGCTTGCTGATCTCCAGCTTCGGCTTTTTCCTGGCACACGCCTGCGCCAGTGCCTGGGTCGGTCATCATGTCGAACACAACCGCGCCCTCGCCTCCTCCCTCTATCTGGTGGCCTACTATCTGGGAGCCAGTCTGGGGGGGCTTTACCTGCATCCCTTCTGGGAGCAGGGTGAGCTGGGCGGTCTGGTCATGGGGATTGAACTGGTCCTCATCCTGACAGCGGGCTTGAGCCTCTGGCTCGGCCGTCTCAAGCAGCGAAGCCAATCGCCACTGCCCGCCCAGCAACCCCACCACACGGGTAAAAGGCTCAGCCCAAACAGGGTCACCCACGAGCAGATGGCGCTCTCGCAACCAAGCACCGCCAGATAACAAAAGGGGTCACACCGGTGACCCCTTTTGCTGCGTTATTCAAGAGCCTGTCAGGCTCGCACCGCATTTGCGAGCAGGATCACTCCTGATCGAAATAATCCGCAGGCACCGCGACCACAGCGCCGGTCGCCACCTCTTCGGCGATCACCTCAGCCAGCGAGCGCAGGTGAAACTTGATCTGTCCGGAGGGCAACATCAGGCCGATATCGGGTTGCGGGTATCCTGCATGTTGCCGGTTTTGAATGGCAGCTCGGGATAGCGCGCTACCAGATCTTGCAGCGAAGGCGACCACCAGCTCGATATGTTCCAGCCCCGCCTGATGGACGCGACCCGGTTTCGGTGCAGCCAGCTCGATACAGGGTACCTGCACCTCGCCAGCCAACAGCGGCTGATGCAACTGATAAGTGGCGATGGGACGTCCGCCAATCATACCCTCCACCAGCAAGGTGCCTGCCTCAGCCAGCACAGCACATAGCGCGCGGTACTCCTGCAGGGTAGCCTGCCCGATAACAGAGGTGATCGACCGTTGGCTGTGAAATTATGACGCCAGTGGCGGCCAGTTCGGCCAGCAGCTGAGAAACAAATGGGGCCATTGGCCCCAGTGTGGAATCGAGTGAATGGACATGCTTACCATTTCTTCTTGGGTTGAAACAGGACATCGAGCTCGTCGGCTTCCTTGTCCTTGATGTTTTGCAGATCCTGCGCGCTGTTTTGCTGCTGCAGCTCTTCAAGCTCCTTGAGCCCCTGCCGCATATCTTCTTCACGGGCCAGCAGATAGGGATCCTTGTCGCCCACGCTCGCCAGGGCGCCGAGCCCCTTGGTATAGAGCTGACGGCAGGTGCCGTACTGCCCCTGGATCTGGGCATCCATGGCCCGCTTGATCAGGTTGGCGATGTTGATCTTGAGCTGCATCAGCTCGAGGCGGCGATCCTCCTGGGCGAACCCCTGAGGATCTATCTTGCCCTTGTTGTGCTCGACCCGCAGCACGGCCCGCATCTTCTTGGCCAGCTGCAGCATCTGGATCGCCTGACGGTCGGACTCCGGGGTCTTGAAGTGCCCCTCGTCCTGACTGCTGTAGTTCTCCTGCACGTTCTTGATCTGGGTCTGGACGTCGATGATGCGCTGCTTGACCTGGGGGTTCGGCATGACCTGGGCGATGGCGCGATAGGCATCGAGGATCCGGTGCTGCAACAGCAACACCATGTTCTTGGAAAAAGGCACCAGATTGACGTTCAGCAGCACCTCTTCGGTCTCGTCGGCCACCGTCTTGTGTCTGGCAACGGCGTGACGCTTGTCCGCCTCTGCCTTCTGCTTATATTGCTGCACCACGTTATAGGCGATAACCAAAAACAGGAGTGCGCCAATAGACAGCAATACCAAAGTTAAAATCATAGGATGTCCAAACCCCTGTTCCTATCCAATTGCGTGATCCTACAACAGCTTACCCACTTAAGGTAGCCTGCAGATCCCCCCTTGCCCACGATTTGTCACCAAGCTGTGCCCCCGGTCTCAGGGAGAGATTGCAGGATCAGGGGATGATGACCATGACGGTCACCTCACCATAGTATCGCCCATCAGCGCCATTACTTGAGGTTAAAGCCCCGCGATTGCAGGAAGCCCAGCATGAAAGGGCGGGACTCCTTGCCCAGAATGGCGCGGATCTGGCCGCTCCAGGTCTGCTGCTTGTTGTTGCTGCTGCGGGCCTGATAGTAGTCCGCGATCTGCTGATCGTACCGGGCCAGCAGGTCGCGATCCAGCTCGTGCTGGTAGCGCTCCTGATGCACCACCAATCCCTTGGGCAGACGGGGTTTCTGCTCCGGCTGCTGGGCAGGATGACCAAGGCAGAGGCCAAACAGCGGGATCACCTGATGGGGCAAGCCGAGCAGTTCGCTCACCTCGGCCGGATGGTTGCGAATGCCGCCGATATAGACCCCGCCCAGCCCCAGCGACTGGGCCGCCAGCAAGGCGTTTTGCGCCATCAGGGCGCCGTCGATGGCACCGATCAGCAACTGCTCCGCATAGCCGGTCTGGGCCTCGGGCACGATCTGGCTGTGACGATGGTAATCGGCGCAGAACACCAGAAACTCGGCCGCCTGCACCACATAGGGCTGATTGCCCGCCAGCATGGCCAACTGCTGACGCGCCTCGGGTCGCAGTCACCCGCACAATGCTGGTCACCTGCATGAAGCTCGAGGTTGAGGCGGACTGGGCGGCGGCGAGAATGGCATCCAGCTGCTGCGGGGCGATCGGCTCGGCAGTGAACTGACGAATGGAGCGATGGGAAAGGATAAGATCGATGGTCTGATTCATGGCACCTCCAAAATGAGGTCACACCATAGCGAAAAAAACGAGGGAGCCCAAGGCTCCCTCGCACACCCTCAAGGGGCAGGATACACATAGGGGGCCTGCAGCCCGAGCGGGAAGCCCAGCGCCCAGTAGAGCAGCAGGAAGCAGGTCCAGCTCACCAGGAAGGCCAGGGAGTAGGGCAGCATCATGGAGACCAGGGTGCCGATGCCGGTGCTCTTCACATACTGCTGGCAATAGACCACCACCAGGGGGAAGAACACCATCAGCGGGGTGATGATGTTGGAGGCGGAATCCCCCACCCGATAGGCCGCCTGGGTCAGCTCGGGGGAGATCCCCACCGCCATCAGCATGGGCACCAGGATGGGGCTGATGAGGGCCCACTTGGCCGAGGCCGAGCCCACCACCAGGTTGACGCTGGCGGTGAGCAGTATCATGCCGACTATGGTCACCTCCCCCGGCAGCGCCAGGGCGTGGAGCACCTCGGCGCCGGAGAGGGCCAGCAGGGTTCCCAGGTTGGAGTCACCGAACGCCTTGATGAAGAGGGCACAGAAGAAGGCCATCACCATGTAGGAGCCCATCTTGTTCATGGTGGCCGACATGGCATCGATCACATCCTTGCCGCTCTTGAAGCTCCCCGCCACGAAGCCGTATACGATGCCGGGCAGGATGAAGAGCAGGAAGATGAGGGGCACTATGGACTTCATCACGGGTGCCGCGAAGGTAGTGAGCGATCCATCCGGTGCCCGCATCGGCGAGTCGTCCGGGGACAGGGCCAGCCCCAGCAGCACCACGGCCGCCAGCATGGCAAACCCGGCCCAGTTGAAGGCCCGGCTCTCCTGCGCGCTGTAGCGCCCCATCTCGTCGGCACTCTCCAGATCCTCGTTGAGGGGCACCTGCTTGAGGCGCGGCTCCACTATCTTCTCGGTGACAAACCAGCCCACGCAGATGATCAGCAGGGAGGAGGCGCCGGTGAAGATGATGTTGCACAGGGTGTTGACCATGTAGTCGGGGTCGAGCAGCTGGGCCGCCGACTGAGTGAACCCCTGCAGCAGGGCATCCCCGCCGGAGGGCAGGAAGTTGGCGGCAAAGCCGCCGGAGACCCCGGCAAAGGCGGCAGCTATGCCCGCCAGCGGGTGACGGCCCGCCGCGTGGAAGATGATGCCGCCGATGGGGATCACCAGCACATAGCCCGCATCTGCCGCGGTATGGCTGACGATGGCCACCAGGATCAGCATGGGGGTCAGGAAGCGCGCCGGCGTCACCTTGAGCAACTTCTTCAGGCCGGTGTTGATGAAGCCGGACTGCTCGGCCACCCCGACCCCCAGCATGGCCACCAGCACTATGCCGAGCGGCGCAAAGCCGGTGAAGGTGGTGACCATGCTGGCGAGAAACTCGGCCAGCCCTGCCCCGGTCAACAGGTTGTTGACCACCACGGCCTCCCCGGTGCGGGGATTGACCAGATCGAAGGAGAACTGGGAGCCTATCCAGGAGCCGACCCAGACGATCAGCAAGGCATAGAGGAACAACATGGCGGGATCCGGCAGCTTGTTACCCGCCTTCTCGACCCCGTTCAGGAAGCGGTTCAACCAGCCATTGGGACTGGCCGGACGCTCGTTCACTGCGGCTTGACTCATTATGGTGATACTCCATTACCAAGGAATGAGCGCGCATACTAGCGATAACGTCTAATGAATCCCATGATATGAGACAAAAATTCGATTAATTATGTTTAATTTGGCATGTCGCGCTCCTGAAATGGGACATGCCGCACATTGTCAGCGGCGGGCTCAGCCGCCGATCAGCGGATAGTGACCAAGCTTGCACCGGATCCCGAAGCCTGCCGCCGCCACCTCCTCCGGGGTCATGGGGGGGCTGAACAGGAAGCCCTGGAAGACGTGGCAGCCCTGGGCCCGCAGGGCCGCCAGCTCGTGCTCGTCCTCCACCCCTTCCGCCAGGATCCCGAGCCCCAGACTGGTGGCCATGGCCACGGTGGCCCGGATCACCGGCAGGTTCAGCCCCACCACGAAGGAGCGATCCAGCTTGATGGTGTCGATGGGCAGACGGTTGAGGTAGGCCAGGGAGGAGTAGCCGGTGCCAAAGTCGTCGATGGCGATCTTGATCCCCTGCTCGCTCAGGGCGTCGAGGATCTCGATGCAACCCTTCATGTCCAGCATCAGCACGGTTTCGGTCAGCTCCAGCGTCAGCAGGCCCGCCTCGACCTCGGACTCCCTGAGCTGCTGCGCCACCTGTCCCGGCAGGGAGGCGGAGAGCTGGAAGCCGGAGAGGTTGACCGACACCGGCACCCGCACCTGCCATTGGCGCTGCCACTCCCCCATCTGGGCCAAGGCGGTGGCGAGCACCCAGCTCCCTATTTCACGAATGAGCCCCATCTCTTCGGCAAGCGGGATGAACTCCGCCGGCGAGACGTGCCCAAGCACGGGGTTGTACCAGCGCAGCAGGGCCTCCAGGCCGATGAGCTTCCCCTGGGCCACGTCCACCTGGGGTTGATAGCGCAGGCTCAGCTCCCCCCTGCCGACGGCCTTGGCCAGAAACTGCTTCAGGGTCAGCTTGCGGTGCAGGCTCTGCTGCATGCTGGGGGTGAAGCGCTGCCAACGCAGGCGCCCCATCTGCTTGGCCTGGTACATGGCCATGTCGGCACGGGTGATGAGGTTGTCCCCGTCGTCCGCGTCGTCCGGATAGATGGCGATGCCGATGCTGCCGCCTATGGTGACCTCAGGCACCCCGCTCAGCTGCAGCGGTTTGCTCATCTGGGAGAGCATGAGATCAGCCACCTCCTGCGCCCGCTCGCTGGCCTGACTGAGGGGCACCAGGGCGGTGAACTCGTCCCCGCCGAGGCGCGCCAGCTCCACATCCCGCGGGCAGATCTGCTTGAGCCGGCCGGCCACCCGCTCCAGCAGGCGATCCCCCGCCTTGTGGCCATAGTTGTCATTGACCAGCTTGAAGTTGTCCAGGTCCATGAACACCAGGGCAAAGCGCCCCCCCAGGCCGCAATAGGCCTCGAGGGACTTCATCAGGCCATAGCGATTGAGCAGGCCGGTGAGGGAGTCGTGCCAGGCCAGGTGACGGTGTTCGAGCTCCTCGAGCTTGCGATCCGTGATGTCCCGCATGGTCAGCAAGATCCGCGCACCCTGCTGGATGTGGCGGAACTGATACTGGAACCAGCGCATCCCCTTCTGGGTCCGGCACTCCCCCTCGGCCACCACCTCCCCCACCCGGGAGAGCCGGGTGTAGAAGGCCTCATCGTCACCGGAGAAGACCTGGGCCAGCCGGGTGATGCCGGTGCCGAAACACATGTCGAAGTGGTGGTTGCCGCTCTCGAGTGCCCCCTCGTTGTCGAACAGGCAGGCCAGGGTATCGCCGGTGGCGAGGGAGGACTCCTGATAGAGGGTGTCGGCATCGATGACCGCCTCCGTCATCATCATCTGGCGCCCGGCGAGCTGGATGCCGGAGAGGCGCAGATAGACCTGCTTCTTGACCCCCTTGGGGGAGAGGGTCCACCACTCGTTGTAACTGCGATCCTGTTGAAAATCACCGAGATAACGCTGCAACAGCAGATCGATGGCGGCGGCCATGTCGGCCGAGAAGTCGCGGGATTGCAGCTCGGCCAGGGAGCTCGCCTCCCACAACCCCAGGGCGGAGCCATTGGCCCAGTAAATGTGGTGACGCTGGATGTCATAGACCCAGATGGGCGTATGGAGCACGTCCATCGCGGTAAGCAGGCGTTCGTCTAGCGTATTCATGTTGCGTGATGATTCATGCTGAAAGCTCATGGCAGAACCAGCCAGGGCCCGTTTTTGGCAAAGGCGTCCGTGCTGGTACAAAATCCGTTCCGACCCATAATCTGGAAACAGGCAGGTGAAAAAGGGCCGAAATCATATGAAAACGCTACATGTGATCCCCATGGTCAGAAGAAATGGGCTCACACTGGTATTGTTGGGCATGGTCATAACCATTGCTATGATTTTTATACTTTTTTTCTTTCCTGAACAACTATTAATGCCGGTCATCTTCCTCCTGCTGACTGGTCTGATGACAATTCTTGTCGGGGCGCTGAAACTGGCTGAGCCTCATTTTAGTCTCTCCCTGTGTCAGGATTGTCTGCAATATCACCATAAGTACGGTGGCTGGATCCTGAAATGGAGAAATATTCAGCGAATTGACCAACCACGTATCCATTTAGGGTGGGATCTGGTGCCCCTGCCCTACATAGGTTTGAAGATTAAGGATTACGACGATTTTTTGACGCTGATCACACCCAGGCTGGCCGTTCGCCTGCTGACCGAGCAGCGCGCCGTGCTGTTGCAGGCCATCAGCAGCGAGCGCCCCGACTGCCTCACCGGAGGCTGCGGCAGCGGGCTGCTGGGCGAGGGGCTGCTGGAGGAGAGCCGCTTTCGCTCCCCCTCAGGCCAGCAATACGATGGGGTGATCGCCATGCTGGGCAACCGCATGGCCAGACTGCGGGATCTGCTGGGTTATGATCTCCTGGTGCCGGACAACAGCCTGGACCGCCCCCCCGCCGACTTCGTCCATTTGCTCAATCAGTACCAGCGCGAGTCGAATCTAATCCAGATCAATTAAACGCCGGATTGCGCTTGCCAAGCCTGGCGACTCTTCATAAGGTCACGGGCTTGTTACAAACACCCCCTAAGCCGCTTATGAAGTACATCGAAGAGTTCTATCTGTTCGTCAAGGTGGTGCAAGAGGGCGGTTTCTCCCACGCCGCCGCCGCGCTGGGCATGCCGACCGGCACCATCAGTCGACGCATTTCACAACTGGAAGAACAGCTCGGGTGCGCCTTGCTGCACAGATCCACCCGCAAGCTGCGCCTCACCGACGAGGGGCTGCGCTATTACGAGCGCCTGTGCACGCCGCTGGCCGAAATCGAGCAGGCGACCGGCGAGATCCAGGGCCAGGAGAGGGACATCAGCGGCCTCATCCGCCTCGCCGCGCCCATCGCCCTCTCCAATACCATACTGGTCGACATGCTGGCTGACTTTGGTCTGCGCTATCCCGGGGTGCAGTTCGACATCAGCCAGACCAACGATCACGCCCCCCTCTGTGATCAGGACAGGGATCTGGTGTTTTTCAACGGCGAGCTCTCCCAGACCCTGCCCAATGCCCTCTGCCTCGGTTACATCGAGTACGGCCTGTTTGCCTCCCCTCTCTATCTGGAGAAGATGGGCATCCCCTCCCACCCGGCGCAGCTGGAAGAGCACGATCTCATCTACTGCTGGCCCCACCAGCACTGGCAGCTGAGTGGGCGGGACCAGCAGACGGTGCAGGTCAAGCGGACACCGCGCCTGAACGTCAACCAGACCCAGGCCGCCGTGCGGGCAGCCCGGCGCCACCTCGGCATCGTCAATGCCCCCCTGCACTATGTGCACCCCTTCCTGCAAGATGAGCAGCTGGTCGCCGTGCTGCCGGACTGGCAGTCGGGCAAGCGCCCCTTCTACATGCTCCATTGCCAGCCCCAGTTCACCCCGTTGCGTGTTAAGATGTTTGCCGATTTCGTCGAGAAATACTCCGCACGCTATCGCCATCATCAGCGGGACGATCAATTTTTGCCGGCCATGCCGCTGCCCGTTGCATCTGACGGTTGATCGCCCACACTTAGCGCAATCCTCGTTGCACAGGTCGGCTAACACTATGAATGTATTGATATGTGATGACTCGGGGTTCGCTCGCAAGCAGTTGATGCGCGCCCTGCCTGCCGGCTGGAATGTCACCCTGCACCAGGCCGCTGACGGCTTGGAAGGGGTTGAGCAGATCCTGATGGGCCACGGCGATCTGATCTTTCTCGATCTGACCATGCCAGAAATGGACGGCTATGGCGTGCTGGAGACCCTCAAGCGCGAGGGGCTGCGCAGCAAGGTGATAGTGGTCTCCGGTGACATCCAGCCGGAAGCCCACGCCCGCGTCATGGCCCTCGGGGCCCTCGATTTCATCAAGAAACCGGCCTCACCGGAGAGCCTGCTCGCCCTGCTCAGCCGCCACGGCTTGTGGCAAGCGGCGCCCCACCCGGCCGCCGCACCCGCCCTTGCCGTCCCCGGTCACGCCCCCCTCGAGAGCACCATCCAGTTCACCCCAGAGCTGCGGGATGTCTATCAGGAGCTCGCCAACGTCGCCATGGGCCAGGGGGCCGATCTGCTGGCTCGCCTGCTGGATGCCTTCGTGCTGCTGCCCATCCCCAACGTCAACGTGCTGGAGGTCTCCGAGCTGCACATGGCCCTCTCGGCCGCCGCCGAGTCGGATACCCTCTCCGCCGTCTGCCAGGGGTTCATCGGGGCCGGTATCGCCGGCGAGGCGCTCCTGCTGTTTCACGATGCCAGCTTCCAGGATCTGGCACGCCTGATGAACCATCAGGGGGTGCTGGATCACAACGCCGAACTGGAACTGCTGATGGATACCGCCAACGTCTTGATCGGGGCCTTCCTGCGCGGCTATGCCAACCAGCTCGACACCCCCTTCAGCCAGGGCCATCCCGTGGTGCTCGGTCAGCACAGACCCATTAGGGATCTCATTCGCACCAACCAGAGCCGCTGGCGCCGCACCCTGGCCATCGAGATCAACTACCGGGTGCAGGGGTATGCGGTGCAGTGCGACCTGCTGCTGCTGTTCACCGAAGACTCCATCGCCACCATGAACAACAAGATCATGCATATGCTTTAACGGTTGCCAATCAGCACCTTGCAGCATCAACAACATAGACTCAGGCACCAGGAGTGACCATGGAAATCCGGGAATTTCATTGGCTGATGAACATAGTCCAGAACCTGGATGTGGGGCTGGTCGTGCTCGACAAGGGCTACCGGGTTCAGGTATGGAACGGCTTCATGGAGAGCCACAGCGGCCGACTGGCCGGCGAGGTGCGCGATCAGGTGCTGTTCGATCTCTTCCCCGACGTTGACCGCGCCTGGCTGGAACGCAAGGCGAACATGGTGTTCAAGCTCAACAACCGCGCCTTCAGCACCTGGGAGCAGCGCCCCTATCTGTTGCGCTTCTCCAACTATCGCCCCATCACGGGCTCGGCACCCCACATGTACCAGAACCTGACCCTGGTGCCCCTGGCCGATTTTGGCGGCGAGGTCACCCATCTGGCCATCATGATCTACGACGCCACCGACGAGGCCATGCTGATCACGGGCCAGCGCCAGGGGTGATTCTTCGGTACAGAGACACAAGAAGGGCGCCATCAGGCGCCCTTCTTCGCTTCATGCCGATCAGACTCAGCCGTTCAGAAACTCGGTGAAGGCATCTATCACCTCGTCGATGTCGTCATCGGTGATCTGCAGATGGGTCACCAGCCTCAGCTCTCCATAGCCGGAGAAGAGGATGCCGCGCTCCTTCATGAAGCCGAGCAAGGTGGCGGGATCCCCCTGAGTCAAGCGCAGGAACACCATATTGGTCTGCACCTCTTCCATATTGAGCGCTATGCCGGGCAAGGGGGCCAGCCCCTCAGCCAGGCGCCTGGCGCGGCGATGATCGTCCGCCAGCCGGGTGACGTGCTGATCCAGGGCAAACAGGGCGGCCTGGGCCAGGATCCCCCCCTGACGCATGCCGCCCCCCAGCATCTTGCGCAGCCGTCTGGCCCGCGCGATAAAGCCATGGGAGCCCACCAGCAATGAACCGACCGGCGCCCCCAGCCCCTTGGAGAGGCAGACGGAGATGCTGTCGAAGGGGGCCGCTATCGCCGCGACCGGCTCGCCGCTCGCCACCACCGCATTGAAGAGGCGGGCCCCGTCCAGGTGCAGCAGCAAGCCGTGCTCATCCACAAAGTCGCGCATCTCGCGCAGGTAATGCAGCGGCAGCACCTTGCCATTGTGGGTATTTTCAAGGCACACCAGCCGGGTCTGGACGAAGTGGGCGTCATCGGGGGCAATGGCGGCCCGCACGTCGCTCAGGGCCAGGGTACCGTCGGCCTGCGTGGGGACAGACTGCAGGGCCACCGAGCCCAGCACGGCAGAGCCCTGCGCCTCGTAGCGATAGATGTGGGAGGCAGAACCCAGCACGGCCCCTTCCCCGCGCTGGCAGTGGCTCATCATCGCCAGCAGGTTGGACATGGTGCCGGATGGCACGAACAGGGCCGCCTCTTTGCCCAGCAGTTCGGCACCTTTGTGCTCGAGCGCATTGATGCTGGGATCTTCCCCGTAGACATCATCTCCCACCTCGGCATGCAGCATGCTCTGGCGCATGGCTTCCGTGGGTTGGGTCACGGTATCACTTCGTAAATCGATATAGCGCATGTCATCCTCCTGATGCAGGAGCATGACATTAACCAGCCGGCATCATGCTGGCAAGGGATGGGGGGCGGGAATGTGAGCCCGGCGGCTCACCAGGGCAGCGGCTGGCCATGCAAGTCCACGAAACGGCCGGAGTGCGCCTGGGTCAGCGAGGCCAGGAGATCCAGCAACTGCGGCGCCACCAGGGCGGGATCCTGCAACAGGGCCGGGTCAAGCCCCTGCCGGAAGGGTTGCTGCATGGGGGTGTCCATGAGCCCGGGGTGAACCGTGATGACACCGGCGCCGGGGAAGCGCTCGGCCCACTCGGCGGCCAGGATCCTGGCCCCCATGTTGAGGGCCGCCTTGCTCATCCGGTAGCTGTAGCGCCCGACGGCCTCCAGGTTGCCCGTCCCCAGGCTGCCCGCCAGATCCGAGAGAGAGCAGAGCCACAGCTGGCTCTCGGGGGTCATGAGCCGGCTCAGGCTGGCCCCTAGGGCCAGGTGGGGCCAGGCATTGGCCTGCAGGCTCTCCCCAAGCCACTGGGGGCTCACCTCTTCCACCCGCCGCTCCGGCATGTGATTGAGATCGTGCAGCAGACCTATGGTGTTGATCACCACCCTCGGCAATGTGGTGGCGTCATAGAGGGTGAACAGGGCCTCGAAGGAGAGCGGGTCCACCTCCTGCAACGGGAAATAGCAGGCGGGATCCAGCCCTTTTGGCAACTGCCTGCCCGCCAGCAACCACTCTTCGCCACGGCTGGCGAGTTCGTGGGCCAGGCCCCCCCCCAATCCGCCACTGCCCAGGATCAGATAACTCATCTGTGTGTCCTTGGATTTGTCCATTGCTTAGAGGGTATCAGAAGAATGGCGCCCTGCCGGGGACCCCGGCGGCCTCAGGCCTCTGCCAGATGGCGGCCGAACTCCCGCGCCCGCGCCAGATCCAGAAAACCGTCCGCCTGCTTGTGGCTGCGCAGGAACTGGTAATAGGCGAGCAGGGTCACCAGATGCTGCTCGTCCGGCAGCGGCTGGCCGGGGAGCGTCTCCTGCACCAGCGCCCCCGCCGCCGCCAGCGCGTCCCTGTCCACCACCTCGGCCTGGCGATAGAGGTAACCGCAGCCGGTGGCGAGCCACTCCAGGGAGCAGTTGGCCCCCATGGCGATCTGGTTCGCCTTGCCAAGACCGGGCTCGGCCCCTTTCAGATACTTGCGGATCAGGGCCTCACTCAGCCCCACCTTGCGGGCGAAGGCGCTGACGCTGCCCTCCCCGATCAGGCTCTGCAGCCTGGCGGCAAATCCTTCCATCACAACCCCTCCATCGTCTTTTTGGCCCGTCTCTGCGCCCGGGCCCCTGTGTCGGTCAGAACCATAGTTCGAATTCGCGAGGGGGGCATTATTGCCTTGTCCGCCAGAAGAGACCAAGATGCTGGCAGCATTGATTCTGCCTTTATTTGTCCGTCTCTTTATCCGTAGAGGAGTCACCATGTCCGTATCCCGTCTTGCCCTGCACCATCAAGGCCCCACCTTCTCCCGCCTCATCATGGGCTACTGGCGCCTGATGGAGTGGCAACTCTCCCCGGCCGCCCTGCTGGATCTGATGAAATACCACCTGGATCTCGGGGTCACCACCATAGATCACGCCGACATCTACGGCGGTTACCAGTGCGAGGAGGCCTTCGGCCAGGCCCTGCGTCTGGAGCCCTCCCTGCGCAGCCGGATGGAGCTTGTCAGCAAGTGCGGCATCGCCCTCACCGCCAAGCCGGAACACGCCCTCAATCACTACAACACCAGCAAGGGCCACATCGTCGCCAGCGCCGAGGCTTCCTTGCAAAAGCTCGGCACCGATCACCTGGATCTGCTGCTGATCCACCGCCCGGATCCCTTGATGAATGCCGACGAGGTGGCCGAGGCCTTCATCAGTCTCAAGCAGGCGGGCAAGATCAAGCACGCCGGTGTCTCCAACTTCACGCCCCACCAGTTCGCGCTGCTGCAATCCCGCCTGCCCTTCCCCCTGGTCACCAACCAGCTGGAGATCTCGCCGCTGCACCAGGAAGGAACGCTGGATGGCGCCCTGGATCAGTGCCAGCAACTGGGCATCAAACCCATGGCCTGGTCCTGCCTCGGTGGCGGACGGCTGTTCAACGATCCCGCCTATGCCCCGCTGCGGGCCGAGCTCGAGCAGATCCGCCATGAAGTGGGCGCTCAGCACATAGAGCAGGTGGTCTACGCCTGGGTGATGATGCTGCCGAGCCAGCCGCTGCCGCTCATCGGCTCGGGCAAGCGGGAGCGGATCGCCGCCGCCGTGGCGGCCGAGTCCATCCAGCTCAACCGTCAGCAGTGGTTCCGCATCCGCAAGGCCGCCCTGGGTTACGATGTGCCCTGATCCCGCCACTGAGCGCGAGGCAAACAAAAACGGCATGGATTGCTCCATGCCGTTTCTCGTTATCGAGACGATTCAACGATGGCGCTGGGGGCGACCACGAGGTGCATCTGTCTTCGGTTTGGCCTGGTTGACTGTGATGGTCCGGCCACCTATTTCGGTGCCGTGCAACTCGGCGATGGCCTTCTCGGCATCCCCGTTGACAGGCATTTCAATGAAGCCAAACCCCTTGGACTGACCGGTATCGCGATCGATGATGATATCGACCTTGTCTACCTGCCCAAATTGGCTGAACACATTTGTCAGTTCGTCGGCCGTCATCCGGTACGACAGATTACCTACGTAAATCTTCATGCCATCCACTCTCGATTCAAGGTGCCTTCTCTATGCATCCACCGACCTGGAGTAAGGGCACAACCCCCCTGCCGGACCAGCCATGGCATCATGCCGTGGCACTCCCTGCCTCGAGGCCCAAGTCGTTGATCTCTTGGACTATCGGAGCAGGAAAGATCAATTCGAATCAGAGGGAGTATCTGAGCTTTGCGATAAATTGTCGAGAAAATAGTCAGACTGGTTGCAGCACGGCCAACAAGCTGCTCAGGGCGCGGCGGCTGTGCCAGGCCCGTTTAAAACCAAAGCGATAGACACCGGGGGCCACCTCATGGGTGCCTTCCCGGGTCAGCCCCAGCAAGGCAGTGGCGTCTGCCAGGGTTTCCCCATCCAGTCCCAGATCCAGGCTGAAGTCGAGCCACTGACCGTCGTGCCCCACCTTGCGATCCCGCTCTATGCCCACCAATGCCGCCCTCGGCAGGGCCAGGGCCCTGTCTTCGCCACCATTGAGCAGATAGAGGTGATGGTCGTCCCAGGCGAGCTCCGCCAACCGCCAGCGCTGCCAGTTGCGCGGCAACACCATCATCACCAGCACTATGCCGCCAAACACCAGACCGACCCAGGGCAGCAGCCCCATCTCGGGATACCCCAGCAAGAGCGCGGCCACCACAGTGCCCAGGCTCGCCAGCAGCAGGCAGATCATGACCCCGTAGAAGCGCCGCGCCGGGGGCATCAGCCAGTTCACGCCCCCCCGCGATGCCAGTTCACTGACTCTCATTTCATCCTCCTCACATGATGGAAACGGCCCTGCCGCCCCGTGTTGGCCCGCATTGTGCGCGAGCCCGCCCATGGGTTGCAACCGGCGCGGCGGCGCGGATGACGACTGGCCGCCACTCTTGGTATGCTTGGGGCTGTCTGAGCCCGCCATCTTCAGGAGTCCCATGTTCGCCACTGCCCTGCTGTTCACCACCAGCGCCCTCTATGCAGAAGCCATCGGCGGCTACGCGGCCGGTTGTCTGAAAAACGGCGTATCCCTGCCGCTGACGGGACCCGGTTATCAGGTGATCCGCACCAAGCGGCTGCGCTATTACGGTCACCCCGATCTCATTCACTACTTGCAGGGCCTGGCCAACCAGACCAGGCTGGCCGGCATGCCGGATCTCTATATCGCCGATCTCGCCATGGCCCGTGGCGGCCCCTTCACCTCCGGCCATCGCAGCCACCAGACCGGCCTCGACGCCGACATCTGGTTCCGGATGGCAAACCGCCCCATCAGCAAATGGGAGCAGGACGCCCCCAAGGAGTGGGCGCTGATCGATGAGCCCAGCTACAAAATGCTGCCGGGGCGCTTTGGCCCCCAGCAGCTCAATCTGCTGCGCCTCGCCGCCAGCAAGCCCGAGGTGGCGCGCATCTTCGTCAACCCCGTCATCAAGGCCGAGGTGTGCAAACGGGCGGCCGATGAACCCTGGGTCGCCAAGCTGCGCCCCTGGGTCGGCCACTTCAGCCACTTTCACGTCAGGTTGCGTTGCCCGGCGAACAGCCCGGATTGCCAGCCCCAGGCCCCCATCCCACCCGGCAATGGTTGCGATGCCGAGCTGGCCTCCTGGCTCAAGGACAAGCCCCAGTTGCCCAAGGTCTCCATGAGCTACCGTGCCCCCGTCTTACCGAGGCGTTGTGAGGGTTGACCACAAGCTGCTATGGTGAGCCGATATCCGTCAGAAATTTCAATGGAGAACAACAAGATGGCCACTTCACTCCGGCACAGGGCCACCCAGTGCCTGCTGACTTTCACCCTGCTGCTGGGATTGACCGGGTGCGGCATGAACAACATTCCCACCCTGGATGAGCAGGTCAAGGCGAGCTGGGGCCAGGTCGAGAACCAGTACCAGCGCCGCGCCGATCTCATTCCCAACTTGGTGGCCACCGTCAAGGGGTACGCCAGCCACGAGCAGGAGACCCTGAAAGCGGTCACCGATGCCCGCGCCCGGGTCGGCAGCGTGCAGGTGAGCGACCCCTCCCAGCTCAAGGCCTTTGAAGCGGCCCAGGATCAGCTCTCCAGCGCCCTCTCCCGCCTGATGGTGGTGGTCGAGCGCTACCCGGATCTGAAAGCGGATCAGCAGTTCCTGACCCTACAGGCCCAGCTGGAAGGCACCGAGAATCGCATCGCTGTGGCCAGGCGCGACTACATAGAGGCGGTGCGCCAGTTCAATACCGAGATCCGCACCTTCCCGGGGGTCATCTGGTCCAAGCTGCTCTATTCGGATCTCGAGGCCAAACCCAGTTTCAGCGCCAAGCCCGGTGCCGATGAGGCGCCCAAGGTCAGCTTCCAATGACCATGATGTTGCGCGCGCTGCTCCCCTTGCTGCTGCTCTGGACGGTAGCGCTGCAAGCCGCGCCCACCTTTCCGGCCCTGAGCGGACGTGTGGTGGATGAGGCGGCCCTGATGTCCCGCAAGCAGGCCCACCAGCTGACCCAGCAGCTGGCGGCCTTCGAGAAGCGCAGCGGTATCCAGCTGGTGGTGGTCTCCGTCGACAGCCTCGATGGGGAAACCATAGAGGAGTACGGCTACCAGCTCGGTCGCCACTGGGGCATAGGCCAGAAGGGCAAGGACAACGGCGTGCTGCTGCTGATCGCCCAGGATGAGCGCAAGGTGCGCATCGAGGTAGGCTATGGCCTGGAGGGCGCCCTGCCCGATGCCATCGCCGCCAACATCATCCAGACCCGGATCCTGCCCGCCTTCAAGCGCGGCGACATGGTGGCCGGCGTGGTGGCCGGCAGCCAGAGCATCATGCAGGCCCTGGCGGGTGAGTACCGGCCGGCAGACAACAACAACAACAACAACAACAACAACAACAAGGGTGGGATACTCAGCGACCTCTGGCGATTTTTCCACACTGTAATTGTTCTGATCGTCATCATGATTCTGCACAGTGGTGGCGGTTGGTTAAGAGGGGGACGTCGAACGGGTGGATTTGGTGCCGGCTCCTCTGGCCGCTCCTCTGGCCGCTCTGGCGGTGGATTTCGCGGTGGTGGCGGCAGTTTTGGCGGCGGCGGAGCCTCCGGTGGCTGGTAACAGGAGTAAAGAGACAAATCATGATTTCTAAACAGTTCTTCCACACGCTTCAGGCCAAGGTGCGCGAAGCGGAGCTAGAGACTGATGCTGAACTGGTCACGGTGCTGGCTCCGGCCAGCGATGGGTATCGCTACATTCCCACCCTCTGGGCGGCGCTGCTGGCCATGCTCACCCCCTTGCTGGTGTTCCAGCTCGGCTTCTGGCTCGGCTGGTACGAGATCCTGCTGGTGCAGTGGTCGGTCTGGTTGCTGCTGAGCCTGCTGTTCCACTGGACCCCCATCAAGATGCGGCTGATCCCGAAAAAGGTGCGTCAGCACAGGGCTGCCCTGATGGCCCGCCTGCAATTTGTCGAGCAGGGGCTGCACCGCACCCGCGACCGGCTCGGGGTGCTGATCTTCGTCTCGGTGGCGGAGCACTATGTGGAGATCCTGGTGGATGACGGCATAGCCCAGCACATAGACAACACGCAGTGGCAGCAGATCATCGACGACTTCGTGGTGCGAGTGCGCAACAAGGAGGTGGAGCAGGGCTTCCTCGAGTGCGTGGAGCGCACCAGCGCCATCCTGACCGATGCGTTTCCGGCGACCCGGGATCAAAACGAGTTGCCCGACAGCCTGATCATTTTGGACAAACCCTGAGCCGGTTTAAAAAACCGGCATTCTGTGCAAGGGATAGGCATTCGATAAAGATTCTGAAAAATAAGGGGAAAAGTGTTTGACCCCGAGTCAGCTTTCCCCTAAATTACGCCCCGTTCCAGCGCAACAGCGTAGCGAACCACGTGGCGATTGAACACGTTAAACAGCAGTCAAAAATTTGGTGAGGTGTCCGAGTGGCTGAAGGAGCACGCCTGGAAAGTGTGTATACGGCAACGTATCGAGGGTTCGAATCCCTCCCTCACCGCCAAATAAAGTAAAAGGGCCTGTCGCAAGACAGGCCCTTTTACTTTATCCGGTGATGGGCGGCTCGGTTCTAACCCTGGTTCGACAAGGGGGCAGGACAGCCCCCTTGGACAGCCGCAGGCTGCCCGCAGGGCGAGCGCCAGGGATGGCGCGAGTCAATCCCGACCCACCGCCAAATTGAAAACCGACCTCAGGGTCGGTTTTTTGCATCTGGTGGCGCAGCAAAAACTGATGCCCATGGAGGGAGGGTGAGAACCCTCGCCGGGTTCGAGCAGAGCAGCTTGGTGCGATGAACGGCCAACGGCCGCCCCGAAGGGGTGAGCCACGCAGTGGCGAATCATCCCTCCCCACCGCCAAATTATAAAAAACCGACCTCAGGGTCGGTTTTTTGCGTTTGAACTCCTGCGCCCCCAGAACCGAGGGAGGAAGACCGATCTCCACCACTCCTCGCCCATCACTCTCTTTTTATCACCGACCTGTCGGCACAATCCCTCTCCACTTGACCAAGGGGCCAGGATACCCGGTTGCCCCTTGCTGCCATGTTGGCGCCCGCCAGCCCTCATGATCGTGCGACTCGGGCCGACACAGTAGGGTAACCCCGTGCCGGTTAGCTCCCGGATATTGCTCACCGATTGTATTTCGTTTTGAAAAACTGATAGTTAAATGGCTACACTAGCCACACACAACGCATAGGGATATGGACAAATGAGTCTTATTGGTTTGCTGCTGGCCCTGGCTGCCATCCTGGGTGGCAACATCATCGAGGGGGGGCACCCCAGCGCCCTGCTCGATCTCCCCGCCTTTCTCATCGTGATCGGGGGCACAGTGGGTGCCGCCCTGACCCAGTTCCCCTTCTCCGTGGTCGGCAAGACCTTCAAGCGTTTCAAGTGGCTCATCTCTCCCCTGCGCCTCGACATGCTGGAGCAGGCCCAGTTGCTGGAGACTCTGGCAGGCAACGCCCGGCGCAGCGGCATGCTGGCGCTGGAGGGGATGATCGATGACATCAAGGATCCCTTCCTGAAAAAGGGGGTGCAGATGATGGTGGATGGCTACGAGAAGACCAAGATCCACGAGGTGCTGGAAAACGAGATCGAATTCGAGCAGGAAGATCTCGAGCAGACCGTCAAATTCTACGAAGCCATGGGGGGCTACTGCCCGACCATGGGGATAGTCGGTGCCGTGTTTGGCCTGATCCATGCCATGGGACTGCTGGATGCGCCGGACAAACTCGGTGGCGCCATCGCGGTGGCCTTCATCGCCACCATCTACGGGGTCGGCGCCGCCAACCTGATCTTCCTGCCCTTTGGCAACCGCTACAAGGGCTTCGCCCACCAGATCCGCCACTACAAGGAGATGACCCTGACCGGCATCCTCTGCATAGTGGATGGCGAGTCACAACAACGGCTGCAAGTGACCCTTGAACCCTACCTCGGAGGCCATGGTGGCGAAAAAGAAAAAGGCTGAAGCTCCGGAGAACCATGAGCGCTGGCTGGTCTCCTATGCCGACTTCATGACCCTGCTGTTTGCCCTGTTCGTGGTGCTCTACTCCTTCGCCATGGCCAAGCAGTCGGAGACCCGGGTACTGATCCAGGGCTTTATCGAGTCTCTTGGCAAGATAGGTCTCATCTCTCTGCCCGCCGGTTCTCCCGTGATGCAGGGGGGCACGGATTCCTGGAACCTGAATCGAAAACCACTCCCAGCAGCCGAAAAAGAGACCCTATTGGATAAAGAGGCTCATGGCCGCGGCATCTGACCCCTTCAACGAGACCATTGGCGCCTCGGAAAAGCCTAGCGCAACGGAGCCTGGCCCCATAAGACCAAGGAGCAGGAGTGGGTGCAGGTGACCAAAGAAGAAGCTGGAACAGCAGCTCAAGGCCCAGATTGAATCCAAGGATCTCGAGGTGGAGCAACTCGGCAGTCAACTGGTGATCCGCATCGGCGAGAAGGCGCTCTTCCCGCCGATTCGGCGTTTCTGCAGCCCCAGTTCATCCCGCTGGTCAACAAAATCGCCGGCATTCTGGCCAATATTCCGGGGCAAGTTGTGGTCACCGGGCATACCGATAATTCCCAGGCCCCAGGTGGAGCTTTATCGCAGCAACTGGGAGCTCTCGGTGCTACGGGCCTCCTCCATCGTGCAGACCATGCTGGCCAACCCCCAGCTCGATGCCAGACGGGTCATAGCCCAGGGTGTTGCCGACACCCGCCCCGCTTCGCCAATGACACCGCCGAACATCGCCAGGCGAACCGCCGGGTCGATATCACCCTCTCTCAGGCAAGGCAGCAGAAGAGTCGCTGCAGTTGCTCAAGCCCTAACCACCCCGCTCCCGCCTCGCGCGGGAGTATCTTTTTAAAAACAAATAACTCGGTAATATCAACACCACAAGACCAAAATGGTAATTATTTGCATTTATCACCTAATGGTCAGGCCTCTGCGAAGCAATGTCGCCCTCAGACCCAAACAAAAACAATTGTCATTACGAACAAACTGCTTCCGGCATGGCCGGCACTCCGGTGTGCCTCGGCTGGCGCGGCCGCTCTTCCCCTGTGGAGAAGGCGCGCAGCGATGACACTATCATTGTCACCGGGCAACGAGAACAACAGAAACATCTCCGATGTCTCCGGCTCCATCACCATCATCACCCAGGAGGATCTGGACCGTCAGATCGCCAGCGAGCTGACCCGTGGCTCCGGACATTCCCCGGTGTCTCGGTCGCCAGCCGCTGGCGACCACAGAACATCAGCGTGCGCGTCAGCAACGGCTTTGGCGCCGATAAAATCAATGACAAGGTGGGTCGCTTCAACTTCTCGATCTCGATGACATCAAGCAGATCGAGGTGGCCAATCCTCCCTGCACGGCTCCGATGCCATCGGTGGCACCGTGGTGATGAATACCAAGCAGCCGGAAAATTATCTGCAACAACAAGATAGCTATCTGGCGGCCAAGCCCCTCTATGGTGGCGACAGTAACGAAGAGAAGCTCAGCATGACCGGTGCAGTGCGGGCGCAGGAGAGCGAACATCTGTTGCGCCTCTCCAGTGGGCTCGGCAACAAAACCGCCGACGTTGAAGAGAACCGCATTCCGGCGGATCTGGATGGCATGAGTGCCTCCATCAGCAGCCGCCTCCCCTCAATGTCCATCACGCCCTGCAACTGGAGCTGGACTACTACGAGGGTCACGCCAAACGCCTGATGGGCCCCAAGGCGGTGCCCCAAACCGATGGCAGCTACGGGATTAGTCAGGAAGATTATGAGGAGCTGGCGGCCCTGGTCGAGCAGCTGCAACAATCAGCCTTTTCCCCCGTGCGGTGGGGATGGCATAGAGGCCAATGAGGGCTAATCTGAAGCAGCACGGTGGCCTGATGGCCAAATGCGTATTCTCACCGGTGGAGATATCGGTCTTCGCGTCATTGGTGCCTATCCGAACCAGATGACCCCTGGTTACTGCCCCCCTTGCAACAGCTCTGTCCTCTAATCCGTCCCACCTGAGGGAGGCCAGTGGCCTCCCTTCCCATTTTGGCTCTCTCACCCCTTCAGGGAAAATCCTCGCCCCCTCCCCGGCTCGCTCATTTTGACATTCATGCCAAAAAAACGTACCCATTAACAAATTTTAATTTCCAGTTAACAGATTAATAATTAACTCGTAAAAATGACATGTAAATCAGTGCGAAAGTGTCATAATGCGTAACGTCATTGTTAAGTCGCATGATTAATTTGGTTAGGAAAAACCTCTATGTTTGCTGATATTTCTGCTCAACATTGGGCTTTTGCCATTTATGTCATAGGTGCCATCGCATCTGTTCTGACCATGATAGGCGTCGCGGCCTTGCTGGGGGGACGAGCCTATGGCCGTGCCAAAAACAGGCCCTTCGAATCCGGCATAGATTCCGTCGGCAATGCCCGTCTGCGTTTCTCCGCCAAGTTCTATCTGGTCGCCATGTTCTTCGTCATCTTCGACGTCGAAGCGCTCTATCTCTTCGCCTGGTCCGTCTCCGTTCGGGAAAGCGGCTGGGTCGGCTTTATCGAAGCCACCATCTTCATCACCCTGCTGCTGGTAGGCCTCATCTACCTGTGGCGTATCGGTGCCCTGGAGTGGTCGCCACGCAAGCCACAGCTGAACGATAAAAAAACTGATTGAATTACCGACCCTCCCTTTGAGGTTGCACCATGAAGTACACCCTGACCCGGATTGACCCGGATGCGCCCGTTGAGCGCTACCCCCAGGAACAGCGCCAGACCGTCGATGACCCGCTGGCGCAGCAGGCGACCCGCGGCATCATGATCGGGCGCCTCGAAGAGGTGCTGCAAGACACCGTCAACTGGGGCCGCAAGAACTCCCTCTGGCCCTACAACTTCGGCATCTCCTGCTGCTATGTGGAGATGTGTACCGCCTTCACCTCCCCCCATGACGTGGCCCGCTTCGGCGCCGAAGTCATCCGGGCTTCGCCCCGTCAGGCGGATTTCATGGTGATCGCCGGTACTCCCTTCATCAAGATGGCGCCTGTCATCCAGCGCCTCTATGAACAGCTGCTCGAACCCAAGTGGGTCATCTCCATGGGCGCCTGTGCCAACTCGGGCGGCATGTATGACATCTATTCCGTGGTGCAGGGGGTGGACAAGTTCCTGCCCGTCGACGTCTACATTCCGGGCTGTCCGCCCCGTCCCGAAGCGTTCCTGCAGGCCCTGATGCTGCTGCAGGACTCCATCGGCAAGGAGCGCCGCCCCCTCTCCTGGGTGGTGGGTGATCAGGGGATCTACCGTCCCCAGATGCAGGCCGAGAAGGATCGCAAGCGGGAAGAGCGCATCCAAGTCACCAACCTGCGCACGCCGGATGAGATCTGACCATGAAACTGACTCGAGAATTCCCAAGCAACTACACCATGGCCCAGGGGCAGACGGCGGATCACGCCGATGCCCAGGTGGTCGGCGAACTCTTCGCCCACTTCGGTGCCGAGCGCTTCACTGTGCAGAGCACCCGTACCGGGGTGCCGGTGATCTGGCTCTCCCGTGATCTGCTGCTGGACGTGATGGGCTTCCTGCAAAAGCTCCCCTCCCCCTTCGTGATGCTGTTTGATCTCAGCGCCACCGACGAGCGGATGCGCAGCCATCGCCACGGCCTGCCGGGCAGCGACTTCACCGTCTTCTATCACCTCATCTCCATCGACCGTAACGCCGATGTGATGCTGAAGGTGCCGCTGATGGAGAGCGATCTGCACCTGCCCACCGTCAGCCGCCACTTCCCCAACGCCAACTGGTACGAGCGGGAAGTCTGGGATCTGATGGGCATCACCTTCGACGGTCACCCCCATCTCACCCGCATCATGATGCCCAAGAGCTGGCAGGGACACCCGCTGCGCAAGGACTACCCGGCCCGCGCCACCGAGTTCGATCCCTTCATGCTCGATGCGGTCAAGCAGGATCAGGAGCAGGACAACCTGCTGTTCAAGCCCGAAGAGTGGGGCATGGCCCGGGGCAACGAGAACGAGGACTACATGTTCCTGAACCTCGGCCCCAACCACCCCTCGGCACACGGCGCCTTCCGCCTGGTGCTGCAGCTCGACGGGGAAGAGATCCGCGACTGCGTGCCTGACATCGGCTATCACCACCGGGGTGCCGAGAAGATGGGCGAGCGCCAGTCCTGGCACAGCTACATTCCCTACACAGACCGGGTCGAGTACTTAGGCGGGGTGATGAACAACCTGCCCTATGTGCTGGCGGTCGAGAAGCTGGCGGGGATCAAGGTTCCCAACCGGGTCGACATGATCCGGGTGATGATGGCGGAGCTGTTCCGCATCCAGAGCCACTTGCTGTTCCTTGGCACCTACATCCAGGACGTGGGGGCCATGACCCCTGTCTTCTTCACCTTCACCGACCGGCAGAAGATCTACACCATCATCGAAGCCATCACGGGCGCGCGCATGCACCCGGCCTGGTTCCGCATCGGCGGTGTGGCCCACGACCTGCCCATCGGCTGGGCTCGCCTCATCCAGGACAACCTGCTGAGCTGGCTGCCCAAGCGCCTGATGGAGTATGAGAAGGCCGCCATGCGCAATAGCATCTTGCGCGGTCGCACCATAGGCGTCGCCGCCTACAACACGGCGCAGGCGCTGGCCTGGGGCACCACGGGCGGCGGTCTGCGCGCCACCGGCCTCAACTTCGACGTGCGCAAATGGCGCCCTTATTCCGGCTACGATCAGTTCGAGTTCGAGGTGCCGGTGGGCAGCAATGGGGATGCCTACGACAGAGCCACGGTGCGCATCGAGGAGATCCGCCAGAGCATGCGCATCATAGAGCAGTGCATGAAGAACATGCCGGAGGGGCCCTTCAAGGCGGATCACCCCCTCACCACGCCGCCGCCCAAAGAGCGCACCCTGCAGGACATCGAGACCCTGATCACCCACTTCCTGCAAGTGTCATGGGGCCCTGTGATGCCGGCCGCCGAGTCCTTCCAGATGATAGAGGCGACCAAGGGGATCAACAGTTACTACCTGACCAGCGACGGCTCCACCATGAGCTACCGGACCCGGATCCGGACTCCGAGCTTTGCCCACCTGCAGCAGATCCCCTCGGTGATCCGCGGCCAGATGGTGTCGGATCTCATCGTCTACCTGGGCAGTATCGATTTCGTCATGTCGGATGTGGATCGTTAAGTCCCCGCCGCGTCCTCACAGGGGCGCAACGGGACAAGAAGAATAAACGACAAAAGGTTAAGTTCATGAGCCAGCAATGTCAGTGCAAGAATACATCGTCCCCAGCGGGACAGAGCGCATGCCAGAGCAAGGGAGACGGCCTAGTCCCAAGCCAGAAGGACGACTTCGTCCTGAGCCAGGCCGAGCGCGATGCCATAGCGCATGAGACGCACCACTACGAAGATCCCCGCGCCGCCAGCATAGAAGCGCTCAAGATAGTGCAGCAGGCCCGCGGCTGGGTACCGGACGGTGCCATCCATGCCATCGCCGCCGTGCTCGGCATCCCTGCCAGCGACGTGGAAGGGGTCGCCACCTTCTACAGCCAGATCTTCCGCCAGCCGGTAGGCCGCCACATCATCCGTGTCTGTGACAGCATGGTCTGTTACATCAACGGCCATGAGCAACTGCTGGCCGGCCTGAAAGAAGTCATGGATCTGGCCCCCGGCCAGACCTCGGCCGACGGCCGCTTCACCCTGCTGCCGGTCTGCTGCCTCGGCAACTGCGACAAGGGGCCGGCGCTGATGATCGACGACGATACCTACGGTGGGCTCGACGCCGTCAGTCTGCTGAAAACCCTGGAGGCTTATCCATGAGTTTGGCATCCTTTGGCACCGCCAACCGCATCGCCCGTGCCCCCGAGACCCATCCGCTCACCTGGCGGTTGCGCGATGACGGCCAGCCGGTCTGGCTGGACGAATACCAGAGCAAGCAGGGGTACGAAGCGGCCCGCAAGGCACTGAGTCAGATGAGCCCCGATGAGATAGTCGGCACCGTCAAGGACGCCGGCCTCAAGGGGCGCGGCGGCGCCGGCTTCTCCACCGGGGTGAAGTGGGGCCTGATGCCCAAAGACGAGAGCATGAACATCCGTTACCTGCTCTGCAACGCCGACGAGATGGAGCCGAACACCTACAAAGACCGGCTGCTGATGGAGCAACTGCCCCACCTGCTGATCGAGGGGATGATCATCAGTGCCCGGGCCCTCAAGGCCTATCGCGGCTACATCTTCCTGCGCGGCGAATATGTCGATGCCGCCATCCACCTGCGCCGCGCGGTGGAAGAGGCCAAGGCCGCCGGCCTGCTCGGCAAGAACATCCTGGGCTCGGGCTTTGACTTCGAGCTGTTCGTCCACACAGGCGCAGGGCGTTACATCTGCGGCGAAGAGACGGCGCTCATCAACTCCCTGGAAGGGCGCCGCGCCAACCCGCGCGCCAAACCCCCCTTCCCCGCCGTCTCCGGCGTCTGGGGCAAGCCCACCTGCGTCAACAACGTCGAGACTCTGTGCAACGTGCCCGCCATCATAGGCAACGGCGTCGCCTGGTATCAGGGGCTGGCGCTGCCAGGCTCGGAAGATCACGGCACTAAGCTGATGGGCTTCTCCGGCAAGGTCAACAACCCGGGCCTGTGGGAGCTGCCCTTTGGCATCACCGCCCGCGAACTGTTCGAGGGCTATGCCGGCGGCATGAAACCCGGCTATCGCCTCAAGGCCTGGCAACCGGGCGGTGCCGGCACCGGCTTCCTGCTGCCCGAGCACCTGGATGCCCAGATGTATGCCGGAGGCATCGGCAAGGTCGGCACCCGCATGGGCACAGGCCTCGCCATGGCGGTGGATGACAGCATCAACATGGTCGGACTCTTGCGCAACATGGAGGAGTTCTTCGCCCGCGAATCCTGTGGCTGGTGCACCCCCTGCCGCGACGGCCTGCCCTGGAGCGTCAAGATCCTGCGGGCCCTGGAGCGAGGCGAAGGCCAACCCGAGGATCTCGCCACCCTGGAGCAGCTGGTCAGCTTCCTGGGGCCGGGCAAGACCTTCTGCGCCCATGCCCCTGGCGCCGTCGAGCCCCTTGGCAGTGCCATGAAGTACTTCCGGTCCGAGTTCGAGGCCGGGGTCAAGGCCCCCCATGACAATCACAAGCTGTTCAAGGGTATCCAGCCCAATCTGCTGGGCGAGCGCTGGTAATACGCCAGAACGCATCGGGCAATAGCCGATTTCACAAAACAGGTTTCAGGGAAGTTGTATGGCAACCATTCATGTAGACGGTAAAGAGTTCGAGGTCGACGGGGCAGATAACCTGCTGCAAGCCTGTCTGTCGCTGGGTCTGGACGTCCCCTATTTTTGCTGGCACCCGGCGCTCGGTAGCGTCGGCGCCTGCCGCCAGTGTGCGGTCAAACAGTATCAGAATGCCGACGACAAGCGCGGCCGCCTGGTCATGTCCTGCATGACCCCCTCCACCGATGGCACCTATATCTCCATCGAGGACGAAGAGGCGAAGGAGTTTCGCAAGACTGTGGTGGAGTGGCAGATGACCAACCACCCCCACGACTGCCCTGTGTGTGAAGAGGGTGGCGCCTGCCACCTGCAAGACATGACGGTGATGACGGGCCACAACAGCCGTCGCTACCGCTTCACCAAGCGCACCCACCAGAATCAGGATCTCGGCCCCTTCATCAACCACGAGATGAACCGCTGCATCGCCTGCTATCGCTGCGTGCGTTACTACAAGGATTACGCCGGCGGCGAGGATCTGGGGGTCTACGGCGCCCACGACAACGTCTACTTCGGCCGGGTCGAGGATGGCACCCTGGAGAGCGAGTTCTCCGGCAACCTGGTGGAGGTCTGCCCCACCGGCGTCTTCACCGACAAGACCCATTCCGAGCGCTACAACCGCAAGTGGGACATGCAGTTTGCCCCCAGCATCTGCCAGCAGTGCTCGGTCGGCTGCAACATCAGCCCGGGTGAGCGATATGGCGAGCTGCGCCGCATCGAGAACCGCTTCCACGGCGCCCTGAACCACTACTTCCTCTGTGATCGTGGCCGCTTCGGTTACGGCTATGTCAACCAGGCCGACCGCCCGCGCCAACCCCTGCTTCAGGATGGCAATGACAAGCTGGCCATCACGGTCGATGGCGCCCTGAACCGCGCCGCCGATGCCCTGCGCACCGCCTCCGGCATCATCGGCATCGGCTCGCCACGAGCCTCGCTCGAGAGCAACTTCGCCCTGCGCGAGCTGGTGGGCGCAGCCAACTTCTACGCAGGGGTCGAGCAGAGCGAATGGGCCTGCCTGCAAAAGATGCTGCATGTCCTGCACCAGGGCGGGGTACGAACCCCGAGCCTGCGGGACATGGAAGAGGCCGACGCCATTCTGGTGCTCGGCGAAGATGTCACCATGAGCGCCGCCCGTATCGCGCTGGCGCTGCGTCAGGCCGTCAAGGGCAAGGCCCGCGAGCTGGCCCGCAAGATGAAGGTGGACCTGTGGCAGGTCGCCGCGGTGCAGACCCTGGGTCAGAACGAGCGCTACCCGCTGCTCATCACCAGTCTCGACACCACCCGTCTCGACGACGTGGCGGCCGACAAGCTGCACGCCCCCACGCCGATCAGGCGCGCCTTGGCTTTGCCATCGCCAACCTGCTCGACCCGAGCGCACCGGCCGTGGCCGATCTGGGCGCCGAGCAGCAGGCACAAGCGGCTCGCTGGGCCGAGCTGCTGGGCAACGCCAAGAAGCCGCTCATCATCGCAGGCTCCAGTGCCCGCGATGTGGCGCTGGTCGAGGCGGCCAGCAACATTGCCCGCGCCCTGAAAGGCCGTGGTCTGGAAGCCAGCATCGCGCTGGTGGCCAGGAGGCCAACTCGCTGGGTCTGGCCATGCTGGGCGGCAAGCTTGTCAGACAAGCCGCTCGAAGCCGCCCTTGAGCGTATCGAGGCCGAAGAGAAGCTGGCGCTGGTGACCCTGGAGAACGATCTCTATCGCCGCGCACCGCGCAACCGGGTCGATGCCGCCTGGCCCGCCTGCAGCACCTGCTGGTCATCGACCATCAGGCGACCCGGACCGCCAAAAGGCCGATCTGGTGCTGCCTGCCGCCAGCTTTGCGGAGGCCGATGGCACTGTGGTGAACATGGAAGGCCGTGCCCAGCGCTTCTTCCAGGTCTATGCCCCCGCCTTCTACGACGCCGACATCCAGGTGCGCGAAGGCTGGCGCTGGCTGGCCGCGCTGCAAGGCACGCTGGACGGCAAGTCGCTGCGCTGGCAGACCTTCGACAGATCAACCATGACTGCGCCACCAGCAATCCGCTGCTGGCCACCATGCTGGAAGCGGCCCCCAACGCAGGGCTGCGTATCCGCGGCATGACGCTCGCGCGCGAGCCACACCGCTACAGCGGCCGCACCTCCATGCTGGCGGATCAGAACGTGAGCGAGCCCCGGGTGGCGCAAGACCCCGACTCCCCCTTCAACTTCTCCATGGAAGGCTATGCCGGTGCCCGCCAACCCCTGCAACAGGTGCCGTTCGCCTGGGCGCCGGGCTGGAACTCCCCTCCGCCTGGAACAAGTTCCAGGATGAAGTCGGTGGCATCTGCGTGCCGGCGATCCCGGTCGCCGTCTGCTGGAAGCCGGGCAGGCAGAAGGAGAGCCTCGGCTGGTTTGCCACCATCCCCGCCCCCTTCAAGGCCGCAGAGGCACTGCAGGTGGTCAACTATGCCCAGCTGTTTGGCGGCGAGGAGCTCTCCGCCCGCAGCCCGGTCATTCAGGCCCGCATGAACGAACCCGAGCTGGTGCTGAACCCGGCCGATGCGCAGCGTCTGGCCCTCCATGGGGGCAGTCAGGTCTCCTTCTCCTGGGGCGGTAGCCACTGGCAGTTGCCCTGCGTCTTAGTGCACAGCTGAGCGCCGGTCTGGTGGGGCTCCCCCTTGGGGTGAACGGCCTGCCGACGGCCCTGCAACAAGCCTATGTGACTGACTTGCAGGAGGCCATCGCATGAGCAATGAGCTGATCGATCTGTTGCTGGAGGTAGGCAAAGCCTTGATCGTGCTGGTGGGGATTGTGGGGGCTGGCGCCTTCATGAGCTTCATCGAGCGCCGTCTGCTGGCGCTCTGGCAAGACAGGTACGGCCCCAACCGGGTGGGCCCCTTCGGCCTGCTGCAACTGGCGGCCGACATGGTCAAGATGTTCTTCAAGGAGGACTGGATCCCGCCCTTCGCGGATCGCCGGATCTTCGTGCTGGCCCCCATCATCGCCTTTACCGCCTTCATCCTGGCGTTTGCGGTGGTGCCCATCACCCCCACCTGGGGCGTGGCGGATCTCAACGTGGGGCTGCTCTACATCCTGGCCATAGCGGGGCTGGCGGTCTACGCCGTGCTCTTTGCCGGCTGGTCGAGCAACAACAAGTACTCCCTGCTCGGCAGCCTGCGCGCTTCTGCCCAGACCCTCTCCTACGAGGTGTTCCTCGGCCTGTCACTGATGGGGATCGTCATCCAGACCGGCAGCTTCAACCTGCGGGAGATCGTGGAGGCGCAAGCCGGATTGTGGAACGTGATCCCCCAGTTCCTGGGCTTCATCACCTTCCTCTTTGCCGGGGTTGCCGTCACCCACCGTCACCCGTTTGACCAGCCCGAGGCCGAGCAGGAGCTCGCCGACGGCTATCACATCGAGTACGCGGGTATGAAGTGGGGTCTGTTCTTCGTGGGCGAGTACATCGGCATAGTGCTGATCTCCTCCCTCATAGTGACCCTCTTCTTCGGTGGCTGGCACGGCCCCTGGTTGCCGCCCTTCATCTGGTTTGCCCTGAAGACCGCCTGTTTCATGGTGTTCTTCATCCTGCTGCGGGCCTCCCTGCCCCGCCCGCGCTTTGACCAGGTGATGTCCTTTGGCTGGAAAGTTTGCTTACCGCTTACCTTGCTCAACATGCTGGTAACCGGCGCCGTCGTGCTTATGAACGTGCAGTGAGGCACCAATGAAAATTACGAGCATTATCAAGGGTGTTGGCACCCAACTGCGCAGTCTGGGGATGGTCTTCTCCCATGCCTGGCGCCCCCGCGAAACCCTGAGCTACCCGGAGCAGCAGGTCTATGCCGCGCCCCGTTTCCGTGGTCGCATCGTGCTGACCCGGGATCCGGACGGTGACGAGCGCTGCGTGGCGTGCAACCTGTGCGCCGTGGCCTGCCCGGTCGGCTGCATCTCGCTGCAAAAAGCGGAGCGGGACGACGGTCGCTGGTACCCGGAGTTCTTCCGCATCAACTTCTCCCGCTGCATCTTCTGCGGTCTGTGTGAAGAGGCCTGCCCCACCACCGCCATCCAGCTGACGCCGGATTTCGAGATGGGTGAGTATCGCCGCCAGGATCTGGTGTACGAGAAGGAAGATCTGCTGATCAGCGGCCCCGGCAAATACCCGGACTACAACTTCTACCGCATGAGCGGGATGGCCATCGACGGCAAGCCCAAAGGGGATGCCGAGAACGAAGCCAAACCCATCGATGTCAAGAGCCTGCTGCCCTAGGAGTCAATCATGGAACTGGCATTTTATGCCGCGGCCCTGGTCGCCGTTTACAGCACGCTGCGGGTCATCAGCACCAGCAACCCCATGCATGCGCTGCTCAATCTCATCATCTCGCTCATCGCCGTGGCCATGATCTTCTTCTGCCTGGGAGCCTCCTTTGCTGGCGCCCTGCAGGTGATCGTCTACGCCGGCGCCATCATGGTGCTGTTCGTGTTCGTGGTGATGATGCTGAACCTGGGTTCATCCCAGGATCAGGAGCGCAACTGGCTCACCCCCATGACCTGGGGTGGGCCTGCCCTGCTCTCCCTCATCCTGCTAGGCTTCCTGGCCTACGGCATTCTCGGGGTCACCGGCGGTGAACTCGGGCAGACCGACGTCAGTGCAAAAGAGGTCGGCATCGCCCTGTTCGGCCCCTATGTGCTGGCGGTGGAGCTCGCCTCCATACTGCTGCTGGCGGGTCTGGTCACCGCCTATCACCTTGGCCGTGAAGACAAGAGCGGGGAAGTGCTTTCCGTCCCCAAACCCACCGCTCGCCCATCCCAGGAAGGAGGTCAGCAATGAGTGGCATACCCATGGAACACGGTCTTCTGCTGGCCGCCATCCTGTTCTGCATCGGTTTGTGCGGTCTGCTGATCCGCCGCAACCTGCTGTTTATCCTCATGAGTATCGAAATCATGATGAATGCGTCCGCCCTGGCGTTCGTGGTGGCGGGTAGCCGCTGGGCCCAGGCCGACGGCCAGATCATGTACATACTGGTGATTTCTCTGGCGGCAGCGGAGGCCAGTATCGGCCTCGCCCTGTTACTGCTGCTCTATCGTCGTTACCACACCCTGAACGTGGACACTGTGAGCGAGATGCGCGGATGAGCCTCCTATATCTGACTTTCCTGTTCCCCCTGCTGGGATGGCTGCTACTGGCCTTCTCCATCGGCCGTCTCGGCGAGCGCAGCGCGGCACTCATCGGTGTCGGCAGCATAGGCCTGTCGGCCCTGACCACAATCTGGGTCGGGTTCGACTTCCTCAATCACACCCCCGAGGGCGGCGTCTATACCCAGACCCTGTGGCAGTGGATGTCGGTGGGTGAATTCCAGCCCACCTTCCGTCTGGCGCTGGATGGGTTGTCGCTGACCATGCTGGGGGTGGTGACCGGGGTGGGCTTCTTCATCCACCTGTTCGCCTCCTGGTACATGCGCGGAGAAGAGGGGTATTCCCGCTTCTTCACCTACACCAACCTCTTCATCGCCAGCATGGTGTTCCTGGTGCTGGCCGATGATCTGCTGTTCGTCTACCTGGGTTGGGAAGGGGTGGGGCTGTGCAGCTACCTGCTGATCGGCTTCTACTACCGCAACCCGGCCAACGGCGCCGCCGCCCTCAAGGCATTTGTGGTGACCCGGGTCGGTGACGTCTTCCTCGCCATCGGGCTCTTCGTGCTCTACCGCGAGCTCGGCACCCTCAACATCCACGAGCTGCTGGTGCGCGCCCCAGTGGTCTTTGCCGAGGGCTCCCCTGCCCTGTCGTTCGCCTGCCTGATGCTGCTCGGCGGCGCGGTCGGCAAATCCGCCCAGCTGCCCCTGCAGACCTGGCTGGCAGACGCCATGGCGGGCCCGACCCCGGTCTCGGCACTGATCCACGCGGCCACCATGGTGACCGCCGGTGTCTACCTCATCGCCCGCACCCACGGCCTCTTCCTGCTGGCTCCGGAGATCCTCCATCTGGTGGCCCTGGTCGGTGCCATCACACTAGTGCTGGCAGGCTTTGCCGCCCTGGTGCAGACCGACATCAAGCGGATCCTGGCTTACTCCACCATGAGCCAGATAGGCTACATGTTCCTGGCACTGGGGGTCGGTGCCTGGGAAGGGGCCATCTTCCACCTGATGACCCACGCCTTCTTCAAGGCGCTCTTGTTCCTTTCCGCCGGGGCCGTCATAGTCGCGACCCACCACGAGCAGAACATCTTCAAGATGGGGGGCCTGCGCAAGAGCCTGCCGCTGGTCTATGCCTGCTTCCTGGTGGGGGGCTCGGCCCTGGCCGCGCTGCCGCTGGTCACCGCCGGCTTCTACAGTAAAGACGCCATCCTCTGGCAGGTGCAGGCCAGTGGCCAGAGCGCCCTGCTGTGGGCCGGTCTGGGTGGGGCCTTCCTGACCTCCCTCTACACCTTCCGCCTCATCTTCATCGCCTTCCACGGCAAGGCGCAGACGCAGGCGCACAAAGGCCACGGTCTTGCCCACCAGCTGCCGCTGCTGGTGCTGCTGGTGCTCTCCACCGGGGTCGGTGCCCTGATAGTGCCGCCGCTCGCCGGAGTACTGCCGGCAGGCCCGGGGGATCATATCGAAGAGGGACGCCACAGCCTCGAGATCCTCTCCGGCGTCATCGCCGTGGCAGGCATTGCGCTCGCCGCCTTCCTCTTCCTCGGCGAACGTCGCCTGGCGAAGGGGATCACCGAGAGTGCCGCCGGCCGCGCGCTCAGCACCCTCTGGTTCAATGCCTGGGGCTTTGACTGGTTGTATGACTGGATCTGGGTCAAGCCCTACCTGCTGGTGACCCGCTTGCTCGGCAAGGACCCGCTGGATCGGATGATGAACCTGCCCGCCGTGCTGGCCCAGGGCGGCCACCAGCTGCTGGCCTGGACAGTGTCCGGCAAGCTGCGCTGGTACGCCGCCTCCATGGGGATGGGCGCCGCCCTGATCCTGGCCCTGCTGCTGCTCGGCTGATCCATGAGCCCAATATGTGTGGCAGGCCTGGGGCCTGCCCGACTAGAACCTAGACGAGAGCTGACATCGTGACCTTACTCTGGATCTTGTTAATTCCTTTTATCGGCGGCTTGCTCTGCTGGCAGATGGAGCGGCTCGGCGGACAATTCGTTCGCTGGGTAGCCCTGCTCTCCATGAGCGCCTGCCTGGTGCTCTCCGGTGCCATCTGGCTGGGGGGTGACTTCTCCCTCGCCAGCCCCGGCCTCCCCGTCTGGGCGGCCGAGTGGCAGCAACCCTGGATCCCCCGCTTCGGCATCTCATTGCACCTGGCGGTAGACGGCCTGTCCCTCCTGATGGTGATGCTCACCAGCTTCATCGGCGTGCTGGCCATCCTCTGTTCCTGGAAGGAAATCGTGCAGCGCATCGGCTTCTTCCACCTCAACCTGCTGTGGATCCTGGGGGGCGTACTCGGCGTCTTCATGGCGGTGGACCTGTTCCTCTTCTTCTTCTTCTGGGAGATGATGCTGGTTCCCATGTACTTCCTGATCGCGCTCTGGGGCCACTCGGTCACCGACGGTAAATCCCGGATCAACGCGGCCACCAAGTTCTTTATCTACACCCAGGCGAGCGGCCTCATCATGCTGGTGGCCATCCTCGGGCTGGTGCTGACCCACCATGCCAGCACAGGGGTCTTCACCTTCAACTACCTCGACCTGCTCAATACCCCGATGAGCAAGGGCGTGCAGTGGCTGCTGATGCTGGGCTTCTTCATCGCCTTCGCGGTCAAGATGCCCCTGGTGCCGCTCCATGGCTGGTTGCCGGACGCCCATAGCCAGGCGCCGACCGCGGGTTCTGTGGACTTGGCGGGCATCCTGCTCAAAACCGCCGCCTACGGCCTGCTGCGCTTCACCCTGCCGCTGTTCCCGGAGGCCTCCGCCGAGTTCGCCCCCTACGCCATGCTCCTTGGCCTCTTCGGCATCATCTACGGCGCCCTGCTGGCGTTCGCCCAGACCGACATCAAGCGTCTGGTGGCCTACACCAGCATCTCCCACATGGGCTTCGTGATGATCGCCATCTATTCGGGCAGCGAGCTGGCCCTGCAAGGGGCAGTGGTGCAGATGATCGCCCACGGCCTCTCCGCCGCCGGTCTCTTCATCCTGTGCGGCCAGCTCTACGAGCGGCTGCACACCCGGGACCTGCGCCTGATGGGCGGTCTCTGGGGTCGGCTGCGCTACCTGCCCGGCGTCATGCTGTTCTTCTCGGTGGCCTCCCTTGGCATGCCGGGTACCGGCAACTTCGTCGGCGAGTTCCTGATCCTCATCGGCAGCTTCCAGGTGGCCCCCATCATCACCATCATCGCCACCTTCGGCCTGGTGCTGGCCTCGGTCTACTCCCTCATCATGCTGCAGCGCGCCTGCTTCGGTGCCCCCAAGGACGAGAGTGTCCTCAAGGGCCTGGACAGACGGGAGCTGGCCATGATGCTGACCATCGCCGGTCTGCTGGTGCTGCTCGGTCTCTACCCGCAACCCGTGCTCGACACCGCCAGCAGCAGCCTGCTGAGCGTGCTGCACTGGTACGCGCTGCCAGCCACAGGAGCACTGCAATGATGCCCTCTGTTTCTATCTCCCTTTCCTTGTCCACACCGGGAGCCATGTCATGACGTTTACCGCCGCCCAACTATTGGCCCTGCTGCCCCTGTTGCTGACCACAGGGGCCATGGTCGCCCTGATGCTCGCCATCGCCTGGAAGCGCTGCGATGACACCGCCTTCGTGGTGACCATCACAGGCCTCAACCTGGCGCTCTTCTCCCTGCCCATCGTCATGGCGCAAGGGGATCAGGGGGTCACTCCCCTGCTGCAAGTGGACAGCTACGCGGTCTTCTACATGGGGCTGGTGCTCATCGGCGCCCTGGCCACCTGTACCTTCGGTCGCTCCTGGCTCAAGGGCTACCCGGACAACCGGGAAGAGTTCTACTTGCTGCTCTTGATCGCTACCGCCGGTGGCCTGGTGCTGGCGGGTTCCCGCCATCTCGCGTCACTGTTTATCGGGATCGAGATGCTGACCCTGCCCATGTTCGGTCTGGTGGGTTATGCCTATCGCGAGCGCCATTCCCTGGAGGCCAGCATCAAGTACATGGTGCTCTCCGCCGCCGCCACCGCCTTCCTGCTGTTCGGCATGGCGCTGCTCTATGCCCAGGCGGGCAGCCTGAGCTTCAGCGATCTCGGCCTGACTCTGGCCCAGAGCCCGGCTCACCACCCGCTGCTGATGGGAGGCTTTGGCCTGATGCTGGTGGGCTTTGCGTTCAAGTTGTCGCTCGCCCCCTTCCACCTCTGGACCCCGGATGTCTATGAGGGCGCCCCGGCACCTGTGGCCACCTTCCTCGCCACCGTGAGCAAGATAGCCGTGTTCTGCGTGCTGCTGCGCTTCTACCTGGCGGTGCCGGCCACCTCGGACCCCATGATCCACTGGCTGCTGGCGGCCATGGCGGTCATCTCCATCGTGGTCGGCAACCTCTTGGCGCTGATCCAGACCAACATCAAGCGGATGATGGGTTACTCCTCCATCTCCCACTTCGGCTACCTGCTGGCGGTGATAGTGGCGAGCCGCCTCGGCCAGATGCCGGTGGAAGCGGCCGGTGTCTACCTGCTGATGTACCTCTTCACCAGCCTGGGGGCCTTCGGCGTCATCAGCATGATGTCCAGCCCCTATCGCGGCAAGGATGCGGACTCCCTGCACAGCTATCGCGGCCTGTTCTGGAAGCGCCCCTACCTGACCGCCGTCATGACGGTGATGATGCTCTCCTTGGCGGGCATCCCCATGACGCTTGGCTTCATCGGCAAGTTCTACCTCATCGGGGTGACGGTCGATGCCCAGCTGTGGTGGCTCTCCGGCGCCATAGTGCTCGGCAGCGCCCTGGGGCTCTACTACTACCTGCGCGTCATGGTCACCCTCTACCTGCGGGAACCCGGCATGCAGCTGCGCGCGATGCCAAGGCCGACTGGGCCTTCTCCTCCGGCGGGCTTGTGGTGCTGCTCTCCGCCATCCTGGTGGTGGCGCTCGGCATCTACCCCCAGCCTGTCATCAGCCTGGTGCAGGGCTTCCAGCACGTGGTGCTGCGCTAGCATCACGCTCAGTCCCAACGAAAAACCGGCCCCCGTGGCCGGTTTTTTTTATCTCGCCAGACTGCCGGGCCCAGGTATCAACCCGGCAAGGGAGCCCGGCTCACAGTGTCAGCTCCCTCCCCTGTCCGCCCTCTCCCCTCAGCTCTCTCATCTTTCATCTCACTTCCCTCCACCACCAGCCATGGACCCAAGGCTCGCAGAGCTTGTCACAGGCCCATAAAAAAACCGGCCACGGGGGCCGGTTTTTGATTCTCTAGAACGTCAGCGCGGGATTAACCCAGACGCACGCGAGCGTTTCTGAACATCCGCATCCAGGCACCATCCTCGCCCCAGTTGTCCGGGTGCCAGGAGTTCGCCACAGTACGGAACACCCGCTCCGGGTGCGGCATCATGATGGTCGCGCGGCCGTCGGTGGTGGTGACCGCAGTGATGCCCGCCGGTGCCCCGTTCGGGTTGGCCGGGTACTGCTCGGTGACCTGACCGCGGTTGTCCACGAAACGCAGCCCCACCAGGCCGCTGGCCTGCAGCGCGGCAAGGTGAGCGGCATCGCGCACTTCCACCCGCCCTTCCCCGTGGGAGACGGCGATGGGCATCACAGAGCCCGCCATGCCGGCGAAGAAGGCGGACGGAGAGTCCTGCACTTCCACCAGGCTGAAGCGCGCCTCGAAACGCTCGGAGCGGTTGCGCACGAAGCGCGGCCACAGATCGGCCCCCGGGATGAGATCCCGCAGGTTGGACATCATCTGGCAACCGTTGCACACCCCCAAGGAGAGGGTATCGCCGCGCTCGAAGAAGCGCTGGAACTGCTCGCGGGCGTTGTCGTTGAACAGGATGGACTTGGCCCAGCCTTCCCCCGCCCCCAGCACGTCACCGTAGGAGAAGCCGCCACAGGCCACCAGGGTCTGGAACTCTTCCAGCTTGATGCGACCGGACAGGATGTCACTCATATGCACATCCACCGCCGCGAACCCGGCGCGGTCGAACGCGGCTGCCATCTCCACATGGGAGTTGACCCCCTGCTCGCGCAGCACCGCCAGACGGGGGGAAACCCCGCGGGCGATATAGGGCGCGGCCACGTCCTCGGACGGGTTGTAGGTCAGCCTGGCCTGCAGACCCGGGTCTGTGGCGTCCTGGCGGGCGGCATGCTCCTGATCCGCGCACTCGGGGTTGTCCCGCAGGCGCTGCATCTGCCAGCTGGTCTCGCCCCAGAGGGTGCGAAGGGCGGTGCGGCTGGCGCGGTACACTTCGGTCCCGGCACGCTGGAACAGAATGAGATCGTCTTCACGCACAGTACCCAGCACATGGGAGCAGGCCGCCAGACCGTGACCGGCCAACAGGGTCAGCACGGCTTCCTTGTCGTCGCGGCGCACCTGGATGACGGCACCCAGCTCCTCGTTGAACAGGGCCGGCAGCAGTTCGCCACCCACGCGGTCGAGCTGGATGTCGAGGCCGCAGTGACCGGCGAAAGCCATCTCGGCCAGGGTGACGAAGAGGCCGCCGTCGGAGCGGTCGTGGTAGGCAATCAGCTTGCGATCCGCCACCAGCGCCTGGATGGCGTTGAAGAAGCCCTTGAGCTGGACAGGGTTGTCCAGATCCGGGGCACTCTGACCAAGCTGGCGATAGACCTGGGCCAGGGCGGAGGCGCCGAGGCGCTGCTTGCCGTTGCCAAGGTCAATCAGGATAAGGTCGGTTTCCCCAAGGTCTGTACGCAGCTGCGGCGTAACGGTGTTGCGCACGTCCTCGACCCGGGCAAACGCCGAGATGAGCAGGGAGAGCGGCGAAGTGACGCTGCGCTCTTCCCCGTCCTGCTGCCAGCGGGTCTTCATGGACATGGAGTCCTTGCCCACCGGGATTGTGATGCCAAGGGCCGGGCAGAGCTCCTCGCCCACCGCCTTGACCGCCTCATAGAGGCCGGCATCTTCCCCCGGGTGACCGGCGGCAGACATCCAGTTGGCAGAAAGCTTGACCCGCTTGAGGGAACCGATATGAGCCGGTGCCAGGTTGGTCAGGGCCTCGGCCACCGCCATACGGGCAGAAGCCGCGTGGGAGAGCAGCGCCACCGGGGTACGCTCCCCCATGGACATGGCTTCACCATGGTAGCTGTCGTAGGTGGCGGCGGTGACGGCGCAATCGGCCACCGGGATCTGCCAGGGGCCGACCATCTGGTCGCGGTTGACCAGACCGGTCACGCTGCGATCGCCGATGGTGATGAGGAAGGACTTCTCCGCCACTGTCGGCAGGCGCAGTACCCGCTCGGCCGCGTCACTCAGGGTGATGCCGTCCAGTTGCAGGGCCTTGCCCTGGGCGGGCAGGCTCTGCACGTCGCGGTGCATCTTGGGCGCCTTGCCGAGCAGCACGTCCAGGGGCAGATCGATGGGCTGGTTGTCAAAGTGTGCATCCGAGAGAGTGAGGTGCTTCTCTTCGGTGGCGGTACCTATGACCGCATAGGGCGCGCGCTCACGCTCGCACAGGGCCTTGAACAGGGGCAGCTTGTCCTGGGCGACCGCCAGCACGTAGCGCTCCTGGGATTCGTTGCACCAGATCTCCAGCGGGCTCATGCCCGGCTCGTCGCTCGCGATGGCGCGCAGGTCGAAGCGACCGCCCCGCTCACCGTCGTTCACCAGCTCCGGCATGGCGTTGGAGAGGCCACCGGCACCCACGTCGTGGATGAAGACGATGGGGTTGTCATCGCCGAGCTGCCAGCAGCGATCGATCACCTCCTGGCAACGGCGCTCCATCTCGGGGTTGTCCCGCTGCACAGAGGCGAAATCGAGGTCTTCGGCAGACTGGCCGGAGGCCATGCTCGATGCCGCGCCACCACCCAGACCTATGTTCATGGCCGGGCCGCCCAGCACGATCAGGGCTGCCCCCACCGGGATCTCCCCTTTCTGGACGTGTTCGCTGCGGATGTTGCCTATGCCGCCCGCCAGCATGATGGGCTTGTGGTAACCGCGCACTTCGACGCCGTTGTGGCTCGGCACCTGCTCTTCGAAGGTACGGAAGTAGCCGAGGATGGCCGGACGACCGAATTCGTTGTTGAAGGCGGCGCCGCCAAGGGGCCCCTCCTGCATGATGTCAAAGGCGCTGACGATGCGGCTCGGCTTGCCGAAATCCTGCTCCCAGGGCTGCTCGAAACCAGGGATGCGCAGGTTGGAGACGGAGAAGCCCACCAGGCCCGCCTTGGGCTTGGCGCCACGGCCTGTCGCGCCCTCGTCGCGAATTTCGCCGCCGGAGCCGGTAGCCGCCCCCGGGAAGGGAGAGATGGCGGTCGGGTGGTTGTGAGTCTCCACCTTCATCAGGATGTCGACGCGCTCCTGGTGATACTGGTATTCGCCACTGGCGGGGCTCGGGAAGAAGCGGCCACCCTGGCTGCCTTCCATCACGGCGGCGTTGTCTTTATAGGCAGACAGGACATGATCCGGCGTCTGCTCGAAGGTGTTCTTGATCATCTTGAACAGCGACTTGGGCTGCTGCTCACCGTCTATGGTCCAGTCGGCGTTGAAGATCTTGTGACGGCAGTGCTCGGAGTTCGCCTGGGCGAACATGTAGAGCTCGATGTCGTTGGGATTGCGACCAAGGCGGGTGAAGTTCTCCACCAGGTAGTCGATTTCGTCATCGGCGAGGGCCAGGCCCAGCTCGATGTTGGCCGAGGCCAGGGCGCTGCGGCCACCGCCCAGCACATCCACCTGGGTGAAGGGGCGCGGTTCGTGATGGGCAAACAGGGCGGCAGCCTGGCTCGGCTCATCGAACACCACCTCCATCATGCGATCGTGCAGCAGGGCTGCGACCTCGCCACGCTGGGCAGTGGTCAGCTCACCCTTGGCCTGCACGTAATAGGCAATGCCGCGCTCCAACCGCTTGACCTGGTTCAGGCCGCAGTTGTGGGCGATGTCGGTTGCTTTGGAAGACCAGGGGGAGATAGTGCCGGGGCGGGGGGTAACGAGAAACAGCTGACCGCTGGGGGTGTGTTCCGGGATGGTCGGGCCGTAGCGCAGAAGCTGGCCCAAGGTCGCTCGCTCCGGGGGCGAGAGCGGGCTCGAAAGCTCGGCAAAGTGCACGTATTCGGCATAGACGTCTGCTATCTCTACTCCTCTCTGTGCGCAGCTCTGCAGCAGCTTGTGGACACGAAACTCAGACAGTGCTGGGGCACCACGCAAGATTTCCATATACCTTTCTCACCAAGTTTTAGAGTGTGGGGGGATTTGAGACGCGCGTATTATAGGGATCAGGCTCACCGCGAACAAACGTTTTTCTCATCTCCCACGATGTGACTCCCTCCACCGTCTCTGGTATAAAGGTGCCTCTCTTTTGACAAATGCCGATTTTTTCAACAAGGGTACTCACCTACTTGCGCTGCATTTTTCGACTGTTTATCGGGATGTTGCTGACACTGGCCCTGGCCGGCTGTGACTTCTATTCCCCCTCCAGCCAGCTGGAGCAGATCCGCCAACGGGGCGAGATCCGTGTTGGCACCCTCTATGGTCCCACTTCCTATTACCAGCGTGACGACACCGCCCAGGGGTTCGATTACGAGCTGGCGCAGCACTATGCCGACTGGCTGGGGGTCAAGCTGACCATAGTCCCGGCCTACTCCACCGCCGAGCTGGTCGAACAGCTGCAGAAGGGGAGCCTGGATCTCGCCGCCGCCGCCATCGTGGTGACCCCGGAGCGGCGCAAGCTGTTTCGCTTCGGCCCCGGCTTCTACCAGGTCTCCCCCAAGCTGGTCTATCGCAACGGCTCCCCCAGGCCCAAGGATCTCGGCGACATCAAGGGCACCATAGTGGTGCCTGCAGGCTCCACCGGTGAGGATCTGATGAAGGAGCTGGCCAGCCAGTACCCCAATCTGAGCTGGCGCATCAACCGGGACGCCGACGTGGAGGAGCTGCTCAAGCAGGTCGCCGACGGCGAGGTTGACTACACGGTGGTGCAGGACACTGTGCTGGCCCGCACCCAGCGCTACTACCCAGAGCTCACCGAGGGGCTGACTCTGGCCAACAAGCAGACAGTGGCCTGGGCCATGACCAAGCTGCCCGATGACAGCCTCTACGCCAGCATCATCGACTTCTTCGGCCAGCGCTTCATGGATGGCTCCATCGCCAAGCTCGACGAGAAGTACTTCGGCCACGTGCAGAACTTCGATTTCGTCGACACCCGCACCTTCCTCAAGCGGGCCAAAAGCCTGCTGCCCAAGTACCAGGCGCTGTTCCAGACCCACGCCAAGGACATAGACTGGCGCCTGCTGGCCGCCATCAGCTATCAGGAGTCCCACTGGGACCCCCAGGCCCGCTCCTACACAGGGGTGCGCGGCATGATGATGCTGACCGAGCCCACCGCCAAGGCGATGGGGGTCAACGATCGAACCCACCCGGAAGAGAGCATCAAGGGGGGGGCCCGCTACCTGCAGGAGATGATGGAGAAGGTGCCGGACTCGGTGCCGGCGGACGAGAAGGTGTGGTTTGCCCTCACCGCCTACAACATCGGCTATGGCCACATGATGGATGCCCGCCGCCTGACCAAGCAGCTCGGCAAGAATCCCGATGCCTGGAGCGACGTGAAAGAGGTGTTGCCCCTGCTGCAACAGTCACGCTGGCATCGCAAGGTGCGCTATGGCTATGCCCGGGGTGGCGAGGCGCGCAACTACGTCAACAACGTGCGCCAGTACTACCAGAGCCTGCTCTGGCTCGACAACGAGCAGCAGAAGGCCCATCGCCGCGAAGACTGGACGATCGACGACAGCAGCGAGCCGGAACTTGCCGAGCGCCCCACCGTCATCGCCGAAGTGGTCGCAGATCACCATGCGCTGATCCATTATTCGGCTGTTTTTCGGGCAAACTTCTCTGTTACCATCCGATTACATACCGGAGCCTATCCGAAATTGTTTTTATCGCGCTATTTCATCACTTGCACTCGGGATGACAGCACTTTCAGATGGGCTCCATCATCACCCAAGGCCGGGATGGCCACCCATTGGGAGGAGACCAAGATGCAAAAACGTAGAAAAATCACACTGGTCAGAAAAGCAAAGTGCGGCTGGAGCCCCAGACGCAAACTCAAGCTTAATGACATCAAGCGCAACCTGTGGCGCGAAATCGCTCCTATACCTTGCTGATAGCAGAACACACAGCATAAACCCGGCAATCGCCGGGTTTTTTATCGCCTCAATTCCCTTACAGCCAGCGCAGCCTTGAACTGTACCGCCCGCTTGGATACCAGCGAGTTGCAGTGATTGCAGAAGTAATCCACCGCGCCGCAGGCCTTGAGACGCTCCAGCTCCTGCTGGCAGGTGGGGCAGATGGCCGTGACGCGAACGGGCCTGGCACTGGCTGCAGGTTTGCTCCTTGCTGCGGGTATCCAGTTCAGCCTGGCAGGCAGGGCAAAGCAGGGCTTCCATTGTCGACTCCCTAAAGTGAACCTGCGATGGGCTTGCCCATGGCACATTCCCCTCCTGACATAACGCCACTGCAGGGGGAATAACAAAGCGGCTGCCGGTGAGGGCAGCCGCCAGGGCTTATTTCTTCATCTTCAGCAGGCGTTCCCGTTGCCGCTCCTGGCTCAGGGTCAGGGTGTTCTTCTTGCCCTCGAAGGGGTTGACCGACTCCTGGAACTCGACCCGGATCGGGGTACCCATGATCTTCAGGGACTTGCGGAAGTAGTTGATGAGATACCGCTTGTAGGAGTCCGGCAGATCGTTCAACTGGTTGCCGTGGATCACAATACGCGGCGGGTTGTAGCCACCGGCGTGGGCATACTTGAGCTTGACCCGGCGACCGTTGACCATGGGCGGCTGGTGATCTTCCTGCGCCATCTGCATGATACGGGTCAGCATGGCGGTGCTGGTACGACGGGTGGCGGACTGGTAAGCCTCGTTGATGGACTCGAACAGATGGCCGACGCCGCTGCCGTGCAGGGCGGAGATGAAGTGGACGCGGGCGAAGTCGATGAAGCCCAGGCGTCTGTCCAGCTCGTTCTTGATGTCTTCCTTCACCTTCTGATCCAGACCGTCCCACTTGTTCACCACCAGCACCACGGAGCGGCCGCTGCTCAGCACGAAGCCGAGGATGCTCAAGTCCTGATCCGTGATGGTCTCGCGAGCGTCTATCACCAGCAGGCAGACGTTGGCATCCTCAATGGCTTTCAAGGTCTTGATGACGGAGAACTTCTCCACCGTCTCGTGCACCTTGCCGCGGCGACGCACGCCGGCGGTGTCGATGACCACGTACTTCTGCTCGTCACGCTCCATGGGGATGTAGACGGAGTCGCGGGTGGTGCCCGGCATGTCATAGACGATGACGCGGTCTTCACCCAGCATGCGGTTGGTCAGGGTGGACTTGCCGACGTTGGGGCGACCGACGATGGCGAACTTGATGGGCAAGTCGGCGAACGGGGTCTCCTTGGTGTCTTCCCGGGTGTCGAGATCACCGGCGGCCACCATGCGCAGCAGGGCTTCTTCGTCGAAGTCCTCCTCTTCCTGCGCCTCTTCTTCGGCGGCGGCCTCGACCAGGGTCTCCAGGTGGGGGGCCAGCGCCAGCTCCAGCAGGCTCAGCACCCCACGACCGTGGGCGGCGGCGATCTGGTAGACCTCCCCCAGCGCCAGGCCGTAGAACTCGGAGACCGCGGAGTCACCGTCGATGCCGTCGGTCTTGTTGGCGACCAGGAACACCTTCTTGTGGGTCTTGCGCAGGTGCTCGGCGATGGCCTGATCCGCGGCGGTCAAACCGGCACGGGCATCCACCATGAACAGCACCACATCGGCTTCCTCGATGGCCAGCAGGGACTGCTCGGCCATCTTCAGCTCGATCCCCTCCTCGGTGCCATCGATACCGCCGGTATCGACCACGATAAATTCCAGCTCGCCCAACTTCGCCTGGCCGTATTTACGGTCCCGGGTCAGGCCGGGAAAATCGGCAACCAGGGCATCCCGGGTACGGGTCAGGCGGTTAAACAGGGTGGATTTCCCCACGTTGGGGCGGCCCACCAGGGCTACTACAGGAGTCATAAAAGCCTCATTCTCAAGACGACAAAGGCTCCGGGTCCGAAGACCAGGAGCCGGATATTCAGATTGACGGGCGATCAGGGACGCTTGATAGCGTACAACTTGCCGCCACGGCTCTGCACATACAGGGTGTCACCGTCCACCAAGGGCGCGGCATAGAGACCACTGCTGTCGAGCTGCTGCATGGCCTTGATGGACCCGTCGGTCCGATCCAGCCAATACAGGTAACCTTCCACATCGCCGACCACCACGTAGTCGCCCAGGACGACGGGAGCGGTCACGGTGCGGTTTTCCAGCTGGGTGTTGGACCACAGCTCAAGACCATTGCGACGATCCACCGCAAACAGATGACTGCGGCTGTCGGTCAGCACTATGGCATTGCCGGTAACCGCCATGTCGCGGTAGCCGGAATACTTGCGCTTCCACACCTCGTCACCCGTCATCAGCTTGCGGGCCATCAGCTGGCCATTGTAGGCGATGGCATAGAGCTCATCACCGGCAATCAGCGGACGGGCGTCCACATCGACCATGCGATCCAGCTCGGTGGCACCGCGCGGGTCGGCCACCTTGGACTGGCGCACAGGCTGGCCGTTGCTCAGCAGGGCTATGCCCACCTTGCCATCGGCACGGCCATAGAGCACGGCGCCGTTGGTGATGACAGGGGTGCTGGCGCTGCGCAGGGTCAGGGGCGGCTGCTCTTCGGACAGGGTCCACTGCAGCTTGCCCTCATCGGTATCGAGCGCCATCAGACGGCCCGAGGTGGTCAGCACCACCACGCGACCATCCTCGACGGCGGGGCTCGCCACCACTTCACCGGGCACAGTGGTCTGCCACAGCACTTCCCCGTTCGCTTCGTTCAGGGCGTAGACCACCCCATTCTCGGAGCCGAGGAACAGCTTGCCATAGCGGGAGACCAGACCGCCGGAGAGACGGGCGCTGCGCTTGTCGGCGTTGATGGGCAAGTCTGCCAGATCCACGCTCCACAGGGTCTCGCCACTGTTGCGATCGAAGGCGGTCACATCCCCATCACGGGCGGCGGCATAGATGTGATCCTCTTCCACCACGGGTTGCAGCTGGGAGTAGAAATCACCTATGCCATCCCCGACGGAGGAGGACCACTGGGTATCGGCACTGAAGGCGGACTCCACCACGGGCAGAGGCGCCATCGGGGTCAGGTCTTCCTCTGAGCTGAACAGGGAGCAACCCTGCAAGGCAAGGGAGACTGCCACCCCCAGCGCCATTTTCTTGTACAGATTACGCATCCGGAGCCTCACCCGCAGTGACCGCTGGCAGCGCCAGATCGTCCATCTTCAGCTTGAGTTCGGCGCTGCTCTGCAGGCCGCCGGCATCGGCCGCCACCTGATAGGCATCGCGCGCCTCTTCGGGCTTGCCCTGCCCCAGCAGCACGTCACCACGCACTTCCGCCACCTGGGCCTTGAAGGCGTCGTTGTTGATCTTGTCAAGCTGGGCCAGGGCCTCGTCGGCCTTGCCCTGATCCTTGAGCACCCGTGCCAGGCGCAGGGCGGCGATGGGCTTGATGCTCTCGTCGCCGTTCGCGGCCACCTGGGTCAGCTGCTCGGCGGCCAGATCCAGCTTGCCCGCCTTGACCGCAGCCGCGGCCAGTTGCAGGGCAGCCAGCTCCGCATAGGCGTCGCCCTGATGGGCGCTGATGAAGCTCTTGGCCTGCTCAAGGGCGGCATCGTCACCCTTGGCGAGCTGGGCTGTCATGGCGTTATAAGCCTGGGAGGCGGCTTCCTGATTGGTCTGCTGCAGCTCGTTGTAGTAACGCCAGCCAAAGAGGCCGACCAGACCGATCACAGTCCCGGCGAGTACCGAGGTGCCGTTCTCTTTCCACCAGCTCTTGATGACCTCAACCTGTTGTTCTTCAGTGGTATACACTTCCACAGCTTACTCTCCTTTAGCTGCCAGCAGGGCGATGGCGGCATCGACCGAGACGGTCTGTTGCTCGGCCTGGCCACGCAGATATTTGATGGTGATCTCCCCGCTTTGCACCTCGGTCTCGCCGAGGATCAGGGCAATGGCCGCGCCGCTCTTGTCGGCACGCTTGAGTTGTTTCTTGAAGTTGCCGCCACCGCAGTGGCTCATCAGGCGCAAGTCCGGCAGGGCGTCGCGCAGGCGCTCGGCAAGCTGGAAGCCAGCCTGCTCGGTGCCCTCGCCCACCATGGCCAGATAGACATCCACCGCCGGGCGGATGTCGGCGTTGAGCTCGAGGGTTTCGAGCATCAGCACCAGACGCTCCATGCCCATGGCAAAGCCCACGGCCGGGGTCGCCTGACCGCCGAGCTGCTCCACCAGGCCGTCGTAACGGCCACCGGCCAGGACTGTGCCCTGGGCGCCCAGGCTGCTCGTCACCCACTCGAACACGGTGAGGTTGTAGTAGTCGAGGCCGCGCACCAGACGCTCGTTCACCTCGTATTGGATGCCGGCAGACTCGAGCAGGCGCTTGAGCCCCTCGAAGTGGGCCAGGCTCTCTTCACCCAGGTGATCGAACAGACGGGGGGCACCCACCAGGATGGCCTGTACCTTCTCGTCCTTGGAGTCGAGCACCCGCAGCGGGTTGCTGTACATGCGGCGCTGGCTCTCTTCATCCAGCTCGCTCTTGTACTGCTCCAGGTAGGCCACCAGGGCATCGCGGTAAGCGGCGCGCTCGTCGCTCTGACCGAGCGTGTTGAGCTGCAGGGTGACGTGATCGCTGATGCCGAACAGACGCCACAGGCGGTGGGTCAGCATGATGAGCTCGGCGTCGATGTCAGGCCCGTTGATGCCAAACAGCTCGACCCCGAACTGGTGGAACTGGCGATAACGGCCCTTCTGGGGACGCTCGTGACGGAACATGGGGCCCATGTACCACATCCGGCGTTCCTGGTTGTAGAGCAGGCCGTGCTCGATGCCGGCACGGACGCAGCTGGCGGTCCCTTCCGGACGCAGGCTCAGGCTGTCGCCGTTGCGGTCTTCAAAGGTGTACATCTCTTTTTCGACCACGTCGGTCACTTCACCGATGGCGCGCTTGAACAGATGTGTCTGTTCGACGATGGGCATGCGCACTTCGCTGTAGCCGTAGCTGGCGACGACCTGGCGTAGGATCTGTTCCACTTTCTGCCATACCGGGCTCTGCTCCGGCAGGCAATCATTCATACCGCGAATAGCTTGGATCTGTTTTGCCACGTTGATACTCGAGAAAAAGAGGTAAAATTTGGCCGCATTATAGGGATTTTCGGCCCCGAGGTAAAATCAGGGTGCCCGGATGCGGGATTTAAAATCAACAACCTAAAGCCGGGGCCACCCCAGGTGGCCCCTCAATGGTTCAACCTTTGTCCACCTGGATCTGGTTGGCCGGATCCAGCATGGCCGCCCGGGCGCGGATACGGCGCTCCAGGGTCGGGATGAGATCCTTGTTGTCGAGCCGGTCGACCCGCTGGCCCCCTTCGTAGAAGGCACTCTTGTTGGCAGCGCCCGCCAGCCCCAGATCCGAGACCAGGGCCTCGCCCGGGCCGTTCACCACGCAGCCGATGATGGAAACATCCATCGGGGTGATGATGTCCTCGAGCCGCTCTTCCAGGGCGTTCACCGTCCCTATCACATCGAACTCCTGGCGGGAGCAGGAGGGACAGGCGATGAAGTTGATGCCGCGGGAGCGAATGCGCAGGGACTTGAGAATATCGAAGCCCACCTTCACCTCTTCCACCGGATCGGCGGCCAGGGAGATACGGATGGTGTCGCCTATGCCATCGGCCAGCAGCATGCCGAGCCCGATGGCGGATTTCACCGCGCCGGCACGGAAACCGCCCGCCTCGGTGATCCCCAGGTGCAGCGGCTGGTCGATCTGCTTGGCCAGCAGGCGATAGGCACCGACCGCCAGGAAGACGTCGGAGGCCTTGACGCTCACCTTGAAATTCTCAAAGTTGAGGCGATCCAGGTAATCCACGTGGCGCATGGCAGACTCGAGCAGGGCTTCCGGAGTCGGCTCGCCATACTTTTCCTGGATATCACGCTCCAGGGAGCCGCCGTTGACGCCGATGCGGATCGGAATGTTGTAATGACGGGCACAGTCGACCACGGCGCGCACCCGCTCTTCGTTGCCTATGTTGCCCGGGTTGATGCGCAGGCAGTCGGCACCGTATTCGGCCACTTTCAGGGCGATGCGGTAGTCGAAGTGGATGTCGGCGACGATGGGAATGCGGGTCTGCTGTTTGATGAGCTTGAAGGCTTCCGCCGCTTCCATGGTGGGTACCGAGACCCGGACTATGTCGGCGCCAACTCGCTCGATCCGCTGGATCTGCTCGACGGTGGCGGCGACATCCGTGGTCTTGGTGTTGGTCATGGTTTGCACCGTGATGGGGGCATTGCCCCCAACCGGCACATTGCCGACCATGATCTGCCTGGATTGACGACGAATAATGGGGGATTCGTGAGCGGACATGGCGGACAGATTACTCCTGCGGCAGTGAGAAGCGAGCAGTCCGGCCGTTGTTGTAACGGCTCATGTCGAAGGACTTGCCCTGGTATTCGAGATTGACCGCCATGGGCGCGCCAACGATGAATCTGAGTGGCTCGGGTCCTTCCAGCACAAGCTCGTCGTTCGCCTTCTTCAGACCGCTGAACAGGGTCTTGCCGTTGGCATCCTTGACATCCAGCCAGCAGTCGGCTGTGAAGCTCATCTTGAGCTGGGGCGCCTTGCCAGGTTCGGTGGCGGCCGTCTCTGCCGGTGCCAGGGTCGCCTCAGCAGCCGAGGTCTCGGTAGACAGGGCGGCACTGGTCGTGGCAACGACGGCCGGCACAGTGGCGGCGGCGTCACTTACCACAACTTCCGTCGCCACGGCGTCGGAGGCCACGGGCAATACGGGGTCGGCCACGTCCACAGCGGGCGTCACGCTGGCGACAGACATCGTCTGCTCCGTGCCCATTTCGCTCGCCGCCAGGGCTTCATCCCCGGCGGAACGACGTGCAGTGCTCTGCCACCACCAGGCGATGGAGAGCGCGATCAGCACCAGGATCACCAGCCAGGTCACCACCTTGAGCCGACTGTCGTTGGCTTGCTGGCGGGAGCGACGGGAGAAGCTCTGCATGTCGATGTTATCGGGCGGCGTCAGTCCCAGCTTGTCGTAGGCCGCGAGTATGGTCTCCTCGGGAATGCCGACCAGCTTGGCATAGGCGCGCAGATAGCCGCGAATGAAGGTGTGGGACGTATGCTTGTCGTAGGTATCCGCCTCGATGGCGGCGATCAGGGTCAGACGAAGGTGAATGCGGGACGCAACCTGCTCTCGTGTCCAGCCAAGCTGTTCACGGGCGTTGCGCAGCAGCTGGCCTGGGCCCACTGCCTGGGAGTCGTCTTGAAAATCGTGTGGCTGTTCAGTAGTCATTGGCTAAGTAACGCTTGGCTTGTTGCGAAGTGGGATATTGCCTTACCAGCTCAGTCCCGAATTGGTGAAGTAATGCCGGTTTGTCCATGGCCTGGGCCAGCCGCAGCCGGAGCCAGAGGCTCTCCTCGTTTTCGTCTGCCACTTCGGCAAAACGCACGAGGTAAGACTGCACATCAGGCAGCTTGCCATCTTTCATGGAAAGCTCGGCCATGTCCAGCAATAACCTTGGATTGCGGGGATTATACCCCAAGGCCAGACGATAGTACTCGTTGGCCTTGTCATTTCTGTTATTTTGCACCGAGCAGAGCGCCGCATTCTCGTAGGTATCGGCGATCTTGACGTAATCGGGCTGGCTGACCGCCTGCAGGAATGCCTTCTCCGCCTCCTCGAAACGGCCACGGTTGCACAGGAAGGCACCGTAGTTGTTCATCGCGTCAGCATTGGTCGGATCCATGGCCAGTGCCTTCTTGTAGTTCTCCTCGGCCGCCTTGAAATCGGATACCTGCTGGTAGAAATAGGCGAAGCCGATATAGACCTGAGGGTTGCTGGGATCGTACTGGAGGGCCCGGTCAAGGTTGAACTTGGCCTGTTCGGCATTGCCCTGACGCAGGTATTGAATACCCAGATCGAGACGGGTCTGGGCAGCCGCCTTGAAGTCGGGACCCACTTCACGCTGGGTCGAATTCTGGCCAGCGTAAGTGGTCTCGGTGACACAGCCAGGCAGCGCGCAGAGCGCTGCCACTACGATCAATGTACGGATATCCATTTCCTGTCTATACAATGGCTTAGCGAGTTAAACCATTTTGACGGAAATCCCATCCTGTTGCATCCGATTTTTCATGGTGCGCTTGGTGCGGTCGATCACCTCCCCCACCAGCTGGCCACAGGCCGCATCTATGTCATCCCCGCGGGTCTTGCGCACTATGACGGTCAGGCCGTATTCCATCAGCACCTTGGAGAAACGGTCGATGCGACTGTTGCTCGGCTTGCCGAACGGGTTGCCCGGGAAGGGGTTGAAGGGGATCAGGTTGATCTTGCAAGGGGTCTCTTTGAGCACCTGCGCCAGCTCGTGGGCATGCTGCATGTCGTCATTGATATGATCGAGCAGCACATACTCCACCGTCACCCGGCCGCCATTGGCGTTGGATTTGGCCAGATAACGGCGCACACCCGCCAGGAAGGCCTCGATGTTGTACTTGTCGTTGATCGGCATGATCTCGGAGCGCAGCTTGTCGTTCGGCGCATGCAGGGAGATGGCCAGGGCCACGTCGATCTGGTCCCCCAGCATGTCCAGTGCCGGTACCACACCTGAGGTGGAGAGGGTGACGCGGCGCTTGGAGATGCCAAAACCAAAGTCATCCATCATCAGGCTCATGGCAGGCACCACGTTGGCGAGGTTCAGCAACGGCTCGCCCATGCCCATCATCACCACGTTGGTGATGGGGCGCTTGCCACCGACTACCTTGGCGGCGCGCCAGACCTGGCCGATGATCTCGGAGACCTTCAGGTTGCGGTTGAAACCTTGCTGGGCGGTGGAGCAGAAGGTGCACGCCAGGGCGCAGCCGACCTGGGAGGAGACACAGAGGGTCGCACGATCCCGCCTCCGGGATGTAGACGGTCTCGACTTCCTGATCCCCGACCTGCAGGGCCCACTTGATGGTGCCATCTGCGGAGCGTTGTTCACGGCTGATCTCGGGGGCACGGATCTCGGCAATGGCCTTGAGACGCTCACGCAACGCCTTGTTGACGTTGCTCATCTGATCGAAGTCATCACAACCGGAGTGGTAGATCCACTTCATTATCTGATCTGCCCGGAACGGCTTCTCGCCCAGCTCGACGAAGAAGGCACGCATGGCATCCCGATCGAGATCCAGCAGGTTGGTTTTTGTTTCGCTCATCAAGGGCCTCAGCTCACACACTTCATAAATTATCGGCTGACCTACGTCAGGGGGCGGCATTGTACAAATAATGGGTCTGCCTTTCCACCTGGAGAATAAGGGGATATTGACTGAATGACCAAAAAACAAAAGGGAGCCGAGGCTCCCTTGTTGATCTTCTGACGAAAATCAGCCGCGCGGGCAGATCTCGGCGTCGGAGAAGAAGTAGGCGATTTCACGGGCGGCAGAGGCCGGGGCATCGGAACCGTGCACGGCGTTGCGATCTATGCTCTCGGCGTAGCAGGAACGCAGGGTGCCGGCCAGGGCCTCTTTCGGGTTGGTGGCGCCCATGATTTCGCGGTGACGGCGAATGGCGTCTTCCCCTTCCAGCACCTGTACCATGACGGGACCCGAGGTCATGAAAGCGACCAGGCCATCATAGAAAGGCTTGCCCTGGTGTTCGGCGTAGAAACCGGCGGCCTGCTCGCTGCTCAGGTGCAGCATCTTGGCGGCGACCACTTTCAGGCCGGCGCTCTCGAAGCGGCTGTAGATGGCACCGATCAGGTTCTTGCTGACCGCGTCCGGCTTGACGATAGAGAAGGTACGTTCGATAGCCATTGAGTTCTTTCCTTAACTACAGAGTTTTATTGTAGGAATCCATGTTCGGCGGCGATTATACGTAAACAAAAAACGAAATAACACACAAAAAAGCAACTTTTTATTAAACAAATAATTCCTTGAAACAACATGGTGACTCATCTTGTGCCATGGCACTGAGAAAAAATGTGCGCTTGTGCACGATAGTCACGCTAACCCGCTAAAACCTTATCTATTGCTCATATAACCAGCACCACTGAAAAGGGCACCCCGAGGTGCCCTTTCGCCTTGTCATGCCCCTCGGCGCGTCTCCGCCAGCAGGGTATGGGCTATGGTGCGCATCCCCAGGGTGTTGGCCCCGGGGGCCCAGAGGTTGTCGCCGTTCTCGCTGAAACAGGCGGCCAGATCCACGTGCAGCCAGCCCTGCCCCTCGTTGGCAACGAAACGGGAGAGGAAACCCGCCGCGTTGGAGGCACCGCCCGGGCCACCGCCCGGCACAGGACGGCTGTTGGCCGTATCGGCATAGTGGGACGGGCACTGCTGACGATGCCAGGGCTCGAGCGGCAGCGGCCAGGCCGGCTCCTGCTCCGCATCCGAATAGGCCATGGCGCGGCTCACCAGCCCCTTGTCCAGACCAAACAGGGCGTTGTAGCGTCCCCCCAGCGCCATTACCGCGGCCCCCGTCAGGGTGGCGGCGTCTATGATGAGGGGCGCGCCGGATTCACCGGCGAGCTGCAGGCCGTCGGCCAGCACCAGGCGCCCCTCGGCGTCTGTGTTGACGATTTCGACCGTGGTGCCGTTCTTGTAGGTGAGGATGTCACCCAGCTTGTAGGCATGGCCGGAGACCAGGTTCTCGGCGCAGCAGAGGATGAGCTTCACCCGCTTGTCGAGGCCACGCAGTATGGCCAGCGCCAGGGCGCCGGTGACGATGGCCGCCCCCCCCATGTCATGCTTCATGGTGAGCATGCCCTGGGAGGTTTTCATGGAGTAGCCGCCGGAGTCGAAGGTGATCCCCTTGCCCACCAGGGCCGCCACCACGGGGGCATTGCGATCCCCGGTGGGGTTGTAGTCCAGCTCCAGCATCACGGGCTCGCGATCGCTGCCGCGGCCAACCTGATAGAGACCGACCCAACCCGCCTGTTGCAGCGCCTCCCCCTTGAGGATGCGATGACTGATCCTGTCCGGTGCCAGCTCGGTGATGAAGGCCGCCGCCTCCACCGCCAGCTCCAGCGGGCCCAGCTGCTCCGGGGTCGCATTGGTCATCTCGCGCACCCAGCGCCCGCACAGCCAGCGCGCCTCCAGCTCCTCCCTGTCCTCTTCGGACGAAGTCGCCCACTGCAGCTCCACCTCTGCCTTGGGGGTCTGCAACCCCTGGGCGAAGGCCCACTGCTGTTCGCGCTCCCAGTGACCGCACAGGGCGACCTTCTGGATCCCCTGACCACAGAGGCGGCGGGCCGCCTGCTGGATGTCCAGCAAGGGCGACGCCGTCACCAGGTGGATCACCATGCCATCGGGGCGATGGGAAAGCAGTGCCCCCTCTCCCCACTCGGGGGCGGCAAATTCACGGCTCAGCCAGATGTTCATTGAGTCACCTCCTGCAGCCAACCAGCTACCGATAATGCACAGGCCGTGACCCCTTGCAAAGGGTGTCCCAAACCATCCCCAAGTTCTTGATTCAGCCAGACACTCATTCAGCCACCTCCTGCAGCCAGCGGGCGATAGTGCGCAGACCGTGGCCCTTGGCGCCGGTCGCCCACAGCTCGTTGCCGGATTTTTGATAGGAGGCGGCGAGATCCAGGTGCACCCAGCCCTTGCCCTCGTCACGCACGAAGCGCGACAAAAACGCGGCCGCCGTGGTGGCACCGGCTGTGCCTTCGGCGGAGGCGACGTTGCCCAGCTCGGCGAAGGCCGAGGTGAGCTGACCCACATGCCAGGGTTCCAGCGGCAGGGGCCAGGCCTTCTCGTTCTCGGCTTTAGCGGCGGCCAGGGCGCGCGCCTGCTCCCCCTCGTCGAGGGCAAATACGGCGTTGTAGTCGCGGCCCAGCGCCGTCTTGGCGGCGCCGGTCAGGGTGGCGGCATCGAGAATGTGGGCAGCGCCGCTGTCGGAGGCCGCCAGCAGGCCATCGGCCAGCACCAGGCGACCTTCGGCGTCAGTGTTCTGGATCTCCACCGAGATGCCGTTCTTGTAGGTGAGGATGTCGCCGAGCTTGAAGGCGTGGCCGGAGACCAGGTTCTCGGCGCAGCAGAGAATGAGCTTCACCCGTTTGTTCAGACCACGGCTGATGGCGAGCGCCAGGGCGCCGGTCACCATGGCGGCACCGCCCATGTCGGACTTCATCGGCAGCATGTTGTCAGAGGACTTCATGGAGTAGCCACCGGAGTCGAAGGTGATGCCCTTGCCCACCAGGGCCGCCACCACGGGGGCGTTGCGATCCCCGGTCGGGTTGTAGTCCAGCTCCAGCAGCACGGGCTCGCGCTCGCTGCCGCGGCCCACCGACCAGATCCCGATATGACCGGCCTCCCGCAGGGCTTCTCCTGCGGTGATGCGGGCGGTCACCTTGTCACCGGCCAGACCGCGAATGAGCAGCAGGGCCGATTCCGCCAGACTCATGGGGTAGATCTCTCCGGGCAGCCATTGGTGATGTCACGCACCCAGCAGCTCGCCTTCAGCAAGGCGTCCAGCTCGCAGCTATCCTGCCTCGCTCTGCTGGCCAAAGTCCAGTTCACGCACTCCTTTAGCGGCATAAAAGCCCTGGGCGAAGGCGTAACGACGTTCCCGATCCCAACCCTCACCGACCAGCTTGACCCGCTTGATCCCGGTGGACTCGAAGCGTCGGGCCGCGCGCTGGATGGCGCGCAGCGCCTCCTTTTCCTGACTAACTGCCCAGATGGGATGTCAGCTCTGTCACCATTAAAACTGAGTAGCGCACCCTCGCCCCAATGGGCGGCGGCAGCCTGGGTAGATAACGCTACGTTCATCATGTTAGCCATCGTGTTTGCTTCCTTTTTACTGGCACGATTTATAAGCACTCTTCATAGGCAAAGAGGGAATAACGAATACAAAAAAGGCCGTGCCCCCAAGGGTCACGGCCTTCACCATATCATGAAGCACCACGGGATGCTGCACGTGCAATTCACTCATGTGTAATTAATGGCGTTCAGAGGCAAGGTTCAGGGTGTACTTGGGCAGTTCCACCACCAGATCCTCGTCCGCCAGCCTGGCCTGGCAGCTGAGACGTGATTCCGGTTCCAGTCCCCACGCCTTGTCCAGCATGTCGTCTTCCAGCTCGTCGCTTGGCTCGAGAGAGTCGAAGCCTTATCGCACCACGCAATGGCAGGTGGTGCAAGCACAGGACTTCTCGCAGGCATGTTCAATCTCGATCCCATTACGCAGCGCCACGTCGAGAATGGTCTCACCGGTCGCACCCTCGAGGGCAGCGCCGTCCGGACAGAGTTCGGGGTGAGGCAGAATGATCAGTTTTGGCATATTACACCTTGTTGACGTTTTGGCCGGTCAGCACCTTGCGAATGGAAGCATCCATGCGACGGGCCGCAAACTCGCCACTGACGGCATCCGCCGCCTCGATGGCATCTTTGATTTGGTTGGTTGTGCCTGTGGCACGCATGGCCAGCAGATGATGGATCGCGGCATCGATCTCGGCACGCTCAGCGGCGCTCAGCAGCGCCTCGCCATCGGCGGCCAGCGCCGCATTGAGGCTCTCCACCACCCGATCGGCTTCGACCTGTTGCTCCGCCAGCATGCGGGCATCCATGTCCTGCTGGGCATTGGCGATGGAGGCGCTCAGCATGCTGAGGATGTCCTCTTCCGCCAAGCCATAGGAGGGCTTGACCTGGATCTCCGCCTGCACGCCGGAGGATTTTTCCATGGCGCTGACCGACAGCAGCCCGTCCGCATCCACCTGGAAGGTGACGCGAATGTGGGCGGCGCCGGCCGCCATGGGCGGAATGCCGGTCAGGGTGAAGCGGGCCAGGGAGCGGCAATCCGCCACCAGCTCGCGCTCTCCCTGCACCACGTGGATGGCCATGGCAGTCTGGCCATCCTTGAAGGTGGTGAACTCCTGGGCGCGGGCCACCGGTATGGTGGTGTTGCGCGGGATCACCTTCTCGGCGAGCCCCCCCATGGTCTCAAGACCGAGGGAGAGCGGGATGACGTCCAGCAGCAGCATCTCGGCATCAGGCTTGTTGCCCACCAGGATGTCCGCCTGGATGGCGGCGCCGATGGCGACCACCTTGTCCGGATCTATGCTGGTCAGGGGCGTACGCTGGAAGAACTCCCCCACCTGCTCGCGCACCAGCGGCACCCGGGTGGAGCCCCCTACCATCACCACTTCCAGCACTTCCACCTGCTCGAGCCCCGCATCGCGCAGGGCGCGGCGGCAGGCCAGCAGGGTGCGCTTGACCAGCGGCATGATGAGCTCGTCGAACTGGCTGCGGCTCACCTCCCCCTGCCAACCGGCAAAGGTGCAGGAAACGCGGTCGGCATCGGTCAGGCCGTGCTTGACCGCCGCCGCCACGTCCAGCAGCTCACGCTGGGTGCGGGCATCGAGCTGGCCGCTCAGGCCGGCTTGTGCCTTGATCCAGTCCGCCAGCAGGTGATCGAAGTCATCGCCCCCCAGCGCCGAGTCGCCGCCGGTGGCCATCACCTCGAACACACCGCGATGCAGGCGCAGGATGGAGATGTCGAAGGTGCCGCCACCGAGGTCATAGACGGCAATCACCCCTTCCTGACCGGAGTCGAGGCCGTAGGCGATGGCGGCGGCAGTGGGTTCATTGAGCAGCCGCAGCACGTGCAGGCCGGCCAGACGAGCCGCATCCTTGGTGCCCTGGCGCTGGGCGTCGTCGAAATAGGCGGGCACAGTGATGACCACGCCATCGAGGTCGCCGCCGAGGGAGGCTGCGCCGCGCTCGGCCAGTTTTTTCAGGATCTCGGCCGAGACCTGCACCGGATTGACCAGCCCCTGGCGGGTCTGGATCTGGGGCATGCCGTTGTCGGCGGCCACGAACTCGTAAGGCTGCTGACGGGTATCCATGTCGGCCAGCGCCTTGCCCATCATCCGTTTGACCGAGACTATGGTGTTGTGGGGATCGAGGGCGGCTTCGCGCTTGGCGTCAAAGCCCACCCGGATGGCGTCGGCCTGGCTCCCGGCAGCTTGATAGTGCACCACAGAGGGCAGCAGATCGCGCCCTTGCTCGTCACACAGGGTGTCGGCCTGGCCGCTGCGCACTGCCGCGACCAGGGAGTTGGTGGTGCCGAGATCGATGCCAACGGCACGTTTGTGCTGATGAGGCGCGGCGCTCTGGCCGGGCTCGGCGATTTGCAGTAATGCCATGGGTAATCACAATTCCAGCGTTAGAGGGTCAAGACTCGAACAGCGAGTCTTCGAATCGTTCCAGCTCCTCGAGGAGCTTGTCGACAAACTTGAGTTTGCGCACGCAATCGGCCGCCGTCAGATCTTCACCCGCGGTGAGGGAGTCGGTCAGCCGTTGCATCAGAGACTGGTGATCATGCCTGATCTCGCGACGAAAATCTTCGATGGCACGCTCAGGACTCGCATTCCCTTTCAGGTCAGCCAGACGCTCGCGCCACTCCAGCTGTTGCATCAGGAAAGAGGTGTCTTGCAGAGTCTGTTGCTCGCCTCGAATGTCGGTGCCGCGCAGGGAGAGCAGGTATTCGGCTCGGCGCAGGGGGGACTTGAGGGTAGTGAAGGCATCGTTGATCTGGGCGGCACGCTGCACCGCGGCCAACTGCTCCTGCTCGGGGGCGGTGGCAAAACGATCGGGGTGGAACCGGGTTTGCAACTGGCGATAGGTGTCTGCCAGCTGGCGGGTATCGAGCTCGAAGCCCTCTGCCAGCCCGAACAGCTCGAAATGATTCATTCTGTGTCCTCAGACTCGAAGGCTAGTGCCTTGCTCAACATCCATCTTGAACGGCAAAGCCGGCAGCAGGCTGCCGGCTTCATCGATTAGACGCTGAAGCTCTCGCCACAACCGCACTCGCCCTTGGCGTTCGGGTTGTTGAACTGGAAGCCCTCGTTGAGGCCCTCCTTGACGAAGTCCAGCTCGGTGCCATCCAGATGGATCAGGCTCTTGGCATCGACGATGATCTTGACACCGTTCTGCTCGAACACCTGATCCTCAGCGGCCAGCTCATCCACAAACTCGAGCACATAGGCAAGGCCAGAACAGCCGGTGGTCTTAACGCCGAGGCGCAGGCCTATGCCCTTGCCCCGGTTGGTTATGAAAGAGGAAACCCGTGCCGCTGCGGCATCTGTCATGGTAATGGCCATACTGCTCTCCGGACCTTAGAGACCTTTCTTCTGCTTGTAATCGGCGATGGCGGCCTTGATGGCATCCTCCGCCAGAATGGAGCAGTGGATCTTCACCGGTGGCAGGGCCAGCTCTTCGGCGATGTCGGTGTTCTTGATGCCGGCGGCTTCGTCCAGGGTCTTGCCCTTGACCCACTCGGTCACCAGGGAGCTGGAGGCGATGGCGGAACCACAGCCGTAGGTCTTGAACTTGGCATCTTCGATGATGCCGTCGTCGCTGATCTTCAGTTGCAGCTTCATCACGTCGCCACAGGCCGGGGCGCCGACCATGCCGGTCGCGATGCTGGGATCGTTCTTGTCAAAACCACCGACGTTGCGGGGATTCTCGTAGTGGTCGATTACTTTTTCACTGTAAGCCATATCTAACTCCTGCTAATTCCGTTGTTCACCAAACACTTGCCACGCTGGCAATGATCAGTGATGTGCCCATTCGACCGTGTTCAGATCGACGCCGTCCTTGAACATCTCCCACAGGGGGGACATCTCGCGCAGACGACCGATGGAGTCGCAGATGAGCTTGATTGCGTAGTCGATCTCTTCCTCTGTGGTGAAGCGACCAATGCTGAAACGGATGGAGCTGTGCGCCAGCTCGTCGTTCAGGCCCAGGGCGCGCAACACGTAGGAAGGCTCCAGGCTGGCCGAGGTACAGGCCGAACCGGAAGAGACAGCCAGATCCTTCAGCGCCATGATGAGGGATTCCCCTTCCACATAGGCGAAGCTGACGTTCAGGTTACCCGGGACACGATGGTCCAGATCGCCGTTGATATAGACTTCTTCGATGTTCTTGATGCCGTTCCACAGACGCTGACGCAGGGCCATGATGTGCTGGCTCTCGCTCGCCATCTCTTCCTTGGCGATGCGGAAGGCCTCGCCCATGCCGACGATCTGGTGGGTCGCCAGGGTACCGGAACGCATGCCGCGCTCATGACCACCACCGTGCATCTGGGCTTCCAGGCGGACCCGCGGCTTGCGGCGCACGTACAGGGCACCTATGCCCTTAGGGCCGTATACCTTGTGGGCAGACATGGAGAGCAGATCCACTTTCAGCGCTTCCACGTCGACCGGGATCTTGCCCACGCTCTGGACCGCGTCTACGTGCAGCAGGATCTTGCGAGAGCGGCACAGCTCGCCGATGGCGGCGATATCTTGCACCACACCGATCTCGTTGTTGACGTGCATGATGCTGACCAGAATGGTGTCATCGCGCAGGGCGCCTTCGATCTGCTCCAGAGTAAACAGCCCGTTCGGCATCGGCTCGAGGTAGGTCACCTCGTAGCCTTCACGCTCCAGCTGACGGCAGGTGTCGAGCACCGCCTTGTGTTCAGTCTTGGAGGTGATGATGTGCTTGCCCTTGCCAGCATAGAAGTGGGCTATGCCCTTGATGGCCAGGTTGTTGGATTCGGTCGCGCCGGAGGTGAAGACGATCTCGCGAGGATCTGCACCAATCAGCTCTGCCACTTGATTACGGGCCAGGTCCACCGCCTCTTCGGCCTGCCAGCCGAAACGGTGAGAGCGGGAGGCAGGATTGCCAAACAGGCCGTCCATGGTGAGGCACTGCATCATTTTTTCTGCGACACGCGGGTCCACCGGACAGGTTGCCGAATAATCAAGGTAAATAGGCAGTTTCATGTTTTTCTCCGTTACGACGGAGTCACACAGCGACTCGTCGTGGAAAGCACGTTTATAGTTGGACTTTCAAGCTCACATCACCGCGTTCTGCCCGGTCAACCAGGGACAACACGGTCTTCATTTGTTCATCTTGCTTGCCGGCGATGCGGCGCACATCGGCCTGGCCGACCAGCTCCGCCAGGGTGATGTCCCCCAGGAAACTGGAAATGCGCTCGCTCAAGTCACGCCACAGGGAGTGAGTCAGACACTGGGTACCGCCATGGCAGCCACCCTTGCCGAGACACTTGGTCGCATCGACCGACTCATCGACCGCAGTGATCACCTGACCCACCGAGATCTCGCCAGGGGCCAGGCCGAGGCGATAACCGCCGCCCGGGCCGCGCACGCTGCTCACCAGTCCATGCTTGCGCAGACGGGCAAACAGTTGTTCCAGATAGGACAAGGAGATGCCCTGGCGCTCTGAAATATCAGCCAGGGGAACGGGCCCCTGCTCTGCATGCAACGCCACGTCTAGCATGGCTGTCACAGCGTAACGTCCTTTTGAGGTCAGTCTCATATGCCTTACCGTCTTGCGAACAAATCAATATGGGCACATGGTCACATACCCGACTAAAACAGTCAAGTATATGGTTGAGTAAATCAGTCGGGATTAATCCTGCGGCCGGGCTTTCTGCACCGAGGTGAGAATACCGCGCAATATATTCAATTCAACCACTTCCGGCCGGGCACGATTGAACAGACGACGCAGCTTGCTCATCACATGACCTGGGTGATCATCGGCGATGAAACCTGTCTTCTGCAGGGTCTGCTCCAGGTGTTGATAGAAGCCTTCCAACTGCTGCGCGCTGGGGTAATCGACCCGCTCCACCTCTGCCGCAGTGTCAGTCTCCTGAGTCGCCAGCCAGTGCATGCGCACCTCGTAGCAGAGGGTCTGCACCGCCATGGCCAGATTGAGGGAGCTGTATTCGGGATTGGCCGGGATGGCCACGTGATAGTGGCACTTTTGCAGCTCGTCGTTGGTGAGGCCGGTGCGTTCACGGCCAAACACCAGAGCGACCGGGTGCTTCACCCCTTCCGCTACCAGCTTCTCGCCCGCTTCGCGGGGATCCAGCATGGGCCAGCTCAGGGTGCGGGATCGGGCACTGGTGCCGATGACCAGGCCGCAATCGGCGATGGCGTCATCCAGCGTCGGGACTATGCGGGCATTGGCAAGCACATCGCTGGCACCTGCCGCCAGGGCGATGGCATCGGCATCTGGCAAGGCTTGCGGATCGACCAACACCAGCTGCGTCAGCCCCATGGTCTTCATGGCTCTCGCCGCAGACCCCATGTTGCCGGTGTGAGAGGTGTTTACCAACACGATACGAATCTGATCCAACATGCCCAGTCAATCTTCAGTCAAAAATGGCGCGCAATTGTAACATAACCAATCGCTATTTTGGCACCGCTTCTGACCCTGCATTTCAGAACAAAAGTGATGGTTCGTATAACCAACCGGCCTGAAGACGGGAAAAGGGAGGGCTAACCTTAGAGGGTCAAGCTGCATTACCCGGAGTCACCCTTTCATGCTGCCCCCCTGGATCTACGAACAACTGCCGCTGCTTTACCTGCTGCTCTCCGCCGTGCTGTGGTCCTTTGCCCACTCCCCGCTGCTCTGGCTCGCGGCGACCCTGCTGTTTGCCGTGGGCGCCCTCATCTGGATGATGCGCTCCAACTACAGGCGCACCGATCTGGTCATCTATCCCGCCAAGCGCTGGCTGCAACCCGAGTGGTACTACGAGGCCCTGCCTTTCCTGTGGCTGGCGCTCGGGCTGGTGCTGCTGCGCCTGCCTGACACCACGGCCCTGCTCGGCCTGCTCCCCTGTCTCTGGGCTGGCCGTTGCCTGTGGGCCCGGCGGCGTCACCGCCACCATACCCGGGGGCTGGCCCTGCAACTGAGACGCGGCTCAGGCCATAATAGACGCGGGCAGCGGATCCTGCGCTGATCGCACCCGCTCTATCAGGGTGGCCAGATCCATCAGGGGATATTTCATCAGCCCTGGCAGCCCATCGAGGTCTAGGCTGTCCATCAGGTTCTTCACCTCAAGGCCCAGCTCGGTATCCCCTTCTATCTTCAGCCTGCGCTGGAAGAAGAGGGAATCCGGATCCTCCTTGCGACCGGCAATCAGGATGAGATCCTGGCTGCTGCCGCTGAAGCAGACATCGGCTCGCTCGCATTCACGGGCCACCACCAGTTTTCCCCCTCGCTCGCTGACAAACCAGCAGAGCTCGAGATCCGACACCTCGACCTTGAGCCACTTGCCCGCCAGGAAGGCGAAGTCCCCATCCTGGATGGCCTCCTTGAACGCCTGCGCCAGCAAGGCCTCCATCAGGTTTTGCTGCAGGGTGAAGGGCACCAGCTTGAGGGGATGGCGCAAGAGACGAGGGGCCTGTTCGACCAGGCGGCGTTGCAGTTGATGAAACACGATAAACTCCCAGTTTTTTGCCCATTCAAACACAGTGCAATTATCAGGATCCTGTTGAAAATCAAACTTGTGCCGACTTACCTCAAGAAGGGTAAAGCCACCTAAAGCTGCCTCAGGTCAAAAAGCGGGGGCCCAAGCCTGCATACAATCGGGCCACTTTTTGCATTTTTGCCCTCTCGGAGCGTACCCGATGGAATTACTCTGCCCGGCAGGCAGCCTGCCGGCACTGAAGACAGCTGTGGATAACGGGGCCGATGCCGTCTATATCGGCTTCAAGGACGACACCAATGCCCGCCACTTCGCCGGGCTCAACTTCACGGACAGCAAGCTGGAAAGGGCGGTGGACTATGTGCACCAGCACGGTCGCAAGCTGCACATCGCCATCAACACCTTCGCCCACCCGGGCTCGGATGCCAGATGGAAGCAGGCGGTGGACAGAGGGGTGGCACTCGGTGCCGATGCCCTGATCATCGCCGATCTCGCCGTGCTGGATTACGCCAGCCGCCATCATCCCGACATGGAGCTCCATGTCTCTGTCCAGGCCAGCGCCACCAACGCCGCCGCCATTCGCTTCTACCAGCAGCACTTCAACGTCGGCCGGGTGGTCTTGCCACGGGTGCTCTCCATGCATCAGGTCAGGCAGCTGGCCCGCGAAACCGACGTCGGCCTCGAGGTGTTCGCCTTCGGCAGCCTCTGCATCATGGCGGAGGGGCGCTGCTATCTCTCCTCCTACATGACAGGCGAGAGCCCCAATACCGTAGGCGCCTGCTCCCCCGCCAAGTTCGTGCGCTGGGAGGAGACCCCGAACGGCCTCGAGTCGCGGCTCAACGAGGTGCTGATCGACCGCTACGGCCCCGGGGAAAACGCCGGTTACCCGACCCTGTGCAAGGGGCGTTTCGAGGTGGATGGCCAGACCTATCACGCCCTGGAGGAGCCCACCAGCCTCAACACGCTAGGCCTCTTGCCCGAGTTGTTCCAGACCGAGATCCAGTCGGTCAAGATCGAGGGTCGCCAGCGCAGCCCCGCCTACGTGGAGCAGGTGACCCGGGTCTGGCGCGCCGCCATCGACGCCTATCAGGCCAACCCCGACGCCTACAGCGTCAAGAGCGAGTGGGATGCCCAGCTTGCCCGCGTCTCCGAGGGAAGCCAGACCACCCTCGGCGCCTATCATCGCCAGTGGCAATAAAAGGAGCACATATGCAATTCTCTCTCGGGCCCCTGCTCTTCTACTGGCCCAAGGCCGATACCCAGGCCTTCTATGAGGCGGCGGCGCAGAGCCAGGCCGACATCATCTATCTGGGCGAGACGGTGTGCAGCAAGCGCCGTGAACTGAAAGGGGATGACTGGATTGCCCTGGCCCGCCAGGTGGCGAGCTCGGGCAAGCAGGCCGTGCTCTCCACCCTGGCGCTGATCTCGGCGCCGTCGGAACTCAAGGAGGTCAAGCGGCTGGTCGACAATGGCGATCTCATGGTCGAGGCCAACGATCTCGGCACAGTCCAGCTCGCCTGGGAGGCGGGGCTGCCCTTCGTGTGCGGCCCGGGCATCAATGCCTACAACGCCGAGGTGCTGCGCATGCTGCTCAAACAGGGGATGCGGCGCTGGGTGATGCCGGTGGAGCTCTCCCGCGACTGGCTGGTGCAGCTCAATGAGGATCTGGGCAGCGCCCGCCAGCAGTTCGAGGTGGAGGTGTTCGCCTACGGCCACCTGCCGCTGGCCTATTCGGCGCGCTGCTTCACCGCCCGCTCCCTCGACAAGCCCAAGGACAACTGCGAGCTCGCCTGCATCCACTACCCCACAGGGCGCCTCGCCAGCAGCCGCGAGGGGCAGAAGGTGTTCAATCTCAACGGCATCCAGACCCAGTCCGGCTACTGCTACAACCTCGGCAACGAGCTCGAAGGCATGGCGGGACTGGTGGATGTGGTGCGCCTCTCCCCCGAAGGGATGGAGACACTCGACATGCTGGCCCGTTTCAAGGCCAACCAGCAGGGTCAGGCACCGCTGCCCCTGCAGCAGGAGCGGGACTGCAACGGTTACTGGCGGCAGATCCCCGGCATGAGCCTGGTGGAATGACACCCCGCATCCCCCAGCAACAGACAGCAAAAAGGCCTCATCAAGAGGCCTTTTTCACTGAGGGCTGATGCCCTTCTCACGCTTTGCTGTTTTTGCCCTGGGCACCCGGCGGCAAGGGCTTGCGCGCCATCAGCTCCAGCTCGAGCAGGGCATAGCGATGCTCGATGAAGTCATAGACGTTGTTGGCCAGCGCCAGCTTGAAGTAGCTGATGGCTTCCTTGCGGTTGCCCTTGGCCAGCTCGAACTTGCCGAGGTAGAAGTAGGTCTCGCACAGGCGCTCGGCAAGCTCCCGGTTGTCCTTGACCCCTTTCACCACGTTGCCCATCAGCTGGGTGGCGTTGATCTCGCCGGTATAGAGGCGGACCAGATCCCAGTTCCAGGCGTCGTCGTCATACTTGTTCAGCCGCTCGCGCATCCGGCTCATGGCCGCCGGCCCGTTGAGCTTCTGCTCGGCCAGATAGAGCCAGATCACCCGGTAGGGATCTTCCGGCTGCGCCTCGTAGAAACGCTTCATGTCGGCGGTGGCAAGCTCGGGCCTGTTGCCGTAATAGAGCGCTATGCCACGGTTGAGGTAGGCGTAATCGTAATCCGGGGCGAGCTCGAGAGCCGAATCGAATGCCTCATAGGCCTCGTCATAGTTCTGTTGCTGAACCAGATAGACACCGATGAAGTTGTAAGCCTCGGCAAAGTCGGGCTTCTCCCGCAGGGCGCGGTTGAAGTCGAGCCGAGCGAGGGAACGAAGGCCAACCCGGTCAAACACCACGGCACGCTCATAGAACAACTCGGCCCGCTGTTCGGTCGTCAATTCCATTTCACTGAGCATCTGCCCGAGTCGCGCCAAGGCCAACTCGCTCTGGTAGGAGACCTGCAAGGGGGTCGCCAATACCAATGAAGCGGGTTGCGGCTTGGGAACTTGAGGCGCTGTAACCTGACTGCTACTGCTGCATCCCCACATGGGGAGCAACAACAGGATACCGGTGAGGTATCCAATCCCTATCCTGACGTTCAATGAACACTCCGACGCTTACGCTTGACCCCGCATATGGTAAAGGTCAACCGGCCTTTTGTCATGTGGCGCAACCCCTATCCCTCAAATAAATCAGGATTCGACAGGGTATCCGGCGTCACACCAACCACGAAAGCCTCCATCGACGCTGACCACCCGGGAATACCCCATCTTTTGCAGGTTGTCCGCCGCCAGGATGGAGCGAAATCCCCCACCACAATAGAGGTAGAGCTCGGTGTCTGGATCGGGAAAACGGGTCTCGATGTCCCGCTCCATCACCCCGCGGCCCAGGTGTTCGGCCCCCGGCAGGTGCCCTTTCGCCCACTCGTTATCTTCCCGCACATCGATCAGGTGAAAAACACGGCCTTCTTCCTGCCAGCGCCTGATCTGGTGCACGTCGGTTTCCCGTATCTGCGGGCGAATGGCCTCTACTAGGGCCAGAAAACGGGGATTGTGTTGCATGGCTTGCTCCTTGCATTCTTGCAATGGGTCATGAGGATGGGTGCTGGGGAGCATAATGACTCAGCCGCTCCCCAAGAGAAAGGGCGCCTTGTGGCGCCCTTGTCTGTTACGGCAGGATCTCTTGCTGATCCGCCCCTTCTTTTTCCACCTGGGTCGGCAGCATGTGCTCCCGCTTGACCCCGAAGAACATGGCAGAGGCGCTCGCCACATAGATGGAGGAGTAGGTCCCGAAGGCCACCCCTATCACCATGGCGATGGCAAAACCGTGGATCAGCGGGCCGCCCTTGAGCAGCAGCGCCACCACCACCACGAAGGTCAACCCCGAGGTGATGATGGTCCGGCTCAGGGTCTCGGTCATGGAGAGATCCATGATGAAGGCGGTATCCCCCTTGCGCACCTTGCGGAAGTTCTCCCGCAGGCGGTCGAACACCACTATGGTGTCGTTCAGGGAGTAGCCCACCAGGGTCATCAGCGCCGCCAGCACGGTCAGATCGAACTCGTACTGGAAGTAGGCGAAGATGCCGAGGGTGATGATGACGTCGTGCGCCAGGGAGAGGATGCCCCCCATCGCCAGACGCCATTCGAAGCGCACCGCCACGTAGGCCAGGATACAGAGGATGGAGGCCAGCATGGCCAGGGCACCGTCTGTCGCCAGCTCGTCACCCACCGAAGGACCGACGAACTCGACGCGCTTGAGCACGGCGCCCTCATCGATCAGCTTGGCGGCCGCCAGCACCTCGTTGCCCTGCTGCTCGACCTTGACCCCCTCCTGGGGGGCCATGCGCACCAGCACGTCGCGGCTGGAGCCGAAGAATTGCAGGGTCGCCCCTTCAATCTTCTGCTGATCCAGCGCTTCGTGCATCTTGTCCAGGCTCACCGATTGCTGGAACCCCACCTCTATGGTGGTGCCCCCGGTAAAGTCCAGCCCCCAGTTCAGGCCGCGATCGAACAGGCAGAACAGGGCAAGCATCGTCAGCAAGGCAGAGAACACCATTCCCGACTTGGCGAAACGCATGAAGGGGATGGGCTTTTCAAAATGTAGAATCTGAAACATGTCTCTTCCTTAGATCGGCAGCTTGTCGATGCGCCGTCCGCCCCAGGCCAGGTTGATGATGGCGCGGGATACAGTAATGGCCGTAAACATGGAGGCGGTCAGACCTATGCCCAGGGTCAGGGCGAAGCCCTTGATGGCGCCGGTGCCGATACCAAACAGGATCACACAGGTGATGAGCGAGGTGACGTTGGAGTCAGCGATGGTCGAGAAGGCGCGGTCGAAGCCCATGTGGATGGCTTGCTGCACCCCGCGGCCGTTGCGGATTTCTTCACGAATACGCTCGTAGATCAGCACGTTCGCATCCACCGCCATGCCCAGCGTCAGCACGATACCGGCAATGCCCGGTAGTGTCATGGTGGCCCCGGGTATCATCGACATGATGCCGACGATCAGCACCAGGTTCATGGAGAGGGCCAGGTTGGCCACCCAACCGAACGCACGGTAGTAGATCCCCATGAACAGCACTATCACCAGCATGGCCCAGCCGATGGCTTCCATACCGCTGTCGATGTTCTGCTGACCCAGGCTCGGGCCTATGGTGCGCTCTTCGACTATCTGGATAGGGGCTATCAGGGCACCGGCACGCAGCAGCAGCGCCAGGTTGTGGGCCTCGTTGGCGTTGTCGATACCTGTGATGCGGAACTGGCTGCCAAGGCGCGACTGGATGGTGGCGACGTTGATCACCTCCTCCTGCTTGCGGAACTTGCGCTTGCCGTCCGGACCGGGTTGACCCACCGGCTTGTACTCGATGAAGACGGTGGCCATGCCCTTACCAACGTTGTCCTTGGTAAAGTTGGCCATCTTGTTGCCACCCTGGCCATCGAGCTTGATGTTGACCTGGGGACGGCTGTATTCATCGAAACCGGACTGGGCACCCACTATGTGGTCACCGGTCAGGATCACGCGCTTTTGCAGCACCACGGGACGACCGTTGCGATCGTTGTAGACCTTGGAGCTCGGCGGCACCCGGCCCGCGGCAGCGGCCTGGATGTCGGCGGCCTCATCGACCATGTGGAACTCCAGGGTGGCTGTGGCCCCCAGGATCTCCTTGGCACGGGCGGTGTCCTGGATACCGGGCAGCTCCACCACGATGCGCTCGGCACCCTGCTGTTGTACCAGCGGCTCGGCCACACCCAGCTCGTTCACCCGGTTGCGGATGATGGTGATGTTCTGCTCGAGGGCGTACTTCTTCACTTCCTTGATCTTGGCTTCACTCAGGCCAGCCAGCAGGATGAAGTCATCCCCTTTCTGCTCAGTGGTGAAGGTGAGATCCGGATTCTGCCGACGCAGGAAAGAGGCCGCCTTGGCCTGATCGGCCTCCTCGCGGAACACCACCTGCACCTGATCACCGACCCGGCGCACGCCGGAGTAGCGGATCTTCTGGGTGCGCAGCTCGGAGCGGAAATCCTGCACCATCTGCTCTTGCTGCTTGGTCAGCGCCTCGGCCATGTCCACTTCCATCAGGAAGTGCACACCACCGCGCAGGTCCAGACCCAGCTTGAGGGGAGCGGCGCCTATGGCTTCGAGCCAGGCAGGCGTGGAAGGTGCCAGGTTGAGGGCAGTGATGAAGTTGTCGCCCAGCTTGTTGGCGACGATGTCACGTGCCTTGAGCTGGTCTTCGGTATTGGTGAACCGGATCAGGATGAAACCGTGTTCGAACGCAGCATGTTTGACCGGGATCTGAGCCGCTTCGAGCGTCTCCTTCACCTGATCGAGCGTCTCTAGTTTGACTTCGGCACCACGGCTGGCAGATACCTGCAAGGCCGGGTCTTCGCCGTAAAGATTGGGGGCTGCATATAGAAAACCGATGGCGATCACGACGATCACCATCAGGTATTTCCACAGCGGATAGCGATTTAACACGCTGTGCTCCTCGGGAGATTAAAGGGACTGGATAGAACCCTTGGGCAGAACGGCAGAGACGAAATCACGCTTGATGGTGACTTGGGTCTGATCGTTCAGGGCCAGCACTATGTAGTCGCTATCGGTGGAGACCTTGGCGATCTTGCCGACCAGGCCACCGGAGGTGAGCACTTCGTCACCCTTGGCCAGGGAGCTCATCAGATCGCGATGAGTCTTGGCGCGCTTGGCCTGGGGACGATAGATCATGAAATAGAAGATGAGGCCAAACACGGCCAGCATGATGATCATTTCCATGCCACCACCCTGTGCACCCGGAGCTGCGCCTTCTGCATACGCCTTGGAGATAATGCTCATTTAACAACCTCTTATTGATGTAGATTTGAAAACTAACTTATATGTCGTTGTTATTTCACGTCATTTTCAGTTAACGGAGGCACGGGCTTCCCTTGCCGACGGTAAAACTCAGTTACAAAGTCGTCTAATTTACCCTGCTCGATCGCGTCCCGCAAACCCTGCATCACACGCTGGTAATAACGCAGGTTATGAATGGTATTCAGACGGGCACCGAGGATCTCGTTGCACTTGTCCAGATGGTACAGATAGCTGCGGGTGTAGTTCTTGCAGGTGTAGCAGTCGCAGTCCGCATCCAGGGTGCTGGTGTCCTCGCGATACTTGGCATTGCGGATCTTGACCACACCATCGGTGGTGAACAGATGACCGTTGCGAGCGTTGCGGGTCGGCATCACGCAATCGAACATGTCGATGCCGCGGCGCACCCCTTCCACCAGATCTTCGGGCTTGCCCACCCCCATCAGGTAGCGCGGCTTGTCGGCCGGGATCTTCGGGCAGACGTGATCCAGGATGCGGTGCATGTCCTCCTTGGGCTCACCCACCGCCAGACCGCCGACCGCATAGCCGTCGAAGCCGATCTCCAGCAGACCGTCCAGGGAGACATCCCGCAGCGGCTCGTAGACGGAGCCCTGGATGATGCCGAACAGGGCGTTCTTGTTGCCCAGGGCATCAAACTTGTCGCGGGAGCGCTTGGCCCAGCGCAGGGACATCTCCATGGACTTGCGGGCCTCTTCGTAGGTCGCCGGATAGGGCGTGCACTCGTCGAAGATCATCACGATGTCGGAGCCCAGATCGTACTGGATCTCCATGGATTTCTCGGGGTCGAGGAAGATCTTCTCGCCGTTGATGGGATGACGGAAGTGCACCCCCTCTTCGGTTATCTTGCGAATGTGACCCAGGCTGAACACCTGGAAACCGCCGGAGTCGGTGAGGATGGGGCCTTGCCAGTTCATGAAGTCGTGCAGGTCGCCGTGGGCACGCATCACCGCCTGACCCGGCCGCAGCCAGAGGTGGAAGGTGTTGCCAAGCAGGATCTGGGCGCCGGTCTCGCGCACCTCTTCCGGGGTCATCCCCTTGACGGTGCCGTAGGTACCGACCGGCATGAAGGCCGGGGTCTGGACCACACCGCGCTCGAATACCAGCTGACCGCGACGGGCGCGACCATCTGTGGTTTTCAGTTCAAATTTCATTGCTACCTCGATTCAGTCAGAGAAACAGTCTGACAACGGAGGGCCCCATGGGCCCGATACAAGAAACCGGCCAGAATCCTGACAAGGAGTCCCTGAACGGCTTCTGAAGGCTGAGGCTTATGCCTCAACCTGGCGACGGGTGACGAACATGGCGTCCCCGTAGCTGAAGAAACGGTACTGCTCTTCCACCGCCGCCTGATAGGCCGCCATCACCTGATCGTACCCGGCGAAGGCGCTGACCAGCATGATCAGGGTCGATTCGGGCAGGTGGAAGTTGGTGACCATGGCATCGACAATCTGGAACTCGTAGCCCGGGAAGATGAAGATGTCGGTGTCGCTGAAGAAGGGCGCCAGCGGCTTGCCCTGGGCCAGGGTCACCTTGGCCGCGCTCTCCAAGGAGCGCACCGAGGTGGTGCCCACCGCAATCACCCGGCCACCCCGGGCGCGGGTCGCGGCTATGGCGTCCACCACCTCCTGGGGCACTTCGGCATACTCGGAGTGCATGTGGTGATCTTCAATCTTCTCCACCCGCACCGGCTGGAAGGTGCCCGCCCCCACGTGCAGGGTGACGAAGGCCAGCTCCACCCCCTTGGCCCGGATCTGCTCGAGCAGCGGCTCGTCGAAGTGCAGACCGGCGGTCGGCGCCGCCACGGCGCCCGGCTTCTGGTTGTAGACGGTCTGGTAGCGCTCCTTGTCGGCATCCTCGTCGGGCCTGTCGATATAGGGCGGCAGCGGCATGTGGCCTATGGCCTCCAGGATCTCAAGCACGGGGCGCGGGTCCAGGAAGTGGATCTCGAACAGGGCGTCGTGGCGGGCGCGCATCTCGGCCTCGACCTTATCCCCATCGGGGCCACCCTCCAGAATGAGGCGGGTGCCGGGCTTGGGGGACTTGGAGGAGCGGACATGGGCCAGCACGCTGTGCTCGTCCAGGATGCGCTCCACCAGCACCTCCAGCTTGCCGCCGCTGGCCTTCTGGCCAAACATGCGCGCCGGAATGACCCGGGTGTTGTTGAACACCAGCAGGTCGCCCGGGTTGAGCTGGTCCAGCACATCCACAAATTGACCGTGGCGCAGGGCGCCGCTTTGACCATCGAGCTGCAACAGGCGGCTGGCGGTACGCTCTGCCATCGGATAGCGGGCAATCAGCTCGTCTGGCAGATCAAAATGAAAATCGGATACTTGCATCTTTCACCTCGGGGGAATCGGCGGCTAGTCTAGTTATCCCCCTCTTCCAAGGCAACCCAAAAGACCAAAAACCCAAGGCCGGCAAGGGATAGCGCTCTTTTTGTGAGCCTTGTAGGCCCTGGACGCGCCGACACGGGCGCTTGGACGCCAATTTGTACCCCGCAGCGCCCACAGCCCCTGGGTTAATGATTCTTTAATGATCTGTATTGACCCTGATCAGGTTCCACGGCCAGGAGCTGAGCTAGGGTGAGATCAGAGACACAAGGAGGCCCACCATGATGACCCTGACTGAAATCATGACCGAACACCCCTTCACCCTGGGGCCGCAGAACAGCGTCAAGCAGGCGATGGAGCTGATGCAGCAGGAGCAGATCCGCCACATCCCCATCGTCGACGAGCACCAGCATCTGCTGGGACTGGTCACCCTCTCCGACATCCTGGCCACCCGCGAGTCCAAGCTGCTGCTGATCAATCCGGAGCGGGAGGCAGAATTCACCGACAGCGTCCAGCTCGACGAGATCATGACCCGCCAGGTGGCGAGCGTGGATCCCCACGCCGGCATCAAGGAGGCGGCCCTCTACCTGCAGCGCCACAAATATGGTTGCCTGCCGGTGGTGCGGGGACGCAAGCTGGTGGGCATAGTCACTGAGTCGGATTTCATCACAGTGGCCATCAATCTGCTGGAATTGATGGAAGAGCAGGAGCCGCCCTCGGATTTCTGATCACAAATAACTGTAATAAAATTACAATAAAAGCGTTTTCAGCCTAATTTACCGGCTAAATAACTGAAACACTTTCAGTTTGATTGAAAAATTACACCACAAACTTGATTTGTGATCTTCATCACACTATGATGCCGTCCATGCAATAGTTGCCGAAGAGGAGATGAGGATTGTGCACCCGATGTCTTCTCTTCATATGTCTGCAAGTTTGCACACCCCGTAGTTAGTCTTTGCTGTAAAGCATTTTTATATCGCCATTCCTTGTTTGATGACCCGGCCCTGTCTGTGCGACGGCGCCGGGATTTTTTTTGCCCGTCTCTCATGCTCTCCCCCCCCTGTCCCGACGCGCCTTCAATACTCCTCTCGCCCCTCTGGCATAAAACAAGTTCCCATCCGGGACTTGAAAATGTGACATGGAGGACAGAAATTGAACTTCGACAATGAGTTATCTCTGAAGGCCTGAGATATTCATGTTAGGTACAGTTGCGATGGGCTATCTAATAAGTAGATTTAAGTGATTCAAAATTGTGGCTTTGACCGATTAGAGAAAAGCCCTATGATGCCTCCATCGAAAGTTAAGCGCCTCGCCTGGCCAAGCACTTCACGACCAGACGGGCATATGTACATCACCAAGGAGCAAATACATGTCTACCTATATCAACACTGAAATCAAGCCGTTCAACGCTACCGCCTACCACAATGGCAAATTCGTTCAGGTGTCTGACGCTGACCTGAAAGGCAAGTGGTCCGTGGTCTTCTTCTACCCGGCTGACTTCACCTTCGTTTGCCCGACCGAGCTGGGCGATCTGGCTGACAACTACGCTGCCTTCAAGAAGCTGGGCGTCGAGATCTACGCCGTCTCCACCGACACCCACTTCACTCACAAGGCCTGGCACGACACTTCTGACACCATCAAGAAGATCCAGTACCCGATGATCGGCGACCCGACCGGCACCATCACCCGCAACTTCGGCGTGATGATCGAAGAAGCTGGCCTGGCTGACCGCGGTACCTTCGTCATCGACCCGCAAGGCGTCATCCAGATCGTTGAAATCAACGCTGGCGGTATCGGCCGTGACGCTCTGGAACTGCTGCGCAAGGTCAAGGCTGCCCAGTACGTTGCCGCTCACCCGGGTGAAGTGTGCCCGGCCAAATGGCAAGAAGGCGATGCCACCCTGGCCCCGTCCCTGGATCTGGTAGGCAAAATCTAAGCCTCCTGCTCTCCAAGACCGGCCCACTCAAGGGCCGGTCTGCTTTCTGGCCCAGCGCTTCCTGCATTCACTGTTTTTTGCATCCAGTGCTTTCTGTATTCATGAATAGTGCCGACCGCCATAACAAGAAGGAATTCGACCATGTTAGATACCAACCTCAAACAACAACTCAACGGTTACTTGCAGTACATCGTCAATCCCATCGAGATCAGCGTGTCCGGCAATGACAGCGACAAATCCGCAGAGCTCCTGGCATTGGCCAACGAGATAGCAGAGATGTCCCCCAAGATTTCCATGACCGATGGCACCGCCGCTCGCAAGCCTTCCATGAGCGTGGCGCCACAAGGCCAGGCACCGCGCGTGCATTTTGCCGGCATCCCCATGGGTCATGAATTTACCTCCCTGGTGCTCGCCCTGCTGCAAAGTGGCGGTCACCCCTCCAAGGCCGATCCGGCCGTGCTGGAGCAGGTGAAAAACCTCAAGGGCGAGTTCCACTTCGAGACCTATATCTCCCTCTCCTGCCACAACTGCCCGGATGTGGTGCAGGCCCTGAACCTGATGGCCACCCTGAACCCCGGCATCACCCACACCATGATCGACGGCGCCCTGTTCCAGGATGAGGTGAACGAGCGCCAGATCATGGCGGTTCCGAACGTCTACCTGAACGGCCAGCCGTTCAGCCAGGGTCGCACCTCGCTCGAAGAGATAGTGGCCAAGCTCGATACCGGCGCGGCCGAGCGCAAGGCCGCAGAGCTGAGCGAAAAGGCCCCCTACGACGTGCTGGTGGTGGGCGGTGGCCCGGCTGGCGCTGCTGCCGCCATCTATGCCGCCCGCAAGGGGATCCGCACCGCCATCGTCGCCGAGCGCTTCGGCGGCCAGGTGATGGACACCGTCGGCATCGAGAACTTCATCTCCGTGCCCTACACCGAGGGCCCCAAGCTGGCTGCCAGCCTGGAGCAACACGTCAAGCAGTACGGCGTGGAAGTGATCACCGAGCAGCGTGCCGCCGCCATCAGCAAGGATGGCTATGTGAACGTGGAGCTGGCCTCCGGTGCCACCTTGAAGAGCCGCGCCGTGATCCTGGCGACCGGTGCCCGCTGGCGCGATCTGAACGTGCCGGGCGAGCTCGAGTACCGCACCAAGGGCGTGGCCTACTGCCCCCACTGCGACGGTCCCTTCTTCAAGGGCAAGCGGGTTGCGGTGATAGGTGGCGGTAACTCCGGCATAGAAGCGGCCATCGATCTGGCTGGCATCGTCGAGCACGTCACCGTGGTGGAGTTCGCCGATACCCTGCGCGCCGACGAGGTGCTGCAGAAGAAGGCCCGCTCCATGGGCAACATCGACATCATCATGAGTGCCCGCACCACCGAAGTGATAGGTGACGGCAGCAAGGTGGTGGGCATGGACTACGAGGACCGCACCACGGGCGAGATCAAGCACCTGGCGGTGGCCGGCATCTTCGTGCAGATAGGTCTGGTACCGAACACCGAGTTCCTGAAAGGGAGCGAGGTGGCCCTGACCCGCTTTGGCGAGATCGAGATCGACACCAAGGGCGCGACCTCCCTGCCCGGCGTCTATGCCGCAGGGGACGCCACCACAGTGCCGTTCAAGCAGATCATCATCTCCATGGGCGCCGGTGCCACCGCAGCCCTGGGTGCCTTCGATTACCTTATCCGCAATGCGGCCCCTGAGGCTCATGCCGTCAAAGCCGACGCCGTGACCGCCTGATAACGGCCTTAGCACCAACAAGAAGCCGACTCCCTGGGAGTCGGCTTTTTTATGCGCGTCTTCGGGCAGGCTGGCTCTCAGCGAACCTGCGGCTCCTCCATTCCTTCCACATCCTCCACCTCGGGTGTGGCATAGGTCGCGGGCACCGCCTCTCCTTCCAGATCCGTTCTCGGCTCCAGCTCGGCGGTCATGGGGGTATTGGGCGGCACCGGCATGAACACCTGGTGTTCGGCCAGGGGAATGGGTGCCCGCTGCCGCCTGCGCCAGCCCAGATAGCCCGCCAGCAGGGCGCCGCACAGGGCGAAGTAGACGAACAGCCCCTCTGACCCGAACTGCAGCATGACGAAGGGGGCCAGCAGCGGCCCTATCATGGCCCCCAGGCTGTAGGCGAGCAGCAGCCCCTGATTGGCCCCCAGCACCTGATCCGGGCGCAACTCGTCGCAGGCGTGACTGAGGCTCAAGGGATAGATGGAGAACGCCATGCCCCCCAGCAGGAACACCAGGGCCCCCGCGATCGGCTCGCGCCAGCCCTCGGGCAACAACACCATCAGCAGGGCGAGCAGAGTCAGCGCTGCGCACAGCAGCAGGATCACCAGCCGCCTGTCATAGCGGTCAGACATCCGCCCTATGGGGTATTGCAGGCACATGCCCCCCAGGATCACCAACGCCATCATGTCCGCCACCCGCGAGAGCGAGGCGCCGCTGTCGGTAAAGTAGAGCGGCAGCAGGCCGTAGATGGCCCCGAGGATGAGGCCCGAGGTGAAGCTGCTACCCATCCCCGCCGGGGTGAGCCGAACAAGCTCCAGCACCCCCACCGGCTGGGGCGCCACCATGGCAGGGGTGGCCACCCGGGAGAGGGCGAGCGGCACCACCGACAGGGTGGCGGCCATGGCGCACAGGGCAAAGGGGGTCAGCACCATGGGATCCACCCACTTGAGCAGCAACTGGCCCATGGCCAGGGATCCGTAGAGCAGTATCATGTAGAGGGACATCAGCCGTCCCCGGTTGGCCGGGGTGCTGGAGACCAGCATCCAGGACTCCAGCACCACGAAGAGGCCGCCGGTGGCAAAGCCCCCCACCAGCCGCAGCGCCGCCCAAGCGATGGGCTCCACCACCATGCCGTGCAGCAGGAACAGGAAACAGAGCAGGGAGGCGTAGGCCGCATAGGCCCGGATATGGCCCACCCGTATGATGAGGCGGGCGTTGATGAAGGCCCCCAGCACCAGGCCCCCGAAATAGGCCGCCGACACCAGGCCGATGGCCTGCACCGAGACCTGCTCTGCCGAGAGGCGCACCGTCAGCAGGGTATTGAACATGCCGTGACCCAGAATGAAGATCACCAGACTGGTCAGGGGTGACAACAACCTTGTGAGTGTCATGACGCCTCCTCGTGTCGAAAAGATCATGGTAGCGTCTGTTTCTTGCCCGGTTCAACCCAATAGTCCCGGCCCTCTGGGGCTATTCTTAACGGGATCCCATCAAGGAGGTCGTCAAAATGAGACTCATGCTGTTGTTGGCCGCCCTGCTCTTCGCCGGGAGCGCCATCGCCTTTCACTGCCCCATGGACATGAAGAAGATTGATGATGCCCTGGCCACGAACCCCGCCCTCAGTGCCGAGAAACTGGCCGAGGTGAAGCAGCTAAGGGCCGAAGGAGAGACCCTGCATAACGCGGGCAAGCATCAGGAATCCGTCGATACCCTGGCCAAAGCCATGGCCATCCTGGGCATAGACCAGGGCTAAGGTCACAAGGCCCCCTCGCGACTGTCTGCTTCGCAGCACAGCCAAACGAGGTACCCGGGAAATAACAAAGGCCCTCGCCGTGAACGACGAGGGCCTTGTCATGAGAGAGACGCCAGCAGCCAGGGCGCTCACTCCTCGCTGCGATGAATGCGGTTCTTGCCGGCCCGTTTGGCCTGATACATGGCCTTGTCGACCAGGGTCATCAGCGCCTCGGGGGGGCGGCCCCGGCTTTCGCCTATGCCGGCACTGAAGGTGACCCGCATCCCCTTCTCCCGCCATTTCAGCTCACTGAGCCGGCAGCGCCACAGCTCCATCAACCCCTCGGCCTGCGCCAGCGAGTGCTGCTCGAAGAGGGCGACCAGCTCCTCGCCACCGTAACGACACAGGGAAACCCCCTCCCCCAGCAACTCCCGTCCCAGCTCGACACTGCGGCACAGCGCCGCATCACCGCCGGCATGACCATAGACGTCGTTGAGCTGCTTGAAATTGTCCAGATCGACCAGGGCCAGGACGACACTGCGCCCCTCCTGGTGCAACTGGCGCAGCCGCTGATCCAGGAAGCGCCGATTATAGCTGCCGGTGAGCGCGTCCCTGTGGGCCAGGTCAAAGGACTCTTGCAGGTGATCGGACACCTGATCCAGCTCCTGATCCAGCAAGGCCATCTCAGGGAAGGAGGGCAAGGCACTCACCGGCCGGGGCTCGCGCGCGCCGGCGCCGAGTCGGCGGATGCGGCTCGCCAGACTGTCGATGAGTACCAGCAAACGCAGGCGAAAGAAGGCCGACATTGTGATGAAGAGGGCGCAGGCAACGGCCAGCAGCCCCAGCGCCAGGCTGCCCCCGATGACGGCAACCGAATCCCGCCTTGGCTGCACAGTGATGGCCATCCAGTGCTCCCTGTCTGGCAGGGTACCGTAAGCCACATATTCGTTGCTCATCTCCTCGTAGAAAGAGCCTGATTGCGCCGTCAGGCGCGCCAGCCAGGGAGCCTGCAAGATCTGGCCGTTGTAGGCCGACTGCGAACTCACCAGGATCTGGTTGGTGCGGCGGTCAATCACCATGTGGCTCACGGCGTTGTCCCCATAGAGCATGTCCCTGAGCATCTGGGACCACTGTGCGACGTTCACATCGATGCCGATGACCCGCTCACCCTGCTGCTGGTCATCGGGCAGGCGATGGGCCAGGGTCAGAATATGATCGCCCGTCAAGATGTCCTGATAGGCAGGCGTCCAGTAGAAGGCGCGCGACGTCAGCGCCCCCTTGAACCAGGCGCGGGAGTCCACATTGACCTTGGCATTCACCCAGGCCAGATCCGCCTCTTCGCTGCCGGAGAAGAAATAGCCATTCGAATCGGCATGAAAAATCAGCATCACCAGGGGATCCAGGGCCGTCATCTTCCCCCAGCGCTCGCGATAGGCCTCCCGGGTCCTAGAGGTGGAGAGCACTGGGGTCAGTGCATCCGCAGTGACTTCGACAGACATCAGCTGCTCGAGGTGATCGAGCATCCTGGCTTCGGTCACCACCGCCATGCCGTTGAGGCTGACCAGCTTCTGCTCCACCACCACCCCGTGGTTGTAGACGGAGAGGGCGAACATGCCGCCGATCCCGAGCAGCATCGGCAAGGCCAGCAGCCAGAGATAGCCTGTAATGAAGGTGAAATTTTTCTGCGTGCGTCTGAAGGTCAACATACCCTGGGTCCTGCTCAATACCCCGCTGTTTGCCCTGCAAGACAGGCATGGCCACATCGGAAGGCGCGCAGTATGCCGCCAGCCCTTCAGGGAGGGCGACTCTTTTCACGGCCTTGTTCAAGCACGATTCAGGCAGATTTTCGGCGAAATTAGGTTTTATCAGGGGAAACAGAGAGATGCGGTCTGTTTTCTGAGCAAAAAAAAACCAGTCGGCAACGCCAGGGTGTCGTTTTCTGCGATTAGAGAACGGGAGCCAAGGGAGCATGCCGTTCGCGCCGACTGTCACCAGTCCACGCGATTGGGCATGCCCCCTGCCCCATCGCCCTTCATTTTCTGCATGGGCCCCGTTACACCCGGCCGCTGTAGACCAGGGTGCAATAGTTGAAAGAGACCCTGCCGCCCACCGCATTTCGGCCAAATTCGCGGCGGATGAGCGCCGTCATCTGCTCATGGGCCGGGGTGCCGACGGCGGGGGCATAGGAGGAGGAGTTGAGCCGCCCAAGCACGCCGTCCAGATCGAACAGTTGGCGGTTTTCGAAGCGATCGAGCCGATACTCCCCCTCGAAGAAGGCACTAAAGTCGTGCTCGCCGAGGTTGCGATGATTGACCTCCTCGTAATCCCCGGAATAGGCGTGCAACCCCTCCTCATAGGCCCTGAGAAACGGGGTGTCGGTCAGCCTGTCATTCCAGATGAGGGCGACCCGGCCACCGGGTCTGAGCAGGCGCTGGCACTCCTGCCGAAAGGCCGCGCGATCAAACCAGTGAAACGCCTGGGCGACAGTGACCAGATCCACCGAGCCCGTCGGCAGCCCGGTGGCCTCCGCACTGCCGTGAGACCAGCCGATGTTGCCCACATCCGCCAGCAGTCGCCTCGCGGCGGCGCGCATCTCGTCGTTGGGCTCCACCGCCCAGACCCGCGCCACCCGCGGTGCGAGCAGGGCGGTCAGGATGCCGGTGCCCGCCCCTATGTCGGCCACCTGGGCCTCTGGCCCCATGGCAAGCTCGCCAGCCAGAAAGTCCAGCATGGCCGCCGGATAACCGGGGCGGTACTTCACATAGGCCTCGACCCGGGTCGAGAATCGCTGGGTACTGTCCATCGCGCACACCTCTCTTGTCATTGGCGGGGCATAGGGTCGCCCTGCCTGTCGCTCTGCACGCCAAACCGGGCGGCCCGGATCCCTATGCCACTACACTTGACGACATCATGCAACTCCCCGGCTGGCAACAGACGGCGCCAGGCGGCAACGCCCGGGCGAGATGAAGAGAGAGCAGGATGACAGGCACCAAGATGAGATCAACCGGCAGGAGCCACGAGATGATGACAGCCGCAAAGAACAGAATCTGCCTCTGGTATGACGGGGACGCCGAAGAGGCGGCACGGTTTTACGCAAGCACCTTCCCCGACTCCGCCGTCGATGCCGTGCACCGCGCCCCGGCCGACTACCCCGCCGGCAAGCGAGGGGATGTGCTGACGGTCGAGTTCAGGGTGATGGGGATCCCCTGCCTCGGGCTCAATGGCGGCCCCGGGGTCAGCCACAGCTGGGCCTTCTCGTTTCAGGTCGCAACGAAGACCCAGGCCGAGACGGATCGCTATTGGCACGCCATCATAGATAACGGTGGTCAGGCGAGCGAGTGCGGCTGGTGCCAGGACAAGTGGGGCATCTCCTGGCAGATCACCCCCCTCGCCCTCACCGAGGCGATCACGGATCCCGACCCCGAGGCCGCCAGGCGCGCCTTCGAGGCCATGATGCAGATGGGCAAGATAGATATCGCCGCCATAGAGGCGGCGCGCCGAGGCTGAACACCGTTTGGGGGCGCAACAAACGACAAGGCCACCCGATGGGGTGGCCTTGTGCTTATTGGCTGTCAGCCCTTCCGGGCGCCGCGATTACTTGGCGTAATCCTCGGTCGGGACGCAGGAGCAGAACAGGTTGCGATCACCGTAGACGTCGTCGATGCGGTTGACCGAGGGCCACAGCTTGCTGGCGCGCACGGCGTCTGACGGGAAGACGGCTTCGGCGCGGGTGTAGCCGCGACTCCACTGCTCGTCCATGACGTCATCCTGGGTGTGCGGCGCATTGACCAGGGGGTTGTCGGTCAGGCTCCAGTGGCCGTCCTGCACCCGGGCTATCTCGGCGCGGATGGCGGTCATGGCTTCCACGAAGCGATCCAGCTCGCGCTTGGATTCGGATTCGGTCGGCTCGACCATCAGGGTACCCGCCACCGGGAAGCTCATGGTCGGCGCGTGGAAGCCGTAGTCCATCAGGCGCTTGGCCACGTCCATCTCGCTGATGCCGGAGGCCTCTTTGAGCGGGCGTATGTCCAGGATGCACTCGTGAGCCACCCGGCCGTTGCGCCCGGTATAGAGCACGGGGAAGGATTCCCCCAGCTTCTTGGCCAGGTAGTTGGCGTTGAGGATGGCGACCTGGGTGGATTTTTTCAGCCCCTCGTCCCCCAGCATGGCGATGTACATCCAGCTGATGGGCAAAATGCTGGCCGAACCGAAGGGTGCCGCCGAGACGGCGCCGTTGTCACGGCTCTCCTTGTCGGTCTTGACCACGGCATGACCGGCCACGAAGGGTGCCAGGTGCTGCTTCACGCCTATGGGGCCCATGCCCGGGCCGCCACCGCCATGGGGAATGGCGAAGGTCTTGTGCAGGTTGAGGTGCGACACGTCAGCGCCGATAAAGCCCGGTGCAGTGAGGCCCACCTGGGCGTTCATATTGGCGCCGTCCAGGTACACCTGACCGCCATATTGGTGAACGATGTCACACACCTCCTTGATGGTCTCCTCGTACACCCCGTGGGTGGAGGGGTAGGTCACCATCAGGCAGCTAAGCTTCTCCCCCACCTCGGCGGCCTTGGCACGCAGATCGTCGAGATCGACGTTACCGAACTTGTCGCAGGCGGTGACGATGACCTTGAGGCCCGCCATCTGGGCGGAGGCCGGGTTGGTGCCGTGGGCCGATGCCGGGATGAGACAGACATCGCGATGCCCTTCGCCGCGGGACTCGTGGTACTTCTTGATGGCCAAGAGGCCCGCGTATTCCCCCTGAGCGCCGGAGTTCGGCTGCATGCAGACAGCGTCATAACCTGTCACCTTCACCAGCCAGTCTTCGAGGTCTGCCAGCAGCAGCTGGTAACCCTGGGTCTGGGCCAGCGGGGCGAAGGGGTGCAGCTTGCCAAACTCGGGCCAGGTCACCGGGATCATCTCGGCGGTGGCGTTGAGCTTCATGGTGCAGGAGCCCAGGGAGATCATGGCGTAGTTCAGGGCCAGATCCTTGGCTTCGAGACGGTGGATGTAGCGCAGCATCTCGGTCTCGGAGTGGTACTTGTTGAACACCTCGTGGGTCAGCACGGCGTCGGTGCGCAGCAGATCCTGCGGGATGCCGTGGTGAGCCTGGGCCTTGGCATCCAGGGCCGCGACATCCAGGCTATGGCCTTGCCCCAGGAAGAGGTCGAACAGCTCGGCCACGTCATCGCGGGTGGTGGTCTCGGAGAGGGACACACCGACAGCACCGTCCAGATCGGCGCGCAGGTTGATGCCCAGCCCTTCGGCCTTGGCGATCAGCTCGGATTTGCCCGCGGTCAGCACTGTGAGGGTGTCGAACCAGCTATCGTGCTTGAGGGTCAGCCCCTTGGCGGTGAGCCCCAGCGCCAGGATGCTGGTCAGACGATGGACGCGGGAGGCGATGGTTTTCAGCCCCACAGGGCCGTGGTAGACGGCGTAGAAGCTCGCCATGTTGGCCAGCAGTACCTGGGCGGTACAGATGTTGGAGTTCGCCTTCTCGCGGCGGATATGCTGCTCGCGGGTCTGCATCGCCATGCGCAGGGCACTCTTGCCACGGGCATCCTTGGAGACGCCTATGATGCGGCCCGGCATGGAGCGCTTGTAGGCATCGCGGGTGGCGAAGAAGGCAGCGTGGGGACCACCGTAGCCCATGGGCACGCCGAAGCGCTGGGCAGAGCCGAACACCACGTCGGCCCCCAGTTCACCCGGGGATTTGAGCAGCAGCAGGGAGAGCATGTCGGTACCGACGCAGGCCAGTCCCTTCTGGGCCTGGACGGCGGCGATCAGGGAGCGCAGATCGGTCACCTGACCTGTGGTGGACGGGTACTGGAACATGGCACCGAACACCTCCTCGCTCACAGCGTCACAGGCGGGGCCCACGGCCACGTCGAAACCGAAGTGAACGGCGCGCTCCTTGACCACGTCGATCACCTGGGGGTGAACGTCGTCGGCCACGAAGAAGAGATTGGACTTGGACTTGGCCATGCGCTTGGCGAGCGCCATGGCTTCGGCAGCGGCGGTGGCTTCATCGAGCAGGGAGGCGCTCGCCAGATCCATGCCGGTCAAGTCCAGGGTGAGCTGCTGGAAGTTGAGCAGCGCCTCGAGACGGCCCTGGGCCAGCTCCGGCTGATAGGGGGTGTAGGCGGTGTACCAGCCCGGGTTTTCCAGCACGTTGCGCAAGATGACGTGGGGCACGTGGGTGTCGTGATAGCCCATGCCGATGTAGCTCTTGGCGATCTGGTTCTTGGCCGCATAGCCCTTGAGCTTGGCCAGGGCTTCCACTTCGGTCATGGGGGCGCCGATACCGAGCGGGCCCAGGCGGCGGATGGCGGCAGGGACAGTCTGCTCAATCAGATCGTCCAGGCTCTCGGCGCCCACGGTGGCGAGCAGGGCCCGCACTTCTTCCTCACCCGGGCCTATGTGGCGACGGATGAAATCGGTTTTTTGCTCGAGTTCAAACAGTGACTGGGTCATTTCCCTATTTCCTGGTAATAAGTCCTGGTATGAAATCCTGATAACCAAGACCTGATGTTCCTGATCGTCGGCGGATACCGACTCCACTCATGTTCTGGGCCCCGCAGACAGGGTGCGGCGCCGGATGCTGCGACAGCATCGACAGGGGATCGCCTTGTGGCGGAGCTGCCTGCTTGCCCCCTGGCGAGGCCAGGCTGGCAAACGGCAGGCGCGGGCGACTTCACCCTTCCACCGGCTGGCGTGTGCCCGGCAGGCGGTCATACAAAGGGGCCCTGCTGTGTTGGCAGGGCCCGGGGGCATTACTCTTCGTCCACCACGTTCTGGTAGCCTTCGGCATCCAGCAGGTTGGCGAGCTCGCCCGCGTCATCCAGCTTGATGCGGAACAGCCAGCCGGCACCGTAGGGGTCGGAGTTGACCAGCTCGGGGCTGCCTTCCAGCTCTTCGTTGATGGCCAGGATCTCGCCGCTCACCGGGCTGTAGATGTCGGAGGCGGCTTTCACCGACTCGGCCACGGCGCAATCTTCGCCGGCACTCACCTGCTTGCCCACTTCCGGCAGATCGACGAACACCATGTCACCCAGCAGATCCTGGGCGTGCTCGGTGATACCGATCACGGCCTCGCCGTTGGCTTCAACACGGACCCACTCGTGGGAGGTGGCATATTTCAGTTCGCTCGGGATATGGCTCATTTGTGCTTCCTTTATGCTCTTGGATCGCTTCAACAAAATGGGGTCGGCGAAGGGACACCCTTCGCCGCAATCAATGATTACACCAGGGGCTGGCCGTTGCGCACGAAGGCCGGCTTGGTGACTTTGACGGTGACCAGCTTCTTGCGGATCTCCACCTGGGCCTCGGCGCCGATGTCGCGGGGCACCCGCGCCAGGGCGATGCTGTAGCCCAGGGTGGGGGAGAAGGAGCCGGAGGTGATCACCCCCTCCCGAGTCTCGCCGCTTGCTGTGGTGAAGGTGACCGGCATGCCGGCACGCAGCACCCCTTTATCGATCATCACCAGACCCACCAGCTTAGGGCTAGTGCCGGCGGCCTTCTGGTCTTCCAGGGCGGCGCGACCGATAAACTCGCGGGAGGCAGGCTCCCAGGCCAGGGTCCAGGCCATGTTGGCGGCCAGGGGGGAGATTGACTCGTCCATGTCCTGGCCGTAGAGGTTCATGCCCGCTTCCAGGCGCAGGGTGTCACGGGCGCCGAGGCCGCAGGGGGCCACGCCGTTGTCCAGCAGGGCCTGCCACAGATCGCACGCCTTCTCCTGGGGGACCACGATTTCGTAGCCCTCTTCGCCGGTATAGCCTGTGGTGGCGATGAAGAGATCACCGGCCTGCACACCGAAGAAGGGCTTCATGCCTTCGACAGCCGCATTTTGCTCGGGGGTGAACACCTTGGCCGCCTTGGCCTTGGCGTTGGGGCCCTGCACCGCGATCATGGCAAGCTCCGGGCGCTCGGTCACGCTCACCCCAAAGTCGATGGCGTGGTGACGGATCCAGGCCAGATCCTTCTCGCGGGTGGCGGAGTTCACCACCAGGCGGTAGAAGGTATCGGTCAGGAAATAGGTGATGAGGTCATCGATGACGCCGCCTTCCGGGTTGAGCATGCCGCTGTAGAGGGCCTTGCCGGGGACGGTGAGCTTGGCCACGTCGTTGGCCAGCAGGTGTTGCAGGAAGGCTTTGACCCGCTCGCCGGTCAGGTCGACTATGGTCATGTGGGAGACATCGAACATGCCCGCATCGCTGCGCACCGCGTGGTGCTCTTCCAGCTGGGAGCCGTAGTTGATGGGCATTTCCCAACCGTGGAAGTCCACCATCTTGGCGCCAGCTTCCAGGTGTTTGGGATGCAGTACAGTAGTCTGGATCATCGCTGTGTTTCCTTAAGCGTTCGCGACAACGCTCGCAATCCGCTCCGGCTCCCCAGCACAGCGGGAGGGCGGACCGCAAGGTCTGTGCTCGTTCCCACCCGTGGGGCAGGAGTGATTCCTTGAACGGTGCGGATTATATGACAAGAGCGCCTGGGTGCCGCTCAAAAAAAACTAATACCGCCCCGACAAACTGACACCAGACACTAAGACAAAAACAGTGATAAAAACAGTACAAACCCGGCATGCGCGAGATTTAATGTTGATTTTTACCGTTACGTCACAATTTACAGAAAAACGTTTCGCTTCCCGCCAACATTAAAGGCTGACACCCCGGAGGGGCATTCAGCCTTGTCAGATTAGTTTTATTGTCAAAACCCGGGAGTAAGATTAGATTTTTTCACCCTTGGCCAGGGCGGGCAGCTCACCCTCTAACCCCATGGCCGCCCGAATAACCCCCTGTTTGAGCGGCGCCAGACCATCGACGGCCCGCAGCCCCACCCCGCGCACCAGCTTCTTGAGGGGGTGGCTGCCACCAAATAGCCGCTTGAGCCCTTCCATCGCCGCCAACATGCGGGCAGCCTCGCTCTTGCGCCAGCGCTCATAGCCGCGCAGGTTGGCCAGCAGGCCTATATCCGCCCCCGAGCTCTGGCTCTTGAGGAGCTGCTCGGCCAGGGCCGCCGCATCCAGCAGGCCCAGGTTGACCCCCTGCCCCGCCAGCGGGTGTATGGTATGGGCCGCATCCCCCACCAGCACCAGCCGCTCGCGGGCAAAGTCCCGGGCGTAGCGGGCGGTGAGCGGGATGGCGCTGCGGGCCCCCTCCACCTTGCACAGTCCCAGCCGCCCATCAAAGGCGGCGGTGAGCTGGCGATTGAACCCTTCGTCATCCAGGGCGCACAGCGCCTCGGCCCGCACGGCGGGCACCGACCAGACGATGGAGCAGAGGTCGGGTTGCCACAGGGGCAGGAAGGCGAGCGGGCCGTCGGGGGTGAAGATCTGGCGGGCCACCGCCTCGTGGGGCTCGGCACTGCGCACCGTCGCCACCAGGGCGTGGTGGCCGTAGTCCCAGCTGGTGAGTGGGATGTCGGCCTGGCGGCGCACCCAGGAGTGGGCACCGTCGGCGGCCACCACCACTTTAGCCGAGAGGGCGCGGCCATCTTCCAGCAGCAACAGGGCTCCTGCATCGCTCACTTGCAGGCTCTGGGCCCGGGCCGGGGTGAGCAGGCTGATGTTGCTCGCCCCCGCAATGGCATCGAGCAGCGCCAGCTGGATGACCCGGTTTTCGACTATGTGGCCGAGTGCCGGTTGGCGCAGACTGGCGGCATCAAAGCCGATATGGCCGAAGCTGTCCTGCTCCCACACCTCCATGCTGTCGTAGGGTTGCAGGCGCCGCGCCACTATCCCGTCCCAGGCACCGACCCCCTGCAAGATGCGCTGGCTGGCGAGGCTCAGGGCGCTGACCCTGTTGTCCGGTGCCTCCCCGAGCCCGGTGTCGGGCAACTGCCCCTCGACGATGGCGACCTTGAGCGCGCTGTTCTTGAGGGCGGCGGCGAGCCCAAGGCCCACCATGCCGCCCCCCACAATCACCACATCCACATTTTGCATCTGCATCATCTCTATCCTTTCGTGGCTGATCGCCGGGATCAGCAGGGGGACGCCCGCTGGCATCCCCTCATCAAGTTGTCCGCTGCGGCCTCTTCTCGGCACACCTTATTTACGACACAGGTCGGCGACGAACCCCAGGGTGCGGGAGGCGAGCGGCGCCTGCAGCCAGGGCAGTCGCCCCATCAGGGAGAGCGCCAGATTGCGGCCGGCCACCAGGGGCGCATGACCGTTGGAGAAGAGCTGGGCCAGGGAGGAGGTGAGCCAGATGGTCTGCTCCTGATCTCCCTTGCGCCGCTGCCAGTAAGCGCTCAGCACCTCGAAACTGCCGATATCCTCCCCGGCCGCGAGGGCCCGGGCCACCGCCTGGGTGAGCAAGTCCAGATCGCGCATGCCGAGATTGAAGCCCTGGCCGGCGATGGGGTGCAGCAGATGGGCGGCATTGCCCACCAGCACGGTGCGCTGGGCCAGGGGATAGTCGGCCACTGTCAGCACCAGGGGGTAGAGGTGACGCGCCCCGGTGCGCACGAAGCGCCCGAGCCGCCAGCCGAAGGCCTGCTGCAGGCGGGCCAGAAAGGCGGCGTCATCCAGCGCCATCAGGGCCTGCGCCTCGCCCCGTTCGACGCTCCACACCAGGGAGGAGAGCCCCTCCTGCATGGGCAGCAGCGCCAGCGGGCCCCCTTCGGTGAAACGCTCGAAGGCCCGGCCGGAGGGATCCTCGGCGGTCTTGACCGTGGCGATGATGGCGCTCTGCTCATAGTCATGGCGACTGACCGGTAGCTTGAAGTGCTGGCGCACGAAGGAGTTGCCCCCATCGGCCGCCACCAGCAGCCGGGTCTGATAGCGCTCGCCGCTGGCGAGGGTCAGGGTCACCCCCTCCTCCTGTGGCGCTATGGTCGAAAGCTGGGCCGGACAGCGCAGCCTGATGTTCGCGGTGGCGTCCATTGCCTGCTGCAGCTCTATGCCGGCGGCAGAGAGTTCGATCACCTGGCCGAGGGCGGGCAGACCAAACTGCGCCGCCGTGAGCCGGGTCTGGCCGCAGTGGCCCCGATCCGAGACATGGATATGGGTGATGGGGGCGCAGTGAGGGGCAAAACGGGACCAGAGCCCGTGACGGGCCAGCGCCTCGCAGGTGCCGGCGGAGAGTGCGATGGCGCGGGCATCGAAGCCGGGATGGCGATGAAGTTCGGGGGCGCTCGCCTCCAGCAGCAGGATCTGCAGGGGGGCACCGCTCGGCCCTTTCAGGGCGGCGAGGGAGAGGGCCAGCACGGCGCCGCTCATACCACCGCCGACGATAGCCACGTCGACGTGAACCGGATCAGAATGAGACATGAGAAGAGGGCATAGGCTAAAAACGTGGGCCAATGCTATCACAAAGCCGGGGGGCGGGATGCGAGGCCACGGGCAAAAAACCGATTTGGCACCGTCAGTTGGCCCGCAAGACGGCGCCGAGCGCCCCCTCCCCCCGGGCAGAGCCGTCACGTAAAAAGAGCGCCATCAGGCGCTCTTTTCTATGTCAGTGTGGGGACTCTTCCGGTATTCAATGCAGGGTCGGCGGGGCGCTCGGGGTATCCGGGCGCTTGCCAAACTCCTCGAACGCCATCATGACCCCGAGGCGCACGTGTTCGTAGAGCACCAGGAAGGAGGCTTCGTTCTCGTCATCCTCCTGATCGAACTCCGCGGAGACCTGGGTGATGCTGGCGATGTCCTGGATCATCTCCTGCAGCTCCTCGGAGGCCTTGGAGAGCTCCTGCTGCACCACGCCGAAACCGGCCAGGAAGGCCTGGGACCAGTCCACCAGGGCATCGATGCGCTCGTCGAGGGGCGCCTCGTCGCTTGGCAGCAGCAGCTCGACCCCTTTTTGCGCCATCAGGCTCTCGATGACACCCTGATAGAGATCTGTCATCACCTGGCGCACCGGCGCCGGAAGGCCGAAACCATCGTTGATCAGATCGTTGAAAGGGGGCAGCCAGCTCTTGTCATCCAGTACCACGCCACCGCACACCAGGCCGCAGATCACGCCATGGGCCTCGACAGCCGTCGCCATCAGCTCGTGCTGCTCCATCAGGTCGGCCACGGCTGCGTATTTCAGGGGGTTCGTTTTGCTCATCGAAGATCCGCTCAAAGTTCAGGCAAATATGCAAAAATTATGGCCGAGATCCTAGCATTCTCCCCCTCCCAGAGCCAGCAAGGCCTTGAAACTTCTGCATCTGCGCTATATAGTCCCGCCCAGTTGTCCACGTGGATAAAGGCGGGAATCAGCCCCGCCGTATTGAGGAAGGCATGAGCATAGAGGCCGTAGAAATCGTCATTTTGGGACGTCCCTACAAGGTATCCTGTCCCTTGGGACAACAGGATGCCCTGCGCCAGGCCGCCGACCAGCTGAGTGACAAGCTTATCGAGCTGCGTCAACGCTCCAAGGTCTCCAGCAATGAACAGCTTGCCATCATGGCGGCGCTCAATTTCTGTCATGAGCTCTGCCTTGAAAAAGACAAGAACCACCAATACTCTGAGACCATGGACAAGCGGATCAAGATGCTGCAGCGCACCATAGAAGCGGCCTTGATCGAGCACGGACAATATGGTGATTCCAGCGATGAGGGCCTTAAGCCCTAAGCGCGACCCGTTTTAAAATTCCCTGGGGTGTGCGTCAGCCGGTTCAAGTCCCCGAGCCGATAATCATACCCAACAGGAGTTCTATCTTCTGACTATTGCGCATGCTCGGCCCGACCGAGAAGCCTGCGGCCAGTTTAGGACTCCGCCTTGAACTCACGGTTCAAGGGCCCAAACCGGCAACGGCATCTCCGGGGTACCTAGTGCAAAAGCCCGTCATTGATATGACGGGCTTTTTTATTCGGGCTCCCCACTCAACCCCCTTCGCAGCAAAATCGCCATTAAAAATACGCACAATATCAATGCGATATCAGGTTGTTATTTTTTTGTTACTTTCACCTTGCGAACTGTCCCTGTGTCACCTAAAAATGTAATCGATTACATTTCAACCACAGGAAGCTGGAATGAGCCGCTCCCCCGCCCCCGTCAATCCCGTCTCCATGGCCGCCGTCGCGGCGCGGGCCGGGGTGTCGGTCGCCACCGTGTCAAGGGTGCTGAACCATCAGGAGGGCGTCACCGGCAAGACCCAGGCCAAGGTCAACCGCGCCGTCGAGGAGCTCGGCTATCGCGTCAATCAGCTGGCCAACAGCCTGCGCACCGCCAGAAGCTGGCTGCTGCTCATCATGGTGCCCGACCTCGGCAACCCCTTCTACATCGAGATAGTGCGCGGCATAGACAGGGTAGCCCGCCAGCACGGCTACTTCGTGCTGCTGTGCGACACTGGCGCCGATCCGGGCCGGGAACGCTCGGCCTTCGAGCTGCTGCGCACCCACAGAGCCGACGGCGCCATCTGCCTGGATCCCGACTCCATCCAGCAGGGACTGAGCCAGGAGATCAACGCGCTGCCCTGGATTGCCTGCTGCGAGTTTGACCCCGCCATGCCGGTTCCCTACGTGGGCATAGATAACCAGGGAGCGGCGGCGGAGGCAGTCCGCTATCTGCTGAACCGGGGCCACAGCCGCATCGCGCTCATAGGCGCGGATCCCGCCTACCTCTATGCCCGCCAGCGGGAGGCCGGGGTCCGCCAGGCCCTGGCAGAAGCTGGCCTCGCGCTGGCGGATGAGTGGAATATCCGGGTCACCAGCCTCAGCTTCCTGGCCGGGGCCGAGGCGGCGCAGCAACTGCTCGACTGCCCGCAGCGCCCCACCGCCATCTTCGCCGTCGCCGATGCGCTGGCCATAGGCCTGATGCACCGCTTGCAGGAGGCGGGGCTGCGCATCCCGGACGACATCGCCATCATGGGTTTCGATGACATACCCATGGCCGCCCAGCTCAATCCGCCGCTCACCACAATGGCGCAACCCATGGAGGAGCTAGGTGCCGAGGCCGCCCAGCTGCTGCTGCAGCGCCTGAACGCCCCCGACACCCCGCTGATCGGGCGCCTGCTCCCCCATCGGCTCGTCAGCAGAGCCAGCGCCTGATGCACGCCCCCATCGGCAGACAGCGCGAGATAAGCATCAAAGGAGAAGCTGATGAGTCTCAGTGTCGAATTTAGCGGCGTCTGCAAGGACTTCGGCCCCATCCGGGTGCTGCACGGGGTCGACTTCAGCCTGGTGCCGGGGCGGGTCTACGGCCTGCTGGGGGAGAATGGCGCGGGCAAATCCACCCTGATGAAGATCCTTGCCGGTTACGAGTCCATCAGCGCCGGTGTGATCCGCATCGATGGCGAGGCGCGCAGCTGGCACTCCTCCCGGGAGGCGGAACAGGCAGGCATAGTGCTCATTCATCAAGAGCTCAACCTGGCCGAGCACCTCACCCTGACCCAGAACCTCTTCCTCGGCCATGAGCTGAAACGGGGCTGCCTGCTGGACGAGGCCACCATGGCCAGCCGGGCCCAGCACTATCTGGAGCTGGTCGGGTTGCAACGCGCCCCTGCCACCAAGGTGCGGCAGCTTATCGTCGCGGAGAAGCAGCTGGTGGAGATCGCCAAGGCGCTGTCACGCCAGGCCCGCCTGCTGATCATGGATGAGCCGACCGCCACCCTGACCCCGGGGGAGACGGCGCGGCTGTTCGCCCTCATCGCCAGGCTCAAGGCCCAGGGCACCACCATCATCTACATCTCCCACAAGCTGGACGAGGTCAAGCAGATCACCGACGAGGTGGTGGTCATGCGCGACGGTCGCTTCGTCAGCCGGGGGGAGACGGCGTCCTTCAGCCGCCAGCAGATGGCCAACCTCATGGTGGGACGCGAGATGTCGGACATGTTCCCCCCCAGGCTGCCGCCGCCGGAGGGCACCGAGATAGCCCTCGCGGTGAGCGGGCTCTGCGTCACCGGCTGGGTGGATAGTCTCGATTTCGAGGTGCGCAGCGGCGAGATCTATGGCTTCGCCGGACTGGTGGGGGCCGGTCGCACCGAGGCCTTCGAGGCCATCCTCGGCTTGCGCGAGCGCAAGGGGGGCCGCATCCAGCTGGCGGGCAAGGCCGTGCGCATCGACAGTCCGCTCGCCGCCATGCACCAGGGGCTCACCTATCTGCCGGAGGATCGCAAGGGTAAGGGGCTGCACATCGACCTCGGGCTGGCCGAGAACCTCACCCTGATGACGCTGGCGCGCTATGCCCACCCCTGGCTGGACAAGGAGGCCGAGCAGACGGCCCTCACCCGGGCCATTGCCGATTTCGGCATCAAGGCCGGCTCCCACTCGGCCCGGGCCCGCATGATGTCGGGGGGCAATCAGCAAAAACTGGCCCTCGCCAAGTTCCTGCACCCGGACCCCAGGGTCATCGTCCTCGACGAGCCCACCCGGGGGGTGGATGTGGGCGCCAAACGTGACATCTATTTCCTGATCCAGCGACTGGCCGCCGAGGGGCGTGCCGTCATCGTCATCTCGAGCGAGCTGATCGAGCTGATCGGCCTGTGCCACAGAGTCGCCGTGCTGCGGGCCGGCCGCCTCCAGGCGGTGCTGCCCGCCCATCATCTGACCGAAGAGGAGTTGATCGCCTATGCAACCGGTACCCACTGACACCCGCAAAGAGCGGTTGCTCTCCCTGCTATCGGCGACTGGCCCGCTGCTGGGGCTGATCCTGCTGTGCCTGCTCGGCGCCCTGCTCAACCCCGACTTCGCCACCCTGGACAACCTGCTCAACGTGCTGACCCGCACCGCCTTCATCGGCATCATAGCGGTGGGCATGACCTTCGTTATCATGTCCGGCGGCATCGATCTCTCGGTCGGCGCCATGGCCGCCCTGATCGCCGGGGCCATGATCCTCATCATGAACCGGCTCGGCGCCGGTGTGCTGGCGGATGCCCCTTTGCTGGTGGTTGTGCTCGGCATAGGGCTGGCCCTGCTGCTCGGCCTGCTGTTTGGCGCCGGTCACGGCCTGCTCATTACCAAAGGCAGGATTGAGCCCTTTATCGTCACCCTGGGCACCCTCGGCATCTTTCGGGCCGTCCTGACCTATCTGGCCGATGGCGGCGCCCTGACCCTGGACGATGCCCTCAGTGATAGCTACAGCCCCGTCTATTACGGCAGCCTGCTGGGGGTGCCCATCCCGGTCTGGGTCCTGCTGCTGGTGGCACTGGCGGGGGGGCTGCTGCTCAACCGCACCGCCTTCGGCCGCCATGTGCAGGCCATCGGCTCCAACGAGCAGGTGGCGCGCTATGCCGCCATCCGGGTCGATAGGGTCAAGCTGCTCACCTATGCGCTGCTCGGACTCTGCGTCGGCATTGCCACCCTGCTCTATGTGCCGCGTCTGGGATCCGCCACTCCCACCACAGGGCTCTTGTGGGAGCTGGAGGCCATCGCCGCCGTGGTGGTGGGGGGCACCTCCCTCAAGGGGGGAGAGGGGCGCATCTTCGGCACCCTGGTGGGCGCCATACTGCTGTCGGTCATCAGCAATATCCTCAATCTGACCAGCATCATCAGTGTTTACCTCAATGCCGCCGTGCAGGGCATAGTGATCATCATGGTTGCCTTCATGCAACACAGGCGTTGAGGCTGTTGTGGACAGGAAGACGAAAGCGAAGAAACGGCAATGACACCAGTGGCGGGGTCTCCCCTCGCCTGCGACAAGGAACGGGCAGCAGCCCAACAGTCAAGAGGCTATCAAGATGAATAAGATGCTACACAACTTAACGCTACACACCCTGGGCGCCTGCGCCCTGATGATCGCTGCCGGCAGCGCCTCGGCAGCCGAGAAGATGACCCTGGGGGTCTCCATCCCGACCGCGACCCACAGCTTCACCGCCGGCATCGTCTGGTGGGCCAACAAGGCCAAGGAGGATCTGGAGAAGGCCCATCCCGATCTCAAGGTGATCGTCAAGACCGCCGCCAATGCCCCTGAACAGGCCAACCAGCTGCAGGATCTGCTGACGGTCAACAAGATGGATACGCTAGTCATCTTCCCGTTCGAGTCAGCCTCCCTGACCAAGCCGGTCGCCCAGGTCAAGCAGAAGGGGGTCTATGTCACCGTGGTGGACCGGGGGCTGACGGACACCAGCGCCCAGGATGCCTATGTGGCCGGGGACAACACCGCCTTCGGCAAGCTGCCCGCCGAGTTCATCGCCAAGACCCTCAACGGCAAGGGAGACATAGTCGCCCTGCGCGGCATTCCGACCACCCTGGACAACGAGCGCTTCGACGCCTTCACCGGCGTGATGAAGCAGCACGGCGGCATCAAGATCCTCGATGCCAAATATGGCAACTGGAACCGGGATGATGCCTTCAAGGTGATGCAGGACTTCCTGACCCGCTTCAAGCATATCGATGCCGTCTGGGCCGCCGATGACGACATGGCGGTGGGGGTGCTCAAGGCCATCGATCAGGCCAAGCGTACCGACATCAAGCTGGTGTTTGGCGGCGCCGGGGCCAAGGGGGCGATCAAGACACTGATGGAGGGCAGCGACCCCCGCATCCAGGCCAACGTCTCCTACTCCCCCAAGTTCATGTATGACGCCATCATGCTCACCGCAGAGGCTCGCCTCAAGGGCGAACGCCTGCCGGCCAACACCATCATCCCCTCGGTGCTGATCACCCCGCAGACGGCCAAGGAGTTCTACTTCCCCGACTCCCCGTTCTAAGGCTGTCATATGTGAGAACCCCGGCCTCCCCTTCACGGGAGCCCAGACCCCACCCCAAGCCTCCCCTTCGCAGGGGAGGGAGTTTTTACTCTTCCTCCTTGTGAAGGGGGAGGCCGGGAGGGGGTTAACTGCCTTTATTCAGGAGTGCCCATGAAGACCATCAAGGGACCGGCCATCTTCCTCGCCCAGTTCATGGGGGACAAGCCGCCATTCGATACCCTCACCGGCCTGGCGGACTGGGCCGCCGGCCTCGGCTTTCGCGGCCTGCAACTGCCGACGGACCCGCGCCTGTTCGATCTGACCCGGGCGGCGGCCAGCCAGGACTATTGCGACGAGATAAGCGGCCTGCTGGCCGAGCGGGGGCTGGTCATCACAGAGCTCTCCACCCACCTGCAAGGCCAGCTGCTGGCGGTCCACCCCGCCTATGACAGCCTGTTCGATGGCTTCGCCCCCCCGGCGGTGCGCGGCAAGCCCGCCGCCCGCACCGCGTGGGCCGGCGAGCAGCTCAAGGCGGCCGCCCTCGCCTCCCGAAGGCTTGGCCTCAAGGCCCACGTCACCTTCTCCGGCGCCCTCGCCTGGCCCTATCTCTACCCCTGGCCCCAGCGGCCCGTCGGCCTCGTCGAGGAGGCCTTCGCCGAGCTGGCCAGGCGCTGGCTCCCCCTGCTCAATGCCTTTGACGAGGCCGGAGTGGACGTCTGCTACGAGCTGCACCCGGGGGAGGACTTGTTCGATGGCGCCACGCTGGAGCGTTTCCTCGAGGCGACCGGCGATCATCCCCGCGTCAACGTGCTCTACGATCCCAGCCACATGCTGCTGCAGCAGCTCGATTACCTCGCCTTCCTCGACCTCTATCACGAGCGGGTGCGCGCCTTTCACGTGAAGGATGCCGAGTTCAGGCCCTCAGGGCGCCAGGGGGTCTATGGGGGCTACGCCCCCTGGCTCGGGCGGGCGGGGCGCTTTCGCTCCCTGGGGGATGGGCAGATAGACTTTGGCGCCATCTTCAGCAAGCTCGCCCAGTACGACTACCCCGGCTGGGCCGTGCTGGAGTGGGAGTGCGCCCTCAAGCACCCGGAGGATGGCGCCGCCGAGGGGGCCGACTTCATTCGCAATCATATTATCCGGGTCGCCGAGCGCCCCTTCGATGACTTCGCCGGCAGCGGCCTGGCACGGGAGGCGGTCAGAAGCCTGCTTGGGCTCGACGATAGCGTGAGCGGCAGTTCGGGCGGCAAGATGGGAGAGAAAAAATGAAGAGACGACTGCGTCTGGGCATGGTCGGCGGTGGCCAGGGAGCCTTCATCGGCGCCGTGCATCGACTGGCAGCCCGTATGGACGATCACTATGAGCTGCTCGCCGCCGCCCTCTCCGCCGATCCCGCCAATGCCCGCTCAAGCGCCCTCGCCCTCGGGCTGGATCCGGCCCGCGCCTACGAGGATTACGCCAGGATGGCCCAAGCCGAGGCGGCAAGGTCCGACGGCATAGAGGTGGTGGCCATCACCACCCCCAACCACCTGCACGCCCCGGTGGCGCGCGCCTTTCTCGAAGCCGGCATCCACGTTATCTGCGACAAGCCGCTGGCGCTGACCCTGGCGGAGGGAGAGGAACTCGCCCGCCTCGCCCGCCAGCGGCGGCGGCTGTTTGCCCTGACCCACACCTATTCGGGCTACCCCATGGTGCGCCACGCCCGCGAGCTGGTCGCCGCCGGCGCCCTGGGTGAGCTGCGCTACGTTCAGGTGGAATACCTGCAGGACTGGCTCGCCAACCCCATCCCCCCGGGTCAGAACAAGCAGGCGGACTGGCGGGCCGACCCTGCCCGCGCCGGGCGAGCCGGTTGCCTCGGCGACATCGGCACCCACGCCTACCAGCTGGCGACCTTCATCACCGGGCAGTTGCCAAATGAGATCGCTGCCGAACTGCACAGCTTCGTGCCGGGGCGGCAGGTGGACGATCATCTGCAGGTCTGGTTGCGCTACTCCCAGGGGATGCGCGGATCGCTCAACGCCAGCCAGGTCGCCAGCGGCGAGGAGAACCGGCTGCAGATCCGCCTCTATGGCGACAAGGCCAGCCTGATCTTCCGCCAGGAGGCACCCAATGAGCTCTGGCTTACCCCCATTAGCGGCACCAGCCAGCGGCTGACCCGGGGCCGGGTAGAGAGCGCGGCGGCGCGCCACGCCAGCCGGGTGCCCGCCGGTCATCCCGAGGGCTATCTGGAGGCCTTCGCCCAGCTCTATACGGACGCGGCCTTGCAGATCCACGCCCTGGCGGCCGGGGAGGCGCCGCCCCCCGAGAGCCTGGCCCTCACCACTGTGGAAGACGGGGTGGCGGGCATGCGCTTCATCGAGACCAGCCTGGCCAGCCACGCCGCCGACGGACGCTGGCTCCAGCTCTCCTGACCCGCCATGGCGGAAGGTGGGGCCCGCCGCAAAACCGGCGGGCGACCCTCCCCCTTCAGGCACAAGGCAATAAAAAGCCCGCCGACGAGGGCGGGCTCTTCACCTATCTTCGATGCACTCAGACGGCCATCTGCTCGTGGGGGGAGCCATGGTGGCGCAGCCAGAGGAAGCTCAAGGCCACGATCAGCACCATCACCACCATGATGGCCCCCAGAGTCAGCTGCCCCTCCATGGGGAAGCTGGCGGCCAGCAGGGTCACGACACCCGCCCCCAGGTTCTGCATGCCCCCCAGGATGGCCCCTGCGGTGCCCGCCTGACCCGGGAAGGGCTCGATGGCGCAGGAGGTGGCGGTCGGGTAGAGGATGCCGCTGCCGATGAAGTAGACAGCCGCGCCGCCCACCAGAGAGGCTGCACTCACCAGCCCGAACAGGCCGGGCACCAGTATGATGAGGGCCCCCAGCCCCAGGAAGGCGATGCCAAGGCGCATCAGCTTGCCCTGGCTCAGCCGGAAGCTCAAGCGGGCGGAGAGCCAGGCGCCGAACAGATAGCCGGGCAGCGGCAGCACGAACAAGACGCTTACGGTACGCGCGCTCAGTTTGAGCACGTCGCCGAGCAGCACCCCGGCCGCCGCCTCGAATACCGCAAGTCCCGCGAAGGTCGCCATCAGGCAGAGCAGGTTGCCCTGGAAGCGCGGGTTGCCGAGCACGTGGCGGTAGGCGGCGCCGACCCGCAGTGGCTGCTGACGGGCGCTCGCCGGCAGTGTCTCGCCAAACCAGGCCAGCAGGGCCAAGGTAGTCAGGGCCCCGAAGCCGAACAGGAACCAGTAGCCGGCGCGCCAGTTGAACAGCTCGGTCAGCCAGCCCCCCAGCACGGGGGCCAGCAATGGGGAGAAGATCACCCCCATGCTCACCAGGCTGTTGGCGCGGTTGAGCTCGGCGCCGCTGTAGCGATCCCGCATCACTGTCCGGCTCATGGCGCCACCGGCCCCCGTGCCCAGCCCCTGGATGAAGCTGCCGGCCAGCAGGGCGGCAAAGTGCGGGATCAGCTGAATGGTCAGGGTGCCCACCAGAAACACCATCATGCCGATAAGCAGCACGGGGCGGCGGCCGATGCGATCAGACAGCGGACCGTAGACGAACTGGGAGAGGCCGTACGGGATCAGGTAGCAGGCCATCACCGCCTGCAACTGGCCGGAGGCCACATGAAAGTCCCCCGCCATCATGGGAATGGAGGGCACATAGAGGGTCTGGGTCATCTGGCCCACGGCGACCATCAGAATGGTCAGGAAAAACAGCGGATAAAAACTGTGCCGATACATATCTCAGTCCCGAAAAATCATCGAAAAGCTGCCCGCCTCTGGCAGAAAACCGCAGAGGGGATCCAATAAACAGGGTCGATCAAAGGTGAAACGCAAGGCGGAGGACCCGCACCCGCCAGGAGCAGGACGCTCTTTGGCTTGCGGTGATCTTAGTGATTCATGTCACAAAAAACGAACGAATCTTTATAATCTGCTTTCCCAAGTTTTTCTAATGTGACGGGGCCAGCGGCCCCGTCGAAGCGACATCGAAAGGGAGCGGGTGCCTGTGCTTCGGCGCCTCGCTCCCCTTAGCCCACCCGCCTCAACTCGGCTGGCGCCAGCACCTGCTCGGGTGTGCCTGCCGCCCCCAGTCGCAGGCAGCGCCCTGCCACCCTGCCTGCCAGCGCCTCGTCATGGGTCACCAGCAGCAGGGCGCAGCCTATCTCCCCCAGCGCCCCTAGCAGGCAGGCGATGGTCTGCTGCTGGCTCAAGGGATCGAGCCGGGAGCTGGGCTCATCGGCAAACAGCAGCACGGGGCGCAGCAACAGGGCGCGGATCAGCGACAGCCGTTGCAGTTCCCCCCCGGACACCTGGCTAGGCAGCCGGCTCAGCAGCCGCTCATCGAGGCCGAGCCGCGCCAGATAGTCGGTGATGGACTGGCGGGGCAGCCGATGCAGGCGCAGCAGATCGTCAAACTGGGTGGCGAGGCGCACCCGGCTGGCGAAGGCCTGCACCGGATCCTGATAGAGCTTCTGCCAGCGGTGGGGGGCTATGCCCCCCTGGCGCAATACCCGCCCTCCCAGCGGGCGCTGCAACCCCAGCAGCACATTGCCGAGGGTGCTCTTGCCCGCGCCGCTCGGCGCCATGATGGCGAGCCGCTCCCCTTGTGCCAGTGGCAGATCCAGCCCCTCGAACAGGGTCTGTTCGCCATACCCCATGGCGAGCCCCTCCCCCCTGAGCAGCCAGTCGCCGGTCGGGGGATGCACGGCCTCGGGCCAGGCGGACGGCTCTGCCGCCAGCAGGGCGCGGCTGTAGGCATGGGAAGGCGTGTGCAGCACCTGCTCGGCGGGCCCCTGCTCCACTATCTCACCCCCCTTGACCACCAGCACCCAGCCTCCCAGCGCCCGGGCCAGGGAGAGATCATGGGTGATGGTCAGCAGGTGGCGCCCCTCGGTCAGATAGCCCTGCAGCAATGTTTGCAGCCTGGCGCTGGCCCGGCTGTCGAGCCCCTTGGTGGGCTCGTCGGCGATGAGCAAACGGGCCTGCCCCAGGGTGGCGGCGGCAAAGGCGGCGCGCTGGGCCATGCCCCCGGAGAGCTGGTGCGGGAAGTGGCGCTCCCGCCCGGCGAGCCCCAGCCGCGCCAGGGCGTCCCGCGCCCGCGAGCGCGCCTCCTTGCCTCCCGCCAGCCAGCCCTCCTCCACCTGGGGCAGCAGCCCCATGGTGGGGTCCAGCGCCAGCACCGGCTCCTGGGGCAGCATGGCCAGCTCCCGCCCCCAGAGGGTGCGCAGGGCCTGGGGGTCCGCCAGGCTGTGGCGCCGGCCGCCCATCGCCATCTCACCCCGGCCGCGCAGGGGGGCGGGCAGGGTCCCCATCAGGGCGTGGGCCAGCAGGGATTTGCCAGAGCCGCTCTCCCCAATCAGGGTCAAAGCGGAGCCGGGGAGCAGGGTGAGATCCAGCGCCTGCAACAGGGTCTGCCGGCCGTCATCCACCTGCAGGCCCTTGATATGAATGGTCGTCATGGGGTGATTCCTTGTGGGGATGGGGTGTGAAGAGTGCCCTTCTGATTGAGCAGCACCAGGGCCAGCAGCATCATTCCCATCACCAGGATGGGGGCCAGCAACAGGCGGGGCGCCTCCTGATAGTGGGGCAGCGCCTCCGTCATCATCAGGCCAAGCTCCGGGGTGGGCGGCTGAATGCCCACACCGACGAAGCCCAGGGTCGAGAGGGTCAGGATGGCCCCGGCGAGGCCAAAGGCCATCATGGTCAGCAACTGGGGGGCCAGCTCGGGCCAGAGGTGACGGCGCACTATGTGGGCGTTGCCAAAGCCCAGCAGGCGGGACGCCTCCACCTGGGGCGAGGCAAGCAACGCCCGGCTGCGGGCCCGCACCACCCGGTAGTACTCCACCCACTGGGCCATGGCCAGCCCGAGATAGAGGATGGCGAAGCCCCCCTGGGCCATGGCGGAGAAGAGCAGCACCAACAGCAGGCTCGGCAGAGCCAGCACGCCGTCGGCCAGGCTACGCAGCAGGCCGTCAACCCAGCCACCGCGCCAGGCGGATAGCCAGCCCAGCAAGGATCCCAGCAGGGCTGCGGTGATGACGCACAGCATCCCCAGCAGCAAGGAGAGCCGAGTCGCCGCCGCGAGCCGCGCCATCAGGCTGCGGCCCATCTGATCGCGCCCGAGCGGCTCCTGCCAGGAGGGGTCGGCCAGGAACTGCACCAGATCCTGGGCGGCGGGGTCAGGCCAGAGCATTGGGCCCAGCAGGGCAAACAGCACCACCAGCAGGAGCAGGCTTGCTCCCGCCTTGACAGAGAAAGACATGATCAGGACTCCTTGTGACCGCGGGGATCGATGGCGAGACAGAGCAGATCCGTCAGGGTATTGAGCAGCACGAAGAGCGCCGCCAGCACCAGCACGGTTCCCTGCACCATGGGGATGTCGCGCCAGAAGATGGCGTGCACCAGGGCATGGCCGATGCCGGGCCAGGCGAACAGGCTCTCCACCACCACTACTCCTTCGATCAGCAGCACCAGCTGAACCCCTGTGTAGGCGATGACGCTGACCCCGGTGTTGCGCAGGCCGTGACGCCTGAAGACCCGGGCGGGCGAGAGCCCCTTGGTCAGGGCGAAGCGGTAATAGCCGGACTGCACCACTGTGAGCACGCTCTCGCGCACCACCCGGGAGAGTACCCCCGAGAGCCCCAGCCCCAGGGTGAGGGCGGGCAGCAGCAGGTTGCTCCCCTCCCCGTGACCGGCGGCGCTGACCCAGCCCAACTCCACCGAGAGCAGCATCATGAGCACCAGGCCGAGCAGGAAGGGGGGCAGCGCACGCATCAGCACGCTCCAGCCCAGGGTCAGGCGATCGCACCATGCCCCCGGACGCAGGGCGCTCAGGCTGCCGAGCGGTAGCGCCACCACCAGGGCCAGGGCCACGGCGGCCACCGCCAGGGACAGGGTGGCCCCCAGGTGGTGGCCCACCTCGCTTGCCACAGGCGCCCCCGTCACCAGGGAGCTGCCGAGATCCCCCTGCAGCAGGGCCCCCAGCCAGTCACCGAAGCGGGAGAGGGCCGAACCGGCCAGCCCCAGCTCGCTGCGCACCGCATTGGCGGCCTCGGCGGTGACATAGTCATAACCGTAGCGGCCTGCGGCAATGCGAAAGGCGATGTCCCCGGGCAGGGACTGCACCATCAGAAAGCAGAGCCCGGCCACCAGCAGGGCCACCATCAGCGCCTGCACCAGCCGCTGACCCAGGATCCCCATGACGGCGGAGAAGGGCGTCGCTGTCATTGTGCGCTCCATGTCAGTTTGTCCAGACGGTAGCTGCGCTCCTGGGGATCCAGCTCAAAGCCCTTCAACTCACGGCTGACTGCCGCGCTCTGGCGATACCAGGCGATGGGCAGGAGGGGCAACTCCTGCTGCAGGGTGGTGGCGATGTCACGGCGCAGTGCCGCGGCCTCCCCGGCGGGCAGGGTCTCCTTGCCAAGGCGGGCCAGTGTTTGCTCCATGGCAGGGGATTGCCAGTTCATCACCCCCCAGTCGGCACCGGCAGGCGCCAGGTCCCCCAACAGGGTGACCAGGGGATCCGGCACCAGGGCATAGTTGCGGGCATAGAGACCGAGCTGGAGCGAGCCATCCTGATGACCGGCCGGGATCTCGCTCGAGTTGCCCACCGCTACCTTGAGATCCACCCCCACCGCCTTCCACTGCGCCTGCAGTGCCGTGGCCAGCAGGGGCAATTCCGGGCGATCCGGGAAGGTGCGCAGGGTCAGGACGAAACGCTCCTCCCCCTTGTGCAGCACGCCATCCGCCCCCAACAGCCAGCCTGCCGCCGCCAAGGCCACCTGAGCTGCCTTGACGTCATAGGCGAGCAGGGTCAGCCCGGGTTGATGCCACTCCCCCAGGGTGGGAGGGAAGAGCTGGGTCGCCGCCATCTCGGGATCCCGCAGCAGGGCCGCAGCCATGCCACGGCGATCGATGGCGAGACTGAGGGCGCGGCGCACCGCTGGATCCTTCAGAAGAGGATCGGCCCCATTGAGCTTGAGCTGTATGGTGCGCGGCAGGGTGACGGAGGCGATGGCGACCCGGGGCGCCTGCTGCAACCGGCGGATGCTGACCGGATCCAGCCCCCAGGCGATGTCTGCCTGACCGCTCTCGGCCATCAGGGTGCGGCTCTCGGCACGGCCCACCGTCAGGTAGCTCACCTGCGAGATGGCAGGCTGGGGGCCCTGCCAGCCATCGAAGCGCTCGGTTTCGACTCGCTGGGGCTGCTGCAACCGGGTGATGCGATAGGGGCCTGAGCCGATGACCTGGATCACCTCCCCCCTGGCATCATAGGCCTCCTTCGCCAGGATCTGGGTGCTGGGGTGAGCCAGCACGGCAGCCAAGGGGGCGAAGGGTTCGGTGAGGGTGACCAGCAGAGCCCCCTCGCGGGCCTCAATGGACGCTATGGGGGCGCTGGTCATGACGCCGGGTTTGCGCCAGGCCTGCTGCAGGGCAAAGGCGGCCTGCTCGGCGCTCACCTCGCTGCCATCGTGAAAGCGGGCCCCGGGGCGCAGGGTGAATCGCCATTGCAAACCATCCCCGGAGTTTGACCACTGGCTGGCGAGTCCGGGTTGCAGATTGCCCTGGCCGTCGACCTCGACCAGGGTCTCCGCCACCTGCATGCGGGTAAAGAAGACCCCGTTGCTGGCAGGGTCGACACTGTGGATCTCCCAGGGCCCCACCATGGCCAGCGGCTTGCCGTGAGCGGCATTCATCCCCACCAGCAGTGCCAATGCGCACCATCCCGAACAGCTGTGTATTTTTGTCATCCATTCCATCCAAACGATAATGATTACCAACCGAAAGGTTTCGTTATAACATAGCAATTAATCGGAATGAATGACTTTCCATATTTGATAAATGGCTTATTTACAGCGGGAAAGGGGTGAGCAGGTGAGAGGCCCAGCAGGCGTGAAGGGCAGGCAATGGGGCGGCGATCATAAAAAGAGATGGCCCGTCATCGGGCCATCGTCATCATGCTAGCGGGTCACCATCTGTTGCGCCCGCTTGACCTGATCCTCGGGGCTTTCGTTGCGCGGCGGTATGGTGATGCCCTTCTGGCAGGCGGGTTTGGCCTCCATGCGCGCCATCCAGGCCTGCAGATACGGCAGGCCCTCGATGGAGATGCCGCTCCAGTCATAGATCCGCACCCAGGGCCAGGTGGCGATGTCGGAGATGCTGTACTCGTCGGCCAGGTACTCATGGTGCGCCAGGTGTCCGTCGAGCACTTCGAACAGACGGCGCCCCTCCTTCTGGTAACGCTCTATGGCCGCCGGAATCTTCTCTGGGAAGTAGCGGTAGAAGACGTTGGCCTGCCCCATCATGGGGCCGACGCCGCCCATCTGGAACATCAGCCACTGGATGGCCTGGGAGCGGCGCTTGGGATCTTGCGGCAGCAGCTTGCCGGTTTTTTCCGCCAGATAGAGCAGGATGGCGCCGGATTCGAACACGGCGAAGTCACCGTTATCCCGATCGACGATGGCAGGGATGCGGCCATTGGGGTTGATGGCCAGAAACTCGGGCTTCTTCTGCTCCATGGTCGAGAAATCCAGCGGGATCACCTTGTAAGGCAAGCCCAGCTCCTCGAGGGCGATCGACACCTTGAACCCATTGGGCGTAGCAGCAGTGTACAAATCTATCATCTTGGACTCCTTGGACGTTCAAACGTAATGATCAGGCCTGGGCGCTGGGACGGGCACTCACCCGCTCATGCCAGGCCTGCAAATGATGCTGGTGCGGGGCGATGCGAAGACCGACGACCTTGCCAAAGTCGATGGTGCACAGGGCCAGGATGTCGGCGATGGTGAAGCGATCTCCTGCCACATAGGGCACCTCGGCAAGACGGGCATCGAGCCTGGCAAACCATGCCAGGGCCTGCTGCTTGCACTCCTCCCCCCACTCGGGGAAGACGGTCTCGCGATCCTGGTAAAAGCCGGTGATATGACGAAACGCCATGCCGGTGGGCAGCCAGAGATTGAATTCGACGATACGGCTCCACATCTCTATGGTGGCGCGCTCCAACGCCGTGTTGCCAAACAGGTTGGGCTCGGGGTTGAGCTCCTCGAAGTAGCGGCAGATGGCCACAGTCTCGCTGAGACAGGTGCCATCATCGAGTTCGAGCACAGGAATGCGCCCCGCCGGGCTCTTGGCCAGAAATGCGGGTTCAAGGTTCTCCCCTGCCCCCAGATCCACTTGCTGATAGGTCATCTCGACCCCCTTCTCCGCCAGAAACATCCTGACCCGGCGGGCATTGGGGGCACGTTTCAACTCATAGACCTTCATCTCACCTCCGTTGACGGGAATACCGCCGCTTCTCATCCCCACGGAGGACAACAGCCAAGCGGCGCAATATCGGTCTGTTATGACAAATATTGCGCCGCTTGAACAGCCCAAAGAAGGGGGGAAACAATCAGCTGCACAGCACCAGGGGTTGACGCTGACGCAGCAGGATGAGGCGGGAGAGAAGCGGGAAATAGGACTCTAACTTGCTCTGCAGGACCAGGCTGCAGGCGGGATCCGCGAGTTCAGTTTCATCCAGTACTATGCCATTGGAGACGAAGTAAAAGCGCGGGTCCCTGACATCCGGCCCCTGGGGAGGGCTGTCATATTGTCGATGCACCAGCAGGGGCAGCACGGGCAAGCCCAGGGCAGTGCCGCCGGCGGGCCAGACCGGCTCCGGCCATGCAGCATCATCTTCTTCCAGCAGCAAGATGGCCGCCTCCTCCTTCGACGGTTGCCACCTATCCGGTTGTGCGACCCTCACCTCGGTGAAGTAATCCCCGTATCCGCTGGCGGCACGCAGTGCGGCCAGCACCCCTAATGTCGTCGCTGCCGACGGTTTTTGACTGACTAATGACAGATTCATGGCTCATGTCCCTATGCTCACCACAGCCTGTTCACCGGCTGTCGCGATAAGACTAGCCGATAACAGGTCTTTATTGGAGCCGTCAGATCTGCCAGCTCCCGCCATGACCGAATGCGGGTACCATGGTTGCTATTCCAGAATATCTTGGTAAGATACCGCGTCCTTTTATCCCCCGTTCTTTAACATCCAGTGGTGAACCTATGCATCCGATGCTGAATATCGCCGTGCGCGCTGCGCGCAACGCCGGTCAAGTTGTAGTAAAAGCCTTCTCCCAGCCCGAGAACATCGAGGCTATCCAAAAAGGCAGCCACGACTTCGTGACCAACGTTGACCGTGAAGCCGAAGCGGCCATCATTCACACCATCAAGAAGTCTTACCCGGAACACAGCATAGTGGCTGAAGAGTCTGGTGAGATTACCGGTACCAATCCGGATTACCAATGGATCATCGACCCACTGGATGGCACGACCAACCTGGTCAAGGGCATTCCGCACTTTGCCGTCTCCATCGCCCTGCGCGTCAAGGGCAAGACCGAACAAGCCGTCGTTTACGATCCCATTCGTGACGAGCTGTTTACCAGCACCCGTGGCAACGGCGCCCAGCTGAACGGCTACCGCATCCGTGTCGGCAAGGCCAAAGAGATGGCTGGCACCGTACTGGCCACCGGTTTCCCGTTCAAGCAGAAGCACCACATCGAGCCGTACCTGAAGATGTTCCAGAGCATGTTCATCGAATGTGCCGATATCCGCCGTGCTGGCTGCCCCGCGCTGGATCTGGCCTATGTGGCCGCTGGCCGCATCGACGGTTTCTGGGAAATCGGCCTCAAGCCCTGGGAAACGGCCGCCGGTGAGCTGCTGGCCAAGGAAGCCGGTGCCATAGTCACCGACTTCGTGGGTGGTCACAACTACGAAAACTCCGGCAACATAGTGGTTGCCAACCCGCGCGTCCTGAAAGAGATGCTCGGCAAGATCCGCGAAAACCTGCCGGATTCTTTGGCTAAATAAGCTGGCCAAGTAAGTCGCGAAGCCTTGAAAAAAATGCCAGTCGGCCCAGCCGACTGGCATTTTTTTATCTCTGTGATCGGGAAAATGAGCCGCTTCAGCCTGCACCTGGCCCCTGCCCCGTTTCAAATGAGCAGGCTAGAGCGCAGGGTTCTTCACTTTAGATGGTGCCGTTACGCCCCATGTTGATCACTACCCGCCGGTTCTTGGCTCGGCCCGTGTCCGTCTCGTTGGAGGCCACGTGCTGTTTCTCGCCGTGCCCCTCCACCGAGATCTTGCCCTCCTCGATGCCGAGATCCACAAACACCTGCTTGATGGCATCTGCCCGTTTCTCGGAGAGCTTCTGATTGGGCCAGCGCCCGCCGTAGCTGTCGCTGTAGGCATCGATCACCACCACATCTATGCTCTTGTCCGCCTTCACGTAGTCGCCGATCAGCGCCAGCCGCCGCTTGGAGGCAGGTGACAGCTGATCGCTGTTCTTGTCATAGGAGAGCACGCTGAAGGCGATGTCGTTGAAGCTGTAGGGCAAGAGGCCGCTCAGGCAATCCATGAAGGCCTGGTACTTGACCCTGAAGTTGACCGAGGAGAGCGACACCCGTACCGGCCTGTCCTGGCGATACCAGTCTCTGTACTGGAAGGTGGGCATGCGCCCCCCCTCCAGCTCGTCCAGCATGGTCCAGGCGGTTTGCCCCGCCACCAGGCCGTCAAACTGCTGATAGAACTGCAGCTGGCTTATCTGGCGTCCGGAGACACCGGGGCGCCAGCTGGGAGGCATGATCCCGAGGCTCACCGTCTGGGTCCTGGCCTGCGGCCGCTGTCCCTTCAGCTCGAAGTCCAGATTGATCTTGCGACCGGCCCGGCTGACGAAGGCGCCCGTGCCCCAGCGGGGAATGGGGTGTTCGAGACGGCACTCCACTTGAGTATCCGAGGTCAACCGCCAGACGGATTGATCCAGGCCGGCACCGAACTCGGTCACTCCCGCCTGCAACTGCATACTCACGGATATGCTGATCAACCCTAACACCCAAGCATTCAACGGCTTGCCCTCCATACTATCTCGGATTAACTATCGGCAGTGGCAAGCCAAGCTTTAGGGCAAAACACGCAAGGGGCGGCAGGCGCCGAGCGCCAGCGATCCCGCCCCTCCAGAAAGTCATTGTCATCAATGTCTGTGCCAAGCCCCATGGCCGGCGCAACTGCTGACAATAGAAGCGGTTGATGTACTCATGGCGGCGCAGGAGGGACAAGGGCCGGCTTTTTTGCCATAATGCCGCCTCCTTTCACGCCGACCGAGATACCATGACCGACGCCGTTCACACCCTCAAGGGCCGTTTTCGTGGCTTTTACCCCGTCGTCATCGATGTTGAAACCGCCGGATTCAATGCCAAGACCGATGCCCTGCTGGAGATCGCCGCCTATACCCTCAAGATGGATGAGCAGGGCTGGCTCATGCCCGATCAGATCTTCCATTTTCATGTGGCGCCATTCGAAGGGGCCAATCTGGAGAAGGCCGCCCTGGAGTTCACCGGCATAGACCCCTTCAATCCACTGCGCGGCGCCGTGGACGAGAAGGAAGCACTCACCGAGATCTTCAAGGGGGTGCGCAAGGGCATGAAGGAGAGCGACTGCAGCCGTGCCATCATAGTGGCCCACAACGCCACCTTCGATCACGGCTTCGTGATGGCCGCCGCCGAGCGGGCCGGTCTCAAGCGCAATCCGTTCCACCCCTTCGCCACCTTCGACACCGCGGCCCTCTCCGGCCTGGCCCTGGGGCAGACGGTGCTGGCCAAGGCCTGTCAGAGTGCGAACATCCCCTTTGACAACAAAGAGGCCCACTCCGCCCTCTATGACACCGAGCGCACCACTGAGCTGTTCTGTCATATCGTCAACCGCTGGAAGAGCCTGGGGGGTTGGCCCCTGGCCAATCCAGAGGATGTGCCCGCCGATGACAACCCCCAGTAGTGCCATTGGGGCATGAGAAAGAGGCTGCCTTGGCAGCCTCTTTCCATGAGGTCGTAAGGGGAGCCACCGCCGGGCAGCTGGTTTGACCAGAACGGCATAAACAGGGTCATCCAGCACCGTTTTCAGCATTCCATCCCGACATAGCTGGATAAGCTCGGCAGGAATGCCGTGAAGAGGCCATTTTGCCGTTTTTTTTCTCGACATTTGTCACGTTTTTCGCAAACTAGCTGACTTTCCCCCGACAGACAGCAACACAATCTATAAGGAAATCAAATGAATCCTGTTGTTATCGCGGTGGCGCTGATGCTGGTGCTCAGCCTGCTGCGGATCAATGTGGTGGTCTCTCTCGCCATCGGCGCCATCGTCGGCGGCCTGCTCGGCGGCCTCTCCCTCGAACAGACCCTCAGCACCTTCACCGGCGGACTGGGTGGCGGCGCCGAAATCGCCCTCTCCTATGCCATGCTGGGGGCCTTCGCGGTGGCCATCTCCCGCTCCGGGATCACCGACTTGCTGGCCCGCAAGGTGATCAGCCAGCTCGGCAAGGATGCCAGTTCGTCCCGCATCCTCTGGGTCAAGAGCCTGCTGCTCACCTCGGTACTGGGGGTCTCCATCTCCTCCCAGAACCTGATCCCGGTCCACATCGCCTTCATTCCCATCCTGATCCCGCCGCTGTTGCACGTCATGGCCCAGATGCAGATCGATCGCCGCCAGGTGGCCTGCGTCATCACCTTCGGCCTGACCGCGACCTACATGCTGTTGCCGGTAGGTTTTGGTGGCATCTTCCTCAACAACATCCTGGCCAAGAACCTGATCGACAACGGGGTGCCGGTCGAGTTCAGCCAGCTGCCGCTGGCGATGGCCATTCCGGTGCTCGGCATGTTCATCGGGCTGCTGGTCGCCGTGTTCATCACCTACCGCAAGCCGCGCCAGTATGATCTGGAGAAGATCCTGGCCGCCGAGCCGGAAACTGTCGAGCTGAACCTCAACCACATCTGGGTCGCCCTGCTGGCCATCGCCGTCGCCCTGGGGCTGCAACTGATGACCAACAGCATAGTGCTGGGGGCCCTCGCCGGTTTCATCATCTTCACCTGCGGTGGCGTCATCAAGTTTCGCGAGAGCCAGGACGCCTTCACCCAGGGCGTGCGCATGATGTCCCTCATCGGCTTCATCATGATCTCCGCCGCCGGCTTCGCCGCCGTGATGAAGGAGACCCACGGTGTGGAGAGCCTGGTGCAGTCCGTCTCCGGCATGATGGCGGGTCACAAGGGGCTGGCCGCCTTCCTGATGCTGCTGGTGGGTCTGCTCATCACCATGGGGATAGGTTCCTCCTTCTCCACAGTGCCCATCATCGCCACCATCTACGTGCCCCTGTGCATCCACCTCGGCTTCTCCCCCATGGCGACCATAGCCCTGGTCGGTACCGCAGGTGCGCTGGGGGATGCAGGCTCCCCTGCCTCCGACTCGACGCTCGGCCCCACCTCTGGCCTCAACGCCGATGGCCAGCACGACCACATCTGGGACAGCGTGGTGCCCACCTTCATCCACTACAACATCCCGCTCATTATCTTCGGCTGGATAGCCGCCATGGTGCTCTGACACGGCACCTCGCAGGCAGACGAAAGGCGACCCCAGGGTCGCCTTTATTGTCTCCGACGCTCGTCTTAGGAGGCCGGTTGCAGACTCCGCTTCCCGGCAAGGGCGGCCAAGCAGGCCATCAGCGCCAGCGCGAGACCCACCCAACCCACACCGACCCAGCTCCCCTGCTGCCAGGCCAGCATGGCCAGGCTCGAGCCGAGCGTCCCTCCCAGGAACATGCCCGTCATGAAGAGGGTATTGACCCGCCCCCTCGCCTCGGCCCTCAGGCCATAGATGAGCTGCTGATGGGCGACGAGCGCACTCTGCACACCCAGATCCAGCAAGATGACCCCGAGCGCCAGCCCGACCAGGGAGAGCCATGTCTCAAACAGGATCCAGGCCAGCACCGCCAGCAGGGCGCCCACCAGCACCACTGGCCTTGCTCCCAGCCTGTCGGCCATCCGTCCTGCCAGCGGGGCAGCCACCACGCCCGCCACGCCGATCACCCCGAACAGCCCGGCGACCTCGGCCCCGAGTCCGTAGGCGGGATCGGCGAGGTAGAAGGCCAGCACAGTCCAGAAGGCACTGAAGGAGGCAAACAGCAAGGCCTGGGTCAAGGTGGCGCGGCGCAAGGCGGGCTCTTGGCGCCACAGGCCGATGAGGGAGTGCAGCAGACGGGCATAGCTCAGGGTAGAGCGAGGCAACCCCAGCGGGATCATCCGGGCCATCAGCAGGCCCCCCAGCAGGGCCAGCGGCACCCCGAGCCAGAACATGGCCCGCCAGCTTCCATAGGCGGTGACAAGGCCCGCCAGAGTACGGCTGAGCAGGATACCGCCGAGCAGGCCGCTCATCACGCTGCCGACCACGGCCCCTCGCCTGGCCGGATCGGCCAGGGTGGCCGCCACCGGCACTATCTGCTGGGCCGCCGTGGCGCCTATCCCGAGCAGAACTGAGGCCAGCATCAACATGGTCGGCCCCGTGGCCATGGCCGCCATGGTGGAGGCCAATGCAATCAATACGAACTGCCCCAGAATGAGCCAGCGACGCTCGACGACATCCCCGAGCGGTACCAGCAGCAACAGGCCGGCCGCATAGCCGAGCTGGGTCAGCATGGCGATCAGGGGGATGGCGGATTGGCCGGGAAAATCCTGCGCCATCACCGCCAGCATGGGCTGGTTGTAATAGATGTTGGCGACCGCCAGACCGCAGGAGAGGGCCATGGCAAAGACAAGGGCGGGGCCGGGCGTGCTGCTCGCCATGGCGGCCCGCTCGGTGGAGATTGATGAACTCATGATGCCATCCTCATAGATGAATAAACCCCGTGCAGGCACGGGCTGGATGAGCACAGCCTACCCAGGGACACGGGGCGGCAGTAGCAGGCGCCCCGCCATAACACCTATTCCACCCCAGCATGCTCCGGCCCCTGCCCCACGCAGGGCAGCCCGGCCACGAAGGTCAGGAAGGCCCGCACCTTGGCGCTGAGTTCGCGACCTGCCGGCAGCAGGGTCCAGAGCTCCAGCGTCGGCAATTGCCACCCCGGCAGCGCCACCACCACCTCCCCCCGGGCAAGCTCGGGAGCGAACATCCACTCGGAGGCGATGCCGAGCCCGAGCCCCGCCAGCACGGCGGCCCGCATCCCCTCGGCGGCCGAGAGCGTCAACCGTCCCCGCCCTCGTACCGCAATCCGTTCGTCTCCCCGGCAAAACAGCCACTGCTGCCCCATGCCGGGCTTGGGGCTGTAGAGCACCAGATCGTGATCCTGCAACCCCTGGGGGGAAGCCGGCATGCCCCTGGCCGCGAAGTAGGCCGGGGTGCCCAGCACCCGCATCTCGCAGCGGGAGAGGCGACGGGCCACCAGCGCCGAATCCGCCTGCTCCCCGAGCCGCAAGGCGACATCGATGCCGGCCGAGATGAGATCGACGTTGCCATCATCCAGCAGGATCTCGAGCTCCAGCCCGGGGTGCTCCCTGAGAAAATTCGACAGGTGCGGGATGATGTGCAGGCGGGCGAAGGTGACGGGCGCGCTCACCCGCAGGCGGCCACTCAGGCCAGCCCTGCACTGCTGCACCATGGCGTCGGCCTCGTTGACCTGCGCCAATATCTCCCTGGCGCGCCTATAATAGGCCTCCCCCGCCTCGGTGGGGGCCAGACCACGGGTCGAGCGCAGCAGCAGGCGGCTGCCAAGACGCTCCTCCAGCTGGGCAATCAGCTTGGATACTGTGGGTTGACCCAGTCCCAGCCGACGTCCCACCGCCGAGAAGGAGCCTGTCTCCACCGCCAGCACGAAGACCTCCATCACCCCCAATCGATCCATACGTCTCTCCCCTGCCCGTCACTGCCCGGCGGCGTCTCACCTTGCGCCGCCGGCATCCAGTGGCACAAGGTAACATCCCGCCTCCTCGACCGCATCCCTCCCAGCCCAAACTGGCCCTGGGGCTGGCCTCGGCGCCTTGCGCAATGCTCTTGCCCGAACCCTTGTCCGAACTCTTGTCCGAACTAGGCGCACAAAAAAAGGCCGCTCATGGAGCGGCCTTTCATCAATCAGGTCTGGACTTAGCTGTCGCGGCGCTTGTTGCCACCGAACTTGCGATCCTTGTTGAAGCCACCTTCACGGCGCTCCCCGCTCTTGTTGAACGGACGGTCACCGCTGGGACGGCGGTCCTTGTTGAAGGGACGATCGCTGCGGGGCGGACGGGGGGCGGTGTTGCTGCCAGCCGGCACCTCGGTGTAGCGAGTGATCTGCAGCGGACGCTGGCAGACACGGGCCTTCTTGATCACTTCCAGCACGTCGGCTGTCATGCCCTTGGGCAGATCGACGGTGGAGAAGTCATCGGCGATGTCGATGTTGCCGATGAAACGGCTCTCGATGTTCGCTTCGTTGGCGATGGCGCCCACGATCTGGCCCGGCTTGACGCCGTGATGGGCACCCACGTCTACGCGGTAACGCTCCATCTCTACGTCAGGATTGTCTTTGAGCGGGCGCGGCTCCAGGGACGGCATGCGACGGGCAGGACGATCGCCACGGTCACCGAAATCACGGGGAGCACGATCACCGAAGTCACGGCGCTCGAACTCACGGCCAGCACGGTCGCTTGCCGGTTCAGTGATGGAGTCATCCAGCAGCAGCGGTTGGTCACCCTGCACCAGCTTGGCCAGGGCGGCAGCCAGCTCCAGCGGATCGGCAGAATCTTCTTCGATCAGCTCGTTCACCAGGTTCACGTAGATCTCAAGCTCTTCGCCCATCATGGTTTCCCGGATGCGCTCCTTGAACTTGGTCATGCGGTGCTGGTTGATGTCCTCGGTGCTCGGCATCTTCATCGGCTCGATGGCCTGACGAGTAGCGTGCTCGATGGCGCGCAGCATGCGGCGCTCGCGGGGAGCCACGAACAGGATGGCTTCGCCTTTACGACCGGCACGACCGGTACGGCCGATACGGTGAACGTAGGATTCGGTGTCGTACGGAATGTCGTAGTTCACCACGTGGGTGATGCGCTCGACGTCCAGACCACGGGCGACGACGTCGGTGGCGATCAGGATGTCCAGCTGGCCTTGACGCAGCTTGTCGACGGTACGCTCACGCAGCTTCTGCGGGATGTCACCGTGCAGGGCTTCACAGGCGTGACCACGGGCGGCCAGCTTGCCAGCCAGCTCTTCGGCGGCATTCTTGGTGCGCACGAAGACCAGTACGGCTTCGTACGGCTCGACTTCCAGCAGACGGGTCATGGCGTCCAGCTTGTGCAGACCGGTTACCTGCCAGTAGCGCTGGCGGATGGTCGGTGCAGTGGACGTCTTGGTGATGATTTTGATCTCTTTCGGCTGCTTCAGGTGCTTCTGGGCAACACGACGGATCTGGTCCGGCATGGTGGCAGAGAACAGGGCAACCTGACGGGTGGCCGGGCACTGTTCCATGATCCAGTCCACATCGTCGATGAAGCCCATACGCAGCATTTCATCGGCTTCGTCCAGTACCAGGGCTTTCAGGCCGGAGAGGTCCAGGTTCTTGCGACGGATCAGATCCATCACACGACCCGGGGTACCGACGACCACCTGGGCACCACGGCGCAGGGCGCGGGTCTGGGTTTCGTAAGAGGAACCACCGTAGATGGGCAGGACATGGAAGTCAGGCATGTGCTTGGCGTAACGTTGGCACGCCTCGGCAACTTGCAGCGCCAGCTCACGGGTCGGTGCCAGCACCAAAATCTGAGTGTTACGGTTACCAGCTTCCAGACGAGACAACAGAGGCAAGGCAAAAGCAGCGGTCTTCCCTGTACCGGTTTGCGCCTGCCCCAGCAGATCGTGTCCCGCCATCAGGTGGGGAATTGCTGCGGCCTGGATCGGTGACGGGCGCTCATAGCCCACGTCTTGCAGCGCTTTCAATACAGGCGCGGCCAGTCCAAGCTCACTAAAAAGGGGCAGTTGTTCGGTATCAGACATAGATTCTTCCAGATTAAGGCAGGCGGCTAACACCGCGGAATAGCAAAAAGGCGGCGATTATAGCGCCACTTTGTTCTGCTGTCTTGAAAAATGTGATAAGCCTCTCAAGACGTTGGCAATTATAGAGGGATCTCGCGACTATGGCTTGCTTATTTTGCACCCATGGTGCGTTATTGCAGATCACTCCTCGCCGGAGTCCTTGTCCCGCTTGTGTTTGAGCACCGCCATGGTCAGTCTGCTGGTGCACAATAAACGCCCACGTTCGTCCCGGATTTCAATCTGCCACACCTGGGTCGTGGCCCCCAGATGCAGTGGCGAGCAACGCCCTGTCACCACCCCTTCCCGTTTGGCACGCAGGTGGTTGGCGTTCACCTCCAGTCCCACGCAGTAGCTCTCCTCCCCTACCGCCATGTTGGCGGCCAGCGACCCCAGCGTCTCCGCCAGCACCACGGAGGCGCCGCCGTGCAGCATGCCGAGGGGTTGATGGGTGCGGTGATCCACCGGCATGCTGGCCTCGAGCCAGTCGGGCCCAAAGGCGGTATAGAGGATACCAAGGTGGGCCATCAGGGTGTTGCGGGAGCTGGCATTGAGCCCCTCCAGGCTCATGGGCTTGCGCCAGATGGGGGCATTTTCTTGACTCATGGCGAGCAGACTCCTTATGTGATCAATAGGTTGGACACGAGCCGTGTCGGCGAAGAAGAAAAAAGATGCCCCGAACCGGGGCATCTTGACAAGTACCTTGCATCACCAGGGGTAGGTCACCCCGGGCCACTCGGCCCAGGGCAGCTCACGCCCCGGCAGGCGCGGGTGGTGCCAGTGCCACACCTTGCCCAGCCAGGCGCGCAGCTCGGCCTCCAGCACGGCGTCAGCGAGGGGAGCCTCGGCCACCTTCCAGAAGAAGAGCTCCACCTCCACCTCCGGCAGCACCGAAGGGTAGAGATAGACCCCACCCCAGAACTCGGGCTCCCGCTCCGGGCTCCAGAGGCCATAGGCAAAGGATCGCTTGGCGAGAAACTCCGAGCACTGCCACTCCAGATCGGCCTCGTGCTGACTCAGGCTGAACTGGGCCGATGGCCAGACATCATCCGGGCGAAACAGCCGATGGAGCTGCTCCCGCTCGCGCAGCATGGCGACGAACTCCACCACCGCCTGGCTCGGGCTGGCAGGCAGCAGCAGAAAGTCCGGGTGCCGATAGGCTTGCGGCACCCGAAACCGCTTGGGGAAGCGCAGCATCAGAGCAGTTCCAGCAGCGCCTGCAGCGGATGCTTGAGTTTCTCCCCCTCCATCCGCTTGACCTGGCTGCGGCACGAATAGCCGGTAGCCAGACAACGATCCTTGGGCAAGCGTGCCAGGGGCTCGGCCCAGCTGAGACCATAGATCCCCTTGGAGTTCTCCACCTGTTTGGCGTCGTGACCATAGGTGCCGGCCATGCCGCAGCAGCCCACAGACACAGGCCGCAAGCTGGCCCCAAAACGCTGGAACAAGGTGCCCCAGTCGCCGTGGGTCGAGGGCTTGGCGGTCTTCTCGGTGCAGTGGGCAAACAGATACCAGGGCTCGGCCTGCTCCGGCTCTTTCGCTGCGGCCCTGACTTGCGGAGCCGGAAGAGAGAGCAGCCACTCCTGGGGCAGCAACACCTGGAAGTCGCCGCGGGCGGGGCCCAGGGCTTTCACATACTCATCGCGATAACAGAGCACCAGGGAGGGATCCACCCCCACCATGGGGATGCCCAGCGCCGCCATCTTGTTGAGGAACTGGGCGCCGCTCGCGGCGGTGCGGGCGAAGGCGCGCAGGAAGCCCTTCACGTGCTGGGGCTTGCCGTTGGGCTTGAAGGGCAGCAGGTAGGGCTGATAGCCCAGCTTGCTGGCGAGCTTCACCAGATCCCGCACCACGGGGGCGTCGTAATAGCTGGTAAATGGATCCTGCACTATGAGCACCACTTGTCGGCGCTGCTCGGGGCTCATGGCCTCGAGGCCCGGCAGATCGAAATAGCGGGCCTTGTGATCACGCAGCTCCTCGGCCAGGGTGGGGATGCTCAGAAGCGGCACATCCACCATGCCGATGCTCTTCTCGGTCGCCTTCTGGGCCCACTCTTTCTCCAGGAAGAAGTTGACCAGCTTGGGGGCCTTGGCGAGCAGCGGGGCGTAAGCTTCGACGGTGCCGACGAAGTAATCCTTGGGGCCGCGCAGATAGCGGCTGTGGTAGAGCTGCATGAAACGGGCGCGGAAGGTGGGCACGTCCACCTTGATGGGGCACTGGCTGGTGCATGCCTTGCAGGCCAGGCACCCCTCCATCGCCTCCATCACCTCGTGGGAGAAGTCATACTGGCCGCGAGCGCGGGCCAGGGTGTTGCGCGTCTTGTCGATGATGGCCTTGATAGACAAACCGCCGCTTTGCAGGGCCACCTCTTGCGCGAGCGGGTCGAAGCCCTGCTCCGCCAGCTGGCGCAGCCATTCGCGCATCAGCCCGGCCCGCCCCTTGGGAGAGTGGCGGCGGTCGCGGCTTATCTTGACCGAGGGACACATGGGGGAATCGGTCTCGAAGGTGAAGCAGAGGCCGTTGCCGTTGCAGTCCATGGCGCGGGTGTAGCTCTCCCGCACCGCGATCGGGATCTGGCGGTCAAACTTGCCGCGCTTGGGCCCGTCCACCGACACAAGCTCGGCGCCGCTGCCATAGGGAATGCAGATCTTGCCCGGGTTGATGCGGTTGGCGGGATCGAAGGCCCCCTTGACCCGCTGCAGCTCTTCCCACAGCTCGCCGAAGAAGGCGGGGCTGTATTCGGAGCGGAAACCCTTGCCGTGCTCCCCCCACATCAGGCCGCCATATTTGGCGGTGAGCGCCACCACCTGATCGGAGATGCGTCGCAGCAGCACCTCCTGCTCGGGGTCGCACAAGTCCAGCGCCGGGCGCACGTGCAGCACCCCCGCATCCACATGGCCGAACATGCCGTAGTCGAGACCGTGGCCGTCCAGCAGGGCACGAAACTCCATGATAAAGTCCGCGAGTGACTCGGGGGGAACCGCCGTGTCTTCGGTAAAGGCCACCGGCTTCTTGCGCCCCTCGGCGTTGCCGAGCAGCCCCACCGACTTCTTGCGCATGCCGTAGATGGTCTCGATGCTCGGCAGGTGACTGCACACCTGATAGCCGATGATGCCCGCCTCCCCCTTGGCCAGCAGGCCGTCGATACGGCGGCACAGCTCGGCCACCTTGGCCTTGTGCTCGGCTTCGTCGGTGTCGGCAAACTCGACGATGTTGAGCCCCTGCAAGTCCTTGCCGGGCACCTCCTGAATGAACTCTTTGACCGAATGCCAGATGATGTCGGCGCGAGCAAGCCCCAGCACCCGGGAGTCCACCGTTTCCACCGACAGGGCGTGAGCCTCCACCATAAAGGGGGCATTACGCAGGGCGGAGGGGAAGCTGTCGTACTTGACGTTGACCAGGGTGCGGTAGCGCGGAATGGGGGTGATGTTGAGACGAGCCTCTGTGATGAAGCCGAGGGACCCCTCAGATCCGCACAGCACCCGACTTACATCCAGGGTGTCGGTGTCGGGCTGATAAAGATGCTTGAGATCGTAACCGGTCAAAAAGCGGTTGAGCTTGGGGAAGGTCGCCTCTATGTCGGCGCGCCGCTCGCGGCCGATGCGATAGAGGGTGCGGTAGATCTCCCCCTCGCGGCTCTCGAGGGCCAGCTTGTCTGCCAGGCGCTGGCCGTTCACCGGCTCGGTGGCCATGATGTCGCCGTTTTCCAGCACGGCTTTGAGGCCGAGCACGTGATCCGAGGTCTTGCCGTACACCAGGGACCCCTGCCCCGAGGCATCTGTGTTGACCATGCCGCCCAAGGTGGCGCGGTTGGAGGTGGAGAGATCCGGCGAGAAGAAGTAGCCGTGAGGTTTGAGGTAGGCGTTGAGCTGATCCTTCACCACCCCGGCCTGGGCGCGCACCCAGCCCTGCTCCAGATTAATTTCCAGGATCTGGTTCATATGGCGCGAGAGATCGACGATAATGCCGCCGCCCAGGGACTGGCCATTGGTGCCGGTGCCGCCGCCGCGAGGGAAGAAACTCAAGGTGGCGTACTCTGGCCCCTGAGCCAGCTTGAGCATCACCGCAATATCATCCGCGCTGCGCGGATAGAGAACCGCCTGAGGTACTACCTGATAGACGCTGTTATCCGTCGCCATCGCCAACCGGCTTGCATAAGACTTTTCGATATCACCACGAAATGCTGATCGCGCCAGCAACTCAAGAAACTGCAGGGTTGTAGGTGACAAACTGTCCTGGTAATCGAGTCTCGGGATCATGAATCCTTGTTCCCATCCTTTGCTTGATGCCGGCATTCCGGCGACAACGACTGGCCTTCCGCCTCTTCGGGGCGCTCTTGTTTTAGAGCCATGGGGCCAGTCCGCTCACATGTGAGCGGGCAGTATATCAGCTAGAAAACCGCTTGCGCGTTCAATCTTCACCATTTGAAAGGAGGACTTTTATGGCTCATTACAGCCATGTTATCAGTACGCTGGTTCGCACCGAGAAACAGGCCCTGACCCTGTCACTGTTCGGCTGCATCAGCTTCGCCATCTTCGGGATCGGCTATGGTCTCTTCGTCGGCTCCAACGCCATCATGCTCGATGGCATCTTCACCCTGTTCAGCATGGGCATGACGGGCCTCGGACTCATCACCGCCTATCTGGTGACCCGCCCATCAGACGCGCGCTTCCAGTATGGCTATGCCCACTTCGAGCCCATCACCAACGTCATCAACGGCACCATCATACTGCTGCTCTGCCTCGGCGCCTTCCATAGCGGCATCACCTCCCTACTCGAAGGGGGACGAGAGATAGATCTCGGCCACGCCCTCATCTACGCCGCCGTCTGCACCTTCTTCTGCGCCATCATCTACCGGATCGAGGCGGGCGTCGCCGAACGTATCGACTCCGAACTGGTGCGGGTCGACTCCAAGGAGTGGCTGGTCGACACCCTGCTCAGCGCCACCCTGCTCATCGGCTTCGTGGTCGCCATCGGCCTCGACGCCCTCGGCTACGGCCACTACAACCGCTACATAGACCCGGTGCTGGTCACCCTGCTCGCCCTATGCGCCACCCTGATCCCCATCAAGGTGCTCGGCCGCAACCTGCGGGAAGTGTTGAAAATCGCCCCCAAGGGGGATGTCTCGGCGCGGGTCGAGCGCGAGATAGACGCCCTGCGCCAGCGCCATGGCATAGAGTGCTACAGCCATCTGGCGAAAAGCGGCCGCCGCTTCGATCTGGAATTGAACATACTGGTGGCCCCGGACCAGGAGTGGCCCATAGAGCGCCAGGATGCCCTGCGCCAGGAGCTCTGGTCCCGCCTCGGCGATACCCTGGGGGATGCCTGGCTCTCGGTCTGCTTCACCCGCGAGAAACGCTGGCTCTGATCCGGCGCTTGCCATCCTGATGCAACGCGGGGCTCCGTCGCCCCGCGTGACAAATGTCCCAAACAGGGCCTCCGGCAACCCGCCAGCTACTTTATCCGACTTCACTCTCGCCGCCCCTCTCCTGCCCGTTATTGCTCTGTTTTTTTTAATCTTTAAACCATTGACAGGGAAAACCGTTTGTCGAGTCCCTTGAATCAATAACCATTTTCAGCAGCACAAAAAGTTACGAAAATTTCGTTGCTAAAATTAAGTAGGCCAGCTATTTATTTTCGCCAAGGACAAACGGCAGACTGCGCGCCGAAATACAGTGATGTTGTTATCCACCAAACAATAAAAACAAATACACTTATTCCACTTTGTTAAACAGTTAAGGTAAGTCCCATGAAAAAGGTGTTGATCACAGTATTTGCATTGACCATGGCGGGCACCGCCAGTGCTGCCCTTCCCCAGCTTAATTACGAGTGCCCGGGTAAGATCCAGATGCACAGCGATGAGGGTGGCCCCGTCTATATCAATGGCAAGGAGGCCAAGCTCAAGAAGTTCAACGACAACTTCTATGAGGCCAAAGGCGCGGGTGTCACCCTCTCCATCAGCAACACCGGGGGCCAGTACGATGTCTCCTACAACAGCAAGCAAGGCTCGGGCGTCTGCCAGCCCGCAGCCACGTCAGCAGCGCCTGCGGCCTCGGCAAGCCCTGCCAGCGCGGCCAGCCCTGCGGAGAAAGCCTGCCTGAAGGCGGTCTCCGAGAAGACGAACGTGCCCCAGACCCAGCTTCAGGTGACTGACGTGATGGACTCCGAAGCCGGGGTCGGCGTCACCATCAAGGTGCCGGGTGCCGATGCTCCCTGGTCCTGTCTCAGTGACAAGAAGGGTCATGTTCAGGGCGCCGCCTACACGGGCCAATGAGGGGTTTCGCACCCTTCAATATGAGATCCCCGTGACATGACGGGATTGACCGACAGGGAGGCAATGCCTCCCTGTCTTCATGTTCAATTCTTTATATTGAGACGCCAACGCCCCTGTCTTCAGGTTCGAATCTTTATATTTAGGCATCAGCCTCCCTTCAAATAACCTCCCCCTTCCATCGCCCCCATAAACACTCGCTGCCTGTTCGCGCCTCCTTATATAACCAAATGAGCTGACATTTATTAAAACAAGCACCAAATGACAGGTGCCTGAAATAGGTTGTTACACTTTGGCCAGGTGCGGATATATACAGCGCCTGCGTCTTATGCCTGTCCTCATCCATATGGCGAGAGACTCTCCATGGGCCGACCAGCAGCGCAGGCGCCCCCCCAGGCCCGATGGCCCGCCACCACTTGTGCGCCCGGTGCTTGCCAAATCGGCGATAGCCGTTATCATCAGGGCTCACTTTTGACCCGAGGTTTTATTGCCCATCATGGACACCCCCCGAAGTAGCTCTTCGTTTTTCCCCATCAAAACCTATCTGTACCTGCTCAACCAGCGCCTCTGAAAACATCCGAGCCTTGCCCTGCCACGGCCCCTTGCCGTGACCGACATCCACTGCGTCTGTTTTTATTGAGGTCATCCTAATGGAATTCTTGCTGGACCCGTCTATCTGGGTCGGTCTGTTCACCCTGATCATCCTCGAGATAGTGCTCGGGATAGACAACCTGGTCTTCATCGCCATCCTGGTGAAGAAGCTGCCCCCCGCCCAGCGGGACAAGGCCCGACTCATCGGCCTCTCACTGGCCCTGATCATGCGCCTCGCCCTGCTGAGCGTCATGTCCTGGCTCGTGACTCTCACGAGCCCCATATTGCACATCTGGGATCATCCCTTCTCGGGTCGGGATCTCATCCTGATGGGCGGCGGCCTCTTCCTGCTGTTCAAGGCCACCTCAGAGCTGCATGAGCGACTGGAGGCCAAGCCGGAGGAGCAGGGCCCGGCCGGTGTCTATGCCGGATTCGGGGTGGTGATCGCCCAGATCCTGGTGCTGGATGCCGTCTTCTCCCTGGACTCCATCATCACAGCGGTCGGCATGGTGGAACACCTGGGCGTCATGATGGCGGCCGTGACCATCGCCATGGTGGTGATGGTGATCGCCTCCAAGCCCCTGACCCGCTTCGTCAACGCCCATCCCACAGTGGTGGTGCTCTGCCTGAGCTTCCTGCTGATGATAGGCTTCAGCCTGGTGGCGGAGGGCTTCGGCTTCCACATTCCCAAGGGCTATCTCTATGCGGCCATCGGCTTCTCCGTGCTCATCGAGTTCTTCAACCAGCTCGCCCAGCGCAGTGCCCAACGCCACGAGTCCAGGCAGCCCCTGCGCGAGCGCACCACGGCCGCCATCTTCAAACTGATGGGGGGCAGTCGGGCCAACCAGCACCCGCAGCAGGATGAGGAAGAGGAGCAGGATGCCCCCCGCCCCATCAGCTTCGGGGAAGAGGAGCGCTACATGGTGACCGGTGTACTGTCGCTCGCCGATCGTTCCATCCGCACCATAATGACACCCCGCGCCGAGATGGAGTGGATCGACGTCAATGACTCCCCGGACGAGATCCGGGCCCTGCTGCAGCGGGCCCCCCACAGCCTGTTCCCGGTCTGCGACGGAGAGCTGGACGAGATCATCGGCGTGATGAAGGCGCGGGATCTGCTGTTTGCCCTCAACGAGGGGCAGCCCCTGACCGAGCTTGCCAAGCAGAACGACCCCATCATAGTGCCCCAGAGCATCAACGTGATCCGGCTGCTGGCGGAGCTGCGCAAGGCCAGGGGCAGCCTCATTCTGGTGGCGGACGAGTTCGGCATCATCCAGGGGCTGGTCACCAACCACGATCTGCTGGAGGCCATCGTCGGCGAGTTGCCGGACGAGGATGAGACCCCTGACATAGTCCAGGAGGGGGAGAGCTGGCTCATCAACGGCAGCACCAACATCCACCAGATAGAGCAGACCCTGGGCCATGACGGCCTGGTGAGCGAGAGCGATGAGTACGTGACCCTCGCGGGCATGCTGCTCTCCCACTTCGGCAGCCTGCCCACCTGTGGCCAGCAACTGCGTCTGGGTCAGCTCTGCTTCGAGGTGCTGGCGGTGAGCGAGCGCCGGATAGAGCGGGTGCGGGTCACCCCGATAGGCGCCAGCGCCGCCTGATCTGCCGCGACACTGAAAAGAGGGCCAGAAGGCCCTCTTTTTCATGGCCTCGGGCCCATTGCTGTGCCAATGGCAATTCTCTTCTGCAATTACCCCTCTTTTTCACAATGACAATCCCCTCTAGAGTCGCCTCCATCCCAACACGAGGAATTCACCATGAACCACGATCCCCTGTTCTGCCCCCTTCGCCTCGGCCAGTTGCACCTCTCCAATCGCATCGTCATGCCGCCCATGACCCGCTCCCGCGCCAGCCAGCCCGGTGACGTGGCCAATGCCATGATGGCCACCTATTACGCCCAGCGCGCGGGCGCCGGCCTCATCATAGGCGAGGGCACCCAGATAGACCCCCTTGGCAAGGGCTATGCCTGGACCCCGGGCATCCACAGCGCCGAGCAGGTGGCTGGCTGGAAGGGGGTGACCGAGGCGGTGCACGCCAAGGGGGGCATCATGTTTGCCCAGCTCTGGCACGTGGGCCGGGTCACCCATCCGGACAACATAGGCGGTGCCCAGCCCATCTCTTCCTCCGCCATCAAGGCGCAAGGGGTGAAGGTGTTTGTCGACAACGGCAGTGACGCCCCCGGTTTTGTGGAGACAGTCACTCCCCGTGCCATGACCCAGGCCGACATAGACGCCGTGGTGGGTCAGTTCTGCCAGGCCGCCCGCAATGCCATGGAGGCCGGCTTTGACGGCATAGAGCTGCACGCCGCCAACGGCTACCTCATCAACCAGTTCCTCGACTCCGAATCCAACGCCCGCACCGACAACTACGGCGGCTCCCTGGAGAACCGACTGCGCTTCTTGAAAGAGGTGACAGAGGCTGTCAGTGACGAGATTGGACCTGACCGGGTCGGGGTGCGTCTCGCGCCGCTGACCACCCTCAACGGCACAGTGGATGCGAACCCGCAGGAGACCTATCTGGCCGCCGCCAGACTGTTGGGGGAAATAGGCATCGTCTATCTGCATATCGCCGAGGCGGACTGGGACGATGCGCCTCTGATGGCGGAGGGCTTCAAGCAGGGTCTGCGGGATGCTTTCCCCAATACCCTCATCTATGCGGGAAAATATGACGGTGAGCGGGCCAGAGCCGCGCTGCAGGCGGGCTGGGCCGACTTGATTGGCTTCGGTCGCCCCTTCGTGGCAAACCCGGATCTGCCGAACCGGCTGCGTCACGGCTATCCCTTTGCCCCCCATGATCCCGCCACCCTGTTTGGCGGCGGCGAGCAGGGGCTCATCGACTACCCCGTCTATCAGGCCGAGACAGCGTCGCAGCCTGCCTGAGACGGGCAACCGGCATAGTCCCACGCGCCCGCCCTCATCGGCGGGCGCGCGCTATTTGCACCTCCGATGCCTAGTAGAGGGCCACCCCGTGGCAGGCACCATAGCCCCTGATCTCCTGGGTCAGCCTCACCTTGTCGGCAAGACTCAGCCAGCTCGCCTCCACCCCATTGAGGGAGAGACGGCAGAGCTGCTCCCGCGTGGCGCCGAGCCCGTCGGCCAGGGCCCTGAAATTGGCCCCCAGGTAGCCGCCGAAATAGGCGGGATCGTCTGAGTTGATGGTGACGCAGAGCCCCTGCTCCAGCAGGGTCAGCACATTGTGATCCGCCATGGTGCCGAACACCTTGAGCCGCACGTTGGAGAGGGGGCAGACGGTGAGCGGCAGCCGGGTGTCGGCCAGGTAGCGCACCAGCTCGGGATCCTCGGCGCAGCGCACCCCGTGATCGATGCGGCGCACCGCCAGCTCCCGAATCGCCTGCCAGATATAGTCGGCCGGCCCCTCCTCCCCCGCGTGGGCCACCACAGGCAGCCCCAGCTCCCTCGCCCGGGCAAAGACCCGGGCAAACTTGCCAGGGGGATTGCCAAGCTCCCCCGAATCGAGGCCGACCCCGTGCAGCCGCGCCAGATAAGGCTCGGCCTCGCGCAGGGTGGCGAAGGCATCCTCTTCGCTCAGGTGGCGCAAAAAGCTCATGATGAGCCGCCAGCTGATGCCAAGCTGCCGCTCCCCCTGCTGCAATGCCCGCTCGAGGCCGCCGAGCACGGTGCCAAAGGGCACGCCCCGGGCACTGTGGGTCTGGGGGTCGAAGAAGATCTCCACGTGCACCACCTTGTCGGCGGCGCAGCGTTCAAGATAGGCCCAGGTGAGGTCGAAGAAGTCCTGCTCGGTGACCAGCACGCTGGCCCCCAGGTAGTAGAGATCGAGAAAGGATTGCAGGCAGTCGAACTCATAGGCTGCCCGCAGGCTCTCCACATCGGGCCAGGGCAGGGTCACCCCGTTGCGTCTGCCCAGGGCAAACATCAGCTCGGGCTCGAGGGTGCCCTCGATATGCAGGTGCAGCTCCAGCTTGGGCAAGCCGGCAATAAAGTTCTCCATGATGACGGCTCCATCGTCAGCGCCTGATGGATCAGGCAGTCCAGGCACCAGCGGCGCCCTCCCTCTGCCGTCATTGTGCACCCATCTGGCGCGCCGGGGGGAGACTTGTCATCAAAGCGCCTTATAATGGCGGCACAAAAAAGCCATAAGTGATTGAAGACATTCGAGGTTGGCAACCACCTCCCCCTACAAGGAGTTTCCATGAAAAAAAGCGTCATCTGTGATATCGACGGCGTCATACTGCACAACAACGACCTGGTGCCCGGCGCCGACCGTTTCGTCCATCGCCTGCTGGAGCAGGGCAGCAAGCTTCTGTTCCTCACCAACTACCCGGCCCAGACCCAGAAAGATCTGCAAAACCGCTTCCGCTCCGCCGGGATCGAGGTACCCGAGGAGTGCTTCTACACCTCCGCCATGGGCACCGCCGATTTTCTCAAGCGCCAGGATGGCAAGAAGGCCTATGTGATAGGCGAAGGGGCCCTGACCCACGAGCTCTACAAGGCCGGCTTCACCATCACCGACATAGACCCCGACTTCGTGGTGGTAGGGGAGACCCGCAACTACAACTGGACCATGATGCAACTGGGGGCCAAGTTCGTGGATCAGGGGGCCCGTTTCATCGCCACCAACCCCGACACCCACGGCCCCATGATGCACCCGGCCTGTGGCGCGCTCTGTGCCCCCATAGAACGCATGACCGGTAAGAAGCCATTTTACGTGGGCAAGCCGAGCGCCTGGATCATTCGCGCGGCGCTCAACCGGATGGAGGCCCACTCCGACGACACCATCATCATCGGCGACAACCTGCGCACCGACATACTGGCGGGCTTCCAGGCCGGCCTCGAGACGGTGCTGGTACTCTCCGGGGTGAGCAAGGTGGCGGACATAGACCGCATGCCGTTCAGACCGAATCACATCTTCGACTCCGTGGTCGACATCGATATCGTCTGATCCCCCTCATCGGCTCCCCCCTTGGCAAGGTGGCACACATCGTTTAACGTAAGCGCAACATTGTTAAACAAACTAAACGGGAGCAGGACGCTCCCCTCGCCACCCCAAGGACGCACCATGAAGAGCCTGAACGACTGGATCCTGCTGGACCAGCACCCCGTCTCCCCCACCCCGCTGATGCCCGCCCCCGAGCGGATCCGGGCCGGCAACCCGAGCCAGACCCTCTGGAACCACTATTCGGACCCCAGCCAGCAGTTTCACGTAGGCTTCTGGGCCTGCGAGCCGGGGCGCTGGGCTGTGCACTACACAGAGCACGAATACTGCCAGTTGCTGGAGGGCGAGGCGCGGATCCACGACGGCCAGGGGGGCCAGTTGCACCTCAAACCAGGGGATCAGTTCGTCATACCAGCGGGCTTCGTCGGCGAGTGGGAGACCCTGGTGGCCTGCCGCAAGCTCTATGTGATCTTCGAACCCGCCGCGACCTGACGCGCACGTCAAGCACCCGCCCTTTATTGACACCATTCTCACCCACCGACTTGACGTTGGCGGCATGATTTTCTGCGGTTTTCCCGCTTGCAAAAGGGTTTTCCGCTAGGCATTGTGATTGGCGAGGAATGTAAATGGAATTTCGAGCCCAAACGTGGGGGGCTCATATAAAAATCAAGAGGATTACCGCCAATGTGTTCTATTTTCGGCATTCTGGACATCAAGACCGACTCCGCCGCCTTGCGCAAATCGGCCCTGGAGATGTCCAAGCGACTGCGTCACCGCGGGCCTGACTGGTCCGGCGTCTACAGCTCCGACAAGGCCATCCTGGTGCACGAGCGCCTTGCCATCGTCGATCCGGGCAATGGCGCCCAGCCGCTCTACAACCCCGAGCGCACTCACGTATTGGCCGTCAACGGCGAGATCTACAACCACAAGGAACTCGAGAAGAGCCTCAAGGTCGACTTCAAGTTCCAGACCCACTCCGACTGCGAGGTGCTGCTCGCCCTCTACAAGGAGAAGGGCCCCGCCTTCCTGGACGATCTCAACGGCATCTTCGCCTTCATCCTCTATGACGCCGAGCAGGATGCCTACCTGATTGGTCGTGACCACATGGGGATCATCCCCCTCTATACCGGCCGCGACGAGCACGGCAACTTCTATGTCGCCTCCGAGATGAAAGCTCTGGTGCCGGTGTGCAAGAGCGTCGAGACCTTCCCGCCCGGACATTACCTCTGGAGCAAGGATGGCGAACTCAAGCAGTGGTACAAGCGGGACTGGATGGAGTACGGTGCGGTCGAGCACAACGTCAGCGACAAGGCCGAGCTGAAAGCCGCGCTGGAAGCGGCGGTCAAACGCCAGCTGATGTGTGACGTGCCCTACGGCGTGCTGCTCTCCGGCGGTCTGGACTCCTCCGTCATCTCCGCCATCACCAAGCTCTACGCCGCCCGCCGGGTAGAGGACGATGGCAAGAGCGAGGCCTGGTGGCCCCAGCTGCACTCCTTCGCCGTGGGCCTGGAAGGGTCGCCGGATCTCGCCGCCGCCCGCAAGGTGGCCGATCACCTCGGCACTATCCACCACCAGATCCACTTCACCGTGCAAGAGGGTCTGGATGCCCTGCGGGACGTCATCTATCACCTCGAGACCTATGACGTCACCACCATACGCGCCTCCACGCCGATGTATCTGATGGCCCGCTACATCAAGGCGATGGGCATCAAGATGGTGCTCTCCGGCGAGGGCTCCGACGAGCTGTTCGGCGGCTACCTCTACTTCCACAAGGCCCCCAACGCCCGGGAGTTCCACGAGGAGAACGTGCGCAAGCTCGCCTCCCTGCACCTGTATGACTGCCTGCGGGCCAACAAGTCCATGGCCGCCTGGGGCGTGGAGGGCCGCGTGCCCTTCCTCGACAAGGAGTTCATGGACGTGGCGATGCGCCTGCAGCCTGCCGACAAGATGTGCGGCAACGGCAAGATCGAGAAGCATATTCTGCGGGAAGCCTTCGAGGAGCTGCTGCCCCACGAGGTGGCCTGGCGTCAGAAGGAGCAGTTCTCCGACGGCGTGGGCTACTCCTGGATTGACAGCCTGAAAGCCATGGTCGAGACCGAAGTGACGGATCAGATGTTCGAGGCGGCCGCATTCCGCTTCCCCATCAACACCCCGCTCACCAAGGAGGCCTATTTTTATCGCGCCATCTTCGACGAGCACTTCCCGCTGGAGTCCGCCGCCCGCACAGTGCCCTACGGCAAGTCGGTCGCCTGCTCCACCCCGACCGCACTCGAGTGGGATGCCAAGTTCAAGGAGATGGCCGACCCGTCCGGTCGCGCCGTGATGGACGTCCACCAGCAGAGTTACTGATAATCCCAGCGGACAGTTTCACTGCGAGATAACCAAGCCCCTTTCGAGGGGCTTTTGTTTTTTGGTTCCCCTCCGCTTCCGCTCAGGCTTTTCGCATATCACCCGCCACTCTTGCCACTTGGCGACAGAGTTCGTGGCGGCTTGGAAGCAACAAAAACGCCCCAGGAAAGAGGCTATGAGAGGACAGCTATTGCAACAGCGGGTGTCAGGAGATAAACCGCTTCCTGGATCGGGAGCCCGAGTACGTTGGGGCGCCTCACTTCTACGTGCTGGATGCCAGGGGCTGGCTGCTGGAGCCCTTCAATACAGGATTGCTGGAGCAGAGAAAGCGCTACGACGAGGCGACATTCGGCAGCTTTATCGACCATTGTCAGCGCCAGGGGATTCGCATCTGACAAGCGCCGACCAAGATGAGAAGGCCACGCACTGTCGGCTGACGGTGCGGGGTGTTTGTTGTTTAACACTAGTTGAGGGTATTGAACCTCAGGCCTGCGCATCCGGCTGATTGGCGGGGGCCGCCTTGATAAAGGCCTGCAACTGCTCGCAGTTGGCGACGATGCGCGCGATGGTGGGGTAGTCGTCCAACGTCATGTTGAAGCGGCGGGCGTTATAGACCTGGGGCACCAGCATGCAGTCCGCCAGAGTCACCTCGTTGCCCACGCAATAGACGCCGGCCGTGGTCATCAGCAGCTGCTCCAGGGCGGTGAAGGTCTCGTCAATCCAGTGGCGATACCAGGCATCGCGCGCCGTCTTGCTCTGCCCCAGCTCCTGCTCCAGGTAGTTCAGCACCCTCAGGTTGTTGAGGGGGTGAGTGTCGCAGGCGATCATGTTGACTATCTGGCGCACCCTGGCCCGCTCCTCGGGGGCGGAAGGCATCAGGGGGTAGGCCGGATAGGTCTCGTCGAGGTACTCCATGATGGCCACCGACTGACCCAGCTGCACATCCCCGTCGATGAGAAAAGGCACCAGCCCCTGGGGATTGACCCGGCGATAGGCCTTCTCTTTCTGTTCACCCTGTCTCAGATTGACCGGGTGCTGCTCATAACCAAGTCCCTTGAGTTGCAGCACCAGACGTACGCGAAAGCTGGCCGATGAACGCCAATATCCAAACAACTGCAGCATATTATGTCCCTATGGTGGCAGGTGTGTGCCACCTGCCGTGTCGCCTGCCGACCTTGGCCGGCCCAGGCCTTCCTAGCTCGTCTGGCTGGCGCCCCCTTGCGTGACTCGTTGCAAAATGGTGCCAAACAGACTCATCCCGTTGCGATCCTGCATCGCGATGGACACTGTATCACCAAAGCGCAGAAAGGGTGTAGTGGCTTGACCTGACTCGATAATTTCCAGCATCCGCCGCTCGGCGAGGCAGGAGGATCCCCGGCTTCTGTCGTAATTGGAGACGGTGCCCGAGCCTATGATGCAGCCAGCGCCAAGGGGTCTGGTCTTGGCCGCGTGGGCAATCAGCTCGAAGAAGTTGAAGGTCATGTCCAGCCCCGCATCCGGGCTCCCCGAACAGGGCGCCGTTGAGCTGGGTCACCAGGGGCAGATGCACCTTGCCCTGCTGCCAGTCGCCGCCGAGCTCGTCCGGGGTGATGGCCACCGGCGAGAAGCTGCTGGAGGGCTTGGACTGGAAGAAGCCAAAGCCCTTGGCGAGCTCCCCGGGAATGAGGTTGCGCAGGCTCACATCGTTGACCAGCATCAGCAGCTTGACATGCTCCTCTGCTCCCTGCGGGCTGGTGCCCATGGGCACGTCGTCTGTGATGACGGCCACCTCAGATTCAAAGTCGATGCCCCACTCCTCCGACCCCATGATGATGGGGCCGCGAGGGGCCAGGAAGCTGTCGGAGCCCCCCTGGTACATCAGAGGATCGTGCCAGAAGCTCTCGGGCATCTCGGCGCCGCGCGCCTTGCGCACCAGCTCCACGTGGTTGACGTAGGCGCTGCCGTCGGCCCACTGGTAGGCGCGGGGCAGCGGGGAGAGACAGGCCGTCTCATCAAAGGGGAAGGCACCGGCGCAGGCGCCGTCGTTGAGTGCCTGATAGACGGCGGTCAGTCGGGGGGCGAGCTCGGCCCACTCGTCCAGCGCCCCTTGCAGGGTGGGAGCTATGTCCGCCACGGCCACCGCCCGGGTCAGATCCCGGCTGACCACCACCAGGGCGCCATCGCGCTTGCCATTGTTCAAGGTTGCCAATTTCATATCGAATTCCTTATTTGCCGGGGGTGCCGTCTGGCCGCTGCCAGCTGGAAACATAGTGGGGGTTCTCTATCCCCTCGCAGATCTGGCCGATCCCGAGGGCATCCCGGGTGTCGAGCATCACAGCCACCTCGTCGGTGAAGGTCTTGGCGTGGGCCTGCCCCGCCGCAAAGGCCTTGGGATGGGGGCCATGGGTGAAACCGGCGGGGTGGAAGGTGACCATGCCCCGCTCTATGTTGTCCCGGCTGAAGAAGTCCCCGGCGTGGTAGAAGAGCACCTCGTCAAAATCGTCGTTGCTGTGGTAGAAGGGCACCCGCAGGGCCCCGGGATCGCTCTCTATGGGGCGCGGCACGAAGGTGCAGATGACGAAGCGGCTCGCCACGAAGGTGGAGTGGGCCGAGGGCGGCAGATGGTAGCGATGGCTCATCAGGGGGCGGATGTCCCGCCAGTTGAGGCGCACCACGCAGAGATCCCCGTGCCAGCCCTGGGCATCCAGGGGGTTGAAGGGCCAGGTGATGACAGAGACCTGATCGTGGCGCTTGACCTGCAGCGACCAGGGATTTTCGTCCTGCTGGGCCAGGAAGCGCTCATTGATGGCGGGCACCTCCAGCGCCGCTGGATCGAAGATGGCATGGTTGCCCACCAGCCCCTTGTCCGGCAGCTGATAGCTGTCCTCCGTCGCCTCTATCATCAGGATGAAGAGCGGCGCCGTGGGCTCGATGCGCCACATGGTGCCGCGAGGGATCACCACATAGTCCCCCTCTTTCAGCGTGAGATGGCCGTAGTCGCAGAAGAAGTCACCGCTTCCCTCGTGAATGAACAAGAGCTCGTCGCCGTCGGCGTTGCGCACCAGAAACGGCATCGTTTCGGTCAGGCGCCACATCCGGTAGCGGCAGTGGGGATTGCTGAGCAGATCCGGCATCACCCAGGGGGAGAGGGAGCTCACTTCCTCCTGCAGCCCGTTCAAGTCGAATGCCCGCGGCCGCAGCGGCCCCTCCCAGTGGCTCCAGTCGGTGGGGGCATGCTTGTGGTGCATGTGGGTGGCGGGGCCGAAGAAGCCGCTGCGCCCCAGCTCGCGCTCGTAGATGGCCTGCTCGGGCAGATCGGCGTGGGCCTGGCGGGAGTGAGTCCCCTCCCGGTGGGGAAAACTGATCCAGTTACGCATGGCTGTGTACCTCGTATGAAATAGATACCGACCGACGAGCTCGCATCCCGTTACGCATCGCTCGGCTCCCCCTTCTTCTCGCCCTGCTCGGCCCCGCTCAGCACCCCACGACGGATCTGATCCAGCTCAATGGATTCGAACAGTGCCTGGAAGTTGCCCTCGCCGAAGCCCTCGTTGCCCTTGCGCTGGATGATTTCGAAGAACACCGGGCCTATGACGGTGTCGGTGAAGATCTGTAGCAGGATGCCGTCCTTGGTGGGAGAGCCGTCGATCAGGATGCGCAGCGCCTTGAGCGCCTCCAGATCCTCCTGATGCCCCGCCACCCGGCTGTTCACCTTCTCATAGTAGGTGTCCGGGGTCGGCATAAAGCCGGTGCCGCGACCACGCAGGGTGCGGATGGTCTGGTAGATGTCGCTGGAGGCCAGGGCTATGTGCTGTATCCCCTCCCCCTTGTACTGGCGCAGGTACTCCTCTATCTGGGACTTGTCGTCGGAGGATTCATTGATGGGGATGCGGATCTTGCCGCAGGGGGCCGTCATGGCGCGGGAATGCAGCCCGGTCAGCTTGCCCTCGATGTCGAAGTAGCGAATTTCCCGGAAGTTACCGATCCGCTCGTAGAAATTGGACCAGAGGTCCATGTTGCCGCGATGAACGTTGTGGGTCAGGTGATCGATCTCATAGAGCCCCGCATCCACTTCGGCCATGCGCGCCTGCCAGTCGGGATAGAAGACAAAATCCACGTCGTAGATGGAGCCCTGCTCGCCGTAGCGGTCCACAAAGGAGAGGGTGCTCTCGCCTATGCCGTAGATGGCGGGGATGTTGAGCTCCATGGGCCCTATCTTGCCGACGAAGGGCTTGGCCCCCTTGGCGATGGCGTACTGCTGGGCACGGCCCGCGTCGCTCACCCGAAATGCCATGCCGCAGACGCTGGGCCCGTGCAGGCTGGCGAACTGCTCCGCCTGGGAGTGGGGCTCGGCGTTGACCACGAAGTTGATGTCCCCCTGGCGGTAGAGCCAGCACTGCTTGTGCTTGTGTCTGGCCACCTCGGCAAACCCGAGCGACACGAACAGCGCCTTGAGGGCGGCAATGCCCTTGAGATCCGGGGCAGTGTACTCGACGAATTCGAACCCGTCGGTGCCGAGGGGATTGATGCTGTGGGAAGGGGAAGAAGAGGTCGTCATGATGCGCTCCTTGCGATGGACTGATAACGAAACGGGTCACGCCGGTAAGGCTCGACAGGCAGCCCAGACGGCATTGTTAATAACTTGTTTCATTAGAGGCAGGGGCGGGGCAGAAGAGAAGAGGCGGGTTTCAGATAGTTTGGCGAGGACCGCCGTCAGAAGATGTAAATAGATTGTGACATTGCAGCCTGAGCCTTGCGGACAGCCCCACGGCGCTCCGCCGGGCTGTCAGCTTTGCCTTACAGGTGCCAGTTTTTCACCTCGAGATGGGGCTGGTGGGCCCTGGCCTGTTGCAACCTGCGGGCGCTCGGGTTGATGAGCCAGGCCTGCTGTCCCAGCGCCAGCAGCGGCAAGTCGTGCAGGCTGTCACTCAAGGCCAGCGTCACCCTGAGGGCGCGGATCTCGGGCAGGATCTTGTGCCGGCCGTGGCAATAAAAACGCGGCACCAGGCCACCGAGGCGATAGCGCATCCGCGAGCCTATGATGCGATGAGGAAGCCGTGGCAGTTGTCGATGGAGCTGGGCCCGGACCAAAGCCCGGGGGCTGGCGGAGATGACCCAGCAGCGCGCCCTCTCGGCCATCAGCAGGGAGCGGGCCTCCCGAAACAGCCCGGGCCGGGTGTGGCAATAGGCCCGCACCAGCTGGCGCCAACCCAGCGGCGAGAGCCCCAGGGTGATGGCCCACCAGATAAGCGAAATTCCCTGACGCCGCAGGCTGGGCACCAGATACACCAGGCCACCCAGTGCGATCACCGGCAGCAGCAGGAGCGGCCAGCGGCGCCGGCGCAGGATGAAGCGCAGCAGGCCGGCGTGGCTGTCCCCCGGCGCCAGGGTGTCGTCAAAGTCGGCCAGGATCCAGCCCGGGCCGGGCGCCCCACGGGTGCTTGTCATTCGCTCAATCCCGCGATGGCTGCGTGCAGCTCGGGCAGGAGGAACAGCTCCCCCTCATCCGGCGGGCAGACGAGATCGAAGGCCTCCCCTGCCAGGGTAAACTGCAGGCGCCAGGCGTGCAGGTAGCCGCGATCGGCGGCCGTGCCACCGTAGCGCTCGTCCCCGAGGATGGGGGCGCCAATGCTTTTCAAGGCGACCCGGATCTGGTGGGTCTTGCCGGTCTGGGGCTTGATGCGATAGAGCCGCAACCCCTCGCGCACCGGGCTGGAGTCAAACCAGCTGATGGCCGGGTTCTCCTGGGTGCGGGCCAGCATCCAGCTGCCGCCACGCCCTTTCTCCATGTCCCCCTTGATCCAGCCCTGCTTCTTCTTCGGCTTGCGATCCGAGAGGGCCAGATACTGCTTGCTCACCTCCCGGGCGGCAAAGGCCATGCTGAGTGCCCGGTTAGCCTCCGGGGTCCGCGCCAGCAGCACCAGCCCCGAGGTCATCTTGTCGAGGCGATGAACAGGGTAGAGTGTCAAGCCGGTCTCGGTGCGCAGCCGGTTGACGAGCCCGGGCTCACCGCCCTCGTCATGCATGCCAAGGCCTGGGCCCTTGTTGATCACCATGAAATCTTTGTGCTGCAACTGTATCCGGTACATCTATAACCCTTTAGAATGTGATTTGTTAACAAGTTGAATGCGGGCCTGCTGGCCACCCCATGGATCCTCAGCACAAGAATCGCACGGATGAAGAGATACTTGTTTTGGCTGCTATTGCTTGGCGCCAGTTACGCTTCCCCTGTCCTGGCAAGTGACCGTCCCCATGAGCCTCCGGATCGAGTCGTCTTGCAGTTGCGCTGGCTGCATCAACCCCAGTTCGTGGGCTATCACATGGCCAAGGCGAAGGGGTTCTATGCCGATGCCGGACTGGATGTCGAGATAAGACCGGGCGGCAAGGGGATAAGCCCGGTACAGGAAGTGCTGAGCGGGCGCGCCGACTTTGGCGTCGGCAACACAGAGGTGCTCACCAGCTACGTCAATGGCGAACCCCTGCTGGCGCTCGCCTGCGTCTATCAGCACTCCCCCTCCATCTTCCTCGCCCGTCGCGACAGCGGCATTCTCACCGTTGCGGACATGCGTGGCAAACGGATCATGATGTTTCCCGGCCATCAGGATGCCGAGCTGCTCGCCACCCTCTACTATCAGGGGCTGCACGAACGCCAGCTCATTCCTGTGCCCACCTCGGTCAACATAGACGATCTGATCACCGGCAAGATCGACATCTTCAACGCCTATCTCAGCAACGAGCCCTTCTATCTGGAGGAGCACGGCATCTCGGTCTCCGTCATCAATCCCCGCAATTACGGCATCGATTTTTACAGCGACATCCTGTTCACCACCCAGAACGAGGAGCGCACCAACCCTGAGCGGGTGGCAAAGTTTCGGGCCGCCAGCCTCAAGGGGTGGCGCTACGCCCTCGCCCACCCGACCGAGGCCATCGACCTGCTGCGCAAGGAGTATGCCGTCAACCGCAGTCAGGCCCACATGGAGTACGAGCTGCAGATGAGCAAGGAGATGATACAGCCGCTCTATGTGGAGATCGGGTATATGAATCCGGATCGCTTCGCCCACATCATGCAGCAGCTGGTCGAGATAGGCCTGGTCCCGAGGGCGGTGCCGCTGACCCGTTTTCTCTATCAGGCCCCCTCAGCGCAGTGGATCTTCTGGCGCCCCTGGTTCTTGCTGAGCCTGGGGGTCGGCGCCCTCATCCTGCTGCTCTCCCTCTATCTGCTGGTCAGCAACAAGCGGCTCAATCGGGAGGTGACACTGCGCAAGTTGCGCGAGCAGGAGATACTGCAGTTGGCCCGCATAGATCCCCTCACAGGCCTGCCCAATCGCCTTAGCCTGATGGAGCAGTTGAAGACGCAAGTGCAGCTCGAGGATCCCGGCTGCCTGCTGTTTTGCGATCTCGATGACTTCAAGCGCATCAATGACAACTTCGGCCACAGCCAGGGGGATGCCATCCTCTGCCAGCTGGCCAACCGGCTCCATGACGCCATCGGCCACCAGTGCTATTTTGCCCGGCTGGCGGGGGATGAATTCATCCTGCTGCTGCCCGGCTACAGCTGTGCCCAGGCGCAGGATGTGACCGAGGTGATCCGGCACGCCATGCGGGCCCCCTTCGTGGTCAATGGCCAGGCCATGCAGGTCGGGATCAGCATAGGGGTCAGCCACTACCAGAGTGGCTGGAGCCCGGATCAATGGCTCATCCAGGCGGACAGGGCCATGTACTGCGACAAGAGCGGCGGCTTCATTGCGCTGGCGGAGCAGACGAGCTGACGGCGCCCTAGGCACCACGGCTCCACAGGACGCGCTCATGCAACAAGGCCACCCCGGGGTGGCCTTGTTGTCATCTTGTGCCTGCTCGACGCGGGCGTCAGCCGAAGGTCTGCCCCAGGGATTTGAGCTGGCGCGCCTTGGTGAGCAGGATGTCGCTCGAGGCATCCATGTCGTGCATCTTGTTGCTGTTGGTGTGGGAGTGCTGGGAGATGGCGTTGACGTTTCGGCTGATGTCCTCCACCACCGCCTGCTGCTCCTCCGCCGCCGCCGAGATCTGGGTCGACAGATCCACCACCCGCTCTATCTCGGCCAGCACCTGATGCAGGCTCTGTGAGCCCTGCCGGGTCAGGGTCACGCAGGACTGGGTCTGCTCCAGGTTCTGCTGCATCATCCCCTTCCAGCCATTCAGGGTGCGCTGGATCTGCCCTATGCTGCCCTGGATCTGCTCGGTCGCCTTGTGGGTCCGGGTTGAGAGGGTGCGCACCTCGTCCGCCACCACGGCGAAACCGCGTCCCTGCTCTCCCGCCCGGGCTGCCTCTATGGCGGCATTGAGGGCCAGCAGATTGGTCTGATCCGCTATGCCCTGGATCTCGTTCATCAGGACTCCGATGCGATCCGACTCCTCCGCCAGCGCCACCGCCGCCGTGAAGGCGTGCTCCGCCTGGGTGGCCAGCTCGGTGACCCTGTGCTGGGTATCCTCCAGCTGCTGGTCGGTGTGCTGGCAATGTACCTTGGCCTGGGCAATCTGGTTGTCCGTCTCCTGGATGTTGCGGGCTATCTCGTGGGCCGTCGCCGCCATCTCCGTGATGGCGGTCGCCACCTGCTGGGTCTGGATGTCCTGCTCGGCGATGTCGGCGCTCGTCTCGCTGGAGGCGGTCTTGAGATGGACCGCCAGATCCTGCAGGGAGAGGGTGGCATCGTCCACCCGCCCGAGCACGGTGCGGATCCTGGCCTGCAGCAGCTTGATGTGGAAATCGGCGATGGCGCTGGGTTCATCCCCCGAGTAGATGAGCCGGGTCAGGCTGTCGTACTCCTCGCCCAGCTGGCTCAGGTAACGGGGGGTGGTGATGAGGGTGTGACGATAGAGGAGGCCGAGCCACAAGAGGGGCAGCAGCATGAACAGGGCCCCCAGGGGCCCCGTCAGATAGGCGCTCGCCGCCAGCATCAGCAGGAGCCCGGCGATGGCCAGCCCATGGCGGACGGGGCGCAGGCTCAGGCCCGCCTTGCGCTCCCCCCGCTCCACCGCCCGCAATCGCCCGTAAGTGCGGGCGGCGACGGCCTTCATCCCGGGCTCGGCCCGGTTGCGCACCGACTGATAGCCGCTTATCCGCCCCTGCTCGAAGATAGGGGTGACATAGGCATCCACCCAGTAGTAGCGACCATCCTTGCAGCGATTCTTCACCATGCCGCGCCAGGGCTTGCCCTGCTTCAGCTTGCCCCAGAGATCGGCGAAGGCCGCCTTGGGCATGTCGGGATGGCGCACCATGTTGTGGTGCTGGCCTATCATCTCTGCCCTGCTGTATCCCGCCACCCGGCAGAAGTGGTCATTGGCATAAGTAATGACCCCCTGCAGATCCGTGGTGGAAACCAACTGTTCACTGGACGGAAAATCCACCTCTTCATCAACGAGATGAATCTGGGTTCTGTTCATGGCGCACGCCTCTTGTGTGATAACTCAGTTATCGTAGTCAAGCCATGGCAGCCCGGCCAACAAGGCCCCTCAGACAGTAGGGATGACTGAGAGGCCGTCCCCTGGATCTATGACGGCGGCCTCACTTCTCCACCGCCGGATAGCATTCACGCTCCCGGATCAGCTTCTTGTTCACCTTGCCGACACTGGTCTTGGGGATCTCCTGCACTATGCGGATCTGGCGCGGTATGGCCCAGCGATTGATGCGACCACTGTCGACGAATCCCTGCAGGTGGGCCTTGATGTCCTGCGCATCCAGATGTGCCCCCTCCTTGCCGACCACCAGGGCCAGAGGGCGCTCCCCCCACTGCGGGTCCGGCACCCCGATCACGGCCACCGCATGGACGGAAGAGTGAGCGCTGATGAGACTCTCCAGCGCCAGGGAGCTTATCCACTCGCCCCCTGTCTTGATCACATCCTTGATGCGATCCTTGATCTCGACCGTGCCGTCCGGGGTGATGGAGGCCATGTCCCCCGTGTGCAGCCAGCCCCCCTCCCAGAGCTCGGCCCCCTTGCCCGGCTCTTTCAGGTAGCCCTGGGCCAGCCAGGGAGCACGCACCACTATCTCCCCCATGGTCTGACCATCGTGGGCCAGCGCCCGGCCCTGCTCATCGATGATGCGCAAGTCCACTAACCCGATGGGCTTGCCGGTACGGATCCGCAACGGCAGTTGCTCGGCCATGGGCAGCGCCAGCTCCTCGGGAGCCAGGTGCACCACGCACAGCAGCGGACAGGTCTCCGACATGCCGTAACCGGCGTGCACCAGTATCCCCTGTCGGTGGGCCTGGGTCGCCAGCCCGAGCGGCAGCGCACTGCCCCCCAGCAGCATCTTCCAGCCCGCAAGGGAGGTTTTTGCCGCCTCCTCGCAGTCGAGGATCATCTGCAATATGGTCGGCACGCAGTGGGAGAAGCTCACCCCCTCGTCGCGATAGAGCCGTACCAGCTTGTCCGGCTCGTAGCGCCCCGGATAGACCTGCTTCACCCCCAGCATGGTCGCCACATAGGGGACGCCCCAGGCATGAACGTGGAACATGGGGGTGATGGGCATGTAGACGTCGTCTGAGCAGAGCAGGGACTGGCCCGCATGGGCCGCCAGGGTGCCCAGTTCGTTGAGGGTATGCAGCACCAGCTGGCGGTGGCTGAAGTAGACCCCCTTGGGATCCCCAGTGGTGCCCGTGGTGTAGAACAGGGTCGCCACCGAATTCTCGTCAAAATCGGGGAAATCGAACTGGTCGTCCGCCCCGGCCAAGAGCGTCTCGTACTCTCCGAGCAGGGGCAGTGTGGTGGAAGGCAGCTCCCCATCGGTCAGCCGGATATAGCCGCGCACCGTGGGCAGCTTCTCCTGAATGCTCGCCAGCATGGGCAGGAAGTCGTCATGAGCCAGCACCAGATGATCCTCTGCGTGGTGCATGGTGAAGGCGATCTGCTCCGGCGAGAGGCGCACGTTCACCGTGTGCAGCACGGCGCCTATCATGGGCACGGCGAAGAAGCATTCGAGGGAGCGGTGGCTGTCCCAGTCCAGCAGGGCGACCGTGTCCCCCGGCCCTATGCCAGAGGCCGTCAGCAGGTTGGCGAGGCGGTGGATGCGCTGGTTGAGGGTGCGATAGTCATAGCGCAGCCGATCTGCGTAGACGATCTCCCGGCCCGGGTGCTGACGCACCCCGGACAGCAGCAGGCTCTTGATCAGCAAGGGATAGGCATGGGCTCCCTGGGCTGGCGGTATGATCCTTGTCTTCACCATACGGACTCCTTCCGATTCGTGTCTGGGCGCGGGGAAGCCTGTCTCCCCTCGCAATCTGGGTTAGCGGGCGTCAAGACGCCCGAGCAAGGCCTCGGCCTGTGGCCAGGGGCCAAATCCGCTCGCCGGGTTGAGGTGTCCCACGGCCCCGGCGTCCACCAGCTCGCTCCCCCAGTCCTGGGCCAGGGCACGCACGGCCGCCGGGCTCGCCAGGGGATCGTTGTGGCTCATCACCACCAGGCTCGGGAACGGCAGCTTCATGCGGGGCAACGGGTGCCAGCCTCCGGCCTTCATGGCCTCCGGGCTCGGGTAATGGGATGGCCAGCTGGCATCCAGATCCGGCGGCGTCACCAGCAGGGCGCCCCGGATGGGGTGGCGATGGCGAGCAGCGCCCTGCTGCGCCACCCAGTGAGCCAGCATCAACACCCCGGCACTGTGAGCCACCAGGATCACCGGGCCCTCGATATCGGCAAGGGCTTGCTCAATGGCATCGACCCTGGCCTGGCAGCTCAGCTTGTCCGAGGTCAAAGGCGGCACAGTCACCACCTTCTCAAGCCCCTCGGCGAGCAGGGTCTGCCAGTGATCCGCCACATGGTCACGCAGGCCGGGCACTATCAGTACTGTGGCCTCGGGCTGAAATGCCTTCATCTCTCTTCCCCTGTTCAGGCGCTCCGGCGACGGCCGGATGACATCAAGACCACAGTAAGGTGCCAGGCTCCCAACTGCTTTACCTTGGATGCCATGGAGTTGTCTTTATATGACAGCCACCTGGTGCCATGAACACCACGGAACAGGAGAGAGTCGGACTCGAAAGGCCATGAGACGGGCTGGCAGGCAGGGTCATCACATGGCACCTGCGACTAATAGATCAGTTAATAAGCACTTTCCAATTTGTAAACGAAATGATAAAAACCAGTTAACAACAAGCAACCAGCAGATGAGCTGTCGCCATGGGAATTGCATCATGACCCTCCTTGCCAGAGCCGCCACCCTCACCAACTATCTCGATGTCGCCCGCCAACTGGGCCTCAATACCCCCAGCCTGTTGTCGCAAGCCGGCCTCAGCGCCTCCATTCTGGATGTGCCCAATCAGCGCATTCCCGTCTCCACCATAGTCAACCTGCTCGAGCTGTCCGCCCGTACCGGGAACTGCCAGAGCCTGGGGCTGCGCATGGCGGAGCATCGCCAGCTGTCGGACTTTGGCGAGGTCAGCCTGCTGCTGAGCTATCAGCCCAACCTGCGCGAGGCCTTGCAGGTCATAGTGCAGTACATTCACCTGTTCAATAATGCCCTGGCCATCTTCATCGAAGAGGCGGGCAAGGCGGTGATCATTCGCGAGGAGATCATCACGGACGCCCCCATGCCCTCGCGCCAGGCCACCGAGCTCGCGGTCGGCGTCATGTATCGCTTCTGTGCGGCCCAGGTCGGGGTCGGCGCCAACTGGCACCCCATCAGCGTCAACTTCACCCATGACGCGCCGGCGGATCTCTCCATCCACAAGCGGCTGTTCGGCTGCAAGCTGGAGTTTGGCAGCGAGTTCAACGGCATCGTCTGCCAGGCCGCCGATCTGGACATTCCGAACCCCCTGGCCAACCAGGCCATGGCCCGTCATGCCCGCCAGTACCTCGACACCCTGCTGGTAGAGACCCAGCAATCCCTGATGACAGACGTGCGCAAGGCCATCTACCTGCTGCTGCCCATGGGGCGCGCCACCATAGAGCAGATAGCCCGCACCCTGGGGATGAATGTACGCACCCTGCAGCGCCATCTGGAAGAGAGCGGCGCCACCTTCAGCGAGCTGGTCAACGACGTTCGCCGGGATCTGGTGATGCGCTACCTGCAAAACTCCGGCTATTCGCTGGGCCACATCGCCGACATGCTGGGCTACTCCATGCCGAGCTCCTTCACCCGCTGGTTCAGCGCCCAGTTCGGCATGCCGCCGGCCACCTGGCGCTCCCGCCACAAGGGCGTGCCCAAGGTGGCCCAGCCCGCACGCGCCGGCCTCGCCTACGGTTGAATACAGGCGCCATTCGCCAGACGAGAGAAGGGAGGCATGACGCCTCCCTTCTCTTTTTTTCGTTTCCGTGTGTGGCGGCTCTGGCTAACTGACGTCGGCCCCCACCGGGGTCCGGCAGGGCTTGCCCCCCTCTTTGGCATCCCCCTCCTGCCGCTCCCGCGCCTGGGCAGGCACGGCCCCAGTCCCGGAGAGCAGGAAGTAGGAGAGCGCCGGCACCCCTATCAGAGCCCCCAGCATGTTCCACAGGAACATGAAGGTGAGCAGTATGCCCATGTCGGCCTGGAACTTGATCGGGGACCAGACCCAGGCCACCACACCGGCGGCCAGGGTGATGCCCACCAGCCCTACCACCCGGCCGGTGAAGGCCACGGCCTGGCGATAGGCATCCACCAGTGACATGCCCTGGCGCTGATGGTGCAGCTGCACGCTCAGCAGGTAGAGGGCGTAGTCCACCCCTATGCCGACCCCCAGCGCAATCACCGGCAGGGTCGCCACCTTGACGCCTATGCCCATGAATACCATCAGCGCCTCGCACAGCACAGAGGTGAGCATCAGGGGCACCAGCGCCACCACGGTCGCCCGCCAGCTGCGGAAGGTGATGAGGCAGAACAGGGTCACCGCCAGATAGACGTAGAGCAGCATGGTGCGGTTGGCCTCGTGCACCACCATGTTGGTGGCAGCCTCTATGCCGGCACTGCCTGCGGCCAGCAGGAACTGGCGATCCGCCGTGCTGTTCTCCCGGGCAAACCGCTCGGCGATGGCCACCACGCCGCTCAGGGTCTCGGCCTTGTGATCTTTCAAGTAGGCGATCACCGGCATCAGGGAGCAGTCGGTGTTGAAGAGCTCAGGGCTGTTGACCGAGGCCTGCTGGGCGGCATAGTTCAGCACGTTCTGGTTGCGCTGGATGCTGGCGAGCTTGGGGTTGCCCTCATAGGTGCCGGCGGTGATCTGGCGCACCGCATTGACCAGGGAGCTGGTGGCCTGCACCCCGGGATGCTGCTGCAACTCCCACCCCAGGCGATCGGCCAGGATCAGGGTCTGGTAGTCTAGGCACCCCTCGGGCGCCGTCTTGATCATCACCGCAAAGAGATCGCTGGAGAGGGCGTAGTGGCTGGTGATGTAGGCGTTGTCCCTGTTGTAGCGCGAATCCGCGCGAAGCTCGGGGGCGCCGCTGTCCAGATCGCCAATCTTGAGCTGCAGGCTCACCAGGTAGCCGCCTATGCCCATCGCCAGGCCGAGGATCACCACCACTGTGGCCCACTTGCGCTCGGTGCAGCGATCCAGCAGTGCCCAGAGTCTGCCGAAGCCCTGATTGGCGGCGGCGTGGGTGTCTATCTTGAGCGCTCGCTCGGCCGCCTTGCGGCCCACCCCCACATAGGAGAGGGCCACCGGCATCAGCAGCAGCGAGGTGAAGATGAGCACCGCCACCCCTATGCTGGCGGTGATGGCGAGATCCTGGATGACGGGGATGTCGATCAGCATCAGCACGGCGAAGCCCACCGCATCGGCCAGCAGCGCCGTGACCCCGGCGAGGAAGAGGCGGCGGAAGGTATAGCGCGCCGCTATCTGGCGGTGGGTGCCGCGGGCGATGTCCTGCATGATGCCGTTCATCTTCTGGGCCGCGTGGGAGACCCCGATGGCGAAGATGAGGAAGGGCACCAGCACAGAGTAAGGATCGATGGCGTAGCCGAGCCAGGCGATGATGCCGAGCTGCCAGATCACGGCGACCAGGGAGCAACCCACCACCAGCAGGGTGCTGCGCACGCAGCGGGTGTAGAGGAAGATGATGAGGAGCGAGGTCGCCACCGCCAGGGCGAAGAAGAGGATCACCTGGATGAGGCCGTCGATGAGATCGCCGACCAGCTTGGCAAAGCCGATCACCCGGATCTTGTACTGGCCCGTCCCCTCCTCCCCCGCCTGATGGGGGGCGCCTGCGAACTCTATCTGGCTGCGCAGCGCCTCGATGCGCTGGGAGAAGTCATGGTAATTGAGGGGCTTGCCGGTGACAGAGGCCTTGTCCAGCAGGGGCACTATCAGCATGCTGGACTTGAAATCGCTCGCCACCAGACTGCCGACTATGCCGGCTCTGTTGATGTTCTGGCGCAGCTGCTCGATGTCAGAGGCCGAACCCTGATAGGCATCCGGCATCACGGGCCCGCCCTGGAAGCCCTCCTCGGTCACCTCGGTCCAGCGCACCGCCGGACTCCAGAGGGACTTCATCCAGGCCCTGTCTACCCCTTCGGTCAGGAACAGCTCGTCATTGACCCGCTTGAGGACGCTTAGATAGTCGGGGTCGAAGATGTCTCCCCGGGTATTCTCCACCACCACTCGCACCGAGTTGCCGAGGCCACGCAGGGAGTCCCGGTTCTCCAGGAAGTTTTTGATGTAGGGCTGGCTCTGGGGGATCATCTTCTCGAAGCTGGGCGCCAGCGCCAGGCGGGTCGCGCCCATGTAGCCAAGCACCAGGGTCGCCAGCGTCATCGCCAGCATGAAGAGCGCCCTGTGGTTGAACACCAGCCGCTCCAGCAGGTTGCCGGAGTGCCTGTCGAACGCGCTCAGCTCGCGGATCACCGGCATCGAATCTTGCTTCACATGGCCCATGTCTGGATCCTCGTTATCGTTATTGGGCCGTCATCCGGTGACGGCCTGCGTTGAGACACCTTATTTGACCACCGTCAGGGTGCGCACCCCTCGGCTGCCCACCAGCGCCAGGGTGCCATCTGCGGTCAGGGCGGCGCCCGCCACCGGCGATGGCTCGGCCAAGGGGGCCAGGGTCAGCGGCGCGTTGCCCCGTTGCAGCAGCATATGGCCGGCCTGGGTAAACAGACGGAACTGGCCATCGGCCCCCTGCATAGCAGCGCTGATGCTGATGGGCAGCGGGCTCACGAGCCGGGTCCAGTTTTCGCCTCCGTCCGTGCTGCGATAGACATGGCCCCGCAGGCCATAGACGATCACCTCATCCGGGCGGCCGATAAGGCCGAAGAAGCTGCCGTCATAGGGGCTGGGCAGTGAGACGAAGCGCTGCGTCTGCGGCTCCCATTTGCGCAGCAGACCCTGCTCGCCCACCAGATAGAGGGCGTCACCGGCCCGGGTGATGGCATTGAGATGGAGCCCATCCGGGTTGTCGGTGCGATCCTGCATGGGCGTCCAGTGCAGGCCGCCATCCTGGGTGCGCAGTATCAGGTTGAAGACCCCGACCACGTAGCCCACCTTGTCGTCCTCAAACCAGACGTCGAGCAGGGGTTTGTCGGCCCCCTCCTCCACCAGGCGCTGGCCTTCTTCCACCAGCGCGGCCCACTGTTCGTTGTCCGGCTCGGCACGGGCCTTGGCGGCATAGAAGGTACTCACCAGCCCGCCAATCTGGCGGCCATCCAGCTGTTTTTGCCAGCTGGCGCCACCATCCTGGCTGTGCAGCACCACCCCATCCCCCCCCACGGCCCAACCCTGCTCGGGAGTGGGGAAGGTGACGGCGTTCAGATCCGAGCTCACCGGCACCCTGGCCTGCTGCCAGCGCCCTCCCTCGTCGTCGGAATAGAGGATGTGACCCCGCTGCCCCACCGCCACCAGCCGCGACCCGGCACGGGCCAGATCCAGCAGGGGGCTGCGTTGGGCCAGGGCGCTCGCCTTGGCCGGCAGGTCCAGCACGTCCACATAATCGGTCGCCTGCCCGGCTGTCACCCCTGCGCTTTGCATCAGCAGGGCGCAGCAGATCAATGGCGCCAACGTCTTGAATGAACCCATACCACGTCCTTGTCTCAGAGGGCGGCGGGATGCCAAAAGGCGCCCGACGCCAACATCGAGGAGTCCGGTTCATCAATGACGAACCGGACTCCTGTTACGGCTAGCGGATCCCGGCGCCAGCCAGGGACTCCGGCGACCACTTCGCCTTGGACAGGGAGGCACCGTACTTGATGCCGCCGTAGGGGCCCACCACACCATTGATGTTGTAGGTGCCCGCCACCAGGTCATAGATCATGAAGGGGGTGGCGTCCGGAGTCTGCTTGTCGTAGCTCTGGCTCAGGAAGGCGAAGGAGCCGCGATAGAGCTGACCACGGGCGTCGTACTGATCTGAGGCCAGCGCCACCCAGCTGTCTTCGTCCAGGTAGAAGCGGCGTTTGGCGTAGATGTGGCGCTCACCGGCCTTGAGGTTGCCCTCCACCACCCAGACCCTGTGCTTCTCCCAGCGCACGTGATCCGGTGACAGGAAGTTGGGGGTGGTCAGCGCCCTGGCATCGGGCTGATAGGTCAGCCGATAGGTGTTGTAGGGGACTATCATTTCCTGCTTGCCCACCAGCTTCCAGTCGAATCTGTCCAGCGCCCCGTTGAAGACGAAGACATCGTCATAGGTGCCCGCCCCCGAGGTGCCCGGGTTCGGGGTATCGTAGGCCAGGTTGGGTGCCAGCTTGACCCGGCGCTGCCCCGGCAGGTACTGCCAGGCCTTGCGCGGCTGCTCCAGGGGGTTGGCGGCATCGCGCAGCATGATGGCCTCGCCGGCGCGGCGGGCCGGGCCCGTGTAATGGAGCTTCATCTGGTAGTAGGTATCCTTGGCCAAGATGGGCTTATTCATGTCCTCGTAGATGGCGTAGTTGATGAAGGCCTGCCCCGTGGTGGAGAGGGCCGCCGTGCCGGCGGCGTCCACGTTCCAGGAGTCGTACTTGGTGGCGATGTTCACCCCCTGGTAGCGCAGCAGGAAGTTCCACATCGCCTCGGCCCCGCTCTTGGGGATGGGGAAGGGAATGCCCGGCAGCACCTTGTCCACCGCCATGCCCCCCGCCAGGGTGGTGGCGCTGAGCGCGTTCTTCCTGGTGTTGTCCAGCACCGCCTGTGGCAGCGCCACGCTGCGGTGGGTCGGGTAGAGGTCCACCCTGAAGTCCGGGAAGCGCTTGAGCAGCTCCGCCGTGGTGGCGGTCAGCGCCCCCTGGTATTGGGCCGCATTCTTGCCGGTGATGACCAAAAGCGGCTGCTCACCCGCATAGGGATCCGGGCGCATGCTGTCACCGGCCTTGAAGCCGGCGGGGGGCGTGGTCAGGCCCCCGCTGTAGGCGGGGATGCTGCCATCGGCATTGGCGGCCGCTTCGGCGCCCACCTGGGTCAGACTGGTGCCCAGCTGTGCGGCTTCGCTGCTGGAGACGGCGGCCAGTGCCTGGCCCGCGAGGGCCAGGGTGAGAGAGGCGGCCAGCATGGTCTTGTTGAATGTCATATCTCGTTCTCCGACTCGGTCGCTTGAGGTGACTCAGTAAGTGGTCTTCAGGGTCAGGTAGATGGCGCCTCTGTCTTCCGTGGTGGCACCGCCACCGGAGAAGGAGGCGTAACCACCGGCATAACAGGTGTTGCGCTGGGCCCCATCGAGGGCATTGGGGGTGGCGCCGTCCTCGGCACCGTCATTGCACTCGGCAGACTTGCCAAAGGAGTCCACGTATTTCAGATCGACGAAGTACTGGTTGTAGAGGGTGGCGCCTAGCCCCACCGCATAGCTGCCGGTGTCTTTCGCCCCACCCGCCTGGACCGGGGAGATGCCCGCCAGCCCCCAGTTCACCGAGAGCGGCATATTCATGTCGACCCCCGGCAGGACCTGATACCAGGTCGGGGTGAAGTTGACCGCCAGCCCCCAGTTGTCCCGGGTAGGCTTGTCGATGCCCTGATAGCTATCTTCTCCCTTGTAGAGCGCCTTGTTGTGGTCATCCAGGCTCAGCAGGTTGCTGTAGTAGAGCTCCCCGAGCAGGGCGGCGCCGTCGAACAGCGCCGTGTCCGCGAAGGTCATCAGACCGTTGAGGGTCCAGTGCAGGGTATCGCCGGTGGCGCTGTAGCCATCGGAGCCATCGGTGATCACCCCGGTGTCCGGATGACGAGGGCCGAGCACGGGCGCCGGGATCCCGAAGCCGTTGGCCAGTCCCCCGGGACCCGTGGCACTGAGCAGGGCCGGGATGCTGGAGAGGGGCATGTGCTGGCGATAGTTGAGGTCGCTGCCGACGCTCACCCCGGCCACATCCTTGGAGAGGCTGAGGCCAAAGATGTCGATATCGTCGCCATAGGCCAGGGCGTAGCTGGTGTTGGCGATGGACTGGCGCAGGTTGGGCACGGCCCCGGCCGGCAGGGGCGCCGCCCCGCGAATGGTCATGCCACGGGCATCGAGCACCGCCTGGGGCAGGATGTCGGCGGTACGGCGATAGAAGGCCCCCAGGGTCGCATCCAGCGCCTCGGGGGACCACTTGGCCATGATGCCCCAGTCGCCGTGCTTGCCCGGCTCCAGGTCATCCCCCCGGCGAATGTTGCTGAGGGTGCCGCTCGGTCCGGCCAGCCCTGGCCCGCCGGTGTGACCCAGCAGGAAGGACTGGGCACCGAAGCCCACCAGATCGGAGCTGCCGTAATAGGTGCCGGCTTCCGGCAGCCGGGCGGCGTTCCAGTCCAGGAAGTACTGGGCGGCGAAGGTCCACTCCGGGTTCAGGGTAAAGGAGGCGGAGATCTGGTTGCGGGGCACAAACAGCTCTTTCGCTTCCGTCCCCGGGGATGCCGCGAGCTTCGCGAGATCCAGGCCGGACTGGCCATAGCTGAGGGCGTGCACCGGGCTCAGCAGGGTTTCCCCCCAGAAGATGTTGTGCTGGCCTATCTTGACCCCGAGCAGAGATTCGTCGCCCACCTCCATGTTGTGGAACACGAAGGCATCGAGCAGCTCGCCGGAGGGGCCATGGTAGTAGCGATCCGCATAGTCGCTCAGGTGACGGTTGCCCGCCACCGGGGGCAGCCCGACGATGCCGGAGCTGGCGCTGTTGCCGTTGATGAAGGGGTTCTCGTCAGCGCCGACGTCGCGGTAGGCATAGTCATACCAGCTGGCGGCGCTGATGCGAAAGCCGGTGTTGCCCTTGTTCACCACATCCAGCTCGGTCAAGAGATCGAAGCGGGTGGTGACGGTGTCGCCGGCATCCTTGAAGTTGTAGTCCCCGTCGTTGTTGTTCGGGGTGGCAAGCATCCGCGCATCGGCACTCTCGGTGCGCATGCCGTAGTTGAACTTGCCGGTGTTGTCGAAGCGAACGGACCAGTCTTCACTCTGGGTGTCGACTTCGACCGCCTGAACGCTGGGCATGAGGACGGCCGCGATGGCCGTCGCCAGCAGGCTGAGGCGCAGGGCACCGCAACCATGACTCGTGTGCTTGTAATCCATTACAGTCTCTCCGAGTGTTGTCGTCGTTTTGTTATTTTTGTTGCCGTTTCCGTTGGCTTTTTTATGGCGCTGACCGGGGCGTTTCGCCGGATTTGGCAAGCTGGCCATTGGCCGGCTGCCTCCCCCGTGTTTCGCTTGTCCGAGTGCGCTCTGTGTTCTTAGTGCCGACTGTAAGGCCTAGCTCCAGGGGCGCGCTTGCCATTGAACGTCAGTCACTTTTCATTTGGTGACAGCGGCTGCATCCCACGGCTGGCGCGGGATTCGCTCGTCGACGACCGGCCCCATACAGCCCTTGTTCAGCTGAGAACAGTGATCCGGGCGACAGAAAAGCCGCGAAGGGAACAGGAGATGGAGACAAGCGGGAGGCGACGGGTTTGTGCAGGATAGCCAAGGGGCAAGAGACGTAGATGGCGAGAAAAAATAGCGGGGAGTAGGCGAGCGCCCTCCCCGTGGATGGCTAAGCGTCAGCGCGCTATGGCGCAGCCGGTGGCGGCTTGCAGCGCCTCGAACTCGATGCCGGGGGCCAGCTCCACCAGGCGAAGGCCCCCGGGGGTCACGTCCAGCACGGCGAGATCGCTGATGATGCGATCCACCACCCCGACCCCGGTCAGCGGCAGGGAGCACCACTCCAGTATCTTGTGCTCCCCCCCCTTGGCGCAGTGCTCCATCAGCACCACCACCCGCTTGACCCCGGCCACCAGATCCATGGCCCCCCCCATGCCTTTGACCATCTTGCCCGGGATCATCCAGTTCGCGAGATCGCCGCGCTCGGAGACCTGCATGGCCCCGAGCAGGGCCAGGTTGATGTGGCCGCCGCGGATCATGGCAAAACTCTCGGCGCTGTCGAAGAAGCTGCTGCCGGGCAGTGTGGTGATGGTCTGCTTGCCGGCGTTGATGAGATCCGGGTCCAGCTCCTCTTCACTCGGGAAGGGGCCTATGCCGAGCAGGCCGTTCTCGCTCTGCAGCCACACCTCCATGCCGTCCGGGATATAGTTGGCCACCAGGGTCGGCAGGCCGATCCCCAGGTTGACGTAGAAGCCGTCCTGCAGCTCCTTTGCGGCGCGCTGCGCCATCTCTTCACGGGTCCAGGCCATGATTTAGTTCCTCGCTGCGCACGGTTGGAAAAAGAAAGCCAATAGAAGCTCCAGGGGGATGTACTGCGCCAACTCTTCACGGGTCCAGAGCATGTCAGTTTTTCTCCATGACGGTGCGCACTTCGATGCGTTTCTCGGGGTTGGGGTTCAAGACCAGCCGCTGCACATAGATGCCGGGCAGGTGAATGTCGTCCGGGGCCAGCTCCCCCACCTCGACTATCTCCTCCACCTCGGCCACGCAGACCCGCCCCGCCTTGGCACAGAGCGGGTTGAAGTTGCGGGCCGTCTTGTTGAACATCAGGTTGCCCGCCTTGTCGGCCTTGGCGCCCTTGATCAGCGCGATGTCGGCGGTCAGGGCGAGCTCCATCACATACCACTCGCCGTCGAACTGGCGGGTCTCCTTGCCCTCGGCGATGAGCGTCCCGTAACCGGTGCGGGTGAAGAAGGCGGGGATGCCGGCGCCGCCGGCCCTCAGCTTCTCGGCGAGCGTCCCCTGGGGGGTGAACTCAAGCTCAAGTTCCCCCGCGAGGTACTGGCGCTCGAACTCCTTGTTGCCCCCCACGTAGGAGGAGATCATCTTCTTTATCTGGCGGCTGTGGAGCAGCGGCCCCAACCCGAAGTCATCCACCCCGCAGTTGTTGCTGATGATGGTGAAGCCGCCCTTGCCGCTCCCCTTCAGCGCCTCGATGAGCCGCTCGGGGATGCCGCACAGGCCGAAGCCCCCCGAGGCTATGGTGATGTCGTCCTGCACCAGGCCGCTCAGGGCGGCCTGGGCGCTGGGATAAACCTTGTTCATAACTACCTCTCTGCTCTCTGGCTAGTCCGTTGGCCACAGGGGCGCATTCGTTTTATGGCTGTTTTTTTGATTCGGCATCCATAGCCTTCCTAAGGCTTGATGCCCCAATGCATCAGGGTCAGCACCAGGGCGACCAGGAAGGCGGTCTCCCCCACCATCAGCAGGATGGGCTTGATGCCGACCGCCGCCAGCTCCTTGAGCTGGGTCTTCATGCCGATGGCGGCGATGGCGATCACCAGGCACCAGCGCGACAGGCCGTTGACCCCCTCCTGCAACGGGACGGGCACCCAGCCTGTGCTGTTGATGCAGGCCAGCATCAGGAAGCCGACGGCAAACAGGGGCAGCAGGGGCGGACGCTTGCCAGAGGCGGGATCCGCCCCCTGCCTGCGGGTGATCATGGCGGCGACAACGATCACCGGCAGCAGCATGGCGACCCGCATCAGCTTGACCACGGTCGCCACGTCACCGGTCTCGGTGGACATGCTGTAGCCGGCACCCACCACCTGGGCGACGTCGTGAATGGTGGCGCCGAGGAAGACCCCCGCCTCCACCGGCGTCAGCTCGAAGAAGCGGGCGATCATGGGGTAGAGGATCATGGCCAGGGTGGAGAGCACCGAGACCCCGATCACGGTGAACAGGGTGGCGCGCTCCTTCTGGGGGTGATTGGGCAAGGAGGCGGCCAGGGCCAGGGCGGCGGAGGCGCCGCAGATGGCGGTCGCCCCCCCGGTCAGCATGCCGAACAGCCGCTGGAATCCCATCAGCCTGGCCGCCACCACGGAGAGACTGATGGTGACCACCACCAGGGTGACCACCAGCAGCACCGGCATCCAGCCCAGCTCGGCGATCTGGCCCAGGGTGATGCGCATGCCGAGCAGGGCGACTCCAATCCGCAACACGCTGCGCGCGGTGAATTCGATGCCCGCCTTGCAGGTCCCCTCGGCGGAGAGGAAGTTGAGCCCCATGCCGAGCAGCAGGGCGAACAGCAGCACGGGGGCGCCGTAGTGCTCGGCGAGGAAGGTGGCGGCGGCCGCCACCGTGATGCTGACCGCCATGCCGGGGGCCAGGGTTCGTACCCGCTGATAGCGATCCGTCATGGTCAGGGTGAGCATGGGATGACCTCCCGGGATGGGATGAGGATGGCGAGCCCCTCGCCCTCCCGCTCGACCGGGTAGCGGCCGACCCTGAGCTGGGTCGAGTTCAGCAGCAGCCCCGTCGTCAGGTTGAAGCGCAGGCCGTGGGCCAGGCACTGGATCACCTCCCCCTCCAGCTTGCCGCCGCACAATGAAGCCCCCTGGTGGGGGCAGCCGTCGTCGATGGCGTGGAAGCGGCCACCGACGTTGAACAGCACCAGGCTCTTGCCCTGGGCCTCGATGAGGATACGTTTGCCCGGTTCAGGCACCCGCTCGGCTGGCACCAAGATACGCGCAGCCGTCGCCCCGGCCGCCGTATCCAGCGCCTGGCGCAGGCTGGCCAGCAGCTTCGCCACCGGCTGGGCCCCGCTGAGAGTCAGGCCCTTCCCCATCACGAAGCTGGGCACCCCCTGCTGGGCCGCCCCGGGCAGATCGCAGTGGAAGGGAGTCCCGTCCCCCTGCAGGCTGCTCACCAGATCGGCGGACCCAAAGCCCGCCGCCTCGGCCAGTCCCAGCAAGGTAGCGCCATCCCCCAGATCCCCGCCGTGCAGGAAGTGGCAGGCGAACAGCCACTCCAGCAACTCGTCCAGCTGCGCCGGCGATCCCAGCTGGCAGGCCCGTTGCCACAGGCGGTGGGCATCGGCCGTGTTCGGCATGCGGGGGATATTGCCAAAGTCCAGCGCAACGCCGACGCTTGCCGCCGCCTGCCGTACCTGGGCCTGACGCAGGCCCATGGCCTGTTCGCTGCCAAGGCGCCGCAGGTAGAAGTCGTGAAAATCCTCCCCCTGCACCGGCAGCGCGGGCAGCAGTTGCACCCCGCGCCAGCGTACATCGACCTGCACCTCGGGCCGCTCTGCCCGCAGTTGGGTCAGGGCCTGCGCCAGCTGGCGTTTGCCGATGAGGCACCAGGGGCAGATGAAATCGACATAGACCTCGATGCTGAGCCTCATGCCCTCACCTCCGAGCCCTGGGGACCAGTGATGATCTGGCGGCCGGCGTCACCGTCGAGCCGGGCCACGTCCTTGTGGTAGTGGCGCTTGCCGTAGAAGAAGACGGCGGCCGCCGCGACGCTGATGAGGGGCACCAGCTGGAAGGCGTTGTCCAGTCCTATGTGGTCGGACACCTTGCCGGTGATGAAGGGGCCAGGAGCCAGCCCGAGCAGGTTGTTGGCAAGGGTCAGGGTCGCAAAGGCCGTGCCGTGCACGCTGGCGTGGGTGAGGTTGGCCACCATGGCACCGGCGGGACCCGAGGTGCCGGTGGCGATAAACATCCCCAGACCTATCAGCAGCAGCTGGGGCAGCCCGGCCGGCAGGGCAAACGCCAGGGAGAGCAGCAGACAGCTCCCGAGGCAATAGGCGATGGCGAGGCTTATCTTGCGATCCGGCCGGTTGCGGCACAGCCGATCGCTCAGCATGCCGCAGAGGATCATGCCGGCGCCGCTGCACAGCACTATGATGGCGGCCATGAGCCCCGCCTTGTCCGTGTCCAGCCCGTAGTAGCGGTTGAAATAGCTCGGCATCCAGACGATGACGGTGCCGCCGACGAACAGTTGCAGGCCGCTGCCCACATAGGCCGAGATCACCGAGCGGCTGGAATAGAGGCTGCGCAGGGGATTGCGACCCGCCTCCGTGCTCCCCCGTGCCGCCCGGCTGGTCTGGGAGATCCGCGCCTCCTTGACGATGAGGGGATAGATGGCTGCCAGCACCAGGCCGAACAGGGCCATGCCGGCGAAGGCCCAGCGCCAGCCGAGGAAGTGCGCCAGCACGCCCCCGGTGGCCATGCCAAGCACAGAGCCGAACATGCCGCCGGAGATGAAGGCGCCGGAGAGGGTGGCCCGCATCTCCCGCGGGAACACGGAGACCACCACGGCGATGCCGACGCTGCCGTAGGCGGCCTCACCCACCCCCACCAGGAAGCGGGCGATGAACATCTGCTCATAGTCCTGGGCCAGGGCGCAGCCCAGGGTCGCCAGGCTCCAGAGCGCGGCCATCATGGCCAGGCTCTTGACCCGGCCGAAACGATCGGCGAGCAGGGAGAGCGGAAAGGTCAAGAGCCCGACCATGAGCGCCACTATGCCGCTGAGCAGGCCCAGCTGGGTGTCCGAGAGCGCCCACTCCCCCTTGAGCATGGGGAAGACGGCATTGAGCACCTGACGCGACATGTAATCGGAGATGAGCAGACCGAAGGTCAGCGCAAACACTATCCAGGCATAACGACGGGGCACGGCAACCTTGCCGGCCTCTGGGTCGTCATCGATATGATACGTAGCCATACAATCCCTCGCGCTACTGCAAATTGGGTTGGGTTTTTCGGTCAACGGACCGGCGGCAGAGGCCCCCGGCCAGACAATATTGATTCATCACTCAGTTACCCTGCGTGCTGCATAGTGCAAGGCGCAAGGCCGTTTGGCAAACAGTGTTGGGGGTCGCCGCCCCGCTATTTTTGCGGCGACCCATCTGGCTCAGGACCGTTGTGGCACCCCTTTCTGGCCCGGGGTCCGGTTCGGCGCCATGCCGTTGGCCAGCAGCGTCTCCTCCACGCTGTCGTACTGCACGCCGATACGGTAGATGGCGCGCGCCTCCTTGCCGTTGGCTACCTCGCGACCCAGCTCGTGGGCGACCCGCACGCACTGGCGGATCTGCTCCACCGAGCTCATGCGCTGGCCGTGCTGGCCTATGATGGTGTCCTCTATGCCGCAGCGGGGGTGCAGCCCCATGGCCATGGCCATCATGTTGAAGGGCAGCACGTTTTTCAGCAGGGACTCGGCGGTGACGCAGGCACCGTCCGGCGCACGGTGGACGAAGTTCATGAAGTTGAACGGGTTGGGACCGTCGAAGCCGCCGCCGATGCCGATCCAGGTGAGGTTGAGCGGCCCCATGTAGACACCCCGGCGCACCAGCCGCTCCAGGGTCTCGAGGGCGTGCATGCCGGTCAGCTGGAAGTGGGGCTGGATGCCATTCGCCATCAGCCGCTTGAGGTGCTCCGCCACCCAGGCCGGGCCGGCCGGCACCGTCATTTCGCTGTAGGCCGCCTGGTAGGCGGGGTTCGCCAGCGAGGTGCCCGCCAGGTACTCGGGGTAGAGCAGCTCCATGATGTTCATCTGGGTGGTGTTGATGGCGACCGTGACCTGATCCGGCTTCGGGGTCAGCTCGGCCAGCATGTGGCGGGTGTCATCGGAGAGCCACTTGGCCGCCTCCCCCTCCCCTTCCGGCGCGAAGGAGATGGAGCCGCCGACCTGGATGATCATGTCGGGCACCGCCTTGCGCACCCCGGCGATCAGCTCGTTGAACTTGGACAGCCGCTTGGAGCCGGTGCCGTCCAGCTCGCGCACGTGCAGGTGCAGCACTGTGGCGCCGGCATCAAAGCACTCCACCGCCTTCTGGACTTGCTCCTCCATGGTCACCGGAATGTCTTCCGGGAAGTCGCCGGGGGCCCACTCTGGGCCGTAGGGGGCCACTGTGATGACCACCTTTTCCATGTTTTCCGGGTGCAGGGAATCGTCAAAAAATTGCATCTGTTCATTCCTTAAATTGGCTGGCCTTCCATGAAGAGCCGGGCGTGGTGATATCTCCCGGGCGCGGGGCCCGGGGTTTGATCAGAAGGGGGTATCTCCCATGATCCCGGCCCGCTCCATCTTGCGATGGCTGGGGGGGTAGTCCATGGCGGCATAGTGCTGGGTGCTGCGGTTGTCCCAGATGGCGATGCTGCCCGGCTGCCAGCGCCAGCGCACCTGATACTCGGGGATATAGGCCTGGCTGATGAGGTAGCGCAGCAGATCGCTGCCCCCCATGCTGTAGTCCTGGCCGACACGCACGTGGGCCGGGGTGTGGAAATTGGTGAGATGGGTGGCGAAGGCGTTGACGAAGAGGATCTTCTCGTCGGTCTCCGGGTGGGTGCGCACCACGGGGTGCTCCGCATCCGGGAACTGGGCCTTGAGGGCGAGTCGCTTCTCGATGGGCATGGCCGCCCCGAAGCTCGCCTCTATGCTGTGACGGGCACGCAGGCCGTCGATTTTCTCTTTGACCTCTTCCGGCAGCTGCTCGTAGGCCACCACCATGTTGGCCCAGAGGGTGTCGCCCCCCACGGGCGGACACTCCACGCAGCGCAGCACGCACCCCATGGGCGGTTGGGTGCGCCAGGTGGCGTCGGTGTGCCAGGCATTCTCGTAGCGATCGTTGGGTACCTCCGGGGACTTGTAGATGCGCACCAGACCGGGATTCTCCGGGTCGCTGCCCGCCACCGGGTGATCCTCCAGCTCGCCGAAGCGGCGGGCGAAGGCCACGTGATCGGCGCGGCTGATATCCTGCTTGCGCAAAAACAGCACCCTGTGCCTGAGCAAGAGGGTACGGATCTCGGCGAACAGCCCCTCATCGTGAACGGCGTCCGCCAGGTTGACGCCGCTCAGTTCGGCGCCTATGTGGCAGGTCAGTTGTTCTACACGCATGTCTCTCTCCCTGAATGACAAGTCAGTGCTGCAGGCGCCGCCCTCCAGTGCGGGCTGGCCTGGGATCCTTGGCCTAGATGATGAACACGGAGGAGCCCGTGGTCTGGCGCGACTCGAGATCGCGGTGAGCCTGCGCTGCGTCCTGCAGCGCGTAACGCTGGTTGATCTCTATCTTGATCCGACCGCTGGCCACGTGATCGAACAGCTCGCCGGCCAGGGCCTCCTTCTCGGCGGGATCGGCGATGTAGTCGGCGAGCGCCGGACGGGTCAGGTAGAGGGAGCCCTTCATGGCCAGCAGCTGCGGATTGAAGCCCTCGATGGGACCGGAGGCGGTGCCGACGCAGACCATGAGGCCACGGCGTTTGAGGGAATCGAGCGAGCCCATGAAGGTACTCTTGCCGACGCTGTCAAACACCACGTCGACCCCGGCGCCGCCGGTCAGGGCGCGCACCCGGGTGGCCACATCTTCGCGGCTGTAGTCGATGGTGAAGTCGCAGCCGTGGGCGCGGGCCAGCTCGGCCTTGGCGTCGCTCGAGACGGTGCCTATCACCGTCAGCCCGAGCAGCTTGGCCCACTGGGCGACGATGAGGCCGACGCCCCCCGCCGCCGCGTGCAGCAAGATGCTGTCACCGGGCTTGAAGTCATGGATGCGGCGCATCAGGTAGGCAGACGTCAGGCCCCGCATTGTCATGGCGGCGGCGGTCTCGCAGCTGATGCTGTCCGGCAGCTTGATGAGGGGGGCGGCCGGGATCAGGCGCTCGGTAGAATAAGCGCCGAGGGTGTTGATAAAGCCGGTGTAGGTGACGCGATCGCCCACCGCCACGTTGCTCACCCCCTCGCCCACCGCCTCCACCACCCCGGCTGCCTCGACACCGAGGCCATTGGGCATGGGGATGGGGTAGGTGCCGTTGCGAAAATAGGTGTCGGCATAGTTCAGGCCGACCGCAGCATGGCGCAGGCGCACCTGGCCGGGACCGGGCTCGCCCACCGCCACCTCTTCGTAGCGCAGCACGTCCGGGCCCCCGGTTTCATAAAAGCGTATGGCGTTGGCCATCTCTGTTCTCCAATCCGTTCGTGAATGAAATGCATCGTCCGGATTGAATCTAGGGGGTTGGGTGAATGGCCGCTTTTCATCGGGCGACAGCCACTTTTCATCTCATGACACCCCCCTTCGAATTCGTTGCCCGCCCTCGGGGAAGACGACAGAATCGGCCCTGTTCCCCCATGACGGCGAGGCGACATGGCCGGGCAAGTGTTGGAGCCTGAAGGTATTTGATTGAATTACAAGGATTTATCCAGGAAGCAGCCGCCTGTGCCCGCTCAGTGACGGGCCTTGGACCTAAGCATAATTGACGTTAACGTCAACGTAGTGTGAGATGGTTCTATTCACAGCAAAACATGAGCAGCATGAAAGGAGTCACTATGTCTAACTTGTCCCCCTCGGCCGGGGCGCGTTTTCGCACCGCGCTGGCCAATGAGAAACCCCTGCAGATCGTCGGCACCATCAACGCCTACATGGCGCTGATGGCCGAACGCAGCGGCTTCAAGGCCCTCTATCTGTCCGGTGCCGGGGTGGCCAACGCCTCCTACGGTCTGCCGGATCTCGGCATGACCTCCATGAACGACGTGCTCATCGACGCCGAACGCATCACGGCCGCCACCCAGGTGCCACTGCTGGTGGATATCGACACCGGCTGGGGCGGCGCCTTCAACATAGCCCGCACCGTCCGTGCCTTCGAGCGCGGCGGGGTCGCCGCCGTCCACATGGAGGATCAGGTCGCCCAGAAACGTTGTGGCCACAGGCCCAACAAGGCCGTGGTCTCCCTCTCCGAGATGGTGGACAGGATCAAGGCGGCGGTGGATGCCCGCCAGGACGAGAACTTCGTCATCATGGCCCGCACCGACGCCCTGGCGGTGGAAGGGCTGGGCTCGGCCCTGGAGCGCGCCGCGGCCTACGCCGCCGCCGGGGCCGACATGATCTTCGCCGAGGCGGTCACCGAACTTCACCAGTACGACAGCTTCAAGCAGGCGGCTGGCGTCCCCATCCTCGCCAACATGACCGAATTCGGCAAGACGGAGCTGTTTGACAAGGAGGCCCTCGCTGCCCACGGCGTCGACATGGTGCTCTACCCCCTGAGCGCCGCCCGCGCCGCCAACCAGGCCGCCCTCAACGTCTATCAGCAGCTTCGCCGCGACGGCCACCAGCGTGCCGTGGTCGACACCATGCAGACCCGAGAGTCCCTCTACGACTTCCTCGGCTACCACCACTACGAGCAGACCCTGGACAGGCTGTTCACCAAGGACCTGTCTACCAAGGAATAACATGCCGACCGGCCGCCTCATGCTGGCAGCCGGCGCTTCAACGGACTGAATGAGGAAACCTGTGATGAGCGCACTTGTGGAAACCACCCCCGGCTTCAAGCCGAAGAAATCCGTCGCCCTCTCCGGCACCGCCGCCGGCAATACCGCCCTCTGTACCGTGGGCCTCTCCGGCAACGATCTGCACTACCGTGGCTATGACATCCTGGATGTGGCCACCAGCTGCGAATTCGAGGAGATTGCCCACCTGCTGGTGCACGGCAAGCTGCCCAATGCCGCAGAATTAGCCGGCTACAAGGCCAAGCTCAAGTCCCTGCGCGGCCTGCCCGCCGGGGTCAAGGTGGCGCTGGAGCAATTGCCTCCCAGCGCCCATCCCATGGATGTGATGCGCACCGCCACCTCGGTGCTGGGGTGTCTGTCGCCGGAGAAGGAGGATCACAACCACCCGGGGGCCCGCGACATCGCCGACAAGCTGATGGCCTGCCTCGGCTCGGTGCTGCTCTACTGGTATCACTTCAGCCACAACGGCAAGCGCATTCACGTCGAGACCGACGATGACTCCATCGGCGGCCACTTCCTGCACCTGCTGCACGGTGAGAAGCCCCGCGACTCCTGGGTGCGCGCCATGCACACCTCCCTCATCCTCTATGCCGAGCACGAGTTCAATGCCTCCACCTTCACCGGCCGCGTCATCGCCGGCACCGGCTCCGACATGTTCTCCTGCATCACAGGGGCCATAGGCGCCCTGCGCGGGCCCAAGCACGGCGGCGCCAACGAGGTGGCCTTCGAGATCCAGAAGCGTTACGACAATCCCGATGAAGCCGAGGCCGACATCCGCGCCCGCATCGAGAAGAAGGAAGTGGTCATCGGCTTCGGCCACCCCGTCTACACCGTCTCGGATCCCCGCAACAAGGTGATTAAAGAGGTGGCTCGCGAGCTCAGCCTGGAGCAGAACAACACCAAGATGTTCGACATCGCCGAGCGCCTGGAGTCCACCATGTGGGAAGCCAAGAAGATGTTCCCGAACCTCGACTGGTTCAGCGCCGTCAGTTACCACATGATGGGGGTGCCCACCGCCATGTTCACCCCGCTGTTCGTGATCGCCCGCACCTCCGGCTGGTCGGCCCACGTCATCGAGCAGCGCATCGACGGCAAGATCATCCGCCCGAGCGCCAACTACGTGGGCCCGGAGGATCTCAAGTTCGTGCCGCTCAAGGAGCGCAAGTGATGACCAACACTCAATATCGCAAGCCGCTGCCCGGTACGGCACTGGATTACTTCGACGCCCGGGAGGCGGTGAACGCCATCGCCCCCGGCGCCTGGGACAGACTCTCCTACACAGCCCGCGTCCATGCCGAGCAGAATCAGGAGCGCAAGTGATGACCAACGCACAATACCGCAAGCCCCTGCCCGGCACTCAGCTTGACTACTTCGACGCCCGGGAGGCGGTGAACGCCATCGCCCCCGGCGCCTGGGACAGACTCTCCTACACCGCCCGTGTCCATGCCGAGAACCTTGTTCGCAAGTGCGATCCGGCCATCCTCACCGAGTGCCTCGGCCAGATCGCCTTGAATAAACGCGATCGCGACTTCCCCTGGTTCCCGGCCCGGGTGGTGTGCCACGACATCCTGGGCCAGACCGCCCTGGTGGACTTGGCCGGTCTGCGCGATGCCATCGCCGATCAGGGCGGCGACCCCGCCCAGGTCAACCCCGTGGTGCCGGTGCAGCTCATCGTCGATCACTCGCTCGCCGTGGAGTGTGGCGGCTTCGATCCGGATGCCTTTGCCAAGAACCGCGCCATCGAGGATCGCCGCAACGAGGATCGCTTCCACTTCATCAACTGGACCAAGCAGGCGTTCAAGAACATAGAGGTGATCCAGCCGGGCAACGGCATCATGCACCAGATCAACCTGGAGAAGATGTCCCCTGTCATTCACAGCGACAGGGGCCTCGCCTACCCGGACACCTGTGTCGGCACCGACAGCCACACCCCTCACGTGGACGCCCTCGGGGTGATAGCGGTGGGGGTGGGCGGGCTCGAAGCGGAGAACGTGATGCTGGGGCGCGCCTCCTGGATGCGCCTGCCGGAGATCGTCGGCGTGGAGCTGAGCGGCAAGCCGCAAGCCGGCATCACCGCCACGGACCTGGTGCTGTCGCTCACCGAGTTCCTGCGTCAGCAGAAAGTGGTCGGCGCCTACCTGGAGTTCCGTGGTGAGGGCGCCGCCGCCCTCACCCTCGGCGATCGCGCCACCATCTCCAACATGGCACCGGAATACGGCGCCACCGCGGCCATGTTCTTCATCGACCAGCAGACCATCGACTACCTGCGCCTCACCGGCCGTGATAGTGAGCAGGTCAAGCTGGTGGAGACCTATGCCAAGGAGGCGGGTCTCTGGGCCGACAGCCTGGCGAGTGCCCAGTACGAGCGCGTGCTGCACTTTGATTTATCGACCGTGGTACGCACCCTGGCGGGCCCCTCCAACCCCCACCGCCGCCTGCCGGTGGCCGATCTCGCCGCCCGCGGCATAGCGGTGGATCTGGACAAGGCCCGCGCCCAGGAGGCCGACGGCCTGCTACCGGATGGGGCCGTCATCATCGCCGCCATCACCAGCTGCACCAACACCAGCAACCCGCGCAACGTGATTGCGGCGGGGCTCTTGGCGCGCAACGCCAACCAGCTAGGGCTGGTGCGCAAGCCCTGGGTGAAATCCTCCCTGGCGCCGGGCTCCAAGACGGTGGCCTTGTACCTGAAAGAGGCGGGACTGGACAGCGAGCTGGAGCGGCTCGGCTTTGGCATAGTGGCCTTCGCCTGCACCACCTGCAACGGCATGTCAGGCGCACTGGATCCCGCCATCCAGCAGGAGATCATCGACCGCGATCTCTATGCCACCGCCGTGCTGTCGGGCAACCGCAACTTCGACGGTCGCATCCACCCCTACGCCAAGCAGGCCTTCCTCGCCTCGCCGCCGCTGGTGGTGGCCTACGCCATCGCGGGCACCATCCGCTTCGACATAGAGAAGGATGTGCTGGGAGTGGTGAACGGTAAGGAAATTCGCCTGAAAGACATCTGGCCGTCGGATGATGAGATAGATGCCGTGGTCAGGGCGTCGGTGAAGCCAGAGCAGTTCCGCCAGGTCTATATCCCCATGTTCACCATAGAGGAAGACCATGGCCCCAAAGTAGCGCCTTTGTATGACTGGCGTCCCATGAGCACCTATATCCGTCGCCCGCCTTATTGGGATAAAGAGGGGGAAGGGGCGCTGGCGGGGGAACGAACCCTCAAGGGCATGAGGCCGCTGGCGGTACTGCCGGACAACATCACCACGGATCACCTCTCCCCCTCCAACGCCATCATGCGCAGCAGCGCGGCCGGTGAATACCTGGCGAAGATGGGGCTGCCGGAGGAGGACTTTAACTCCTACGCCACCCACCGTGGCGATCACCTGACCGCCCAGCGCGCCACCTTCGCCAACCCCCAGCTGGTGAACGAGATGGCGGTGGTGAACGGCGCAGTGAAGAAGGGCTCCCTCGCCCGGGTCGAGCCGGAGGGCCGGGTCATGCGGATGTGGGAAGCCATTGAAACCTACATGGCCCGCAAGCAGCCGCTGATCATAGTGGCGGGCGCCGACTACGGTCAGGGCTCGTCCCGTGACTGGGCGGCGAAAGGCGTGCGACTGGCAGGGGTGGAGGTGATAGCGGCGGAAGGCTTCGAGCGCATTCACCGCACCAACCTGATCGGCATGGGGGTGCTGCCGCTGGAGTTCAAACCGGGCACCAGCCGTTTGACCTTGGGGCTGGACGGCACCGAGACCTATGACGTCAAGGGTGCGCGCACCCCGCGCACCGATCTCGTGCTGGTCATTCACAGGCGCAACGGCGAGACGCTCGAGGTGCCGATGACCTGCCGCCTCGACACCGCCGAGGAGGTCTCGGTCTATGAGGCCGGCGGCGTGCTGCAGCGCTTCGCCCAGGACTTCCTGGAAGCGACCACCCACAAGGCCGCCAGCTGATATATGGTATTCCTCCCCTTCACCGGGAGAGGCATGATGTGCTCCCTCTCCCTTTGGGAGAGGGTTGGGGTGAGGGGATCTCCCCTCATCCCCCCTTAGGGCACCTTCTCCCCGAGGAAGAAGGATCCGTCACTCTTTTCAGGACAAGATTCATGGCCCCACTCTCTTCGACTCACACACCTCAAGTCAGGATCCCGGCCACCTATATGCGCGGCGGCACCAGCAAGGGCGTCTTCTTTCGCTTAGGTGATCTGCCAGAACGCTGCCAGCAACCGGGCCCGGCCCGCGACGCGCTCTTCATGCGCGTCATCGGCAGCCCTGATCCCTACTCTGCCCACATGGACGGCATGGGGGGCGCCACCTCCTCCACCTCCAAGTGCGTGATCCTCTCCAAGAGCCAGCAGCCCGATCACGACGTGGACTACCTCTACGGCCAGGTTGCCATCGACAAGCCCTTCGTCGACTGGAGCGGCAACTGCGGCAACCTCTCCACCGCCGCCGGCGCCTTCGCCATCCACGCCGGGCTGGTGGATCCCGCCCGCATTCCCCAAGACGGCACCTGCGTGGTGCGAGTCTGGCAGGCCAATATCGGCAAGACCATCATCGCCCAGGTGCCGGTGAGCAACGGTCAGGTGCAGGAGACCGGTGACTTCGAGCTGGACGGGGTCAGCTTCCCCGCCGCCGAAGTGGTGCTGGAGTTCCTCGACCCGTCCGACGATGGGGAGGACGGCGGCGCCCTCTTCCCCACCGGCAACCTGATCGACGATCTCGAGGTGCCAGGCATAGGAAACATCAAGGCCACCCTGATCAGCGCCGGCATCCCCACCGTCTTCGTCAACGCCGAGGAGATCGGCTATCAGGGCACCGAGCTGCGCGAAGCGATCAACACAGACCCCGAGGCGCTGGCGCGCTTCGAGGCCATCCGGGTTGCCGGTGCCCTTCGCATGGGCCTCATCAAGAGCCCCGCCGAGGCGGCCACCCGCCAGCACACCCCCAAGATTGCCTTTGTCGCGCCGGCCAGGGAGTACCGCACCTCCAGCGGCAAACAGGTGCAGGCGAACGAGATCGACCTGCTGGTACGGGCCCTCTCCATGGGCAAGCTGCACCACGCCATGATGGGCACCTGCGCGGTGGCCATAGGCACAGCGGCGGCCATTCCCGGCACCCTGGTGAATCTGGCGGCCGGTGGCGACGAGCGCGAGGCGGTGCGCTTCGGCCATCCGTCCGGCACCCTGCGGGTGGGCGCCGAGGCGCGGCAGGTGAATGGCGAGTGGACTGTCACCAAGGCGGTCATGTCCCGCTCCGCCCGCATCCTGATGGAAGGCTGGGTGCGGGTGCCGGGGGATGCCTTCTAGCCCGCAGCAAGCCTGCACACCACCGAAATGAAAAGGCCCGGGCAATTGCCCGGGCCTTCTTGTGGTGACCTTCGTATTGGGGCTGATCTCCCCCTCCTCGCACGCAAGGCTACTCCCCTGCTTATCCACCCGTTATTGCGGGCGCGCCACGCACTCTACATGGCGCGGTATGCTCTTCTTCGCATCGCCACCGATCAGCCGCTTCACCTGACCATCCGGGCATTGGCCGTCGTCCACATAGGCAAGCTTCCCATAAGGGAGCTTGCCCGGCGCGGGATCCTGACTCAGATAGCTGATGGGGGTCGGCGCGAAATGGGTGCACCCCGACACCAGGCCCACCAGCAACACCCCCCCTGACAACAGCGCGCTCTTCCATATGACAGCCATAGACCACTCCCCTGTGTGCGGCGGAATCTGCACCAAACTGTGCATCTCCTCATACCAACCCAGGCAGTGTAGTCACCCTTCATGGCTGCCCGATAGCCTCCCCGGGCGGCGCACCGACGGATCCAGACACAACAAAAAAAGCCCAAGTGACAGGGTCACTCGGGCTTTGTACTCCATTACGTCATAAAGGCAGACAAGCAGGATGCTACCTGTCACATCCTGTCAGGATCTGCGGCTGACACCGTTATGGCACCGAGGCGGACAGCCCATATACCCAGGCTGTCCGCACGCCGGCTGCCGCCAGACTCGCTATCCCTCCTCGCCATGCCCCCTGCGCTTGAGGGTGAGCGTTGGTCACCAGCACAAATTACTCTGCTGCCCGCCGGCACGACACAAAATGGGGATAAGCGTCGGGAACCGAAGAATGGTTGCCATACAGAGTGTTGAACACGTAGTGATTGCTGCCACTGCTATAATCGCCCGTCCAGTGGACGGAGCTAGTCGGCCAACCGGCAGCTATCGACAAGTTACCGAACTCCGCAAAGAGTCCCTGATACTCAGCCAGGGTTGGCAGGCGAAAACCTTGCCCCAGGTAAGTGCAATAGTCGTTTCCGTTAGACCATTGCATCGTGACGTAGGTCTTTCCATTGTGTTTAACTGTTTGGTCATATGGGATCCCCGAGGCATCCGCCTCGCTTTGCAGCGGCGGACAAGTCCATTCGGCCCCAAAACTGTCGACCAATATGCCTATAACACAGCCAGCACCATAAGCTGGCAGGGGGTAATACACGGTAAGCTGCGTAGTGGCACTGACCCCTGAACTATCCTGCATCGTCGCAGCAATGGTGGTGGCACCACCAGCAACCCCCGTGGCCAGGCCGCCGCCATTGATGGTGGCAATGGCGGTATTGCCGCTGCTCCAGGCGACGCTGGCACTCGCATCAACAACGCTCCCATCGGACAGAGTGGCCATGGCGGTGAACTGCTTGGTTTCCCCTATCAGAAACGAGTCATCTGCCGGCGTCACGACCAGAGAGACCGTTGTCGGAGGCAACTTAGCACAGGTCACGTTATCGTAGTTGTTGGCATCGTGTGCCGTACCACCGCTGGTGCCATTCCCCAAATAGAAGCGATAGTGGGAGCCCGCATTAGTCCCCATGGTCGACGACCAGTAGGCTCTCTCGCCCGGCCAGCCCGCATGGTTTTCCAGGCTACCAAACTCGTCGTACAGTCCCTGCAACTCATTCTGGCTCGGCAGGTAATACCCATCCCCCAGGCCGGTGCAGTAGGCGTCTGCCTGCGGCCAATTCAACAGGGCATAGATAATGCCGTTCTCGCTATAGGTCATACCGTAAGCAATACCCTCGGCATCGGCCTTCGACTGGGTCAGCGGACAGGTCCAGGTCTTGCCTGCCCCATCGACCAGAGTATCCGTGGCACAACCGGCCCCCGTCACCGTCAGCTCGGCCGTGTCGCTAAGCGAGGAGCCATCCAGCGTCATCGCCGTGATGGTGCTGCTGCCCACCGCCACCCCGGTCGCCAGGCCGGTGTTGCTGCCGATGGAGGCGACGGCGAGATCGCCGCTGCTCCAGCTGACCGAGCTGGTCATATCCTGGCTGCTGCCATCGGACAGGGTCGCCGTGGCGCCAAACTGTTGGTTCTGCCCCACCGCGACAGTGGCGCTCTCAGGGGTCACGGCCAGCTCTGTCATGACGGCATTGGTCACCGTCAGGGCCGCGCTGCCGGACTGACCGCTGGCGCTATCGGTGGCCGTAATATTGGCGCCACCCATGCTGACGCCGGTCGTCAGCCCGCCGATGACGGTGGCTACCCCGGTGGCGTCGCTGCCCCAGCTGGCGGTGTCTGTGATGTCCTGAGTGCTGTTGTCGGACAGCTGGGCGGTCGCGGTGAGCTGCATGCTGAGCCCAACCGGCACAGTGGCCGGATCCGGTGTAACAATCACCCCCATCACGGCGGCGTCGCCCACCGCCAGTGAGGCGCTGTCACTCAGAAACTGGCCATTGATGCTGCCCGCCGCGCTGATGTAGGCCGAGCCCTGCGCCACCCCGGTTGCCACCCCGGTGCTGCCATCGACGGTGGCGACGCCGCTGTCGTCGCTGCTCCAGCTGATATTGTCGTTGCCGGTCAGCTCCTGGCTGGAGCCATCCGACATCCAGGCGCGCACAGTGAACGGCTTGCTCAGGCCCGTCGACACCGTCTCGATGCCCGGGCTCACCTCCAGGCTGGTCACCTTGGCGCCGCTCACCGTCAGGGACGCGCTGTTGCTGACGGACACGCCATTGACGACGGCGGTGGCACTGATGTCTGTGGTGCCCACCCCCGTCCCGGTGGCATGGCTTCCATCGAGGGTGGCAACAAGGGGGTCGCTCACCCAACTGGCGCTGTCGGACATCGGCAAACTGGTGCCGTCCGACATCAGGGCCGTGGCTTCATAACGCTGGCTAGTGCCAATAGATACCGAGCCCCTGGCCGGGGTCACCTGCAAGGCGGTGACTGTGGCGTCTGTCACTGTCAGTTGCGCGTGACCGCTGAAGATCTGGCCGTTGACGCTGGTGCTGGCGTTGAGGGTGGCGGTGCCGGCGTTGGCCCCCGTGGCCAAGCCGGTGACACTGATGGTAGCCATGCCGGGATCGCTGCTGCTCCAGCTGGCATCCAGCACAGGCTGGCTGCTGCCATCGGACAGCATGGCGGTTGCGCTGTACTGCTGGGGCAAACCTATCGGCGCCCTCAGGCTGGGGGGCGTCAGCTGCAGTGCTGTCACTGTGGCATCGCTCACCTTCAACTGAGCCGAGCCAGCGATGGGCTGACCATTGAAGGTGCCAACGGCCGTGATGGTCGTGGTGCCGGCACTCACCCCCTTCCCCTGCCCCCAGAGATCCTGCTCATTGCTGACGGTGGCGGTGGCGCTGTCACCACTGCTCCAGCTCACTATGTCCGTCACCACCTGACTGGTGCCATCTGAGAGCACAGCGGTGGCGATCAGAGGCTGTGCCAGGCCGATCGCCGTCGTGCTCGCTGCCGGGGTCACCTGCAAGGCGGTGACTGTGGCGTCGCTCACCGTGAGCTGCGCCGCGCTACTGACGCTCTTGCCCTGGAAGAGACCGCTCGCACTCAGGCTGGCCACGCCCGACCCTATCCCGGTCGCCAACCCTTGCGCGACTGTGGCGGTGCCCGCATCATCGCTGGCCCAGCTCACCTCAGGGGTCACATCCAGGGTGGTACCGTCGGAGAGCTGCAGGGTGGCGGTAAAGCGCTTGCTCAAGCCCGACGCCACCAGGGTGGCAGGGGGCGCCACCTGCAACCCTATGGCCTGGGCATTGCTGACCTCCAGCTGCGCCCTCGCCTCGACAGGAGTGCCATTGGCCCCCACTCCTGACGCCGTGATGGTGACCTTGCCCGGCGCCACTCCGGTCGCCAGCCCTGTGCTCGTGATGGTCGCGATGGCGCTGTCGCTGCTGCGCCACTGAAGATCGCCGAGCGCCGTCACATCCTGCACCTTGCCATCGCTCATCACCGCCTGCGCCACATATTGCAGCCCCAGCATCACAGGTATGCGTCCCTGGGGCGGGGTTACCTGCAGCGAGACCATGGACGTCGCGCCGCTCCCGGACTCCGGCTGTGATGACGAGTCCTCATCTCCCCCGCCACAGGCGGTCAGCAACAAGGCCGCCATGGACGCGCATATCCACATGAATAGTTGTTTCATCGTATGTCCTAATAAGCTGTTCAACTTGTATACCTTGCCCCCCTGCCCTGTCGTTTTTGCGGCTGGGCAAGCGCCCTATTGCGACCCAGCAGAGGCCAGCCAGAATCACCGGGATCAGGTCATCACAAGGGCACATGAAAACGAGAGAACCGGATTCACCGGGCTATCGAGCAGGGCGAGCTGTGGCTGCCAACGCGGGCATGGGGTCAGACAGAGACCATCAGAGGGCGCGCCATCGCCAGGATTCCTCTGGCCGGATCCGGGCAGCCACCGGTGTTATGGGTATTCCACATTCAAGACGGCCTGGGCGCTGAACACCCCGGGTTGTGGCAGGGCGCCTGTACCCACAGGGGCCGCATAGAAGAGCACTGTCCCCTCCCCATTGAGCAGAGGCACCGACAGTTTTCCGGTATTGGGCACTATCCAGTCACCGCTGTCGGCCACGTCACTCTGGGTCGAGAGAGCCACCCCCAGCCCCGCCTTGCCGGTCTCTATCAGCGCGGGGTTTTCCGCAGAGGCCGCCGCGTTGACACTCAGCGTCACTCCTGTGCCCATGTCCACACAGCTGATGGGCATAGAAACCGTCTGGATCAAACCAGGTTGAGAGGGGGGCGCCCCCAGTCTGATGCTGCTGGACGGGAAGGTGCCGAAGTCCACGATTTCGGCCGCATTGTTGTTGATGACGCAACCCGGCTGGATCAGGGTAGCGCGCACCTCAATAGTCACATCCGCCGCCCCGGCGAAGAAGACGGCGCCGCACAGGGCAAGGCCGATGCTCGCGGCTATCTTGCTGTTCATCACGTCCGCCTCATTGATAGGATAAAGTGACACCCACTAGGGCCGTCGCCGTACCGGCCGTCATCTCCCCGGTCCGGATATAGCGAAAGCCGAGGGGGAAGTTGAATGTGCCACCCTGGGGACCACTCTGCCCCAGCCAGACTTGATTGATGCCGTGGTTGCTGGCGTCATCGGGCCCCAGCGAATAGAACTTGCCGCTCCCTGGATTGACCACTTGAACCCCCAACCCACGGGCGGTACTGTCGCCAGTCAGCTCTACGATGCTGGTTCTGTTGCTCGGGTTGGTCTGATCCGAGAGTGTGAAGTGGATCTCGACATTGGGATCGCACTGCAAGCTGATCATGGTGGGGATAGTGCTGGTGGTACTGCCAACGGCGGAGAAATCACGGGAACTCAGCTCGCCGAAGTCGATGTAGGTATGCGCCGGAGAGGTCACGTCGCACCCCCGGGCGGCGACATTGACAGTAAAGGCCCGCTGCCCGACGCGATCCTGATATGTCCTCCCTTCCTCATCTCGGCAATCAACACCCAAAAACGCCTCCATTTGCGGAATCACATAACTGCCTGCTGGCAACTCACCGGGCATGGCATACAAGACATAACGAAATCTTGCATCAATGGCATCGGTGCCAGGTGCCCGCGTGGCGTTGGGAGTCGGATACCAGGTCGTGAACGTCCAGGCAAGGGGGACGGCATCACTGTCTGGGGCTGAGGTATCCCTGGTCGGGACTATGACCCCGAAATAGGGATTACCCGTTGACATGAGGGTATGTACTTTTCCATTAAATTCGACGGTATGAGCCGTGGCCGCGGTATAGCTGAAAAAACTCCCCTCTCTATCTTTGACCGTGGGATCACTTGGGTGGCAGACATTGGCGGCTGTCAATCCTGCATTCGCCACCAGATAAGCCTCGGAATTATTCTCTGGTGCCGTTATGGTTATTTGACCACTGGGTGGCCCCAGATATGTCTTGGCCGAGACGGTGGATACATGAAATACACTCGCCATCATGCTTCCCCATATTCCAGAAATCATGGCCAAACGTATCAACCCGGTGAATGCACTCTTGCCACCCATATAGGCCCACTGGTCACCTGAAAAATAATGACACACCCTCATTACTCACACCTTTCATTTAAATAACAGGAATATTTATCAAGCATTCAGGAGAAACACTGACGATGCGTCTATTTATTCTGATGACAGGCTATGGCTAACCGGGTGATGGGTGCCTGCTTCGCCGGTTCCGGCAGCAGGTAATCGGCCCCGCAGCGCTGATCCTGCCCGGCACCCCATCGGATATCCAGGGATCCTGTGGGAGCCAGACCAGCCAGGTACACCACCCCCTCCTCACTCACAATGCCCGATACGCCCTCCTGCTCGCTGACAACACGCGCGCCAAAGGGAACGGGGTTGCCATCGAAAGTCAGCGCAAACAGCGCTCTGATCCCTTTCCTGGTCTCAAGCGTTGCACGCACCAGAGCGCCATCGGTCGGCACCACCATGGCGACGGCTTCATCCACCTCCACGTCGTCCTGCAACGAATTCACATCCAGCGCGACGCGGTTCAGGCGATAGCTAGAGGCATAAGGGATGACGGCATAGCCATCGGTGTCGGTGACAGTGCCTATGGTGTTCTCAATCTCGACCCCCTCGGCACCCGGTGCCGCCACCAGAATATTGGTGTTGCCAAGTGGCTGGCTGAAGGTCACGCCGCCCGCATGCACCACAACACCGCCAGTTCCGCCATAGGTCACCTGCTGCTTGTCCTCGCTGTAGTTATATCCGAGCTCAATATCGCCTCTGGCGCCTTGATACTGGATCTGTGCATTGCCACTGGATCCCACGTCCTGGTTGGTATATCCCTGCTGAACGCTGTAATTCAGGTTCTTATTTTCCAAGGCGGTCCCGCTCAGCCCAATCCGGTTCGTCGTCCGTCCATCCGCATCGTAGCTGACACCATAATCAGCGTAGGCAGAGGCGTAATCATCCGAGGTTGCCAGCCATCGCCCGACGGGGAGGGAAATATTCAGCGAGATGACCTTGTCTTCTTCAGGTTCAAAGGCGCTCTGGTTATAGCTGTATGCGAGTGAGTAAGTGATGTCTTTCCACACACCGGAATAACCGAGTTGCAGATATCTGTCCTCTTCATCGGTTTCCCAATAATTTTGCACTCGCGCACTCAAATAGACCGACTCGGCATCCCCTATCTGCTGGGATATGCTGCCCTCCAACCTGCCGCGCTTGGCATAATTGAGGTCATAGCGGCTGACTGGCTCATCATCATGGCCAGAATCGTCCGACTCATTATTACCGTCATCCAGATCACCAGACATGGATTTATAGGTGCTATCGGCGAAGGTGTAATATCCCTGCGTAGAATAATGGGCCCCCAGTAGCTGCACATCAGTGCCAAGGTCCACCAGTGATTTGGCATAAAGCAGGCTGAAGGATTGTCCTTGTGTCTCGCTTTCATCCGGCAGTACCGTATTTGCATAGGATAACTCGGCCGAGATGGCACCGAAGTCCCCCATGTTTTTGCCAATCCCCACCGCAAAGGAGTAATAATCCGACGATAATTGTGTTCCGCCAAAGAGCGTCACCGTTTCCTGAACCCCCATGGCGAGGGAACCCTGAATAAACTCAGGCTCTTCCTGCATATCGCTGCCAGAACGATATTTCCCTAACGTCACGTCATATTTCACCCGACCTTCACGGAGCAAGGTTGGAATGGATGCAAAAGGCACAACATAATGGCTGATGCTGCCATCATTCTCCTTCACTTCCACATCAAGGTCGCCGTTGGCCGAGGTCGCAAACAGATCCTCAATCAGAAATGGACCCGGAGGAACATGGGTCTGGTAAATCACATAGCCATTCTGCTTGATGGTGACGCTGGCATTGCTCTTCGCAATGCCATGTACCGTGGGTGCATATCCCTGCAAGCTGCTGGGGTACATCTGTTCATCTGATGCCAGCTGCACGCCACGAAAACCCACGCTGTCAAATATGTCGGACAGGGTGCTGCTATCACCTATGACGAGTTCACTCTTCAATGGGATGATGGCCCGCGTAATATGATTGCTCACACTCTGCAATTCGCTCGATTCATCACCCTTGTTCCAGGTCGAGTAATTTCTAAACCGCCACGCCCCCATATTGATACCGGTGTTGAGTGCAACAAAGCTGTCATCACCTATATCTTCCTTGCCTACGCTGTTGCTGCCACTGAACATGTAGTTCAGCATCAGCGCGTTGATACCTTCATCCCACAGCTCTTCCGAGACTTCACCCAGCACGCGCCGACTCATGGCAGCCTGCGGAATACTCACATCGAGCCGCAAACGCTCAAAGTAGAAGACATAATCGGCACCGGGGATCAGCTCCCGAATATCGACAGGCCCGGCCATCTCCTCCCCCACGGCGGGCTGCCCCTCTGACAGCGCTTGCGCATCGACGCCGAAGGCAACCAGATCATCGACGGAGAGCACTGGCCGCAAACCATCGCCATCCTTTTTGGATGTGCTGACGGCGAACACCACATCTCTGGTATCCACAAACTGATCGTTCAGAAATATATCGACCCGGTAGGTTCCCGGTAGCTGTTCGTTTTGTTCAAATGCAGCCAGATCCGCCACCGAGGACGGATCACCTGACAAGAATGCAGGATTAAACTGGACATCGGCCTGAGCATCAGAGAGCAGGCCCCATCCCGCCAATAATACGGCCAGTGACTTCGAATACGACATGGCTTGCATCCATTACGATTTAGGGCAAATGGACGGCTTGGTTTGAGAACCGTAATCATTGATTGATTGAAATGTCACATCCCCCGTCAAGTTGTCGACGTCGACACGCTCAGTCGCCAATGGTGGGACCATCATGTTGGCGACTCTTGTCTTTCCTACCTGCAGATTGACCATGGTGACAAAATAGGGCGACGGGTTGCGAACCGTCAGCATGCTGCCCTCGAGATTGCAACGCAGCATGGCGGGCGCCTCTATCGGTGGCACGGCCAGCCCTTGGGGTCGATAAAACAACTTGATGACACTCTGGGTGGCAATTTGCAGGGTATTACTATTCTGAGCCGCCTCTGAAACAGCAGGGATGGCCTTGGCATTGAGATAATAAACACTTTCACGATCGGCGGGCAGCGGATTTGCCCCCACATAAATAATTCTTAAGGTGTTCTCTTTTTTCGGCATCAATTTAAACAATGGTGGCGTGACCACAAAGTCATTGCTTTTTTTTCCCTCACTATCCGTGAACCAGGACTGAATCAAAAAAAGCGCCTTCTCATCGGTGTTGGTCACGGCCAACGACACCTGTTTATTGCCTTGAGGATATATAACGCGAGTGGCACCCAGCACCACACCACCCGCATGAATGGCAGTGCTGATGAAATAGAGGGCAGCCCCTATAAAAAGTGAATGCATGCTTTTGTGCGCTATCATAAATACCTCTCAAGGATAGGCGACTAAAAAATATACTGGAACGCTGACCGGTGACTCACTGGACATGGGCACCAAAAATTTGAATTTGGAGTGGAACCGGAATACGGGACCATTTACGAAACGCAAGAGTGTTGGATCATGGGCAACCTGAATGACCACCCGACCATCGGACCAATTCCAGGCCCCCTCTTCAACCTCATTCGATCTCCCGACATCATCTGTGCCCTCATCCTCGACACCGCTAAAACGGACACTCACATTCTGACTGACCGCAGAGGTGCATTCGCTCAGCCGAATATCAAACAACTTGGCATCGGTCCACTCTGTGGACGTGATTCGCCCCTCTTGCCACGATATCAGCTGCGCTGTTTCGGGTGCGCCAATGGCACAGGTTGAATAAACGACGCGCCCCTCAAGGTTCACATCGCCGGCAGTTCGTACTCGCTTGCCCCCCTCTGCCGCGACACCCAATGGCGTCATGGCGACCAGAATGGACAGCGACATCCCTTGCAATGCTCTTAGCACCGACGGCCCCTTCGAAACGATCGATAACAAGGCGATGACCCAATAGATTGCAGAGCCCTACTCACCAAAAAGGTGCCTCGACTCCTGCACCCGGCTCCCCTGCTGCCGGCTCTCTCGACCCCAGACCGTCAACCGACCATGGGCATTCATCAATCAAGAAGGCTGCCGGTGATACCAGTACCCCATTGCCTTCTCGGAAGACGGAAGTACCGCGGGTAAACAAAAAGAGGAGTGTCATTGCGTGACAGCAAGTGCCTGTACGACTGCCCCCCCGATACCGAGACACCCTGCAATCTAACGTTGGGACATAACGGAATGGGTGGCTCCGACAAGGAGCCACCCAGCCAATTCCCTTACTCGTAATGCACGTTGAAATTGGCCACGCTGCTGACGGGGCCCGGTGTGACCACAGTGCTGGTGGAGATATAGTCGACCGACAACGGTATGACTGTGGTGCCATCTACGAGGGTCACCTTGCTGGAGGGTACACCGGTATTGATCTCCAGCACCTCGCTGTCCGGCCCCATCAGCACCAAACCCACCCCTTGTGCAGCACCAGAACCCGCCGAGTTGGCCAGCACAGAGGTCTTGCCAGGGGCTGTGGTGCCCGTGAATGACACTGCGGCCGTGGCCTGTACACTCGTATCGCAGTCAACCAGTTTGATTTCGAAATTTTCCGGTTGATTTGCAGGCGCATCCGCCGCGCCGTTAAAGGCGGCAGTGCGTACCTGATCCAGATAAACAGTTTGATCCAGGGAGTCGGAGCTCACCGCGCAGGCCGCATTGACAACCTCACCGTTGAAATAAACGGTACCACCGGTCACGATTGTCGCCGGTTCGGCAGCGAATGCATTCAGGCTCATACCAGAGGAGAGCACAACGGCCATGGCCAACAGGGACTTTTTCATAAAAACCTCAAATGAATGTGTAAATTAATAAGCGCCAAAGTCTATCTCTCAGAAAAATACATCCTGAGCATTGATATACATCTGGCAAGTACCTAGCAGTAAATAAACGTCTATGTCACTGACAAAAGTCACCCTGAAAATATATCTCCCTGATATATCTTGTTTTATTAAACTGTAATCATTATTTTGCTCCATGGCGCCATTAATCAGCGCCGCGGCAGTAGGTTATCAATACCAGCAAGAAGCCTCCCTCTCGGGGGGAGAATGAACATATAATGGAGAGTAGAGACATCATCACGGCATCCACATATTGGATGCTGTCATATATGGATCATGCTAGTGGCGTTAGAATGACAGGCTCTATATCAGGCAGTTCGTCCTTGCACAATCTAGGATACCAGCGCAGGGAGTTATTCACGTTTTGATATGAACAATAAACTGCCCCCTCATCTGCCAGTGCCAGCAAGTAGAGCCTCGCTGAATAGATGGTCTCATTGCACGCATCTGCAATTTCCCGCGTCTTGGGCCAGTCATCATAAGGCGGGATATTTCCTTCCACCGCAGGGCATAACGCCAGCAACGCACCATAAATCTTCTGTTTTTTGACGTCACTCTTTTTCACAATATGCTCGATTACCAGGTTCTTGATGGCTGATGTTCTGGGTATCAAATACAGACTCACCTAATCAGCTATATAACTTCAATTGTCAGGGGCAGCATCGACTCGCCTCGACAAATGCATAAAACAGTGCCGAACGTGTCACCCCATTTTTTTCCGCCATCACCCGCCTTATCTGCCTGCGTTGTGACTCCGTCAAGGCTGGTGCTTTTTGAGCCTGGGGCTCAGGGCTCACGAGCTGCTTTATCGACTCGTCTGCCTCCACATTTACCGTCAACACCAACTGCAGGACCTCATCGACCACGGCCTCGTGCAGAGGATTTATCACCCCGCCAAACCGCACAAGGTGGCTCAAGCCAGGGCAAGCCGACACTTTCGACGTATGGTGTGTCTCAGGATCGAAGTGAATAAAGAGATAGCCTGGAAATAATGGCTCCCAAACGGACCTTATTTGACCAGGGCGATCCAGCCTCGACTGATGCATGCGAATCTGGGGTATCAGCACCTCAATATTCAGATGTGCCAGAAATGCTTTAACCCTGAGTGCATTATGTTTTCCTGTCTTGTGACAGGCCAGATACCATCGCTCCACAGTGATTCGTTCCCATACCCATTATCGATGGATGCGCACCGAAAACCGGCAACAAGGGGGTAAGCTCCGCCAAAATCGTACCCGGGAGCACAATCTAGACGACATGAATTCGGTGACAATATGAGAGTTCCAATTCATGCCCTCACCTCGATTGAAATAATTCCAATCGAGGCTCGTAAACAGAATTAAACTCTGACACCCACATAATATCCATCAAATAGATGAATTAAAAGGCAACCAAGCAGATCAAAAAACCACAAAGACAATAAAAACAGCATTAAAGTCCAAACAAGACATTGATAGCAACAGATAATCTTTCTATGGGAACGATCCCTCGATACATTCGATCGAGATTAGCCGATAAAAAAACGTTTACGATCAGAAAAAAGCTGTTTTTTATAAGTAATAACTGAACTCTGACTTAATGAAATTTAAATTAAGGTATTCAGAAGCTGGCTCATGGATATAATAATTAGTTTGTGATTAGTTAACATTAAAATAACAATTTGCCAATGAAATATATCGCCTCAGAATGAGGGAGCATTTGAGGCCTTAATTCGACAGACTCAATAACCTGCACCACCGCCCATTTTCCTTTCTCCATCGCTTGCGGCTGTTCTTGTCATCCATATCCGGGGCCGGCTGGCGAGTTTCTTCCATGCATGACGCCAAACGGCTTCAGGCGACATCCACTGGGGGAGCGGTGAGGCGAGATTGGGCGATCGAACGAGACCATGGCGTGAGAGATCAGGACCCTCATCGCTCTGCATTTACACGTCGGTTGCACCTGGGTGATGGGCGCCGACAAGAAAAAGGCCCTTTGCGGGTCTGTCTGCGCAGCAGGCCAAGCGGCCTATGCGGGGAGCGGCGGACACAGCAAAGCCCGGACAACCTCGGCCGGGTCTATGAGTGAAGCGGCGCCTGTCCTGGCGCCATCCGACAAGACAAGAAGGCCGGATCCCGCGCCCGGTTGCGTACAAACGGCCACCCGAAAATGGCCGGGCCCAGCCCCGCAGGGCGTCGCTGTCCGCCTTCACTCTTCACCTTCACTCTTCGCCTCCACTCTCCACCTTAACTGCCTGCCTTCATTACCCTTATTGATTGCCCATCCCCTGCTCATTGCCCGTAATAGTGTTCCAGCAGCGCGTCGGCCACGGAGATCTGCATCTGGGGCCAGCGCTCGCCCTTCTCCCTGATAGTCAGCAGGCTCTCCTTCTGGGGGCGAAGCTGGCTGCCAAGCCGCCGGTTCAGGGCCTCGTAGTGGGCGATGACAGCCTGCCGGCTGAAGAGGCCCGGGGTCAGATCCCGCCGGTAGCCCCGAAACGGCTGCTGCAACCCCTGGTAGACCGCCAGGTGATAGACAGAGTGGTGGTCTTCTTCCTCGAAGTAGCGGCTGGTGACGTGCAGGTTGTGACCGGGGCGCGCCGCCACGCTTAGGGCAAACTGCCGCAACTGATCCCGGTGAAACTCGGATCGACCAACTCCCGGCGTGAAGGGGTTGTTGGCCACAGCCACAAACAGCGAGGCGGGGTGCTTGAGCGGGGCAAGCAAGGCCCGCTCGATAAGCGCAGCATCTCCCTGCAGGAGGCCGCCGAGCACGCGGGTTACAGCCATGTCGCGAACTTCATCACGGCGTTTCGCAAGCTGTTTGGCTATTCGCCCAGACAGGTCACCCGGCACGGGCGGGCGCAAACTGAGTAGCCGCCGCAGCCAGCCGGCACCAAGGTCTGCAAATCCATCCGCCCCTTGCCGCTCGTGCTGCTTCATCCTCTTGTTCATGCGCAATACATCTTTGCTCTGGAATAGTAGAGGCCGACACAGTTGGGGGGCGCTTGAAATCAGCGCTCGTCATCCACACATTCAGTGCATACAATGCGTTAACGAAGCGGAATCTGCCGCCTCACCCCGGAAATCAAGAGGACACCAAGATGGATACCCGTTCTATCTACACTGGCACCCAGAGTGCCGCGCGTGACACCAACAAGGTGCTGCGCAACACCTATATGCTGCTCTCCCTCACTCTTGGCTTCTCTGCCGTGGTGGCCGGGGTTGCCACCGTGATGAACATGCCGCCCCTGCACTGGGCCATCTTCCTCATCGGTGTCTATGGTCTGATGTTCCTGACCGAGAAAAACCGTGACAACGGCATGGGGCTGGTGTTCACCTTCGCCCTGACCGGCCTGCTGGGCTACAGCCTGGGCCCCATCATCAACATGTACATGAACAATGGTGGCGGCGAGATAGTGATGACCGCGCTCGGCGGCACGGCGCTCACCTTCTTCGGTCTGTCGGCCTATGCCCTGACCACCAAGCGTGACCTCTCCTTCATCGGCGGCATGCTGTTCGTCGGTTTCTGGGTGTTGCTGGTGGCCATGGTCGCCAACATCTTCCTGCAGATGAGCGCCCTGAGCCTGGCCCTGTCCGCCATGTTCATGCTGTTCTCCTCCGGCGCCATCCTGCTGACCACCCAGCAGATAGTGCGCGGCGGCGAGACCAACTACATCTCCGCCACCGTGACCCTGTATGTCTCCATCTACAACATCTTCCTGAGTCTGCTGAGCCTGCTTGGCGGCAACCGCAACTGATGAAAAACCCCGCTTCGGCGGGGTTTTTATTGGCACCTGTTTCTGTCAGGATAAGTTGCAAATCAAGGATATGAAGCAAAGTGGCCCTGATCCAAATCAGGGCCACTTCGTTACCGACGAGTTATGCTGTCACTTTCGTTTCGCTCAAGGGTTGCGTCTATCCCATGCCCATGGACTTCTCCAGTTTGCTGCACCGTCTGCTGACCGACACCACATCCATTTCACTTCGCTCAAGGGTGGTGCTTGGCATGCACATGGACTTCTCCAGTTTGCTGCGCCGTCTGCTGACCGACAGTCACATCGATTTCATTTCGCTCAAGGGTGAGCCTGGCATGCCCATGGACTTCTCCAGTTTGCTGCGTCGCCTGTTGACAGACAGCCATATCCATTTCATTTCGCTCAAGGGTGGTGCCTAGCATGCCCATGGACTTCTCAGGTTTATTGCGCCGCCTGTTGACAGACAGCCACATCTACTTCGCCCTCAAGGTACTGCTGGCCATCCTGGGGCTGCTCGCCTTCGCCCTGGCCACCGGTGACATCCAGCTCACCGTGCTGCTCTCCCTCGGGGTAGTGGCGGGGGCCATCGCCGAGACAGATGACAGCCTGTGGGGCCGGGTCAAGAACCTCGCCATGACGCTGGTCTGTTTCCTGTTTGCCTCCCTGTGCGTGCAGTACCTCTTCCCCACCCCCTGGCTGTTTGCCCTGGGGCTCGCGGGCTCCACCTTCATCTTCGTGATGGTGGGGGCGCTCGGTCAGCGCTACGCCACCATCAGCTTCGGCTCCCTGCTTATCGCCATCTACACCATGCTGGGAGCCGCCAAGGCGCCGGATCTCTTCTACCAGCCGCTGGCGCTCGGTGCCGGCGCCCTCTGGTACGGCCTGGTCTCTCTCGTCTGGCTCTGGCTGCTGCCCTACAAGACACTGCACGAGCAGCTCGCCCAGAGCTATTTCGCCCTCGGCCGCTACCTGCTGGAAAAGTCCCGCTTCTTCCCGGCGGACGAGCACGGCGCCCAGGCCATTCGCCACAACCTGGCCCAGCTCAACATCAACCTGGTCAATGCCCTGAATCTAACCAAGACGGCGCTCAATGCCCGCCTCAGTACCCGCCATCAGGCGGCACCCGAGCTCGCCGGCCTGCTGCGGCTCTACCTGCTTGCACTGGAGATCCAGGAGCGGGCCACCTCCAGCCACTACCCCTACAGCCGGCTCGAGGCCGAGCTCAAGCAGGGCATAGTGCTGGACGGCTTCCAGGAGGTGTTCCTGCAGCTCTCGGAGGCGTGCCAGCGGCTCGGTTACGCCATCCTGGTGCACAAGCCCTATGCCCATCACAAGCGCATCCACTGGACCCTGGAGGCCCTTGGCGACCAGCTGGAGTTCACCCATCTCAAGCAGCACTATCCCAAGACCCTGCTGACGCCGATGAAGTTCCTGCGCCGCAACCTGGCCAGCATCAACGAGCTGCTGGCCAGCGCCGAGGAGCTGCAAAACCCCGCCTCCCCTCCCGCCAGCCTGCCGCCCCTGGCGAGGCCTGCCTCCTTGCCGTTGCTGACCCTGCTCAAGCAGCACCTGACCCCGAACTCCATGGTGTTTCGCCACGCCCTGCGACTGTCGCTGGGCCTGGTGGTGGGTTACGGCATCCTGCAGGCATTCAGTCTGGACAAGGGGTACTGGATACTGCTGACGGTGCTGTTCGTCTGTCAGCCGAGCTACAGCGCCACCCGCCGCCGCCTGGTGCAGCGTATGCTCGGCACCTTCGCCGGCATCTTGATAGGCGTGCCCGTGCTCTGGCTCTTCCCCGAATTGCACCTGCAACTGGGGATCATGGGACTGGCAGCCTTCCTCTTCTTCACCCAGGTGCGCAGCAACTACAGCGCCGCCGTCTGCTTCATCACCCTCTATGTGCTGATGGCGTTCAACCTGCTGGATGGCATCGGCTTCGCCATCCTGGGGCCGCGCCTGCTCGATACCCTGCTCGGCTGCCTGCTCTCCTACGCCCTGGTGGCCTGGCTCTGGCCGGACTGGCAATACAAGCGGCTGCCGACCCTGATTGCCAACTCCCTCTCTGCCAACGCCCGCTACCTGTCGGCTGTGCTCGCCAGCCTGCACCGCCAGCGCGACGAGTCCCTCGACTACCGGGTGGCCCGCAAGTGTGCCCACCTGGCCGACAGCGAGCTGGCCATGGCCTGGCAGAGCATGCTGGTGGAGCCGAGCAAGCGCCGCCGCTTCCTCGATCTCTGCTTCACCCTCACCTGGCGCAACCACGCCCTGCTCTCCTACATCTCGGCCCTAGGGGCACACCGTGACAGGCTGGAGCCCATAGAAGGCCTTGACGAGATCAGCCGCCACATCAGCCATACCCTGGAGCGGGCCGCCGGCCATCTGGCGGGGGATATGCCGGCCCAGCTCGAGGGCTCATGCCCGGCCATAGCCCCGGACAGCAGCGAGGAGCAGCTGATGTTGACCCAGCAGCTCACCCTCATCAGCCAACTGGCGGACGAGTTGCTGATGCTGGCCAACGACGGCCAGCTGCTCACCCGGCAAGGCAACGTCTGACGGGCGAAGAAAGGCACCAGTCCAGAGAACGCACACCGGGCGGGGCGACGGCCCTGCCCGGTGAATTATGCCCCCTGGCGCGTCTGCGCCGGTTGCTCGCCGAAGATCAAGGCGCTACCATGCCCGCCCAATCCCGACAGCCCGAGGAGCCTCCATGTCAGAGCACCCGTCCGAACAACATCAGCTGCATTTCAACGGCCAACTCATCGAGACCGATGCCAAGGGCTATCTGCGCCACAGCGAAGAGTGGAGCGAGGCGCTGGCGCTGGTATTGGCCGAGCAGGAGGGCATAGTGCTGGAGGAGCCGCACTGGGAAGTGGTGCGCTTCGTGCGGGCCTTCTATCTGGAGTTCAACACCTCCCCCGCCATCCGCGCCCTGGTCAAGGCGATGGAGAAACAATACGGCCCCGAGAAGGGCAACAGCCGCTACCTCTACAAGCTGTTCCCCGAGGGACCCGCCAAGCAGGCCACCAAGATTGCCGGCCTGCCCAAGCCGGTGAAGTGCATCTAAAAACCAGCACCGCCTCTCCCTGAGACCCTGAACAGGTGCCAAAAAAATACCGCGCCCATCTGTGAAATGAGGCGCGGTATTTTTTTGTTCGGCGTTCGTCAAACCCGCCTTAGGGGTTGTAGGCCACCACTGAGCCGCTCAGCCCCGTCATCTGGCTTATCCTGCTCTGCATGCCCTGCAGCTTGGCCTTGGAGACATCCGGCCCGATAAAGACCCGGTTGATCTGCCCCTGCACCGGGGTTCTCGGCGAGGTCTGGGCCGAGTAGCCGGCCGCCCTCAGCTTGCCCACCAGGGCATTGACGCTGTCAGCATTCTTGAAGGCGCCGAGCTGCAGGATCCAGCTGCCCTGGGCAGGGGCTGCCGCTGCGGGTGCCGGCGTGGCCGCCTGGGTCGTCATCTTGCTCGCGATGAGATCGTCCATGGACTTGATCTGACCCACCTGCGGCTTGCTCTCCACCGGCTTCTTCACCTCGACCGGCTTGGGGGGCACCGGCTTGGGCTTGGGCTGCTCCACCGGTTTCTTGGCCACCACCTCGGGCTTGGGCACGGGTTTGGGCTCAGGCTTGGCCGCAACCTGGGTCGCTGGCTGTGCCTGGGTGGCAGCAGAGGCTTGATTGGCGGCCAGGGTAACCGTATCCCCAATCTCTTCTACCTGCCACTGGGTGGCGGCAGAGGCCTGCTGCTGGCTCGCCAGGTGATCGGCCGGCAGGGTACTGGCGGCAGAGACCTGCAAGGCGGGCTTGGCGGGCTCAAGCTCAGGGCGCAGCGGGATCTTGGCGAACGCCTCTTCCTTCTGCTCCAGCTTGTTGCCGTCCATCAGATCCGGCAGAAAAATGACAACCAGGGCGACCAGGATGACGGTCCCCACTAATCTGTTTTGAAACTTCGAAGCCAAGTTAATTTCCACCCATGTTACTTAAACTCAACTGCAATCTTGCGGACATCCACGATGAACGGTCCCCAGCAGCCATGCTGTTATGCAACCTCAGCGCCAGGCAGCTCCCTGCCCGTGTCGCTGGACCCATGATGCTCAGAAACGGCTCAGGCGCTCGCCGCCAGCACGTCGGCGACAGTGTAAAACGAACCAAAGACGATGACCATATCATCAGGACTCGATACGGCCAGGGCAGCCCGATAAGCCGCGCTCACGCCGTCAAAGGTCGCCGCCGGGCCCTGCCCGTCCCCGAGGGCGGCGGCAAGCTGCTCTGCAGTGGCGGCGCGCGGGCCTGTGAGGCTGGCCAGGAACCACTGGTCGATGAGGCCATCGAGTTCGGCCAGCGACCCCGCCATGTCCTTGTCTTTCAGCATGCCGACCACGGCGCGGCGCTTGCCTGTGCCGGGGATCTGGCGCAGCTGACTCGCCAGATAAGCCGCCGAATGGGGATTGTGGGCCACATCAACGATGACCAGCGGCTCGTCTTGCAGCCGCTGCATCCGCCCCGCCAGCCGGGCATTGGCCAGCCCTTCACGGATGGCGGACTCCGCCAGCGGCAGGCCGAGGGACTCCAGCGCCGCCAGCACTGTGACCGCGTTCATCAGCGGCAGGGCCGGTTTGGGCAGCCCCAGCCAGTGATTCAGGCCGTGGTAATCCCAACCGGTATGGTGCTCATCGCCCTGGAAGTCGCGGCCGACCTGACGCAAAGAGGCGCCGATGCGTGCCGCTTCGCTCGCGATGGTCGCTGGGGGATTGGGCTCGCCGCTGATGGCGGGCTTGCCTGCGCGGTAGACGCCCGCTTTTTCCACTGCCACCGCTTCCCGGGTATCCCCGAGCCAGTCGCAGTGATCGAGCGCGATGGAGGTGATCATGGCCACATCGGACTCCACCACATTGGTGGCGTCGAGCCGGCCGCCCAGCCCCACTTCCAGCAGCAGCACGTCGGGCGCGGCACGGCAGAAGAGCCACAGGCCCGCCAGGGTGGCGAACTCGAAGAAGGTGAGGGCAATCTCGCCGCGAGCGGCTTCCACCTCGGCAAAGGCGGCGCAGTGCTCGCTGTCAGAGAGCTCGGCCCCATCGATACGCACCCGCTCGGTAAAGCGCAGCAGGTGCGGCGAGGAGTAGACCCCCACCTTGTAACCGGCGGCCATCAGTATGCTGGCGGCCATGGCACAGGAGGAGCCCTTGCCGTTGGTGCCTGCCACAGTGATCACCTTGAACGGCAACCGGGTGAGGCCCATGCGCCGGGCAACGGCGCCGACCCGCTCCAGCCCCATGTCGATGTTGACCGGGTGGATCTGTTCCAAATAAGAAAGCCAGTCGACCAGCGACCGGCTTTGAGATTGTTGCATGTGCGAACTCATGTTCAGTCTTCGATGACCTGAGTGTTCATCAGCTTGGCCAGCAGGCCGGCCAGACGGTTGCGCATTTCGCGCCTGTCGATGATGAGATCGATGGCACCCTTCTCCAGCAGGAACTCGGAGCGCTGGAAGCCTTCCGGCAGCTTCTCGCGCACTGTCTGCTCGATGACGCGGGGACCGGCGAAGCCGATCAGCGCCTTGGGCTCGCCCACGTTGATGTCACCCAGCATGGCCAGACTGGCGGAGACGCCCCCCATGGTGGGGTCGGTCAGCACAGAGATGAAGGGCAGGCCCGCCTTGGTGAGGCGATCGAGCGCCGCACTGGTCTTGGCCATCTGCATCAGGGAGAAGAGCGCTTCCTGCATCCGCGCCCCACCGGAGGTGGAGAAGCAGACCAGGCCGCGGCCTTCCTTGATGCACTCCTCGACGGCGCGCACGAAGCGGGCACCGACCACGGAGGACATGGAGCCACCGATGAAGGAGAACTCGAATGAACAGGCGACGACCGGCACCCCCTTGAGGGTCCCCTTCATCACCACCAGCGCATCTTTTTCTCCCGTCTCTTTCTGAGCGGCAGACAAACGATCCTTGTAGCGCTTGGAATCCTTGAATTTCAAGATGTCCTGCGGCTCCAGCTCGGCACCGACTTCGGTGCGGCCCTGCTCGTCGAGGAAGCTCTCGAGGCGGGCGCGGGCGCTGATCCGCATATGATGATCACACTTGGGGCACACTTCGAGATTGCGCTCCAGTTCTGCCCGGTAGAGCACCTGTTCGCAAGCGGTACACTTGGTCCACACCCCTTCCGGAATGTTGTGACGACGCGGTGTAGTGATCTTGCTCTTGGGAAGGATCTTCTCAAGCCAGCTCATGGAATTCCTTAATGCTTTTGTGCCTGACAAAACGCATCGGGCCTTGATTGTTCAATGACTTACGGCTCGATGGCAATAAATGACGGATCATTAAACCACAAATTTTCGGGCCCAGTTACTAAAAACTGGTCGTACCCGGTGCCGAGTCCGGCAGCCACAGCGGGCCGAGCGGCAACTGCGGCAGGCCAAACTCTGCCGGGTAATCCACGTCCACCAGATAGAGCCCCCCCGCCTTGGCGGTCGGCCCCGCCAGATTGCGATCCCTGGCCGCCAGCACCTCGGCTATCCACTCCACCGGTTTGAGGCCCTGCCCCACCAGCAGCAGGGAGCCGGTGATGTTGCGCACCATATGGTGCAGGAAGGCGTTGGCCTTGATGTCGAGCACTATGTAAGGGCCGGAGCGGCTGACGCACAGGTGCGTCACATTGCGCCAGGGGGTGTTGGACTGGCAGGCGATGGCACGGAAGGTGCTGAAGTCGTGCTCCCCGAGCAGGCTCTGGCCCGCCTGGTGCATCAGGTCGGCGTCTATGGTCTCGTGGTAGTGACTGACGCCGCTGCCGAGAATGGCCGGGCGGAAGTTATGGTTGTAGATCACATAACGGTAGCGACGGGCGGTGGCGCTGAAGCGGGCGTGGAAGCTCTCGTCCACCTCCTTGACCCAGCGCACGGCGATGTCAGGGGGCAGGTTGGAGTTGAGCCCCAGGGTCCAGGCGCCCTCGGCACGGTTCGCCTCGGTATCGAAGTGGATCACCTGACCGGTGGCGTGCACCCCGGCATCGGTACGGCCGGCGCACTGGATGGAGACGGGGTGGTTGGCGATGCGGCTGAGGGCTTTTTCCAGTTCGGCCTGCACGCTGATCACTTCGCGCTGACGCTGCCAGCCGAAGTACCGGCTGCCGTCGTATTCAATACCTAGGGCAATTCGCATGGATGAATCTTGTCTTGTGGGGAAAGGATGAAAGAAACGGGCCGGATTATACGCGCTCAGCCCGGGCCCACAAACCGCGAAATCGGTTCAAATGCCCTTGCACGCACAGTGCAATAAGACGGCCAGGATGAGAAGGGCAGCCCGCTGGCTGCCCTTCTCATGGTGTTAACACTGGAAAGGACTCATCCCAAGCGCTTGAGCAGCTTCTCCGCCTCGGCGCGCTGGTGATCGCTGCCCTGCTCTGCCGCCTCCTGCAGCAGCTCGCGGGCGCTCTCCTTGTCATCGATTTCCAGGTAAGCACGGCCAGAATCCAGCTTGGCCCCCACGCCACCGTCATCGGCATCGACGTCAAAGCCGGTGGATTCCGGCAGCACCTCGGGGAAGCCATCCAGCCCCACATCCAGCGAGAAGCCCTGATAGGGCTCCTGCTCAGTGCTGCTGGCATTGGCTTCAGCCAGCAGCTTGTCTATCTCGACATAACCGCCTTCGTTAGCCTGCTCACGCGGCTTCACATCGCCCTGATGGGACTCCACCTCGGTGAAGGCATCCTCAAAATCGGAGAGCGCCAGCTCGTTAGGATCCCACTCCAGATCCAGCTCGGCCTCCTTGCCTTGGTGGGCTCGAGTCCCAGCTCGGCCAGCATCGTCATCGCTCGGCGCGGGTATGAGGCGGCGTGATCATCGCCTTTTTTGCCAGGTCGGCTCATCAAAGGGCATTCTCGAAATCGCTGAAATCAAAGGCTGGCAAGTTCGTCGTCGCAGGAGCCAACATCGCGCTGGCTCTGCTCGGGGTCTGAGATCGGCGGAGAGGTCGGCATCCAGCTCGGCAAACAGGGCCGCCTGTAGCTCCTCTTCGCTCATTATCTCGTTGCTGGCCCGGGCCTTGCCTCGGACTCGCTGGCCAAGATCCATGGCCGGGCTGAGCTGCACCTTGCAATCGTCATGGATAAGATCCAGATCTGGCACCAGATCCGGATCCCGGCTGGCCGACTGGGCGCAGGCTCCACGGCTCGAAACCCTCCAGCGCCACCTCACCATCATCGCTGAAGATATGTCACAGGGGCCGCTGCGGTGCATCCAGGCTGCCATTGTAACCACCGGGGTCATTGAGATCCGGCATGGGACGCACGGCTCGTTGTCGGTCACATCGATGCTGAGCAGATCATCAAACTCGCTGCTCTCCTCCCCCATCACCATGGAGGTGGACTCCGACAGGCTCTTCTCCTGCTCTTCCAGCTCGCGGCGGGCGCGGGCCCGCAGCCAGAGCGTCACCAGCGCCAGCACCAGCAGTACGGGCAGCAAAATGATCATGGCGAGGTTCAGCGGCGAGGCGAGCAGCTCCATCACCCAGTTCTGCTTGGGTTCGGGGGCCACCACGGGCGGCACCGGCTTGGCCTTGAGCTCCGCCACCTCTTTTTGCAGCGCGGTCTGATCCTGCAACTGGGCCTTGAGGGTCTCCACCTCTTCGGTCAGGGACTGCAGGCGCAACTTGAGCCTGTGGTTCATCTCAGTGACCTGACCGAGCTGGGCGTTGGCATCTTCCAGCGCCAGCGCCATCTCGGTGGAGGGTTTGCCCACCAGGGTCGCCAGGATCGGAGGCAGCGGTGCTGGCGTGGTGCTCTGCGCGGCTGGGCAGCAGCGGGAGCCACCGCCTCTTTTGGCGCCGGTTCGCTGAGCCTTGGCCACTTCTTTGGTTTCGGCAGCCGCCTGGGGCGCGCTCACCTTGGAGGCGGCCGTCGGAATAGGGGCCGCCTTGGCCACGGCCTTGACCGGCGCGCTGGCCGCCGGCTTGGTCGCCACCGGATGGGGCTGCTTCTCGGCCAGGTATTTGGGGCTCAGCCCCTTCCAGCTGGCGTTGTCGCTGTTGAAGCGGCGACGGGCCTCGGCGTCAGTGATGCGGCCCGCCTCGGCGGCGCTGGGCAGCAGAATGCGGGATCCCACCAGGATGTGGTTGATGTTGCCGTCGGCAAAACTGCGGGGATTCTTGTCGTAGATCGCCACCATGGTCTGGTAGACGGTCACCCGGCTGGAGGGGCGATGCTTGCTCGCCAGACTCCAGAGGGTATCGGTAGAACGGACAGGGCCATAGCTGCCTGCCGCCGCGCTGGGCGCCTGACGCACCATGGGCTGGGCCCTAGGAGCCGGCTGGGCCGGTGCCACAGGCTGGGCCTGAGGTTGAACGACAGGGGGCGCGGCACCGTCCGGGCCCTTGAGCTCGACAAAGAAAGGCTCTCGTCCCGCCTCATCGGCCTGAGCCGTGCCCAGAAGACCCAATGCGAGTAGCGTTGCCAGCGTTATGCGGGAATGTCCCATATTCGTTCCTTCGTATGATGGCCCTATCACATTGAAAAATCTGGATAGTTACCCCAAAACAATCGGCTCAATATAAATCAGCCGCCGGTCTCAAGCCAGCGATCCGACATATTTCCCGTCCGGCGCCTATCAGCTGCGAGCCCGATCCAGGCCAGACATGAGTCCCAGACCTGAACCCGAGTGTAGAAAAAAACCTAGCTCACTGATATCACGCGACATTCTTAAAACCGGAGAGTGCGCCCCCGGTCACATCCCTAGCCTCTCAGTCACCTCCTAGGGCGGGGTTCCCTCCCCGCCACAGGCCGCAAAGCAGCCTCAGAGGTAATCGCGCACCAGCAGTTCGGCGATCTGCACGCTGTTGGTCGCCGCGCCCTTACGAACGTTATCGGCCACGATCCACATATTGATACCGCTCGGATGAGAAATATCCTGGCGCACCCGGCCGACCAGCACCTCGTCCTTGCCGGTGCCGTCGCGCACCGGGGTCGGGTAGTCGGCATCGTCTTCGAACAGGGTGACACCCGGGGCATTGCGCAGCAGCTCCTTGACCTGCTCGGCGTCCAGCGGCTGGTGCAGCTCGACGTGGACCGCCTCGGCGTGACCGTAGAAGACGGGCACCCGCACGCAGGTGGGGTTCACGGCTATGCTGGCATCCCCCAGGATCTTCTGGGTCTCCCACACCATCTTCATCTCTTCACGGGTGTAACCGTTGTCGGTGAAGTTGTCGATCTGCGGGATCAGGTTGAAGGCGATCTGCTGCGGATAGAGGGTCGGCTCCACCGGACGGCCGTTGAGCAGATGGGCGGTCTGGCCAGCCAGCTCGCTCACCCCTTCCTTGCCGGAGCCGGAGACGGACTGGTAGGTCGCCACGTTGATGCGGGCTATGCCCACCTCGTCCTGCAGGGGTTTCAGGGCAACCAGCATCTGTATGGTGGAGCAGTTGGGGTTGGCGATGATGTTGCGATTGCGAAAATCCGCCAGGGCATCCGGGTTCACTTCCGGGATCACCAGGGGGATGTCTTCGTCGTAACGGAAGCAGGAGGTGTTGTCGATGACGATGCAGCCCTGCTCGGCCGCGATGGGCGCCCACTTGGCAGAGACCTCGGCCCCGGCGGAGAAAAGGGCGATCTGCACCTGGCTCCAGTCAAACTCCTCGACATCCTTGATCTCGATGTTCTTGCCGCCAAAGCGCACCGTGTCACCGGCGCTGCGGCTGGAGGCCAGGGGATAGAGGGTGGCGACCGGGAAGGCACGCTCCTCCAGGATCTCGATCATGGCCTGACCCACGGCGCCGCTCGCGCCCAGTACAGCTACGTTGAATTGTTGACTCACTGATGTTCTCTCCTGTGATATTGCCCGCCGATGAGGCCGACCGGGTGGCGCCATGGTCGGCAGGGCCTGCCTGAGATGATGGCTCGCCTGAGGGCTGCCCGGCGCAGCAAGACGGGCTGCGCCCCATTTGGTGATCGTGGCCAGCATGGCTCACCGGCCGGTTATCTTTTGCGAGATGGCAAAGCCAAGCCGGGCCAGCCTGTCGCAGGCGAAGGGGCCGCTGACCTGCAAGGAGGAGAGCTCGCGCCGCTCCGGGTAGTCCTTGCGCTGCCCATCGAAGCTGCCGGGCACCCCAATCCGGTTGCGAAAGCGGGCATCGTCCCGGCGCACATCATAGATGAGGTGGACCAGCTGCTTGATCAACCCCTGATCGGCGGGCTGGCCCGGCACCACCGCGCACCTGGGGGCAGGCAACAGCTGATTGCAAATCCTGGCGCGGCATACGCCCCAGCTGCTGGCAGAGTGCCTGATAGAGCATCCAGGTGCCGCGGGCCTTGCCCTCCAGGCTGTAGCCCGCGATGTGCGGGGTCGCGAGCTCGGTATGGGGCACCAGGGCTCTGAGCGGCTCAGGCTCCCCTTCTCCCACACATCCATCACCAGCCGCAATGGCTTATCGCTTGCTGGCGCGCCAGCAGCGCCTGGTTATCCCACACCTCGCCACGGGAGGCGTTGATGAGGGTCTGCCCGGCAGGACGGCGCGGCGATCTGCTCGGCATCCAGCAGATGGTAGGTGGCATCCTGCCCCTTCACGGGTGATGGGCACATGGAAGCTGACGATGTCGGCCCGAGCGCCGTCTGGTAGTCGACGAATGCGCCTGTCTCGCCTGCCTGCCCGGCGACTCGCGCCCGCGGCGGATCGCAGCGCAGCACCCGCATGCCGAGCGCCTCGGCCTTGCTCGCCACGCACTCACCGGTATTGCCCGCCCCAATCACCGCGAGGCTCATCTCGAGAGGCTGAGTTCATAGCGCTCCGCCAGCACCAGCAGGGCGGAGAGCACATAATCGCCGACCGAATACTTGTTGCACCGGGGGCGCTGAAGAAGGGAATATTGCGGCTCGCCAGCAAAGCCTTGTCGACATGGTCGGTGCCTATGGTGGCGGTGCCGACAAACCCGAGCCGCGGGCTGGTCGCCAGCAAATCGCCGTTGACGCGGGTGACCGAACGCACCAGCAGCACATCGGCATCCTGCAGATCCGCTGGCCTGCATCTGCCGTCCGGGCAAGGCGACCACCTCGCCAAATTCGGCAAACAGCTCAAGGGCATGGGGCATATTCTCATCAACGACTATCTTCATCGGGCTCTCTTCACTTCACAACCGGCCACGGGGGCGCCATTCTAGCCCAAAGCCGCCCGATATTTCAGCCTGTGATGCAATCTGCCCGTGCGAAAGGGCGCGACATTCCCTCATCGCAGCGCCACAAGCACCTCGCAGATAACCCGCTCCGGGCGCGGGATCGGGTCGCGAATATGTAAGCAGAGGTAACAAATCATCCGCCCGACTTTGCCCGCAGATCGGCTAATGGCACAATGCGCCACTTTCTCACTACCGCCCAACGACCATGCCTCCTTGCCACCACGTCACTCTCTCGCAGCCAGGTCCTCGGCTTCACCGCCCTGCTAACCTTGCCCCTGCTGCTGCTCGCCACGCTGCCCTGGCAGCCCTTCATGACCGGCTCCCTGCAATCTGGCTGGCTATGGTGGTCATACGCCCTCACCCGCATGGTGGATATTCCCGGGATCGGGGTCAGTGGCGCCATCTTGCTGCTGCTGACCCGCTACAAACTGAAACTGGAGCTGGCGCCCTTTATTGCGCTGGGATGCGCCCTGGCGGCCCTGCTCGCCAGCGACTGGGTGCTCAAGAGCCTGATCAAGCACCTGACCGAAGAGCCCCGCCCCTACCTGCTCTGGCTGGAGAGCCAGCAGCTGATCCCGGCCATCAAGAGCTTCTACGCCAGTAGCGTCGATGTTCGCAGCGAACAGGTCCACGCCGCAACCCAGTTGCTGGCGCTGCCCGCCTGGCTAGGCCACCACTGGCAGACGGAGGTGAACTACGCCTTCCCCTCCGGCCACAGCATAGCCGCCATGAGCCTGGCCCAGTTCTTCGGGCTGATCTGGCTGGCCCGGGCCCCCTCCGGGGTCTGGCTGCTGCCGCTCTGGGCCATCGGCATCGGCCTGTCGCGCACCCTGATCGGCATGCACTGGCCCCTGGACGTGCTGGCGAGCGCCCTGCTTGGCAGCCTCACCGCCCTCGTCGCCGCCCGCTGGTGGCTGCACCACTACTGATTCTCCCAGATAAAAAACGGGCACCCTGGTGCCCGTTTTTTTATCGCAGGTGCTGCTTTCAGCCCTCAGCCCTGGCTCTGCTCTCAGCCTTGGCTCTGCCAGCCCTGGGGGTACTTGTAGCCGACGAAGCGCTTGGCGGCATAGGCCTTGAACTCGGGGGAGTTGTAGGCGGCCGCCACATCCTTGGCGAATGGCTTGTCCGCATCGGCCCCTTTGACCACCACCCAGTTGATGAAGTCATAGCTGCGCTCGAGGAAGAGCCCGGAGCTGAACGGGATCCCGCTCGAGGCGGCGAAGTTGCCGTTGATGACGGAGAAGTCCACATCTTCACGGGAGCGGGGCAGTTGCGCCGCCTCCAGCAGCACCAGCTTGATGTCGTGGGGATTGCTCACCACATCGAACTCGCTCGCCTTGAGGGGGTTGATCCCCTCTTTGAGGGTGAGCCAGCCCAAGTCCTGCAGCATCAGCAGGGCCCGTGCCTGGTTGGTGGGGTCGTTGGGAATGGCGACTGTGCTCCCCTCTTTCAGGGCCTTGAGATCCCCCAGCTTGCCGGCATAGAGCCCCATGGGGCCGGTCGGCACCTGGGTGATGGGGGCCAGGGAGAGGCCCCTGTCTTTGGAGAAGCTGTCCAGATAGGGTTTGTGCTGGAAGCAGTTCACATCCAGCGAGCCGTCCGCCAGGGCGATGTTGGGGGTCACGTAGTCGGTGAACTCCACCAGTTTGACCTTGTAGCCCTTGGCCTCCAGCTGCGGCTTGATGGAGTCGGTCACCATGTCGGCAAAGTCCCCGACAGTGGTGCCAATCACTATCTCTTTCTTCGCCTCATCGATGGCAAAGGCTGACAGCGGCAGGCTGCTGGCGAGCAGCGCGAGGGCGGAGAGGGTGAAGAAGGAACGACGCTGCATAGAAACTCCCTGTCAAAATGGTCATCAAAGTGGTGGGGCTGCGCTGTCATCATCAAGGTCGACACCACAACCATCTAGCCATCCAAACGGCTAATTGACAACACCATAACAGAGCTTTTCCCCTTCGCCAAGCAACAAAACCGGGCAAGCTTGGCCAGATGACGGTGAAGTCCCTCCGGCCCCGAGCTGAAAATCTTTGATAACGCACGCAGTTATCGCGTTTGCCCCCTCCCCGCTTGAGGCACAACTGGCCTATTGTGGTCATTCGATACCCATCATCCCGGGGATCCGGCTGGTGACACCTAGGGGACCATATTGCCTCTCCCTTTCATCCAAACAGCACAAGGAGTGGTTGTGTTCGATCATGTTGAAATCAAGGTGGTGTGCTTCGACGACTGCCGACGCTTCTACGCAACCGTGCTGGTGCCCCTCTTGATAGAACTCAAATGGGCAGACAAAGACGCCGCAGGTTTCGGCCGGCTTGGTCACGACAAGGTGGGCTTTTTGATAGAGCGGGGCGAACAGGGTGCCCCCTGTCATCTCGCTTTCACTGCCAGCTGCGCTGCGCAGGTGGATGAGTTCTATCAGGTCGGTGTCAGGGCCGGCTTTGCCTGCAACGGGCAGCCGGGGCTGCGCCCCCACTATGCCCCCAATTACTACGCCGCCTTCCTGCGCGATCCGGACGGCAACAACATAGAGGTGCTGGCCTACCTTGACCCCTCTGGCATGGCGAACCCGTGAAGAGGCGCCGTGCAGCTTGTCAGCAGAAGCCCGGCGTCGTTGACCTCGGTGCCAGGAAACTCGCCACAAACTAAGGAGAAAATCATGCTTGAACGCCGCGACACAGGCCTGCTGGTCGTCGATATCCAGGGCAAGCTGGCCCGTCTGGTCGAGGGGAGCGAGTCGCTCATCGCCAACACGGCCCGACTGGTGCAGGGAGCCAAGGCGCTGGGGTTGCCGGTTGTCTGGCTGGAGCAGAACCCGGACAAGCTCGGGGCCACAGTGCCCGAGTTGCAGCCGCAGCAGGCAGGCGCCCTTGTGCTGCCGAAGTTCAGCTTCGGCGCCCTGGGGGAGCCGACGGTCGCCGCCGCCCTGGCCGGAACCGGGGTCAGTCACTGGCTGGTATGCGGCATCGAAGCCCATATCTGCGTCTACCAGAGTGTGCTGGGGCTGCTGGCAAGCGGCGCCCGGGTCTCTTTGGTGGTGGATGCAACGTCATCCCGCACCGCCGCCAACCGGGATCTCGCCATCAGCCAGCTGGCGGCCCGAGGCGCATCCCTCACCTCGGTGGAGATGTGCCTCTTTGATCTGATGGGAGATTGCCGCCATCCGGCGTTTCGCCAGATCCTCGCGCTCGTCAAATAGGCCTAGGCAGACCCCTCATCCAGCGTCTCCTGCAGATAGCGATAACCCCCGGCGCCGTTTGGCACGAAACTCAGCCGGTGGCTGAGGCCAGGGGGCGCATCCTCGGGGTGGTGGGAGACGAACAGCAACTGGGTGCCTTCCCCTATGAGGCGCACCACCATCTCCCGCACCAAATGACGGTTCAAAGGATCCAGCCCCTGCAGGGGCTCATCCAAAATGAGCAGTGGCGGATGCTTGACCAGGGCTCGGGCAATCAGCACCAGGCGCTGCTGACCAAAGGAGAGGGCGCGGAAGGGCAGCGTCCCCTGATCTTTTAGCCCCAGCAGGGCCAGCCACTGGTTGGCGAGCGCGAGCTGGCGATCCCCCGGGCGGGTATAGAGGCCGATGGAGTCATAAAAGCCGGAGAGGATCACCGTCTGCACCGAACAACTGACGCGATAGTCCAGGTGCAGGGCCGGGCTGACCAGGCCGATGTGGCGCTTGATCTCCCAGATGCTCTCGCCACTGCCCCGGCGCACCCCGAACAGGCGCAGATCATTGCTGTACCCCTGCGGATGATCCCCTGTGATGAGGGCGAGCAGGGTCGACTTGCCGGCGCCGTTGGGCCCCACCAGTTGCCAGTGCTCCCCCTCGGCAATGGTCCAGTCGAGCCCGTCGATGATGACCTGCTCCCCGTAGGCGACGCGCAAGGCGTGCATCTGCACCCGGGGGCCGGCGGGCAGGGGCGTGGGTGCCTGGAGCGGAGGGGGCAGCTGCGGGCTCTGCCCCTCGGCCCGTGCCAGCTGGGCCACCTCCTGGCTGCCTAGCACGGCGTCACGCTCCCCCGCCAGCAACAGGCGGCGCTCCCCGAGCAGGCCGAGGTGACTGGTGAAGGGGGGGATCTCGTCGAAGCGGTTGACGATCACCACCAGACGTTGCCCCTGCGCCACCAATTGCGCCAGCAGCGACATCAGATCCCTGCGCGAGCCCTGATCCAGGCCATCGAAGGGCTCGTCCAGCACCAGCAGTTCGGGCCGCCCCAGCAGGGCGCGGGCCAGCAGCAGCTTGCGTCCCTCCCCGCTCGAGAGATGGCGATAGGGGCGATCCCACAGGGACTCGATGCCGAAGCGCGCCAGCAACGATCGGGCTTGCGCCTCCTCTCCCCCCTCCTCCAGCATCAGGGTCGACACCCGATAGCCCGCCTCCTCCTCTTCCCCCAGCATGTCGGTGTTGCGCCGCTGCCAGTCCAGCTCCCCCAGCCGCTGCTGCGACTCAAACGAGAGGCGCTCGGCCCTCACCCGACCGGTCACCCCCCCTGCACGGACGGCCAGCTCGCCGCACAGGGCAGAAGCCAGCGCCGTCTTGCCGCTGCCGTTGCTGCCGACGAAGGCCCAGCACGCCTGAGGCGCCAGGGTGAGGTCGGGGATGAAGAGAGTCTGGTCGCCGTGAAGAACCAAGCTGGCTGATTGCCACTGCAAAAGAGTCATGGATCCGTCCTGAGTGCTGTTTTGCCCTTACCTTAACAGGGATAGCGACCAGCGGCAGCCTTGGCAGGTGGTGAGGGGCGCTTGACAACAGGCCACCATATCGACAAAAAAATCATTAGCATTGAATGCGAATGACTCTCAATGAAACACGTAATCTGCCCCATTGATACCCCCATATGGGTTCGAATGAGATTTCTTTGAGCCCCCTCCCAACTCCGAAATGAGAGCCTTTTGAATCGTCTTTTCTCATGTATAGATGCCCGTCGCACCTCGGACGGTGCGCCCTTAAGATGGAGTTTATCAATGAGAAAAACATCGTTAGCATTGGCAATCACGGCCCTGCTCTCGGCCCTGCTGTCGTCTCGGCTCAGGCTGCCGAGAGTTGTACCCCCCTCACCGGCAGAGAAGTCGACATGGATACCGGCCGCACCAGCGCACAGCGCTGCCTGCCCGGCATCAACCCCTTGCAGGACCAGCAGTGGCACCTGCTCAACAGTGGCCAGCATGCCTTCAGTGCCCGTGGCGGCGTGGCGGGCAATGACCTCAACCTCTGGTGGGCCCACCGCACAGAGGTGCTCGGCCAGGGGATCAATGTGGCCGTCGTGGACGACGGTCTGGCCATAGCCCATCCGGATCTCGCCGACAACGTCCGCCCCGGTTCGCGCAACGTGGTGACCGGCAGCGACGATCCGACGCCGACCGATCCAGACAGTGCCCACGGCACCTCTGTCTCCGGCATCATAGCCGCGGTCGACAACGCCATCGGCACCCGGGGCGTGGCCCCCCGTGCCCAGTTGCAAGGCTTCAACCTGCTCGACGACAATAGCCAGCAGTTGCAGCAAGACTGGCTCTATGCCCTCGGCAACAGCCAGGCCAGCCGCGACAACCGCGTCTTCAACCAGAGCTACGGCATGAGCCTGGTCGACCCCCAGGGGGCCGGCGGGCTCAACCAGGTGCAACTGGATCGCCTGTTCGAGCAGATGACCCTGAAGGCGCAAGGGGCCGCTTACATCAAGGCCGCGGGCAACGGCTTCAGCCGCATTGCCGCCGGCAACTATGTGCTCAACCGCACCGGCGGCGAGCTCAGACTGCCGTTTGAAAACAGCAATATAGATCCTTCCAACAGCAACTTCTGGAACCTGGTGGTCAGTGCCAGCAACGCAGACGGCGTGCGCTCCTCCTACTCCAGCGTCGGCAGCAACGTCTTCCTGACGGCTCCAGGCGGCGAGTACGGCACCGCCTCACCGGCCATGGTCACCACGGATCTGCCCGGCTGCGACCTGGGCTACAACCGCACCGATCGTCAGAGCGCCAACCGGCTGCACGGCAACCCGGCGCTGGATGCCGGCTGTGACTACAACGGCACCATGAACGGCACCTCTTCGGCCACCCCGAACACAGCTGGCGCCATGGCGCTGCTGATGTCAGCCTATCCGGACCTGTCGGTGCGGGATCTGCGGGATCTGCTGGCACGCAACGCCACCCGCATCGATGCCAACCAGGCAGCGGTCACGCTGAGCTACACGGCCGCCAATGGTCAGCAACGCCGGGTGACAGGGCTGGAAGGCTGGGAGCGCAACGCCGCCGGGATCTGGTTCAACCCGACCTACGGCTTTGGCCTCATCGATGTGAACAAGGCCCTGGCGAGCGCCGCCACCCACAACCCCTTGCCGGCGCTGGTACAGCTGCCGTGGCAGAAGGTGACGGTGCAAGGTAACGCCCAGGGCGCCATCCCGGATCTGGGCAGCAGCCCGACCACCTCCAGCACCCGGGTCGAGCAGGCGCTCACGGTGGAAGCGGTGCAGGTGCAGGTCAGTCTGGATCACCAGCGACTGCCCGATCTGCTGATCGAGCTCATCTCGCCCTCCGGCACCCGCAGCGTGCTGCTCAACCCCAACAACAGCCTGGTGGGTCAATCCCTCGACCGGCAGCAACTGGGTTATGTGCGCACCAAGGGGCTGCGCGACATGCGCATGCTCTCCCACAAGTTCTACGGTGAATCGGCCCAGGGCGAGTGGCAACTGGCGGTGACCGACGTCGCCAGCGGCACTCGCCAGGTCTCGCTGCTCAATCGCAGCACCAATGCCCGCACGACCCTGACCGAGCGCAACAACAGCCAGCCGGGTCAACTGCTCAACTGGTCCCTGCGGGTCCTGGGTCACGATGCCAACCGCAGCTAACACGCACAGGAGTCACAACATGAAACAAACCTGTTACCTTGCTGCTGGCAACCCTGCTGGCACCCCTCTCGGGACAGCTCTGCGCCGAGGAGTCCGTCACCATGGATGGCAAGCAGTACAGCACCATAGAGGTGAACGGCCAGACCTACCTCATTCCCGACAACGGCAGCAAGAAGCGGGTCGCCCGCAGCCTTGACAGCAAGGCCCCGCACAGACCCTGCGCCGCGGTGACGTGTTGATGCAAGGGGCCGCCAGCCCGGAGCTTACCGTTAGCGGCACCCTGCTGGTGGAAGCTGACGATGCCAGCGCCAGGGCACTGGCGACTCGCCACGGCCTGAACTTCAAACAGAGCAGTGGCGGCATCGCCCTGCTGGAGGCCAAACCGGGCACCGATCTCAACGCCATCGCCACCAAGCTCAAGAGCGAAGGGGTGAAGGTGCAGATCGAGCTGTCGGGAGCCGAGCAGCAAGTGCGCCCGAAATAAGCCACGCCACACAGATAACAAAGGGGGCCATCATGGCCCCCTTTCTTGCATGAACGCATCATCAACACAGCACCATTAGGTGGCAGTGCCGCTGTTTGTGCTGGCTCAATTGGCCTTATTCTGCTCGGCCAGATAGAGCCAGGTGTCGACCACGGTATCGGGGTTGAGCGACACAGAATCTATGCCCTGCTCGACCAGCCAGGCGGCGAAGTCCGGGTGATCGGACGGGCCCTGGCCGCAGATGCCGACGTACTTGCCCGCCTTGCGGGCCGCGGCGATGGCCATCGCCAGCAGCGCCTTGACCGCCTCGTTGCGCTCATCGAACAGGTGGGCGATGAGGCCCGAATCCCGGTCCAGCCCCAGGGTCAACTGGGTCATGTCATTGGAGCCGATGGAGAAGCCATCGAAGTGCTCGAGGAACTTGTCCGCCAGCAGGGCGTTGGAGGGCAGCTCGCACATCATGATGACTTTCAGGCCCCGCTCGCCGCGGCGCAGGCCGTTCTCGGCCAGGATTTCCACCACCTGCTCCGCTTCGCCCACGGTGCGCACGAAGGGGATCATCACCTCGACGTTGGTCAGGCCCATTACGTCGCGCACCCGTTTCATCGCCTCACACTCCAGCGCGAAGCAGGGACGGAAGCTGTCGGCGATGTAGCGCGACGCGCCCCGGAAGCCGATCATGGGGTTCTCTTCGTGGGGCTCGTAGCCACGGCCCCCCACCAGGTTGGCGTACTCGTTGGACTTGAAGTCCGACATCCGCACTATGACCCGCTCCGGCCAGAAGGCGGCGGCCAGGGTAGCGATCCCTTCACTCAGCTTGGCCACGTAGTATTCACGGGGGCTGTCGTAACCGGCGATCATCTTGGATATGGTGGCCTGCAGCTCAGGGCTCTGCTTGTCGAATTCCAGCAGCGCCTTGGGGTGCACCCCTATCATGCGGTTGATGATGAACTCGAGACGGGCCAGACCCACACCGGCGTTCGGCAACTGGGCAAAATCAAAGGCCCTGTCCGGGTTGCCGACGTTCATCATGATCTTGATGGGCAGGCGCGGCATGTTGCCCACCTCGGTCACCGCCACGTCGAAGTCGAGCTCGCCGTCGTAGATGAAGCCGGTATCCCCTTCCGCGCAGGAGACGGTGATGAGCTGACCCGCCTCGATACGGTCGGTGGCATCGCCACAGCCGACCACGGCCGGGATGCCGAGCTCACGGGCTATGATGGCGGCGTGGCAGGTGCGGCCACCCCGGTTGGTGACGATGGCGGAGGCCCGCTTCATGATGGGCTCCCAGTCCGGATCCGTCATGTCGGTGACCAGCACGTCGCCTGGCTGCACCTCGTCCATCTGGCTGATGGAGGAGATGACCCGCGCCGGGCCAGAGCCAATCTTGTGGCCGATGGCACGCCCCTCGATCAGCACCTTGCCGGATTGCTTGAGGGCAAAACGCTCGAGCGTATTCGCCTCCTGGCGACTACGCACGGTTTCCGGACGGGCCTGGACTATGTAGAGCTGACCGTCCTGACCATCCTTGGCCCACTCGATGTCCATGGGGCGGCCGTAGTGCTGTTCTATGATGAGGGCCTGCTTCGCCAGCGCCATCACTTCCTCATCCGTGATGCAGAAGCGGTTGCGCTCGGCATCCTGAGTGTCGACTATCTTCACCTGACGGCCGTGACCGGCGTCCTCGGAGTAGGTCATCTTGATGAGCTTGGAGCCCAGCGTCTTGCGCACCACGGCGGGGCGACCCGATTTCAGGGTCGGCTTGTGGACATAGAACTCGTCCGGGTTGACAGCCCCCTGCACCACCATCTCGCCGAGACCTTGGGCGCCTGTGATGAAGACCACATCGTTGAAGCCGGATTCGGTATCCAGGGTGAACATGACGCCGGAGGCGGCCAAGTCCGAGCGCACCATGCGCTGCACCCCGGCGGAGAGGGCCACGCCCTTGTGGTCATAGCCCTGATGCACCCGGTAGGAGATGGCGCGGTCGTTGAAGAGCGACGCAAACACATGCTTGATGGCGGTCATGACAGAGTCTATGCCGCGCACGTTGAGGAAGGTCTCCTGCTGACCGGCGAAGGAGGCGTCCGGCATGTCTTCGGCCGTGGCGGAGGAACGCACCGCAAAGGAAGCCTCGAGGCCAGCGCTCAGCTTGTCATAGGCCTCGCGCACCGCCTGCTCCAGCGCAGGCTGGAAGGGGGCGTCCACCACCCAGTCACGGATCTGCTGACCAGCCCGGTTGAGGGCAGCGATGTCGTCTACATCCAGGCTGTCGAGCAGGTCGTGGATCTTGCCGTTGAGGCCGCTTAACTCCAGAAACTCGTTAAACGCAAAGGCGGTGGTCGCAAAGCCGCCCGGCACGGACACGCCGGCACCGGAGAGGTTGCTGATCATCTCGCCAAGGGATGCATTCTTGCCGCCGACGCGCTCTACGTCCTGCATACCGAGCTGTTCGTACCAGAGTACGTACTGTTGCATTTGCATGTCTCCAGGTTGGTGGGCCAGGGTGTCAACGCACCAGCTGTGCCAAGTCGTGTGTTTTTGTTAGTGTCTGTTGCCAACGACCATGAAAACGTTTTCTACTTATTGTCAAAAAAATCCCCGAGCAAGAGTTGGGGATGGCCGTTTGACACAGGCATTCTACAATACCGACACAAAAAGGTAACGACTCAGGTTTGCAAGCGAGTTCACAACTTGGGAATGGCAGACCTGTTGACAAAAGAGATATGGTTTCGAGAGATACTGATTGCTCGCAACCCCCCAGGAGCACACCACAGGAGTCCGCTGTGCACACCGTATTCTATGTATCCGACGGCACCGCCATCACCGCCGAGGTGTTCGGTCATGCCGTGTTGAGCCAGTTTCCGCTGGTCTTCGAACAGGTCACCATCCCCTTCGTGGAGACCCAGGAAAAGGCGCGCCAGGTGCGGGCCCGCATCGATGAGCAGTTTCGCCAGACCGGGGTGCGCCCCATACTGTTTCACACCATAGTCGACCCCCTGGTGCGGGAAGAGGTGCTCAAGGCCCAGGCCAGCAGCCACGATTTTCTCAACACCTTCGTGAGCCCCCTCGAGCAGGAGCTCGGGATCAAGGCCGAGCCCAGGCTCCACCGCACCCACGGCATGGAGAACCGCAAGCTCTATGACGATCGCATCGAGGCGGTCAACTTCGCCCTCAGCAACGACGACGGCATCACCACCAAGGAGTATGACGAGGCCGACATCATCCTCATCGGGGTCTCCCGCTGCGGCAAGACGCCGACCAGCCTCTATCTGGCACTGCAGTTTGGCATTCGTGCCGCCAACTACCCCTTTATCGAGCAGGACATGGGCTCGCTGGAGCTGCCCGCCCCGCTCAAGGCCAACCGCCACAAGCTGTTCGGCCTCACCATAGCCCCCCAACGGCTGCACGAGATCCGCAACCAGCGCCGCGCCAATAGTCGCTACTCCTCTCTCGAGCAGTGCGAGCAGGAGCTTGCAAGCGTGGAGCGGCTGTTCCGCCAGGAGGCGATCCGCTTCCTCGACACCAGCTCCCACTCGGTGGAGGAGATCAGCGCCAAGATCCTGGAGGCAACCGGCCTTCGCCGCCAACTCTGCTGCCCGCATGAAAATAGCCATATCAAGCACTATCAGATTGGCGAGTGGCAAGATAATAAGACAGCAAGACAGGGAGAAATGACGCCGGCGGAACCGTCGGCGTCATGCGGATCAGGGGCGAGGACGGGGGCCGGGCTTGTTGAGTTCCCGATTGTTCATCAAGATGCCATGAAAACGCAGCAAGCCGTGGCGTTTGCGTACCCGCTCGCTCAACCAGCAGGCGGGTAGCAGGCCAAGCCCGGCGGCGAGCGTCAGCACCATGGCGACGTTGTTAACCAGATAATCCGCCCCCTGCCATCCCCAGACCATCAAGCAGGCCGCAGCCATGGTCAACAACATAGGGGAGAGCCAGATCCCCAGCCAGAGCGTGGCGAGCAGCAAGCCACCGACAATACCTTCGATCATATGAGTCCTTCCTTGAAAAGGGCTACTAGCCCATCAAACCACCGACAGGTCAATAGCACCAAAACCAATTGACCATAAAACCAGCAATCACTTCCAAAACCCCTTCCCAGATCATGAAAAACCTGAACATTGGCCACAAAGCAAACCAATGATGAGGAAAACAGGTGCACAAGTGGTCGATTATCACTATTCTGCTCGGGTTGGTAGCCGCCATAAAAAACAGTGCGCGGCAAACCGTAACGATATTAATACGGATTTCGTCACGTTTTCGGCACAAGATGCCGCGCCGGGTACAGGAAGTGCCATGGCAGACGAGGCGCGAGACGAGTGAATTCAGCGACGTAAGGAAGGAAGAATGGATCTTCAACAAGACGGCGAAGAGCTCAAGCGCGGCCTGAAAAACCGCCACATCCAGCTCATCGCACTGGGCGGTGCCATAGGTACCGGCCTGTTCCTCGGCATTGCCGACACCATCAAGATGGCAGGCCCCTCGGTACTGCTTGGTTACGCCATCGGCGGCTTCATCGCCTTCCTCATCATGCGCCAGCTCGGCGAGATGGTGGTGGAAGAGCCGGTGGCCGGCTCGTTCAGTCACTTCGCCTACAAGTACTGGGGTGACTTCGCCGGTTTCGCCTCCGGCTGGAACTACTGGGTGCTCTATGTGCTGGTGAGCATGGCGGAGCTGACGGCAGTCGGCATCTACGTACAGTACTGGTGGCCCGAGATCCCGACCTGGATGTCGGCGGCCTTCTTCTTCGTGCTGATCAACGCCATCAACCTCTCCAACGTCAAGGCGTTCGGCGAGATGGAGTTCTGGTTCGCCATCATCAAGGTCGTGGCCATCCTCGGCATGATAGGCTTTGGCGGTTATCTTCTGTTCTCCGGCACCGGCGGCCCCGATGCCTCCGTCAGCAACCTGTGGGCCCAGGGCGGCTTCTTCCCCAACGGGGTGGGCGGCCTGGTGATGGCCATGGCCTTCATCATGTTCTCCTTCGGTGGTCTGGAGCTGGTCGGCATCACGGCGGCAGAGGCGGACAATCCCGAGAAGAGCATTCCCAAGGCCACCAATCAGGTGATCTACCGCATCCTCATCTTCTATATCGGCGCTCTGACCGTGCTGCTCTCCCTCTACCCCTGGGGCAAGGTGGTCGAAGGCGGCAGCCCCTTCGTGATGATCTTCCATGCTCTCGACAGCAACCTGGTGGCCAACGTGCTCAACCTGGTGGTGCTGACTGCGGCGCTCTCCGTCTACAACAGCTGTGTCTACTGCAACAGCCGCATGCTGTTTGGCCTGGCCAAGCAAGGCAACGGTCCCAAGGCCCTGCTCAAGACTAACAAGAGCGGGGTTCCCCTGACCGCCATCACTATCTCGGCCGCGGCCACCTTGCTGTGCGTGCTGATCAACTACCTGATCCCGGGCAAGGCTTTCGGCCTCTTGATGTCGCTGGTGGTCTCCGCCCTGGTCATCAACTGGGCCATGATCAGCCTCGCCCACCTCAAGTTCCGCAAGGTCAAGGCTGCCGAAGGGGTGACTACCAAGTTCAAGGCGCTCTGGAGCCCCTTTGGCAACTACCTCTGCCTCGCCTTCATGGCCGCCATCCTGGTGATCATGTACATGAACGACGGCACCCGCATCTCGGTCGAGCTGATCCCGGCCTGGGTACTGGTGCTGGGTCTGGGCTATCTGTTCAAGCAGAAGCGCCAGGAACGGGTCGCCACCAATCTGGGCTAAGCCTCCCTGCTCCTCTTGCAAAAATGCCGGTCAGTGACCGGCATTTTTTTATGCGTCAGATCCCCTGGCATGAGCGAAGTTGTCTATCACTCCCCTGCCCCGGGCCTGCCCAGATAAGTGCTTCCTCTGGGCGTTGCCATTCAGCTTCCATGATCAGGGCCTCCATAACGACAAACCCGAGGCAGAAGCCTCGGGTTTGGAGAGATCAGGGCCGGTTGAAGGGTCCATCATTCCAGCAGGAAGACGGCTTCCACGTTGTCCGTGATGCTGATCTGCTGCTGTTGGTAGCTGTTCTCCGCCATGTCGGCGGCAGGGGCCGCTGCAGCCTTCATGGCTCGGCTATAGACCGGCATGGGTGAGCTGTTGCGATACTCGACGCTGTACACCTTGCCAAGCTTCATGCCAAAGGCCTTGGCCAGGGATTCCGCCTTGCTGGTGGCATCTGCCACAGCACCAAGACGCGCCTGCTCCTTGATGACCAGTGGTGACTTGAGGCCGTACTCAATCTGGGAGACGGACTCCAGACCCGCCTTGAGGGCGGTGTCCATCAGCTGGCTCAGCTTGTCGAGCTGGTAGAGTTTGACCGCCAGCTGGCGCTGGGCACGATAACCCACCATCTCGGGCTGCTTGTTCTGCGGATACTGGTACTCGGGGGAGATCACCAGATTGCCGGCCTCCACATCGCTGCGCTTGATGCCGAGGCTCTCCAGTTGACCAAAGAAGGCGGCAACCTTGGTATCCACCTGCTGCTTGGCCTTGATGCCCTGTTTCTCCAGGGCGGTCACGGCGACGTTGAGCGTCAGCATGTCGGGCTCTGCCTTCTGCTCCGCGTAACCGCTGACCACCAGATGGGGAGCCTGGGGCACCTCGATGGCAATCAGCGGGGCACTGACAACGAGCGCAGACAGGGTAAGAAGGGGACGCCACATAGAAAAAAACCTCCATCGATTAGATGGAGGTCATTATGCACGTCGTCGATTGGGATTCATATATCGTGCAATGGAGGGATCTGCTCCAGCACCTGATTGGTCATGTCGATATTGATGCTGATCTCTCCTCCAAGGGGATTGCCATGGCTCGCGATCACGGACGACGGAACTTCGGCCCCGAGCAGAGACTCATCCTCGAAATGGAATGAATCCCACGACAGAACGTGACCCTGGGATGGCATGCTCGGCTCGGAAGCCGTCACCACCGCCAGACTACTCCAGTCAAGCTCTTCACCATGGCTGAGCAGCCCCTGCAAGGAGCTGTCGCTCAAGCTCTGCAGCGAGTACTCCTGCTGCCCCCACTCATGGCCAACCAGCACCACCATGTGAGGCAAGGGAGCATCCTCTGCCGGCGTAAAGCTGATGCTGGAGGCGGCAAAGTCCACATTGAGCAGCCCCGCCACATCGCCATCCTCACTCTCCAGCTCCAGACCATTGAGCTTGTCACCCGTCATCGCGGCCTGATAGCCAAAGCGGCCGGAGCAGACGATGTTGTCCTGCCCGTCCCAGCTATAGCGAATGCCATCGATGTCGACCCAGTTGAATGACTGCATGGTGACCCTCTCCTGATACTGCCGCTATCTTAGCCGTCCACTTCATCAAATAACAGGGGCCGGGCAAACCCGGCCCCCATGGTTTGATTAAGGATCGACCTTGAGATTGCCCTGGTTCAACAGGTCCTGAATGATTTGCAGATCGGTCCGTGTCGAATTGGCCGTCAGATCCACATTGTCAAAGAAGATACTGTGAGTTGTGGTACCACTCCCCGAACCATCCAGATCGATCGTCAAGGTCGATTTATTCACCCCCGGACCTGAAGCAAAGTTCAGGTACTGATCCAAGGACGCTGCATTGGCGTGCTCGCCACTGAGCAGTTCGCTCAGATCCAGTACATCCCCATTGGCCCCTATGGTGAAGTCCATGATGGTGTCGGTACCACCGGCATCTCCCGCCTGCCACTTGAAGGTATCCTTGCCGGCATTGCCTGTCAGGGTATCACTGCCCATACCACCTATCAGCAGGTCGTCGCCACCGCCCCCTGCCAAGGTGTCATTGCCGGCCAAGCCGCTGAGGATGTTGGCACTGCCATCACCAGTCAGAGTGTCACCAAACATCGAACCGACCAGGTTCTCCATGTTGCTAAGGCTGTCGGTGCCGGCGCCACCGGTGGCCTGGTTGTTGCCATTGACTATCACAGTGACACCGACGCCACCCGTGATGTCGATGTAACTGGCAGTGTCGTTGCCAGCACCACCATTCAAGGTATCGTTGCCTGCGCCGCCGACGAGGATGTCGTTGCCCTCTCCACCGTTCAACCCATCGTTGCCGCCACCACCGAGCAGGATGTCGTTGCCGGCATTGCCGTTGAGCGTCTCATCACCAGATCCACCAATCAGGATCTCGTCGAGATAGCTCCCGGTGAGCGTCCCGCCCTGCACATCCACAAACACCTTGGCAGTATCCGAGGTCGTGCTGTTGGTGTAGTTGAAGGACCCTTGGTAAGTGTTGGGTGTGATATTGCCCGAGGTATCATCGAAGGTCACCGAGCCCACATTGTCGGTTACCGTACCACTGACCGCGCCCGAGACCCCTATGATCGTCTGGGTAGCCGCCAGCGGCCCCGTATCGTTCACCAGCAGGGCCCAATCCGGGATGGTAGACGGATCCTGATTGGTGATGATGAAGTCATCACGCACCACGGTAGGACCTACCGCCGGATTGACGATGATGGACAAGGTGCTGGACGCAGTATCCCCATCGTTATCGATCACGCTGTAGCCAAAGCTCTGATTGATACCACCAACCGGTATGGATGATGGCGGAGTATAGGTATATACACCGTTGTCCATATCCACCTTGAGGATGCCCCCGGCGACCATAATGGACCATTCGTTGGTCGTCGTATTAAAGGTGCCGGCGGAAGTCCCCCCCGAGACGCCAGAAGTATCAGTCTTCTGGTTGTAGGTGTAAGTGACGCCCGCAACTGTGATGGAATTGATCCAGCCACCATCAGCCCCGGTACTCGCTGTTACCCCATCTATCAGTTGTCCGGAGAGGGGAGGCGCCACAACGGTGCTGAGCAGCGTGGCTGCCAGCTGACTGAAGTCCGTCACCACCACGGCTGTGGTGTTCGCCGGGCTTGCTCCACTGACACCGTTGTAGGCGATCGGATTGAGCGCCGACTGGGTAGCCCCAGACCCCATACCGAGCGCAAAGGAGTTGATGTTGTTCGCCGTCAGGAAATCAGCCCAATCCTTCGTCTCTCCACTCAGTGTCACCCCGTCGCCACTGATCCCGTCTCCTCCGCCCAGAGAATTGTCGCCGTCGGGAACCGTTGCAGGGTTGCCGCTCAGCGAATTTGCGTTTGGCAGCCCGTCAGACATGAAGTAGGAGACATTCTGCGCGCCAACGAGTCTACCACTGTCACCAAAGGCCTTGATTGCCTCGTTCAGTGCATCATCGTAGTTGGTAGAGTCAGTCGGTGAGAGGCCAAGAATGATGAGCTTGGCCGCGTCGACCGTGACCCAGACGCCCGTCGCGTTGGCTGCCGAGGTGGCAAAGGTGATGATGTTAACCATCACGTTGCCATAGGCGCTGTATTTGTCGAGCAGCTCCAGTGCCGACTTCTGCATGACCTGCATCCGGGTCATGCCTTGATACCCCGATGGCTCGCCCATACTGCCGGATATATCGAGGATCAGCATCAGGTTAGTGTTCTGCACTTGGGTAGCCTGGCCGGCATTGGTCACGGCATTCGCC